>NZ_JAPDOG010000048.1 GCF_026013545.1 Defluviimonas salinarum | reverse complement strand
CCATCTGCTCGTCCGTCAGCCAGAAAAGATTGCTCATCATCAACCCCGTCAGTCTGGAGCCTTGAATCACCCGGCGGCGGCAGCTTCAAGCAGATCAATGGGTCCTGACCCTAGGCAGGCTCCAGAAAGATCATGCGGGCGCACCATTCAAATTGCCCCCCGCGCTGGTGCTCGAACGGCTCTGTGAAGACGATGTGCGTTGGGTCGAACAGAAAGTCGGTGCTTCGCTCCTCGGTGCCTATGACCTTGAGGATGTTTCCGGTCGCGGGGAAAGCTTGGAAAGCTTCCTCCGCCCTCGGGCCGAAGCCATCCCCGATAACGCTCCGACGCGACAAACCGAGTTCGGTGACGAGCGCCTTCCGTCCAACGAGGCCGTGATCCAAAAGCTGAATGATGCCTATGTGAACGTCATTCGGGAGCTTTGGGCCGAGGATGAAATAAAACTGGCGACGGCCATTGCCGAGCGGGACCAACGACGGGCCGAGCTCGATCTGGCACGGACCGAACTCGACCATGCACGGGCCGAGCTCGAACAGGTACGGGCCGAGTTCGAACAAGCCTGGGCCGAACACAATCAGGCACGGGCGGAACGCGATCAGGCGCTGACCGCGCGAAATCAGGCGCGGGGCGAGCGCGATCGGGCACGGGCCGAGCGCGATCATGCACATCGCTATCCCTGGAAATACCTCGGCGTTGCCTGGTCGCAGGCCAAGCAGCGGCGAAGCGGTCGCGGCAGTTAGCGACGCCAGACCTCCGCGCCAGCTGGCTACCCTCTCCGTCTCCGGCGGGCGCCACCCCTTCGCGACGCCCCCGGCGGGAGTCGCCACAAGAACGCGTAAGAGATTGGTATCATTCGTATTCAGAATCCGCCAGGTCGGGAAGTGATCCCACCCTGTTAGGTCCTTGGCTCAAGCCAAGGCGGCAAGCGCCCGCCTCTGCCGCACGACTCGGGGCCGCGTCTCAGCGCTATTCCGGATCGGTGCGAAAAATCAGCCGCTCGTCGCAGGGCGCGACGCGCAGGATGTTCGTCGTGCCCTTGACGTTGAAGGGCACGCCCGCGGTCACCACGATCTGGTCCTTCTCGGTCGCGAACCCGTAGTCGCGCGCCGCCCGCGCGGCGCTGACGACGGCCATCTTGAACCGCTCGATCGCGTCGGTCAGCACGCAGTGCACGCCCCAGGTCAGGCAGAGCCGCCGCAGCGTCGCGGTCACCGGCGAGAGCGCGATGATCGGGACGTTCGGCCGCTCGCGGGCGACGAGGCTCGCGGTCCGGCCCGACTGGCTGAAACAGCAGATCGCGTGGATGTCGGTCGCCTCGGCGATCTCGCGCGCCGCCGCGACGATGCCGTCGGCGATGCTCGTCCGCTCGACCCGGCGCGAGGCCTCGATCACCTGGCGGTAGGTCGGATCGCTCTCGACCGATTTGGCGACATTGTCCATCGTCCGCACGGCCTCGACCGGATACTGGCCCGCGGCGCTCTCGGCCGAGAGCATCACCGCATCCGCGCCCTCGTAGATCGCGGTGGCGACGTCGGAGACCTCGGCGCGCGTCGGCATCGGGCTCTCGATCATCGATTCGAGCATCTGGGTCGCGACGATCACCGGCTTCGCCGCCGCCCGCGCGCCGCGCACCAGCCGCTTCTGGATCGGCGGCACCGAATGGACCGGCAATTCGACCCCGAGATCGCCGCGCGCCACCATGATCCCGTCCGAGGCGGCGAGGATCGCCGGGTAGGCGTTGACCGCCGCCGGCTTCTCGATCTTCGACAGTATCGCCGCGCGCCCCTTCGCGAGGCCGCGCGCCTCCTCGACATCCTCGGGCCGCTGCACGAAGGAGAGCGCGAGCCAGTCGACCCCGAGCTCGCAGGCAAACTCCAGGTCGGCCCGGTCCTTGTCGGACAGCGCGGCGAGCGGCAGCACCACGTCGGGCACGTTCACGCCCTTGCGGTTGGAGATCGTGCCCCCGGTCGTCACCTTGCAATCGGCGAAATCGGCGCCGCAGTCCTCGACCTTGAGCCGGATCTTGCCGTCGTTGACGAGAAGCGTGGCGCCCGGTTCGAGCGCAGCGAAGATCTCCCTGTGCGGCAGGCAGACGCGGCTCGCGTCGCCCTCGGCGGGGTCGAGGTCGAAGCGGAAGGCCGCGCCTTCCTCGAGCTCCTCGGAGCCCCGCGCGAAGGTGCCGACGCGCAGCTTCGGCCCCTGCAGGTCGGCGAGGATCGCGATCGGGCGGCCGGTCTCGGCCTCGATCCGGCGGATGATCGCGTGGCGGGCGGCCTGCTCCTCGTGGCTGCCGTGGCTCATGTTGAGCCGGAACACGTCGGCGCCGGCCTCGAAGAGCGCCTTGATCGTCTCGTAGTCGCTCGACGAGGGGCCGAGCGTGGCCACGATCTTCACGTTGCGGAGGCGTCTCATCGGGGCCATGTCGTTTCTTCCGTTTGCGCTATCATCTTGGTCGGCCCCTCTATGGCCGAAAACACCGCGCCGGGCAACTGGCGCTTTGCCGCGCGCTGATCTAAAGGAAGGCATTCCGGAAGACGTACAGGCCTCATGACAGACCACCCGTTCGAGATCGTCGGCGAAGACCGTCCGTCCCGCTGGCTCGTGACCTGCGACCATGCGACGAACCGCGTGCCGCCCTGCATCGGCGGCGGCGACCTCGGTATCGCGGCGGAGGACATGGAGCGCCACATCGCCTACGACATCGGCGCGGCAGGCGTGACCCGGCGGCTGGCCGAGCGGCTGGGTGCGCCGGCGATTCTGTCGGATTTCTCGCGGCTCGTGATCGACCCGAACCGCGGCGAGGATGACCCGACGCTGGTGATGAAGCTCTATGACGGCACGGTGATCCCGGCGAACCGCGCGGTCGACGCGGCCGAGACCGAGCGGCGCCTGAACGCCTTCCACCGGCCCTATCACGCCGCGCTCGAAACCCTCGCCGCGCGGCGCGCCGACGCCGTGATCTGCGCGGTGCACAGCTTCACGCCGCGGCTCTTCGGGCGCGGCGACCGGCCCTGGCAGGTGGGCATCCTCTATTCGCATCTCGACCCCAAGCTTTCGCTTGCCGTGCTCGAGCGGCTCCGGGCCGAGCCCGACCTCAACGTGGGCGAGAACGAGCCCTACGGCGGCCATCTCGACGGCGATTCTATCGACCGCCACGCGCTGAAGACGGGCCGGGCGAACGTGCTGATCGAGATCCGCCACGATCTGATCCGCCACCAGGACGGCCAGATCGCCTGGGCCGACCGGCTGGCGCCGATCCTTGAAGCGGCGCTCGCCGACACCGATCTCTGAGCAGGGAGGACGACATGGACGACAAGACCCGGATCGAGATCGAGGCCGCCGCCTTCCGGACGCTGCGCCAACACCTGATGGAAAAGCGCGCGGATGTGCAGAACATCGACCTGATGAACCTCGCGGGCTTCTGCCGCAACTGCCTCGCCCGCTGGTACCAGGAGGCCGCCAGCGAGCGCGGCGTCGCGATGACCAAGGACGAGGCGCGCGAGATCTATTACGGCATGCCTTATGACGACTGGAAGGCATCGCACCAGACCGAGGCGGATGCCGCCAAGCAGGCCGCCTTCGAGGTGGCGTTCCGCGAGAATGTCGGCCCGAAGGAGGGCTGATCCGGCGTGATCCGGCGGTGCGCCCGTTCCGGGCGCAAGCGGTCTGTCGCGCCCTTCGCGGGGCGAAGGGCGCTCCGCCTGCCTCCGGCGGGGGTATTTCGGCAATGAAGAACGCCGATGCGGGTTCAGTCTCCGACGGCCCCGTGGAGATGCGCGACGAGGGCTTTCAGGCGCGGCCGGCGCGCATGGGCGCGCGGAAAGACCAGCACGTAGTCCCAGGACATCGGCAGCGCGGTGGCGTCGATCCTGACGAGCGCCCCCGCGCGGATCTCGACGCCCGCAAGACGTTCCGGAACCAGCGCGACGCCGAGGCCGGCGCGGGCGGCGGCGAGCGCGAGCCCGGTCGTGCCGACCCGGAGCCCGGCCTTCGGGTCGGGGCGGCGGGTGTCGCCCTTCGCCGCGAACCACGCCGCCCAGGCCGGCTGCGTCGCGTAGGAAGCGCCCCAGTCGGTATGGATGAAGGCGCTGTCGGGGAGCGCCGCCAGTCCCTCCTCGGGCAGCGCGAACCCCGGTGCCGCGACGGCGGCGATCCGGTCGCGGAACAGGGGCTCGGTTTGGTGGTCGGGATAGGCGTGGCCGCCGTAGGTCAGCCGCAGGTCGGCGCCCTCGCGGCCGAAGGCCACCGGATCCTCCTCGACCCGGATCTCGATCCCGGCCCGCCCCTCGAACCCGGCGAGCGCCGGGACGAGCCACAATTCGGCGACCGAGGGGATGACCGAGAGCACCAGCCGCGCCCGCATCCGCCCCTCGCCGAGCTCCGCCGCCACCGCGGCGAGATCGGTCAGCGCGAACTCGACCCGGGGATAGATCGCGCGGCCGGCATCGGTGAGCGTGATCCGGTTGCCCTGCCTCAGGAAGAGCTGCTTGCCGAGATGCTCCTCGAGCGCACGGACCTGCTGGCTGACGGCGGCCGAGGTGACGCCGAGTTCCACCCCGGCGGCGACGAAGCTGCCGGCGCGGGCGGCGGTCTCGAAGGCGCGGAGGGCGTTGAGGGGCGGTAGGGTGGACATCGCGATTCCGAAAGTTTTTCTTATGCTCCGCGAAAATTTCTCCCGTTGCAAGAACGGCGCTCCGACCCCAGCCTCTGCGCGACAGGGAGGACGCCATGGACACCATGCAGGACATCATCGATCTCGACCGTTATCCGCTCGACCGGCCCGAGAGCCCGGAGTGGCAGGCGCTCGTCGCCCGAGCCCGCGCCGATCTCGCCCGCGACGGCATGTTCAACTTCGAGGGCTTCCTGAAGCCCGAGGCGATCGGAGCCGCCGTTTCCGCGCTTGTCCCGCGCTTCGACGGCGAAAGCTTCACCCATGCCCGCAAGCACAACATCTACTTCCGCAAGGAGATCCCCGGCCTCGCCCCCGGCCACCCGGCGCTCAGGGAGTTCGAGACGGTCAACCGCACGCTCTGCGGCGACCAGATCGGTGGCGTGGTCGCAGCGCTCTACGACTGGCCCGGTTTCGCCCGGTTCCTCGCCGCAGCAATGGAGAAGCCCGTGCTTCACACGATGGACGACCCGCTCGCCCGCGTGAACGCGATGGCCTATGGCACGGGCGAGGCGCTCAACTGGCATTTCGACCGCTCCGAGTTCACGACGACGCTCCTCCTGCAGGCGCCGGAGGCGGGCGGCGAATTCGAATACCGCTCCGACCTTCGGAGCGACGACGACCCGAACTACGAGGGCGTCGCGCGGCTTCTCGCGGACGGCGATCCGGACCTGAAGCGGCTCACCCTCGCCCCCGGCACGCTCAACGTCTTCAAGGGCAAGAACACCGCCCACCGGGTGACCCCGGTCAAGGGGACCCGCGCCCGCATCATCACGGTCTTTTCCTTCTACGAGCGCCCCGGCGTGCGCTTCACCGAGGAGGAGCAGCGGGGCTTTTACGGCCGCGCGGCATGAGCGGCCCGTTCAAGGACGCCCGCAAGACGACCTACCTCAACTCCGAGGGCTCTAACCGGCCGCTCGTCTCGCCGATTCCGGGGGCGGTGCTCGACACCGCCCGCGCCTACCGCCTCGGGCGGCTGCGCGACCAGATCGCGCGCCACGACGTCGCGGGGCTGCTGCTCTACGATCCGGTCAATATCCGCTACGCCTTCGACGTCTCGAACATGCAGGTCTGGACCGCGCACAATCCGATGCGCTACGCGCTGATCCTCGCGGGCGGCCCGGCGATCCTCTTCGAGTTCAAGGGCTGCGAGCATCTCGCCCAAGGCCTGCCCGGCATCGACGAGGTGCGGACCGCGATCACCTACATGTTCATGAGCCGCGGCGACCAGACCCGGGGCTTCGTCGAGGACTGGGCCGACGAGATCGCCGATCTCGTCCGCAGCCACGGCGGCGGCAACATGCGGCTCGCGGCCGACAAGCTCGACATCAACGCGCCGCCCGCGCTCGCCGAACGCGGGATCAGCCTCGTCGACGGCGCCGAACTCGCCGAGACCGCCCGCGCGATCAAGTCGCCCGAGGAAATCCAGCTGATGCGCTGGACCATCCGGGTCTGCGAGGCCGGCATGGCGCGGATCTACGAGCATTCCCTGCCCGGCGTCACCGAACAGGAGCTCTGGGCGCATCTGCATTTCGAGAATGCCCGTTCCGGCGGCGACTGGCTGGAGACGAAGCTCCTGACCGCGGGACCGAACACCAATCCCTGGTACCGGGAATGCTCGCACCGCCCCGTCCGTGCTGGCGAGATGATCTCCTTCGACACCGACATGATCGGCCCCTACGGCTACTGCGCCGATCTCTCGCGGTCCTGGGTCTGCGGCTATGAGCCGATGAACCAAACGCAGCGACGGCTCTACCGGACGGCGCTCGACCAGATCGAGCACAACCTCGCCCTCCTGGTCCCCGGCCGCGACTTCGCCGAGTTCAACGAGAAGAGCTGGCGCATCCCGGAAAAGCATATCGACTACCGCTACTCGCTGGCCGTGCACGGTGTCGGCATGGCCGACGAATGGCCCGTGGTGCCCCTGCACGTCGATTGGACCAACCGGGCGATGGCGGGGCGGTTCGAGCCCGGTATGGTGCTCTGCGTCGAAAGCCTGATCGCGGAAAAGGGAACAGAATCGATCAAGCTCGAAACCCAGGTTCTGATCACCGAAACCGGCGCGGAACGGCTCGACAGCTTCCCGTGGGAGGACGTGTGACGTAACGGAATCCGGCCGTTTCCCGTCGAAACACGCGGAGTTTACCGCTGTTTCGTAGGCGGTTAACCCGCAAGCTGGTAGCCTTGTACCATCATGGCCCTGCTGGAGACCCGTTCCGACTATTCCCGCTCCGAGCGTCTTTCGGATGCGGTGATCCATGTCTCGGGGCTGACGATCGTGCTCGTCGCGGTGCCGGTGCTGATCACCGTCACCGCCTTCCTGCGCGGCGACTTCACCGCGCTCCTCGGCATTACGGTCTACGGGCTCGCGCTGATCACGATGCTGCTCTGCTCGGCGCTCTACAACCTCCTGCCCGGCAGCGGCTGGGAGGGGGTACTGAAGCGGCTCGACCATTCGGCGATCTACGTCAAGATCGCGGGCACCTACACGCCCTTCACGCTCCTGTCGGGCCAGGGCCTGTGGCTCCTCGCCGGCATCTGGGTCGCGGCGCTGGCCGGCATCGGGCTCAAGGTCACGGCACCCGACCGGTTCCGGCTGCTGGCGCTCGCGCTCTATCTCGGCATGGGCTGGGCCGGGCTCGTGGCCGGCGGCGCGCTCCTCGCCGCGCTGTCATGGCCGGTGCTGACCCTGATCCTCACCGGCGGCATCCTCTACACCGCCGGGGTGATCTTCTACCTCTGGGAGCGGCTGCCCTATCACTACACGATCTGGCATGTCTTCGTGCTGGCTGCGAGCGGAGTCTTCTACGCTGCCGTCACGGTGCATCTCGTCCAGTCCTCCGCCTGACCGTCCGGCCCTGCCCGTCAGCTGCCATGACGCGCCAGGAAATCCCCCAGCACCGCCAGCGTCGCTTCGGGATTCTCGTTGAGGCTGAAATGCGCCGCTCCGGGGATTTCCGCCATCTCCGCCTGCGGCGCCCGGCCGGCGAATTCGCGCATCGTCGCGGGCCGGGCCTCGTCGTGCTCGCCGCAGAAAAAGAGCACCGGCATCCCCAACTCGCCGATCCGTTCGATCCCCTCGTAACCGCGAACCACGCCCGAGAGGCTGAACTCGCTCGGCCCGTTGACGGCGTTGTACAACTCCGTCGCAAAGCCTGAGGCGGCGCGGGCCAGTTCGGGCGGCCGGGGATCGACGACCCGGACATGGCGCTTTGCGAACATCGCATTGGCGTGCTCGAAGGCGGGGTCGTCATAGGCGCCGCGCGCCTCGCAGGCCGCGATCAGCCGCTGGACGTAGTCCGGCAGGCCGGCGATCAGATCCCTCGTGTCCGCCGTCCAGCGCGCGCAACTGAGGAACGGGCTCCACAGCATGAGCGCCGCGCAGCGGTCCGGGTGGGCAAGGGCATATTCGTAGCCCACGAGCCCGCCCCAGGAATGCCCGACCGGAATGACGCGGTCGAGCGCCAGTGCGGCGCGCAGGCATTCCAGCTCCTCGACGGGCCGGCCGAGCGTCCAGTTCGACGGGTCCTTGGGCCGGTCGGCATTACCGGTGTCCAGCTGGTCGTACAGCACGACAGGCCGGTCTTCCGCGAAGCGCAGCAACGGCAGGAAATAATGGTGCGAGAGCCCGGGCCCGCCGGTGATCGCGACCAGCGGCGCACCGGGTCTGTCGCGTCCGTTGATCCTGTACCAGACACGCCCCCCCGGCACGTCACAATAGCCGGCGACTTCCGGATCGGCGTAATCGATCATCTCACGCGCACCCTGCTATGCCTGACCAGGATGCTGCGCCGGAATCGCCCCTCTGACAAGCCGGCTTGGGGCGCCCGCTCAGATCGCCGCCTTGCGGCTTTCCTCCAGATAGATCTCCCTGAGCCGCCGCGTCACCGGCCCCGGCGCACCGGACCCGAGCGCCACGCCGTCGATCTCGACGACCGGCATCACGAAGGCCGAGGCCGAGGTCACGAAGGCCTCGTCCGCCGCCTGCGCCTCGGCAACGGTGAAGGCCCGCTCCTCGACCACCATCTGCGCCTCGCGCGCAAACCGCAGGATCGCGGCGCGGGTGATGCCGTGCAGGATGTCCTCGCTGAGCTGCCGGGTGACGATCCTGCCGCCCTTCACGATATAGGCGTTGTTCGAGGTGCCCTCGGTCACCACGCCCTCGTCCTCGACGAACCAGGCATCGTCGCATCCCGCCTTCTTCGCCATCATCTTGCCGATCGAGGGGTAAAGGAGCTGCACCGTCTTGATGTCACGACGGCCCCAGCGGATGTCGGGGATCGAGATCACCTTCATGCCGGTCTTCGCCGCCGGGTTGTCGGCCAGACCGGGCTTCGACTGGGTGAAAAGCACGATCCCCGCCTTCACCTTGTCCGGGTCCGGGAAGGCGAAATCGCGGTCGCCGGGATTGCCGCGGGTGACCTGCAGATAGACGAGCCCGTCCTCGATCCCGTTCCGCGCCACCAGCTCGCGGTGGACCGCCAGCAGTTCCTCGTCCGTCACCGGCTGGCGCATGTCGAGCAGCGCCAGCGAGCGGTGCAGCCGCTCGGCATGGCCGGCGAAATCGATGAGCTTGCCGCCAAGCACGCTCGTCACCTCGTAGACCGCGTCGGCCATCAGGAAACCGCGGTCGAAGACCGAGATCTTCGCCTCCTCCTCGGGCAGGTACTCCCCGTTCACATAGACGGTCCGGCTCATCACGGCGCTCCTTCAGGCTGACGCCCTGTCATCGGGCCTCGGCGCCGCGACGTCAAGCGGTTCGCCCGCCACAAAGGCGTCCGGCGCGGTCCATGAACGGACCGCGCCGGACGTTCTGCCGTCGCGCCCAGGGGAGCAGGCACGCACGGCCGTGGCGCCGAGGGACTTAGACGCGCACGGCGGCGCCCTTCCAGGCCGAAATTACCTGATAGGCACCGGACAGACCCACGAGAATGTAGACGAGGCGCGACAGAAGGCTGCCGTCCCCCAGGATCGCGGCGACCAGATCGACATTCACGATGCCGACCAGGCCCCAGTTCAAGGCGCCGATGATGACGAGCGCGAGGGTGGTGAGATTGAGCAAGTTCATGTCTGGTCCTTTCGTGGCTTCGCGCGCCCGGCCCTCCGGACCGGGCGCGGATCGGGTCACTTGGAAGGCGGAAGCAACACGGCGTCGATGACATGAACGACGCCGTTGGAGGCCATCACATCGGCCCCGGTCACATTGGCGTCGTTGACGCGGACGCCGTCGCGCCCGTCGATCCTGAGCGCCCCGCCCTGAACCGTTGCGACGTCGAGGCGCTGCCCCGCGAGCCGGTCCGAGGTCACCGTGCCGGGCACGACGTGATAGGTCAGGACCGACACCAGCTGGTCCTTGTTCTCCGGCTTCAGCAGGTCGTCCACCGTTCCGACCGGCAGTGCCGCGAAGGCCGCGTTCGTCGGCGCGAAGACGGTGAAGGGCCCGTCGCCCCGCAATGTCTCTTCCAGCCCCGCCGCCTTGATGGCGGCGACCAGCGTCGAGAAATCCTCGTTGGTGGCCGCGACCGTGACCACGTCCGGCCCGGATCGCTGCGTCGTCGTGCAGGCGGAAATCGTCGCGATGGCGGTTGCGGCGACAAGGGCGCGCAGGGCATTTCGTCTGTTCATCGTGTCCTCCCTTTCCGGCAGGTGGGGAGGGGGCCGCGGCCCCCTCCGATTGGGGTTACATCGACGGGAGGATGACCTTGTCGATGACGTGGATGACCCCGTTCGAGGCCTCAACATCGGCGGCCGTGACATGGGCGTCGTTCACCATGACCCCGCCTTCGGTCATGATCGTCACCTCGGCGCCGTTGACGGTGGAGGCTTGCATGCCGTTCGTCAGGTCGCCCGACATCACCTTGCCCGGCACGACGTGGTAGGTCAGGACGGCGGTCAGCTTGTCCTTGTTCTCCGGCTTAAGGAGGTCCTCGACGGTGCCCTCGGGCAGCGCCGCGAAGGCCGCGTCGGTCGGCGCGAAGACCGTGAACGGCCCCTCGCCCTTCAGCGTGTCGACCAGGTCGGCCGCCGTCAGCGCCGCCGCGAGCGTGCCGAATTCACCGGCCGCAACCGCGGTGTCGACGATGTCGGCCGTGCCGGAAAGCGCCGGCACGCTGGTCATGGCCAGCGCGGCAGCCAGTGAGATCGCGGGCAGAAAAGGCTTACGGAATTTCATGGTTCATCCTTTCGTATCGAGCCGCCTGGGGACTTGATTGGAACGGCGACGGGTATTTTAATGACACGACAAAGTTTGTCGCGTCACGCACATTTGCGTGATATGCACAATTATTTAACGACACGAAAACACTGGCAGGTGTATTTTCGTGAGACGCAAAGAGGGAGCAGGGAAATGCTGTCCGAAACGCTGAACGACCGGTTGGAAGCCTACCGAATCGGCCAGAAGGTCCGGGGCCTGAGGACGGCGAAGGGGCTGGGGCTGGAGCAACTCGGCGACCATTCCGGGCTCTCGGCCGGGATGCTCTCGCGCATCGAGCGCGGACAGCTCTTTCCGACGCTGCCGACGCTGATGCGCATCGCGCTGGTCTTCGGCGTCGGTCTGGAGCATTTCTTCGCCGAAGGTGAAGTCGTGCCGATCGTCGAGATCGTGCGCAAGAAGGAGCGCATCCGGCTTCCGAATACGCCCTCGGGCGAGCCGACCTTCCACTTCGAAAGCCTCGACTTTCCCGTCACCGACCGCCGGATGGAAGCCTATCTGGCCGAGTTCCCGCCCGGCGCCCCCGCTTCCGCGCCCCATTCCCATGCCGGGGTGGAGATCGTCTACGTGATGAGCGGTAGCCTCGGCATCGACATCCACGGCAAGCGGCGCCAGCTGGATGCCGGAGATTCAATCTATTTCGAGTCGGAGTTCGACCACAGCTATGTCTGCCTCGGCGACGAACCCTGTCGCGCACTCACCACCGTCACGGCGGAGCCAGTCGACGGGCGCTGACCCCGCCTCAGCCCCAGAGCGCCGCGACCGGCGGCCGGAGAACGGAGCCCGCGTAGTCCAGCCCCGGCGCGCGGTCCCGCGCGAGCAGGAGCGGCCCGTCGAGATCGACGAACTCCGCCCCTTCCGCCACCACAACCGCCGGCGCCATCGCGAGCGAGGAGCCGACCATGCAGCCGACCATGATCCCGAACCCCGCCGCCCGCGCCGCGTCTCTGAGCGCCAGCGCCTCGGTCAGACCGCCGGTCTTGTCGAGCTTGATGTTCACCACGTCATAGCTCCCTGCGAGGGCGGCGAGCGAGGCACGGTCATGGCAGCTCTCGTCGGCGCAGACCGGTACCGGCCGGGCGATCTCGGCGAGCATCGCGTCATCGCCCGCAGGCAGCGGCTGTTCGACCAGCACCACCCCGAGCCGGACGAGATGCGGCGCGAGCTCCGCATAAAGTTCCGCCGTCCAGCCCTCGTTGGCATCGACGATGATCCGGGCCGCCGGCGCGCCCGCCCGGACCGCCTCGAGCCGCGCCATGTCGCCCTCGCCGCCGAGCTTGATCTTCAGGACCGGCCGCTGCGCGGCCCGCGCCGCCGCCGTCCGCATCCGCTCCGGCGTGTCGAGCGACAGCGTGAAGGCGGTGACCATCGCCCCCGGCGCCGCGCATCCCGCGAGTTCCCAGACCCGCCGGCCCGCGCGTTTCGCCTCCCAGTCCCAAAGCGCGCAATCGACCGCGTTGCGCGCCGCGCCGGGCGGCAGCGCCTGCTGCAGCGCCGCCCGCTCGATGCCCTCGGGCAGGGCGGCGATCTGGTCCGCCACGCTCGCGATGCTCTCGCCGTAGCGGGCATAGGGCACGCATTCGCCGCGCCCGGTCACACCGTCGCGGGCGACGGTCGCGGTCAGTACCCGCGCCTCGGTCTTCGAGCCGCGCGAGATGGTGAAGACCTCCGCCAGCGGGAAGCTGTCCTCGGTCAGGGTGAGCGTCATCGGCGGTCTCCGGAACCTCCCCGGACGGTTCCGGGCCCCCCGGTGTCGCGCCGCCCCGGCCCGCCGTCAAGCCGGTCCGACAGCGGCGCGTGTCGGTACGGCATCTGTAAGCAGGCGGTACGCGGGGCATACGGACATCTCCCCTTTGGCGTCGCCCGAATTTCTGCACCTGCAAAAGGATGCTTGCGCGGCGCAGCGCAATATTCTATCCGAACGTGGAGACTTCACGAAACTTCCTTGCCGAAGGATTTGCCGATGAGCTTCCGCCTCCAACCCGCCGCCCCTGCCCGCCCGAACCGCTGCCAGCTCTTCGGCCCCGGCTCGCGTCCGGCGATCTTCGAGAAGATGGCGGGCTCCGCGGCCGACGTCATCAACCTCGACCTCGAGGATTCGGTCGCCCCCGACGACAAGCCCGAAGCGCGGAAGAACATCATCCAGGCGATCGGCGACGTGGACTGGGGCAACAAGTACCTCAGCGTCCGGATCAACGGTCTCGACACGCCCTACTGGTACCGCGACGTCGTTGATCTTCTTGAACAATCCGGCGACCGGCTCGACCAGATCATGATCCCCAAGGTGGGCTGCGCCGCCGATGTCTACGCGGTCGATGCGCTTGTGACGGCGATCGAGGCGGCAAAAGGCCGCAAGAAGCGTATCTCCCTGGAAGTCATCATCGAATCGGCCGCTGGCATCGCCCATGTCGAGGCGATCGCGGCGTCCTCGCCGCGGCTTCAGGCGATGAGCCTCGGCGCGGCCGACTTCGCCGCCTCGATGGGGATGCAGACCACCGGGATCGGCGGCACGCAGGAGAATTACTACATGGTCCGCGAGGGCCAGAAGCACTGGTCCGACCCCTGGCACTGGGCCCAGGCCGCAATCGTCGCGGCCTGCCGCACCCACGGCGTGTTGCCGGTGGACGGCCCCTTCGGCGACTTCTCCGACGACGAGGGCTTCCGCGCCCAGGCGCGGCGCTCGGCTACGCTCGGCATGGTCGGGAAATGGGCGATCCACCCCAAGCAGGTGGCGCTCTGCAACGAGGTCTTCACGCCGTCGGAGGCCCAGGTGACCGAGGCGCGCGAGATCCTCGCCGCGATGGAAAAGGCCAAATCCGAGGGCGCCGGGGCGACCGTCTACAAGGGCCGGCTCGTCGACATCGCCTCGATCAAGCAGGCCGAGGTAATCGTGCGTCAGGCCGAGATGATCGCCGGCTGAGGAATGGGGGGCTTTCCGCCCCCTCTTGGCCTCGCGGCCAATTCACCCCCGAGGATACTTGCGGCAAGATGAAGGGCAGGCCGTTGTCGCTCCTTCAGGCGCGCGCGGAGAGCCGCGGGCGCGCGCGGGAGAAGATCCAAGCGACGATGGCGAGGTTCACGAGGTTCCAGCCGATGCCGTTGACGAAGGCCATCCGGTAGGAACCGGTAAGGTCGTAGATCCAGCCCGACATCCAGCCGCCCAAGGCCATGCCGACGAGGGTCGCCATCATCACGAAGCCGACCCGCGCGCCGGCTTCCTTCGCGGGGAGGTATTCCCGCACGATGACCGCGTAGGAGGGCACGATGCCGCCCTGCGACAGCCCGAAGACGAGACTGACGACGTATAGCGATGTCAGGCCCGCCGAAGGCAGGTAGAGGACCAGTGCCACAGCCTGCAGCACCGAGCCGATCAGAAGCGTGCGTACGCCGCCGAGCATGTCGGCAAGTAGCCCCGAAACGAGCCGCGAGGCGACGCCGCCGAGGAGCATCAGCGACAGCATCTCGGCCCCGATCGCGGCGCCAAAACCGAGATCGACGCAATAGGCGACGATATGGACCTGCGGCATCGACATCGCCACGCAGCAGCCGACGCCCGCAAGCGCCAGAAGCCATTGCAGCGCCCTCGGCGAGAGCCCGGTGGTCGCGGCGCGATCGGCGGCGATGCGGGTCGTGTGGTCTGCCATGTCCTCGGGCAGGCGGCGCCGGAGCAGGAGCGCGAGCGGGATCACCACGGCGAGCGTCAGCAGCGACAGCACAAGGTAGACTGCGCGCCAGCCCTGCGACTCCAGCAGGCCGGCGAGAGCCACCGGCCAGATCGCCCCAGACAGGTAGTTGCTGCTCGCCACGAACGCGACGGCGATGCCGCGGCGCTTGAGGAACCATTGCGAGACATCGGCGATCAGCGGTCCGAAGCTCGCCGCTGAGCCGAAGCCGATGATAAAATGCACCGCCGAGAGCGCAGCGACCGAGCCGCTCGCCGCGGCCAGCGCGTAGCCCGCCGCGATCAGCAGCGCCGACGCGACCAGCGCGGCGCTCATGCCGAAACGGTCGACCGCGCGGCCGATCTGGTAGTTCCCGAGCGCGAATCCCGCCATCGTCAGCGTATAGGGCAGCGCGGCGGCGGCTCGGTCGGTGCCGAACTCCGCCTCGACCGCCGGCATGACGAGGATCACCGCCCACATGCCGACATTGCCCACCACGCCCGCCAGAAGCGCAATGGCGAGGCGGGTCCAGGAGGCGCGGCTGTCGAGGGCGATCGGGACGGACATGACGCGCGCGACGCTAAGGCCGGACCCAGGGCTTGTCCACGCGGGAACGCATGGAGTTGCATAAGCCGGCGCCTGTCGGCATATAGACCGCTGACCCTTGAGAGAGAGCGCCATGAACTACCTCGAATTCGAAAAGCCCCTGGCCGAGATCGAAGGCAAGGCCGAAGAGCTTCGGGCGCTCGCCCGCAAGAACGAGGGAATGGACGTCTCCAAGGAGGCCGCCGCGCTCGACAAGAAGTCGGCAGACATGCTGAAAGATCTCTACAAGAACCTCGATCCCTGGCGCAAATGCCAGGTCGCGCGCCATCCCGACCGGCCACATTGCAAGGACTACATCGACACGCTCTTCACCGAGTTCACGACCCTCGCCGGCGACCGTAATTTCGCTGACGACCACGCGGTGATGGGTGGTCTCGCCCGCTTCGACGACCAGCCGGTGGTGGTGATCGGGCAGGAGAAGGGCTCCGACACCAAGACCCGGATCGAGCGCAACTTCGGCATGGCCCGGCCCGAGGGCTATCGCAAGGCGATCCGCCTGATGGACCTCGCCGACCGTTTCCGGCTGCCGGTGATCACGCTCGTCGACACGCCCGGCGCCTATCCCGGCAAGGGCGCGGAGGAGCGCGGCCAGTCCGAGGCGATCGCGCGTTCGACCCAGAAATGTCTGGAGATCGGCGTGCCGCTGATCTCGGTGGTGATCGGCGAGGGCGGTTCGGGCGGGGCGGTGGCCTTCGCCACGGCGAACCGGGTCGCGATGCTCGAGCATTCGATCTATTCGGTGATCACGCCCGAGGGCTGCGCCTCGATCCTGTGGAAGGACGCCGAGCGGATGCGCGAGGCGGCGAATGCGCTGCGGCTGACCGCCCAGGATCTCCTGAAGCTCGGCGTGATCGACCGGATCATTCCCGAGCCGCTCGGCGGCGCCCAGCGCCAGCGCGACGAGGCGATCCGGAGCGTCGGCACCGCGATCGGCGGGATGCTCAAGGAGCTCAGCGACAAGAAGCCGGCGGAGCTTGTCAAAGACCGGCGCGACAAGTTTCTCAACATGGGCTCGAAGGGGCTTACCGCCTGAGGCGCGGTACGCGCACTCGCCCAAAGGGGCAATAGGTTCGGCCCCGAAACCGTGCTAGAATCCAAGGCTCTGAGCGGAGGAGGAAGCCATGCGCCGTCCGATCCTGTTTGCCTGCTTTGCCGGTGCGCTCTACGCGGCGCTGTTCACCGTGGAGCACATACGGACTCCCGACCCGTTCGATCCGGTGACGCTGGCGGCCGATATCGCCGAGCTGCTCCTGCTGATCGGCGCGGTGGTGTTCACCGCCAACATGCTGGTCGAATCCCGTGACATGCGGCGCGAACGCGCGGCGCTGATGGAGGGGCTGGTGCACGCCCGGCGCGACAGCGAGCACTGGCGCAAGACAGCGCGGGCCCATGTCGAAGGATTGTCGCGCGCCATCTCCACGCAGTTCCGCGCATGGGAGCTGACCTCGGCCGAGGCCGATGTCGCGGGGCTCATGCTCAAGGGATTGTCGCACAAGGAGATCGCGGCTCTGCGCGACAGTACCGTCGCCACCGTCCGCCAGCACGCGGCGAGCGTTTACCGCAAGTCGAACCTCACCAACCGCACCCAGCTCATCGCATTCTTCCTCGAAGACCTGCTGATGCCCGACATCGGTGCCGACGGCACCCCCTCGAACGTGTCGGTTCTTCGCCAATCAAGCCGCGACTAACCTGACGGAAGCCGCCCCTCAACCGTGGGGCGAAGGGAATCCGACCTCGGCCATGATCCGGTTCGAGGCGTCCTCGATCTCGGGCTCGATCCGGCCCATGAACTCCTCGACCGACAGGCCCGCCGGGATCCGCGGCAGGAACTCGACCACCGCGAGGCCGGGTTTGCGCAGGAGGCCGTGGCGCGGCCAGAAGACGCCGACATTGGTGGCCGCGGGCACGCAGTCCTGACCGAGCTGCGAATAAAGGACGCCGACCCCGACCTTGTAGGGCTTGACCGTGCCGGCGGCGACGCGGGTGCCCTGGGGATAGATGATGAGCTGGCCGGGCCAGGCGGTGCCGGCCTGCACCGCGGCGACCATCATCTTGATCGCCTTGCCGCGCTTGCCGCGATCGACCGGGATGCAGCCGAGCTTCTTGGCGTACCAGCCGACGATCGGCGCCCAGAGCAGTTCCTTCTTCATGATGAACTTCGGCCGCGGCAGCACCGAGCACATCAGGATGATGTCGAAGAAGCTCTGGTGCTTGGCGCCGATCAGCACCTCGTCCGAGGGCACCTCGCCGCGGATTTCCGACTTGAGCCCGACCAGCACGGCGGCCGAGACGCGGACCCAGCGGCAATAGGCGTGGACCGCGTCGAAGACCGCCTCGCGGCGCAGCATCACGAACGGGGTCCAGAAGAGCGCGTAGAGCGCCATCGCGAGGTACATCTGGACGATGAAGATCACCGACAGAAGGTATTGCAGCGCCAGCCTCATTGCACCTCCCGAAGCATCCGGAACGCCGCGGCGCGCGTCGCCCAGAAGGCCACGATAGCCGCCACGAGCGGAATTGCCAGCGGCCAGAGCCACTGGGCACCCGAGAAGCCGAGCCCGGTCAGGAACCCGCCCGCTTCGGATGCCGCCGGCAGGAGCGCCACTGCCGCCATGCCCGGCAGCGTGCCGGCGAGGGCCCCGAAGAAGGCGCGCAAGGTGAAGCGGCGCACGAAGGCGCGGCCGATGTAGGCGTCGCGCGCGCCGATCAGCCGCAGCACCCGGATCACCTGCCGGTTCGCGGCGAGCGCGGCCTGTGCGGCGAGTGTCACCATTGCCGCCAGCGCCGCGCCGGTCAGGCCGAGCGCCAGGAAGCCCAGCGCCCGGATCCACCCCGCCGCCTCCACCAGCGGCTTCCGCCAGCGCATGTGGTCATCGAGCGTCGCGCCGGGAGCCTCCGCCTTGAGCCGCAGCGACAGTCCCTCGGCGTCGAAACCACTCGCCGTCTCGGTCACCTCGATGAGCTGCGGGATGGGCAGGCTCTCGACCGGCAGGTCGGGGCCGAACCACGGCGCGAGCAGCGCCCGCGTCTCGGCCGGTTCGATGGCGCGCGCGGACGCGATGCCGGGCGTCGCGGCGAGGATGTCGAGCACCTGTTTCGTTTGCGCCTCCAATTGCGCCTGCGGCGCCGAGATCCGCACCGTGGCGGTTTGCGACAGCGCGCCCGACCAGCGCTCCGCCAGCCGTCCGGTGGCGAGCGTCAGCGCCAGCGCGAAGACCGCGAGCAGCGCCATCGCCGCGGCGGCAAGCACGGTCAGCCAGGCCGCGGAGCCCGAGGGGGGAACCACCTGGGCGGAACGGGAGTCGCCGGTCAGGAGCGCCGCGACGCGGTTGAGACGATCCATCACAGCTCGGCCCCCGCCAGCAGCAACCGCCGGTCCTTGATCCTCAGGACGCGGGCCGAGACCTGCGCCTTGGCGGCGCGTATCAGGTTGAGATCATGGGTCGCGACGACGATCGTCTTTCCCATCCGGTTCAACTCCACCAGCAGCGCCAGGAGACGCAGCGACATCTCCCAGTCGAGATTGCCGGTCGGCTCATCGGCGAGCAGCACGTCGGGCGACATGATCACCGCTCGGGCGAGCGCCGCACGCTGGCGCTCGCCGCCCGAAAGCGCGGGCGGCAAGCTCTTGAGCCGCCCGGTCAGCCCGACCCAGGCGATGAGCTCGCGCAGTTCGGTCGGGTCGGCGTCGCGGCCCGAAACCGTCAGCGGCAGGGCGACATTGTCCGCAATCGGCAGATGGTCGAGGAACTGGCAGTCCTGATGGACGACGCCGACCCTCTGGCGCAGGCGGGCGATGTCGTCGCGCGACATCGCGTCGAGCTCCTGGCCGAAGAGCGCGATCCGCCCGGCGACCGGCGCCAGCTCGCCGTAGCACAGCTTTAGGAAGGTGGACTTGCCCGCGCCCGAGGGGCCGGTGAGAAAGTGGAACGACCCCGGCGCGAGGCTCAGCGTGACCTCCGACAGGAGCGGTCCGCCGCCATATCCATGTGCCACGTTCTCGAATTCGATCACGGCCTGCCCCTGTTCGCTCATGGCAGTTGCGCCATGACCCGCATCTGATTTTCCGTTCCGCACCACTTAGGCTTGGACGATTTGCGGTTGCTTGCTACAACAGGCTCATAACAATGGCCAGAACGGCGTTTGGCGGGAAGTACGGCGGGTGAAACGGGTAGGATCGACATGCGGCTGACGTGCCCCAGTTGCGGCGCTCAATACGAAGTGGACGAGAGCGCCATCCCTGAATCGGGGCGTGACGTCCAATGCTCGAATTGCGGTCATGCGTGGTTTCAGGTCTCGGCCGCGCGGCTGAGAGCCGAAGCGGCGAGTCAGGCCGCGCCCGCGGCGCCGCGCGCCGAAAGCCCGGCCGCGCAGGAGCCCGTCGCCGAACCGGTCGCGGAGACCGAAGAGAGCCCTGCCCTTGCGGCAGATGATGAACCCTACGATGCCGGAGCCGAGGCGGAAACGCCGTCCTCCGACTATCCGACCGACGACGCGGGGCCGGACACGGCACCCGTTGCCGCGGATTCGGATCGCGAGACGGAGCTTGTCAGGGCAGCATTGGCCGGAACGGCGGCTGGCGAAGCCGATCGCGCTCCGATGGACGACACCCCGGAGCCAACGGCCGAGGAAGCCGAGGAATCGCCGGCGATGCGCATGGCCGCCGATCGGCGGCGCATTCTCGACGACGCGGTCCGCAACGTCCTGCGCGAGGAAGCCGAACGAGAGGAAATTGCGCGGCAGGCCGAGGGATCGGCGGCCGAGCCCCAACCCGCCTCCGCTTCCGCCGCCCCGCCGCGAATCGAGGAAACCGCCGAGCGGATGGCGCGTATGCGCGGCGACGACGACGAATCCGACGACGAGGCGCTCGTCTCGCGTGCGTCGCGGCGCGAGCTCCTGCCGGATATCGAGGCGATCAACTCGACGCTCCGCGCCACATCCGAGCGCGGCGACGAACCGGCCTCGATCGACGCGCCCGAGACGCTGCGGCGGCGCCGCTCCGGCTTCCGGCTCGGGTTCTCCACGGCGCTCCTTGCCGCTCTTCTGCTGCTGTCGCTCTATGTCGCTGCGCCACCCCTGGCGAAAAGCGTGCCGGCGCTGGAGCCGGCACTTACGGGCTATGTCACCAGCGTCGATTCCGCGCGGGTCTGGCTCGACACGCGGATCCGGTCATTGACCGAGTCCCTGAAGGGGAAAACGGAAGGCAGCTGACCCCCGGCCCTAGGTCATGTTGACAATTGGCGGAGCCAGAGGCGGATCGAGGTTATGTCGATGAAACCCAGGAAGCTTTCGGCAGTCTTGTCGTAGCGGGTGGCGACACGGCGGGCGTTCTTGA
>NZ_JAPDOG010000047.1 GCF_026013545.1 Defluviimonas salinarum | reverse complement strand
TTTTTCCGTCTCAACTTCCCGGCGTCGCCGCCGTTCCGTCCACCGCAGCAGTCTGTCCCGCTTCGGTGAGGGGGTATTTACGGATCACCACCAATCTCCGCAAGCGGTTTTTTCGAAGTTTTCGTGACAGCCCGATGAAATGTTATTAAGCATATGAAATACAACACATTTATTTTGAAATACTCCGCCGAGACCGGCGTTTCGGTTGCTGGTTCGGGTGTCCTGACTTCAGAATCGTCAGCCAAGGCGGCGAATCCGGACAGGACGGCGATGAAAGGTCAGTGAAGCGCACCCGACGCTCCGCGTCAGCTTGCTCGATAGCCGGTGGGGATAGCGCCGGGGCGCTGCGACCGCCTCAGTCCGCGCAGAGATAGACGGCGCCGCCGACCGCAACGACGCTGACAGCCGCGCCGGCCAGGACGCCCGGCGCGCTAAGTGCCGCGGCGGCGCTGGCACCCGCGGTCTCCAGAAGACCGGCCAGCGCACCCGCCTTGCCGCTCAGGATGAGCGCACCGGAGGTGTCGCGCGCCGCAGTCAGCCCTGCACCGGCGGCGTCCAGTCCGAGTTCCGCGACCGCCAGCGCCTCTTCCTTGGTCGCATTGACGAGCCGGCAGGCCGCCGAGGGGCGCTTGCAGCGGCCATAGGCGTCGCGCTCCCCCTTCGCGGGCGCACGGTAATACTCTGCGTCCTCGTCGTAGACCGCGCAGAAGAGGCTGCGCTGCTCCTCGTTTAGTCCCGGCATCATGTGTGAGATGACGACGGCGCCCGGACAGGTCTTGCGGCGTGTCAGGTGCCGCTCGCGCATCGAGGAGTAGCTGTCGAGGTCGCGGTCGTAGAGAATGGTGACATTCTCGCCATTGATGTTGGCCTCGCAGTCCCGAGGCTCGGCCAATCCGGGCAGCGGCGCTCCAACAACGAGCATGAATGACGCGATGGCCGCAAGGTTCATACGCACCGCAGGTCTCCCTATCCCGCACCGCTTCGCCGCGAACGCGAACGCGAACGCGTGCCGTCATCTACGCGAAGGACCGAAGCCAGCGCAATGTCCGCGGGGCCTCGCAGGACTTGGCGCTTGACTTGGCGCCGTAAAAGCCTCATTGCGCCGCGATCCAAGGCCCGCTGCCGCGTGAGCAGCCGTTCCCCGCTTCCGCGAAGGGACATAGGCCCGGATACCGGTTCCCATGTCACGCCAGGGGTCCTGCGGTTCCGTTGCGAGCCGCGCCCCGACGATGCCGCACCGAACCCCCATGGGTCCGGCGCTTACCCTGTTTGCGGGCCGCGACACTGCGCGCCCCAATGAAAGACACAGACTTGACGACTTTCGAAAACCTCGGGATCGCCCCGCGCGTCCTCATGAACCTTCCCGGCCTCGGCCTGACCACGCCGACGCCGATCCAAGCCCAGGGCATCCCCGAAATCATGGCGGGCCGCGATCTCATGGGCCTCGCCCAGACCGGCACCGGCAAGACCGCCGCCTTCGGCCTGCCGATGGTGACGAAGCTGCTCGAGATCGGCCGCCGGCCGAATCCGAAGAGCTGCCGCGCCCTCGTCCTCGCCCCCACCCGCGAGCTCGCGACCCAGATCGCCGAGAACATCCAGAACTTCTCGCAAGGCACGCCGATCCGGACCTTCCGCGTCGTCGGCGGCGCTTCGCTCAACGCCCAGTCCGAGCGGCTCGCGCGCGGCGTCGACATCCTTGTCGCCACGCCGGGCCGGCTGATCGACCTTCTCGACCGCAAGGCGCTGACGTTGAACGAAGTGCTCTACCTCGTCCTCGACGAGGCCGACCAGATGCTCGACATAGGCTTCATCCACGCGCTGCGCCAGATCGCCCGCCTCCTTCCCTTCAAGCGCCAGACACTGCTGTTCTCGGCCACGATGCCGAAGCAGATCGAAGAACTCGCGACCTCCTATCTGAAGGAGCCCGCGCGCGTGCAGGTCTCGCCCCCGGGCAAGGCCGCCGAGAAGATCGAGCAGGCGGTGCATTTCGTCAACCAGGGCGACAAGGCGAAGCTCCTCGCCGACTACCTCGCCAGGCATCCCGACGAACTGGCGCTCGTCTTCGGCCGCACCAAGCACGGCTCGGACAAGCTGATGAAGCTCCTCGACACCTGGGGGTTCAAGGCCGGCGCGATCCACGGCAACAAGAGCCAGGGCCAGCGCGAGCGTACGCTGCAGGCGTTCCGCTCAGGCGAGCTGAAGGTGCTGGTCGCCACTGATGTCGCGGCGCGCGGGATCGACATTCCGGATGTCCGCCACGTCTACAACTACGACCTGCCGAATGTGCCGGAGAACTACGTCCACCGGATCGGCCGCACCGCCCGCGCCGGCCGCGATGGTCGCGCGGTCGCCTTCTGCGCCCCGGCGGAGCTCGGTGAACTCCGGGCGATCGAGAAGCTGACCAAGGTCGCGCTGCCGGTCATTGGCGGCGAGCCGCCCTCCGGCGCGGAGGCCAACGCCGCCGCCAAAGCCGCCAAGGCGAAGCAGGGCAACCGGCAGAACCGCGGCGCGGCGCATGGCCAGCCTCACCGGCCTGACGAGGCGACCAAACGCCCGGCCCGGCGCCCCTCGCGGCGGCCGCGGCGCACCAAGGCCGCGTGATCGGGACGCGACAGGTCGGCCGGAGTCGCCTCCGGCCGGCTTGAAGCGCCATTGCCCCCAGCGCAAACAGGTCCCATGGCGAAGCTCTACTTCCACTACTCGACGATGAATGCCGGCAAGTCGACGCTGCTGCTGCAGGCATCGCACAATTACCGCGAACGGGGGATGGCGACCTATCTCCTGACCGCCAAGCTCGATGACCGGGCGGGCGCCAGGCAGATCGCAAGCCGGATCGGCATCGCCGAGACGGCCGACATCTTCGATGCCGGCACCGACCTCTTCGCCGCGATCGAGCGCCGGCGCACCGAGGGCCCGGTCGCCTGCGTCTTCCTCGACGAGGCGCAGTTCCTGACCCGCGAACAGGTCTGGCAACTCGCCCGGTCGGTCGACGACCTCGGCGTTCCGGTCATGGCCTACGGCCTCAGGGTCGATTTCCGCGGCGAGCTGTTCCCGGGCTCGGCCGCACTCCTGGCCCTCGCCGACGAGATGCGCGAAGTGCGCACGATCTGCCATTGCGGCCGGAAGGCGACCATGGTGGTGCGGCGCGGACCCGACGGACGGGCGCTGCGCGACGGCGCCCAGGTTCAGATCGGCGGGAACGAGACCTATGTCTCGCTCTGCCGGCGGCACTGGCGGGAAGAAATCGGCGACCGGCCCGAGAGCCTTTCCGACTGATCCCGCGGAGGCGCCTTGCGGCGCCACGAGATGTCTCGTGCCCGCGCCAAGGGCGCGGGCACTCGGGTCAGGGGACCGCGACCAAACCGGTCCGCGTCCGGCAAGCACGGTTAGACTTTCCTTAACCCCGCCCTGCGATCGTGGGATTCGCGGTACAGGCCGGAGGGCCGTTGACCGCGACAGGAAGTGCAGCCCGTCCCGGTTCCGGGGCGGGCTGTTCTCACTTTCTGTTCAAAAATACTCCCCAGGGGGTCCGGGGGACGGGACGTCCCCCGGCGGGTCGGCCAAGGCGCATCCGAGGCCGAAATCAGTAGAGCCGCCCGCCTACCGGCACCTCTTGCCCGGGCCCGATCAGAACGACCTCGCCATCCGCATCCGGCACGCCGAGCACCAGCACCTCCGACATCACCGGGCCGATCTGGCGCGGCGGGAAGTTCACCACAGCCAGCACCTGCCGGCCCACCAGTTCCTCCGGCCGGTAATGCCGGGTGATCTGCGCCGAAGACCGTTTCTCGCCGATCTCGGGTCCGAGATCGACCCAGAGCTTGAAAGCCGGCTTGCGTGCCTCGGGAAAGGGCTCGGCGCGGGTGATCCGCCCGACCCGGATATCGACCTTCAGGAAATCGTCAAATCCGATCGTCATCGCCCGAGTTCCCGCCCCCGTTCAGCCGCCGCATGAACCGCCTCCCTCAGCAGCGCCGGGAATCCGCGCGCCTCGTCCATCAGCACCTTGAGCGCCGCCGCCGTGGTCCCGCCGGGCGAGGTGACGTTCACCCGGAGCTGATCGGGCTGCTCCTCCGACGCTTCGGCGAGCGCTCCGGCCCCGGCAACGGTCGCCTTTGCGAGCCGCATCGCGAGATCGGCCGGCAGGCCCTCCGCCACACCCGCCGCCGCGAGTGTCTCGATGAGGTGGAAGACATAGGCCGGGCCTGATCCCGATACCGCCGTCACCGCGTCCATCTGATGCTCGCCCTCGATCCGAACCACCTGCCCCACCGCCGACAGAAGCACCTCGGCCAAGTCGAGATGCGCCGCTGTGGCGCGGGCATTGCCGGTGATCGCGGTGACGCCGCGGCCGATCGCGGCCGGCGTGTTCGGCATCGCGCGCACGATCGGCGTCTCCGCGCCAAGCACGCTTTCGTAATAGGCGATGGTGGTTCCCGCAGCGACCGACAGAAACAGCGTCCGCCCGCCCCCCATCCGCGCGAGCCCCGGCAGCGCCTCGGCCATCATCTGCGGCTTCACCGCGACAAGCACGATGGCCGGCGCCTCCGGCAGGGCCGCGTTGAGGTTGACCCCCTGCCCCTTCAGCCAGTCCGACGGATAGGGATCGCTCACCCAGACGCTCGCTGCGGGCAGCCCGCCCTTGAGCCACCCCTCGAGCATCGCCGAGCCCATCTTGCCGCATCCCAAGAGCACCAGCCCCCTGCGGCTCACCTCGCTCATGTCCATGATCACCTCCGAAGCTGCGGAGGCAGATTAGCGATCCGGCGGCCGAGGGAAACCCCCGGCCGCCAAATGCCCCCTCAGGCCCGCCCGTAGGCCTGGGCGATGGCGACTTCCATCGCGCGTTCGGGGCTCTCACCGCCCCAACAAGTGAGCTGAAATGCCGGATAGAAACGTTCCGCGGAACTGACCGCCTCGTTGATCATGCGGTCGATCTGCTCGGGACCGGCGATCTGACCGCCGGCGAGGCACAGACCGTAGCGCCACACCATCAGCCGCTGCTCGCGCCAGTAGGTGAAGGCGCCGGACCAGACCATGTCATTGGTACGGTTCAGCGCCTCGTAGAGCGCCGGAAGTGCCTCGTCGGGCGGATCCATCTCGAAAGTGCAGATCAGGCGCAGTGTCTCGTCATAGCCCGACCAGGCCAGCGTGATGGAATAGGTCCGCCACTGCCCTTCGACCGCCATGGCGATCTGATCGTCGGTCACCCGGTCGAAATCCCAGTCGTGATGCTCGGCGATGGTTTCGACGATATCGATCGGATGCAGGTCCTCGGTGGAGAGATACGTCTCGGAAAGCGACATGCCCGGCCTCTTCTTTTGTGACCCTGCTGGGTGGCAGCCCGCAAGGACTAGGTGCCCGCCTCTAGGTTCGGTGCATTTGACGCCCGACCCTGCAAGATATGGTGTCTCCGAATACACCATCTGTAAAGAAGTATTTCCGGATGACCGTCTAAATCTTGTGGATAGTGTAGCGTGACACGAATATTTGCAGTGTTTGACAGAGATATCTGCAACTGAGCGGGTTTTCGGCCCTAAATGTGGTAGCGGACGCGGCCTTGGGTTGCGAGAGGCACCCCGAAGACGCGCCGATCATCGGTTCCGGCGGCGGTTTGAAGCGGCCTTAAACGGGCGGTTAAACGGTTCCGGCGACGCCGAGCAGTGCCACAAGCTGCTGCCGCGCGCCTTCGGTTATTGTTTTCCGGTGGCAATATCCTTCCTGGCACCGAAGCCAGTCGCCTTCGGAAAAATCGCTTGAAGCTTGTCAGTCGTAGGCGCGCTGTCGTCAATGCGCCTACGCGCTTCGTCCACGGCGATTTGATGGCGGATCTCAAGAGCGCGCCTGAAGGACGTCGGCACATGCCCGATGCGCGTCAAAGCAAGCATCGCTGCACCGCCGGTGATGCCCTGGGACAGACGATACAAGAGCGAGTCAACGCTTACGAAGTAGGCGCTTCCAGGAATGTGGAGTTCGAGAGGTGGAATCACCAGCGAGTTGACCAACAACCCCAACACCGAGAGCACGACCAACCCGAAGATCGCCCATAGGACGGCAATCGTGTCACCTATCTCCGTGTGGAGATCGTTGATGCCCTTGACCGAGCGTCCGTTTGCCCCCATGGCGCCGACCAACAGTGACACCGTCGGCAGAATGCTGGCGGACATCAGGCCCAAGAAAGTCACAAGTATTCGCCCTGTGTCGCCGCCAAAGAACCCGATCGGCGCACAGGTGAACGCTACCGCAACGGCGATGGCAGACAGCTTGTGACTTAGTCGAAAGTGCAATCAATTTTCCCTTGCGCGGCCCACTCCTTGAGGGCGTTCACGATCTGTATCATAGCATCAGATGGATCGAGAAGCTGTCCAATTGTGGCAACACTCCGTGAGAGCGAGAGCTTCACCAAGCCGCCCTTCTCAATGCCGTCACCTCTCAAACCCAGATCCGCCGGATCGATATTTCTAAGAGCCTCGTCAATCGTTGCACGAGAGATCGGCTTCCGCCGTTTCTTGCTCTTGATGAAGACCCTGAAAAACCCCTCGATCCAGCCATCATCGGGGATTTCCTCCTTCAGACTCCCAATGGCGTCTTCATTCCAACCTAGAGTTCTCAAGACGTCAAAAACGGTGTGGCCCTCCTCGCGAGCGCGAGCGGCCTCACGCTCGAGAACCTCTTGCGCTCTTGCAAGCTCAGCATCACGCCCCATGTTCGGTGCCGCTCGAACGGTCACCTCGGTCGACGAGGCCAGTTCTTTTCCGTCTGCGGCGGCAAACCGACCGTTCAGGATGATTGCTTGCCCAGGCTCCATCTCGTCAGCGTCTTGCAGTAGACGAGTAAGGTACCGCTCCAACGTACGGCCTTTAACGCTTTGACCCTCGATGATTCCGACGTGGTTCTTGACGACTGCAAAGTACAGCGCGCCTTTAAGAATGCTCGTCTTCGCGTCAAGCTGGAGGTTCTCTAGCAAGAACTCCGTCGTGTCTTCTTCCAATGACTGAGTGACAGCTTGCACCTCTGTGCCAGCCTCGAGGTGAATGAGCTGCGCAGCGAACAAGGGACCGTCCCACGATCCTGGGTCTGAAAGTTTGTTGAGGATGACAATGCTGCCGTCTTGGTCGAGGTCGATCTTCCTCAACCGTGCGCTCTCGACGAGGGCTTTGCCCCCGGCGCCTTGCCGTCGTAGAGCCTCTACAACCATAGATTTCAGATCGGCACCGTCCTGAAGATCCTTTGTCTTCAGATGACGATACTGGACTGTTACTGCCTTGGGCATACTCGCTCCTAATCCATTCGACACGCCGGAACGATTTAGGTGTTTTCCGCTCTGCACAATGATTCGTCGTCTGGTTGAGTAGGAACGTTGCCTCAAGCGGGATATAGGGTGAGTTGTGGACTGAGTGACGCAGCATTGCCCGGCGACGTCTCCCATTATTCGTTCTCGATCAACAGCTCGGCCGCCGGCCGCGCGCCATCGCCCACGGTGTAGGTCGTCGCCACCGGCCGGATCGCGAACCGCCCGAAGATCTCGCGGATCTCCGGCACGTCGTTGATCGACATGAGGAAGCGCCCTTTCAGCCCGGCGAGCAGCTCGGCCAGCCGCGCGAAATCCTCCCGCGCGAAGAGTGCCTTGCCGTAGTCGGTCTCGCAGCCCCAGTAGGGCGGGTCGAGGTAAAAGAAGGTGCCCGGCCCGTCGTAGCGGCGGAGAAAGTCCTGGTAGTCGAGGCACTCGATGACGACGCCGGCGAGGCGGCTGTGAAGATCCTCGAGCATGGGCTCGAGCGTCGTGAGGTTGAAGCGGCCGGGGCGGTCGCGGGAGACGCCGAAGTTCCGGCCCGAGACCTTGCCGCCAAAGGCAGTGCGCTGGAGGTAGAGGAAGCGCCCTGCCCGCTCGAGATCGGTCAGGGTATCGGGATCGGTCGCCACCAGGCGCTCGAACTCGGCCCGCGTGGTCAGCTGGAAGCGCAGCGTCTCGAGGAACTGGGGATAGTGGCGCTGCAGGATGCGGAAGAGGTTGGCGACGTCGCGGCCGCGGTCGTTGATGACCTCGGCGCGCGGACGTCGGGTCCGCCGCAGGAAGATGCCGCCCATTCCGACGAAGGGCTCGGCGTAGGTCATGTGCGCGTCCGCGTCGATGATCGCGGTGATGCGGCGCGCGAGGTTGCGCTTTCCGCCGAGCCACGGGGCGACCGGCGCGACCGGAGAAACGGGCGTTGAAGGCGTTGTTAAACGGGGGCTTTTCGAGGTCATGCGAATCTGTCTCTATGCCCCTCCCTGAGCTCAGGGATGGGAGCGGCCATAAGCGTGAGCTGGTCGGCGGGGGCGCAAAGAGTTCCCCGAGTTGGGGGGCGTTGGCGCGCCCCCTGACCTCCCGGCTGGCGCCGGAGGGCCGCGAGCCGGTCTAGTTGACCGGCCCGATCCTGAGCGTCACCGAAGTGCCGGCGGCCTCGGCCGACTTGATGGCGAGAGGGACGTCCTCGGCGGCGCGGGCGGCCATCATCACCGCCCAGGCTATGAGCGCGCCCGAGCGGCCCTGTCCTTCGGCCGTCACGCCGGGATGCGGATCGGCCGACACGGCGCTCTCGGAGGTATGGACGACCGCCCAGGACCCGCCCCAGTGCCCGCGCGCCGGGTTCGCCTGCACCCAGTCCCACATCGCGTTGCGGGCGTAGACCGGGCCCGCGTTGTTCGTTCCGGCGAGCGAGTAGCGCGCAGTCGGACACATGATCACGCGCTTGCTCTGCCCGAGGGAGGCCTCGGCATGGGGGATCATCGCGTTCAGCGCGTCGAGATAGGCCGGCGTCGGGTTCGAATGGCCGTAGAGGACGAGGTAGTGATCCTGCACCATGCCGACATGGTCCCTGAGCCAGCCCCAGCGGTTCGCATAGGCGCCGCCCGGCTGCCACTCGGTCACGTCCTGACCGCTCTCGCCAACCGTCGCGAACTGGACCGGGATGCCGGGAAACCGGGTGTTGAGCTCGACCGCCGCCTGCCGCATCCCCCAGGCGAGCCGAACCGTGACCGGATCTCCGCTCGACAGGAGGCAATCCTCGGTCGTGCCGGCGGGGACCGTCACGCCCTTCTGCCGCGTCACCGCAAGATTGATGCCCGCCGGCAGCGAGATCGAGGACGCGCCGACCTCCCACAGGTGCATGTGCTGCGACTGGCCGGAGGTGATGAGGCTGAACCCGGTGCCGCGCAGCCCGTGCGACGAGACGGCGGGGCCGACCTGCAGCCCGCCACCATCCACCGCGCGGAACTCGAGGCGCAGGAACCCGACCGTCAGCGGCACGCCGGTCAGTTCCCCCGCCGCCCATGCGCCGCCAGCCGGCGCGGCATCGACGGTGGTCCAGCCCAAGAGCTCCGCGCCGTCATCCTTGACGAGCCGCGCCTCGATCGCGGCCGGGGTGATGCCGGCATAGATCCCGCCCTCGGTCCTGATCCGCGCCGTGGCGCCGGCGGCACTGCCCGGCGTCGGGAACTGCGCCTGGCTGACATGAGTGCGCGTGTGGGCCGGGCGCAGCGCCACCGGGCGCAGGGGGCCGCCGGGCCGCAGCCGGAACCCGGTCGGCGCGTTGATGAGCTGCGGCGTCAGGGCGCCGGCGACGCCCCAGGCATCGGCCAGGTCGGCATCGTTCGCGAGCGTGTAGCGGAACCGCTGCGATCCGCCGGTCAGGAGCGTGTGCAGCGTGTCGAGATCCTGCGCCCCGCTCGCGATGTTCTGGATGAGCGTGGTGTCGGGCGCCCCGGTCGAGGCGCCGGGGAAGCTGCCGTGCAGGAAGAAGGCGTTTTCGACCTCTCCGTAGAAGCCCTTGTCGAGCGCCGAGCCGATGCGGTTGAAGAGGTACTTCGTGCCGGTGAGGTTGCGGGCATAGAGATCCGCGCCGGCATGGGTGCCGACCATCGCCGCGCCGCCTGGCTCGCAGACCGCGAGATAGCTGTAGCCGTTGGCGACGATCACCATGACCAGGAAGGCCTTGCCGCAGGCCGCGGCGCCGAGCGCGACCGAGGCCGAGAACCGCGTCGTGCCGCCGTCCTTGACCAGAGCCTCGATGGTGGTCATGCCCTGATCCGCGAAGCGCACATAACCGTCGTTGCCGCCGGTGCCGCCGCCCTGCTGGCCGAGGAACGTGTGGGACCGGTTGTTGACGAAGGGCGAGGACGGCGGACGCACCCACAGTCCATAGACGCAGGCCACCGATGCCGGCTTCTCGCAGGCCACGGTCGGCGCGTCGAGTCGCACCGCGCCCGAGGTAGCGAACTGGTGGTTCACGAAGGGCAGACGAATGCTCACGAGGTCACCACGGGGTTGTTGTGCGGGGTCGCGGCGAGCGGCACGCCGGGCATGGTCGGGTTCGCCGGCGTCGGGCCGCCGACGCGCCGCGCCCAGATCGCCGCGACGCTGTTCGCCTCGGAATAGGGCTCGCCGGGTTGCTGCTGCTGGTAATGCCAGCGCGCCGAGAGCGCGTCGGCGTTCGAGGCGAAGCCCGACACGGTGATCTCGTCGGCCGCCGTACGCGCCAGCGTGAGACCGGCGGCGGCGATCGTCTGCCACGGCCCGCCCTGGATCGAGACGCGAAGCGCGGAGACGCTGGTGAAGGCTGCCGAGCCCGCCTCGTCGACCAGCTCGAAGTCGAAGATCGACGGCGCCGGCGCGGGGCTCCAGACGAGGGACGCGCCGAGATAGACCTTGTCGGCAGCGACAGCCCCGAGGCGCACGGCGTCACCGGTGCTCAGGGTCGCCATGGCTCACCCGACAATGATGTAGAGCGTGGCGGGATCGGGCGTCGGCAGCGCGTCATAGGCCGCCTGCGTGATCTGCTCGAAGCGCAGCATCCGCCAGTCGGTGCCGCCGAGTTCTGCGTCGACCGACGCGACGATCTCGGCCCCGGTCATGTCGGCGCTGGCGCCCGCCTCGATGCCGCCGAGCTTGCTCTTCTCGGCATCGGTGAAGGCGTTGGTGTCGGCCTCGGCCTCGTAGGCGGCCTTGATCTCGGCGCCGGTCATGTCGGCCGTCGCGCCGTCCTCGATGCCGGCGAGCTTGGTCAACGCGACATCGGTGAAGGCATTAGTGTCGGCCTCTGCCTCGTAGGCAGCCTTGATCTCGGCCCCGGTCATGTCGGCGCTCGCGCCCTCCTCGACGCCGGCGAGCTTCACGAGATCCGCGGCGATGTCCTCGGGGAAGGTGGCGCTGTCGGCGAAGTCGTCGATCACGGCGCGCAGCGCCGCGGCGGTGATGTCGCCCGTCGCGTTGTCGGCCAGGGGCGCGTTCTTCGCCGTCTTGAAGGCCGTTCTGGTCATCGCAGCCATCGTCTCACTCCTATCCTGCTCGATCGAATGCGGCACTGAAGGCGCCGCTGAAGGCGCCGGCCGCGTAGTCGGCCACCACCGCCGCGGCCGTCGCTGTCACCGGTTCGGCCAGCCCGTTCGCGGCGGTCCAGGTGGCGAGAAGCGCCCCGGCCGAGGGTGCGGTAAAGCGGCCCGCCACGACCTGGTCGCGAACATCCACGCCGCCGAGCGTCAACACGGTCAGCGAGACGCTCGGCCGGGGCGCGCCCTCGATGAGCGGCGGGATCAGGCTGAAGACCGTGCCCGTCACGCCGGCGGCCGGGGAGATCCGCGCGGGCGCGACGATCGCGAGCGCCGCGCCCGCGAGCGCGGGCATGTCCGAGCGCAGATGGCCGATGCGCGCGAGCGCGGTGACGCCGGAGGCGCGGCCGGGGGCCGCGATCGGGACCAGGGGGGCGTTACGGTAATCCGTCATGCTTTCGCTTTCAGGGCTTCGAACTTCGTGGTGAGCCCATTGCAGAGCTCATGGACGACGCGGGCGACGTGCCAGTCGCCGTCGAGTTCGGGCCGGAGCCCGGTGACCGTCACCGCGCCGCCGGCGAAGAGGCCGGGCTCGAATCCCGCGAGCGAGGCGGTGAGCGTGAGCCCGGCGCGTCCGGCGCGCGCGAGTTCGGCCGCGCAGGCGCGCTCGGCTTCCCCGGCCGAGGCATGGACGTGGCGGAGCTTGCGGACCGGCTTGCCCGCGCCCTTCGTGACCTTGTGGGTCGTGCCGCCGGCGGTGTCGGCCCATTCGGCCTCGACCGCGCCGTAGTCCTCGCGGGCATCGAGCTTCCAGCGCCAGTCGGAAAGCCGGCTGGCCGCGAGCGCGACCGGTGTCATCGCGTCGCCGGCGGCGGTTCTGCCCTCGCCCCGGCGCTGGACGATGAGCCGCCCGCCGGCGGGTTTCGTGGTGGCGTCGAGCGTCGCCGCGATCCGGGTCAGGAAATGCAGGTCGCTCTCGGCGGTCTGCGCGAGATAGGGCCAGAGCGCCGTCCGGACGCTCTCGCCGACGACCGGGTCGAGCCCGGCCTCGGCGGCGATCGTGGCGACGATGGCGGAGAGCGTGACATTCTCCCAGGCGCGGGTCTTCGGCGCGCGGATCGCGCCCTTCATGTCGGCGGCGGTGGCCGAGACCGTCATCGTCTGGCGCGGCCCGGTGCCCGAGACGCCGTCGACGGCGAAGCGCCCCATCGGGGTCAGCGCGCCCGGGCGGAAGCCGAGCGCGATGTCAAGCGTGGCGTCCATCTCCGGGAAGGCGACCCGGCCGTCCCGGTCGTCGATGACGATCTCGGCGCGGTCGGCCGAGACGCCGTCCTCGTCGATGAGCGTGATCGACAGGAGCCGGTCGCGGATCGGAGCCCGCTTCGGCCACGACTTCGCCCGCACGCCCCATTTTAATGCTCTTTTACAGGGGTTTAAACGGTCCCTTCACCGGCGCCTTCAAATCTGCCCCGACAGCCCGCTCAGCCCCACCAAGCCCCGATTTCGGCCTGTACTGCAGACATCGCACCCACGGTCCTCACCGACTCCAACACGCCCCCAAAACCCCTTATTTCCTTGGACCATCCGCCCACTTCCGGCTTCAGCCGGCCCCTTCCGGGATCACTGCAGATATTGGAGTCAACACACAGATAGAGTGGTCGTGCACGGATATTCGCGATACCCGGCAAGGAACTCCGGGCAGGACCGAAACCGCGCGCAAAGCGTGACTGCCGCGCGTCGAAGTGGCGTGTTCCATAAATGGCCGAGCCTGACGAAAGCATGGAGCGCCATGAGCGGCGATCCGGCCTTCTACTGCGAAAAGGGGGCCGCCCCATGCGGCGCCCCTGGTAAAGCCAATCCGTCCGTTTGGCCCCGCGTCCGGCGCCGGTCGATGAAGTGGAGTACTGATCGGAAGAAGGCGGATAACTCGCGACACTCACGCGCCGCGGCGCCTCAGCCCTTCTTGCCGGCTTCGAGCGCGGCGATGCGCGCCTTCAGCGCCTCGTTCTCTTCCCGCGCCTTCTGTGCCATCGCCCGCACCGCCTCGAACTCCTCGCGCGTGACGAAGTCACGGTCGGCCAGCCAGCGGTCCATCCAGCTCTTCATCGCGGTTTCCGCTTCGGTCCGGGCACCTTGCGCCACGCCCATCGCATTGGTCATCAGCTTCGACATGTCGTCGAAGAACTTGTTCGGTCCGCTCATCGGGCGCCTCCGTGGGGCAGGTCGGTTTCGCGGCCTATATGCGCACCGCGGCGGCAAAGCTCAAGGTTGACTTCGTCGCAGCCGCGCGCTCTGAGAGGGTCGAGGAGAACACGATGCAGGCTGCCATTCCTTTTCCGGATCTCTCGAACGAGATCTTCTCGGTCGAGCTTTTCGGCATCACGCTCGCGTTGCGCTGGTACGCTCTCGCCTATCTCGTCGGACTTCTGGCGGGCTGGTGGGTCATCCGCGCGCTGATGCGGCGCCCCGCCCTGTGGCCGGCCGGGCAGGCGCCGATGGAGCCGGGAAAGGTCGAGGATCTCCTGACCGCGATCATCATCGGCGTGATTCTCGGCGGCCGCCTCGGCTTCGTGCTGTTCTACCAGCCGGGGTTCTACCTCGCGAACCCGGCCGAGATCGTGAAGGTCTGGGAAGGCGGCATGTCGTTCCACGGCGGCTTCCTTGGCGTGGTCGCCGCCGGGCTCTGGTTCTGCCGCCGCCACGCCGTGCCGCCCCTGCAGCTTTCGGATGCGATGGCGCTGGTGGCGCCGATCGGCCTGTTTCTCGGCCGCCTCGCGAACTTCGTCAACGCCGAGCTTTGGGGCCGCCCCACCACCCTGCCCTGGGGCGTGATCTTCCCCGGCGAGGCCGCGCAGACCTGCACCGGCTTCCTTCCCGGCGACTGCGCGCGCCATCCGAGCCAGCTTTACGAGGCGGGTCTCGAGGGGCTGCTGCTCGGAGCGGTCCTGATGCTGCTTCTTGGGCGCGGAGCCCTCCGGCGGCCCGGGCTGATCACCGGCGTCTTCCTCCTCGGCTACGGGCTGTCCCGCTTCGCGGTCGAGTTCGTCCGGCAGGCCGATCACCAGTTCATCACCCCCGACAACCCGATGGGCTACGCTCTCCATGCTGGCGGCATCGGCCTGTCGATGGGGCAGCTCCTGTCGCTGCCGATGATTCTCGCCGGGCTCTGGTTCTGGCGCCGGGCGCGGGCGTGACGCCGCTCGCCGAAATCCTCGCGCGGAGGATCGCGGCGAGCGGCCCGGTGACGATCGCCGAGTACATGGCCGACTGCCTGATGCATCCGGAACACGGCTACTACGCCACCCGCGATCCCTTCGGATCCGCCGGCGATTTCACCACCGCGCCGGAAATCAGCCAGGTCTTCGGCGAGATGGTCGGGCTCTGCCTCGCGCAGAGCTGGCTCGATCAGGGCCGCCCCACCCCGTTCACGCTGGCCGAGCTTGGTCCCGGGCGCGGCACGCTGATGGCCGACATCTGTCGTGCGATCCGCGCCGTGCCCGGCATGGCCGAGGCGGCACGGATCCGGCTCGTCGAGGCTTCGCCTGCGCTTCGCGCCTGCCAGGCCAGGACATTGTCGGATCAGGCCCCCGAATGGCTCGACCGGGCCGAGGATTTGCCCGAAGCGCCCCTCTTTCTGGTCGCGAACGAGTTCTTCGACGCGCTGCCGATCCGCCAGTTCGAGCGACGTGACAACGGATGGTCCGAGCGGCAGGTCGCGCTTTCCGAACATGGGCTGATGCCGGGCCTCGGGCCGGTGAGCCGCTACGGCGCCCTCGATGCCCGGCTGGGTGATACCGCGCCGTGCGACATCGTCGAGACCTGCCCGGCCCTCGCCCCCATCGCGGCGACCATCGCCGGCTGCATTGCCCGTCATGGCGGCCTTGCCCTCGTGATCGACTATGGCGGCTGGCACTCGCTCGGCGATACGCTTCAGGCGCTGAAGGCGCACCGGCCGGTCGATCCCTTCGCCGAGCCGGGCGAGGCCGACCTGACCGCTCATGTCGATTTCGAACAGCTTGCGGTCGCCTTCGCCGCCGCTGGCTGCGAGACCACCGCGATGACCCCGCAGGGCGTGTTTCTCGAACGGCTGGGAATCACCGGGCGCGCCCGCGCCCTTGCGCGGAACCTCACCGGCGACGCGCTCGAAAGCCACATCGCGGCGCATCGGCGCTTGACCCATCCCGAAGAAATGGGACAGTTGTTCAAAGCGATTGCCTGTTTCCCCAGAGGGGCGCCCCTTCCACCCGGATTAGACCAGTTTCATGACGCTCGAAATCCTCACGCATGACGCGCTGCTGCCCCTGAAACACGGTTTCTTCACGCGCAAGGGTGGCGCGTCATCCGGAATATTCCGCGGGTTGAACTGCGGCCACGGCTCGTCGGACCTGACCGAAGCGGTCGCGATCAACCGGGAACGGGTGGCGGACGCGCTTGGCGTCCGGCCGGGCGCACTGGTCGGTGTGCATCAGGTTCATTCGGCGGACGTCGTGACCGTCACCGGTCCGTTCGCGACGCCGGTTCGTGCCGACGCGCTCGTCACCGATGTTCCGAACCTGGCGCTCACGGTTCTGACCGCGGACTGTCAGCCGGTGCTGTTCGCCGACGCCCGCGCGGGCGTGATCGGCGCCGCCCATGCCGGCTGGCGCGGCGCGCTGTCAGGCGTGCTTGAAGCGACGCTCGCAGCGATGGAAGACCTCGGCGCCAGTCGCGGCAACACGGTCGCGATCATCGGCCCGACCATCAGCCAGAAAGCCTACGAGGTCGGGCCGGAGTTTTTCGACACGTTCCTCACCGAGGATCCTGACAACGACCGTTTCTTCGCCGGAGGCGAAGGCGACCGCGTGCATTTCGACCTTCCGGGCTTCGGCCTGCACCGCCTGCGCGAAGCCGGCGTCGGGCGGGCGGAATGGAGCCGTCACTGCACCTATTCCGATCCCGAGCGGTTCTTCTCGTACCGCCGGTCGGTGCACGCCCACGAAGCCGACTACGGCCGGCTTCTCTCGGCAATCCGGCTCTGATTGCGGCGCCATATTTCTGCCGCATTTCAACACGAGGTTGAGTGACGCCGGATCAGGCAACCCGGCTGAAGGCGGGGCGCAAGCCCCAGAGGACAAAGGAGCAGTCAGGCAAAGCCGCATCTCAGTGAAATCCAAAGAAGGGCAGCCGGAGCGTCACCTCGCCCCGCAGAGCCCTCAATAACTCGGCGGCAAGCGCCATCATCAAGAAGGGGGAGCGACCTCCCCGCACATACGCCCTTCGACGGCCACCTGATGCAGGTCTGGCGCAGAGCACAAGGGCTACCGCATTGTTCCCATCGTCACGGCGGGGCGCGGTTATCGGCAGGATCACGAGCCGATTCGTTGCGCTACCAGCGCGGGGTGCGTCGTTTCGCGCCCAGTCATTATTCACGCTTTCGGCAACAAAACCAGCAACACCGCGGCGATTGACAACAAGGAGGCGCAAATGGACGCCCGTTTTTGACAGAAGCCGCCCGAGATGGCCCGATATCAACTGTGTCAGTCTGTATTCTTGGGTGGGGGTGCGCAGATGTGACCAGACCGAAAGGCTGCTCGCGTGTCGTACCCGTTAGGTACCGTCGCCTCTGTTTCGACGGAAAAAAGTTCTTCGCCCGCTGCCGAATGCCAAGGCATTCCGTATCGAAAACCTGAATTCAACCCTCCGATACTCACTAGGCGCTACCAGTTGAGCTATCTGGACGCGGACGGTCAGATTGAGACCGCAACCCGTCTCGCGCCCGCAATCCCCGACTACGAGGAAGCGTTTTCGGCTTTCGCCCGAGGGACCGTCATCGCAACGTCGGACGGCCCCGTCGCCGTCGAGGACCTCGTGCCCGGCATGCAGGCCCTGACGGCCGAAGACCGCTGCGAGACGATCACCTGGATCGGCTCCATGACGCTCTTCCCGCCGCGCGCCATGCGCGGCATGCACGGCGGTACGCTGACCCGGATCACCGCCGATGCGCTCGGCATCGGTCGGCCGATGCCGGATCTCGTGCTGGGGCCGGGCGCCAAGCTCCTTCTGCGCAGCCGGTTCGGCGACCGCGCCGGAGCTGTCTACGCTTCGGCCCAAACTTTCGTCGATGGCGTATCGATCATCGAGGTCACGCCCACGGCGGCGGTGCCGGTGTACCACATCATGCTCGAAAGGCACGGATCGCTGCGCGCCGCGGGGCTCGAGATCGAAAGCTACCACCCCGGTGCGACCAGAGAGGACCGCGGACCCAGGGCGGCGCAGAGCTTCCTGTCGCTGTTCCCGCACCTGCGGTCGTTCAGCGGGTTTGGTCCACTGGCCCATCCCCACATGACATCAAGCGAGGTTGAGGCGGCGCTGGCCGGCTAGGGCGAGGCACGCCGCGCCGCCGCTGGGGGCCGGGCGCAGCGCCGGGGCTTCGTCCTCAGGCGCTGCGCCCGAGTCGCTCTTCGAGGAAATCGAAGGGAACGCCGGGCTTGTCCTTGGCGCAGCGGATCACGAGCGAGGTCTTGACGCTCGCCACGTTCGGCGCCGAGGTCAGCTCCTCGGTCAGGAACGTCTGAAACGACGACAGGTCCGGGGCGACGCACTTCAGGATGAAGTCGATCTCGCCGTTCAGCATGTGGCACTCGCGCACGAGCGGCCATTCCCGGCAACGCTGCTCGAAGGCCGACAGATCGACCTCGGCCTGCGAATGCAGCCCGACCATGGCAAAGACCTGGACTTCGAATCCAAGCTCGCGCGGGTTGACGTCGGCGTGGTAGCCGCGGATGTAGCCCGCCTCCTCCAGCGTCCGCACCCGACGCAGGCAGGGCGGCGCCGAAATGCCGACGCGGCGGGCCAGCTCCACATTCGTCATGCGCCCGTCATCTTGCAGCTCGGCCAGAATTTTCCGGTCGATCTCGTCGAGTCTGTTGGCGCCCATAGGTCATTCTCTCCCGAAATTTCGCGGAACTTACCGTTCGGCGCCATAACGCGCAACATTGTTTCGCAAGCACGCAACATTTTGAGACACCATCCGCGCGGCAGCACCGAGACGGCCGCCGTCAGGAGAAGCGGACTTGTAGGGCCAGCCGCTCCTGTTTCAGTCCCGATCAGCCGCATGACCGTGTTTCGAGGGGTTCCCCAGCCCGCCCGGGCTGACTATATGGCGCGGACAAGCATCGGAAAGGGACTGTCATGGGCGAGACGCGGCACACCAGGGTTCTGATCATCGGCTCCGGCCCCGCAGGATATACCGCGGCGGTCTATGCCTCGCGGGCCATGCTCGACCCGATCCTTGTTCAGGGCATCCAGCCGGGCGGACAGCTCACCATCACGACCGAAGTCGAGAACTGGCCCGGCGACACCGAGGTCCAGGGTCCCGATCTCATGGTCCGGATGGAAGAGCACGCCAAGGCGATGGGCGCCGAGGTCATTTCCGACCACATCTCCTCCCTCGACCTGTCGAAGCGGCCGTTCACCGCGCATGGCGATTCCGGCACGACCTACACCGCTGACGCTGTAATCCTCGCCACCGGCGCGCAGGCCAAGTGGCTCGGCCTGCCGTCGGAGGAGAAGTTCAAGGGCTTCGGCGTCTCGGCCTGTGCGACCTGCGACGGGTTCTTCTACCGCGGCAAGGAGGTTGTCGTGGCCGGCGGCGGCAACACGGCCGTCGAAGAGGCGCTGTTCCTCACGAATTTCGCCAGCAAAGTCACGCTGGTCCATCGCCGCGACGAGCTCAGGGCCGAGAAGATCCTTCAGGACCGCCTCTTCAAACATCCGAAAGTCGAGATCCTGTGGGATCACACGATCGACGAGGTGCTCGGCGACGAGCAGCCGCTCGGCGTCACCGCGGTGCGCGCCCGCCACGTAAGGACCGGCGAGACCACGGATATCCCCTGTGCGGGCTTCTTCGTCGCGATCGGCCACGCTCCGGCCTCGGAACTGGTCGCGAGCCAGCTGGAGCTCCATCACGGCAACTATGTGAAGGTGAAGCCGGGCACGACGGAGACCTCGATCCCCGGCGTCTTCGCGGCCGGCGACCTGACGGACCACGTCTACCGCCAGGCCGTGACCTCGGCAGGGATGGGCTGCATGGCGGCGCTCGATTCCGAACGTTGGCTCGCAGCACAAGACGCCGAAAAGGCGGTCGAAGCCGCGGAGTAACCCAACCACGGAAGCGCGCCGGGATGACCGGCCGCTCTCACATGGATCGATCCTGGTCCATGCCACTGGCCGGGACCACTGGGTCCCGTGCCGCCGTTCGGCCCTGCCCACTCGCCGCATTCACCGGTCGGATCGCCGAGAGCGGGCCAAGGTTCAGCCAACTTGCCAGGGCGTCCCGCGCCTCGTAGCTGCCGATCGCCTCGAGAATGCCGTCAGCCAGCGAGGTCCTGAGCGCGATGTCACCCCGGTAGATGCGAATGAAGTCAGCGACGGTCGCGGCCAGGAAAAGATCGGTCTCGCCACCGGGATCGTCGACGCAGAGCTGGCACCGCCCATCCTCATTTAGGAACCACCAGAGCGCCTTGTGCGCCGGCTGGTCGGTGAATTCGATCCGCACCACCCCGCGCGCCCCGAAGGCGTCGGCCCGCGCGCCGCGCTCTATTCCCCAAAGGAGCAGGTCCAGGTCGATCTCGCCCTCCTCGAGATCCCGCCGCGCCCATCGCTGCCCCCAGGCGCCCATCGCCTCGATGATCGGGGTAAATTCGCGGCCCGCGAGGGTCAGGTGGTAGCTGACCGCGCGCCCGTTCGCGCGGCGCTCCAGTATTCCTTCCTGCTCAAGGGATTTCAGCCGCTTGGAAAGTAGCGTCGGAGACATCATCGGCACGCCGCGCTGGATGTCGGAGAACCGGTGCGCGCCCCAGGTGATGTTGCGCAGGATCAGCGCGGTCCATCGTTGACAGAAGACCTCCGCCGCCTTGGCGACCGGACAGAACTGGCCGTAGCGTCGCATCTGGTGCTCCCTTACCCTTTGGCCGTGGCTCGATCGGGTAACAATCAGACTACTACAGAATCAGGACTATTCGCACCCGGACGGGTTTGCGAACCTCCCCGTATGAAAGGAGGAGATCATGCAGACCCTGAAGAAAGCCGAAGCCGGGCAGGTCGAAACCGCGGCCGCCGCAATCTACGATCGCGCATTCGTGCCCGCCCTGTTCGGGCAATTCGCTCCGATGCTGGCCGACGCCGCCGCGATCGCCCCCGGAGAGCACGTTCTTGACGTCGGCTGCGGCACCGGTGTCGCCGCCTTGGCCGCCGCCGAACTTACGGGCTCCAAAGGACATGTCGCCGCGGTGGATATCAATCCCGGCATGCTCGCCGTTGCGCGCAGCAAGTCCGACGCGATCGAGTGGATCGAGGCGCCCGCCGAGTCGCTACCCCTTGCCGATGGCCAATTCGATGCGGTCATGTGCCAGTTCGCCCTGATGTTCTTCGCCGACCGCACGGCAGCGCTGCGCGAGATGGCCCGCGTCACGAAACCTGGAGGCCGCATAGCGCTGCTCGTTTGGGAGGTGCTGGATCGAACCCCCGCCTATGACCGGCTAGTGCCGCTCGTCGGCGAGATCGCGGGCCCCGATGCAGCCGCCGCGCTTGCCGCGCCCTTTTCCCTCGGAAGCATCGGTGACATCAAAGATGAGATTGACCGAGCGGGGCTGAAGCTTGCCGAGCATGGCGTCCTCACGGGAACGGCGCGCCATGCATCGCTCGACGCATGGATCGACACCGAGATCGGCGGCTGGACGCTCTCGGACATGGTCTCCGCCGACCGGTTGCGCCGGCTGAAAGCGGCCGCGCGACACCACCTGGCCGCCCATATTGGCGCCAATGGCCGCGTGGCTTTTCCGGCTCCCGCGCGTCTGGTGATGATCCGTCCGTGAACCGGGCCGCGCGAGGCGCCTCGCGTCCCGTTCGAGGCGCGCGGTCCGTGACGCCGTTCGCTGCATCGCAGAAATATCGCACTTTCCGTCCGATTGCACGGCGCCAGAGCCCGCGCGTCTTGAATTTTGTCCCGTTTCGGCGCTATGCCCGGCGCGAAAGCGGCGGTCTCGCCGCGCCGGTCATGCAAAGGTCGAATCGCTGATGTCGCTCCCCAATCTTGCTCCGATCCCGGAGCTATACGTCTCGTACGAGTCTGCCCAGAAGCTGAAGCACGAGGCCGGCGCGCTGCCGTCCTGGGACCTCACCCAGCGCCAGGTCTGCGACCTGGAGCTTCT
>NZ_JAPDOG010000046.1 GCF_026013545.1 Defluviimonas salinarum | reverse complement strand
ACCTCAACCTGCCGCAGCTTCGTGACAATCTCTTCCGGCTTGTGCCGCTTCGTAGCCATTCTGATCCTCCGTTTTCCTAAACATAACGGCGGACCACTTCATTGGGGGAGGATCACCAATGAGCGCGGGCCACTTGTGTACGTCCTTGCGCACCAGCGGACTATCCGGGTCTGTGAGGTGCGAAAACATGAGCCGGAGTTGGTCCCCAGAGAACGCCTTACGGCCTTCATCATCACTGCGCGCGGTTCGTTTCAGCCGGAGCCCGCGAAAGACGTTGTCGGCGGCATATCCGTTGTCCACTGCCCAGCCGAAGAAGTGCTGCATGTGCCCAAGATAGACGTTCATGGTGCGGGCTGCGATGCGTTCAATGCCGGGTACCTCCAGCATGTCTAGCAGCGGCAAGTCTCTGGTCTTCGGGTTCTTGCTCCGGTTCTTGGGCAGCTTGAACAGCGCCGCTTTGACCTCCTGAGCATCCGCCTTCCTCATGTCTGCCGGGGGCTTGTCTCCGGTGAGCTTCGACATGAGGGCAAGTGCGTCGCGCTTCTCGCCATCGGTCTTGGCGGCAAGAGCCTTGGTCCGCTCCAACTCAGCGAAATACCGCGCCAGCACGTCTGCGAAGGGCAGTAACTTGGTTTCGGTCGCAGGCTTGCTCGCCTTTGCTGGGGCAACGGGTGGCGCTGGGCGGACCTCTTGTTCCAACGTGAGGGTGTTGAACTCCGCTGTGTGCTCAAGAGCTCGCGTGACATATTCCCTGTAGCCCTTCTGCAACTCCGTGACCATGAGGGCGCGCGCGCGGCCTTCTGGTTCCGGGGCAATGCCACGGACGTCGCAAAACGCCCGGAGGAGCCCGTCTGTACCATCGGCGTGGGAAAGGGATGCCCAGCCGTCAGGATCGCCCTCAGCGAGCCCCAGCGAAGCACTGAGCGCGTCTAGGTCCAGATCAGTTGCCGGGCCATCGACGGCGCTTCGCTCCCGGAACTGGCGGAGCAATTGGCCGAAGTGGTCGCGGACGTGTTGACGCATTTCATCGTATCGCATGGCCCGGACCTTTGGCCGGGCGAGGACGCTTTGTCCAGCCACCGCGAGCAGGCGCGCAAGCTGCCCCGCCTGACGAGGCTCCCGGGTGGCCAGCGATACCTTGACGTGCCCGCGCTTCCGGGCCGGGTGACTGGCTGTTGGCAGCGGGTAGCGGAAGTAGAAAATGCCGTGCCGAGAGGCGCTTAGATAGGCAGCAAGGCGCATGATGTGTCCCACCATTGTGGCCCACCGGCGGTTCATGCAGCCTAAGTCTTTGGTTTTGGGGGGAATGGTGGGCGACCCTGGAATCGAACCAGGCATGGGTCTCCCCGGCGGAGTTACAGTCCGCTGCCGCACCTTGCAGCACGTCGCCCGACGCTGGGGGCTGGATACTCAAGCGGTCCGGGGGCGTCAAGCGGGAAAATCTCGGCGATGAGGCAGTCGGCGGGGTTGTTTCCCAAGGCCGGCCGGCGCATTCTCCGCCCCTGCCGCGATGGGGGTCTGACGCATGAAGAAACCGGCCTGGGTGATTGAAAAGGAACGCGCCCGTCGCGCGGCCGCGTCCGAGACCGTGTGGCTCTTCGGGCTCCACGCGGTGCGCGACGCACTGGCCAATCCGGCACGGGAAAAGCTCCGGCTGGTGCTCACCAAGAACGCCGCCGACCGGCTCGGCGAGGCGGTCGCGGCGGGTGGCCTCGCGCCCGAGATCGTCGATCCACGCAAGTTCGACAGCCATGCGCCGCTCGCGCCCGAGAGCGTCCATCAGGGCGCGGCGCTCGAGGTGAAGCCGCTCAACTGGGGCCGGCTCGAGGAGATCGCGGCCAGTGGCGAGGGGCGCGCGCTTGTCGTGCTGCTCGACCGGGTCACCGATCCGCACAACGTCGGCGCGATCCTGCGCTCGGCCGAGGTTTTCGCCGCGCGCGCGGTGATCGCGCCGGCGCGCCATGCAGCTCCCGAGACCGGCGCGCTGGCCAAGACCGCGAGCGGCGCGCTGGAACGCCAGCCGTATCTCCGCGTCGGCAACCTCGCCGAGGCGATGGAGCGGCTGAAGGACATGGGATACGTGCTGATCGGCCTTGACGGCGAGGCCGAGGAGACGCTCGGCGCGGCGGTCGCCGCCGCGGCCGGCCGGCCGGTCGGCCTCGTGCTCGGGGCCGAGGGGCCGGGGCTTCGCAATAAGACCCGCGAGACCTGCGACCGGCTGGCGAAGATCCCCTATCCGGGCGCGTTCGGTTCGCTCAACGTCTCGAACGCGGCAGCGGTGGCGTTGTACGCGGCGGCGGTCGGCTGACACGGGATGACGGCCGATCACGCTCCAGCCGCCTCCGATCACGCTTGCGGGAGGCGGCTTTTCCGGCAGCGTCGAAACGGTCATGGTGTGGACCACGATCGGGCATCCGTCCGAAGGGGATTCGACATGCTTGTGACACGCCGCGCCCTGGTGGCCGCCACCCTGGCCCTGCCCTTTGCCGGGACCGCCTTGAGCCCGGTTTTCGCTCGCGAATCCACGATCTTCGCGCCCGGCGGGGTGGCGATCTCGGGCTATGATCCGGTGGCCTATTTCACCGAAGGCCGCCCGGTGCCCGGGCATGCCGGCCATGCACTCATGTGGCGCGGCGCGACCTGGTATTTCGCCACGGCCACGACGAGGGAAGCCTTCGAAATGAACCCCATCGCGTACACTCCCCAATACGGAGGCCATTGTGCTGGCGCGATGGCGAAGGGCATCGTAGCTGCGTCCGTGCCCGAAGCCTTCGCGGTGTATGACGGACGGCTCTATCTGTACGCTTCGACCGAGGTGCGGACGACTTGGAGCGCCGACATCGCGGCAAATGTCGCAAGCGCCGACGCCACGTGGTCCGCCGCGATCAACCCCTAACATTCTGCCGACGACCTCGGATCCCGGTACGGTTCAGGGAGATTTCGCCTGCACGGCTCCAGAAAGCCGGATGATGCGCTGTGTGGAGGCGCTACGGGAGGCGCGGGCACAGATCATCTGGCTGCCCGGGTGCGGCGCCGCGCTCGTGGCGCATGTACCGATGCGGAACAGCGCCGGGCTGACAGTCCCGGGCGGCCTGCCTCGGCACAACAGCCATGGTGTCGGACTTGATGCATCGCCGATCCTCCGGATCGACCCCGGCGGCTGGCGCCCCATGCCCGAACAGGACGTGAGAGCGCCGGTTGGACTGATCTTCGGCGACTCCGCGCATGCATGCCGGCTGAAAGGCGCGATCGTCAATCGTGGATGGCCGCCCGCCGGAACAGCACGGAAAATCCCCTCCCCATAAACACCGCAAGCGGATCGACGAGGTCTCATGGGGAGCCGAGACAGTCCAGGGCAAGACACATACCGACCAATGCGGCATCAACCGCCGGCCGTCCCTTGTCATCCTGACGATGCGGCGAAAACTCTGCCCGATGGCCAGGGCACGAGGCGAACGCCCCGTGCCGCGACCGCGCCGCGCGGATCGCGGCGCCGTGTCACGGCATTCGCCCGCCGGTCGCGAGCGTCACCTCGTCGGCAGCCCGGCGCACCTCGGCGCCAATTCCCGCCGCGCGATCGGCGGTCAGGCGGAAGGTCGGTCCGGAGACGGAAAGCCCCGCCACCGGCTCGCCGTGGGCGTTGAAGATCGGCGCGGCGACGCAGCGCATGCCGTCGGTCCGTTCCTCGTCGTCGATGGCGAAGCCACGCGACCGAATGCGGGCGAGGTCGGCGATGAGCGCCGGTTCCTCGGCGAGCGATTGCGCGGTGAAGCGCGCGAGCCCCCTCGCGGCGATCGCGCGGACGCGCGCTTCGGGGTACCAGGCCAGGAGCGCCTTGCCGATGCCCGAGGCATGCATCGGGCTGAGCGTGCCCGGCGCGAAGAAGGCGCGGATCGTCTCGTGGGTCTCGACCTGAGCGAGGAACAGCACCTGGTCGCGCATCTCGACGCCGAGATTGGCGGTCTCGCCGGTCTCGCGCATCAGCCGGTCCATCGGCTGGCGTGCCCGCTCGACGACCTTGGTCCGGCGCAGGAACTGCGAGCCGACGCGGTAGGCGCCGCCGCCGACATGCCAGAGCTGGCCGGGCTCCTCCATCTCGACGAAGCCGTGGGTCTGCAGCGTGGTCAGCACCCGGTAGACGGTGGGCGCGGACTGCTCGGTCCTTGCGGCCAGCTCGGAGAGCGTGAGCCCGCCCGCCTCGCTCACCACCTTGAGGATCATCAGCGCCCGGTCGAGCGACTGGATCGTGTTCTCGGCGGTCTTGTCGTGGAAGCTTTTCGGGCGTCCGCGGGGGCGGGATTCGGCCATCTGTGACATCCTTCCGGCAAGTACGTGAAATCTCATTTCAGTATATGAAAAACGAAATATTCAGTGATTTCAATGATAAAAGTGTATTTTTCGTATTATGAAAAATAATTTCGAAAAAATTGTGCAAGTGACGGCGCGGCCGTAATCTCTCACACAACCCGAACAAAGCGAGGCACCGATGTCTTTCCAGAACCCGGTCTTCATCCCCGGCCCGACCAACATCCCGGAAGCGATCCGCAAGGCCGTCGACATGCCGACGATCGACCACAGATCGCCCCTCTTCGGCGAGATCCTGCACCCCGCGCGCGCCAACGTGCGGGAGGTCCTGCGCTCGCAGGCGGCGGAGATCTTCTTCTTCCCCTCGACCGGCACCGGCGGCTGGGAAACCGCGCTCACCAACACGCTGTCGCCCGGCGACAAGGTTCTGGCGGCGCGGAACGGCATGTTCTCCCATCGCTGGATCGACATGTGCCGCCGCCACGGGCTCGAGGTCGAGGTGGTCGAGACCGCCTGGGGCGAGGGCGTCCCCGCCGACCGCTTCGAGGCGATCCTGACGGCCGACAAGGGTCACGCGATCAAGGCCGTCCTCGCGACCCATAACGAGACCGCGACCGGCGTCCGCTCCGATATCGCGGCGGTGCGCCGCGCGATGGATGCGGCGAAGCATCCCGCGCTTCTCTTCGTCGATGGCGTGTCCTCGATCGGCTCGATGGACTTCCGCATGGACGACTGGGGCATCGATATCGCCGTGACCGGCAGCCAGAAGGGCTTCATGCTGCCCGCCGGCCTCGCGATCCTCGGCTTCTCGGGGAAGGCGAAGAAGGCAGGCGAGGCGGCGACCCTGCCCCGGACCTTCTTTGACATCCGCGACATGGAGAAGAGCTATGCCGCGAACGGCTATCCCTACACGCCGGCCGTCGGCCTCCTGAACGGGCTGAAGCTCGCGACCGACATGCTTCTGGCCGAGGGGCTCGACAATGTCTTCGCCCGCCATCACCGCATCGCGGAAGGTGTGCGCCGCGCGGTCGGCGCCTGGGGGCTCACGCTTTGCGCCGCCACGCCGGAGCTTTACTCCGACACGGTCAGCGCGATCCGCACGCCCGAAGGGTTCAACGCGACCGATATCGTCAGCCGCGCCGCAAAGGAGTATGGTGTGGCCTTCGGCACCGGCCTCGGCGAGGTCGCGGGCAAGGTGTTCCGCATCGGCCATCTGGGCAGCCTGACCGATGTCATGGCGCTCTCCGGCATCGCCGCGGCCGAGATGGTCATGGTCGATCTCGGACTGCCAATCACGCTCGGCTCGGGCGTCGCGGCGGCACAGGACTTTTACCGCCACGGGGCGCCCGCGAAGAAGGCGGCCGCATGAAGGACACGGACATGTATATCCCGACCTATCAGGACATGCTTGATGCCCATGAGCGCATCAGGCCGCATATCCGCCGCACGCCGGTGCGGACCTCGGATTACCTCAACGAACTGACCGGCGCCGAGCTTTTCTTCAAGTGCGAGAACTTTCAGGAGCCGGGCGCCTTCAAGGTGCGCGGCGCCACCAACGCGGTGTTCGGACTGAGCGAAGATCAGGCGGCGAAGGGCGTGGCGACGCATTCCTCTGGCAACCATGCCTCGTGCCTTTCCTATGCGGCGATGCTCAGGGGCATTCCCTGCAACGTGGTCATGCCGCACACCGCGCCGCAGGCCAAGAAGGACACCGTGCGCCGCTACGGCGGAAAGATCACCGAATGCGAGCCCTCGACCTCGTCGCGCGAGGCTACCTTCGCCAAGGTGCAGGAAGAAACCGGCGGCGATTTCGTCCATCCCTACAACGATCCCAGGGTCATCGCCGGTCAGGGGACCTGTTCCAAGGAGTTGATCGAGCAGACCGACGGGCTTGACATGGTGGTCGCGCCGATCGGCGGCGGCGGCATGATCTCCGGCACCTGCCTGACGCTTGCAACGCTGGCTCCGGAGACGAAGGTCATCGCCGCCGAACCGGAACAGGCAGACGACGCCTACCGGAGTTTCAAGGCCGGCCACATCATCGCCGACGATGCGCCGAAGACCGTCGCCGACGGGCTCCTCGTGCCGCTGAAGGACCTGACGTGGCACTTCGTGAAGAACCACGTCAGCGACATCCTCACCGCGTCCGACCCCGAGATCGTCGACGCGATGAAGCTCACCTGGAAGCACCTGCGCGTGGTGATGGAGCCGTCCTCGGCGGTCCCGCTCGCCACGATCCTGAAAAACCCGAATGTATTCAAAGGCAAGCGCGTCGGCGTGATCATCACCGGCGGCAATGTCGATCTGGACAGACTGCCCTGGATGAAGGGCTGAGGAGGTTAAGATGAACGCACCCGTGAATATCGACCGGCTCGAGGTCGGCTACGACATCCCGGCCAAGCCCGGCATGGACGAGAAGGACATCCAGACCCCCTGCCTGGTGCTCGACCTCGACGCGCTGGAGCGCAACATCAAGAAAATGGGCGACTATGCCAAGGCGCACGGGATGCGCCACCGGGTCCACGGCAAGATGCACAAGTCGGTCGACGTGGCGAAGCTGCAGGAGAAGCTCGGCGGCGCGGTCGGCGTGTGCTGCCAGAAGGTCAGCGAGGCGGAAGTGTTCGTCCGCGGCGGCATCAAGGATGTGCTCGTCTCCAACCAGGTGCGCGATCCGGCGAAGATCGACCGGCTGGCGCAGCTGCCGAAACTCGGCTCCCGCATCATCGTCTGCGTCGACGATCTCGCCAACGTGGCGGAGCTGTCGCAGGCCGCGGTGAAGCATGGCACCGAGCTTGAGGTCTTCGTCGAGATCGACTGCGGCGCCGGGCGCTGCGGGGTGACGACGACCGAGGACGTCGTCGCCATCGCCAAGGCCGTGGACGCGGCGCCGAACCTCAAATTCACCGGCATCCAGGCCTATCAGGGCGCGATGCAACACATGGACAAGTACGAGGACCGAAAGGCCAAGCTCGACGTGGCCATCGCGATGGTCAAGGACGCGGTCGAGGGGCTGAAGGCCGCGGGGCTGGCGCCCGAACTGGTCTCGGGCGGCGGCACGGGGTCCTACTATTTCGAAAGCAATTCAGGGGTTTACAACGAACTCCAGTGCGGCTCCTACGCCTTCATGGATGCCGATTACGGCCGCATCCTCGACGAAGACGGCAAGCGGATCGATCAGGGTGAGTGGGAGAACGCCTTCTTCATCCTGACCCAGGTGATGAGCCACACCAAGCCCGACAAGGCGATCTGCGACGCCGGCCTGAAGGCGCAGTCGGTCGACAGCGGCCTGCCGGTCATCTTTGGCCGCGACGACGTCAAGTACATCAAATGCTCGGACGAGCACGGCGTCATCGAGGACCCGGCGGGCGTTCTGAAGGTGGGCGACAAGCTCCGGCTGGTGCCGGGCCACTGCGACCCGACCGCGAATGTCCATGACTGGTACGTCGGCGTCAGGGGCGGCAAGGTCGAGAGCGTCTGGCCGGTCTCGGCCCGCGGCAAGGCCTACTGACACCGGCGTCCGGAACGCGTGCAGCGAACGTGCTGCACGCGTACACATATCGTACCGACATCCGCATACCCGAGGTTCCGTCCATGCTCATTGTCCCCGAATCCGAAATCGCCGCGCTGGTCTCGCCCGAGGCCGCCTTCACCGCCGTCGAGGAGGTCTTCGCCGCGATGGCGCGCGGCGAGGCCTACAACTTCCCGGTCATCCGCGAGGCGCTCGGCGAGGGGCGGCAATACGGGTTCAAGTCCGGTCTCGACCGCAAGGGCGCGGTGATGGGGGTGAAGTCGGGCGGCTATTTCCCCGGCAATGCCGGGCGCGGCATCCCGAACCACCAGTCGACGGTGTTCCTCTTCGACCCCGAGAGCGGGCGGCCGACGGCGGTGGTGGGGGGCAATCTCCTGACCGCGCTCCGCACGGCGGCCGCGGCGGCGATCTCGGTCGACCGGCTGGCGCGGAAGGATGCGAAGGTCCTGGGCATGGTCGGGGCCGGGCATCAGGCGCAGTTCCAGCTGCGCGCCGCGGCGCGGGTTCGGGACTTCGAGCGGGTCATCGCCTGGAACTACCATCCGGAGATGCTGCCGAAGCTCGGCGAGGTCGCGGCCGAACTTGGCTTGCCCTTCGAGGCGGTGCCTCTGGATCGGATGACCGAGGCCGACGCGATCGTCACCGTCACCTCCTCGCCCGCCGCCTCGCTGATGGAGGCGCACGTGAGCCCGGGCACGCATGTCGCGTGCATGGGCACCGACACCAAGGGCAAGCAGGAGGTCGAGCCCGCGCTTCTCGCCCGTGCAAGGGTCTTCACCGACGAGGTGGCGCAATCGGTCACCATCGGCGAGGCGCAGCACGCGATTGCCGAGGGGCTGATCGCAGAGGCCGACATCACGCCGATCGGCACGGTCATCGCCGGGATGGCGGCGGGGCGGCAGTCCGAAGATGAGATCACGCTCTTCGACGGCACCGGCGTCGGGCTCCAGGACCTTGCGGTGGCGGGCGCGGCGGTGCGGCTCGCGGCCGAGAAGGGCGTGGCTGTGTCGGTTACAATATAGGGCTTCCCCGTCCCGCCCGGTCTGCTTTACTCGGGCGGAGCGGAAGGGGAGGCAGATATGACGGTGCGCGTCGCCATCAACGGGTTCGGCCGGATCGGGCGGTCGGTGCTGCGCGCGGCGCTTTCGGGCGCGGGCGGCAAGGGCATCGAGATCGTCGCGGTCAACGACATCGCGACGCCCGAGATGGCGGCCTATCTCTTCGAATACGATTCCACCTTCGGCCCCTGGAAGGGCGAGGTGCAGCTGGAGGACGGCGCGCTCGTCATCGACGGAAGGCGGATCCGCCTGACCGGGACGCGGGATCTCTCGACGCTCGACCTGTCCGGCATCGACGTGGTGATGGAATGCACCGGGCTCGGCGGCGAGCGTTCCTTCGCGGAGGCCGGACTCCGCGCCGGCGCGGGTCGGGTGCTGGTCTCGGGCCCCTCGAAGACCGCCGATTTCACGCTGGTGCTCGGCGCCAACGAGGAGCGGCTGGAACCCGAGCACCGGATCGTCTCGAACGCCTCCTGCACCACGAACGCGCTGGCGCCGCTGGTGCGGCTGATCGAGCGGGAATGGGGAGTGGAGACCGGCTGGATGACGACGATCCACTGCTATACCGGCAGCCAGCCCACGGTCGACGCGCCGGGCAAGGAATATGCGCGGAGCCGGGCGGCGGCGCTGTCGATGGTGCCGACGACGACCTCGGCGCAGAGGCTCCTTGACATCGTCCTGCCCGAGATCGCCGGGCGGATCGAGGGCGCGGCGGTGCGGGTGCCGGTGGCCTCGGTGTCCGCCGTCGATCTTTCCGTGATGGCACGGGCGAAGCCGGGGCGCGAGGCGGTCAACGCGGCGCTCAAGGCCGCGGGCGGGGTGATCGGCTGGACCGAGAGGCCGCTCGTCTCCTCGGACCTGCGCGCACGGCCCGAGAGCATCGTGATGGCGCTGCCCGAGACCCATGTGACCGCGGGCGGGCTGATCCGGGTCTTCGGCTGGTACGACAACGAATGGGGCTTTTCCAACCGCATGCTCGACGCGGCGCGGCTGATGGCGTCACGCCCCGCGTGACGCCATCTCAGGCTGTGGCCGGTGCGCAAGCACAGGCCACAGCGTATGACTTGCGTCCGGAAGGGACGCTCCGCCGGATCAGTCGTCGATCGTGTCCGGCAAGACGAGGTTCAGCACCACCGCGATGATCGCGGTCGGCAGCAGGCCCGAGGTCATGAGGATCTGCGCGGTCTTTGGCAGGTGCTGCAGCGCCCCGGGCTCCAGTTGCAGCCCGAACCCGACCGACAGCGCGATGGCGAAGATCACCATGTTGCGGCGGTTCCAGGTCACGTCCGAAAGCATGTTGACGCCGGCCGCGGCGACCATGCCGAACATCACGATCACGCCGCCGCCGAGGACATTGATCGGCACGGTCTGTATCACCGCGCCGATCTTCGGAATGAGCCCACAGACGATCAGGAACAGGGCACCGATGGTGACGACGTGGCGGCTCATTACGCCGGTCATGGCAATGAGCCCGACGTTCTGGCTGAAGGAGGTGTTGGGAAGGCCGCCGAAGATGCCGGCCACGGCGGTGCCGAGCCCGTCGGCAAAGGTCGCGCCGGCGATCTCCGTGTCGGTCGCCTCGCGCCCCGCGCCGCCCTTGGTGATGCCTGAGGTGTCGCCCACCGTCTCGATCGCCGAGACGACCGCCATCAGGCACATGCCGATGACGATCGCGCCATTGAGCTCGAAGCCCCATGCGAAGGGCAGCGGCGGAGCGAAAAGGGCGGCCCCCGCGACCCGGCCGAAATCCACCTGCCCCAACGCCAGCGCCACGATGTAGCCCACGATGATGCCGATCAGGACCGCCGCCACCGCGAGGAAGCCACGGGTGAAGAATTTCAACGCCAGCGTCACCGTGATGACCACGAGGGCCGGAAACCACATCGCGAGCGAGCCGTATTCCGGCTTGCCGACGAGCGGCACGCCGCCCGCCGCGTACTGGATGCCGACCTTGATGAGCGCGAGCCCGATCATCAGGACGATGAGCCCGGTCACCAGCGGCGGCAGCGCGTAGCGGATACGGCCGATGACGAAGCCGAGGCAGAAATGGAAGCAGCCGCCGATGACGACGCCCGTCATCAATCCGGCAAGCCCCGCGGTGCCGAGCCCGGCGACCGCCGGGATCATGATCGGCACGAAGGCGAAGCTCGTCCCCTGCACGATCGGCAGACGCGCGCCGACCGGGCCCATGCCGATCGTCTGGAAGAGCGTGGCGATCCCGGCGAAGAGCATCGACATCTGGATCATGTAGAGCATCGGCGCGAGATCGTCGGAGCCGAAGCCGACGCCGGCAGCGCCCGCGACGATGATCGCGGGCGTCACGTTCGAGACGAACATCGCCAGCACATGCTGGATGCCGAGCGGCACGGCCTTGGCCAGGGGCGGCGTGTAGTCGGGGTCGCGGAGCTGGTCCGGCGTCCCGATGGAAACATCGGTCATGCGTCTCTCCCTCTCCGTCGCGCGTCTTGGGGCCGTTGTCCGGCCTTCATCAGCCGTTGGACGCCACGAGCCAGGGCGTCGGGAACCAGTGTTCCTCAAGATTGGGCGTGTCGCCGATGCGGTCGATCACGGCGAAGAGGCCGGGGGCGTGAAGGGGTGTTAGGACGCCGTGCCAGATGTTCCTGAGAAGGTTGATCCCCTGCCCCGGCGCGGTGAGGAAGGCGCGCGGGCGTCCGGGGGTGCCCCCCTCGTCGGGGGCGACGATCACGAGGAACGGGTCGAGGGACATCGGGAGGAAGGCCTGGCTGCCCTCGGGGTGGCGTTCGACCATGTCGAGCGCATAGGGCAGCGCGCGGGACTCGGCCTTGAAGATCGAGATCCCGGCGCGGCCGCCGGGGCCGAAGTCGAGCCGGGCGCGGTCGTGGTAGCGGCCGCAGAGGCCCTGGTTGATGAGCCGGTCGGGCGCGCCGGCGGCGTCGAGCACGTCGCCGAAGGGGGCGAAGCTTTCCCCGCTGAGGGGTTCGGTTCGGATCGGTGCCGTCATCGTCGTCCCTTGCGTCGCGGCCGGGGGTTTCACACCCCCGGACCCCCGTGGGGTATTTTGGCAATGAAGAAGCGGCGAGCCGGGTTCATCGCCCGAAGGCGCCGGGGCCCCTGAGTTTCGCGTGGCGGTTGACGTCCTTGTAGAGAAGGTAGCGGAACGGGCCGGGGCCGGCGGCGTAGCAGGCTTGCGGGCAGTAGGCGCGGAGCCACATGAAGTCGCCCGCCTCGACCTCGACCCAGTCCTGGTTGAGCTTGTAGACCGCCTTGCCCTCGAGGACGTAAAGCCCGTGTTCCATCACATGGGTTTCCTCGAAGGGAATGACCCCGCCGGGCTGGAAGGTGACGATGTTGACATGCATGTCGTGGGCGAGGTCTTCGGGGTCGGCGAAGCGGGTCGTCGCCCAGCGGCCGCCGGTGTCGGGCATCGCGACGGGCGTGATCTCGCGGTCCGAGGTGACGAAGGCCTTCGGCGCGGCGAGGCCGGCGGCATATTCGTAGAGCTTGCGGATCCAGTGGAAATGCGCGGTGTGATCGGTGCCGTTGCGGATCTTCCAGTCGGTGCCGGGCGGGATATAGGCATAGCCGCCGGGGCCGAGGTCGTGCTCCTCGCCATCGAGCGAGAGCCAGATCTCGCCTTTCGTGACGAAGATCACGCCCTCGGCGACCGGGTCGGGTTCGGGCACGTCGGAGCCGCCGCCGGGTCCGACCTCCATGACGTACTGGCTGAAGGTCTCGGCGAAGCCCGACATCGGCCGGGCGATCATCCAGAGTCGGGTGTCGGTCCAGCCGGGAAGCGCGCTCGTCACGATGTCGGAGAAGCAACCCTTTGGGATGACGCAATAGGCCTCGGTGAAGATGGCGCGGCCGGTCATCAGGCTCGTCTGCGGCGGCAGGCCGCCCGGGGGGGCATGGTAGGGTGTCATCGGGGCAGCATGTCCTTGAGGCGGAAACCGGCGATGCGTTCGACCTGCTGGCAGGCCTCGGCGAATTCGGCATCGCTGTCGTTGTCGAGGCGGCGCTGGAAGGCGGCGAGGATCGAGGCCCTGTCGTGGTCACGCACGGCGATGATGAAGGGGAAGCCGTGGCGGTTCATGTAGGCCGCGTTGAGTTCGGTGAAGGTCGTGCGTTCGGTATCGGTGAGCGCGTCGAGCCCGGCGCCGGCCTGTTCGGCGGTCGACTCGGCTGTCAGCCGTTTGGCGGCGGCGAGCTTGCCGGCGAGGTCGGGATGGGCGGTCAGCACGCCGAGCCGCTCGGCGCGGGAGGCGGAGCGGAAGATCCTCGCAAGGGCGTTGTGAAGGCCCGCCGCGGTGTCGTGGGCGGGGCCGAGTTCGAGGGCCCAGGCACGTTCGGCGATCCACGGAGAATGCTCGAAGACCCCGCCGAAACGGGCGGTGAAGGCGGCTTTGTCCATCCGGCTCGGCCGGTCGAAGCGCTTGGGCGGGTGGGTTTCGGCCCAGTGGCGCGCGATGTCGCGGCGGCGCGGGAACCAGACGCCGTCGTGGCCCTTCGCGTAGTCGAGGAAGCGTTTCAGCCCGGCGATCTTGCCGGGCCGGCCGATCAGGCGGCAATGGAGTCCGACGGACATCATCTTCGCCGCACCCGCCGCGCCTTCGGCGTAGAGCGTGTCGAAGGCGTCCTTGAGATAGGTGAAGAACTGCTCGCCCTCGATATATCCCGGCGCGGTGGCGAAGCGCATGTCGTTGGCCTCGAGCGTGTAGGGGATGACGAGCTGGTCGCGCTCGCCCACCTCGATCCAGTAGGGAAGGTCGTCGTCATAGGTGTCGGAGATCCAGTCAAAGCCCTGCTCGGCCGTCAGCCGTACCGTGTTGACCGAGCAGCGCCCGGTGTACCAGCCGGTCGGGCGGCTCCCCGTGACCTCGGTATGGAGCCGGATCGCCTCGGTGATCTGGGCGCGTTCCTCTGCCTCGGGCATGTCGCGGTGCTCGACCCATTTCAGCCCGTGACTGGCGATCTCCCAGCCGGCAGATGCCATCGCGGCGACCTGTTCGGGGTTGCGCGCCAGCGCGGTGGCGACGCCGTAGATGGTGACCGGAATGTCGAGCGAGGTGAAAAGCCGGTGGAGCCGCCAGAAGCCGGCGCGGGCGCCGTAGTCGTAGATCGATTCCATGTTCCAGTGGCGCTGGCCGGGCCAGGGCTGGGCGCCGGGAATGTCGGAGAGGAAGGCCTCGGAGGCGGCGTCGCCATGCAGGATCGAGTTCTCGCCGCCCTCCTCGTAGTTCAGGACGAGGCTCACCGCGATCCTGGCGCCGCCGGGCCAGGTCGCATCGGGCGGGGTGGGTCCGTAGCCGGACATGTCGCGGGGGTAACGGTTCATACTTGGCCCTTTGCCTCTGCTCCGGTTCCAGTCTTAGCCGCTGCCGCGCCGCAATATTATCAATAAAAAACTGAAAGACTTGATGGACGCAGGGGTGGTCGCCTTTCCCCCCGCCCGGGGCCATGATGCGGGAGACGGCAGAAGGAGGACGACGATGGCCGAGGGCTACCTGACGACGCATGTGCTCGATACCGCGCGGGGGGTGCCGGCGGCGGGGCTGGAGATCGAGCTTTTCACGGTCGCGGGCGAAGAGCGGCGGTCGCTCGCGCGGATGGTGACGAATGCGGACGGGCGCACCGACAGCCCGATCCTGCCCAAGGGCGCCTTCGCAGTCGGGGTCTATGAGCTTGTCTTCCGCGCCGGGGCCTATCTCGACGCGGCGGGGGCCGCGCCGGAAGCGCCGCGCTTTCTCGACGAGATCCCGATCCGGTTCGGGATCTCGGATCCGGAGGCGCATTACCATGTGCCGCTCCTGCTCTCGCCTTTCGGCTACGGGACCTATCGCGGCAGCTGAGGCGGGCAGTCGGGCGCTGCGGTTGCCCCCGGCGGCCGGGGGCATCGGCACTTGCCGGATCGGCTCGACGGTTGGCGCCGGGGAAGGGGCGACGTCCGCCTGCCGCTACCCGGCCGCCTCGCGCCGGCACGCGCGCCCCGCCGATTCGCCGGTCGGGCCTGCGTCCCGGCGCAGCCGCGCTTGCGGCCGGCCGTTAGTGATCACAACTGCGCGACACGGTCTTTCATTATTGCGTCTCTACACTACATAGTTGTTTTGAAGCGTGGCACCGGAACAGCTGCGCTTCTTATCACTGTCCCTCGTTCCGCGACTGGCGCCCGTCCTCTTGGATCGGGCGCCTTTTTCTGGCAGATCACCCACATGACCGAGTATTCCGACGGCTTCCTGCGCGACATCCTCACGTCGACCCGCGTGATCGCGGCGGTCGGCGTTTCACCCAACCCGGTGCGGCCCTCGCATTATGTGGCGCGATATCTGGGGCAGAAGGGGTTCACGGTGATCCCGGTCAATCCCGGCCATGCCGGCGAGGAGATCCTCGGCCAGCGGGTCTATGCCGACCTCGGCGCGATCCCGAAGGCGGCTCGGGTCGACATGGTGGACATCTTCCGCCGCGCCGAATCGGTACCGGGGATCGTGGAGGCGGCGCTGGCGGAACTGCCGGACCTCAGGACGATCTGGATGCAGGTCGGCGTCAGCCACCCCGAGGCCGCGGCGCGGGCCAGGGCGGCGGGGCTCAGGGTGGTGCAGAACCGCTGCCCGAAGATCGAGTACCAGCGGCTTTTCGGCGAGCTCCGGATGGGTGGCTTCGCTACCGGGGTGATCTCGTCGCGGCTCTGAGCAGCGGTCAGCCGCGCGACGCCTTTTCGGCGAGGCCGGAGAGGCCCTCGCGGCGGTCAAGCTCCGCAAGCACCTCGTCGAGTGTCACGTCGCGGGCGGCGAGCATGACGAGGAGGTGGTAGAGCACGTCCGCCGCCTCGGCGGTGAGCCGAGCACGGTCGCCCTTCACCGCCTCGATGATCGCCTCGACCGCCTCCTCGCCGAACTTCTCGGCGCATTTCTCCGGCCCCTTGGCGAGGAGCTTCGCGGTCCAGGAGGTGTCGGGGTCGGCGCCCTTGCGGGCGGCAATGGTGGCGGCGAGCCGGTCGAGCGTGGTCATTCGAGCCTCATCGGGATGCCGGCGGCGGCCATGTGCTCCTTGGCCTCGCGGATCGTGTAGTCGCCGAAATGGAAGATCGAGGCGGCGAGGACCGCGGAGGCATGGCCCTCGGTCACGCCCTCGACGAGATGGTCGAGCGTGCCGACGCCGCCGGAGGCGATCACCGGGATATCCACGGCATCGGCGATGGCGCGGGTGAGCGGCAGGTTGAACCCGGCGCGCGTGCCGTCGCGGTCCATAGAGGTCAGCAGGATCTCGCCCGCCCCTTTTGCCGCGACGGTGCGGGCGAACTCGACCGCGTCGATGCCGGTGGGCTTGCGACCGCCGTGGGTGAAGATCTCCCAGCGGCCGGGCTCGACAGTCTTGGCGTCGATCGCCACGACGATGCACTGGCCGCCGAAGCGGTCGGCGGCCTCGGCAACGACGTCGGGGTTGGCCACGGCGGCGGAGTTGAACGAGACCTTGTCGGCGCCAGCGAGGAGGAGCGCGCGCACGTCCTCATGCGTGCGGACCCCGCCGCCGACGGTGAGCGGGATGTAGCACTGTTCGGCGGTGCGGGTGACGAGGTCGTACATTGTGCCGCGGTTCTCATGGGTGGCATGGATGTCGAGGAAACAGAGCTCGTCAGCACCCGCCGCGTCATAGGCCTTGGCGGCCTCGACCGGGTCGCCGGCGTCGATCAGGTTGACGAAGTTCACGCCCTTGACGACGCGGCCATCGGCGACATCGAGGCAGGGGATGATGCGGGTCTTGAGCATGGCGGGTCCTCTCGGCCCCTCCTAGCGCGGGCGGGCGCGGGGGGGAAGGGGTTTCGTCCCGGCTGCGCCGGGCCGACCCGCCGGGGCGGCGCTGCCTCCCCGGACCCCTCCGGGATATTTCCGGCAAGATGAAGGGGCGGGGTTCTGCCGATCACGGCAACTTTTCTTGGCAAGGCCGGGGCAAGGCCCGACCCTTGCGGGGCCACGAGAAAAAGGGGGTACGAGATGAAACCGCTCGTTTTTGCGATCCTGTCCGCGATCGTCGCGCTGCCGGCGGGTGCCGAGGTGACCCGTGTCGCGGCGCAAGGCAGCGTGCCGGAGGTCATGGACCGGCTCGAGGCCGCGGTCGGCGGCGCCGGGGCCACGGTCTTCGCGCGCGTCGATCATGGCGCCGGGGCGGCGAGCGTGGAGATGGAACTTGGTGCCTCGGAACTGCTGATCTTCGGCAACCCCGCGCTCGGCACGCCGGCGATGCAGGCCGATCCGCTGGCCGGGCTCTATCTGCCGCTCAAGGTGTTGGCTTACGAGGATAGCGAGGGCGGGGTCTGGCTCGCCTACGAGGAGCCGGCCGACATGTTCGAGGGGCTCGGCGTGCCCGCCGATGCCGAGGTGCTGGCGAAGATGTCGGGCGCGCTCGGCAAGCTGACGGCCGCCGCGGCGGGCGGTTAGGTCCGGAGCGCGGCGAGAGCCTCTGCAAGATCGATGGCACCGTCGTAGAGCGCCCGGCCCGAGATCGCCCCGGCGATGGAGCCGGTATCGCGGAGCGTGATCAGATCGGCGAGCGTGGAGACGCCGCCGGAGGCGATGACCGGGATCGAGACCGCACGGGCCAAGGCCTCGGTGGCGGCGATGTTCGGCCCCTTCATCGCGCCGTCGCGCAGGATATCGGTGTAGATGATCGCGGCGACGCCGGCATCCTCGAAGCTTCTCGCCAGATCGGTGACCATCACGTCGGTCTCCTCTGCCCACCCCTTGGTCGCGACGCGGCCGTTTCGCGCGTCGATGCCGACCGCGACCTTGCCCGGGAAGGCGCGGGCCGCCTCGCGGACGAGGTCCGGGTTCTCGACCGCCACGGTGCCGAGGATCACCCGGGCGAGGCCCTTGTCGAGCCAGGTCTCGATCGTTCTCATGTCGCGGATGCCGCCGCCAAGCTGGGCGGGCACCTTGACGCGGGCGAGGATCGCCTCGACCGCGGCGGCGTTCACCGGCTGGCCGACGAAGGCGCCATTGAGGTCGACGAGATGCAGCCATTCGCAGCCCGCCGCCTCGAACTTCGCGGCTTGCGCGGCGGGGTCGTCGCCGAAGACGGTGGCCTTGTCCATCTCGCCATGCAGGAGCCGCACGCACTGGCCGTCCTTGAGGTCGATGGCGGGATACAGGATCATGGCGGGTCTCCGGACGTGATGCGGGGGCCTCTTGCCACAGCGGACGGGCGATTGCAAAGGTGCATCAACGCAGCGTCACGCTGGACCGGGACGCGATCCTCGGCGAATGATCCGGGCGGTTTCAGGGAGGACTGAAAAGATGAAGATACTCGCATTCGCCGCAGCACTCGCGCTCGTCGCCGGGGCCGCGGCGGCCGATCCGGTCGAGGGCATGTGGAAGACCAAGCCCGACGACAACGGAAATTACGGCCATGTCGAGATCGCACCCTGCGGTGCGGCGTTCTGCGGCGTGCTGGTCAAGGCTTTCGACGGGGCGGGCAAGGAGCTCGACTCGCCCAATGTCGGCAAGCGCATTGTCTGGGACATGACCGCGGGCGGCGACGGCGCCTATGGCGGCGGCAAGGTCTGGGCGCCGGACCGGGACAAGACCTATCGCTCGAAGATGCAGTTGTCGGGCGACAGCCTCGCGGTGTCGGGCTGCGTGCTTGGCGGCGTGATCTGCCGCGCCTCGGACTGGACGCGGGTGAAGTGAGATTGCCGGCGCGATAGCGGCACGGCGCCACTGGCAAATACCCGGTGGCGTCCCCATCTTCCCCGCGTGGGGCCGGCGCCTCGGCCCCTTGCATGGAGGGGGCTGCCATGCGTATTCGCGGGATTCTCTTCGCGGTGGGTGTCGGCGCGTGCCTCGGCACCGCCGCTTTGGCCGATCCGATCCTCGGTACCTGGCAGGTCGAGCCCGACCACAAGGGCCAGATCGGGCTCGTCGTCATCCGCCGCTGCGGCGAGGCTTTCTGCGGCCGCGTGATGCAGGTATTCGACCGCGCCGGAAAGAGCGTGGTGACCCGCTCAATGGGCCGCGACCTGTTCTGGGACCTGAAACCGAACGGAAACGGCACCTATTTCGGCGGCCGGGTCTGGGTGCCGCTACACGACAAGGTCTATGACGCGAAGGCGCGGCTCAAGGGAGACCAGCTGATCGTGCGCGGCTGCGTCGGCCCGGTCTGCGACGGCCAGACCTGGAACCGGATCTACTGAGACCCGGGTTCAGCCGAAGACCGACCAGCCGGTGCGGCGGGCGAGCAGTTCGACCGCCTCGGTCCCGAGCTTGGAATTGCCCTGCGCGTTCAGCCCCGGCGACCAGACGGCGATCGCGGCGCGGCCCGGCGCGATGACGAGGATGCCGCCGCCGACGCCGGACTTGCCCGGCAGGCCGACCCGGTAGGCGAAATCGCCCGAGCCGTCGTAATGGCCGCAGGTCATCATCAGCGCGTTGATCCGGCGTACCCGGTCCGCGGACACCATGCGCGGCATGCCGGGTGCGGCCATCAGGAAGCGACCGGCGCGGGCAAGCTGGGTGCAAGTCATCTCGACCGCGCATTGGTGGAAATAGGCGCCGAGCGTCAGCTCCGGCGGGTTTTCGAGATTGCCATGCGCGCGCAGGAAATGCGCGAGCGCGAAGTTGCGGTGGCCGGTCTCGGTCTCGGACCGCGCCACGGAATCGTCGATATGGATGCCGTCGTCCTCCGCCGCCGCGCGGATGAAGCGCAGGAGCTCGCCGAGATATTCCCGCGGCGCGTGGCCGGCGAGGACCGCGTCGGTCACCACGATGGCCCCGGCATTGATGAACGGGTTGCGGGGAATGCCGCGCTCGTGTTCGAGCTGGAGGATCGAGTTGAAGGCGAGGCCCGAGGGCTCTCGGCCGACCCTAGACCAGAGCCGGTCGCCGAGCCGGCCGAGCGCGAGGGCGAGCGCGAAGACCTTGGAAACCGACTGGATCGAGAACGGCACCGCCGCGTCGCCGACCGAATGCTCGGAGCCATCGGCTAGAACGACGCTCATGCCGAACCGGCCGGGATCCACCTCGGCCAGTTCGGGGATGTAGTCGGCGACCCTGCCGCGATCCGCGCTTCGGCCCACCGTCTCGTGGATCTCGCGCAGGATCGCGGCGATGTCGGTCATGGCCGCCACTTGAGGAAGTTGGCGATCAGCCTCAGGCCGGTCGCCTGACTTTTTTCGGGGTGGAACTGGACGCCGACCATGTTGTCGCGGCCGACGATCGCGGTGATGTCGCCGCCATAGTCGCAATGGGCCAGCCGGTGCGCCGGGTCGGCGACGCGGAAATGGTAGGAATGGACGAAATAGGCGTGCTTGCCGGACTCGATCCCGTCGAGAACCGGGTGCGGATGGTCGATGATGAGGTCGTTCCAGCCCATATGCGGCACCTTGAGCGCGGCATCCTCGGGCGCGATCTTCACCACCTCGCCGGCGATCCAGCCGAAGCCCCCGGTCTCGGTGTACTCCATACCGCGGGTCGCCATCATCTGCATGCCGATGCAAATGCCGAGGAACGGGCGGCCGCGTTCCGTCACCGCCTCCTCGATCGCCTCGAAGAGCCCGGTGAAGCGGTCGAGCGCGGCGCGGCAGGACGGGAAAGCGCCGTCGCCCGGCAGCACGATCCGGTCGGCGCGGGCCACATCCTCGGGCTTCGAGGAGACGAGCACCCTGCCCGCCCCGGTCTCGGTCGCCATGCGGCTCATCGCCTTTTCGGCGGAATGGAGATTGCCCGAATCGTAGTCGACGAGAACCGTGAGCATGGGACTAGAGCGCGCCCTTGGTCGAGGGCAGCACACCTTCCGCGCGCGGATCAGGCTCCACCGCCATCCGCAGCGCCTTCGCCACGGCCTTGAAGGCGGCCTCGGCGATGTGGTGGCTGTTGATCCCGTGCACCCGGTCGACATGCAGCGTGATGCCGCCGTGGGTCGACAGCGCCTGGAAGAACTCGCGCACGAGCTCGGTGTCGAACGCGCCGATCTTGGCGGTCGGGAAATCGAGGTTCCAGACAAGGTAGGGCCGCCCCGACAGGTCGAGCGCGCAGGCCACCTGCGCGTCGTCCATGGCGAGCGCGAAATGACCGTAGCGACGGATGCCCTTCTTGTCGCCGAGCGCCTTGGCCAGCGCCTGGCCGAGCGCGATGCCGCAGTCCTCGACCGTGTGGTGGTCGTCGATGTGAAGATCGCCCTTGGCGCGGACCTTGAGGTCGATCAGCGAATGCCGCGACAGCTGGTCGAGCATGTGGTCGAAGAACCCGACCCCCGTTTCGTTCGAATAGCTGCCGCTACCGTCGAGATCGATTCCCACCGTGATCTCGGTCTCGGCCGTCTTCCGGCTGATCGTGGCCTTGCGCATTAACGCCTCCATCTTCCGCGGCGAGTTATAGGGGCGCGCCGCAGCCAAGGAAAGGGCCGCTTTCCGTAGCGTGATGAGCGATTCTCCGCGCCGTCGGGCCTGGAGGCGCGGCGGCAATCCGCGCAGCGGCAGCCATTCGCCGAAATTCCCGATCTTCGCCACATTTTAGCCCCGCGCCGTCGCGTGTACTGGGCGCGGGGGTTCCAAAGGAGGCCAAATGGCTCGACAGACCGCTTTGCGCGGCCGGATCGCTATTGCCGCCGGCAGCGCCCGCTATCTCTTTGCCCGCGTACTTTGTGGGCTTACACTTGCCACCGCCGTGGCGACTTCTGCTGATGTCGCCATGGCTGCCGGCCCGGGAGAGCCGGCGCAGCTGCCGACCCGCAAGGCCATCGCCGCGCCGCAGGGCTTTGCCGGCGTCTGCGACCGCTACGGTTGGGCCTGCGCCCGCACTCAGGGCAGCGCCGCCGGCGCGGGACAGCAGTTGACGCTCGCCAAGGCCGTCAACAGCGCGGTCAACCGCAAGTACCGGCAGGTCTCGGATCAGAAACAGTACGGGAGCGCGGAAGTCTGGGCGCTGCCCACGGCGCGCGGCGGCGATTGCGAGGACTTCGTCCTGGCCAAGAAGCTGCACCTGATCGAGAAGGGAATCCCCGCAGAGCGGCTCTTGATGGCGACCGTGCTCGACACCAAACGCTCGCCGCATGCGGTGCTCGTCCTGCGGCTGGATGCCGGGGACTATGTGCTCGACAACCTCAAGGACCAGATCAAGCCCTGGCACAAGACCGGATACAGCTTCCTGATGATGCAAAACCCGCGCGCTCCCCATAGCTGGGAAGCCGTCTTGGCTGGCGGGGTCTTCTCCGGGCGCCGTCTCTAACCGCCACCGGTTCCAGACGATACAGGGCGCGGCTTTCCGCCGCGCCCTGTGAACCGTCCACCCTAAGCTACCACTTACATCTTACTTCCGGCCACCGGGATTGTCGGTACCGGTGTCGTTGCCTTGCCCGCCCGGATTCGTGCCGTCGCCGCCGCCGGAATGGTTGTTGCCACCGTTGCCACCGTTGCCACCGTTGCCGCCGTTGCCACCGTTGCCGCCGTTGCCGCCGTTGCCGCCGTTGCCGCCGTTGCCGCCGTTGCCGCCGTTGCCGCCGTTGCCGCCGTTGCCGCCGTTGCCGCCGTTGCCGCCGTCATC
>NZ_JAPDOG010000045.1 GCF_026013545.1 Defluviimonas salinarum | reverse complement strand
AAGTCGCCGAAATACTTCGTGATCGCCGCCGTCAGCGTCGTCTTGCCGTGGTCAACGTGACCGATGGTCCCGATGTTCACGTGCGGTTTCGTCCGTTCGAATTTTGCCTTTGCCATGATGGCCTCCTGTCTCTGGTCGGTGCGCTGGTGAGCGCCCTACGGGTGGGTAGGGTGCGCCGTCACGGCGCACCGAAAACTCATGCGTACTTCTTCTGGATCTCGTCCGAGATGTTCTGCGGCACGGCCTCGTAGTGGTCGAACTGCATCGTGAAGACCGCGCGGCCCGAGGACATCGAGCGCAGGTTGTTGATGTAGCCGAACATGTTGGCGAGCGGCACGAAGGCGTTGATCACGTTGGCGTTGCCGCGCGTGTCCTGACCCTGCACCATGCCCCGGCGCGACGTGAGGTCGCCGATGATGCCGCCGGTGTATTCTTCCGGGGTCACCACTTCGACCTTCATGATCGGCTCGAGGAGCTTCGCGCCGGCCTTCTTCAGGCCTTCGCGCATCGCCGCACGGGACGCGATCTCGAACGCGAGCACCGAGGAGTCGACGTCGTGGAAGGCACCGTCGATCAGCGCCACCTTGAAGTCGATCACCGGGAAGCCGGCGAGCGGACCGGAGTCCATGACCGACTTGATGCCCTTCTCGACGCCCGGGATGTATTCCTTCGGAACCGCACCGCCGACGATCTTCGACTCGAACGAGTAGCCGACACCCGGCTCGACCGGGGTGATCACCAGCTTGACGCGGGCGAACTGGCCGGTACCGCCGGTCTGCTTCTTGTGGGTGTAGTCGATCTCGGCTTCGCGCGAGATGGTCTCGCGGTAGGCCACCTGCGGCGCACCGATGTTCGCCTCGACCTTGAACTCCCGCTTCATGCGGTCGACGAGGATGTCGAGGTGAAGTTCGCCCATGCCCTTCATGATCGTCTGGCCCGATTCGAGATCGGTCTCGACGCGGAAGGACGGATCTTCGGCCGCGAGGCGAGCGAGGGCGATGCCCATCTTCTCCTGGTCGGCTTTCGACTTCGGCTCGACGGCGATCTCGATCACCGGCTGCGGGAAGGTCATGGTTTCGAGGACCACCTGGTTCGACGGATCGCAGAGCGTGTCGCCGGTGGTGGTTTCCTTGAGACCCGCCAGCGCGATGATGTCGCCGGCGAAGGCTTCGTCGATCTCTTCCCGGTTGATGGCGTGCATCATCATCATCCGGCCAACGCGCTCGCGGCGCTCCTTGGTCGAGTTGATCATCTGGTCGCCCTTCTTGAGGACGCCCGAGTAGATCCGGGTGAAGGTGAGCGAGCCGACGAACGGGTCGTTCATGATCTTGAACGCCAGCGCCGCGAAGGGCTGGGTGTCGTCGGCCGAACGCGCGATGTCGCGGGTTTCGGTCTCGTCACCCGGCTTGAAGCCCATGTAGGCCGGCACGTCCAGGGGCGACGGCAGGTAGTCGATGACCGCGTTGAGGAGCGGCTGGACGCCCTTGTTCTTGAAGGCCGAGCCGGCGGTGACCGGAACGAAGGCCATCGAGAGGCAGCCCTTGCGGATCAGCTTGCGCAGCGTCGCCTCGTCGGGCTCGTTGCCCTCGAGGTAGGCTTCCATCGCCGCGTCGTCCAGCTCGACGGCGAGCTCGACGAGCTTGCCGCGCCATTCGTCGGCGAGGTCGGAAAGCTCTTCGCGGATCGGCTGGCGCTTCCAGGAGGCGCCGAGGTCTTCACCCTGCCAGACCCACTCTTCCATCTTGATCAGGTCGACGATGCCCTCGAGCTTGTCCTCGGCGCCGATCGGCAGAGCGATCGGGGCCGGGGTCGCGCCGGTGCGGTCCTTGATCATCTTCACGCAGTTGAAGAAGTCGGCGCCGATCTTGTCCATCTTGTTGACGAACACGATCCGCGGGACCTTGTAGCGGTCGGCCTGACGCCACACCGTTTCGGTCTGGGGCTCGACGCCGGCGTTGGCGTCGAGAAGGCAGACGGCACCGTCGAGAACCGCGAGCGAACGCTCGACTTCAATGGTGAAGTCGACGTGGCCCGGGGTGTCGATGATGTTGAAACGGAACTTGGTGTCCGAAGTGCCCTCGGCGGTCGGGTCTTCCTGGCGCTGCCAGAACGTGGTGGTCGCAGCCGAGGTGATCGTGATGCCACGCTCCTGCTCCTGCTCCATCCAGTCCATGGTCGCGGCGCCGTCGTGGACTTCGCCGATCTTGTGGGACTTGCCGGTGTAGTAGAGGATCCGCTCGGTCGTGGTCGTCTTGCCCGCGTCGATGTGGGCCATGATCCCGAAGTTGCGGTATCGCTGCAGCGGATAGTCGCGTGCCATCTCTCTTGCCTTCCTTCGGAGTTACCAGCGGTAATGGCTGAACGCTTTGTTCGCGTCGGCCATCTTGTGGGTGTCTTCGCGCTTCTTCACCGCGGTGCCACGACCGTTGACGGCGTCGGTCAGCTCGCCGGCCAGACGCTCTTCCATCGTGTTCTCGTTGCGGTTCTTCGCGGCGGTGATGAGCCAGCGGATCGCCAGCGCCTCGCGGCGCTCCGGGCGAACCTCGACCGGCACCTGGTAGGTCGCACCGCCGACGCGGCGCGAACGCACTTCGAGCGACGGCTTCACGTTGTCGAGGGCTTCGTGGAAGCACTCGACCGGCGAGCGCTTCAGCTTGCCTTCGACGCGGTCAAGCGCGTTGTAGACGATGCGCTCGGCGACGGACTTCTTGCCGTCGACCATCAGGTTGTTCATGAATTTCGTCAGAACCCGATCGCCAAACTTGGCATCGGGCAGAACTTCGCGCTTTTCGGCGGCGTGACGGCGGGACATCTCTTGATCTCCTTATTTCGGACGCTTCGCGCCGTATTTCGAGCGGCGCTGACGACGATCTTTGACACCCTGGGTATCGAGGACACCGCGCAGGATGTGGTAACGCACGCCCGGAAGGTCTTTCACCCGGCCGCCGCGGATCAGGACCACGGAGTGTTCCTGAAGGTTGTGCTTCTCGCCGGGGATGTAGCTGATCACCTCGAAGCCGTTGGTCAGACGGACCTTGGCCACCTTACGCATAGCCGAGTTCGGCTTCTTCGGCGTGGTGGTGTAGACGCGGGTGCAGACCCCGCGCTTCTGCGGGCAGGATTCCAGGTGCTGGGACTTGGACTTCTGCGGCTTGGCTTCCCGGGGCTTCCGGATCAGCTGTTGAATCGTCGGCATTAACTCTCGCCTTTGTTTGCAGCCCGATCAACGATCGCCCGTCAGCGACGTTTCCGGGGGCTTTTCGCTCATGTCGTGCCCTGCGCGTCCGCAAAACACCAAAACCGCATTCGTCCCCTTCGCGGGGGCGACGCGGTGGAATTCCAGAGGATCGGGGCTTTAAGGCCCGGATCATGACCACTTCAGTTCTGATACAAGTCCACGCGCAATACACCCGTGGCCGAGTGGGCGCCGTATAGGGGGAGTCGCGGGGCTTGTCAACAAGGGCCTCAGCCCCTGCCCGTCGCAAGGATGAGCCGGTGCAGCACGAGCGCGAGAGCGAGGACGAGAAGCATTGCGAAGACCGTGTCGGAGAGGAAATGCCGCCCGGTGGTCACCCGCAGCGCAATCCCGATCGCCGGCAGGATCACCCCCGCCGCGGCATAGAGGCGGAAGGCCCAGCCGGGGACCTGCCTGCGGACGACCGGGGCGAGGACAAGGAAGGTCAGCGCCAGCGCGGTCGCGGCCGAGCCCTCGCCCGAGACGAAGGAGCAGTTCGAGACGCATTGGTCGGCCGGTAGCCAGGGCGGCGTGAAGCTCGCCGCGCCGCCGAACTCGGAAATGTCGGCGGGCCGCGCCCGGCCCCAGTGCTGCTTCAGGCCCGCATTGACAGCAAGGATCGGACCGAGGAGATAGAGCAGGAAGACGAATCCGGCCTTCCGTGCGCCGAAGCCCGGCACCGGCCTGCGGATCGCGGCGAGGATCAGCGCCACCGCCGAAAGCAGCACCGCGCCGATCGACAGATCCCAGATGAAGTTGCGCAGGCCCTCGACCAGAGGATCGCCCGACATCGGGAAGCCTGCGCCGGGCGTGTAGAACAGCGCCGAAACCGCGAGATCGAGCCCCGGCCAGAGCGCGAAGACGCCCGTGGCCGCGAGAGTCGCGGCCACAAGCCAGAGCGCGGCGCGGATGTGGTCAAGGCCGGGCATTCAGGCACTCCGCGGGAACGAGGTAGGCGGTGAGCTTTCGACGGAAATAGGCGCCGTTCGTGGTGTCGAGCTCTGCGACCGGCTCCGCCGCCGCGCCGCCGCAAACCGGGGGGGCGATCGAGACGAAGAGCACCTCGCCCGCATCGTCTTCCAACGGGAAGTTCTGCTCGTAGTAGCTCGCCGGGCGTCCCACGGGCCGCGGGGTGCGGAAGGCAAGTCCGCTCCCGTCGCCGGTATGGAAGAGATCGGCGATCATGTCGCGGTTGTCGATCACGACGGTCTCCGTGCCCGCCTCCCTGGCCGCCGCGATGATCTGGCGGCTGAGATCGGCGCGGCCGAGATAGCGCGCGGCGAGCGGCCGGCCCTGCCATTCGGGTGCGGGCGCGATGACGGTCAGGACCGGCAGAAGTATAGCGACCGTGCCGTTTACAGCGAGCGAGAGCGCGAGGAGGCGCGGCGCTCGGACCAGCAGCAAAGGCACCGCGATCAGCGTGCCGGGGAAATAGGCCGCGACCGCCCAGTTCGCCTGCGCCCCCATCAAAAGCGCTTGGACGCTGACGATGACGAGGACCGGGAGCGAGAAGGCGACGAGGGCCCGGACCGTCGCCGATCCCGGCGTCGCATAGCCCCAGAGCAGCGCACCGACGAGGACCGGGCCAAAGACACCGAACTGCGCGAACAGGAACGAAGTCAGCCCGCCGGGATTGAGGCTCGCGTACCAGGACGCCTCGCGCACCCAGCCGACATTGTCCATCGTATGCTCGACCGTGGTCAGGTCGTGGCCGAGGTTCCAGGCGACGTTGGGCAGGATCGTCACCGCGAAGGCCGCCAGCATCGCTGCCCAGGCCCGGCCCGAAAGCCGCGCGGCCGGCACGACCGAGGCGAGCGCCGCTCCGAGGAGGAAGTAGACCGCGGCATATTTGGCGAGGAAAGCGACCCCGGCCGCGGCACCGGCGAGCGCCGCGAAGCGCGCCCGGCCGGCTTCGACCGCGCGGAAGTAGAAATAGAGCGCCGCCGCGAAGAACGGCGCCATGATCGTGTCGGTCGAAATGAGGAGGCTGCCGAGCGCCACCATCGGCAGTGTCGCATAGCTGACCGCGACCCAGAGTGCCGCGCGTGCCGAGAAGAGCCGTGCCGCCAATGTGCCAAGAATGAGCGCCGTCGCGCCGTGGAAGAGCAAGCCAGGCAGCCGGATCCAGAACGGCGCGTCGCTTCCGGCAAGCTCGGTCGCGGCACGGATCACCCAGGCGATCAATGGCGGCTTGGAGTAGTAGCCGAAGTCGAGCCGCTGGCCCCAGAGCCAGTACTGGCTCTCGTCGACGAAAAGGTCGGTCCGGTCGAACCAGAGTGCGACGATCCGCGCGAGCGTCAGCGCGCCGACGACGAGGACCGCGCGGGGAAACCAGCCTGAACGATCAGGCATCGCCCCGTCTTTCGCGGCGGATGAGCCAGAGATTGCGCGCATAGATGAAAACGCCGAGCGACTGTCCGAGCACGAAGACAGGATCCTTGCGGTAGACCGCATAGGCGAAGAGGATCAGCCCGCCTGCCAGCGAGAAGTACCAGAAGGCAAGCGGAACGATGGATTTCCGCGCCCGCTCCGAGGCGATCCATTGCACGAGGAAGCGCCCGGTGAACATGAGCTGACCGAAAAGACCGAAGGCGACCCACCAGAACTCGGTCCAGCTCTCGACATGGAGAACCGCGAAAATCTTGTCCATGCCTCAGCCCCGCTCCGCCTCGGCCTCGGCCGGCCGCGACTTCTTGCGCCGCCGCAAGAGCCACATCACGCCGAGCAGATCCACCGCGCCGACGAGCCCGCGCTGGAGGTTGTTGTACTTCGACCGCCCGCCGCCGCGCGGCCGGTGGCTGACGTCGACATGCGCGACCTGCCAGCCGTCGCGGGCGAAAAGCGCGGGCAGGTAGCGATGCATGTGGTTGAAGAACGGCAGCCGCAGGAACGCATCGCGGCGGAAGCCCTTGAGCCCGCAGCCGGTGTCTCGCGTGCCGTCCTGCAGCGCCCAGGACCGGATCGTGTTGGCAAAGCGCGAGGCGAGCTTCTTCGACATCGTGTCCTGCCGCCCGACCCGCTGGCCCGCGACGATGCCGATCGCCTCGGACCCCGGCGCGAGCAGCGGCGCGAAGAGCTTCGGCAATTCCTCCGGCGGGTTCTGGCCGTCGCCGTCGAGCGTGCAGACGATGCCGCCCTTCGCGGCAAGGACGCCGCTGTGGACGGCGGCACTCTGGCCGCCCGAGACGTCGTGGCGGATGAGCCGCAGGTTCGGATGGCTCTCCATGCGCCGCCACACGACGCGGGCTGTGTCGTCGTCGGAGCCGTCATCGACGACGATGACCTCGTGGTCGACATGCGGCGTGCAGGCTGCGTCGATCGCGTCGAGCAGGCCGGTGATGTTCTCCGCCTCGTTCTTCGCGGGGATAACGATGGAAACAGTGACCATGAGAAGCCCGGATTTCGCCCTTCGAAGGATGCGCCGTACCTCGCGCGTGGTACTGCACGCAACCCCGTTTGTAAATGCAGGCGCCCGGCCGCTGCCCTAGCGCAGTCGAAGCGGCGCCTTGTCGGGCGCGGCGACCCTGCGGCCGAGCCGCCGTTCGCGGTGGAAGGTGTAGAGCCCGGTCGCCACGACGATTGCAGCGCCCGTGAGCGTGAGCATGTCGGGCAACTGGCCGAAGACGAGCCAACCGAGCGCGATCGCGAAGACGAGCGCGGTGTAGCGGAACGGCGCGACGAGGCCGATCTCGCCCACCCGCATCGCCATCACGATGAAGAGATAGCCGACGATCAGGAACCCCGCCGCGGTGACGATGAGCGCCGCCAGGCGAAGGTCGAGCGGCGCCCAGCCTGCCATGGGAACAAGCGCCGCGCCGGCCAGCGTCACCGCCGTGGCGGCGTAGAAGGCGACCGTGGCCGAGGGTATCGCGCCCGACAGCCGGCGCGTCGCGAGGTCGCGCAGGACGACGCAGGCGACCGAGGCGAGACCGAGAACCGACCAGGTGTCGAAGCCGTCCGTGCCCGGCCGCACGATCAGCACCACCCCGAAGAAGCCCGCGGCGATCGCCGCCATCCGCCGCCAGCCGACGGGCTCGGCCAGAAAGAGCGCCGCGCCGAGGGTCACCGCGAGCGGCAGCGCCTGCATGATCGCCGAGAGATTGGCAAGCGGCATGTGGCGCAGGGCGGCCAGGAAGGTCAGCGTCGCCGCCACCTCCGCCACCGAACGCAGACCTAGGCGGCGCCCATCCTCCGCGCCAAGGCGAAGCTGCTTCCGGCCCGTGCGAAGGCCTATGATCGCGAGCGCGGCCATCGCGATGAGCCCGCGCAGGAGGATCGCCTGGGGCAGCGGCAGCTCGGCGGCCACCATCTTCATGCAGGTATCGTTGAAGGTGAAGGCCGCCATCGCGACCGTCATGTAGAGCGCACTGCTGAGATTGTCCCGGTCCTGCATTCCCGCCTCGCGCTCAGCCTGCGACCGGCGCGGCCGCGAGCGCGGCGGAGAACCGGTCGAAGTCGATGCCGAAGCGCCGGGCGGTCCAGTCGGCCGCCTCGTCTGGCGCAATCGGAGCGGAGAGGTTGCGCGCGGGAAAGCTGCTGTCGTTGCTGTCGTGGAAGCCACGCACGAACATCAGCCGGTCGTTGAGGCTGATACCCGGCATGTGCCGGAAGAGCAGATGGTGAGGATAGTCGAGGACCGATTTCTCGTGGCTGGGCGGCACGCAGACGGTGAGGGCGGGGGTCCAGAGCGGCGCGCTCACGAAATGCAGCGCCGCCCTCGCCCCAAACCCCGTGAGCGCGAAGCCCCGGCAATAGTCGATGGAGACCAGGCCTTGGGCCTCGTAGAGCGGCCGCGCGAAAGTGCGGAAATCGCGGCGAATCCGGCGGACAAAGTCGACCGCCACCGCGTCGTCGTCATCAAGCCGGAACTGCGCGACGACGTCGGCCTTAGGATCGGTGCGGGTGCAAAGGACCGGGCGGCAGGCGTCGCGGTGGACATGCGGCGGGACGAAGACCAGTTCGATCTGCGGGATCCCCGCGATCAGGTCCTGAAGCCGGCCGCGCCAGGGGTCGGGGAAGTCCGAACCGGTGACGACGGTGAGCGTGAAGTCGGGGTCGGTCTGCGCCCGGATCGAGGGCAGGAACACATGCTCGAACCAGAGCACCCGGCTTTCGAGCCGCGCCGGATCGTAAAGGACACGGCGGCGCGCTTCGAGGTCCTCGGGCATCCGCTGGAACCCGCCCTGCACGAGAAGCGAGAACCGGCACACGCCAAGGACCTGGATTTTCACGATAATTCCTTCCGGCTTCGGCCTTCGTGCGGCCGGGCGGCGGCCGCGGACAGGATGTGAGCCGCCCCGCACCTTGTCAATCGCATGAAAAGGCCCCCCGCTTGCGGCGGGGGGCCCTGTCCTGTCACGCGGCCAGCGGTCTCAGCTGTCGCGGCTCTCGAACGTGTCGACGAGACTGCTGTCGGTTTCGACCTCGATCACATCGTCGAGCACTTCCTCGGCCGGCGCGGCGAGCGCGGCGGCCTGCTCGGCCTCGGCCCGGCGCTGGTCGATCACCTTCTGATCGCGGTCCTGCGCGATGCGGCGCACGCGCATCGTGGCCCCGCCGGTCCCTGCCGGGATCAGGCGACCGACGATGACGTTCTCCTTCAAGCCGACGAGCTTGTCGCGCTTGCCCATGACCGAGGCTTCGGTCAGGACCCGCGTCGTCTCCTGGAACGAGGCAGCCGAGATGAACGACCGGGTCTGGAGCGAGGCCTTGGTGATGCCGAGCAGAACCGGCTCGCCCGCCGCGGGACGCCCGCCACGATGCGTAACCTTGTCGTTCTCCTCGTCGAACTCCGACTTGTCGATATGCTCGCCCTTGAGGAGCGTGGTGTCGCCCGAGTCGAGGATCTCGATCTTCTGCAGCATCTGGCGAACGATCACCTCGATGTGCTTGTCGTTGATCTTCACGCCCTGGAGCCGGTAGACGTCCTGCACCTCGTCGATGAGGTAGTCGGCCAGAGCCTCGATCCCCATGATGCGCAGGATGTCATGCGGCGCCGGGTTGCCGTCCATGATGTAGTCGCCCTTGAGCACATGGTCGCCTTCCTGAACCGGAATGTGCTTGCCCTTCGGCACCATGTATTCGACCGGCTGGAAGGACTCGTCGATCGGCTCGATCGTGATCCGACGCTTGTTCTTGTAGTCCTTGCCGAAGCGGACATAGCCCTCAATCTCGGCGATGATGGCATGGTCCTTCGGACGGCGGGCTTCGAAGAGTTCCGCCACACGGGGAAGACCCCCGGTGATGTCCTTGGTCCGCGCACCTTCGCGCGGGATACGGGCCACCACGTCACCGGCCTTGATGTCCTGACCGTCCTCGATCGACAGAATCGCGTCGACCGACATCGGGTAGGAAACCGGGTTGCCGGCATCGTTGCGCACCGGCTCGCCCGTCGCCGGATCCATGACGATGATCTCCGGCTTCAGATCGCTGCCCTTCGGCGCGGTGCGCCAGTCGGTCACGATCTTCTGGGTCATGCCGGTCGCTTCGTCGGTGTCGTCGCGCACCGAGATTCCCGAGACGAGGTCGACGAACTTCGCGACACCCGCCTTCTCGGCAATGATCGGCAGAGTATAGGGGTCCCACTCGAAGAGCTTGGCGCCACGCTTGACGGAATGGCCGTCCTTGACGTGGATCTTGGCGCCGTAGCTCAGCTTGTAGCTCGCCCGTTCCTGGCCGTTCTCGTCGATGATCGCGATCTGCATGGAGCGGCCCATGACGATGTTCTCGCCCGAGGCGTTCTCCAGCAGCATCGGGTTGCGGAACTCGACCTTGCCCTCCTGGCTGGCTTCCTGGAAGGACTGCTGACCGCCCTGCGCGATGCCGCCGATGTGGAAGGTCCGCATCGTCAGCTGCGTGCCCGGCTCGCCGATCGACTGGGCGGCGATGATGCCGACCGCCTCGCCGATGTTGACAAGCGTACCGCGCGCGAGGTCGCGGCCGTAACAAGCGGCACAGACGCCCTCCTCGGCCTCGCAGGTCAGCGCCGAACGGATCCGCACCGAGGCGACACCGGCGGTTTCCACCGCGTCGGCCTTGCGCTCGTCGATCAGTTCGTTCTTGCGGACCAGGATCTCGTCCGAACCCGGCACCAGCACGTCATCGGCCGAGACACGGCCGAGGATGCGCTCGGACAGCGGCGAGACGACCTCGCCGTCATTGACCGCGGCCGAGGCCGTGATCGCCCGGTCGGTGCCGCAATCCGGCAGCCGCACGATGCAGTCCTGCGCCACGTCGACGAGACGGCGGGTGAGGTAACCCGAGTTCGCCGTCTTGAGCGCGGTGTCGGCAAGACCCTTCCGGGCGCCGTGGGTCGAGTTGAAGTACTCGAGCACGGTCAGGCCTTCCTTGAAGTTCGAGATGATCGGCGTCTCGATGATCTCGCCCGACGGCTTGGCCATCAGGCCGCGCATACCGCCAAGCTGCTTCATCTGCGCGGGCGAACCCCGCGCACCCGAGTGCGACATCATGTAGACCGAGTTCGGCTCCTTCTCGGCGCCGGCATCGTCTTTGCGCACCGCCGAGATCTCGCCCATCATCGCGGTGGCGACGGCGTCGGAGCATTTCGACCAGGCATCGACGACCTTGTTGTACTTCTCACCCTGGGTGATCAGGCCGTCCATGTACTGCTGTTCGAATTCCTTCACCTGGTCGCGAACCTCGTTGACGATCGTCCACTTGGTCTCCGGAATGACCATGTCGTCCTTGCCGAAGGAGATGCCGGCCTTGAACGCCTCGCGGAAGCCGAGCCCCATGATCTGGTCGCAGAAGATGACCGACTCCTTCTGGCCGCAATAGCGGTAGACGGTGTCGATGACGTTCTGCACGTCCTTCTTGCGGAGCAGCCGGTTCACGAGCTCGAACGGCGCCTTGGCGTTTTTCGGCAGGAGCGCACCGAGCCGCACCCGACCCGGCGTGGTCTCGAACCGCTTCAGGACCTCGTTGCCTTCCTCGTCGATCTGCGGGATCCGCGCGGTGATCTTGGAGTGCATGTGCACCGCACCGGCGTCGAGCGCGTGCTGCACCTCGTCCACCGACGAGAACACCATGCCCTCACCCTGCATCCCCTCGCGCATCATCGAGACGTAGTAGAGCCCCAGAACCATGTCCTGCGACGGAACGATGATCGGCGCGCCGTTGGCCGGCGACAGAACGTTGTTCGTCGACATCATCAGGACGCGCGCCTCAAGCTGGGCTTCCAGCGAGAGCGGGACGTGCACGGCCATCTGGTCGCCGTCGAAGTCGGCGTTGAAGGCCGAGCAGACGAGCGGATGCAGCTGGATCGCCTTGCCCTCGATCAGCACCGGCTCGAAAGCCTGGATGCCGAGACGGTGGAGCGTCGGCGCGCGGTTCAGGAGAACCGGATGCTCGCGGATCACCTCGTCGAGGATATCCCAGACCTCCGGGCGCTCTTTCTCGACAAGCTTCTTCGCCTGCTTGACGGTGGACGACAGGCCCTTCGCCTCAAGCCGCGAGTAGATGAACGGCTTGAAAAGCTCGAGCGCCATCTTCTTCGGCAGGCCGCACTGGTGGAGCTTCAGTTCCGGGCCGGTCACGATGACCGAACGGCCGGAGAAGTCCACGCGCTTGCCGAGGAGGTTCTGACGGAAGCGGCCCTGCTTGCCCTTGAGCATGTCCGACAGCGACTTCAGCGGGCGCTTGTTGGCGCCGGTGATGACGCGGCCGCGGCGGCCGTTGTCGAAGAGCGCGTCGACCGATTCCTGCAGCATCCGCTTTTCGTTGCGGACGATGATGTCGGGCGCACGCAGCTCGATGAGCCGCTTGAGGCGGTTGTTCCGGTTGATCACCCGGCGGTAGAGGTCGTTGAGGTCCGAGGTCGCGAAGCGGCCGCCATCGAGCGGCACCAGCGGACGCAGTTCCGGCGGAATGACCGGAACGACGGTCAGGACCATCCATTCGGGCCGGTTGCCCGACTCGATGAAGTTCTCGACGATCTTCAGCCGCTTGATGATCTTCTTCGGCTTCAGCTCCCCGGTCGCCTCCTTCAGCTCCTCGCGGAGCTGCTCGGCGGTGGCCTCGAGGTCGATCGCGGCCAGCATCTCGCGGATCGCCTCGGCACCGATATTGGCGGTGAAGGCGTCGGCGCCATACTGGTCCTGCGCGTCGAGGAATTCCTCTTCGGTCAGAAGCTGGCCGTAGGAAAGGTCCGTGAGGCCCGGCTCGATGACAACGTAGTTCTCGAAGTAGAGAATGCGCTCGAGGTCACGCAGCGTCATGTCGAGCATGAGGCCGATGCGGCTCGGCAGCGACTTCAGGAACCAGATGTGGGCGACGGGCGCGGCCAGTTCGATATGGCCCATCCGCTCGCGGCGCACCTTCTGGAGCGTCACCTCGACACCGCATTTCTCGCAGACGACGCCGCGATACTTCATGCGCTTGTACTTGCCGCAAAGGCATTCATAGTCCTTGATCGGCCCGAAGATGCGGGCGCAGAACAGACCGTCACGCTCCGGCTTGAACGTGCGATAGTTGATCGTCTCGGGCTTCTTGATCTCACCGTAGGACCAGCTGAGAATGCGCTCGGGCGAAGCCAGCGAGATCTTGATCTCGTCGAACTGCTTCGGCGCAGCCAGCGGGTTGAACGGGTTGTTGGTCAGTTCCTGGTTCATCTTCAAATCCTTGAAACGGCGCTTCGGGTCAGGTCGGGGCCGATCTTTCGGCGAAAAATCGAGAACGAATTTTCGCCGAAAATTCGCGTCTCCTATTCCTCACCCTCTGCATCCAGGAGTTCCATGTTGAGGCCGAGGCCCCGCACTTCCTTGACGAGGACGTTGAACGATTCCGGCACGCCGGCCTCGAAGTTGTCCTCGCCCTTGACGATGCTCTCGTAGACCTTGGTCCGACCCGCCACGTCGTCCGACTTGACGGTGAGCATCTCCTGCAGGGTGTAGGCCGCGCCGTAGGCTTCCAGCGCCCAGACCTCCATCTCCCCGAAACGCTGGCCGCCGAACTGGGCCTTGCCGCCCAGGGGCTGCTGCGTGACGAGGCTGTAAGGCCCGGTCGAGCGCGCGTGGATCTTGTCGTCGACAAGGTGGTGAAGCTTGAGCAGATACTTCACACCCACGGTAACCTTCCGCGCGAACTTCTCGCCCGTCCGGCCGTCGAAGAGGTCCGACTGGCCCGACGTGTCGAAGCCGGCACGGCTCAGCGCGTCGTTGACATCCGCCTCCTTGGCGCCGTCGAAGACCGGCGTCGCGATCGGCACGCCCTTCTTCACAACGTCAGCGGACTCGATCAGGCGATCCTCGTCCATGCCCGCGAAGGCTTCGTCGTAGACATCGTCGCCATAGCCGATCCGCAGCGCGTCGCGCACGGGGGTCATGTCGCCGGTCCGGCGGTAGTCCTGCAGCGCGTCGTCGATCTTCAGCCCGAGGCCGCGCGCGGCCCAGCCCATGTGGGTCTCGAGGATCTGACCGACGTTCATCCGCGACGGCACGCCGAGCGGGTTCAGCACCATGTCGACCGGGGTGCCGTCGGCGAGGAACGGCATGTCCTCCATCGGCACCACTTTCGACACGACACCCTTGTTGCCGTGACGGCCCGCCATCTTGTCGCCCGGCTGCAGCTTGCGCTTCACCGCGACGAAGACCTTGACCATCTTCATCACGCCCGGCGGCAGGTCGTCGCCCCGGCGAACCTTCTCGACCTTGTCCTCGAAGCGGTGCTCAAGCGCGCGCTTCTGCGCCTCGAACTGGGCGTTCAGCGCCTCGACGTTCTGCGCGTCCTGCTCCTCGCCGAGGGCGAGCTGCCACCACTGGCCGCGCGAGAGCGTGCCGAGCAGGTCCTCGTCGATCACGGCGTTCGGCTTGATGCCCTTCGGCCCCTTCACCGCGGTCTTGCCGAGGATCATGGACTTAAGACGCGCATAGATGTTGCGCTCGAGGATCGCCTGCTCGTCGTCGCGGTCACGCGCAAGACGCTCGACTTCCTCGCGCTCGATCTGCAGCGCGCGCTCGTCCTTGTCCACGCCGTGGCGGTTGAAAACGCGCACTTCGACGACCGTGCCGAAGTCGCCCGGCGGCAGCCGGAGCGAGGTGTCGCGCACGTCCGAGGCCTTCTCGCCGAAGATGGCGCGGAGAAGCTTCTCTTCCGGCGTCATCGGGCTTTCGCCCTTGGGCGTGATCTTGCCCACGAGGATGTCGCCCGGCCCGACTTCGGCGCCGATGTAGACGATGCCCGCCTCGTCGAGGTTGCGCAGCGCCTCCTCGCCGACGTTCGGGATGTCGCGGGTGATTTCCTCAGGCCCGAGCTTGGTGTCACGGGCGGCGACTTCGTATTCCTCGATGTGGATCGAGGTGAAGACGTCGTCCTTGACGATCCGCTCGGAGATGAGGATCGAGTCCTCGTAGTTGTAGCCGTTCCACGGCATGAACGCGACGATCACGTTCTTGCCGAGCGCGAGCTCGCCCATGTCGGTCGACGGGCCGTCGGCGATGACCTCGCCCTTGGCGACCTTGTCGCCGACCTTCACCAGAGGCTTCTGGTTGATGCAGGTGTTCTGGTTCGAGCGCTGGAACTTCCGGAGACGGTAGATGTCGACACCGGCATCGCCGATCTCGAGATCCTCGGTCGCGCGGATAACGATCCGGGTGGCGTCCACCTGGTCGATGATCCCGCCGCGCCGCGCCATGATCGCTGCGCCGGAATCCTCGGCAACGACCGATTCAATGCCGGTGCCGACGAAGGGCGCATCCGCCTGCAGGAGCGGCACCGCCTGACGCTGCATGTTCGAGCCCATCAGCGCGCGGTTCGCGTCGTCGTTCTCGAGGAACGGGATCAGCGAGGCCGCGACCGAGACGAGCTGCTTCGGCGAAACGTCGATCAGGTCGATCACGTCGGGCGGGTTCAGCATGAATTCGCCCGACTGGCGCGTCGAGACGAGGTCGTTCTTGAAGCGACCCTCATCGTCGAGCTGCGCGTTGGCCTGGGCGACCGTGTGGCGCATCTCCTCGGTGGCGGACATGTACTGCACTTCGTCCGTCACCTGACCGTCCTTCACCTTGCGGTAGGGGGTCTCGATGAAGCCGTACTTGTTCACCCGCGCGAAGGTGGCGAGCGAGTTGATTAGGCCAATGTTCGGGCCTTCCGGCGTCTCGATCGGGCACATCCGGCCATAGTGGGTCGGATGCACGTCGCGGACCTCGAAACCGGCGCGCTCACGGGTCAGACCGCCCGGCCCGAGGGCCGAGAGGCGCCGCTTGTGCGTCACTTCCGACAGCGGGTTGGTCTGGTCCATGAACTGCGAGAGCTGCGAGGAGCCGAAGAACTCGCGCACCGCGGCGGCGGCGGGCTTGGCGTTGATCAGGTCCTGCGGCATGACGGTGTCGATCTCGACCGAGGACATCCGCTCCTTGATCGCGCGCTCCATGCGCAGGAGGCCGACGCGGTACTGGTTCTCCATCAGCTCGCCGACCGAGCGCACCCGGCGGTTGCCGAGGTGGTCGATGTCGTCAATCTCGCCCTTGCCGTCCCTGAGTTCCACCAGCGCCTTGATGCAGGCGATGATGTCCTCGCGGCGCAGCGTCCGCATCGTGTCGGGCGCGTCGAGGTCGAGGCGCATGTTCATCTTCACCCGGCCGACGGCCGAGAGGTCATAGCGCTCGCTGTCGAAGAACAGCGTGTCGAAGAGCGCGGAGGCCGCCTCGACGGTGGGCGGCTCGCCCGGGCGCATGACGCGGTAGATGTCCATGAGCGCGCCGTCGCGGCCCATGTTCTTGTCCGCCGCCATCGTGTTGCGGATGTAGGCGCCGACGTTGACGTTGTCGATGTCGAGCACCGGGATCGCGGTGACGCCGTTGTCGAGAAGCACCTTCAGCGTGCCGCCGGAGATCTCGCCGTCCTTGTCGATGGTCTGGGTCAGCTCGTCGCCGGCCTCGACATAGATCGCGCCAGTGTCCTCGTTGATGATGTCCTTGGCGACATAGCGGCCGAGGATGTGGTCGAAGGGCACCAGAAGCTCGGTGACCTTGCCCTCTTCCTGCAGCTTCTTGACCATGCGCGGCGTGACCTTGTCGCCCGCCTTGCAGATCACCTCGCCCGTGGCCGCGTCCACGAGGTCATAGGTCGGACGCGTGCCGCGCACGCGCTCGGGGAAGAACTTGGTCACCCAGCCCTTGTTCTTCTTCAGCTTGAACTCGACCGTGTTGTAATAGGCATCCATGATGCCTTCCTGGTCGAGGCCTAGCGCATAAAGTAGCGTCGTGACCGGCAGCTTGCGGCGGCGGTCGATGCGCGCGAAGACGATGTCCTTGGCGTCGAACTCGAAATCGAGCCAGGAGCCGCGGTAGGGAATGATCCGGCAGGCAAACAGGAGCTTGCCCGAGGCATGGGTCTTGCCCTTGTCATGGTCGAAGAACACGCCGGGCGAACGGTGCATCTGGGACACGATGACCCGCTCGGTGCCGTTGACGATAAAGGTGCCGTTCGGCGTCATCAGGGGCATGTCGCCCATGTAGACGTCCTGCTCCTTGATGTCCTTGACCGAGCGCGCGCCGGTATCCTCGTCGACATCGAACACGATCAGGCGCAGCGTCACCTTCAGCGGCGCGGCATAGGTCATGTCGCGGCTCTGGCATTCCTCGACATCGTACTTCGGCTTCTCGAGCTCGTACTTCACGAACTCCAGGATCGCGTTCTCGTTGAAGTCCTTGATCGGGAAGACCGACTGGAACACGCCCTGGATACCCTCGCCGTCGCTGGCCTTCGGGCCGTCGCCGGATTTCAGGAACAGGTCGTAGGAGGACTTCTGAACCTCGATGAGGTTCGGCATTTCGAGGACTTCACGGATTTTGCCGAAGTATCTGCGGATACGCTTCTGGCCAACGTAGCTCTGAGCCATGCTCGTCGTCACCTTTCGTCTCTTCGCGGGGGCGTCCGTGTCGGGGTCACACGAGCGCGCCGCTTGCGAATAGGGGGTAGGTCCCATTCATGCCCCCCGTCCCACCGGGTGGCTCCCGAACCTTTAACCGCGCCTTGGAAGGGGCACCTTTCGCGCCACGGGGGCCGATGCCCCTTCCAAGACAGGTTCGGCTGGGCCCGGAATTGCCCGGACCCAGCCAATCACAGCGGTTGGAGCGCCGAAGCGCCCCGCCCGATTACTTGAGCTCGACCTTGGCGCCAGCCTCTTCGAGCTTCTTTTTGATCTCTTCGGCTTCGGCCTTCGCCGCGCCTTCCTTGACCTTGCCACCGGCCTCGACGAGGTCCTTGGCTTCCTTCAGGCCGAGACCGGTGATCGCGCGCACTTCCTTGATCACGTTGATCTTCTGCGCGCCGGCGTCGGTGAGGACGACGTCGAACTCGGTCTTCTCTTCCGCGGCTTCGGCAGCAGCGCCAGCGGCCGGGCCGGCCATCATGACGGCGCCACCGGCAGCCGGCTCGATGCCGTATTCGTCCTTCAGGATGGTTTTCAGTTCCTGGGCCTGGAGGAGCGTGAGGTTCACGATCTCTTCGGCGAGTTTCTTCAGATCAGCCATTTCTCTGTTCCGTTCCTAGTTTGGTGTTCCAACGTCGGGCTTGGCCCCACGAAGGCACGAAGTTGCTCACGCGGCTTCCCGCTCTTCCAGAGTGGAAAGGATGCCCGCGATGTTCGAAGCAGGCGCGCCAATGGCCCCGGCGATGTTCGAAGCGGGGGCGCCGATGCAGGACACGATCTGAGCGATGAGCTCTTCACGCGACGGCATGGCGGCCACGGCTTTGACACCGGCCTGGTCCAGAGCCGTATCGCCCATTGCGCCGCCAAGGATCGCGAACTTTTCGTTCTTCTTGGCATATGCATCCGCGACCTTCGCAGCAGCGACAGGGTCCTCAGAATAGGCGAGTACGGTCATGCCCGTGAGAAGCTGGCCGATGCTTGCGCAGGGCTTGCCTTCCAGGGCGATCTTGGCGAGCTTGTTCTTGGCAACGCGGACGGACCCGCCAGCGGCACGCATGTCCGCGCGCAGGTCCTGCATCTGAGCAACCGTCATGCCTTCGTAGTGGGCAACCACCACGACGCCAGAGCTTTCGAAGATCTGGCCGAGTTCCTCGACCATTTTCTCTTTCTGGGCTCTATCCACGGTTTCTCTCCAAGTATGGGGGTTTCCCCCCGGCTCTCTTATGCCCCCGATCGTCTGGGAGCGTTCGGGTCCGTGATGGTCCCGAGGCCTTGATCGCCCGAGGCTTGCCCCGGCTAATCTCGTCTCGTTCCCCATCTCAGGAAGGATTTATGGGGTCGCCCCCACCCTCCGTCTCGGACAGGACGGGGCGTTTCCGCCCCGCCATTCACCGGACCTGGGCCCGGCAAATTCTTGATGGGCTCAGTTGCCCGATGCCGACATCAGGTCGACGCTGACGCCCGGCCCCATGGTCGAGGAGAGCGACACCTTCTTAAGGTACGCGCCCTTCGCGCCCGACGGCTTGGCCTTCGAGACCGCATCGACGAAGGCACGGACGTTCTCGGCGAGCTTCGCCGCGTCGAACGACACTTTGCCGACGCCCGCGTGGATCACGCCGGCTTTCTCGACCTTGAACTGGACTTCGCCGCCCTTCGCCGCTTCGACGGCCGCTTTCACGTCCATCGTCACGGTGCCGACCTTCGGGTTCGGCATCAGGTTGCGCGGGCCGAGGATCTTACCCAGACGGCCGACGATCGGCATCATGTCCGGGGTCGCGATGCAGCGGTCGAACTCGATCTTGCCGGACTGGATGGTTTCCATCAGGTCCTCGGCGCCGACGATGTCCGCGCCGGCCGCCTTGGCTTCGTCAGCCTTCGGGCCGCGGGCGAAGACTGCCACGCGCACGGTCTTGCCGGTGCCGTTCGGCAGGGTCACGACGCCGCGGACCATCTGGTCGGCGTGCCGCGGATCGACGCCGAGGTTCATCGCGATTTCCAGCGTCTCGTCGAACTTGGCCGACGCGGCGCCCTTGATCAGGGTGACGGCATCCTCGACCGTGAGGTTCGACTTGCCTTCGAAGGCGGCACGGGCCGCCGTGGTGCGTTTACCGATCTTGGCCATGACTTACCCCTTCACCTCGATGCCGATCGAACGGGCGGAGCCGAGGATGATCTGCATCGCAGCCTCGACGTCGTTGGCCGAAAGGTCTTTCATCTTGGCTTCGGCGATCTCGCGCACCTGGGCCACGGTCACATAGCCCGCGGTCTCGCGGCCCGGCTTCGTCGAACCCTTCGGACGGTTGCGCTTGCCCACCGGCTTCAGGCCCGCGGCCTTCTTCAGGTAGTACGAGGCCGGCGCCGTCTTGGTCTCGAACGAGAAGGACTTGTCGGCGTAGTAGGTGATGATGACCGGAACCGGGGAACCGGGCTCCATCTCCTGGGTCTTCGCGTTGAAGGCCTTGCAGAATTCCATGATGTTGATGCCGCGCTGACCGAGCGCCGGACCAACGGGGGGCGAGGGGTTGGCCTGCCCCGCCTTGATTTGCAGCTTGAGGCTGCCCATTACCTTCTTGGCCATCAGGCCTCTCCTTTGTCACTGTCGCCCCGGAGGACGAAGTTTAGTGGTTCGGTCCTCCCGGTCCTGGCCCGGAATCGCCTCCCACGGCTCACACGTCAGGCGACTTTCTGCACCTGCGTGAATTCCAGTTCGACCGGCGTCGGCCGGCCGAAGATCGACACCGTCACCTTGAGGCGGTTCGAATCCTCGTCCACTTCCTCGACCATGCCCGAGAAGCCGTCGAACGGCCCGTCGGTGACCTTGACCTGCTCGCCGATCTCGAAGCGGATCAGGTTGCGCGGCGCGGCCTCGCCTTCCTCGACGCGGTTGAGGATCTGGTTGACCTCGCCGTCGCGCATCGGCATCGGCTTGCCCTGAGGGCCGAGGAAACCGGTCACGCGGTTGATCGAGGTGATCAGGTGATAGCCGCGATCGGTCATCTCCATGTGCACGAGCACGTAGCCCGGCATAAAGCGCCGCTCGGACGTCACCTTCTTGCCGCGGCGAATCTCCAGCACCTCCTCGGTCGGCACGAGAACCTCGTCGATCTCGTCCTGAAGGCCCTTCTCGGCCACGGCATGCTTGATCTGTTCGGCGATCTTCTTCTCGAAATTCGAGAGAACGCTCACCGAATACCACCGCTTCGCCATCTGCCTCTGACCTCGCTCGACCGACGGCACGCCGCCGGAAAATCCCGTAATTTCCGCAGGTTTCCCTGCATTCTCCCGAACAAAAAACAGCGCGCATACCGAATCGTTGCGCGCCGGTGCCGGGAAAGTGCGCCCCAGTTACCGACCTTCGCGCCGAATTTCAAGACCGAAGGGCCTGAACCTCCGGCGTCAGCCGCCGAAGCCCAGGATCGCACCCAGCCCGGTGCGGATCACCAAGTCGACCAGGAAGAAGAACACCGAGGTCAGCGCGGCCATGACGAAGACCATGATCGTCGTCGTGACCACTTCCTTGCGGTTCGGCCAATGGACCTTGGCGGCCTCGGAACGGACCTGCTGCATGAACTGTAACGGATTCGTGGCCATTTCTCGCTCATTCCCTATCGCCGACGCCACGCAGATATGCCGGCGCGCGGAGGGTTGCAACCCTGAAGCGGCTTCAGAAGTTGAGGCTGATGCGGCGGATGAGGTTGATGCTGACCCGGTATTGGTCGGCGCTGCCGAGTTGCGTGATCGGAGAATCGGCGGCGTCGTTCAGCAGCCGGTTCCACGAGGCGCGGCCCTCGACACCCCACAGCTCGTTGAACTGATAGGTCGATTTCAGTTCGATCCCGGCGCTCACCAGACCGCCGCTGGCATCGAACACCGGAAGCGAACCGCCGGCGGCATTTGCGGGCGTGACGCCGAAATAGGCGCTCGAATAGGTGTTGTCGCCGAACCCGATCCGCGGGCCGAGCGAAACCGTCAGCGCATCGGTCGGGCGCGTCACCCAATCGGCGCCGAGCGTGCCGACAAAGCCCTCATGGCCGTTGAACCCATAGCGGATGTCGCCAAAGGCACGGTAGTTCCGCGCCTCGTAGCCGGCGCCGATTCCGAGCTCCAGCGTCCAGTCGACATCGTCGAGCCCGGCGAGTTCGGGATAGTCGGCGATGTTGCGCTCGCCGATGAACCCGGCCGAGCCGTAAAGGCCGAAGCCCTCGCGGTAGCCGACGGACCCGAGCGAGCCCCAGGTAAAGCCGTTCGGAAACCGCACGAAATCGAAGCGGAAGGTACCGGTGGCGCCGAGATCGTAATCGTCCCAGCCAGGAAAGGCCGGAGCGGTGCCAACGCCAAGACCGAGCGTTACGACCACATCAGGGTTGGCGGCGTCGAGAGCACCGCCGGCATCGAAGACGCCGGCCGAAGTCTCCTGAGCGAAGGTCGCGCCCGACAGGGCAAGCCCGGCAACCGCGGCGGCGATCAGGTTCTTGGTGGCATAGCTCATAACCCAGACTCCCGACTTGCGATCCGACCGGCACGAGTTGCCGGCACAATCATAGCTCGTGTGCACTGGCGCAGCGGCTCTTGCTTCCATTCCGACTCCACTATTCCAACAACCTCGGCTGCTGCCAAGGGTTTATGACGTGGATGAACAATATCGCTAGCCGCGAAGCGGGGGCTTCGATCGGGTGCGGTGTTCGGCGTAACTTGCGGGAAGGCGGCCTGGCAGGGGCAGCAGGACTCGAACCCGCGACCCTCGGTTTTGGAGACCGATGCTCTACCAACTGAGCTATACCCCTAGGCCGAGCGGGTGTTTACGCGCGCCGCGATCGCTTGGCAAGAATGAAAAGCGCGCGAAGTGTCATTCGTCCTCCCGGAACACGAAAAGAAAGGCCGCCCCCTGGGGCGGCCGATCCGTGAGCAGTGGAAAGCCTGCCTGTCAGTTCAGGATCGCGCGGATATGCCCGCCCTTCTCGCCGTGGCTGTCTCCGCCATAGATCACCGTAGCAAGCGCCGCTTCCTGTGCGGCGGTCAGGTTCGAAAGATCGGCGCCGGGCACGATCTGGCGGACTTCGGCGCGGTCGAGATCGGTGAGTACCGAGGCTTCGGTCATCGCGAAAGCGGCCGGGGCGAAGGCGGCGATGGCGGCGGCGGTCATGGCGAAGAGTTTCATATCGTGTCCTTTCGTTCCGTGGCGGTTCAGCCTGGTTCGGTGCGGTGGCATCCGATGAGGCCAAGATGGGCAAGGGCGTCCACGAGGGGAAATCACGCCTTGATCGCGGCGGATCGCGCAAAAATGGGCTTGATGTGAACACGGTGCGCCCTATCGCAGTGCCAGAGGCAAGAATGCCCGCGAATTGCGCAATCGAACGTTCACGACGCAGCGAGTGTTGCCGCCTTGCGTCCGCAAGGCGACGACGCGCAGGTTCCCTGTGCATCACCACACAGGCATTTCGTAGATGGATAGGTCCGTCAGAACGACGAAAGGCGGCCCGAGGGCCGCCTTTCCCGCACTCCGGGCGGAGTGATACTTACTTGATGATTTTCGAGACGACGCCGGCGCCGACGGTGCGGCCGCCCTCGCGGATGGCGAAGCGGAGCTTCTCTTCCATCGCGATCGGGGCGATCAGCTCGACCTCGAACTTC
>NZ_JAPDOG010000044.1 GCF_026013545.1 Defluviimonas salinarum | reverse complement strand
CCATCTGCTCGTCCGTCAGCCAGAAAAGATTGCTCATCATCAACCCCGTCAGTCTGGAGCCTTGAATCACCCGGCGGCGGCAGCTTCAAGCAGATCAATGGGTCCTGACCCTAGGCGAGCGCCATTCCTAAGCCGAAGTTCACTAGTGGCCGACATCGTTGCGCCAACGGGCAGAACCGGTGGGGAACGTCTCTGAGGGTCTTTCGCCGAACAATGCTGAGTAGTCCGATGCAAAGCGCCCGCCGTTGATGAAGCCGAGCGACAGCGAGACATCCTTGGTTTGGGCATTGCGTTACAACTGTGGCTTCGCGAACAATTACTCAACGGCTACCGGCCTTGACCTTTGCTCAGGTCCGCCGTTTGCGCCCTGATCCAAGCGATCAGGGCGTCCAGTTCCCCGGTCAACGTCGCTCCCGGTGCGGCGATCAGGAAGAAGGCGTTTCCAGTGTTGATCTCAGTCGGCAATGGGCGCACCAGCTGGGTATTGTGGAGCAGCAGCGCAGAAGTCAGGCTCCAGCCGAGGGCAAGCCCCTCTCCGGCCAAGGCGGCCTGAAGCGTCAGCTGGTAGTCGTTGAACACCATGTCGGGCTGGGTTTCATCCGTTTCCACGCCGACGCGGGCAAGCCATTCTGCCCAGCTCATGCGTTTGCGGAACCGGTCGAAGGCGTGCAACCGTCGATGGTTCGTCAGATCGGACACTGTGCCAATGCAGGGATGGTCGGCCAAATACTTCGGCGCGCAGATCGGAAAGACGACTTCGTCGCACAGATACCAGCTGTTCGGGCGCCGGAAGTCACGGTCGCGGATCCAGATTGTCAGGTCGATTTCAGAGTCGGGTTCGATGTCGCGATCGGTCGTGACAACCTTGATCCGCAGGTTCGGATGATCCTGCTGCAATTTATAGAGCTGCGGCATCAGCCAATGCGCGGCAACCGAGGTCGAGGCGGCGAAGGTCAGGTATCGGGTTTCTGTCGAGGACAACGTCCTGAGGCTCTCCTCGATGCGATGAAACCCAAAACGCACGCTGTCGTAAAGCAGCCGTCCAGCCTCGGTAAGTTGTACGCCGCGATTTTCACGGATGAAGAGTTGCGTGCCGCAGTGGCGCTCCAGCGCCCTTATTGATTGCGACACGCTGGGCTGTGTCACGTTCAGTTCCGCCGCCGCATTCTTGAAATTCAGATGCCGCGCCGCCGCCTCGAAGACGAAGAGCGAATGCGGGGACGGGATCAGGGATCGCAACTCAGACATAAACTGAATTTATATCAGACGATTTCTTTCCCGTCTACAGAGATGGCCCGAACTGTGGTTGTCTGGGTCGCGTGAATGGCTCGCAACAGGCCCGGCCGCAGCCGAGGGGTGGAACAACTACGATGGCAAGAAAGCCGAACCCTGCTCCCCACGGCCGTATCATGGTCGATCCGCCGGTGCAGGAGCCGACTGACTCGGGGTGGTATGTGACTTCAGGTCCCGATTTGCCGCTCGCGCCGCAGCGCGGAGAAACGCGTTGCGATTGTCTGGTGATCGGCGCGGGCTGGATGGGTCTGCACGCCGCGCGGCGATATGCAGAGCTTGCACCCGACCAATCTGTGGTGCTTGTCGATGCGGGCCGCATCGGGAACAACGCGTCAGGTCGCTGCATGGGCTTTGCCATCGATCTAGCTCACAATCCGCGCAAGCACGACTTCGTCGAGGACATCCAGGGAAACAAGGATGAACTCCTTACCAACCTTGACGGCAACGCCTATCTGCGATCAGCGGTCGAGGAGCTTGGCGTCGACTGCGATTGGGATCCGCAGGGCAAGTATCACAGTGCGGCGACCGACCATGGCGTGTCGGATTTGGTGAGCTTTTCCAAAGCGCTGGACGCGATGGGCCAGACATACCGCTGGGTCGAGCAAGATGAGATGCTGTCGATGACCGGCAGCAGGCACTATATCAAGGCGCTGCATCATCCTGGGACCATTCTTATCCAGCCGGCCAAGTACCTGAAGAACCTGACTCGTGTCCTGCCTAAGAACGTGACCGTTCACGAAAACACCGTGATCAGCACCGCACGCTTCGGGGCCGAAGAGCACGTATTCGAAACCCAATCGGGAGTGATCCATGCGAAACGGGTGATCATCTGTGCCGCAGGTTATCTGACGCGCTTTGGATTCTATGGCCAGACCGCGATCCCGCTTTATACCTTTGCCAGCATGACCCGGTCTTTGAGCGAGAACGAACTGGCGCGGGCGGGTAATCAGGCGGCCTACGGCCTCATCCCGGCTAACAGCTTCGGCACGACTGTCCGACGCACCACCGACAACCGCCTCATCCTGCGGAATGTCTATTCCTACGCCCCAAAGTTCAAAACCACGTTGCGCGACGTCGAACGCGCGCGCGAACAGCAGAAGATCGCGTTCGAGCGCCGTTGGCCAGATCTTGCCCCGATGGGTTTTGAGATCAGCTGGGGCGGTCTGCTGACGCTGGCACAAAACGGCGGAATGGTGTTCGGCGAACTTGCCGCCAACGTCTATGGTGCCGCCTTCTGCAACGGCACCGGCGTCTCGCGCGGAGCCGCCTTTGGCAAGGCCGTCGCGGAACTGGCCTTGGGCCGGTCCTCGCCTGTCATAGACATCCTGAAGCGCCGCGTCCCGCCTTCGCGGGCCTATCCCGACCTCATCACCTCAACCGGGGTGCGCCTAGTGACCGGTTGGCGGTTCAGGCAGGCTGGCAAGGAAGTATGACAAGTCTCAGGAGCCCGCACATGGTCGAAAGCGCCTCGAAAACGAAGCGTCTTGGCCGCGCCACTCGGCGCGCCGCGCGCGAGGCGGAAGTCACGCCGCGCCTTTCCACGGTCCGCTACCGCGTGAAGCCGGTGGAGGTCGTGAGTGCCGACGAGCTTGACCGCATCCACTGCGCCTCCCTGAAGATCCTGCAGGAAGTCGGCATCGACTTTCGCGATGAGGTGGCTTTGGCGCAGTGGAAGGTGGCGGGAGCTGATGTCCGCGGCCAACGGGCGCATCTTGACGGTGACCTTGTCGAGTCGCTTGTCGCGATGGCCCCCGAGCGGTTCGCGATGACCGGCCGTGGCGCGGACACGGATGTTGAGATCGGCGTCGACACGCTGACGTTTTGCGCGATGCAGGGCGCGCCCAACATCCGGGATCTGGACGGAACGCGCCGCGCCTCGACGATTGCCGATCTGCGCAAGATCAACAGGCTGATCCAGATGAGCCCCGGCTTCCAGATCGGAACCGGATTTGCCTGTGAGCCCACCGATATCGCCGTGCCTTGGCGGCACCTTCACATCATGCACACGAACCTTGTCGATCTTGACCTGGCCACGAACGGCCTGACGACGGGAACTGCGCGCGCCGAAGACTGTATCGCGATGGCGCGGATCGTCTATGGCAGGGCATTCATGGACGAAAACGCGGTGCTTTGGGGCATGATCTCAGGCAACTCGCCGCTTGTCTGGGATGCGACGATGCTGGAAGGGCTGCGGGTCTTCGCCCTTGCCAACCAGGTTGTATTGATTGCGCCCTTCGTGCTTGGCGCGGCCAATACGCCCGCCGACGTGGTGGCCACGGTCGCGCAATTGAATGCCGAGGCGCTGGCCGGCGTTGCCTATGCCCAGCTCGTGAAGCCCGGCACAAAGACGATCTACGGCCAGTATTCGGTTTCGGTGTCGATGAAGTCGGGCGCGCCGATGTCGGGCATGCCCGAGATCAGCCTGTTGAACGGGATCGTTGGCCAGCTAGCCCGCCGCTATAATATTCCGTGGCGAACCACGGCCTCGCAGGCATCGTCGAAGCTGTTCGATGCGCAGTCGGGCTATGAATCCGCCACCGCCTACATGGCTGCGGTCAATGCCAGGGCCAATTTCCTGCTGCATGCCGGCGGCTGGGACGAAGCCGGCATGGTGCATTGCCTGAACAAACTGGTGGTGGACGGCGAACAGAACCTGCTGATGGCCAAATACGCCCAAGGCGTGAGCTTTGATCTTCTGGACGAGGCGCTGGACGCTGTGCGTCGCGTTGGCCCCGGCGGCCACTACCTCGGCGATCCCTTCACACTGAAGCACTTCAGGAATGCCTTCATCGCGCCCGAGATCCTCAACTACGAGGCCTTTGAGCAATGGAAGGCCGCCGGCGGCAAGGACATGCCAAGCCGCGCGCGCGAAAAGGCAGAAGACTTGCTGGCCCGCTACGCCCCGCCCGCACTTGACTCATCGAAGCGCGAGGAACTGGATGCGTTCGTCGCCCGAAGGGAGCAAGAGATTTCGCCCAATCTCGCATGAACCGGCCGATCTCGTGTCGGTCGCAGATGAAACCGAGGAAAGACCATGTCCAATTTAGAAGGCATCAATCTTGCAATGCAGACGCCGCTCAACGCGGACGGTGCGATCGACTTTGCGGTCTTCGAGCGTTTGATCGAGGACTATATCGCGGCGGGCGTGCAAGGGCTGGTCCTTGGCGCCGGCACAGGTCAGCATCCCTACCTTACGGAAGACGAGTGCAACCGGCTGTACGAAGCCGGAATCAAGCAGATTGCCGGGCGGGTCAACGTGATCTGCCAGACCTCTGCCTTGAACATGGACGAGGTGATCCGGCGATCACGGCATGCCGAGAACTCGGGAGCGAATGCGCTGATGATCCTGCCGCCCTATCTGGAAGGGCCAGACGACGAGGACGGGCTCTTCGCCTTCTACCGCGAGATCGATGCGGCGGTGGGAATTGACATTGTCGGCTACAACATTCCCCAGTCGACCGGGATTGCGGTCTCGGTTCCGTTGCTCCTAAGGCTGAAGGAGCTGAGGAACTATCGCTGGATCAAGGACAGCGCAGGCGATTTCACCACCCATCAGGAATACCTCCAGACCGGCATAGACGTTTTGAACGGTTGCGACACCACAACCTTCGCGGCGCTGATGGCGGGGACCAAGGGCGTCATCTGGGGTGCCGCAAACTACATGCCGCATGAAGCGGCCAAGCTTTACGGCCTGATCACCGCCCGCGACCTCGAAGCAGCACTGGTCCTTTGGCAGAAGATGCTCCCCTCGCTCTTGTTCATCTGGCGCAACCCCTATGTGCCCGCCGTATTACGGGCGGCAGAACTGCGAGGCTTTGGCACCGGGAATGTGCGCCGCCCCCTCCAGAGGCTGACGGCCGCACAGGATGCCGCCCTGCAGAAGGCGCTGGCGCCGCTGATGGTTGACGGTCCGCTGTAACTGCCGCTAGAGACCTTCAATCCTTGGCTTTCCCTCGCGATCGAAACGGGAAGGACGGCCCGGAGCTGCCGTCCGGCAAGATCTTCGACGCCTCAGTGCAGCTTTCGCATTACTGCCGTTCACGGGCACTGTTGTACAAATCGAGTGACGGTCAGGCTTCCCCTTTCCCCGGACAGACTTATCCCGCAACCTCTGTGACAGGTGTGCCGAGCGCGGTGAAGCCGTTCAGGACCGCGACACGGACCTGGAACTCCGCGACCTGACCGTCGAAGTCCCGGGCTGAGAGGCGCTGGCACAGCCGTTTCACACGGTGCATCTTGGTCTCTGCACGGCTTCGGCGGTGGTTGCCGCTCCATCGTCGCCAAATCGTCCGGCCGAAGCGGTTCGATGCCCGCAGGGCCTCGTTGCGCGCAATCGCGCCAGCGGTGTCCGCCTTCCGAGGTCTGGCGTTCCTGCGGGGCGGGATGATCGCGGCTGCGCCGCGGGCGGCGAAGGCGTTATGGCATTTGCCGGTGTCAAATGCGCCACCAGATACCGGGACTGAACGCCTACAAGCCTTCCTCTCCGGCGTATTCCGAGATGTAGTCGAACAGTCTCTTTGCGGCATTGCTGCGCCGCCCCTGAGGCATCTTGATGTAGTAAGACCAAGGGCTTTTCGGACGGACCTGCAACGGCTCCATCAGCAGGCCACGCTCGATATACGTCCCGCACAGCGATGTCAGCGCGATTGTGGCGCCCAGCCCGTTGGCCGACAACTCGAGGGCCACGTTCGTTGCGTTCGTTCGGATCGCGCCGTCGAGATCCATGTCCGGGTTGCCGAGAGCATAACCAAACAGACCCCAGTATTCCTGCCGTCCCGCGACCACGATCTTAGCTTGCGACTCGACACTCATTCCATCGGCGATGTCTTCGCCGGCATAAGGGCTGCAAACCAGAGACAGGGTTTCATCCCATAGCAGGCTCGCGCCTGGAGGAACCTCGTCGTTGCGGTTCACCGAGATCGAAATGTCGGCAATGACATCATCCGGGTGATCCCAGATTGTTGCATTGACCACGATCTCCACCTCGGGATTGCGCGATCGAAATCCGGCAAGGCACGCCGGAAGCCAGTTCTCGGCCAGGCTCATCGGACAGGCAACGATCACCGAGCGATCCCGGGACGTCGTCGCGATCGCATCGGTCGCGGTGTCGATCTGGTGCAGGGCCTGGCGCAGCGTCGGCAGGAACGCCTCGCCAATCTCCGTCAATGCGATGCTGCGTGTTCCGCGCACGAAAAGGTCACGGCCGACGTATTTTTCCAGCGCCCGGATGTGGGTGCTGATCGCAGCCTGAGTATACCCCAGTTCCTCTGCGGCCTTGGTGAAGCTCAGATGGCGCGCGGCGCATTCGAACGAGCGAATGTAGTTCAGCGGAGGTGGCGGTCTATCCATGCGTCCGAACCTGTCATCATTGCTTGCCAATACCTGCCGTCCGTCACCAATAGGAATAAAAAAAACGGATGTATAGACGCCGAATATTTCGCGTGTTCGCCGGGACGAGCCCACTATTGTCCGTGGTCGAATGCAACGATGGGCTTGAAAAATGAGCAGCAAAGCTGTCGCACTTGATGCCAATGCCGATACGTTCGCAACCCTCGCGGATTTCACTCTCGAACTCTCGCCCGAAGCGATTCCCGCATCCGCGCGCGAGCGGGCGGCGCTGATGCTGCTCGATACGCTTGGGATCTGTGCGGCGGCAGCACCGATGGAGGCGGGTGTGCTCGGTCGGCGGGCGGCGCTGTTGCTTCATGCCTCGTCCGATCCCGGCCATTCGGCGCGGATGCTGTTCGACGGCCGCATCGTCAGCTTGGCTGGTGCGGCCTATGCGGCGGCGACCCAGACCGACAATCTCGACGGCCACGACGGCTACAACCCGACCAAGGGTCACATCGGCGTCGTCGCGGTGCCGGCGTTGGCGGTTCTGGCCGAGCACCTGCCGGACCTCTCCGGCCCAGAGGCGCTCGCCGCGCTTATCGTCGGCTACGAGGTTGCCGGGCGCGCCGGCATCGCGCTGCACGCGACAGTCAGCGACTACCATACCTCCGGCGCCTGGAACACGCTCGGCGTCGCCGCGATGGCGGCGCGGCTCCGACGCCAGACGCCCGCGATGTTGCGCGAGGCGCTCGGCATCGCCGAATATCACGGCCCCCGCAGCCAGATGATGCGTGAGATCGCAACGCCAACGATGCTGCATGACGGCTCGGGCTGGGGCGCGCTCGTCGGCATGTCGGCGGCGATCCTCGCCGAGAACGGATTCACCGGCGCTCCGGCGATCACCGTCGAAGCCGCCAATGTCGCGCCGCACTGGGCCGATCTCGGCCGGTTCTGGCAGATCGAGCATCAGTACGTGAAGCCCTATCCGGTCTGCCGCTGGGCCCACGCAGCGATCGACGCTGCGCGCGAGCTTGCACTGGGCCATGCCTTCGCGGCCGACCACATCGAAAAGATCCGCATCCGCAGCTTCGACTACGCGGTCCAACTCTTCCCCACCATGCCGGACACCACATCGAAGGCACAGTATTCACTGCCGTTCGCCGTGGCGACCATGCTGGTTCAAGGCCATATCGGGCTCGACCACATCTCGGGTGAGGGCCTTGCGGACCCGAAGGTGGCCGCGCTGGTCGGCCGCACCGTCATGGAAGCCTCCGAGCGCCACCAGGCGCGGTTCCCGGCCGGACGCTGGGCCGATGTCGAGATCACGCTCGCCGATGGCCGCGTGCTCGCCTCGGGCGACACCCATGCCCGCGGCGGGCCGGAACGTCCCTTCGGCCGCGACGAGGTGGTCGCGAAGTACAAGAGCTTCGCCGTGCCGGCACTCGGCGAGGCGCGGGCGCAGGGTCTCTGCGATGCCGTGCTGGCGCTGACCGAAGCCGGCAGCCGCTTCGACGCGGTCGCTCGCCATCTCTACGATCCGCTCTGATCCGTCATGGTTCTCCGCCTTCTCAAATACGGGCTCCGCAGTGACTATCCGGTGACCGGCGACATCCCTGTCACGCCCACCCTGAAGCCCGCCTATGACGTGGTGATCATCGGCGCCGGCGGCCACGGTCTGGCCTGCGCCCATTACCTGTCGAAATACCACGGCATCCACGACGTCGCGGTGCTCGACAAGGGCTGGCTTGCCGGCGGCAATACCGCGCGCAACACCACGACGATCCGCTCGAACTACATCACGCCCCAGGGCATCGCCTTCTACAAGGAGGGCGTGACGCTTTACGAGGCGATGTCGGAGGAACTCGACTTCAACGTCATGTTCTCGCAGCGCGGCCAGCTCACATTCGCCCATAGCGAGGCTACGCTGCGATCCTTCCACCTGCGCGCCGAGACCGGCCGTCACATGGGGATCGGCATCGAGGTCGTCGACCAGAAAGGCGTAGAGGCGCTCTGCCCGCATCTCAACATGGATTACGGCGGCGCGCTCGAGGTGCTTGGCGGGCTCTGGCATCCCGACGGCGGCACGGCACGCCATGACGCGGTGGCCTGGGGTTACGCGGCGCAGGCTGCGCGGCGCGGGGTGGAGATACACCAACGCACCGAGGTGACCGCGATCGAGGTCGCGGGCGGCCGGGTGCAGGCGGTGGTGACCAACCGCGGCCGCATCGCCGCAGGGCAGGTGATGATCGCCTGCGGCGGCATGAACTACGACATGGCGCTCAAGGCCGGTGTCGAACTGCCGATCCGCTGCTATCCGCTGCAGGCGATGGTGACCCAGCCGGTCAAGCCCTGGCTCCACACGCTCGTCTCCTCGGTGAGCCTGCACACCTATCTGGTGCAATCCTCGCGCGGTGAGATGGTGATCGGCGGCGGCTCGGATCCGTACCAGCTCTATTCCACCCGCTCGACGCTCGACATGAAGGAGCATCTGGCCGAGGGCGCGGTGCATCTCTTCCCATTCCTGAAGAACCTGCGGCTCCTCCGGCAATGGGCCGGGATCACCGACATGACGCCGGATTACAGCCCGATCATGGGCGAAAGTCCGGTGGACGGGCTCTGGCTCGATTGCGGCTGGGGCACCTGGGGCTTCAAGGCGACACCGGTCGCGGGCAAGCGCATGGCCGAATGCATTGCCACCGGCCGCGTGCCGGAGATCCTTCAACCCTTCGCGCTTGAGCGCTTCGAGCGGTTCGCGCTCTTGAACGAAATGGGCGCCACCGCGGCGAGTCACTGAGATGAAACTGCTTTCCTGTCCCCTGAACGGTCCCCGCAACATCGAAGAGTTCCAGTATCTCGGCCCGCTGCGCGGGCGCCCCGATCCGGATGCGCTTTCCGATGCCGACTGGGCGCGGCACCTCTTCCGGGCCGAGAACCGGCCCGGCGCGATGCTCGAATGGTGGCGCCACCGGCCGTCGAACTACGTCTTCCTCGCCGAGCGCCATACCGTCACCAACGCCGTGATCCGCACCTTCGATCCTTCGGAACTGGAGCCCGGCGCATGACCCGGCTCGACGCCCCCTTCGGCAGCCGGATCGACCGGTCCCGGCCCATCTCCTTCAGCTTCGAGGGTCAGCGCTTCACCGGCTACGAAGGCGACACCATCGCCAGCGCGCTGGCCGCCTCTGGCCAGTGGATGCTGTCGCGCTCGTTCAAGTATCACCGCCCGCGCGGCGCCTTCTCGATGGCGGGTGCGGAAGCCAACACGCTGGTCCAGGTCGGGTCCGAGCCGAACCTCGCCGCCGATCTGACGCCGCTTGCCGAGGGCATGGTGGTAAGCGCCCAGAACGTCAACGGCAGCCTCGCGCGCGACCGTGATGCGGTGATGGACCGGCTCGGCCGCTTCATGCCGGTGGGTTTCTACTACCGCACCTTCATGGGGCCGACACGCAAGGCCTGGCTGAAATGGTGGGAGCCGCTGATCCGCGCCAAGGCCGGGCTCGGCATGGTCGACCTCGCCGCCCGGCCCGATGGCTTCGACAAGTCCCACCTGCACTGCGACATCCTCGTCGTCGGCGCCGGCCCCGCCGGGCTTGCCGCCGCGATCGAGGCGGCCGAGGCCGGTGCCGACGTGATCCTCGGCGATGAGAGCCCGGACCTTGGCGGGCGCCTGACTTACGCGCCCGAGGCGGAGGTCGATCTCACGGCCCTCGTCGCGCGGGCAGAGGCGCTGCCCGCGCTCCGGATCATGACCGGTACCGTCTGCAACGGCTGGTTCGAGGACAACTGGCTGCCGCTCATCCGCGGCAAGGCGCTGCATCGGTGCCGGGCGCGCGAGGTGATCCTCGCGACCGGCGGAATCGAACAGCCGGCGGTGTTTCGCGGCAACGACCTGCCCGGCATCCTGACCGGCGGCGCTGTGCGCCGCCTGATCCGCCACTATGGGGTGCGCCCCGGCACCCGCTCGGTGATCCTCGCCGGAACGCCCGACGGCCTTGGCGCCGCCGAGGACCTGCTTGATGTCGGCACCCGGATTGCTGCGTTGGTCCTGCCGCGCGACCTGCCTGGCCATGCCGAGCGGATCGGGCGCCTGCGTTCGGCCGGGGCCGAGATCCTGACCGGACGGATCGAGGCGGCACGCGGCGGCACCCACGTGGAGGCAGTGCAAGTGGGCGGGCGCTGGATCGACTGCGACCTCGTCGCGGTCTCGGTCGGGCATGCGCCTTCCTGGCAACTTCCCTGCCAGGCCGGTGCCCGGCTCGGCTATGATGACGCGACCTGCCGCTTTTCGCTCGACCTCGCGCGCGACGGCCTGCACCTTGCCGGCTCGGTCGCGGGCCATGCCAGCACCTCCGCGGTGATCGCCGATGGCCGGCGCGCCGCCATGGCGGCGCTCCGCGCGCTGGATATCGACGCCGGGAACGTCTCGCCCTGCCAGGATCTAGAGCTTGCCCTTGCCCATTGCGCACTGCCGCTCAACCCCCACCCCAAGGGCCGCGACTTCGTCGATTTCGACGAGGACCTGCAGGTCAAGGACATCGTGAACGCGGTCAGGGAAGGGTACCGCGAGCTTGAGTTGGTGAAGCGGTTCTCAACCGTCGGCATGGGGCCGAGCCAGGGTCGCCACTCGGCACTCGCCACGGCGCGGATCGTCGCCGCCGCGACCGGGCGTAGCGTCGCCGAGACCGGCGTCACCACGGCGCGGCCGCCGGTCGGGCCCGAGACGCTCGGCGCACTCGCCGGGCACGGGCATGTCGAGGAGCGCCGCACCGCGCTCCATGCCCGCCACCTTGAGGCCGGGGCCGAGATGCGCCCCGTCGGCGCCTGGTGGCGGCCCTATCTCTACGGCCGGGGCGACCGGGTGGAGCGGATCACCGAAGAGGTGCGCGCGGTGCGCGAAGGCGCGGGACTGCTCGACGTCTCGACGCTCGGCAAGCTCGAGGTGCGCGGCCCCGATGCCGGCGCCTTTCTCGACCGGCTCTACACGATGGCGCATGCGAACCAGCCCGTCGGCAAGGTCCGCTACTGCCTGATGCTGAACGAGATGGCAGCGGTGATCGACGACGGCGTCGCCTTCCGCATGGCAGACGACGTCTTCTACGTCACCGCAACGACCGGGGCGGTGGCGCGGGTCTACGCCGACATGGCGCTGTGGAACGCCCAATGGCGGATACGCGTTGATGTCGCGAACCTGACCGCGGCCTTTTCCGGCCTCAACATCACCGGCCCGAAGGCGCGCGACGTGCTCCAGGCGCTCAGCTCCGACATCGACTTCTCGCCTGCGGGTTTTCCCTATCTCGAAGGCCGCATCGGTGTGGTCGCCGGGATCCCTGTGCGCGTCATGCGGATCGGTTTCACGGGCGAACTCAGCTACGAACTGCACTGCCCGTCGAGCCATGCCCCCGCGCTCTGGGACGCGGTGATGGCGGCCGGCGCACCTCTCGGGCTTCGGCCTTACGGGCTCGAGGCGAGCCGGATCCTGCGGCTCGAGAAGGGCCACATCCTGATCGGCCAGGATACCGACGCGCTGACCTCGCCCGACGAACTCGGTTTCGGCTGGGCGGTATCGAAGAAGAAGGCGTTCTTCGTCGGCAAGCGCGCGCTGGAGATGCGCCGCCGCCTTGGCGAAAGCCGCCGCCTTGTCGGCCTGATCTTCGAGCCCGGCACCGAGGCGCCCGGCGAAAGCTGCCTCGTCCTGCGGGGCGGTGAACCGGTGGGGCATGTCACCTCGGTCGCCCATTCTCCAACGCTCGGCCGGGTGATCGCTCTCGCCTATACTCATGTCGAGGATGCTGCGCCGGGAACCGAGGTCACGATCCGCGCGCGCAGCGGCAAGCTCGTGACGGGCCGGGTCGCCGGGCATGCCTTCGTCGATCCCGAGAACCGCCGGCAGGAGATCTGACGATGCAAGCGACCCAGACCTGTCCCTTTTTCCCAGGCGGCGCGGCCGAGGATGTCGCGCCCCTTCTGGGCCAACGTGACGACCTTTCCGTAAGCGACCGCAGCCATTGGCCGCGGTTCGGCCTGAAGGGGCCGGGCAGCGCCGACTGGCTGTCCGACGCGGGGGTGGCGCTTCCCGCACCGAACCGACTTAGCTTGTCGTCCGGTTTCACAGTCCTGCGGCTCGGGCCCAATGACATCACCCTGCTCGGCGATCCCGCCGCGCCGGAGGCACTCACGGCTCTCTGCGCCCGCTGGGAGGCCGCCCCGGGTCCGAAGGGCTTTTCGAGCTGGCGCGAGGAGGCCTGGGCCTGGCTGCATCTCGACGGGCGTGCGCTCGAGGATGCGCTCGCCCGGCTCTGCGCAGTCGATCTTCGGCCCAGGCGCTTCGTCCCGGAAGCGATCGCGCAGACCCGCTTCGCCGAAGTCGATGCGGTGGTTATCCGGCGTGGCGGCGCGGCGGAAGTCTTCTTCGACATCGCGGCGAGCGCTGCGGTATTGCGCACGATCCGGCATGGAGGAGGCCACCCGTGACCATCCGATCACCCATTGTCCTTTTGCACACCGACGCGCCCGAGGCCGCACGGGCTATCGTCGCCGGCGCGCATCCGGACCTGACGGTCCATACCTGCGACAGCTACGCGGACCTGCCCGCGATGCTCACCGAAACCGGCGCAGAGGTGGTCTACTCGGTCCGCTTCGCCGGCACACCCGGCTTCCCGCGCGCAGCACTCCTCGACAGCGGCACCCTGCGCTGGATCTCGGTCGGCGGTTCGGGCACCGACCACCTCGCGCCCTGGGATCCGGAATGGGTGACCGTCACGAATGCCGCCGGTGCCGCGGCCGACATGATGGCGGAATACGCGCTCGGCGCGATGCTGGCCTTCTCGCTCGACCTGCGCGGCTTCGCGAGGGCCCAGGCAGAGCGGCGCTGGACCGCGGGGCGGGTGACGCCGATCGAGGGGCGCACGCTCCTGATCCTCGGCCTCGGCCAGACCGGACAGGCCGTTGCGCGGCGCGCCAGGGCGATGGGAATGACGGTACTCGGGGTGCGCGCACGGCCGCAGCCCACGAACCATGTGGACGAGGTACACGGGATGGAGGCGCTGCCGGCACTCTGGCCCCGCGCCGATTTCGTGCTGGTCTCGGTGCCGCTCCTGCCCTCGACCCGCGGCCTGGTCGGAACCGATGCCTTCGCAGCCATGAAGCCCGGCGCGGTCCTGATCGACGTCTCGCGCGGCGGGGTCTGCGACGAGCCGGCCCTGATCGCCGCCCTGCAGGACGGCCCGCTCAAGGGTGCGGCGCTCGACGTCTTCGCGACCGAGCCACTGCCCGCCGACCATCCGCTCTGGGCGATGGAAAACGTGATCCTGACGCCGCATTGTTCCTCGGTCTACGACGGCTGGGCCGAGAAATCCGTCGCGATGTTCGCCGAGAACCTCGACCGCTACCGGCGCGGCGCGGCGCTTCACAACATCGTCGACCCCGAACGGGGCTACTGAAGGAATGGCAACCATGAGCGAAGAACGGCGCGGCGGCGGACGCAGATCCAGGACGAACCGCGGCGGAGGGGCGATCTCCCAGCTTGAATTCCGGGACGTCCAGAACCCCTACGCGCCGCTGGAACTCGCGACGCCCGATCAGGTCGAGGCGATCCACCGGACCTCGATGCGGATCCTGTCGGAGCTCGGCATCCGGGTGATGAGCACGCGGGTGATGGAGCTCTTCGAAGCCGCGGGCGCGATCGTGGACCGTGCGGCGCAGACGATCCGCATCGACGAGAGCCTTGTCGCGGAGGCCCTGAAGACCGCGCCGTCCTCCTTCACGCTGACCTCGCGCAACGCCGCGAAGCGGCTGACGATGGGCGGCCGGCACGTCGCCTTCGGCCTCGTCGCCGGGCCGCCGAACGTCCATGACTGCGTGAACGGCCGCCGCCCGGGGAACATGACGGACTACGAGAACTTCATCCGCCTCGCGCATCACTTCAACGCGATCCACATCATCGGCAACCAGGTCACCGCGCCGCAGGAACTGCCCGCCAACAACCGCCATCTCGACACCTACCGCGCCAATCTCACGCTCTCGGACCTTGCGTTCCACTGCACCGCGATCGGCCGCGGCCGGGCGATGGACGGCATCAACATGATGGCGATCGCCCGCGGCATCACGCCCGAGGCAATGGCGGCCGATCCCGGCGTCATCACCATCATCTCCGTGAACTCGCCCCGGCTCTTCGACGACGCGATGGCCGAGGGGCTGATCGCGATGGCCGAGCATGGCCAGCCGGTGACGATCACGCCCTTCACGCTGATGGGGGCGATGACCCCGGTGACGCTGCCCGCCGCCCTCGCCCAGCAGAACGCCGAGGCCTTGTTCGGCGTGGTGCTGACCCAGCTCGTCAAGCCCGGCGCGCCGGTGATGTACGGCGCCTTCACCTCGAACGTCGACATGCGCTCGGGCGCGCCGGCCTTCGGCACGCCGGAAAACACCAAGGCGAACGTCATCTCCGGCCAGCTCGCCCGGCGCTACCGCCTGCCCTACCGGACCTCGAACGCCAATGCCTCGAACGCGGTCGACCTGCAGGCCGCCTACGAGACCGGGATGGCGACCTGGGGCGCGGTGATGGGCGGGGCCAACATGGTCTACCATGCCGCGGGCTGGCTCGAGGGCGGGCTGACGGCGAGCTACGAGAAGCTGATCCTCGACGTCGAGATCCTGCAGAACATGATGGAGATCCTGCGCCCGATCGACTTTTCCGAGGACGAGCTCGGCTTCGAGGCGATCCGGTCGGTGCCGACGGGCGGCCATTTCTTCGGCGCCGAACACACGCTCGCGCGTTACGAGAGCGCCTTCTACCGGCCGATGCTGTCGGATTGGACCAACTACGGCGGCTGGGAGGCGGCCGGCGCGAAGGACGCGCTGACCCGCGCGACCGGGCTCTGGCAGCAGGCGCTGCGCGACTATGAGGAACCGGCACTGGACCCCGCCATCCGCGAGGCACTTGACGCCTATGTCGCCCGCCGGAAAGAAGAGATCGGCAGCGACGAGCCGTGAGCCGCGCCGCCTTGGACACCGTTCGCAGGAGCCGCCCGTGCCACATGCCGAAATCAAACATTCCGCCGACCTCGGCTTCGACGCCGAGAAGCTGTTCCGGACGATCGAGGACACGATCCTGAGGCATGATCCGAACTCGGGGGAATGCAAATGCCGCGCCTATCCGGCTGCGCGATACCGGCACACGCATTGCCTGGTTTCGGTCTCGCTGCTCAGGAAGCCGCACCGGGATGCGGCGTTCACCGCAGCACTTCTCGCCGATCTGGACTCGGCGATCACCGCCGAACTCGCGCAGCCCTGTTTCTTCTCGCTTGGCCTGAGCTACAGCGACGACGCTTACATCACGCGCAGCCACACGCCGGCCGCTTGAGGCGGCGCCGAGCGTCCGTCTCAGAGCCGCTCGAAAAGCCGCCCCGGCGCGCCGTCCGGGCGCGGCAGACCGAGCGCCCGGCACAGAGCGAAGATCATCGCCTGGTTGGAGGTGACGACCGGCTTGCCGGTTTCCTTCTCGATCCGCGCAACGGCTTCGACCGAACGCATGTCGGTGCAGGACAACACGATCGCCTCGACGCCCGGTTGGTTGACCCGCAGGGCGAGGTCGAAGACCTCGTCCGGGGTCAGTTCTCCCTGGCCGTAATTGCCCAGGTTGCGACCTATATCGGCGCGGGCCACGGTCTCGATCCCCTCATCGGCCAGGAAGGCGACGGCCTCGTCATTGATCTGTCCGACATAGGGCGAGGAGAAGCCGATCTTCCGCGCGCCGAGCGCCTTAAGCGCGGCTACGACGGACCCTGCGGCGGTGAGCGAGATCGCGCCCGATCCGGCCTTGATCTTCGCCGCGAGGTCGCGGTCGAAACCGGTGCCGTGGGTCAGCGTTGCCGAGGTGCAGCCATAGAGCACCGCCTTCGGCCGCACCCCGGAAATCAGCCGCAATGTCTCGGTCAGGTCCGAGGCGCCGAGTCGGGCCATCTGGCTGGAATCAGGAATCTCGTCGATGTCGTAGTCGCCGAGCCGTTCGAAATGCAGCGAGCAGCCCTCGGGCCGCATCAGCATCAGGTCGGGTTCGAGATTGGTGTTGGTGTAGGGGACCAGCACCCCGATCTTGAGAGCGCGCAGATCAGCGGTCATGTCCTTCCTCCCTGAAAGCGGCGAGAATCTCGGCGGCGCGGTCCATGTGTTCGGGCGCGACGACGGTGGCGCGCAGGCATTGGCCGAGCCCGTAGCCGCCCATGCCGCGCATCAGAAGCCCCGCTGCGCGCAGGCGCGCGTCGGCCGCCCTTGCGGCCTCGGCGCCGGCGAAGGGGATCAGCACGAAGTTGGTGTGACTTGGCGGGATCCGATATCCGGCCGTGGCGAGGCGCTCGGCAAAGGCGTTGCGGATCGCAGCCGTCTTCGCGGCAAATTCTCGCATATGCGCCCCGTCCCGCATCGCCGCCGCCGCCATCGCCTGGCTCACGGCCGAGACGTTGTTGGGATTGAGGAGCTTGCGCGCCTCGCGCCCGATTTCCTCGGGGAAAAGCCCCCAACCGGCGCGTGCCCCGGCCAGCGCATAGGCCTTGGAGAAAGTCCTGAGCACCACCGTGTCGTCGCGCCCGGCGAGCGCGAAGACCGGTGCCGGATCCTGATCGTCGAACTCACCGTAAGCCTGGTCGACGACTAGGAGAACACCGGCCGGCAGGGCTTCCCGCAACCGCAGGATCTCGGCATTGGGGATGCGGGTGCCCGTCGGATTGCCGGGATTGCAGAGAAACGCTATCCGGGTGCGCGAGGTGATCTTCGCGAGCAACGCATCGACCGAGACCGTAAGGTCTTGTTCCGCTGCCTTCACATAGCCGACCCCGGCCTGAAGGCAGGCGGTGGCGACGAAGAGATAGCCGTGATCGGTGCCGAGCACCTCGTCGCCCGGGCCAGCGAAGGCGCGGATGAGGCAGCCGATCAGCTCCATCGAACCGGCGCCGCAGAGAATGCGCGAGGCATCGAGCCCGTGAACCTCGGCAATCGCCGCGCGCAGTTCGCTCCAGTCTGGATCGGGATAGAGCGCGGCGCCCGCCAGCGCCGCCTCGCCCGCCTTCAGCGCCATCGGACTGGGTCCGAAGGCGCTTTCGTTCTGGGCCAGCGAGACCGAACCCGCAGGCCCGAGATCGGCCAGCGCATAGGGCGCCATCGCGGCGACGTTGGGGACGGCGCGGATCATCGCTTGTCCCCATAGGCCGCAGCACCTTCGGCGGTGACGAGGCCTGAAGCGAGGTCGCGTGCCAGACGGTCGGGGTCGCGCGCTTCGGGGCTGCCGAAGCCGCCGCCGCCGGGCGTGTCGAAGATCAGCCTTTCGCCCGGTTCCACGCGCAGCTCGCACTTGCCCGAGATATCGGCCGCGCGGCCTGAGACCCGGATCCGGCCGGGCGCTCCGGCCAGGCCGTCGGCGCGGCCCTTGGCGGCGTTCTTCACTCGCTCGACCGAGAGGAAGACGAGGAACGGCTCGTCGACGGCCGAGGTCATCTCGATCCGCTGGCCGAGACCGCCGCGATACCGGCCCGCGCCGCCGGAATCGGGCAACAGTTCACGCCGCCAGATCGTGACCGGGGCGACCGCCTCGGTGATCTCGACCTGCGAGCCGAAGACGCCCGACGGATAGGCGGTGGCCGAAAGCCCGTCAGCATGCGGTCGCGCGCCGGTGCCGCCGTTATGGACGAGCTCGACCGCGAACTGGTGGCCGCCATTGCGCGCGACTTCCGGCGTGTGACGCATCGGCAGGTCATACATGCAGGACGCGCCCTCGGCCGGCACCCGGTCCGGCAGCGCCTGGGTGAGGCAGCCGAGCACGAGATCCGGCGTCATCTGGCCGAGCGTGTGGCGCATCGCCACCGGCGCCGGATGTTGGGCATTCAGAATGCACCCCTCCGGCCCGGTCACGACGAAGGGTTCGAGAGATCCGGCATTGTTCGGGATGTCGGAGCCGATGATGCAGCGCATGGCGAAGACCGAATAGGCGGTGGCGTAGTTGAGGGGCACGTTGATACCCTTCTTCGAACAGCCCGACGTGCCGGTGAAGTCGAGATGCAGTCGCTCCCGCGTCACCGTGAGCGTCGCGTGCAGTTCCAGTTCCTTTTCATAGCCGTCGACCTTCAGGATGTTGCGGTAGACGCCTTCCGGAACCTCGGCGATCGCCTCGAGCGTGCCGCGGCGCGAGGTCTCGATGATATGCTCGGCGAGCACGTTGAGGTCGTCGAGCCCGAAGTCCTCCATCATGCCGACGAGCCGCCTGGCGCCCGCCTCGCAGCAGGCAATGAGCGCGTAGATGTCGCCCTCGTTGGCAATCGGCTCGCGCGAGTTGGCCTTCACGATCTCCATCAGGAGCGCGTTGACCTCGCCGCGGTCCACAAGCTTGCAGGGCGGGATCAGGAGCCCTTCGTCATAGATGTCGGACCCCTCCGGTCCCATGCCGAGCCCGCCGAGATCAACGAGGTGCGAGGTGCAGGAGGTGAAGCCCACGACGCGGCCGTCCTTGAAGGCGGGCAACATGAGAAGGAAGTCGTTCAGATGCCCCGAGGCGAGCCAGGGATCGTTGGTCATGTAGACGTCGCCGGGGGCCATGTTCTGGATCGGGAAACGCTCGCGCAGCGTCTTGACCGCCTCGGCCATCGTGTTGATGTGGCCGGGCGTACCGGTCACGGCCTGGGCGAGCATCCGGCCCTTCACGTCGAAGATGCCGGCCGAGATGTCGCCGCATTCGCGCACGATCGGCGAGAAGGCGGCGCGGATCAGGGTCTGGCCCTGTTCCTCCACGACTGCGAGCAGCCGGTTCCACATCACCTGGAGACGGGCGGGAGAAAGATCGGTCATGGCTCAGGCTCCCTTCCGGGTTAGAACGAGGTTGCCGCGTGCATCGACCTCGGCGTCGAAGTCGGTGCCGACGAAGGTCGTGGTCTGCGGTTCGGCGATGAGCGCGGGGCCTGCGAGGCGGTCGCCGGGCGCAAGCGCGTCGCGCATCACGAAGGCGGCCTCGCGGCGCGCGCCGGTGATGTCGCAGGTCACCGGGCGCGTCTCGCGCGCTGCGAGCGCGCGCACGGCAGGCGTGGTCGCGACCGGCTGGATCGCGTCGGCCCGGGTGGCGACGCGGACCGACCAGTTGAGGATCTCGATCTCCATTCCCGGCACGGGTCGCGAGAACTGGCGCGCATAGGCGGTTTCAAAGGCCTTGGTCAGCGGTGCGATGTCCGAGAGCTCGAGATCCCGGTCGGGCAGCGCGATCTCGATCTCGTGGCCCTGGCCGTGATAGCGCATGAAGGCGGTCCGGCTGACGATGACCTCGGCCTCGGCCGCGCCCTGGCGCACCACGTCAAGCGCCTCCGACACCATGGACGCGAAGAGCCGGTTCACCGCGGCAAAGTCGAGCGTCTGCAGCATCGAGTAGCGCGAGCGCACGATTTCGAACGAAACCGGGGCGAAGAGGAAGCCCACCGCCGAGCCGACGCTCGGGTTGGTCGGGATGAGGATGCGCGAGACGCCGGCGGCGCGGGCCACGCGGCAGGCATGCAAGGGGCCGTTGCCGCCGAAGGCGATCATCGTGCGAGGCCCGAGATCCTTGCCCGATTCCACTGCGTGCATGCGGCCGGCGCTGGCCATGTTCTCGTCCACGATACGGCTCACGCCGTCCGCTGCGGCACGCGCGTCGAGCCCGAGCGCGTCGCCCACCTCGCGCCGCATCGCCAGGGCCGCCGCCTCGGGGTCGATGGCGAACTGGCCCTCGGCGAAGGTCTCGGGCCGGATATAGCCAAGGACGATATCGGCGTCGGAGACCGTGGGCTTCGTGCCGCCGCGTCCGAAGGCGGCCGGGCCGGGCTCCGATCCCGCGCTCTGCGGGCCGACGGTCAGCCGGCCGAGCCGGTCGACGGCGGCGATCGAGCCGCCTCCCGCCCCGATCTCGATCATCTCGATCACCGGGATGCGGACCGGCATTCCCGAGCCCTTGATGAAGCGCGCGGCGCGCGCGATCTCGAAGGCGCGCGAGGTCTGCGGCGCGCCGTTGTCGATGAGGCAGAGCTTTGCCGTGGTGCCGCCCATATCGAAGGACAGGACCTCGTCCAGACCGCATTCCGAAGCGATGCGCGCGGCGAGGATCGCACCGCCTGCGGGACCGGATTCGACCAGCCGGATCGGGAAATGGGCCGCTGTAGCAATGGTAGTCATGCCGCCACCCGCGGTCATCATCAGGATCGGGCAGCCGAGCCCCTCGGCGGCAAAGCGCGCCTCGAACGCCGCGAGGTAGCGCGCCATCAGGGGCTGGATATAGGCGTTGGCGACCGTGGTGCAGAGCCGGTCGAACTCGCGCGCCTCGGGGCTGACCTCGGAGGAGATGGAGACCGCGAGATGCGGCCTCGCCTCGGCGATGAGTGCGCGCAGGCGCTGTTCATGCGCGGGGTTGGCATAGGCATGCAACAGGCAGATCGCCACCGCGCCGGCGTCCGTGGCGTCGATCTGGGCGATGAGCCCGGCAACCGCCGCCTCGTCGAACGGGATCAGCACCTCGCCCGCCGCCGACATGCGCTCGCGGATGGTCAGCGAGCGGTCGCGGCTGACCAGCAGGTCCGTCTTTTCGAGATTGATGTCATACTGGCTGTAGCGGCGCTCGTAGGCGATTTCGAGGATGTCACGGAACCCCTCGGTGGTGACCGTGACCACGCGTGCGCCGCGCTTCTCGATCAGCGCGTTGGTGGCGAGCGTGGTGCCGTGGATGAACCCGGTGATCTCTGAAAGCGTGCGCCCGGCATTCGCCAAGGCACGTTGAACACCCTCCATCGCGCCGTCGGCAGGATTTTCATGGGTGGTGAGCGTCTTGGTCGAGGCGATGACGCGGTCCGCCCCTTCGATCAGGACGGTATCGGTGAAGGTGCCTCCGATGTCGACAGCAAGGCGCAGGGGCGATTGAATGGACATGTTCTCTTTGCCAGAATGTGGAGCGGGAAAGGTTGCGGCCACACTCCGTCAACAGGGGACGAGATCGCAGCCGGTCGCGCGGCGGTTCATCATGTCCTTGACGAAAATACGCGTCATCCGCCCCTCTACTGAATTGACCGGCCCCGCTGGGACCGGTCGGCACTTGTCCTAGATTAGCGGCACCCTCAGGACGCCGTCCACCAGCGTTCCGGCGCCTTCGCGCCGTCGAGTTCCCAGTTCGAGGCGATGTCGTCGCCGTGGCCAATGCCCTTCGAGACCGCCGAGATGTGGTTGGCGAACATCGGGGTGAGCGCGCCGCCATCGTCGGCGAGCAGGCGCTGCGCCTCGGCGTAGAGTTCGCGGCGCTTCGCGTCGTCGAGTTCGGCTCGCGCTTCGACGACGATCGCGTTGAAGCGGTCGGCGGCCTCGCCGGTCCGCCAGGCGGTCTCGTTCCACTCGGTGTCGTTGGTATAGCCCGAGGAGAACATCCAGTCCTCGGTCGGTCGGCCGCTCCAGTAGCTCACGCACCACGGCTTCTTGTTCCAGACGTCGGACCAGTAGCCATCATTCGGCTCGCGCACGACCTCGATCTCGATCCCGGTTTCGGAGGCCGAGGCCGCGATGAGCTGGGCCGCGTCGACCGCGCCAGAGAAGGCAGCGTCGGAGGCCGAAAGCTGGAGCGCGCCGCTGTGACCGGACTTCTTGTAATGGAAGGCGGCCTGCTCGGGGTCGAACTCGCGCTGGGGAATCTCGGCGTGGTAGCGGTTGGCGGTCGAGATCGGGTGATCGTTGCCGACCACACCGTGTCCGAGCAGGATCTTGTCCACGAGTTCCTGGCGTTTCACCGCGAGCTTCACCGCCATCCTGAGGTCGTAGTTGTCGAACGGAGCTGCATCGACTCTCATCGGGAAAGTGTAATGCAGCGTCGAGGGCCGTTCGAGGATATCGAGCGTTGGCACCCGCGCAAGGAGTGAGACGGTCTTCGGGTCGACGCGGTCGATCGCGTCGACATCGCCGTTCATGATCGCGTTCTGACGCGCGGTCGGATCAATGATCGAGATCAGCTCGACCGCGTCGAAATGGGCGCGGTCGGACTTGAAGTAGTTGGCGAAGCGCGTGGCATGGATGCGCACGCCCGGCTCGTAGGTTTCAAGCACGTAGCCGCCCGAGCCAACTCCCCCGGTCGCGTCGATCGCGCCATCGGAGGCGGGCAGGATGATCAGGTGGTAATCGCTGAGCACATAGGGAAAGTCGGCATTCGGGGCTGAAAGCTCAAAGACGACGTTCTTGCCATCGGCGCGGATATCCTTGATCTGCGACACGAGCCCGCCGACCGCGGATTTCGAATCCTCGCCGCGATGGTGGTTGATCGACGCGATGACGTCCTCGGGCGTCAGGGTCTTGCCGTTGTGGAATTCGACGCCGTCACGGAGCTTGAAGACCCAGGTCGCGGCGTCGTCCGACGCCCACTCGCTTGCCAGCTCCGGCACCAGCTTGCCGGAACTGTCCACCTCGACCAGGTTGTTGCCATAGAGATAGGCAAGGACGGTGTTTACCGGCCCTTCGTAGGTCGCCGGGTCGAGCGTATCCGTCGTTGAACCGCTACCGAGACCGAGACGCAGGAGCCCGCCCTTGCTCGGGGCCTGGGCGCGGGCTGCGTCGGCCCAGCCGATCGCGGTCGGCAAGGCGATCCCGGCGGCGAGCGCCGACATGACGAAGCCCCGGCGGGAGACCTGTCCCGTACCGAGGCGCAGACGCTGGCGCGCAATGTAGTCATCGCGTGACTTATCCATGAATTTCCTCCCACGATCCGACCCAGCCAACTCCAAGCGGCAAACGGCGCCGGAGCTGCTGGTTCGACGGAAGGCTAGGCTCCAGACTCATTGATCGTCAAAGCCAGAACAGGACGGTTGCGGCGAGTGCGACGGCGGAAAGGAAGGTCTTGGCGCATCTGTCGTAGCGGGTTGCGACCCTGCGCCAG
>NZ_JAPDOG010000043.1 GCF_026013545.1 Defluviimonas salinarum | reverse complement strand
GCCCGCGCCATGAGGGCGTCCTGCTCGGGCGTCGGCTTCAGGCGATAGACGTGGCCGCGGATCACTTCCATGATGCGAGAATAGGGTGCGGCGGCTCACCGAGCAAGGGACGTGGATAAATATATTCGCATAGTGTCAACGCGACGGATACGGCATCGCCGCGGGGCGGCGATCGGTATATTTCCTGGCCCTATCCCTCCCCGACCTGAAGGACGGGGTCTCCCGGGCGTTTTGATGATGTCCCGGACACCGTATCAAGCAGATGCGAAAATCTCACCCGAATTTGGCGTGCCGGGAGGCCGGCGGCGGGACTACCGGCGCGACGGCAGTCCGCGCAGGATCTCGTCCGCCTCCGCCAGGGCCCGGTCGAGATCGGCCATGGCCCGTTCCATGCCCTCGCGGTTCTCCTCGGCCAGGGCGCGCTGGCGTATCGGGATCTCCTCATGAACCTCGCCGCGTGCCTCCGGTGAGGCCCCCTGCCCCGCGGCGGCACGCGCCGGGGTCCGCGGCGCCGCTGCGCGCAGGCTCCGGGTCCGGAGCCGGTCGGCGAGCGACGCGGTCGCCCAGAGCCTGGCGGCGCGGCGCGGCGTGACAAGGCGGATGACGCCCGCGCCCTCCATCTCGGCGATGAGGTTCAGCGCGGCGCGCCGAGTGATCCCGATCGCCGCGGCCGCCATCGCCGAGGAGAAGACCGGCTGGGAAAGCACGAAGGTCGCCATGTCGGCCGCGCGCGAGCGGCCGTGCCGGCCCTCGCCCATTGCGCGGATCCGCGCGACATGGTGGCGCAGCATGCCGAGCTGGCCCATGTCCCAAGCCAGACTCTCGGCGATCGCCTTGGCGAGATCGCCAACCGACCCGTGACGCAGGGGCGACCAGATCCTGAAGCCGAGCCGCGAGAGCGCGGTCGACGGCGTGACGATCCAGGCCGCGCTCAGCGGGCTGGCGAGCGGCGACAGGTCGTCCCGATCCCGCGGCGCCGCCTCGCCGGTCTCGCCGAACGAACGCCCCCGCGCCGACCCTTCGACCGCCACGAAGAGGAGCCGCTCCGCCGCCGGAGATTGCCGGTTCGAGCGGATCGCATAGGAGGCCGCCGCGCGGATCGCCGCCGCGACAGGCATCTCGGCCAGGCCCTGCGCTTCCGCTGCGATCTGCAGGACCTCCGCGTCATCGAGGATGTCCGGCATATCCCGTGATGCGCCCACCGGCGCCGCGGCGGCCTCGATCCGGCGCAGGCAGCCGACCGGATCCCCGAGAAAATCTCCAGGCAGGCGCAGGACCCTCAGGATCGCGGCGGCGAGTTCGAGCCCACGCGGGTCGCCTGGCTGCAGTTCGTTGAGCGTAAGGCGCGCCACGAGATCGCCCTCGCTCAGGCGGACATCCTCGAGACCGACCGAACGGACCGCCTCGCCGAACGCGGCCTCGGTCCGCCAGAGCCTGCCGATCTCGGGCTCGGCGCGCAGTACCGCCTCGATCCGGGCCGCGGAAATCTCGGCCCGGAGCAGATCCAGGTGCAGTCCGGAGGCAATCCCGCCACTGGTGATCTTTGTCATCTGCTCGCTATCTTGCTGTTTTTTATGCTTTTGCACGCCTCAACGGAAAGTATATCTGCCTCTTGTTCACTTGCCTATGTGTTTTATCGGAACCTGATTGCAGGCATGCCGGTCCGCCGCCACCCCCCCCTGCCCCGCCGCTCCCGGTTTCCGGCGGTTTCGGTCCAGGACACGCCGTCCCGGCGCGCTCTCGTCGAGAAAGTCCCGGGAATGCGGGCCTGGGCCCGACGAGATCGACGAGAGAGCGTCCGACCTGACAGGGAGAACTGCGGAGAGATGTGCGGATCATGCCCTTGCAGGCGTTTATAAACGGTCGTATGATCGTGCCTAGTTAAATTGAAAACCGGTGGCCGGAGCGACCGGAACGCCATGATGGAGTCCGGGACGTTCGCTTGCTCGCGAGACAATACGGTTCCTGACGGCGGCCGCTGCGTCTTGTGTCTATTCGTGGTGATCGATAATATGCGAAAATTATTCGTCCATCGCGACAATCGTCGCCCTGAACCAGCACCGCCACCATCGAATTCCGGAAGATCGACATGACGCAGCGGCCGCTGATCAGGAACGAAAGGAAGTACGGAAATGCCCATCGAAACGCCCGCAAGCCAGGAACGCCTCCAGGCCGCCCGCCTCGCCCTCGGCGACGATCTCTGCCGCGAGATCGTCGAGGACCAGTGGAACGCGGTCAACGATCTCGATGACCGCTACGAGGAGAGGGACGGTTCGGGCCGCTTCGGCCTCGCCTCCGCCCGCCTTGCCGCGAAGGTTCTCGCGAAACTCTCCGAGGCGCTTGCCGAAGAGCTGCGCGATCTCTCCGATCGCCGGATGGCGGTTATTACGGCCATGCCGGAGGAGGAGCGCGAGACCTATTTCCGGACCCATGAGGAGCCCGAGGCCCTGCGCGCCGTCGCGGCCCGGCCCTTCCCGGACGATGCGGTGATCTCGCGGATCGCCGAGCTCGAGGCGGAGAACACCCGCCTCACCGCCCTTCTCGATGGCCGCTTCAAGGATGTGGCTCTCGTCGAGTTCAGGGGCGGCCAGCTCGTCCTCGAAGGGACGATCATGGCCTATATCGCCGAGTTCATGGCGCAGGTCCTGATGATGGGCGACAAAGACCCGGAAAAGGCCGCCAACTACACCGAGAGCGAGGTTTTTCACCCCGTGCTCGGGCGTCTGGTCCTGACCCTGCAGCTCGCCCGGAGGAAGACGCCGCACCAGTTCCGCCGCGAGGCGGAGGCCGAGCGCGACCGGCTCATCCAGGCGCTCCACGACGCGATCCGCCGGCCGATGGGTGTGGTGCCCGGGAGCGCGGCGGACTGGTACTCGCCCGCCCTTGCCGACCAGGCGGAGGCGCGGCGCATCGCAATGAGCGAGGTTTGACATGAGCGGCCCCACCCCCACCCCGATGGACCGGCTTCTTGGCCGCCTGCAGGAGCTGCTGGCGCCGTCCGCCGGCCTTCCGGCGGACGCCGATGCGATGTCGTCCTTCACGGTGAGCCAGAGCTTCACCCTGACGCTTTCCGAAGGCCTTCGCCTCATGTGCCGGACCGAGTACGAGGATTTCTGGTTCGGCGGCGCCTGGACGTCCGCGGATCTCACGGCGAAGGGTCGCGATCCGGTGCGGCCCACGGTGATCCCGGAACTCTGGTTCCCCGAGGACTTTGAGGGCCGCGAGGTCAACGCCTACGCCCATTCCTGCTGCATCCTTCTCGACCCCGCCTTCGGCGAGACCCGGGGTATGGAAATCGATGACACCGCCCTCGCCCGCCACCTCCGGTTCGGCGAAACGACCCCTTTCGAGGGGTTGTCGCCCCGGGACCGCGAGGGCTACGGCCAGTCGGCCGCCTATCTCGCCTATCTCTCCGGTCAATCCGGAAAGGGGCCGGTTCCTGATCTCGACCGGATGCGGATCCTGACGGATCACGGCGATGTCTATGACGGCCGGGGCCGCCTGCGCTCAGTCCGGACGCCGCTGCACGGCAAGGACGCCCACGATCTTTTCGATCGCCTCGGCGAGGAGGGCCTCCGGAACCTCTTCGAAACCGGGGTGCTCGTGATCGGCCGGGGCGTTCCCGGACCGAAAGGGCCCGGCCATGAGGGCCGCGTGGACCGCGCCCTCGCCAGGCTTGCCGATCCGGAGCGCCCGCGCTCTGCCGGCTTCGGCGTGGAGGTCGAGGTCGACTACAGCCCGGAAGCCTTCGCTTCGGTTGCCGAAGCGATGGCGCTCAAGCCCTTCGAGCCCGCCCCGCGCACCCTTTCCGACGGCGTGAACCTCTCGGCCGCGCTCCTGCGCGAGGAGATGCGGGTCCGGGAAGCCGCCAGGCCGGAGGCCAGGCCATGACCGCGGCGCTGCGAGAGATCCCGGAACCGCTCCTGTGTTCCTCAGCCGATGCGCGCGGCTCGTTTCGCTGGCTCGTCCAGGACGCGTCCGGGGTCATCGTCGCCCATACGCCGCTCGCGGCCTACCGGATCCACCGGCTCGATCCCTCGAGCTTCGACTTCGATCCCGAGCACCCCTATCTCCTGCGGATCGACCATGTCGCCTGGGCCGCTGATCGCAACCTTCCGGACACCTTCGCCTCGCTTTTTGAGGCGCAGGAGGCGGCCTCGGGTCATTTCACCCGGCTGGTCGTGACCCTGCGCTACCTCCTCGGCGCGACCGAGGAGCTTGCCGAGGCGCTCGGCCACGAGATCGGCCTGCCCTTTGCCGACCGCACCGACCTTCCGCTTGTCGAGGAGACCGCCCTATGCCCATGATGTTCTGGCACGTCACCGACCCGGAGAGCGCGAAGTGCATCCTCGATCAGGGATTCCTCGGCGGTTGGGGGGATGACGGCTTCGGCGTCTACCTCTACGACTGCCGTCACGCGGCGCTTCGCTATGCGGCGAAGGGCGGCTGGGACGGCGGGCTCGACCCGGAAACCGCGGTCCTGATCGAGGTCGAGGTTCCGGAGGGCGAAGCCATCGAGGTCATTCCGCATCCGGAATGGCCGAACCCGGAAGCCTACCGGCAGATCTTTCTCCACCCGATGGACGAGGATGACGAGGGGGCGTTCTGGACGCCGGAGCGTCGGCTTTTCGAGACCGGGCCGGCCCCCGTTTCCGGAGGACCGGCATGAAGTCCCAGCGCAACGCGGGCCGGCGCAAGACCCAATAGATCGGCGGCGGCCCAGCCGAGTCTTCCGCGCTCGGCCTGCTGCAGGATCTCGCCGGTCTCACCCCATCGGGTTCATAACCGGGTCTCCGTCGCCGGAATCGGACCCTCCGGGATCGCCGGTTTCCGAAGGGTTCGTGACGTTATCCTCCTGCTTCTCAGGCGGATCTTCCTTCCTGTCGTTCGGGGCCGAATGGTCGTTTCGGGCATCTTGCGCATCGTAGGGGCTATCGGACGGGCTTGTTCCAAGATCGCCATTGTCTGAGTCCCGAGTCACAGTCTTGTTGGATTGATTGCTGTCGCGATCGGCGGGTGGCGGCATATCCTGGTCACCGATGCTGGTGGCCTCCAGTATGTTCAGAATGCCGGCGGTGGTCTGCGTCCATAGACTGAGCGCGCGAAGGCCCCACTTGACGCCCTGCTTCACCGCCTGCTTCTTGGCGAACTCCTTGGTCCATTCGTAGACGCTGAAATCCTTCCCGTCGCCCTCTCGGGCCTCGGTGTCTTCAGGGCTTTCGTCCGTAAGGACGTGGCCGGAGCCGGTGGTGTAACTGCCTCCCGGCGAATACCCACCCCCGCCGCCACCGCAGCGCGCCCTGGTGATTGGGCACACGCTGAAGGCGTGAGGGTTCACCAGCTCGAACATCGAGCCACGGAAACCGGGCCGTGCGGCCCCGTTGTGGCTCGACTGCGGCAACCTGCCACCATAGCGGCTCAAGAAGTCCAGGTAGTGCTCCTCATCGGCGAAGCTCAGGGCGGCTGCCTCCCGCGGGCTTGCTCCGAAAAGGACCGCAACTATCGCGGCGGCCGATGCGATGGAACCGAAGTTCGTCATGCTGCCTCCAATCCTTGAATAGGGTGGATCGCCGTCTTCATGATGTCGGGACTAAAAGGGATCCGATCAATGCAATGATGGTTCCGGGCAGCACAGCCGGTGTCTTTATGGACACAGTTCCCGCCCGACGAATCGCGCCGGTTTACGTTTCGCGCCAATCGCTGCGCCCCTTGATTCCAGTGAGGTTTCGGCAGTGCTGGAGGGTGCGATGGCGGTGATAGCCGCCCTCCCCTGATGGCCGGCTGTCAAGGAAAAACGACAGCTACGGAGGCGGGATTCCCGGACCTGCCGGGGCGACCACCTTGTGTTTTTTCGCACTACCTGCATACTGCCCCTCGGATATCATGCAACCTCGCCCTGGAAGCGGCCGACCCATGCCCCTGATCGGCTACGCCCGTGTCTCGACCGACGACCAGTCCACCGCCTCCCAGGCGGAGGATCTCCGGGCTATCGGCTGCACCGAGGTCCACGAGGAGCACGGTTCGGGCGGAAACCGGGCGCGGCCGGTCCTCAAGCGCCTCCTCGAGCGCATTGCGCCCGGCGACACGCTCGTCGTGGTCCGGATCGACCGCCTTGCCCGCTCGCTCTCCCATCTCCTCGAAGTCATCGAGGGTCTCGAGGCGAAGGGCGTGCATTTCCGCTCGCTCCGCGATCCGATCGACACCGCCTCGCCCCAGGGCAAGTTCTCGCTCCAGGTCCTCGGCGCCGCGGCCGAGTTCGAACGCGCGCTGATCCGCGAGCGCACGATCTCCGGGCTGCGCTCGGCACGCGCGAAAGGCCGCGTCGGCGGCAATCCGGGCCTGAAGGATGGCGATCCCGCGGCAATCCGGAAGATCCAGCGGGCGCGCGACGAGACGCTCTTCAACCGCCTGGAGGAGACCGCGGAGCAATGGGTGCCCGAGGTGCGGCGGCTGCGCCCCGACATGCCCTGGGAGGATGTCACCCGGATCGTCAATGCCCGTCTGCCCAGGGATGCGCGCAAGTGGACCCAGGAGCGGCTCGTGCGCGCCGCCAAGCGTTATGTCCGAGAAGGGCTTCTCGAACCGCGCGTGCTCGAACGCGCGGGCCGCAGGGAGGCTGACGACCGGCTCCTTGCGATCGTCGCCGGCATCGCCGGGGCGAAACCGGACATCACGCTCAAGGAAATCGCCGACCGGCTCGAGGCGATGCGCGAGCGCACCCCCCGCGGTCGGTCGAAGTGGCAGGTCTCCTCGGTGAAGATGCTGCTCGACCGGGCGCGGGATCGCGGACTCGTGGACTGACCGGCCATTCCGGGAAAGCCTGCCTTCCGCGGCCCGCACCGGCGATCCTGTTGCAAGTCCGCAACACCGCTCAGGGTCATCCGCAATTATGCGAAAAACTGTCTTACTATTCGTTATTCCCGCCCCAGATCATCAGTGGCACCACGCCACACATTGAAAGGCAGAACATGACCCGCTTCCCCCGCATCGCCCTCGGTCTCGCAATGGCCGCCACCGCAATCGCCTCGCTGTCCGGGATGGCCAGCGCCGAAGGCATGACCGCGACGGGCTTCTACGAGACCGCGCGCATCGAGACCCCGCTCGGCGACAAGGACTACGACGGCCTGCGCTTCGACATCGATGGCGACCACGCCAGCGGCGTCGTCTACGAGGTCAAGCTGCGCGCCGGCGATCTCGACGGCGTCGCGATGAAGTCGATCGACACCGAGATGGCCTGGCACTACCGGGATCTGGTCGGTCCGAAGCTCTCCTACAGCCATGCTGTCAGCGGCGGCGCCCATGCCGAGGAGACCCTGGCCGGCCTGTCCGGGAAGTACGATCTGGCGAACGGCATCGGGCTTTACGGCGATGCGATGACCGATCTCGACAACTTCGGCGACGACCTCAATGTCAGCCTCGGCTCGTCCTGGGCCGCAAACGACGATCTGACCCTCTGGGGCGAGATCGAGAACGCCTCCATCGGCACCGATTCCGAGACCGGCACGATCGGCGCGACCTACCGGATCAGCGGGACCATGCATGTCGACGGCCGCGTCGCGCTCAAGGATACCGATGCCGGTGTCAGCATGAAGGGCGCCGCGATGGGCCTCGGCTTCTCCTTCTGACCTTCCGGGCAGATCTGCTGAACGAGGGGGCTCCGCACAGCGGGGCCCCTTTCCATTCCGGCCTCCCCTGCCCCGCCGCGATTCCAGCGCAGCCTGCCGGGATTCGGCCAAGGCCTTGGAATCCGGTCTGAACCCTTCCCGATCGGCGGAACCCGGATTAACGCCGCGCACCAGGCATGCAGCCCGGCCCTCTCCCCGGAGGCGTCAAGAATTCCTCGTTAATACAGATGGTTACCCGCCCCCACGCGGAGATTCCGGGTTTCGCGGCCCTGTCGCCCACAGGATCTGGTGTCCGCAAGAATGATCGCCACAAGGCGCGGATTGTGGAAAACTCTTGCCAGACGGGCGGCAATGGTGGCATCACGGTCCCTGTAACGCTTTCGTCTCCATATCAGCCGAACCGCGTTACGGACAGGAGCCACGTCAGATGGCCCGTCGTTGAGAGGAGCAGTGTATGACAGCCCAGATCGAATCCGCCAAGGCCACCAGGGACCGGGCAGAGCCGGTTCACATGGAACCCGCGATCGGCGTGCCGCCGAGCGAAGACGTCTTCGACGACCTGCTGCGGGACGAGACGCGCCTTCGGGCCTCGCTCGACAAGCACATGCGCAACATCTTCGCCCCGGAGGCGAAGAAAGACCTGCGCCCCTTCGCCTCGGGAGAGGTCGCGGACCTTCTCGGCCTGAGCCAGACGCATCTGAGGAAGCTGCATTTCGACGGCCGGATCCCGGATGTCGAGACCGACGAGCGCGGCCGCAAGCTCTACCGGGCCGAGGATATCCACGCGATCCGCGTGGCGCTGGCCCGGAGCGCCAAGGATCCGCTGCAATTCCTGCCCGGAAGGGTCGGATCCGACCATCTCCAGGTCTTTGCCACCTCGACCTTCAAGGGCGGCTCCGGCAAGACAACCGCGGCGATCCATCTCGCGCAAAGGTTCGCGTTGAAGGGGTACCGCGTCCTTGCGATCGACATGGACCCGCAGGCCTCGCTGACCACGATGATGGGGCTGCGCCCCGAGCTCGACCTTGCCGATTCCGGGACGATCTACGACGCGATCCGCTACCACGACCCGGTGCCGATGGAGGAGGTGGTCCGCAAGACCTACTTCCACAACCTCGACATCGCCCCGGGCGGGCTGGTGCTCTCCGAATACGAGACCGAGACGCCGACGGCGATCCGGCAGGGCATCCAGCCCCCCTTCTACCTGCGCCTCAAGGCCGCGATCGACCAGGTCGAGCACCGCTACGACCTCGTCTTCATCGACTGCCCGCCGCAACTCGGCTTTCTCACCATGTCGGCCCTGGTGGCCGCGACCGGGCTCCTGATCACGGTGATCCCGAACATGATCGACGTGGCGAGCCTCAGCCAGTACCTGACCATGGCAACCTCGCTCCTGAAGGTGGTCGAGCGCAACGACCAGCGCCTCGACTACGACTTCATGCGTTACCTCCTGTGCCGCTACGAGCCCTCCGACATGCCGCAATCCCAGATGGCGAGCTTCCTTCGGATGCATTTCGGCCAGCGGTTGATGACCGAGGCCTTCCTGAAGTCGACCGCGGTCTCGGATGCCGGGCTTTCCCAGAAGACGCTCTTCGAGGCGAACCGGGGCGACATGAACCGCGCGACGCTCGACCGGGCGCTTGAGTCGATCAACAGCGTTGCGAACGAGTTCGAACAGGCCATCCACCACGCTTGGGGGAGGGTCTGATGGCGCGCAAGAACATCCTCGAAGGCCTGATGGCCGATATCGGCACCGAGGCGGCCACGCCGCGTTCCGAGGCACCGATCCCGGAAGCGTTCCGGCGCGGCCCGGTCGCCGCGCTCGAGAAGGATATCCGCTCCAGCGCCTCGCGCTCGGTCCAGGAGATCGACCCGGACCTGATCGAGGATACCGGGCATCGTGACCGGCTCGCGATCCCGGAGGAGGATGTCCTCGATCTCCGGGAAAGCATCTCTGTCCATGGCCAGCAGGTGCCGATCCTGCTCCGGCCGCATCCCCGGATCAGCGGCCGCTACCAGGTCGTCTACGGCCGCCGGCGTCTCGCCGCGATCCGCCCTCTCGGGATACCGGTCAAGGCGCTGGTGCGCACGATCTCGGACGAGGAGGCCGTCCTCGCCCAAGGCCAGGAGAACAATTTTCGCAAAGACCCCTCCTTCATCGAGAAGGCGCTCTTTGCCGGCGAGCTCGAGGATGCGGACTACCCGCCCGCGGTGATCCGAGACGCGCTCGCGGTTGGCAAGAGCCACCTGTCGCACATGCGCAAGGTCCGGGAAGCGATCCCGCGGCCGATCGTCGAGCGCATCGGCGCGGCGCCCTCGGTGGGCTGGAAGCGGTGGCACCAACTCGCGGAACGGCTCCTCGCGAGCGGCACCGACCCGTCTGCCGTCCACCCTGGCGACTTCGGTGAGGACCTCGATTCCGACAAGCGATTCGAGGCCTACGCCGCAGCGCTGGAGCGCCTGCTGGCGCCCGGACGCCCCGCGGCCGCGCCCCGGGCCAAGCCACGGCCGGTGACGGCTGCGAACGGCTCCCGGATCGGCGAGATCCTCACCGCCGGCGGCCGCACGATCCTGCGGACCGACCCGAAGGAAACCGGCTTCGCCCAATGGCTTGAAAGCCATGGGGAAGAGGCCCTTCTCCGCCTTCACGCGGAATGGGCGAACGAGCGGACGGGCTGAGAACCCGCCCATAAACGAGGCGACAGGCAGGAGGCACGATCAGGAGACCGAAAAGAGAGAAGCCCCCCAGGACGATATCCCGGAAGGCCCCTCATCTGTACTAGCAATCCAGATGTATCCCGGACTTCCCAAGACTGTCAACAACAACCGATTCGGTTGATGGTATCCTCGTGCGTTTTCCGCTCATTCGGCGGCCGCACGGGGCCGGAATCGCATGGCTTCACGGTCCTCCGCGTGAGCGGAACATGGCATTCAGGAAATTCAAGGCGGCGTCAGGGCCGCTTCCGGGGACCGAGAGCCCCGATCTTGCGGGCGATGACCCCCGCAAGGCGTTCTGGGACATCCTCCGGGATCTCAAGACGGCCCGCGCCAGGTTCAGGCTGAAGGACCGGCACTTCTGCGTGCTGCAGGCGCTCGTGTCCTTCGTCCGGGAACGTGATGTCGATGGCGCCGCCATCGTCTTTGCCTCGAACGAGGCGCTTTCGGAGCGGGCCAACGCGATGGAGGAGCGCACCATGCGCCGCCAGATCGAGCGCCTCGTGAAAACGGGCCTCCTGCGCCGGGCGGATTCCCCGAACGGCAAGCGCTACGTCCATCGCGACCGGGATGACACCATCCTCGCCGCCTACGGCCTCGACCTCGGACCGCTCCTGGAGCGCGCCGGAGAGATCCGGGAACTGGCCCTCGAGGTCGAGCGCGAGGCGGCCGAGGTCCGGCTCCTGCGCGACCGCCTGTCGGTCCTGCGCCGGCTCTGGCCCATCGGCTCGGGTGAGGACGACCTGATCCGCCTCTGCCTGCGCCGCAAGATCCCGGCATCCGGACTGCGGGCGTTGATCGCTGAGCTCACCCCGGAAGAGGCCCGGGCGCCCTGCCCGGACATGGTTCCCGCGCAGCCAGAGGCGTGCCTGAGCGTCGACGGAGCAGCCGAAATGACCGCCGATGACGGCCAAATTGTCCGGCACCATCAGAGATCAATCCCGAATTACTCTGAATCTGAAGGCGCGCGATGCGAAGGCGGCACCGCAGCCGAGAGCGCAGCAGCCAAGAACACTGGCGAGGCGGAGGAGGCGATCTACCTGCCGGATGTGGCAAGGGCCTGCCCGGAAGCGATCTGCTATGCCCCTGCCCCGGTTCGAACCTGGCGAGACCTGCATCAGCTCGCGCGGCTGCTCGCGCCGATGATCGGCCTGCGTGGAGAGATCCTCGAAAGCGCGGAGCGCCGGCTCGGCCATGGCGGCCTTACGCTGACCTTGCTGGCGATGACCGAGATGCATGGGAGGATCCGATCCCCCGGCGCGTATCTGCGAAGCCTGATCCAGGGGCCGAAAGCGGCGGAGTTCAGCCCTGAACGCCTCATCCGGGCTCTCCTGGTCAAGGCAGACCGTGCGGCGATCTCCTGACCTTTCCGGGTTTACCCCGGTAAACCTTCCAGGACGCGCACCCTGCCGCGGGTTCGTACGGCGTGGCGCGATCCCGGAACGCCTCACCGGGGTGCTTCTGGCCGTGGAAGGCCGCGTGGCGGCGTCGTGGCAATACCGGGTTTACCCCGGTAAACCTTCAGGGGATCGCGCGGCGATGCGTTCGCAATCCTTGGCCCCGCGATACGGCGCGGACAGGGCTTACCTTGGTGAACTCCGGGACCCTGCCCGCCCTGGCGCTTTCAGGAAGACCGAGGTTTACCGGGGTAAACCTCGGCTTCCTCAGAACTCCGGTTCCGGATCGCGTTCTGCTTCAGGTTCCGCGCTTTCCCGGACCCAGCCGAGAAACGCCTCCTGCAGCCCGCACTCGCGCAGGAAGCCGGCCATCACTGTCGCCATGTGTTCCGGGCTCCAGCCCTGCGCGATCTGCAGCCGCAGGATCGCGCCTTCCGGATCCTCGGCCGTGCCGGGAACCGCCAGGAAGCGGCTGCCGTCGCTTCCGAGCGCGAGCTGCCTGGCATGGAGATGTTCCGGGGAGATCTCGCGCACCGAGACCACCCGGCTCTTGCCGAGGTAGTCACCCTCGACGACCTGCGCCGAGATCTCGTCGATGTCGCGGGTCTCGATCTCGCCGAGCGCCCGATCGGCATCATCGGCTTCGAGCAGAACGGTCACGGCAACCGTCGCCTCGAAGATCCGCTGTGCGTCATGTTTCGTCATGTTCCGGTCCTCCTTCCTTGGGGTGTCGAACAATCAGGCCCAGGGCGGTTCGAGGACGGGTCGTGCCGGGTTTACCGGGGTAAACCTTCCGGGATCAGAAGCCTGGCGCCTCCGCTCCCTGAGGCGCCGGTTTCGGCTTGCGGCTGGCGCGTGAACGGCGGCGGCGCACCAGCAAGGGATCGATCTCCTCGCTCCTCTGATCGGTGTCCAGCACGAAATTGCCGCGGCGTGTCAGGCGGACCGGCGTTCCGGGCTCAAAGGTGAGGTCAAGCCAGTCCGAGTGGAACCGGGCCTTGAGGACGTGGTCCTTGCGGCTCCAGGCCGCGATGATGTGGTCGTATTCCTTTGGGCTCGTCCTGTCCTCGAGCGCCAGGGAGGCATAGCTCTCCGGGAAGTGCCGGCGGAGTACGCGCGGCAGGAAGTGGGAGTTGCGGTGCTGAAGGATGGCGACCAGCTGCTCGGCGAGTTGCGGTGCCTTCTTGCCATCCCGGACTGCAGACCTCGCCATCAGATGCAGGTGCGCTGCAAGGTTCTTCCAGTGATGCGCGTCTTGCGGTGTCGGAATGGACATGCGCGCCTGGACGATCTGGTGCAGGACGTCACGCCTCAGAGTATCGAGATCCTGCCCGCGCCAGATCCGCTTTCCGTCCGACCAGGAGCCGTCGGATTGGCGGAGCTGCCTGAGCAGCATCCGCAGCGCGGTGATCTTGCTGTCGCGCCGCTTTGCTTCGATCTGGTTCATGGCTCGCTCGCTTTCGGGGTGTCGGGGTTTACCGGGGTAAACCCTGCCGGTCTCGGCAGGTCCGGAATCAGGAGACGGGGACGGGCTGGCATTCCGGCTCGCTCTCGCATGCCGCCTCGACGGAGACGGGGATCAGGGTCCAGTCGAGAACCCCGCAATAGGGAAGGGGGCTTGCGCCGATCTCGGCGAAACGGATCGAACCTTCAGGCTCGCAGTCGCGTTCCTCGGCGAGATGGCCGATGTAGAAGGCCCGTGCCTCGTCGATATCGGCGGCCACGACGAAGAGCGCGAGGTCGTTGGTCGAGTAGGGGCAGTCGACCAGGAAGAGGCGGTTGACGCGGGCATCGGCCGGCACGGCCGCCGGGTTGATCGCCTTCATATGGGCAAGAAGCGCCGCGCGGACCAGGGCGTGAGCCGGGTCCGAGGCCGTGGCCGCGGCAAGCTCGCGGTTGCCGTCGAGAATCACCGCGGTCGTCTCTGGCCGGGAGCCATCCGCATCCCGTTCCGTCAGGGAGATGCCGCAATGGCCGAGCAGGTGCTTGGCGACCTTGCGCGCGCTGGTGAGGCTGCGGGATCTGCAGGCGTGGTCGAGATCGTCGATCAGGCTGCCGCGCGCGTGACCGGGACCGTTGCCGCGCAGAAGATCCGCCTCCGAGATGGAACGGGCATCCCGCGATCCCAGGCGGTCGAAGAGGTCCCTGAAGATGTCCAGGGCGGTAGTGTTCCGGTTCATCCAACTGGCTCCTGGTCTGCCTGAGCATCTTTCCATGATTGGCCGGAAAGGAAAAGAGAAATCAAGGACAGTTTTTCGCAATACGGAATCCTGCGGCCGCGGCCTCGGCGGCGCTCGAGAAGGTGACGGCGTTGTGTGCCGAGATCCGCGCAAATCCGGGACAATCCGGCCGGTGGTAGATCCCGGAAGCGCGGTTTCCCCGGAATGTGGCGGGAAGGGCAGGGGGAGCGGCATCCCGCGTCGTGTCCCCGGCATCCGCCACGATCCGGGCCTCGTGAAGCGGCGGAAACGTGGAATGCCCCGACCGGGCGTCGATCGTCATCCAGACCGGCGCGTGATCCGAGACCCGGTCCCGCGCCGTCTCGTGATCGATGCCGAGGATCTCCTCGGGATATTCCAGGATGCCCCAGTCGCTGACCGGCAGCGAGATCCCGGAAGGAGCCCAGATATTGTCGTAGAGGCTGGCAAACCGGCCATCGACGGGCGAGAGCGTCGTGGCCCCGCCCCGGATCAGCGGCGAGGCCTTCGCGCCGAGGCCTGCCCAGGCCGGGTTCGAGGGCGGCAGGTTGAAGTCGCCGGCGATGAAGGCGGGGGTTCCGGGAAAGCTCTCGTCGAGCCAGTCCCGGTAGGCGGCGAGCGCGGCCGCCTCGCGTTCCCGCTCCGCCTCGCTGTCGCCGTAGATGAGATGGACCGAGGCGAGCGTGAAGAGAAACCCCTCCGCGGTCTCGAACCGCGCCGAGAAGGGCTCGCGGGCAAAGGCGTCACGGTCGTCGAGATAGAGTGCCGCGCCATCGACCCAGCGCACCTCCTCCGGGCGCCACAGGAAGGCATGCATTTCGCGGTAGCTGCCGCGTCCCACCGCATCGGAGACCAGAACCTGCCAGTCAGCGCCGGTCCGCGCCTCGAGCGCCCGTTCGAAGGCGTCCAGGCCGTCCTGCGACATGACCTCCTGCACCGCGATGAGATGAAATCCCGCACCGACCTCGGCCAGGGCGGCATAGTCCTTGCCGTTCTCCCAGCCGAGATGCTCGATGTTCCAGCTCGCGACCCGGGTTTCCGCGATCGCGGCGCCGGTGGCGAGCGACAGGGCGAGGAGGGCGGCGGCGAGGCGGGGGGCGATTGCCGGCATGGGGAACTCCGGGGGTTTTAGGCCGGGGCGTCAGGAAAGAACCGACGCCGGCTCAGGCTGCGGCGGTTGCGAAGCGGGCGATGGCGGCGGTCTCGTCGCGCAGCAGGATCCCGAGGAACGCGAGATCGCGCGCGGCTTCGGCCGCGGAAAACACGATCTCGTCACCGGCGCCGCCGAGACGTGCGGCGATCGCGCCGATCTCTCGGTAACGGCGGTCGAACTCGAGCCCCATGCGCACTGCGGCATGGGCGCGCTCGTGGACGGCCTGGCCGGCGGCGGCCTGAAGAACCGGCGTGATCGCACCCAAAAAGGCGCGGTTGGACTGCGCGACCGGATCCAGCGTCTCGAGAAGGGCACGCAGCGACATGACGAGGAAACCCGGCGGCGCGGTGCGGATGTCGATCCGGAGCAGGGCGCGGCCGAGACTGGCGCGGCGATCATCCGGAGCGGCTTCGGCCGTCGCACCGGGAGAGGGGAGGGACATGGGGTGGCTTCCTTGCAGGTCGGGGGTCAATCTACAATGCGAAAAAATGACTCTCAAGCGACTATTCAGAAAGCCCGGAAACTTTCAGGCCATCTCGAAGTCTTCGCTCTCCGGATATGCGATCTGCGGGCAGGCGCTCTCAGGGCCGGCAATCGCCACGGCGGGCGCGGGCAGCCGCCGCATCACGTAATCGTCGCCGAAGCACAGATCCGGCGCCTCGACGAACCCCTTGCGCCCATACCAGTCGACCAGGCGGGAATCGTCCTTGGCGCTGGCGCCGACCACCGAAAGGAGCAGCTCGACCGCCTCCGCATCCGCGGCCGCACAGAGATCGGCAATCATCTCTGCCCCGATCCCGCTGCCACGATGGGCCTTTTGCACGATGATCAGCTCGAGGTCGAGATAGCCCGGCCCGGCCTGCAGGTGCAGCGAGCCGAGAAGCCGGCCCTTGCGGATCAGCGACCAGCAGTTCGGCGCCGTCAGGTGGTACTTCTGTCCAAGCCTTCGCAGGCATTCCTCGACCGGCATCTGACCCTCTCCGATGTCGCGGAGAAGATCGCCGGATCTGGCGAAAATGCGAAAAGAAATTCGGGAGGACAGCGCGAACCCGATCGCCACCCGGTCCTCGCCGGACAGGATCACGTCGAGCGCGGCGGGTTCGGCCGCCACCGCGTGGCGCAGGCCCGGCGTCACGGCGAAGAGCCGCCGGGCGCTTTCGGGAATGAGAACGGGTCCGGGGAAGACCTTGCGCGCCCAGGGCGGCACCGGCATCGCGCCGGTGCGGGCCACCCAGGCCGGAAAGGGCAGGGCGCCGCCGGCGGCCTCGAGGAAGACGGCGGCTTCGCGGTCGCGGTCCGTCAGCTCGTGCCAGACCCGGATCCGTTCGCGGCGGCGGAAATCGGCATAGGCGCAGATCCCGGTGGCCCAGGCGCCGGGCGCGATGGGAGCCGAGAGTTCCCAGACGCAGCTCGCCTGGCCGCTGCAGCCATTTTGGCCCGCCCAATGGTCGGAGGCACGGATCACCGCCCGGATCTCGTCCCAATAGGCCGATCCGGACGGCGAGACGAAGTCGGGCTCGCGCGCCGGGGTGGGGCAGGGCCGGAAGGTCGCGATGCTGCGGTCGTGGAAGGTCCGGAAGTCGATCAAGGAAGGGAACGGCCGATGGGTTGGTACCGAGGAGGGGCTGGCGGCCCCCGCGCCGGGTGTACGGCCCGCGCCTTGCCAAGCCTCGGCAGAGAAACAAGCCATGCAGTATCGCTGCAGGTTGGGAATTGATCCGGGATTCTGTTGCCAGGCTCCCGGGGGCCCCGCCTGGCGGTGCTACCCGACAGGACTTGAGGGTGGTTCACCCGGGCCGCTTACGCGGCGAGGGCACGAACCGGAGCAGAGTTGGTGTTGGCAACTATGCGTTTTGGACCGATGACGGTGGTGCCTCACCGAGCGAAAGCTTACCCCTTTGGACGTTCGTCGATCCTGTTTCGGCCCCATGATCCCGCCAACCCGGGGGATTTTGGTGGAGCCGCCGGGTACCGCCCCCGGGTCCGATCCGCTTATTACGAGCGCCTTTATCGCCATAGCCGGTTGCCCGGCCAGACATTGATGCCACGTTCGGTTGTTCTGTGCAATCGAAAAAAGAAATACGAAAACTTCATTTTCCGGGTTGACGTGAATCGGCTTTGGTGGTGTTCAGCATTTGTGAATATGCGAAAAACTGCACCGCGTTTTCGACTCGCCGGATTAGCCTCCGGCCTGACGAAGCTCAGCCTGCGATTGGAGACACCATGAACGCCACCCCCTCGCCTCACCGCTCCGGCATGTCCGCCCCCGCCGGTGTGGGCGCCCTTCCGTCCTCGCTCCGGTTCCGGGGCCTGACCATGACCGGGCAGTTCCTCCACGACCCGGAGAACAAGCGTGACATCTTCTTCCAGGGTGAGGGCGATGTGCCGCGCAGCTTCACGGTGCTCATCGCGCTCGGCTACAAGACCGACAATCTCGATCTTGGCCGCAACGGCATCGCGATCATCGACAACGACAACTGGCGCATCGTCGCCGACGCCTGCCACGCCCAGGCCAGCGGCCTGAAGGGCGCCTCGGCCGAACAGCGCCGCGCCCTGGAGGAAATCTGTGCTTTCGGGTGGGAGGAGTTCGCGAGCTTCTGCCGGACCCGCGAGACCTATCGTGCCGGATCGGGCGATATCGACATTCCCGGATCGAAGCCGGCGGCCGGCAATGCCGAGCGCCAGGTCAAGCTGGGGCTGCGCATCCACCAGGAGCCGGATATCCGCAGCGATTTCATCCGCGGCATCCATGAGACCGGCGATTACAACCTGCCTCGCACGACCCGCCGCGGCATGATCAACGACATCCTGATGCATCCCAGCCAGGAAAGCCGGAACGGCCGGACGCTGGCCTGGGACACCCGCATGAACTTTTCCTGGGACCGGTCTGGCCGCGTCGAGGGTGGCGAGGAGGTCTGCCGCAGCATGGACGCGCGCTGGATGGCTGCCGTGAAAGAGGACGACGACCTGCTGCGCAAGGCCTGCGACGAGGCGTTCTCACCCTATCTCGCTGAAGGATTTGCGGCTCTCGGCCTCGAGGAGGCGACCTGCGAGATCGTCGCTGGCGGGCCGGAGGGCGAGCACCTGCTGCTGAAGTCCTTCCGTGGTACCGACCTCGAATTTCGCGATCACCGCGACCTGCGCCAGAAGATCGAGGCCCTGAGCGAGGAGGACATCAGCAACCTCTGGGTGACGGTGCGCGTCCTCGACAAGGACCTTTCCCGCGCCAGCCGCGCCAATGAGGTCCAGATCCACCTCAACTCCCTGCGTGCCGAGAAGGAACAGGAGTGGCTCGTTGAGGCGGATGAGGAGATCGCCTTCGTTGTCTAAAATGCGAAAATGAGTATTGTGATACAATAAAAATTTGTGCAATCTGGCCGGAGAAATCCGGCCGGCATCCTATCGGCGGGAAGGCGGGAGACTGGTACGCATGGAAGACAGGATCGACGCGGTTGGCACCGCGATCCCGGTGATCACCGAAGACAGCCCCCGCGAGGAGCTCCTGGACTATATCCGGGCGCTGGAGCACCGCCTGGAATGTGACCGCGAGCATGCGGTCCGGGTCGGCGAGGATGGCGAACTCTCCAGCGTCGAGGTGGAACTCGGCCAGGAGGAGCGCGTTGAGGCGATCCTGGGGGGGCTTGACGGCATCGGCTGCCGGGACGCGACGAACGCGGTCCTCGAGGACCAGGCGCGGCGCGGCGCCGGCCGGACCCTGGCCCTCGAGGCGGCGCTCGGCCAGATCGCCGATCTCTGCCCGGCAACCGCCGACATGTCGACCGCCCACGAGATGGCGGAGATCGCCGGTCAGGCCCTGGAAGGGCAGGGGGGCTGTCTCGAGGGGCTTCTCGCCGCAGTGATGCTCCGCAGCCGCTTCGACGGCGTGGTCGCGGCCGAGGAGGAGGTCCGGGGCGCCGTCGAAGCGGCCGGGCCTGCCGCGACCCACGAGACCGCGCTCGGCGCGATCGGCGGACTTGTCCGCAAGTACCGGCCGCAGCGGCGAGACGAGCCGCCGCTCGTCACTCGGATCCGCGAGACCCTCTTCGGAAGTGCGGTTGCGGCGCATGCCGAACGCATGGCCGCGCTCGGGGCCGGCCTCGCGCCGGAGGAAGTTGCGAAAATCGCTATCCATGATCGGGAAGAGGCGGAATGAGGGTCGTGGTCCTGGTCCACCCCGGGTCGCTCTTCGCCTCGGGCGCGGCCCAGGTCGATCCCGAGACCCATGCGTCCGTCGTCGAAGGCGTGACGATCGACATCGGCTCGGCGGACGGCCTCCTCGTCATCGACGGCTTCCTGTCGGACGCGGTGCCGGCGGATTTCGAACTCCTCCTTGCGGACTCCTTCGCGGCGGCCGAAGAGAGGGGTCACCCCGGCCTCCGGCTCTGGGGCTGCGACGCGGGCGAGGCGCCCTGGCCGGGCTGGGCGCCGAGAGGGCAGGGCGCAGGGCCCGTCCATGCCGATCAGGCGGCGGCCGCGCGGGCCGCGGCGCCGCTTCTTGCAGACGCCTCGGCGATCGTCGTCACCGGTGCCTGGGCGACGCGCGACGGCAGCTCGGGCTGCGTGAACGCGGTCGCCGATGCCCTGCGCGACAGCCTGGGTGGCACCGTCCCGGTCCTAGTCTCCGCCAGCGCGCTCTGCGAGGAGATGATGCTCGACGCCTTCGACGACGATGACGGGATCGCGCCGTGACCGTCTATGTCGACGACGTCCGGCACAGGTACGGGCGCATGGTCATGTGCCACATGTGGGCCGACAGCCACGAGGAGCTCCTCGCAATGGCCGACCGTATCGGTCTCGCCCGGCGCTGGCTGCAGGAGCCGCCGAAGGCCTCCTGGGTGCATTTCGACGTCTCGCTGATGCTGAAGGCCAGGGCCATTGCCGCCGGAGCGGTCCTTACCGACCGCTACGGGCCGGTCGAGCACGTCGCCAGGCTGCGCGGAGATGCGGCGAAGATCGCCCAGGTGGCCCGGCTCCGCGCGAGATCTGTGGAGAACCGGACGGCGGGCCTCCCGCTCCTTCGCGAGACGCAATAGAAATGCGAAAAATATAAGCGGTGAGCGAATGAAAAGGTGGGGCTTGGCCTGCCGCGAGATTGCCACCCTCACCGGCGCCCCGGCGCCGAAGATCGACGAAACCGAAGCTCAGAACCACAAGGAGATTTGAGATGAGCAAGGACCAGAACGCCGGCGGCACCGATGTTAACGGCGCCGAACTGACGCAGTTTGTCGAGCGCTACGAGCATCTCGATGCCGAGAAGAAGGACATCACCGACCAGCAGAAGGAGGTGATGGCGGAGGCGAAGGGGCGCGGCTACGACCCCAAGATCCTGAAGTCCATCGTCGCCGAGCGCAAGCGTGACAAGAGCGACCTCGAGGAAGAAGAGGCGATCAAGGAGGCCTACAAGCGCGCGATGGGCATGGAATAGGGTTTGCGGCCGGCGCCTGCCGTCACCGCGGCGCCGCGATGGCCCGGCCGGAAACGGCCGGGCCTGTTGGTTTCGGAAGGTCCTCGCCGAGATCCTCGAGAACCCGGCCGGTTTGCTCGGCCAGGGCCTGGACATCAACCCTGATCCGCGCCACCCCGGCCCGTGACCCGTCATCCGGTCCGATGCCGGGGAGTGGCGCGCCGTCGGTGAGGGGGGCGGTCTGGGCGATCTGCAAGGAATCGACCTCCTGCTTGAAATTCGCGTAACCTGGATTGCTGACGAGGACCGAAAATCCGATCGCGACGACCCCCATGATACCGAGGAGGGTGGCGGACTCGACGAGGTGGCTGCATCCGCCGGGCATGATGATCAGGTCTCCGATTGACGGCCCGACTTGGGTCGTGATTCCGGTGGTCTTGCCGGGCGTCCGCGTCTCCGCGGCTGGCGGCGACTCGCCAGAGCTTTCTGTGACAGTTTTTCGCGTTCTGCAAGGTACGATTTGCGATAAACGGCACGCCCAGAGCGGCTGACGGTCGGCCGAAGCAGGCCGCCAGCGGGGCCGTCTATCCCTATCATGATGATTTTGCGACTATGTTGCAGGTTTGGGCTTGCCGCAGGATGCTCCATGAACGAATATGGACAACAATTTTCGCATTTGGAGAAACCGCCATGAATGACATGACCATCACACGGGCGGAGGCGGTGTCCTTCCGGGGGCGGAAATGGCAGATACCTGATGCGCCGCGGAGCGAGATGATCGAGTTCAAGCGGAAGGGGGCGAACCCGGTCCTCGCACGCATCCTCGCCGCCCGCGGCCTGACGGCGATGGAATACGACGCCTTCATGAAGCCGACGATCCGCGAGCTGATGCCGGATCCCTTCTTCCTTCTCGACATGGAGCCCGGCGCCAAGCGCATCGCCCGCGCGATCCGGGAGCGCGAGCGGATCGGCATCTGGAGCGACTACGACGCCGATGGCGCGACCTCCGCGGGCGTCCTGGGGCGGTTCCTGAGAATGTGTGGCCATGACGATTTCACGGTCCGCATTCCCGACCGGATCCGCGAGGGCTACGGTCCGAACACGCCTGGCCTTCTCGACATGAAGGAGACGCGCGGCTGCAACCTGGTCTGCATCCTTGATGCGGGCATCGTGGCCTTCGAACCGCTTTCAGCCGCGGCGGACGCCGGCATGGAGATCGTCGTCATCGATCACCACATGGCCGAGGACACGATTCCGAAGGCCGTCGCCGTCATCAACCCCAACCGCAAGGACCAGAAGCCCGGTCTCGGCCATCTCTGCGCCGCGGGCGTCAGCTTCATCTTCGCCGTGGCGGTGGCGCGCGAGCTTCGCTCGGCCGGTTACTTCGACGGGAAGGAGGGCCGCCCGGGCGGGGTTCCCGATCTCATGGAGCTTCTCGATCTCGTGGCGCTCGGCACCGTCTGTGACGTGGTGCCCCTGAAGACGCTGAACCGCGCCTTCGTCGCCCGCGGCATTTCCTATCTCTCCGGGCGCAAGACGCCGGGGATCGCGGCGCTGGCGCTCGCCGCCGGCATCGAGCCGGGCGATGAGATCGGCGAGCAGGCCTGTGGCTGGATCCTCGGCCCGCGGATCAATGCGGGCGGGCGCATCGGCGATTCCGCCTCGGGCGCGCTCCTGCTTCTCGAGGAGGATCCCGCGGTCGCGGGTGAGCGCGCGACCGCTCTTCACGAAATGAACGCCACCCGCAAGGAAATCGAGGCCGCGGCCACCGAGGCGGCGATTGCCCAGATGTCCGGCCGGATGCCGGGGGTGACGCGCACGCTCGCCCTGGCGATCGTCGACGCGCATGAAGGGGTGGTCGGCATTTCCGCCGGGCGGCTCAAGGAGCAGTTCGATGCGCCGGCCATCGTCCTGACCGCGGATCACGAGGGCAATCTCAAGGGATCGGCGCGCTCGATTGCGGGGTTCGATATCGGCCATGCGATCATCGAGGCGCGCAACCGGGGGCTCATCATCAAGGGGGGCGGGCACGGCATGGCGGGCGGTCTCACGCTCACCCGCGCCCAGGTTCCGGGCTTACTCGAATTCGTGAACGGCGAGATCGCCAAGACCGGCTATTTCCGGGACGGGATCACCACGTCGGCGGATCTCGATCTGCGCCTCAAGGATCTGACGGTCGAGGTGATCCAGGATATCGAGGGGCTTCGGCCCTTCGGAACCGGGAACCCCGAGCCGGTCGTCATCCTCGAGCGGGTCTCCCTCGCCGAGACGCGGATCCTCAAGGAAAAACACCTCAAGATGGTTTTCCGGGACGGCGATCTCACGATCGACGGGCTCATGTGGAACGTTGTCGGAACCGTGCTCGGAGACGAGATCCTCGCCGCCCACGGACGGACGTTCGATGTCCTCGGCAAACCCCAGATCAACGAGTTTCGCGGCCGGAAGTCGCCCCAGATCATGGTCGAGGACCTGCGCTTCCATGCCGCCGCGCTGATCTGAACCTGTGGAAAAGCGAAAGCGGGTACTTAGCCCGCCGGGCGTTTACCTCTAGTCTGAGGAGGTAAATAACATTTTTCGCAGGTTGATGCATGCAGGATTTCACCCGCCGCGCCTTCATCGGAGCCGCCGTGTCGCTCCTTGTTCTCCCGGCAGAGGCCAGGGGGCTCATTTCCGGGAGGGTCGACCGGATCCAGGTTCGCAAGGCGCAGCGTCAGCTCGACCTCGTCGGGCAGGGGCGGGTCCTGAAGAGCTACGAGATCCGTCTCGGCGCGCGGCCCGTCGGCCCGAAACGTTTCCAGTCGGACATGCGGACCCCGGAGGGCGCCTACCGGATCGACCGGCGCAACCCGCGATCCGCCTTCCATCTCAGTCTCGGCGTGAGCTATCCGACCCCGGAAGACCGCGCCTACGCGGCCTCCCGCGGCCGTGCGCCGGGCGGCGAGATCTTCATCCACGGCCAGCCGAACGGGCATAGGGGTACGATCCGGCGCGACTGGACGCGGGGCTGCATCGCGGTCTCGAACGCCGACATGGATGAGATCTGGCGTCTCGTTCCGGTCGGCTGTCCGATCCACATCCACGCCTGACGCTTGCGATCAGGGCGCGGGCATATCCGCATCCGTCGCGGCGTCCCTCCTGACCTCGAGCGGAAAGGACCCGTGCGCCCGCATCCAGGCGAGCGGATCCCTGGCGATCGAACGCCGGTCGTAGGCCATTCCGGCCTCGGTCATCTGCCAGATCTCGTCGACACCATTCGTCGACACCGAGGCCAGGCCCGCCGCCCCGAGTTCAGCGAGGCCCTTTCTTGCCTGTGGCGACTTGATGCTGCTCCCGTTGGCGTAGCGCAGCGCCGCCTTCGGGTTAAGGAAGGCGCCGAGCAGCATGGCCTTGGCTTCTGTCGATAGGGGCAAGATTTTTTCCTTGCTTGTTTTCGTTATTCCGCCGCTTGAGCGGAAAGTACCGGGTGGGGATCCTGCCGCGCCAGCTTCCGGTGCCAGCCGAAAAGATGATAGGCCGGGGTGAGCCAGACCTCGCGGGTCTCGAGCGTGATGGCATTGCCGACGACGATCTCTGCGGGCACGTTCCAGAGGCTGAGCTGGATATAGGCCATGAGCGCCGCGGTCCGGTCGACATCGATCGCCTGGACCCAGAGCCGGCGGGCTGGATCGACACCGCGCTCGACGAGAGCGGCGACGACCGCCAGGACCATGCCGCCGGCGCCGCAGGCCGGCTCTGAGAGCGTAAGGAACGGCTTTTCGGCAAGCTGGCTATCAAGATCGCCCACGAGCATCTCCGCCATCATCCGTGAGACATTCGGCGGGGTGAAGAACTGGCCGCGGCGTGCATCACCGAGCTCGAGATCCATGAAGATCTGGCCGAGCACGTCGCGCGGTTCGGGTTCGAGCGCCGCGACGAGAAGGGAGAGCATTTCGGGTAAGCGTTCGACATCCTCCCGCTTGTAGCCACGCACGGTTGCGAGGTATTCCGCCTCGCGGCCGGGATCGGGGCAGGCGGAATTGTGAAGCGCCGCCGCCGAGAGGAAGACGAAGTCGCGGAAGAGCTCGTAACGGTGCCGGTAGCGCGCGGTCTCCTGGAAGAGCTTCTCGAAAGCCTTCACCGGATTGGTGTCGCGGATCAGTCTGTTCATGTGGCGCATCCGGCCGTGTCCGGCCGTTCCTCTTTACTGTGTCTGCCCGAAGGCCAATCGATGCGCCGGGCTGTTAACATCTTCCCCGCCCTGAAGAGACGGGGATTTCCGGTCGCTCCGCGGCGGCATCGAGCCGCTCCGGAGCGAGTCGAGTTGACGCTTCGCAGGGGGCTTGAGCCCAATCCTC
>NZ_JAPDOG010000042.1 GCF_026013545.1 Defluviimonas salinarum | reverse complement strand
ACGGCGAGGTCTTTTACAGCCTCCGAGAGGCCAAGATCCTCATCGAGCAATGGAGGAAACACTACAACACGAAACGCCCCCACAGTGCTCTGGGCTACCGCCCGCCGGCCCCTGAAACCGTCATCCCGATGGACCAGAGGCCAGTCATGCACTAACAATCAAATCGGACCACTCAGGTGGGGCTGATCAACACCTTCCCGGGCATAACGCTCGGCCTGGCGGTTCAAGGGCTGGTGCTGGCCAAACTCCTCGAAGGCGATCATGGCCAGCAGGTTCGGACCCGCCCAGCCGCGCGGAGTCGGATGGAACGGAGCCGGCGGCTGGCTGATCTTCTCGCAGTCCCGGCAGGTGAACTTCTCGCGGACCGTCTGGATCACCTTCCACCGCCGGGGGATCACCTCGAGCGTCTCGGTGATGTCTTCTCCCATCTTCACGATATGGGACGAGCCGCAGCAGCTGCAGTTCGCAGGGCACCAGAACGTCCGCCCGCCGCATCGCGGCCGCCACCTTCGTCGTCTTCTCCGCGGCATGCTCCGCCCGGACCGCATCCTCGCTCGCTGCCGTCTCCAACTCCTCGAGCTGCAGTTCGAGCTGGTCGATCAGCCGGGCGGTGCGCTCGGCGCTGCGGCCATACTGCTCCCGCCTGAGCCGGGCAATCTCGAGCTTCAGGCCGGCGATCATCGCCTCCGAGGCCGAGACGACAGCCTCCGACCGGGCCAGTTCGGCCTTCGTGGCGGCCAGCTCGGCGCGCAATCTCTCGAGTTCGGAGGCGGCATCTGACATGGCAGAAACCTACCACGCCGGCCCCGGAAAGCCCATGGGAAACGGCGTGATGAGGCTGATTTATCCCGCCTTTGCAGGACGTTGCGTCCAGCGCGGATTGCGCCAGTCAATGCCTTCCAGGAGATAACCCAGCTGGGCGGCCGAGATTTGCACCGCTTCGCCGGACCCGCTTGCCGGCTAGATGAATTTCCCCGCCTCGAGACGTTTCAGATACAGCGATATGCCGACCCCGTCGTGCCACAAAATCTTGACCAGATCGCCACGACGTCCACGGAAGCAGAATATCTCACCGGCATGCGGGTCGCGCCCGAGCCCCTCCTGGACCTGCAACGCCAGCGTGTTCATGCCCCGCCGCATGTCCGTCACGCCGCCCGCGATCCATACCTTCACGCCAGGAGGGAACGCGATCATGCTCGCTCCACGATCTGGATGAGCCGCGCAAGGACGGTCGCCTCGGTCGTGGCGGAGGTCACAAGTCGGTGCCCGTTCGGCAGAATGATCCCGACCCGGTCGCCGCCCGTGTCGTCCGCCGCGGCCCGCACATCGGCCGCAACCGGCCCGGGCGCAGGTGCAGGCGTCACGGCAACCGGCGCGAAATGCGTCCGATCCCCGTCAGCGGACAACAGCCCCTCCCGTGCCTCCCGACGCCACCGCGTCAGAAGCGAGCGGGAGATTTCGTAACGCCGCGCCGTGGCTGCCGCCCTTCGCGGTGCTGCGTGGCTCTCTTCGACAATGCGTAACTTCTCCGCGTCCGCCCAACGACGCCGCCGCCCGGTATCCGTGACCGAGAGAACCTCAACTTGGGACATGATGCTATGGTCTGCTATAGCTTCAGGCTCTTACAACCAGCCGGGCCGGTCCGTCAGACGGCCCTCGGCGGAGCCTTACCTTCCTGTCTGGGGCATCGGCGGCGAAGTCCTGCTTGATTAGTTTCGGCGCAACCGGCCAGGCATGCTCGCTGTCAGTGGTCCGCTTGAACCGCCGTTTCTGCCTTGCCACAAGCCCATTCTCGCGCATCAGCCGAGCCGTGCGATGACGCCCGATCTGATGTCCTTCGTCGATGAGGTCCCGATTCATGCGGGGACTGCCATAGGTGCCGTTCGACAGGGCGAACACCGTCCGAATGTGCGCAAGATGGACCATGTCCTGTTTCTGGCGCTGACAGGCCGGGCGGTCGCGCCAGGCGAAGAACCCGCTCTGGCTGATATCCAGGACCCGGCACATGCGGCTGATGGGAAAGCTGGCCTTCTCCGCTTCGATGAAGGCAAAGTTCTTCGACTTGCGTCTTTCGCGAAGAAGGCCGCGGCCTTTCTTCTCCGCCCCTGCCCGCCGCCGCGACGATCGACCTTTCCGCCATCCGCGAGGATCAACGCGCTGCTGTGGCCGCGGTGCTGCGCGAGCGGGATGCGCTCCGGGAGATCAACAGGCGCCTCGAACACCTGGTCGCCGAGCTCAACCATGTGGTTCACGGCAAACGCTCTGAGAGGCTCAGCGAGGACGAACGGCAACTGGCCTTCGAGGATCTCGAGACGGCTATCGCCGAGGTCGAGGAGAGGAAGGACGTGCAGGCTCCCTCGGAACGCGGGCCCCGGCGTGCGGCCCGGCGCAATCGCGGCAACCTGCCCAAGGACCTGCCACGCATCAAGCGTGTGGTCGAGCCGGACCGCCTGCTGTGCCCCTGTGGCTGCGGCGAGATGCATAGGATCGGCGAGGATCGCACGGAACGGCTGGACATCGTGCCCGCGCAACTGCGGGTGATTGTGACCGTTCGCCCCAAATACGCCTGCCGCACCTGCACCGACGGCGTGACCCAGGCGCCGGCACCTGCGCATCTCGTCGAGGGCGGGCTGCCGTCCGAAGGCGCCATCGCGCATGTGCTGGTCAGCAAATACATCCTCCCTCTCCGAAACGGAGATTATCGAAGATGTCTCGCTGAATCGTACAATCCTACAAAACAACTTCCCTCATCCGTCGTCGCCTTTGCGCCCTCGGATCGGCAAGAGGTCGACGGGCAACGGGAACACTACCGTGTTGGTCTTGTCCGTTGCGATATCGTTCAGCGCATTGAAATAGCGCAGTTGCATCGCGTTCGGTTGAGTCGCGAGCATCTTGCCGGCCTCCACGAGCTTGGCAGCCGCCTGCTGCTCACCCTCCGCGTTGATGACCCGGGCTCGGCGCAGGCGCTCGGCCTCGGCCTGTTTGGCGATAGCGCGCACCATGCTCTCGTCGATATCGACGTGCTTGATTTCGACATTGGCCACCTTGATGCCCCATGCGTCGGTCTGGCGGTCGAGAATCTCCTGAATGTCCGCGTTGAGCTTGTCGCGCTCGGCCAACATCTCGTCGAGTTCGTGCTTGCCCAATACCGAGCGAAGTGTGGTCTGCGCGAGTTGGCTGACCGCCGCAGCGAAATCGGCGACGTTGATGATGGCGCGCTGCGGATCGACGATACGGAAATAAATCACGGCATTGACCTTAACCGAGACGTTGTCGCGGCTGATGACATCCTGGCTGGGCACGTCCTCGACGAACATCCGCAAATCGGTGCGCACCACCTGCTGCACAAACGGGATCAGCAGCACGAAACCCGGCCCGCTGACGCGGGTGAAGCGGCCCAGGGTGAACACCACGCCCCTCTCGTATTCGCGGAAGACGTAGATCGCTTGATACAGGACGAGCACGACAAGTGCCACGCCCAGAAGCTGGAATATCCCTGCGAACAGATCGATCGGCATGTCTAACCCCTTCCGTTCGGTCGCGTGTCCGAGGCGGACTCCACGATCAATGTAAGCCCGTCGACGCTGCAGACACGCACTGTCTGTCCCGGGGCCAGGCTCTCAGTGCCCTGCGCCTGCCAGCGTTCACCTTCGACCCAGACGAAACCCGAACCCCCATCCCATTCCAGCACCCGCCCCGGCGCGTCGATCATCCGCGCGCGGCCGCTGACCGGTCGGGTCCGATAGGCGTGCAGGGTGAAGCCCAGAAGCAGCACGAGAATGGCGCCGCTGATCGCCGATACGATACCGATCAGCCACCACGAGATCTGATAGGCCGGCACGTCGGTGTCGACCAGCATCGAGGCGCCCAGAACAAACGCGATGAGCCCGCCGAATCCCAGGATGCCGAAGGCCGGCGTCAGCGCCTCGGCGACCATGAAGGCGATGCCGAGGGCGATCAGGGCCAGGCCGGCATAATCAAGCGGCAGCTGGTTGAGCGCATAGAGCCCGAGCGTTAGGCAGATCGCGCCGACCACGCCGGGAACGACCGCGCCGGGGCTCCAGAACTCGAAGATCAGCCCGTAGACGCCGATCATCATCAGGATCAGCGCGACGTTGGGGTTGGACAGCACGCTGAGGACGCGGGTTATCGCGTCCATCTCGACGGTCTCGACCTTCCGGCCCGCGACGGCGAGGCGCCGTTCGACCCCGGCAACCTCGACCATCCGGCCATCGGCGGCCTCCAGAAGCGCGTCTAGGTCACCGGCGAGAATGTCGATCACATCCATCTCGAGCGCCTTGGCCGATGACAGGCTCGCCGCCTCGCGCACCGCGCTTTCGGCCCAGTCGGCATTGCGTCCATGCGACTCGGCCAGGCTGCGGATCAGCGCCACCGCGTCGTTGGTGGCCTTGGCCGTCATCGTGTCCTGCGGTGATTTGGGCGTGTCGGCCTCTTCGCCGCTCCCCTGGTCCTTGGCGGGTTCGCTGCCCGGTAAGCCTTCCGGCATCCCGCCGATCTGCACCGGGGTCGCGGCGCCGACATTGGTGCCCGGGGCCATTGCGGCAATGTGCGTGGCGTAGAGGATGTAGGTACCCGCGCTGGCAGCGTGAGCGCCGGGAGGCGCGACATAGCCGATCACCGGAACCGTCGAGGCCATCACCTCAGAGATGATCTCGCGCATCGCGTCCGCAAGACCGCCCGGCGTATTCAGGCGCAGCACCAGAGCCGCCGCCTGCCGCTCTTCCGCCAGCGAGATCACGCGGGTCACATGCCGAACTGTCGCCGGGCCGATCGGCCCTTCGATAGCGGCCATCAGGACCACTGCGCCGGTGTCACCGGCGTCCACTTCCTGCGCCGCCGGCTGCAATTCGCCGAATGCCGCAACCGCAAATGCGACGGCTAAAATACGGCTCAATTTTCTGCGGACTGACACAGCTTTCCCCCTTTTACATATAGGGAACGCGCCGGCGTCCAGCAATGAATGGCTCTTCGGTTCCGACGCGCATAGCGTGGAGCATGCATCTGGGTGCCGGCGCGATCTTCTGCCTGGCGTCGCAAAGAGGGCCCGGCGCGACCGGGCGGCTCGCCTACGCCGCGCCCTTTGTCGGATCTTGCAGACAGTCTCCGGCCATTTCCTGTGATCAGCTGAAATGATAATCCTGTTGGAGCTAGCTGGTCGCGAACGTCAAGGATTGAGACCGACATGCTGCAACGGAAAGTGGGGTTTCAGTCGCTTCTGTTCAGTCCCGGCATCATGTACGGACAAATCGTCGGCGACCGCGTAGACTGAATCGGTACGGCTTGGCGCACCGCACTGAAGAGCCCGGGCGACGTCGCGAGCGCAGCGGGAGGGCGCGCGCAAAGAAAGGTGCGAAGGTGGCGGAAGGAGATGCACCGCATGGATGCGACATCTCTGCGGAATATGATATCCGCCGGATCGGCTATTGGGACGTGATCGACGCCCTGCGGCGAGGGCTGGCGGATTTCCTCGTCAAGCCGTCCCACTATGCATTCGCGATCTTGATTTACCCCGTGATTGCCCTTGCGCTCTTTGCCTGGGCGTCGCGAATTGACGCGTTCTATCTGATCTATCCACTGGCGGTGGGTTGCGCGCTTCTGGGGCCGTTCGCGGCGCTCGGGCTGTACGAGATTAGCCGACGGCTCGAAGCCGGACTGGACGCGTCATGGCACCATGCCCTCGATGTGCTGCGCGCGCCGGCCTTGCCAGAGATCGCCAAGGTCGCGTTGATGCTGCTGGCAATCTTCCTTGGCTGGATTCTGTGCGCGCATTTCCTCTACCTCGCGCTTATGAGCGAGCACCATCATGGCGGGCTTGCGGCCTTCGCACTTGCGGTCGTCGGAACACAAGCGGGCTGGACATTGATCCTGGTGGGGAACGCCGCCGGCGCTTGTTTCGCGTTCCTTGCGCTGCGGACATCCGTCGTGGCGTTTCCCCTGCTTCTGCACCGGAACGTGTCTGCGGCCATGGCCGTAGCGGCGTCTCAACTTGCCGTACGGCGCAATCCCGGCCCGATGCTGTTCTGGGGCGGACTCGTCTGCGTCTTTCTGCTCCTAGGCATTCTGACGCTCATGGTCGGGTTGATCGCGGTCCTTCCGGTGCTCGGCCACGGCACTTGGCATCTCTACCGCAAACTCGTCGTTCCCGCCGCGCCGGGCTCGGGCTGACGATGGCTTACGGGGTTCCAAAGAACGTCAGGCGCGAGATGAGCGTGTAGTCGGATTCGGCGGTCATGATCGCGAGGAAGACCAGAACTGCGACTGGTGGCAGCAGGATCGCGTAAGCGAGCGCCAGTCGTTCCCACGCCATGTGCATGAAAACCGCAACGATGAGCCCTGCCTTGAGCAGCATGAAGATGATGATGAGACTCCAGCGCAGAAGCCCCTGCAGTTCGACATAGTCGACCATGTACGACCCCGCGCTCAGAACGAAGAGAAGCACCCACACGAGCAGGTAGAGTTTGATCGGGTGCTGCTGCCCCTCCTCGTGCGAGGCGGCCGCTGACGCCATGTTGCTGTTCCGGATGGACGATTCCGTCATCTTGCTCACCACAGATAGAAGAACGCGAAAATGAAGACCCAGACGAGGTCGACGAAATGCCAGTAGAGCCCCATGATCTCGACCGCCTCGTAATCGCCCTTCTCGCGGCAGAGCCAGGAGCGTCGGCCGCTGTCGAAATCGCCCTTCCAGACCCTTGCCGCCACGATGAGAAGAAAGATCACGCCGATCGACACATGGGTGCCGTGGAAACCCGTGATCATGAAGAAGCTCGCGCCGAACTGCGCAGCGCCCCATGGATTGCCCCAGGGACGGACACCCTCGGAGATGAGCTTCGACCACTCGAAGGCCTGCATGCCGACGAAGGTGGCGCCAAGTGCCGCGGTCGCGATCATGAGGAGCGCGGTGTTTCTGCGCTGTTTGCGGTAGGCGCAATTCACCGCCATCGCCATCGTGCCCGAGGACGAGATCAACACGAATGTCATGATGGCGATCAGGATGAGCGGAAGATCAGCCCCGCCGATATGGAGAGCAAAGACCTCGCTGGCATTGGGCCAGGCATCCACGGTCGAGGAGCGCGCGGACATGTAGGAGACGAGGAAGATCGAGAACACGAAGGTGTCGCTCAGGAGGAAGATCCACATCATCGCCTTTCCCCACGACACCTTCTTGAAGGTGCGTTGATCCGACCCCCAGTCGGACACGAAACCTTCGAGACCCTCGGGGCGGCCGCCTTGGGGCCCGTGCCTCACTCTCGCATCCGCCATCGGGTCCTCCTCGTTACAAGAGTTCGCGGCAAAGGGCGACCAGGTCGCTTGCCCAGCCCAGCAGAAGGGCGAGCATGCCAAGCCAGACAATCAGCAGGAAGTGCCAGTAGATCGCGCACAACTCGACGCCGAGCCGGGCCCGGCGCGGATCGTTTCCCCGCCGCAGGCGTCCTCCGGTACGCGCCAGAGCCACGAGCCCGCCGAGGATGTGCAGGCCGTGCAGGCCGGTGATCACATAAAAGAAGCTCGCGCCGGGATGCGCGGCCAGGGACTGGCCACTGTCGACGAGCCAGCGCCAGGCAAGGAGCTGGCCAACCAGAAAGGCCAGCGTGGAGAGCCCCCCCGCGGCGACGCTCGCAAGCAGAAGCGCAGATTCGCCCCGCCGCGCGGCGGACACCGCAATCTGAAGGACGGCGCTGCTTAGCACGAGTATCGCGGTGTTGATCCAGACCACCGACGGCAACCGTAACTGGTACCAGTCGGCATAGTCCATTCGCATCGTAACCGCGCTGCCGAACAGCGCGAAGAGCCCGCCGACCACCGCGAGAAACACGCCGAGCCCGATCTTGGCCGCGGGCGCCGCGCCCACGCCCGCCGTCGTCCGGATCTCGCCGGTCTCGAGCCATGGTTTGGAGGTCAGCCCCTGCCGCGACAGCCACCAGCCGGCGATGAGCGCGACGACGAGGAGAAAGACAAGAACAATGCTCATAGCGGGACGTCTTTCTCGATGCGCGGGCCGGGATCGTTCTGGGCGATGAAATCCTCCGGCGCGCCCGGGACGCTGTAATCGTAGGCCCAGCGGTAAACGACGGGGAGGTCCTTGCCCCAGTTGCCATGCACCGGCGGCGTGTCCGGCGTCTGCCATTCGAGCGAGCAGGCCCGCCACGGGTTCGGCCCCGCCGCGCGCCCTGCGCGAAGGCTCCACAGCAGGTTGAACAGGAACAGCACCTGCGCCGCGCCGACCACGAGCGCGGCGACGCTGATGAAGGCATTGAGGCCGGCGACGGGCGTGGTGATGAAGGAGGCGTCGATTTCCGGATAGCGCCGCGGCACGCCGACGAGGCCCACGTAGTGCATCGGGAAGAAGATCGCATAGGCGCCGATGAAGGTGACCCAGAAGTGGATCTGGCCCATCGCCTCGTTCAGCATCCGCCCGGTCATCTTCGGATACCAGTGATAGATCGCGCCGAAGATTACCAGGATCGGCGCCACGCCCATCACCATGTGGAAATGCGCGACGACGAACATCGTGTCGGAGAGGGGCACATCGACGACCACGTTGCCGAGGAAGAGTCCGGTCAGACCGCCGTTGGCAAAGGTCACGATGAAGGCGATCGCGAAGAGCATCGGCAGCGTCAAGTGGATGTCGCCCTTCCAGAGCGTCAGCACCCAGTTGTAGACCTTGATCGCCGTCGGCACCGCGATGATCAGCGTCGTCGTGGCGAAGAAGAAGCCGAAATAGGGATGCATGCCCGAGACATACATGTGATGCGCCCAGACGATGAACGACAGGGCGCCGATGATGACGATCGCCCAGACCATCATCCGGTAGCCGAAGATGTTCTTGCGGGCGTGGACGCTGATCAGGTCCGAGACGATGCCGAAGGCGGGGAGCGCCACGATGTAGACCTCGGGGTGCCCGAAGAACCAAAACAGGTGCTGAAAGACGATCGGGCTGCCGCCGCCGTAGCTGAGTGTCTCACCCAACTCGACAAGCGCCGGCATGAAGAACGAGGTGCCGAGGAGCCGGTCGAAGAGCATCATCACGCAGGCGACGAAGAGCGCGGGGAAGGCGAGCAGCGCCATCACGGTGGCGGTGAAGATGCCCCAGACCGTCAGCGGCATCCGCATCAGCGTCATGCCGCGCGTGCGGGCCTGAAGCACGGTCACGACGTAGTTGAGCCCGCCCATGGTGAAGCCGATGATGAAGAGGATCAGCGAGACGAGCATCAGGATGATGCCCGCGCCCTGGCCGCCCGGCGTGCCCGAGAGGATCGCCTGCGGCGGGTAGAGCGTCCAGCCCGCCCCGGTCGGCCCGCCGGGCACGAAGAAGCTCGCCACCAGCACCAGCACCGCGAGCAGGTAGATCCAGTAGCTCAGCATGTTGACGAACGGGAACACCATGTCCCGCGCGCCGACCATCAGCGGGATCAGGTAATTGCCGAAGCCGCCGAGGAAGATCGCGGTCAGGAGGTAAATCACCATGATCATCCCGTGCATGGTGATGAACTGGTAATAGGCCTCGGGCGTGATGAAGTCGAATATGCCCGGGAAGCCGAGCTGAAGGCGCATCAGCCACGACAGGACGAGTCCCACCAGGCCGATCGCGATCGCGGTGCCGGAATACTGGATCGCGATGTACTTGGCGTCCTGCGAGAAGACATATCTGCCCCACCAGGTATGCGGATGCGGGAGGGGAAGGTCAGGAACCTCGGCGGGGGGAATCCCGGCGTCCGGCCTGTCGCTGACATTCGCCATGGTTTCGCCTCCTTTCAGCGCGGCGCCGCGCTCTCCCCTCTTCTCCTCACGGCTCGGCGGCCACCCTGACCGGCCGCGGCCGTTGCAGGCTCGCGAAAGTTACCTGCTCGCCAAGCCAGGCGTCGTATTCAGCCTGTTCCTGCACCTGCACATAGCTGCGCATGAAGGCGTGGCCCGTGCCGCAAAGCTCTGCGCAGAGCACCTCGAACTCGCCGGTGCGGATCGGTGTGAACCAGAAATAGGTCACCGTGCCCGGCACCATGTCCATCTTGGCGCGGAACTCCGGCACGTAGAAATCGTGCAGAACGTCGACCGACCTCAGCACGACCTTCACGGGCTTGCCGATCGGCAGATGCAGATCGCCGCCCTCGACGATCACGTCGTCGGCGCCGTTCGAGTCGTGCGGGCTGACGCCGAGCGGGTTGTCGGCCGAAATCCAGTTTACGCCGGAGGCGCCAAGCTTTCCATCGGCGCCCGGCAGGCGGTAGCTCCAGGACCACTGCTGGCCAACGACCTCGACTTCGGTCGCCTCACTGGGCACGGTTACGAATTGTTTCCAGACGATAAGGCCGGGCGCCAGCATGGCGGCAACCCCGATCGAGGTCGCCACCGTCAGCCAGACCTCCAGCCGTTTGTTCTCGGGCTCGTAATCCGCCTTGCGTCCCGGCTGGTGCCGGAACCGGTAAACGCAATACGCCAGGAACAGCACCACGGCCGCGAACACGATGCCAGTAATCCAGAACGTAACAACAAGCGTACTGTCAATGTAAGCCCAGTTCGACGCGATAGGCGTCCACCACCAAGGGCTGACCAGGTGAAAGATCACCGAACCGAGAACCAAGAGTAGGAGTATCAATGCAACGATCATAGTGGTGCGTCTCCCCGTGCATCTGGCGCATCCAAACGGCGTAACGGGTAGCAACTATGTAGAACCATTCGAATAATAGCGGTTTTCGCCCGGGTTTTCCAGCACCCGATCCCAACCGCACTAGCTACCGCGCGATTATCGTCTGGGCCAGACCCCCTGCGCGCCGCGACGACGACCGCTCAGTTGGAAACGCTTCGGCGATCCGACGACAGCGCGCACCGACAGGGTCAGCGCCAACGGAAATGGTCCCAGGAAATCGGACAGACGGCGAAGGTGTATCCCGAACTTTTGGAGGAATACGAAAATGGCAAAACGCCGGACAATCGTGATACAATGATCTAGGTTTCGGGCTCCGACCGGACGTTTATCAGCCGGTTGAGGCGCTGACGCACGATTTCGGGGAGGCGCGAAATGGCCAAGCCAGTCAAGACGATAGGCAACCCCCTCTCCTGGGCCTTCCGTGGCATCGCCAGTTCTTCAGATCGCATAGGAGAGGCCGTACACGACATCGGCGGCGAACACATCGCTGTTCCGGAAGTGGCCCGTTTGGAAATCGACGATCTCAAGATCGTACTCCGAAAGGGAGCCGAAGATTTTGGCGCGCTGCGGACCGATGTCATCTTCCTCATCATCCTGTACCCCCTGATCGGCCTGGTTCTCTCGGCGTTTGCCTTCCAGCGCGATATGCTGCCGCTGCTGTTTCCGCTGATGTCGGGCTTCGCGTTGCTCGGACCCGTCGCTGCGGTCGGCCTTTATGAGATGAGCCGGCGGCGCGAACGCGGCGAGCCAGCCGGTATCGGCGCCGCGCTCGGTGTCATCAGTTCTCCGGCCATCGGACCGATCTTGGCGATCGGAGTCGGTCTGGTTCTCGTTTTCATCGTCTGGATGCTGGCCGCCTATCTGATTTTCACGCTTACGCTGGGCCCCGAGCCACCGGTCTCGGTGCGGGCATTCATCGTGGACATCTTCACGACTGGCGCAGGCTGGGCCATGCTGATCGTGGGCTGCGGAGTCGGCTTCGTCTTTGCTGCGGCGACGCTTGCGATGACCATTGTTTCCATTCCGCTCCTGCTCGATCGTCACGTCGGCGTGGCCGCCGCAGTGCAAGCGTCGCTCGAGGTGACGCGGAAGAACCCGGTGACGGTCGCGACATGGGGCCTGATCGTAGCGGTCTCTCTCTTCCTGGGAACGCTGCCGCTCTTCCTGGGACTAGTTTACGCCTTCCCCGTACTCGGGCATGCAACGTGGCACTTGTACCGTCGGGCTTTCACGCCTGCACGGGCGCCTGACACCTGAGAGGCGGCCGGCCGCGCGCCTCAGATCTTCACGAGTGCCGCGGTCGCAGACCTGAAGACCACACCGCCGACGAGGCCGGCCATGACCGAGGGCAGATAGAGCGCCTCCGGTCCCACGCGGCTGCTGCGCATCAGGAAGGCGCCGACCTGGACGATGACCTGCAGAATCGCCCCGGCGCCGATCGCCAGCGCCAGCGCCGCCCATTGCGCTGAGACCGCGAGACTCCCGAGCCACATCCCCGCCACCGCTGGCGCCCCGGCCAAGCGAGCCAGGCCGACAAAAGTCCAGAGCGGCGGACGGACCTTCAGGATCAGCGCGGCGATGCCGATTCCCTCGGTGACGTTGTGCAACGCGAAGCCAAGCATGAGATAGGTGCCGAGACCCGCCGATCCGGCCGCGAAAGCCGCCCCGATGGCCAGCCCCTCGCCGAAATTGTGCAGCCCGATGCCGAGGGCCACGAAGAACGCCAGCGACAGGCCCGACGGTGCGCCCAGCCGCGGCCCCACCGCCATCAGGAGCATGAAGCTCACCAGGCGGCGAGCACCACCATCACCGGCCTTTGGAAGATGGCGGCTGTTTTGGTCGCAAGCTCCAGCGCTTCCGCGGAGCCGTCGATCAGGAGGAAGGCGAGAAGGCCGACGGTCAGCGCCAGAAAGAAGTTCATGCCACCCTGCCGGACATTGCGTGGCACCGGATGGAACATCGCCCCGATGGCGACCGGAACGATGCCGATGAGGCTGCCGATCAGCGCCTGTGCCCGAAGCTGACCGCTTGTCGCCTTCGGCGCCGGCACCGCGACCGCAATCTCGTGGTCGAAGGACGCACCGAGCCGCCGGCGCGAACCAGAAGGCCGATGCCCTGATCGTCGAGCACGACCCGCTCGAAGGACCGGTTCCCGACCGGCGGCGCCATTGCCGGAATCCCGAATCGGGTCGGTCAGGACGAGCCAGCCGACCACCGCGACAACGAGGGCGAGTGGCATCGGGAGCCAGGTCAGGCCGCGGAGGCCGCGTGGCGTCGAAGCGGCGTCGCGCATACCTCGGCCTCCACGATGTCGATCATCGCCGTCCAGCCAAGCTCCGTGAACTCCGCCTGATGGGCGCGAAACATGCACATACCGGGCTCATGCTCGGCCAAGGTGACTTCCGGGATGCCCCGTTCGGCCGGGAATTGGGTGATGGGGTCAGCGGTCCCGACGGTGATCTGAGCGCGGTGCGACGGCACGTGGCCGGCCACTTCGTATCCGGTGTTCGCCGTGAAACGGGCTCCGGCATGTGCAGTCTCGCTGCCGGTTGCACTCGCGGATCGCTCGGAGGCTTGCGCACATCTTGCGCAATGCGAATGCCGTGCAACTGCAAGGCGTCGTGAAGGGCCGCGGCACCTTCCGATGCTTACCCTCGCGCGAAGTAGGCAGCGGGTGTCCCGGATCATCTGGCGACGGACACTTCGCAGTCCGGGGCAGGTGCCCTTGGTGCATGTGCGTCCGACACGACCCACCCGCCCGACTCTGTTCGGCCAAAGCGTTGAACAGTCACGTCGCCCGGCTGTAGCGCACGCCTTCGGGAACATGTGCGTCGTAGCTGCTGGCGATAATCCTCGCAACCGCGTGCCCATCGCGAAGAATTGTCAATGCGTCATCCGTCAACGTCACCAGATCGCCGAACCGCTCCTCGATGAGCGCGGTCGTCGGGTCCAGAGTCGCCGACAAGGATCCGAACCGCGCCCGCAGTTCGCGGCGATCGAGGCGGAAGTCGCACATCAGCATTTCGATCGCGCGGCCTCGGAGACGATCGTCGGCAGACATGACATGCCCCTTCGTTCCCGCGAGTTGCCCGGCCTCGATGCGCTGCGCATAAGCCGCGGTAGCGGGGGCGTTCTGCACATACCCTTCGGCGAAGCGCGAGATCGAGGACGCGCCGAGGCCGATCAGCGTGCCGCAGGTATCGTCGGTGTAGCCTTGAAAATTCCGCCGCAGGCGTCCACTTCGCGCGGCGCGCTCGAGCCCGTCGCCCGGGCGGGCGAAATGGTCGATCCCGATCGCGGCATAACCGGCGTCGCGGAACCGTGTTGCGGCGAGTTCGGACAGCCGGTAGCGCGCCATGTCGCCCGGCAACGCCGCCTCGTCGATCAGTTTCTGCCGCTTCGATACCCAGGGCACATGGGCGTAGCCGAACAGTGCGACGCGATCGGGCGCGAGGCGCAGGACCTGGTCCACGGTGGCGGAAATGCGGGCTTCATCCTGATGCGGCAGCCCGTAGACGAGATCGGCGTTCAGGGAGGCGATGCCGGCGTCGCGCAGATCCTCGACGCAGTCGCGGGTGACGTCGTAGGGCTGGATCCGGCCGATCGCAGCCTGCACGAGCGGGTCGAAATCCTGGATCCCGATGCTCGCCCGGTTCATGCCTTCCCCGGCCAGCGCCGCGATCTTGGCGCGGTCCACCATGGTCGGGTCGATCTCCACCGAGAATTCCCAGCCGTCGGCGGGCGGGATCACCGCCTTTACCGCCCCGGCAAGCCGGTGGATCATCTCCGGCGGCAGGATGGTCGGCGTGCCGCCGCCCCAATGCATGCGGCCCATGCGCACCCCGTCCGGGAGAACGCGGCGGACCAGGTCGAGCTCCCTTTCGAGAGTTCCGAGATAGCTTTCGACGGGGCTAAGGGTCTGCGTCCCCTGGGTCCGGCAGGCGCAGAACCAGCAAAGCCGCTCGCAGAACGGAATATGGATGTAGACCGAGACTGGCTCGGCCGGATCCAGTGCGGCGAGCGCCTGGGTCTGGAAACCGGTGCCGCTCTGCGGAGTAAAGACCGGAGCGGTCGGATAGGAGGTGTAGCGGGGCACCCGGCTGTCGAACAGTCCAAGGGCACGGAGTCGGTCAATCTGTGTCATGGCTCGTCTGTCGCAAGTTTGTTCATGTCGGACGTTGCGCCGGATCAAACTTCCCGGCGTTCGGCCTCGTGCATCAGCCGGGCGATGTGCCGGCCGAACGCCCAGCTCGCCGGAAGGCCGGTCAGGAGGCCCCACACCACGGCTTCATGCGGCGTGAGCACCTGCCAGCCAGACCAACTTGCGATCAGCGAGGCGAAATAGAGGTTCACCGCCGCTGCGCCGGCTGCGAACGGATAGAGCGCCGCGAGGAGGCGCCAAGCCGGCTTCGGCCTCATCTCCGGCTCACGAGGTACTGAACCCCGGCCAGGGCCGCGACCAGCGCCAGGCAGGCGACGAAGAACCAGAACTCGGCGGCCGCGGTCTGGGCCTGGGGGATGGGCCGTTCGAAACCGCCGGCGAAGGCGGATTCGGGCACGAGGAAGGCGAAGGTCGTGAGCAGTCTCATCTCAATGCTCCATGGTCAGTGACTGGTAGATGTCCGGCAGCGCCCGCGGCAGGCGGTCCGGATACGGCAGAAGGGTGAAGCCGGCGCGACCGAAGATCCGCGAGAACCACTCCTGGCCGTCGGCGTCGACGATCACGCCATGCACGGACTGGCCGAGGCTGCGCGCCTCGCGCACCGCCATCCGGCTGTCCTCGATGCCGTGAACGCCTTCGTAGTGGTCGAGATCGTTCGGCTTGCCGTCGGTCAGGACGAGGAGCAGGCGCCGTGCGGCCGCCTCTGTCGCGAGCTGCGCGGAGGCATGGCGGATCGCGGCGCCGAGGCGCGTGTAGTGTCCCGGTTGCAGACCGCCGATGCGCGCGGTGGTCGCGTCCGACATCGATTCCTCGAAGCCCTTGCAGCGGGTCACGAACACACGATCGCGCCGCAGCGAGGAGAAGCCCCAGATCGCCAGCCGGTCCCCGGCGGTCGCGATGCCGGCGGCCAGCGCGGCCAGCGCCTCGCGCGCCGTGTCGATCACCGCGTGGTCGCCCATCGCCGCCTCGGTGGAGCGGGAGCAGTCCAACAGGATCGCCACGCTGAGGTCGCGCGCCGTGGGCCGGCTCGCCTGCCAGATCCGGTCCGAGCCCTCGCGTCGGGCATGGAGCGCGATCCGGGAGCGGATCGCCGCGTCAAGGTCGAGCTCGTCGCCGTCGAGATGCCGCGGCTGCATCACGCGGCGCGGATGGAGCGGCGCGAACTGGCGGCGCACCCGCGCGACAAGACGCGCGTCGGGAGCGTAGCTCGCGGCCGGAATGGCGTCGGCCTCCAGCACCCGCACATGCCCGGGCATGTGCTTCGCCAGACGATGGTTCCATTCCGGATAGGTGAACTTCCCCGCCAGCCGCTCATGTTCGGCATCCTGGGGCGAGAGGTCGAGCGACAGGCGAAGCCGCGTCGCCGCCCGCCGCATGTGCTGCGACAGGGTGATGTGGTCCTGGTCCTCGGCGGCCTTCTGGGCGTTTTCCTGATCGTCGTCGTCGACCATCCGGTTCAGGTTGAGGCTCTCGGCCCAGGACATGATGGACTCGAACCGGTGGATGATGAAGCTGTCCTTGCGGTTGGCCTGGTCCCGCTCCTCGCGCCGGCCGTCCTTGCGGCTGGGCGCGGCGGCGGCGGGCGGGCCGGGTTCCGCGGCGTCGGGCGTGGCGCCCGTGCCGCTGGTTCGCGCCAGCAGGCGCAGCCAGACCGGCACCGGCGCGAAGGTCCGGTAGCCGCGCGGCGCGGGTCCGGCCGGGCGCGGCGTGGCGTCCACGGCGCCGAGCTGGTGCAAGATCAGCGATTCAACATGCGCCTCGTGCCGTGGCAGACCGGCGCGGCGGCGGGTTTCAGCAAGATGCCGGCAGAGCGTCGCATGGGCGCCACGCAGACCCGGACAAGACGCGCGCGCCCTGTCCGAGGCCTCGCCAATGGCCGCGATCTCGGCGAGGTCGGCGGCATAGGGATCGGCAGATCGTTCCGGCGGGCGCACATGCGCGGCCAGCGCCGCCAGCCAGAGATAGGAGCTGCGGTTCAGGTCCGGATCAAGGAAGGCATCCATGACCGGTGGCAGCCGCAGCTTCTCGCCGTCGAAATCGGCGACATGGACCGTCTCGCGCGGGGTGCCGATCCGGCGCAGGCGGTTCGGGCGGTGATTGGACGCGGTGGCGGGTGCCGGGACGATTTCTGTCCCGGCCGGGCCGCCGAGGGCTCGGAAGAGCACGGCGACGCTGGCGCGCACCATGTCGAACGTCACGGCGCAGGCGGCATCGGTTTCCACCGCGCCGAGACGCGAGGCCAGGCCGTGCCAGAGATCGCCGACCGTCTCTTCCGGCTCCATCACGTCGAGCGGGTGGATCATCGCGTCACCCATAGACGCTCGCCGCAAGGTCGCGCAGCGCCTGCTTCACGTCGGGCTCGTCCGTCAGGGGCTCGACGATGGCGGCGTCGAGCGCCTCCTCGACGCGCATCCCCTTGGCGATGAGGGTCGCAGCGTAGATGAGCAGCCGGGTCGACACGCCCTCCTCCAAGTCCATGCCCGAAAGCTTGCGGACATGGCCCGCGAGACGAACGAGCGCGGCCGAGCGCGCTTCGTCCAGCCCGGCCTCCGCGGCCACCACCGCCGTCTCCGTTACCGGGTCCGGGAAGCCGAAGCCGATCGACACGAACCGTTGCCGTGTGGATGGTTTCAGCTTCTTGAGAATGTTCTGATAGCCGGGATTGTAGCTCGCCACGAGCATGAAGCTCCGTGGTGCCGCCAGTTCCTCGCCAGTCCGGTCGACGATCAGCCGGCGCCGGTCGTCGGTCAGCGGGTGCAGGACGACGGCGACATCCTTGCGCGCCTCGACCACCTCGTCGAGATAGCAGATCCCGCCCTCGCGCACAGCGCGGGTGAGCGGGCCGTCGACCCAGACGGTCTCGTCGCCCTTCAGGAGATAGCGCCCGATGAGATCCGAGGCCGAAAGGTCGTCGTGGCAGGCGACGGTGTGGAGCGGCAGCCCGGACCGGGCCGCCATGTGTTCCACGAACCGCGTCTTGCCACACCCGGTCGGCCCCTTCAGGAGAAGCGGCAGGCCATTGGCATGGGCCATCTCGAACAGCGCGCATTCATTGGCGACGGGACGATAGAACCGCACCTTGGGTGTATCGATGATCGCGTTCATGGCTCACTCTCCCGCCACGGCATTCACGGGACCCGGCGCGACGATCTCGTGCCGCCGCACCACGAGCACGGAGTAGATGAACAGGAGCGCACCGATCACCACCGAGGCCCCGGCGCCAAAGCGCATCAGGTAGAAGAGCCCGAGCTGGTCCTGCACCTCCATATAGTAGTCGCCGACGATCCGCTGCATGTGGGTCTGAATGGTGCCAGCGAAGGTCAGCACGAAGGTCATGAAGGCCATGCCGCCGGTCATCAGCCAGAATGCCGCCATGTTCAGGACCTGATTGTAGGGCGCGCGGTTCTTCAACACCGGCATGGCGTAGGTGAACACCGCGAGGTTCAGCGCCACATAGGCGCCGTAGAAGGCGAGGTGTCCGTGCGCGGCGGTGATCTGGGTGCCGTGGGTGTAGAAGTTCACGCCATGGAGCGTGTGGAGAAAGCCCCAGACGCCGGCGCCGAAGAAGGCGACCGTGGAGGCCCCGAGCGACCACAGGAGCGCTGCCTTGTTCGGGTGGTTCCTACGACCTTTCCAGACCATGACGAAGGCAAAGCTCATCATGGCGAAGAACGGGATCACCTCGAAGGTCGAGAAGATCGAGCCGATCCACTGCCAGTAGCCCGGCGCGCCGATCCAGTAGAAGTGGTGCCCGGTGCCGAGAATGCCGGAGAAGAGGGCCGTCGCCACGATGACGTAGAGCCACTTCTCGATCACCTCGCGGTCGACGCCGGTGAGCTTCAGCATCAGGTAGCCGAGGATCGCCGCCATGACGAGCTCCCAGGTCGCCTCGACCCAGAGATGCACCACCATCCACCAGTACAGCTTGTCGAGCGACAGGTTCGACGGGTTGATGAAGGCGAAGATCCACAGGAGCGACATCAGCCAGAGCCCCATCAAGAGGATATTGGTGATCGCCGTCTTGCGGCCCGCGAGCACGGTGAGCGAGATGTTCACGAGGAAGATCACCGCCGCGACGAGAATCCCGAACTTCACCCAGAGCGGCTGTTCGAGGAACTCGCGCCCGCCGTGGATGCCGACGAGATAGGACGCGACCGCGCCGAGCGTGCCGACGACCAGGATGGCGAGCTGCAGGTAGGCCAGCCTGACCGAGAAGATCTCGCGCCCCGATTCCTCGGGCACGAGGTAATAGGCCGCGCCGAAGAAGCCGAGCAGCAGCCAGACGATCAGCGCGTTGGTGTGGATCATGCGGATCACATTGAAGGGGAGGATTTCCGCCAGCGTGTTCGGCGAGACGTAGATCCAGCCGGCGAGCAGCCCGCCGAGGACCTGGACGGCAAAGAGCGCCATAGCCACGAGGAAGTAGGCGTAAGCCACCTTTTGCGATTGGTATTTCATGTCGGTCTCCCTCAGCCCGCGTCGTTCGGGGGCCAGTTCTGCGTATCGGTCTGGTCGGCCCAGCGGAGGAACTCGGCGAGCGCGCGCATCTCCTCCTCGGTGATCTCGAAATGCGGCATCTGCCGGCGACCCTCGATCCCCGAGGGTTGCGCGCGCATCCATCCGTCGAGCGTCTCGTAGGCGGTCTCCGGGTCGTCCATGACGCCCCAGCGGGTCATCACGTTGCCAACCTCGGGCGCGAAATACGCGCCCTCACCGTGAAGCGTGTGGCAGTTGATGCAGGAGTTGCGTTCCCACACCTCCTTGCCGAGCTTGACTTCCTCGGTAAGCGCCATGCCGGCCGTGGATTGGTTCACGATATGGCGGTGGCTTTGCGCCGTCAGGGCCACAAACACGACGACGAAGAACAATGAGCCCCCGTAGAACACGTTCCTGGCCCGCGATTTGGTGAGTATCTCTGACATCTCGCAGTCCTGACTTCGGTAGTAGACGCAGGCTGCCTACCCGACCGCCGTCGGCCGTTTGTTGTGGAATCGCAAACAACGCGGCGATCGTGGCGCGTCGGTCCGGGAAAACGGGCTCCGGTGCGCAGTCGGGTGATGCGAAGGGCCAGCAGAGGAGCGCCGTAGGGATGCGCCCGTCACGGGTCAGAGCATGACGCCGGACGTCCTTGATCGCGGCTCCCCCGCGGCGAGGGCCACCGCCTCAGCGATCCGCCCCGCTGAGAGCCGCCAGCCGCTCAGGGGCCGTCACAACGATGTGCCTGCGGGTGGACCGGACGATGCCGTCCTTCTCCCAGGCCGCGAGCAGCCGGCTGACCGTGTGGAGCGTCGTGCCGGTCATTTCCGAGATGTTCTGCCGGGTCACCGGGAACGCGATCTCGATGCCGGCTTCGGTCGGGCGCCCGCTCTGGTTCGCCATCCGGAGAACGGCTGCCGCGACGCGCTGCTCGACGGCCTTGGTCGCGAGCTCGGTCACTTTCGCCTGGAACTCGCCGAGGCGCTGGCCGAGCGTCCGCGCGACCTCGGTGGCGAAACCGTCGTACGTCGCCGTGAATTCGGGCCAGAGCCGGACCGGCCAGGACAATGCGACACATTCGGCTGCCGCGACGGCCGTCGCCGGATACCTGTCGGAGGTGAGGGCCGGGGCGATGCCGAAAAGCTGTCCCGGCGGGATGTGCAGCGCGATGATCTGATCGCCGCCGGGCGTCGTTCGGACCACTCGGATGTAGCCGTCGAGCAACAGGAAGAACCGATCCGCCTCCTGTCCCTCGCGGAAGATCGCCGCGCCCTCCTCGTAGCGCTTCGAGACGGCCTGATCGAGGATCTCGCGGATCTCGCCACGGCTCAGGCGCACGAAGGGCGGCAGCGCTCTCACCAGGCTTTCGTCGAGCTTCGCCACGAACCCACCGGAAGTTTGTTTCAGAGCAACGTTCCCACGCGGCTCTTAGCGCATATCGGCGCCGGACGAAACAACCGGACAACACGAAAGGAAGACCCTATGTTCAAGTCCCTGACCGCCGCCGCTCTGCTTGCCGCCTCGTCCGCAAGCGCCGCGACGATCGAAGTACAGATGCTCAACAGGGGCGAGGCCGGCGCGATGGTGTTCGAGCCCGCTTATGTGAAGGCGGAACCCGGCGATGTGATCCACTTCCTGCCCACCGACAAGGGCCACAATGTGGAAAACATCGACGGCATGCTTCCCGACGGAATCGAGACCTTCAAGACGAAGTTCGGTGAGGAGTTTTCGCTGACCGTCGACAAGGAAGGCATCTACGGCGTGAAGTGTTCGCCGCATTACACGATGGGCATGGTCGCGCTGATCCAGGTCGGCGAGCCGACGAACCGCGATGCGGCGGAGGCGGCCGACCAGAAGGGCAAGGCCCGCGACCGGTTCAAGGAGCTTTTCGCTCAGGTTCAGTGACAATGGTGTGTTCTTCAGGATCGGGGCGGCGGACTGGTGACGCCGCCCCGACGCCATATCGGCCGGATTAGGTGCCGCTGCGGGCGCCGGGCGATGCAAGGCCAATCCCGGACTGGTAGAGCACGGTTCCGGCGGCATCGACCGTCAGCCGGAGCCGCTTCGTGCCGAACCGGAAGGTCAGCCTTGAGCGCCCGGCATCGGCGCCCTCACCGCGCTCGAACCGGGTGACGATATCGCCCTGCTGCATCAGACCCCGCACCTCGGCGGCCGAGAGGCCGAAGGCGCGGGCGAGATCCTCGGCCGCGATGGCAAATCCGTCGCCCTGCGGTTCGAGACGCAAGATCCGGGTTGCGGTCACGGCGCACCCTCCCTTCGGTTCGGGCGGTGCGGCGCGAGGCGCGGGCGGGTCAGGATCGGCCAGTAGATCACCGCGAAGCCGCCGAAGGCCGCGACCCAGCCCGCCGCCGCGAGATGCAGGAGCCAGGTCTGATCCGGCAGGAGCCCCGCGAGGAAGCGCGCGGCCACCGACAGGATCAGCGCCCAGTAGAGCCCGGCGATCGGCCGCGTCGCGGCGAGCGGGCGGCCGGAATGGCCGAGGCTCGCGCGGGTCATCACCGCGAGCGTCATCAGCCCGATCGCGCCGGCCATCCAGACATGCTCGGCAGCGGGGGCCGGGATCAGCCCGACGGCCGCCGCCGCCACCGCGAGAAACCCCAGCGGCACGAATGCATAGGCCGCGTGCAGGACCCAGACGAGCGGCTCGGCCCCGGTGCGATACCCCGACCAGCGCGTCAGCCGCCAGACTTGCGCGAGCCCCGCGACGAGGCCGAGCGCCGCCGTGGCCGCGCCTTCCGGGCGCAGCGCCCAGAGGAGCAGCGCCGCGAGTCCGAGGCCCATCGTCACCCGGTCGGCCCGGCCGAAGGGAACCGGGCGCGCCGCGCTGCCGCGCGCGGTGAGCCAGTTGCGGGTGAAGCTCGGCACGATCCGCCCGCCGATCAGCATGATGAGGAGAACGGCAACCCCGAGCCCGATGCGCAGGGCCGGCCCGTTCGCCGGAAACCCGCCCGCCGCCGCGCTCAGGTGATAGAGCGCATTGGTGATCGCGAAAACGGCAAGCAGCGCCACGACCGGCACGTTGCGCCAGTTCCGCCCGGCGAGGATCTCGCGCCCGAGCGCGGCCGCGAGCACGACGGGAAACGCGAGGTCGAGCGCGGCGGCCGGCGCCACGCCGACGAGCGCGGAAAGGCTCACCCCGATCCGCCCCAGGATCCACAGCCCGACGAGTGCCGCGAGCGGCCAGCCCGTCAGCGGCAGCCGCCCGGTCCGGTTCGGCACCGCCGTCAGCAGGAACCCCGCCAAAACCGCGCCGAGATAGCCGAAAAGCATCTCGTGGGCGTGCCAAGAGACCGGATCAAAGGCGGTCGGCAGGGACGGGCCGCCCGCAAGCGCCACGATCCAGAGTACGAGCGCCAGCGCGGCCCAAATCGCGCCCAGAAGGAAGAACGGCCGGAAGCCGAAGCCGAGGATGGCCGGGCCGGTCCAGGCGCGCATTCGCATAGCGGAGGTTGTCATTGGTCTGACCCCCGGTCGACCTGCGGGCCGTCCTCGGTGAGGATCGCCGACATCGGGATGTCATGTGGTTGCGGATAGATCGTGGCGAGCCGCGCGGCCTGCAGGCCGACGCCGATGACGAGGGGGCGGGGGAAACTCGCCGCCAATGTCCGGTCGAAATACCCCCCGCCGTAACCCAGGCGAAAGCCCGCACCGTCCCAGCCCACCAGCGGGGAGAGGGCGATCGCCGGGGCAACCCGTTCGGCCGTCGCCGGCGGCACCGGGATGTTCCAGTGGCCGCGTTCCATCGTCATGCCGGGCTGCCATCGCCGGAAGACGAGCGGCTCGGCGCGCTCCTCGACCACCGGCAAGGCAATCACGGCGCCCTTTTCGTGCAGCGCCGTGAGCCAGGGGCGCAGGTCGAGTTCGCCCTTGATCGGCCAGTAGCCCGAGACGATCCGCCCCGCGACCATGCCCACATGCGCGGCGAGAAAACCGTCGAGATGTCCGGCCACCCTGGCGGCGAGTTCCGACCGGAGATCGGCGCTCAGGGCCAGACGCTCGGCGCGGAGCCGCTCGCGCTCGAAGCGCCGCCAGCGGGCGGTGTCGCACGCCTGATCGGGATCGACCGCCATCCGGTCGAAATAGGCCGGATCGACCTCGGCCGCCATGCAGGGCGGCGAGGCGTAGCGGCCGGGCGCGCTTTTGTCTGCATTCATTGTTCCATCTCCAAGCGTTCTCCGGCCACCGGGCCGAGCCGCCCCGGCGCATCCCGGAAGTAGCAGTTCGCCGCCGCCCATTCCGGCCTGAAGGATCGGCGCATGGCAGCGGAACAGGCCGCGAGGCGGCGTCCGCGAAGCGACCTCGCGGGCATTCATTCGCGGCTCTTCTCCGCCTCCAGCAGCATGTCGATCATCTTCGTGGAATGGGCGAAGGCCGCGCCGGCCCGCATCTCGGCCGCCACCCAGACCGCTTCCATCAGCTGCTCCGGCGTCGCGCCTTCCCGCCGCGCCGCCTTCACATGCCCCTCGATGCACCAGGGACACTGGGTGACATGCGCGACCGCCACCGCGATCAGCTGCTTGGTCCGGCGGTCGAGCGCGCCCTCGGCGAAGACCGCCGCGCTGAAATCGCGGAAGGCGTCGTCAGGCGCCGGGGCCAGGTCATGGCGCCGCTCGGCATGGCGGAGGCTCGCCTTCGGGATCCGCAACTCGGTCATCGCCTATCTCCCCAGGTCCGGGCGCCCGGCATCGGGCGCCGACAGTGCGCTCTCGAAGCGCGGGAACAGCACCTCGTTCTCGAGCCGGATATGCGCCTCGAGATCGGCGAGGAACGCCCGCAGCCCGTCATAGAGCGCTCGCCAGGTCCGGCAGGCGCCGTCGGGCGGGGCAAGATCGCCGGTCAGGGCCAGGATGGCCGCCGTGTCGGCGGCGTGACCGTCATGGTCGGCGCGCATCGCCGCGAGCGGAGCCACGATCCCCTCGACCCGGCCGGCACGCAGCGCCGGAAAGAGGATCCGTTCCTCCTTCTGCATGTGCAGGTCGAGCGTTCCGACCATCGTCTCGAGGTACCGGCTCAGCCCTTCGGGCACATCCGGATCGCCGAAATGCACCGTCTCAACCTTCCGGGCCTGCTCGGCCAGATCGGGCAGCTGGCGGCGATGGGTCTCGTGATACCGGTGGATGATATGGTCGATCAGCGGGCCGGTCTCGGTGGGCACTTGGTCGGGCATGGCGATCCTTTCGTTCCGATGTCGTGCGGCGCGCTTGCGCGATGCGGGGGCGGGCGGCGACTCACCGAAATCGGTATTTGCAATGCTGATTAGAGCGAGTTAATACGCATTGTAAATACCGAATTGGATCTCCCATGCGCCTGACCGCCTTCACCGACTACGGATTGCGCGCCCTGATGCGCATGGCGTCGGAACCCGACCGCGCCTTTTCGACGGCCGAACTCGCCGATTTCTTCGCGGTCTCGCGCCATCATCTGACCAAGATCATGGCGACTCTGGCGACGCAGGGCATCGTCGTCACCCGCCGAGGTGCGGGCGGCGGCGCGATGCTGGCCCGGCCGGCGCCGGAGATCCGGCTGGGCGATGTCGTTCGCATTCTCGAACAGGGGCAGGCGCTGGTCGAATGTTTCGCGCCGGAGGGCGGCAACTGCACCATCAGGGGTTGCTGCCGTCTCAGGGTGCGGCTCCGCGCGGCTGAGGAGGCGTTCCTCGCCGCACTCAACCGCTCGACCCTGGCGGATTGCGCGCTGCCGCCTGACTCGGTCCCGGCCTTGTCGGAGGCGTCGGGGCGCGGCTGGCCTGACTGAGGGGGCGGCAATGACCGGGCCCGACCGACGACGGGGATTGCGCACCGCGATCGCGGCGTTGGTCGCGCCCGAGATCCGGGCCTGGAACGGAGAGATGCCGCTGCCGGTCGTGTTCTGGCTCTACGGCGTCGCCGCGAGTGTCGTGCTCGGAACGCTCTATGCGACCAGCGTCTTTCTCGAACAGCACCGCCTCGAGCAGGGGCTGCTCCTCCTTTTCGCTGCCTACTCGATCTGGCTGCCGGTTTCGATCTGGCGCAGCGCGCTCCGCAGCACCAGCCCGTGGGCCGTGCCGGCGCGCTGGCT
>NZ_JAPDOG010000041.1 GCF_026013545.1 Defluviimonas salinarum | reverse complement strand
GGAGCCCACTGCACTGGCATGGCGGAAGCGGGAAGAGAAAAATGACGGCATCAACGCACCGGCTTCCGCCGGTTCGTGATCCTGAAGCCCCGTCCTTCAGGGCGGGGAGAGTTCACCAGCAAGGTCAGCAGTCGAAGGCTTCAGGCCCGCATCCCGAGCACACGCCGCCGCCGCGCGCCTCGTCGAACTCGACATCGGAGGAAACCACCATTCGCAACAGCAGCTGCGCTCGATTGCGTGCGATCCGTCCACCAGCCGGTCCTGCAGCTCGTCCTCGCCGATGTCGAGATCGTGGCGCTCGATGATCTCGGTGATGGTGGTGCAGGTTCCTTCGAGTTCATCCTGAATTTCCGCAAGCTATTCGTCGGAAATCGGCATGATGTGTCTCCTTGCCTGGGCAGATCAGCCGGCAGCCCCGGACCTTTCGCCTGTGACGACCTCGCCGGACCGCGTGCTGAGGCAGAAGGATCCCGCCATGGGCGTCTTCTCCGCCAGCTCGCCGATGGCGCGCAGGCAGGCGGATTTCGTCAGGGATTCCGTGGTTGCGAGCGGGGCCTTGCCCACCGCGTCCGGCTGAACGTGAAGGGTCCAGATGGACGGTTCGGTCTTTCCCGCGGCGAGAACTCCGACAAGGGCCAGCACCGCGGCGGCCAGGAATGTTTCGAAGGCAGTCATGTCTCGGGCCTTTGTGTTGCGAAATCAATAAGGAAATATTCTATGCGAAAAATGAACACAAGAGGGAAGCGATTGCCCGATGAGGTCAACGTGACAAATCGGCAATCCTGGCCTTGACCGCGCCGTGCCGGGCCTTATCTCGATCCCCAGCGACGGACGGCAGGGCTTCCGCAACGGACGCCGTCGCCAGTGCGCCCTCGAGGCCGGCAAACCACGGTAAGGCACACCTGCAAGACGGCCCGGACGGCTCCCGCAAGGGGGCCGTCCGCGTTTCCGCCTCATCCCGGCGAATGGTGGCCGATGGACGGTCGCAAGCAGGACGCCTTGGATCATCGCAAGTGGATGGGACGATCCTCGCGCCCGATGTCAGTCCTCGAGGATCTCGCCGACCGCCGCGGCCGCATGCCGGGCGGCCCGGGTGGCGACGCCGATGACGACATCGAGCGCGGCGTCGATCGCCAGGGTCTCGCCGGCCGCGGAGACCGCGCCACTGAGGAGGGAACCGTCCTTCCTGCCGGGATCGGCCTTGGCGTCACGGGCTTCGGTTTCCTGGTCGGTCCTGTTCAGCATGGGGTTCTCGGGACAATAGGTGCGAAAAACAGTATAGAGATGTCGATATTCGGACGCAACGGGGGCCGGGAGCGGGCCGTTAGTGGCCGGGCGTTCCGGGGCGGCACTTTTCCACAGGATCCGCACCGCGCCGCGGGACGGGCGACGCATCGCGACAAGCATTGCTCTGGTGATATGCGAAAAACAAACGTAGCATCCCTCAAATCGCATTTCAGGAAAGCCCATGAACAGCCAGATCGACCAGAGCCGGATTCCCGGCCTCATCCGCATGATCGTCGTCGACCCGCAGATCCTGCCTGGCCGGATCGAGGAGATTCCGCTCGACGGCCATACCGCCATCATCGCCGGGAACGGCTCCGGCAAGACCTCGCTGATCCAGCTCATGCCGCTCTTCCTTGGCGAGGAGCCGCGCCGGGTGGTCCCCTCCGGGGAGCGGGACGGGTTCATCGAGTTCTACCTGCCGCGGTCCTCCTCCTATATCGCCTTCGAATACCGCAACCGGAACGGCGAGATCCGCTCGGTCGTGATCCACGCCGATCCGTCGCGCGAGCGCATCCAGTACCGCTTCGTCCGCGCACCTCTCGCCGCGGACATGTTCCGCCATGAGAACGAGGACGGCGATCTCTCCTTCATCCCGAGCGGCAGCCTCGAGGGCCATCTCCGCGCGCTCGGCGCCGATCCCGCGCCGCGCCTCGTGACCTCGACCTCGGCCTATCGCGGCATCATCCAGGGCCGGATTGACGCCATGGCCGACAGCGCCGAGCGGGCCTATCACCGCGACCTCGCCCGGGATTACTCGCTCGCACCGTCGCGGGCGCCGCTCACCGGGATCGAAAGCCTCCTTACGAAGATGCTGCACAACAACGTCTCGATGGAGACGATGCTGACGATGATCGCCCAGCAGGCGACCGAAAACGGCAAGGACAGCTTCGAGATCCTCGGGTCGCGGCGCAGCGCCGATCTCGAGGCCTGGCCGAAGAACTTCGCGGCCTACCGCAAGATCATGGCGCTCGAGCCGAAGGCGCGCGATCTCGCCGCGCTGGCGCGTGCGATCTGCCACCGGGAGGGGGACCGCGCGGCGCGTCTCGGGGCCCTGGCCGCGATCCGCGCGGACTTCGCGGCGGAAGACGAGGCGGTCCGCGCCCGGATCTCCGCCATCAGGGCCGAGGCGGAGGCCTTCGAGACCGGGCACGCGGCGCGCAGGCGCGGCCTGAAGGACACCGTTGCCGACGGCACCAGTGCCATCTCCCGCGTCTCGGACCGGATCCGGTCCATCGGTGAGGCGGCCGGAAGGCTGCGCGCCGCCGGCGCCCATCTCGCCGCCGAAAAGGTCGCGGCCCTGCCGCGCCTGCGCGGCCTCCTGCGGGACGCCGAAGATCACCACGAGGCGCTGACCCGCGGCAGCGGAGAGGTCCTGCGCCGGTTCGATGGCCTGAGGTCGGAGTTGAAGGACAGGTCCCACATGGAGCGCGCCGAACTTCGCGAGATCCATGCCGGGCGGCTGCGCGACAACGCGATCGGCTTCGACGAGGTGCAGACGCGCATCGATGGTGCGATCGCCCATCTCAGGGCCGAGGCGGACGAGGTGCGCGCGGCGCTCCAGGCCGAGATCGACACCCTCGCCGCGGAGCGCGAGGCGCTGGTCGTCGAAAGGGCCGGGCTCGCCCCGGATGATGCGATCGCGGAGCGCCTCTCCAGGCTCGAGGCCGCGATGAGGGAGCGCATCGAGGCGCAGGCGCAGGCGGCTCGGGCGCTCGCCGCCGCTCGCGGCGAGAGCGGCGAGGCCCGGCACGAATACGAGAAGTCCGAGATGGCGCGCGGCGCGGCGTCCGCGGCGATGGACCGGGCGGCCGCGGATCACGAGGCGGCGCAGGCGGAATTCGACCCGAAGGACGGGACGCTCCTGACCTACCTGCGCCGCAACGTCCCGGGATGGGGTGAAACGATCGGCCGGGTGATCCGGCCCGACATCCTCCAGAAGACCGGTCTTTCGCCGGACTTCGACCAGGAGCGCGCGGCCACGGTTTTCGGCCTGACCCTCGATCTCGACAAGCTGCCCTGCTGCGATGCGGCCGACATCACGGCGATCCAGGAGCGGCTCGAACGCGCCAATGCCGCCCTCGAGGCGGCGCAGGCCACCCATGCCGCGGCCGAGACCCGCCTGCAGGCAGCCGCGGCGCGGCTGCGCAAGGCCGGCCGGGCGCTCTCGGAGGCCGAGGTGGCGCTCGGGCTCGAGGAGACGAGGCTCGAACAGGCCCGTAACGCCCTGCGCACCGGCGAGAGCGAGCGGGCGGCCCATCTCGAGGAGAAGGGCCGCGCCCTCGCGGAGGCGATCGCCGCGTCCGGCGAGCGGCTGGCCACCCGCAAGAACCGCACCGCGGAACTGGCGCGGGAGATCGCCCGCCGCGAGGCGGAGCTGCGCGGCGAGGCCGATGTGGCACGCCGTGCCCGCGACGCGCGCGCGGCCGGGCTTGCCGGCGAACTCGCCTCCGGCCTTGCCGGCATCGACGCCGGCGAGGCGGCCGCCATGGCGCGCCTGGAAGCGGATATGGGGCTGGCGCTGAGGGAGGGCGGTCTCGATGCGGAGGTGATCGCCGCCGCCGCCGCGGAGACCACCAGGATCAGGCGCGACCTTGACGAGGCGCGGGCAGCCGAGGCGCTGGCCGAGACCTGGGCGCGGCATCTCGAGGAGGCCGCCGGCGTTCCGGCGCTCGAGCAGGACCTCTCGGAGGCCCGGTTCAGGACCGCCGAGGCGGAGCGGGCGCTGCGCGACGAGGAGGTTCTCGGCGAGGAGCGGCGCAAGGGGTTCGCGTCGGAAAAGGCGAAATGCGAAAAGAGAAAAGAGGAGATTGGCGACGACCTCGTCCTCATCGACAGGATCCTGCGGGAGGCCGGTGGCGGCAAGGAGATCGCCGCTGACCGCAACGATCGCTTCGACGAGGGTTTCGAGGTCAACCGGACCCAGCTCCGCGAACTCGATGCCGGGATCCTGGCCGACCGCCAGCAGGCCCAGAAATCGGCGCGGGAACTCGCCTCGGCCTTCCGCAACTGCGGCGACCAGACGATCGCCGACTTCCTTCGTCTCGGAAGCGCCGACCTCGGCGATGCCGGACCGGAATGGTCCGGGGTTTTCCTGCGCTGGTTCGACGGCGAGCACGAGCAGCATTTCGACATGCTGATGCAGGGGATCCTGGCCGTCATCCAGCCGATCCGGAAGACCTACAACGATCTCGTGGAGACCGACCGCGCGATCCGGGACGTCAACCGCAAGCTTCGTGAGGCCCTCCTGTCCAATGCGGATTTCCCGCATGTGCGCGATGTCGACATCAGCCTGCGTTCGGCGATCACCGACCAGCCCTTCTGGAAGGATCTCGAGGCGCTCGACGCCGCCCATACCGCCTGGAACAGGGAGCGCGGCGGCAAGCCGTCCGAGGAGCTCGTCGACGGGGTGCGCCGGCTTCTCGAGCACTGGGCCGACGGGTCCGAGCCGGTCGTCCACCTGCAGAAGATGCTCTATATCGAGGGTGGCATGACCGAGAAGGGCAACCGGCGGATCTTCACGCGCCGGACCAACCTTTCCGATCTCAGCTCGAACGGCAACATCATCGTTCTGCGCCTCATCCTCTTCACCGCGCTCCTCACCGTGATGCGGCGCGGCCAGAGGATCGGGCTTGTCTGGGCGGTCGACGAGATCGGCGCCCTCGACAACGAGAACACGCTGAGCCTCTTGCAGATGCTCCGCGGCAACGACATCGCCCTCGTCACCGCCGCGCCGCATATCGACCGCCGGCTGAAGCCGAGCTTCGAGCATCACCTCCGGATCCACGACCGGGCGATCTACCGGATCGGCGAGACGGTCGGCACCGGGATGCGTGAATGGGTCGATGACCGTCTGGTCGAGGCAGCCCCCGCGGCCGCCCCCGAGACCGAGGAAACCCGCGAGGAGGAATACGCATGAACACTTTCGCACAGGCCTGCCACCACCTTCTCTCCGGCGGCGTCATCTGCCCGGTCGCTACGCCGGATCTTCATGACTGGCTGGTGGAGCAGGGCGGGCACGAACTGCTCGGCGAACATCTCGGCCGCATGAGCCTCAAGATCGCCCAGACCGCCGGCCGGCGGGCCTTCTTCCTTGCCTGGGCCGACGGGACCGAGGAGGGCCGCAAGGCGATCCGCGACCAGGCGAAGTCGATCCAGAACGAGGCGGCGCAGGTCAGGGCCTTCGCGGATTTCATGCTCGAGGTCGACGATACCAGGGGGGTTCTCTCGATCGGCCACCTCGTCCGCGCCGCGGAGATCTCCGCCGCCGTCAGCCGCTCGGCGGCGCTTCGCGACAGCCTCGCCGCGACCGCCGCGGCGCTTGGGGCGAAGGGGGTGACGGATCATGCCCGGATCTCCTCGATCCTCGGCCGCATTCAGGCGATGGGCTATCTCAAGACGGTCAGCGCCGACCGCGAGGAATACGAGGTGACCGGCCGGATCGAGCTCTTCCACGACATCCATGAGCACTTCGTCTCCCATATCGGCACGGTCGAGCGGGCGGCGGAGGTTTCCACCCAGGGGAGCCTCTTCTGATGGACCCCCTGAAGGAGCATTTCGCCCTCCTGGCCCGGCATTCCGACCTCATCGGCCGGATCTACCGCGAACGGTCCGTCGAGGCCGGGCAGGACAGCCAGAAGGCGCTCGCGGCGCTTCATGCGGCCAGGATCGTTATCGGCGGCGAGGATGACAGCTACCGGCTGTCGCCGCGCGACCGGGCCTATCTCGACAGCGTCTTCGACCGCCATCGCGCCTTCGCCGCCGGCAGCCCGATCGCCCCGGAGATCGAGCGCCTCACCAAGCTCGTCGAGGAGATGCGGCATTCGTTCCGGCAGGGCGACGACGCGGCGCATCACGACCAGGAGCAGGAGGCGATCGACACGATCTGGCTGATCCGGGAGGAGGTCGAGGGCCAGCTCAGGCTCTTCGACATGATGACCCGGAACGGCTACCACGACGCGCGCTCCCTCGAGGAACGGATCCGCCGCAACGAGTTCTACCACGGCCGCGCCGGGATCCTGGCCGGCGCGATCGCGGACCTGAACGGCGCGCTCATCCGCGACCACCTCGCCGCCTCCCATGCCGGGGAGGTCAGGGCGGTGTTCCGGCGCCAGGTCCTCGACCGGATCGAGGGTTGGTCGACCCGCCTCGCGGGGCTGATCCGCGAGATGCTCGAGTTCATGTACCGCTCCAAGGAGGTCGCCGCCCGGACAAAACGGTTGCGGTCGATCTTCCACGCGCTCCGCACGATCCCGGCCTCCGAGCAGATCGACGCGCTCCTGCTTGCGGATAACCAGATGCTTCCGGAAGGGCTGCCGGCGAGGATCCGTCCCGACCTGCGTGACGCGGGCCTCGAGGCCGCCGCGATCGCCGCCGCCCGGAAGCTCGATCCCGATGCGACCCGGAGCGCCAGGCGCAGCCGCCACGCTTCGGGTGCCGTGGTGCTGGATCGCGAGATCCCGGCCGCGGAGGTTTTCTCCGGGGCCGACCCGGTCGAGATGCTTCTTGCCGAGGTCCGGGCGTCCGATGTGCCGGTCTCGGTCCGGGACTGGGCCGCTTGGACGGGCAGCGACGGCGGGTCGATGGTGATCGACGTCTTCGACTATCTCCTGGAGGGGTCGGAGGGGATCGCGATGGAGACGGTTCCTCCGGGAAGCCCGGTCTTCACGAGCGGGGTCCGGGATCTCATCCTGTCCCGGGCGGCCTGATGGCCACCCTCGCCGAGCTCGAGCGTCTCGCGGCGATCGTCCGCACCGGCTACGTCAAGAGCGCCGGCAAAGGCGTGGCGCAGGCTCTCGGGGAGGCCGGTTTCCCGATCCGCACGGGCCAGGGCGGGCCCGTGCCGAAGGAGGTCAAGGACCGCCTCCGGGACCGCCTTGTCCGCGAGTTCGGGGTGAACCCGGACCGCCTCGAGCCGAACGGCCCGCGCATCGCGGCCGCCGCGACGCGGCGCGAGGCGCTGGAGATGACCGCAGACGAGAAGATGGGCCGGGCGCGGATCCGCGGGGTCGTGATCCTCCGGCCGCAGCCCGGGATGCCGGTCATCATGGATGGCGAGGGCATCCGGCTTCCGGAGGGCGCGACCCTCAACATCCGGCCGGAAGATGCCGGCCGCATCGCGGCGCCGGGCGTGATCCTCGTCGAGAACTGGGAGGTCTTCCGCGACTTCGGCCGGCTCGACTTCCCGGTGCCGTTCTGCCGGCGCCGCGATCTCCTCGTCTTCCGCGGCATGCCGCATGTTTCGCCGCAGGACGCGGTCGAGGACTTCCTGCGCCGCCTCGGGCGGCCGGTCACGGTCTTTCCGGATTTCGACCCCTCGGGTCTTGCGAACGCGCTCGCGGTGCCGGGGTATTCCGGGCTCCTCTGGCCGGGGCCGGCGCGCCTTGCGGAGCTGGTTCGCGGGCGGCTCGGGCGGCCGGACCTCTTTGCCGCGCAGGAGGAGGCGGCGCGGGCCCGGCTTGACCGGGCGGAGGGGGCGGTCCGGGCGGCCTGGGGGATCGTGAAGGGCGCGGGGAGGGGGGTCGTGCAGGAGGGGATGCTGCGGTGAGCCTGGCGATCTGAAGAAGTACCTGCTTCTCACCGAATATTCCGACTACCACAAGTCGGTGCTCGGGTTCCGGCCGCGGGGACATGGCTTCTCGATGGAAACCCCGATCGAGGAGATTCAGGCGGCCTGGGATGCGGTGGCGCGTTCATGTGGATAACGGCAACCTGTGCATGAACGATTTGCGAAAAACAGATATATCCGGTTTCCAGACAGGCATTTTGGAGATCGCCTTGGATCAGTTAAAGGGCGCCGGGGAACCGGCGGCGGCCAAAGGCCCTTTCCTCACCTTCTCGTCAAGCGTGCGCCCCTACGATGAGGGCGATCTCGAGCAGGCATTCCGGGACATGCTGGACGAGTATGCGAAGCCCGTCCCGGCCTCGAAGTTCGGGGAGGTGGCCCGCGCCGCGGGAACCCATATCCTGAAGTTCAACGACAAGAACGTGCCGCTCGGAGAGCATATCCTTCGCTTCCCGCCGAGGAACAGCAACGGTGCCGGTGACTACCTTCCGAGCCCGAACGCCGCGGATTCTCCGATCGCGAAAATCATCTTCAGGAAGATCGCGATCCTCGATCAGGAAGGGAGCCGTTCTCTTGTTCAGCACATCATCGCGCCGGACAACGTATCCGACGGGGTGACAGCGGCTTTCGCCGCGGTTTTCGGAGATGAGGCGCTCGACGCCGTCAGGCAAGGCCTTATGGCGGCGCGGACCTCGGTCAACACCCTCTGGCACGAGAACTTCCCGATCGTCTTCGTTCCCGGACCGGACGGATCCGACCTGCAATTGACGCCGATCGTCCCTGCGGCGTCCTGGGCCGCGATGCGCGGCGTGATGGATGCCTACTTCCGCGAACTGGAGCAGGGCGAGGATTTCAGGTTGGTTCGCCGCGGCGCGCGGCGAACCCGGCAGGAGGTATCCTCCAAGCTCCAGAACATCTGCCCCTCGATCTCGGGCCCCCGTCAGCGCTTCCTTGCGGCTTTCCCTCAGCCCCTCACAAGCGAGATGGCTGAGATCTGGCGCTATGCGCATGGGGGCGCTCGACCGATCATGCGGGGTGGAGAGATCGAGGAACTGGCGCGATCCTATCTCGGTCTCCACCGCACCGTGACCGGGACGCCGGACAAGGCGGGCTATTCCAACGCCGACATCCGCCGCGGCATGGCGAACCTGGCCCGCTGGATGGTGCGATCCGTCCGCGAGTTCGTCGAGGAGATCAACGAGGCCGCGCTTGAGGTCAATCCTGACTTCTCCGTCCCCGAAACAGACATCACGGAAGTGATCCTGCGCCGGCGCTGGAAGAGCAATGAGGAGTTGCTCGCGATCCGCGCCGCACTCAATGCCGGCGATTTCCAGAAACATGTCGAGGAGGTCTGATCATGCGCGTGCTCATCAGCCACATGGTCGCCAACCGGGTCAACCTGATGCAGAACGACTACTGCGCCGGGATCCCGTCGCCCACCGCCTTTCTCGGCCTCGCCGCGACCATCTCGCACCGACTCGGGATGGGCCGGTGGTCAGTGGGCGTCCTGCCGATCCTGCATGACGTGACGCCGTCCATCGGACGTCTTCGGCCAGCCATGGAACCCAAGAGTGGTGTATACAAAACGGTCGAAATCCAGGAAGACATGACCGGCCAGGTCCGGTTTTCCCTGCTTGTCGATTTCGAGGGCCTCCGCACGCCGGAGGCGGTCCGCGATGCGGTCACGGGGCTTCGCCTGGCGGGGGGCGTCATCTTCGACGACGGCGGCCCCGTGCGCGCGACCCTCGTTCCGGAGGATGCGGGTGCTTTGCGCACCTCGCGGCGCGGTTATGCGCTCGTTCCACGGATTTGCGAACACAAAAACGCATCAGCCTTCGGGGATGCCGGGAGCCTTGCGGAGGTCGCCTCCGAGCTCTGGCCCGAAAATCGTGCGGAGAACCGCGGCTGGCGGGTTCCCGTCGCCATCGGTTACCGCCTCCTGGGGCGTCCTGGGCCGGCACCCAGGGGCTCGCGGGATCCGGGTATCCCGCACGTCTTCGCCGAGCCCGGCGTCGGGGTGGGCGAGCTGATCTCCGTCCGCTCCCGCCGCCTGGGCGAGCTTGGCCCGGGAACCTTCAGGGACCTCTTCTGGTCCTGGTCCGTCACCGAAACCCATATCCTGGCGCACCGCGCCTATGCAGCATGAGGATCTGAAAATGAACGATAATTCACCCGCGGCCGAGTCCGGCCCGAGCAAGGCGGCGGCCAAACTGAAGACCGGTCTCGAGACCGGCATGCTGGCCTTCGCCCGTTCGCTCCAGATCTCGGAGGGCCTGTTCGCCGCACATTGCGGCGAGGGAACGCCGCGCGTGCCGGTTCTCGTGGAAGAGAAGGGCGTCCGCGGCCAGTCGTCCGAGGATAACGCCAAGAAACCGGGCCTCTCGAACCCGCAGGTCGTGGATGCCGCGCACATGCCGGTCGGCTGCACCCACCTCGATCTCTCCTTCACCTTGCGCGTCATGCCGACCTCGGGGCGCCCTCACGCTTCGGACGCGCCGGTTGTCGCGGCGAACTACCGCGAGATCTCCGGCATGTATGCCGATCTCGGCGGATACCGGCTTCTTTCCGAACTCTATGTCTGGAACATCCTCAATGGCCGCTTCGTCTGGCGCAACCGGTTCCAGACCGACAGGGCCCGCGTCACGGTGGCCTTCGAGGGGACGACCCTCGAGGTGGATCCGTTCGCCCTCGATCTTGACGAACCTGCCGGCAAGGGCGCCATGGCCTCGGCCATCACGAAGGGAAGCGCCGAGGATCTCGCGCAGCTTGTCGCGGGCTTCGAGCGGGGGCTGACGGAGCGCGCATTCCAGGCGGATGTGGTCTTCACGTCCGATCTGAAGCCGGGAATGGAGATCTGGCCGTCGCAGGAATACGTCCGGGAGGAAGCGAAGGACAGCAAGTCCCGCCACTACGCGTCCCTGCCCGTCTTCGTTTCCGGCCGCGCCGCGCGGCAGGCAAGCATGCATTCCCAGAAGATCGGCGCCGCGATACGGCATATCGACATCTGGCATGGCTCCGACAGTTACGGCGCCATCGCGGTGAACCCCTATGGCGGCGTCCAGGAAACCGGAGAGGTCCTGCGCTCGAAGAAGTCGTCACCCAGCTTCTACGATATGCGTAGCAAGCATGCGGATCTCGTGAAGGCGCTCGGCAAGGCGACCTCGGCGAAGGATCTCGACGGCAATATCCACTTCTTCTTCGCCAACCTCGTCCGCGGCGGCGTTTTCGGCGGCAAGTCGAAGGACGCAAAGGGATGATCGCTCTCACCTCCGGAGCCGGCCTCTGCCGGGTGGAGGGTCTCCTGGCCCTCGCTCCGGCCCAGGCCGTCTTCGAACTCGGGGCCGGGCCGGATGTCATCCGCGACATCTTCGCGGCGGTGCATGCGGTGAACCGCCACGCGCCGTCGGACGACTACCTCGCGCTCGCCCTTCCTGAAATGGTGAGCGGACGGGGTTTCGACGCCCTGGGCAGGAGTGTCGAGGTCTTCGGATCCGAGCGGGCCTTGTCGAGGCTGATGACTGAAGCGCAGTTCCGCAAGCTCCTCTCCCGCGGCATGCTGCCCTCGCGACAGCGCATCCGCGAGATCAATTTCGCGGAGGGGGATTGCGGGACCTGGCTGGCCCGGACGCGTTCGGGCGAAAAGGAGAGCGAAGGCTGGAAGGCGAAGGATGCGCGCCGGCGGGAACGCCGCGCGGACCATATCGCTTCGGTCGCGGGGCGGTTTCCCGATGCGCAGGCGGCCGAGAGGGCCGATCGGAAGCGCGACCTCTACCTGCGTCTCCCCTCCGGTGTCTTTCTTGCGATGCGGCGCGGCGTTGCGCCCTGGACCGGGCAGCCGGTCATCGTGAGCAGCTACGGGCTTTCCCAGGAAAGCGCGCCGTCCGTGCTTCCTTCGCGTCCGGTGACCGTGAAGAGGCTTCATGAAGTCGCATAGGTCCGGCCCTCGCCTGCTCGTGACTCATCGCGAGCAGGCGCTCCATCTCGAGCGCGCCAAGGTTCATGTCGAGGGGGACAGGGTCGTCTACCGCACCGCCGACGACGACCTCGTGCGCCGCTTCAACATTCCGCATGCGAACCTCTCGATCCTGTTCCTGGGCCAGGGGACCTCGATCACCCAGGAGGCGGCGCGCCTGCTCGCCGAGGAGAGCGTCTATGTCGCCTTCACCGGGACGGGCGGCACGCCTCTTCACATGGGGTCCCTGACCTCCTACCAGGCGACCGCGCACTTCCGGCGCCTGCTTCCCGTCTACCTCGACGCGGGGCTCTCGCTCTCCGCCGCCAGGTCCGTGATGTCGGACCGGATCGCCATGATGCGCGCGACCGGCATGGACGCGCTCGAGGATCTTTGCGGCATCCGCAACATGAAGCCCGCGGAAAAGGCCTGCTCGGCGTTCGAGAAGGGAATCGCGGATGCCTCGTCGATGCCCGAGCTTCTCGGTTTCGAGGGTGACTACAGCCGGTCCGTCTACCGGACGATCGCCGCCGGCTGCGGACTTGCCGGCAAGTCGGAGTTCCGGCGCACACCGGGAGAGCCAGATGCTTCGGACCATCCCTCGGTCAGGCTGATCAACGGCCTGATCGACCACGGCAACTACCTCGCATACGGGGTCGCCGGGGCGGCCCTCTGGGCGCTCGGGATTCCGCCTCACCTTTCCATCTTTCATGGCAAGACGCGCGCCGGAGGTCTCGTCTTCGATATCGCTGACAGCTTCAAGGACGCCCTGATCCTGCCGATCGCCTTCGCGGTCGGTGCCGGCCGCATCAAGGGGGATCCCGAGCAGGTATTCCGCGCCAAGGTGATCGATGCGCTTGAAAGGAAGGAGATCCTGAAGCGGTCCATCGCGACCTTCGAGCGCATGATCGCGCAAGCCGGGGAACGGGCCCCATGAGGGAAATCGTTGCTGTTTGCCGGTCGTCAAAGAGGTCGAGAGACAAGGTCGCGCGGATCCTCGACAGGTATTTCTGGAGGATCGGGGATCGCACGTGGCGTGGCCGGGCCTCGAATGAATGCCTCGACCGCGTGTCCCGTGAACTCCGCTCCGCCGCGACACGCTCCACGGCTGTCGCGATCAGCGCCCTGGGAAAAGACACGGCGTCACGCCGGCCGATCGTCTTTGTGGGCTCCCGGCGGCTGTTCTCGGGAAACGGGCTGGTCCCGGTCTCGAAGAGCCCGTCCGAGGCAAGACGCGACCGCGCCATCCCGCCGGCGGTCCGGACCCATCGCGGGGTGATCCGGGTTGCCGCGTGGTTCCACGACCTGGGCAAGGCGACCGTCATGTTCCAGTCGAAGCTGCGGCGCGCGATTGCCGGCGGAGCGCCGGAGGCGGACCCGGTCAGACACGAGCTGGTTTCCGCCCTCGCGTGGGACGAGATCACCAGGGGGCTCGGGAACGGGACCACGATCGCGCGGCTCAGGGAGCTCACGCCGGAACAGGTCGACGAGGCGATGCGGGTCGCGGCGGAACGGTCCTGGGGGCTCGCCGTCCAGGTGAGAACGGGCGCTCCTGGACTCGATCTCGACTTCCTGAGGGACCCGGACGGGATCCGGGGGATGGTCGGGCTCCTCATCCTCGGCCATCACCGGCTTCCGTCGGGCGACGCGACGCACCGCGGTCTTGTCGGGGAGCTTCATCTCCGCGCTTCTGACGGCCTCCGCAGATCGGACCTCGATGTCGCCGAGGGCGTTCCGTTCTGGCATGAGCAGGCCTGGATCGAGCGGCTCCGCTCCGCCACCGAGGATCTCTCTGAGGATCACGTGGTCTCCGGCGGCTCCGACCTTTATGCCAGGACCTGCCTGATGCTCTCGGATCATCTCGGGTCTTCGCTCAAGGAGGCGGGGGACGGGGAGGGACATCTTGCCAACAGCCTGAAGGACGGGTCCCGCTTCATCTCGGCAGACAGCCTCGGAAAACACGTCGAACGGGTGTTCCGGGAAACGCGATCCGCAGCTCATGCCGTCTACGAGCAGCGTGACGGCTTTCCGGGTCTTCTCGAGAATGAGGTGCCGCACGACATCCTGAGGCCGGCGTCAACCGGTCCGGCGCGGTTTCGATGGCAGCCGCATTCGGCGGACATGGCCGCCTCCCTGGCCTCAGCGGGGGCAGGGGGCTTCTTTGGCTGCGTCATCGCCGGGACGGGCACCGGCAAGACCAGGGCCGCGCCAACCATTCTCGCCGCTGCGGCCATGTCCGATCCGATCCCGGAACGACGCTCCTTGCGCTTCGTCCTCGGACTCGGACTGCGGGTCCTCGCGAGCCAGTCGGCGAAGGAATATGTCCGCGACCTCGGTTTCCCGGAGAGATCGGTATCCGTCCTTGTCGGAAGCCCGCCCCTCGTCTTTCCTGGGAAGGGCGGTGATGAGGCCGAGAGGTCGGGGTCGGAAGACCGGCTGGCCTCGCTTTCGGGTATCGAGGTCGAAGCCGTGAGCGGCGACGTTCCGGAGCCCGGATCCGAGGGCGAGGCGGCATGGCTGAGCGGCCTTTCCCATGACACCGATCGGCAGCTGCCCTCGTTCATTTCCAGGATCATCGAGAAGGACCGGCGTGGCGGCGGCAAGCTGAGGAAGCTGATCGAGGCACCGATCCTGTGCTCAACGATCGACCATCTCATGCCTGTGGCCTCTCCGGTCCGAAGCCGGCACCTCCATGCCGCGTTGCGCCTGATCGGCTCCGACCTCATCATCGACGAGGCGGACCAGTTCGGACCCGAGGACATCGCGGCGGTCGCCAGGCTCGTGCATCTCGCCGGAACGGCAGGACGCCGGGTGATCATCCTGTCCGCGACCCTGACAGACACCGTCGCAAAAGCGCTTTTCGATGCCTACCGGACCGGCTGGTCGGCGCATGCGGCGCTGTTCGGGCTTCCCGACAATGTCGCGCATCTCGTGACGGGCCATATGCCGGACTCCTGTTTCGGTGGGCGGGAGGATGGCGGATTCGCCGCCTCCCTTTCGGGCTGCCGATCAGCCCTTCTCCGCGACCTCGACATCTCCGCGCCGCTCCGCTGCGGTGAGGTCATCGATGCTGGCGAGGATTTCGGCTCCATGGCGCGAGCGATCGGCGCGGCATGCTCGACGATGCATGACCGGCACGCGACCCCAGTTTCCGGGTTCCGGGTGTCGGTCGGCCTGGTCCGCATGACACGCATTTCCCACACCGCGGCCATGGCGGCCGGGATCCCGGATCCCGCTCCTGACCGGCTCCGCCTCCGGGTCTGCCTTCATTCGCGCTTTCCGCGCCTTCAGCGCGCCTGGATCGAGGATCAGCTCAAGAAGGCACTGACCAGGAAGGGCAGCGATCCTGATGCGGGCGTGCGCCGTCTTTGCGAGATCCACGGCGCCTTCGAACGGGCGCGGGCGGCGAACGTCAGCGACATCGAGATCGTGGTCGTCTGCAGCCCGGTGATCGAGACCGGGAACGATCTCGATTTCGACTACGGAATTCTCGATCCGGGGAGCTTGCGCTCGATCATTCAAAGTGCCGGCCGGATCAACCGGCATCGCCTCTTGCCGATGGCGTCCCCGAACGTCGCCATCCTGTCGCGTCCCGCCGTGACGTTCGAGGGGAGCGGCCTTCTCGCGATGCCAGGTGTAGAGACGGAGTCTGCGGGTGAAACCATGCTCCCGCGGCTCCTGCTGACCGATTTCGGCGCGGCCGACCGCAGCCTTGCCGGCATAGCCGGAACGGCGCGGTTCAGGCGCATCGATGCCCGTCCGATGCTGGATCCCCAAAGCGATTTTCCGCTCCTTCTGGCTGAGGACAAGGCCGTCGACGACCATCTTCATCATGTGATGGCCCCGATCACTCTCTGGTGCGGCAATGTCGTGCCCCGTCATGCCGCCAGGTTCGCGAGCATGCGGCGCTTCCGGCGCTCGAAGGCGCACAGCATGGATCTATTCCCGTCCGGCGACGATCTCGACAACCTTTCCTGGAAGCTCGACCTCAATCCGGGCTCCCGCGAGCCCCTGATCGAAGATGTCGATCTCGAGGCGCGGGCGGTTCCCGGGACATTCCTGTTCCGGAACCCGATACGCCAGGCCTGGGACGCGATGTATCCGGATGGTGAAGTGACGCCGCACCGCCTTCGGCGGATGCTGGAGATCGGTGTGGATGTCTATGACCCCGCGGCCAGGTTTGGGCCCTATGCCCTGACCGTGGAGTGCGGACTTGTCGAGCTTCGGAAGGAGGATCTTTTTTGGGTGTCACGAAAAACCTAATAAAAACAAAGGCGTGCAGGGCTTCTCGGAAAAGATGGTCCATGTGAAGATATTGCTTCAATGTACTGATATTGCTTGATATTCTTGTTTCGATCGAGGGTTCACCGCCGGATAGGCGGCTGAGAAGCCGTATCGCGTATGAACCCTCCGCCGGCACGAGTTCACCGCCGGATAGGCGGCTGAGAAGGATTTGCGGCATGACGAAGGCTCGGCCCCGTAGTTCACCGCCGGATAGGCGGCTTTGGGTACCGTAGGTCGGAAGTTCGAATCTTCTCGCCCCGACCACTTTTCCCCATGATCTTCAACAGTCTGCGGGCTTCCGCTCGATCCAGTGATGCCGATTTGCGTCCCGGTTTACAGGTCGGTTTACAAAGTCCACATCCTGACCGCCTGTCGCTAAACCTGCCATGAGGTTTATTTTTATCGCATTTCCGCGACGAGGGCCGATAGAACGGCCCCCAAGTCGGCATCGCCGCCTTCTGCACCGACGACCGCAACATCCTCGGGGCCTGCGACAATGTCGGTTCCGCCCAGGACCTTTGCTACATCTGTTCCTGGTCCCCCGCGGACCGGCGTCCGGTCGCCGGAATCGCGGGCTGCCGCGTCGACAAGAGCTCGCCCGAGGAGGTGCCCTCCGAAGCTGAACTCGCGCGGCTCGAACAAGTCCTCGACATCCTCCCCTTCGGCGAGGGCAACGATGAGAAGTTCGATCTCGACGGCGTGGTGGTTCCAAGGCGCGAGCTCCGGCTGCTCTCATGGCAGCGTGGCACCAGCCGAAGCCGCCGACCCTTCCTCATGTTCCGCTTGACAGAATCCGAATCCCACCTCTTATTGCGCTCGACGACTTGCGGTTGTGTTGTTCTTGCTGGCTATACCCTGACGATTTTGCTTCTTCTGGCCAAGCTCGACGAATCTGCACATAGTTAGAGGCAAGAGTTCAAGTGCGAACACATTCCGTCTGCGTGTTTGCGATGCTAATGATCGCTACTCCGAGTTCGACACTGCCTGAAGGATGGCGGGAGTCCGATTTTGATTGTCCCAAACTAGGACGACGACTCTACGATCAAGAGTTGCTGGCAACGCTCCGAAAATCAATAAAAAGTAACTGGGTCTCCGCAAGAAACCTGGAAATACCAAGCATCGAGCAGATGCAATCGGCGGATCCGGCGTGTTGCGGTGTTGTTTCGGATCCGGAGAAAAACCCTTGGGCGGACGACTCAGAGAAAGACAACGTTAGCTGGTGGCGACGTCTTTTGGAGCGTCCCCGACTTCTGGTTTACTTCAATTATGAAGACCCCGATGGAAAGGGCGATGCATTCTCTGCTCACGGCCTCCTAAGTACTTGCGGAGATATTCTGTATATGACGTTCTCGAGGAAGAAATAGATGACAGAGCAGATCGACGGAAAGACGATACTCAAACAATATTTATTCGGCACGGCTGATGTGCCCACGAACTTCAATTTACGAATCAGGCCTGCGGATGCTCCAGATACAGATATAACTCTCAATGGAGCCGCCACTTTGCAAGATGGTCACGGACGCTACGCATGGCTTTCCCGGTCCAATCTCGTTGAAGCCTTTTTTAGCACGCCGCAAACGATTGGTGAAGGCGTCTATTCCATTGCCGACATAGCAAATACCATCGACTTTCCACTTAATCCCAATACTGATTTGTTGCTCCCAATTAATAATTACACAACTGATCCAAGCGGTTTGGATCATGCCGCTCGCAGTTTTATTTTTGGACTCGCCGAGGCAAGACTTGCGTCAGCACGATTCGTCGTTGGCGGTACTGGTGAGCGATGGATAGAAGATGCCGTAATAGAAATGGGAGAGGATCAGTTCGATTTTAAGTCTTCGAACGATACATCGCAAACGATAAGCGAATATGTAGGGGCTCCAACCTTTGACCCCTATGAACTTGGTCGCGGGGTTAATATCAATTACACCGGGACTCTGACTTTGTTTTCCGAAGGGAATCCATATACGAATTCGATGTTTAATGCGGATCAGCTGTCGGAACCGTCGAATTCTAGTTGGTTCGCGGCAGCCGCGATCACTGGAAATATAGCTAGCTTTTGGTCTTACAAAGAGTATTTGCAGAGCGATCCAATACTCGCATACTACGAAGTCGGCTATTTTGGGCAACCGAAGGATGTCATCTATATCGATTCACGTGCGGAGAACCAGGATTTCATATCAATCATCAACAACACAATCGTTGTCGGAAACGAGAATTCCAACACCTTCAAAATCGGTGCCACGCGAGGCGTCGAAATCTACGCATCATTTGGAAATGACAATGTCTATCTTACGGTTGCCGGCGGTCATTATGTGGATGGTTTCGACGGATACGACTCGGTGAATTACACTCTTCTCCTGGAGACATTGTATTCAAGAGGCGATGGTCTCTACGTAATGATTGGGGCTGATGGTACATTTTTTGTTTTAGAAAAATCAGGTTTTGGCGCAACAGATGTCCTTGAGAACGTTGAGTACCTAGGTGTTTGATCCCAGGGTTTGATGGTGCGATTCATTCGTCGGAATGGAAGGAAGCACTATGGGACAAGTTCGTCACGGCTGCGCCACGACCACGCACGCCGTCAGAGCTGCAATACAGCGATCGCAAGCTTCGACCGCGGCGCTGAGCCGGGAGCTCGGTATCAACCCGAAGACGGTCGCCAAGTGGCGGAAGCGCGAGACGGTCGAGGATTGCAAGACCGGTCCGAAGGAACCACGCTCGTCCGTTCTCAGCGAAGCCGAGGAGGCGATGGTCGTCGCATTCCGAAGGCATACGCTGCTGCCGCTGGACGATTGTCTCTATGCCCTTCAACCCTCGATCCCGCATCTGACACGATCGGCACTTCATCGGTGTCTTCAGCGTCATGGCATCTCGCGACTACCAGACATCGAAGGCGACAAGCCCAAGCGGCAGCGATTCAAGCGCTACCCGATCGGCTTTTTCCACATCGATATTGCCGAAGTGCAGACCGCCGAGGGAAAGCTCTACCTCTTCGTGGCCATCGACCGCACCAGCAAGTTCGCGGTCGCCCAGCTCATTGAAAAGGCTGACAGGCGCACCGCATGGGAGTTCCTGGAACACCTGCTCGAGGTAGTTCCCTATCGGATCCACACGATCCTCACTGACAATGGGATCCAGTTCGCCGACCAGCCAAGGAACCGGAACACCGCATATTCCAGGCAAATGCGCTTCGACATGATCTGCGAGGCAAACGGGATCGAGCACAGGCTGACGAAACCCAACCACCCTTGGACCAATGGCCAGGTCGAGCGGATGAACCGCACGATCAAGGACGCGACAGTGAAACGCTTCCATTACGAGAGCCATAATCAGCTCCGCAGCCACCTCGAAGACTTCATGGCCGCTTACAACTTTGCTCGCAGGCTCAAGACCCTCAGCGGCCTCACGCCCTACGAATATATCTGCAAAGTCTGGACTTCAGAGCCGGACAGATTCATCGTCGATCCGATCCACCAGATGCCGGGACTGAACACCTAGATGCGCCCGCCGGGTTGCATTCGTATGTCTGAAACCCCTGCGCGTCGTTTCAATTGTAACGCGTGGGTTCTGACGCTCCGCCGGGTAGCGTCCGTCAAGGTGGTGTAATTTCCCGGATGACCTGAGGGCATGATCAGGCGGCTTTTGTTGTGATACTGAGAATGGGGTCGATCTCCTCGTTGTCGATCTGGGCGAAGGCCTCGACCATCATGTAGCGGCTGGCGGTCTGCCATTCGTCATTCTGCTCGAACAGCACCGCTCCGATCAGCCGCATGATGGATGCCTCGTTGGGGAAGATTCCCACGACGTCGGCTCGCCGTTTCACCTCCTTGTTCAGCCGCTCGATGGGGTTCGTGCTGTGCAACTTGGTGCGGTGCTGGCGGGGGAAGGACATGTAGGCCAAGACGTCGTGCTCGCTGGCGTCCATCAGATCAGCCAGCTTGGGCCAACGGGGGCGCAGTTGCTCGGCGACCTTGCGCCAGGTCTCGCCGGCATGGGTGCGATCGGGCTGGTCGAAGGCCTGCCGGATCGCGGCGGCGATGACGGTGTGCTGGCCTCTGGACACATGTGCGAGGGCGTTCCGCATCCAGTGGACGCGGCAGCGTTGCCAAGTGGCCTCAAAAACCCGGGCGATGGCGGCCTTGAGGCCAGTATGGGCGTCGTTGATCACCAGCCGGACCCCGCCAAGGCCGCGGGCGCGCAGGGAGCGCAGGAACTCGGTCCAGAAGGTCTCGGCCTCTGACGGCCCGATGCCCAGGCCGATGATTTCCCGGCGGCCCTCGGTGTTGGCTGCGACGGCGATTATCGCCGCGACCGGCACGATGCGGCCGCCCTGACGCACTTTCAGATAGGTGGCGTCCAGCCAGAGATAAGGCCAGTCGCCGGCGAGCGGCCGGTTCAGGAACTCGCCGACCCGCTCATCGATGTCCTTGCAGAGCTTCGAGACAGTGCTCTTCGAGATGCCGGAGAGCCCCATGGCCTGCACCAGGTCGTCGACCCGCCGGGTGGAGACGCCGCCGATCCAAGCCTCCTGGATCACCGCCACCAGCGCCTGTTCCGAAGTCTTGCGGGCCTCGAGGAAGCCGGGGAAGTAGCTCCCCTGCCGGAGCTTCGGAACCCGCAGGTTCAGCGTGCCCAGACGGGTATCGAGCGCGCGCTCCCGATACCCGTTGCGCCAGGTCGTGCGCTCACCGTTTCGTTCATGCCTGCCGGCACCGATCAAGCCGTCGACATCGGTCTCCATGATCAGCTGCAGGACGGCCTCGGCGATACTGCGCAGAAAGTCGCCCTGATCGTGCTTGGCCAGAAGCTCGGACAGGTCCATGTTGGCTTTGGTCATCGGGGTCTCCGTAAGGTTCGTGGTTGAAGCGTCGAAACTCCACCTCGACCATACACCTCGATGGCCACCCGGGATCACACCGACAAAGGCGCTGAAATTACACCACGTGCGCGGACGCTAACCTCCGCCGCACAGGCCCGCAGATCCTGGCCTTGGAGGAATCGGAAACGACAAAGCCCCGGGCGGGACGCCTCGGGGCTGGGTAGATAATGGTGGTTGCGGGGGGCACGCAACCGCCGTTGTCGACCAACAATCAAATGCTTATTACCTTAGAAGTGGCGTCCCTTGAAGGACTGCTTTGCTGACAAGACGGACGATCGTGCGAAAGACCTCGAGTGGTGAAGGCATGCAGGCCTCAGCGAACTGCAAACAGCGAAATTGCCCCCACGACTATGAGGCTCAAGGCCCATACAAGATCCAGGTTGAACCAGCTCTTGGCGAGGAACCTCAATCCCAGCCAATGGTAAGTTCCAACGGCGAGCACTCCGCCCGAGAACGCCATGGCAAGTGTATGGACCACTGCAACAATCACTGCGACCCCAGCGTTGCCCGCCATCAGGTCCGACGCTGCCACATGTCCTGCGTCCGCCTCTAGGGTGCCGCAGATGCCGAGATATATCGGAACCAGCATCAAGCCGGCTCCATGGGCCATGGCCGCGAGGAAGGACCATAGCGCAAGCCGCGACGGTGGCACGCGGGCGAGAAAGCGCGGATGGCGGCGATTGAAGAGCAGGTAGACGCCGAGCCCAATCACCAGGCAGGCCGCACCAACCTGTATCTCCCTCTGCCATTCCGCGAGGAACAGGAGCGCTGCGAAAGGAAACAGGATCGCTGCCATTGCTAGCATGTGCCCCGCGGCCAGTGCCAGCAACGCGTTGTAAAGGCTGCCGCGGCTCCGATCCATCAACGCCGCCGAAACCGCCAGAGGCCAGCCCATGCCCGGATTGACTCCGTGATAGACGCCTGAAGCGACAACGGCCCACCACAGGGCCGTTGCCGTATCAATTCCGTCCACGCGTCAGACGGAGGGGTAGCAGAAACTGTCCGTCGAACAGTCGCCGCCCTCGAGCCGGATCTGGTGGCTGCGGTAGCCTTTCGGGAACTCGACATAGAAGTTCTTGTCGAGCGTCAGCCCGCCCTTGCCGCCGACATTCGCCATGACCATCGCCGCGCCCCGGTCGCCGGGGTAGAACTGGTCGTCCCAGGTCGAATAGAGCGAATTGGTCCAGTAGACCCGTTTGCCGTCGCGGCTGATCTCCACCATCTGGGGCCCGTAGCCGAAATCCTTGCCGTTCGGATGCTTCGCCTTCTTGACGATTCCGCCGATCTCCACCTTGCCGGCAAGCTTCGGCTTCATCGGGTCCGAAACGTCGTACTGGTGCATCTCGCCCGTGCCCCAGCAGGACACATAGAGAAACCGGTCGTCGAGGCTGAGGTCGATGTCGGTCACGAGCGGCGGCACTGCCTCGAAGCCCTTCAGCATATCGGGCAGGTCGTCGGCCTTCGCCGGCTGCGGCGGGATCGTCACGGTCTTCTTCGCGTGCCACTTGCCGCCTTCGCGCCACCAGGTCCAGATTGAGCCTTCGAGGTTCGTGGTGTCCACCACGACGCCGCAGAAACCGTATTCCTTGACCGGGTCGTGAGCGGGGCGCACCTCCAGCGCCATCTGGTGGCTCTCGCCGAGGTCGATGGTCTGGACATTCTTGCGCTCGCGCAGGTTCCAGAAATGCAGCCGGTGGCCGTATTTGTCGGACAGGAGATCCTCGGGCACGAGACCGTTCTCGAATTGTGGCGGCAGGCCCCATTCGGAGCTGACCATGTAGTCGCGCGGTAGATTCCACCAGAAATCGTATTGCTTGTCCTGCGGACCCCGGTCGATCTCGTAGCGGCCGATCACCTCGAAGCTCTCGCAATCCATGATGAAGATGCCCGGAGGACCGTCGGTTCCGTCCTTGCCGCCGCCGCCGAGGGTCGAGACATAGATGCCCTCGGGCCCGCAATGAATCGTGTGCGGGCGCGAATAGCCGGTCTTGGCAAAGACCTCCTCCGGCTCGATGATCTTGTGGATCTTGGCCTTGAGCGGTTCTTTCACGTCGACGACATAGATGCGCGAGGAGCGGATGCCTGGAATGATCAGGTAGCGCCGTTCGAGGAAGGCATGGCCGGTCAGGGGCGAAAGCGCCGAGGAACAGGCATTCCAGCCGAAATGGTGAAACTCATCGCCTTTGTTGGGCATGATGACCTGATGCACGATCTGGCCAAAGGTGTCTGAGCTCGGGTCGACATCGACGATCGCCAAGCCATCGGGCTGAGATCCGTCCGGGCTCAGCATGAGCGTGAAGGCAAGCGTCTCAGCCGGGGCCTCCATGGCGAGTTTCGGTGTTGCGTGAAACGTGGGATCGGGTCGCAAGTTCATTGTCGGCTACTCCCTATTTCAGGCGCGTCTTTGGTCGTTAGATTGTTGTGAGCGCCCGACTGGAATCGTGCCACGAAATCCGGAATCGGGCAAATGACCGCGTTGTTCGGTTCGGCAGCGGTTTCCGTATGTCCTCAACGACGGCCGATTTGCAGGAGATGTCCTGATGCGGGTCGAGTGACCTGAACGTTTAGCTTCGTCCAGCTACGACCAGCGTCCTAAGGATGCTGGGCCGGACGCCAGTCGAAGGCGGGGGAAACGTCGTGTGGCCGCTCACCGTCAGCACGTCAGAACTCACTGCTCCGCGCGAGCCCGTCAAACCGAAACCCGCGGACACCGATGCCGTCGGCCAATGCGCGCGACAGAGGTAGCCGAACTCTTCCCGACGAAGGCCTCATGCCGTTCTGGGAGATTGTCCCTTGAGATGTTCACGCAGATCGAACCTTTTCGACGCCTTGAATGCGGCCAGATCGGCCTTCGTGGCTCCAACCTTGGCCAGCATGTCGTCGACATTCGTGTAGCATGCTGCCACATAGCCGTCCTGGAGTTCGTCACACTCCCGGAAAGCGGCACTCCAGCCATCCAGATAGGCGCGCGTGTCACAAGCCGCCTGCAGTACGGCATCCTTGTCAGGGTGGAAGCTCGTGAACACGTCGCAAGCGTGCTCAATTTCAGACAATCGTTTGGTGAGTGCCGCGTAGTTCGCGTCCGATTGTGAATCCCGGAGACAAAATGGACAGCGGAAACGGTCTGATGTTCTGACTGTCGCGGAGTAATATTCCGCATCTTTCGCCTGAGGCAACGAGCTGAAGGCGGGGAGATGTATGCTGTGGACCTTTACGGACGGGTGCGGCTGGCGTGCCATGTCGGCGGAATGAGCAAGAGCGAAGCGGCGCGGATGTTCGGCATCGACCGCAAGACGGTGGCGAAGATCCTGAAGCACTCGGTGCCGCCGGGGTATCGTCGGTCGAAGCCGCCTGTCCGGCCGAAGCTCGATCCCTTCATTCCGATCATCGACCAGATCCTGGAGGACGATAAAGGCCAGCTGGCGAAGCAGCGGCACACGGCGACGCGGATCTTCGAGCGGCTGCGCGACGAGCACGGCTTCACGGGCAAGCTGACGATCGTCATCGACTATGTGCGGGAGAGGAAGCGCCGGACGCGCGAGGTGTTCGTGCCGCTGGCGCATCCGCCGGGCCATGCGCAGGTCGACTTCGGTGAGGCGGTCGGCGTGATCGGCGGCGTCAGGCGCAAGCTGCACTACCTCGCGATGGCGCTGCCGCATTCGGACGCCTTCTTCATCAAGGCCTATCCGGCGGAGACGACCGAAGCATGTCTCGCGACGGGCATGTCTCCGCCTTCGCGGTCTTCGGCGGCGTGCCGCTGTCGATCCTTTACGATAACACCACCATCGCGGTGGCGAAGATCCTCGGCGACGGAACCCGCAAGCGCACCCGGATCTTCTCGGAGCTGCAGTCACATTACCTGTTCGAGGACCGGCTCGGCCGGCCTGGCAAAGGCAACGACAAGGGCAATGTCGAGGGTGTGATTGGCTTCGGGCGCCGGAACTTCCTGGTGCCCTTGCCCCGGTTCGAGAGTTTCGAGGCGCTGAACGCCTGGCTGGAGGAGCAATGCCTAAGGCGCCAGGATGCGGTTCTGAGGGGCCACACGGAGACGATCGGCGAGCGGCTCATGCGGGATCTCGACGCGCTGATGCCGTTGCCGGCGGTGCCCTACGATGCCTGCGAGAAGGTCAGCACCCGCGCCACGTCGATCTCGATGGTGCGCTACCGCTGCAACGACTACTCGGTACCGGTGGGCTATGCCCATCACGAAGTCCAGGTCCGCGGTTATGTCGGCGAGGTCGTCATCGGCGCGGGTGCCGAGGTGATCGCCCGGCATCGGCGGTCCTACGAGAAGGCCGACATGGTCTTCGACCCGCTGCACTTCCTGCCGCTCCTGGAGCAGAAGGTCGGCGCCCTCGACCAGGCAGCCCCGCTTCAGGGCTGGAACCTTCCGGTAGAGTTCGCCACGCTGCGCCGGTTGCTCGAGGCCCGGATGGGCAA
>NZ_JAPDOG010000040.1 GCF_026013545.1 Defluviimonas salinarum | reverse complement strand
CCATCTGCTCGTCCGTCAGCCAGAAAAGATTGCTCATCATCAACCCCGTCAGTCTGGAGCCTTGAATCACCCGGCGGCGGCAGCTTCAAGCAGATCAATGGGTCCTGACCCTAGGCCCGTGGCTGCGGCCCCGGCCTTTGGCGTGGCGAGCGACTGATCCAGCGCCATCTGGAAAACGCAATCTTGAGTGGGGGCGGAAAGGCAGGTCGGGTCGGCCTGAGCCGGGACGACGGAGAGAAGCAGCGCAACGATGGCGAGGTGGCCGAGCGGTGGAAGCTGTTCTCCGGGAACGCGCGAGCCAATCGCCGTATGCGGGGGATTGAAAAGGACGATCTTCATCAAAGCACCTTGCAACCATGGCGCGAATAGAAACCGAGAGCGGACGGCGGTCAAGGTTTGACCTTGGCCGGGGGGCGGCTTAGAGGGAGGAAAACGCGGGGGGCGCAATGAGATTCACGGTGGCCATCGACGGGCCTGCGGCTTCGGGCAAGGGCACGATTGGCCGTGCCGTGGCGGCGCATTTCGGCTTTGCCCATCTCGACACCGGGCTGCTTTATCGTGCCGTAGGGGCCAAGGCGGGGCCGGAGGGCGATCCGGTGGCGGCAGCGCGCGATCTCGTGCCGGAAGATCTGCACCGCGACGACCTGCGGTCGGCCGGGGCTGGTCAGGCCGCGAGCCGGGTGGCCGCGATCCCCGAGGTACGCGCAGCGCTCGTCGCCTTCCAGCGGAGCTTCGCGCGGCGCGAAGGCGGCGCGGTGCTCGACGGCCGTGACATCGGCACCGTGATCTGCCCGGACGCGGAGGTGAAGCTCTACGTCATCGCCTCGGACGGGGTGCGCGCGCGCCGGCGCTGGCTGGAACTCAGCGCGAAGGGCGACCCGATCACCGAGGACGAGGTGCTCGCCGACCTCAAGGCCCGCGACCGCCGCGATGCCGAGCGCGAGGCGGCGCCGATGCGCCCGGCCAAGGACGCGGTGGTGCTCGATACCACGGAAATGACGATCGAGGTCGCGGTCGCCCGCGCTTTGGCCGAGGTCGAGGCGAAGCTCGCCTGACCGCGCCTTTGCGCTGGCGGGGTCGGGCCCCATATCGGACGCGGTACCCCTTCGTAGAAACCGATACGTCCATGCGAAAAGCCAGGCTATCAATGCGCATCATAGGGGCGGCGCTGCTCGCCCTCGCGGTGTCCGCCGCGGCGCTGCCTGCGGAGGAGCGCCCGGAAACCGGCCTACTCTGGCGTCAGGGTGACCTGCCGGCGATCTTTCCGCTTCAGGTCAAGACGCTGCCCGGGAAAGACTATTTCCTTTTCCTCGTGGAGGTTGAAACCGGGACGAACCGGCTTGCCGCCTATCTTCGCGGCGGCGAATTCTTCCGGGTTCTTGTGCCGCCCGGACGCTACGCGCTTCACATCTCTTACGGCAGCGATTGGCTGGGCGAGGCGCAGCTTTTCGGCGACGGCCCGGCGGCGGGGAGCATGATCCTGCGCGATCCCCTGAGCTTCGAGGTCAAGGGGCTCGGCCGCAAGTCGGGTCACATCGTGGATCTGCGTGGCGGCACCCACGCGTCCCCGGCTCTCGCCGGGCGCGAGGACTGGGCGCTCTGCCAGTCGCTGCGGCTCGAACCCGAGAGCCTCTTTTGGTTTCCACCAAAATGGCCGGTGCCGCGTTTCGAGCCCGACGGCGCGAGCTTGCGCCCGGTCCTGCCGCAAGACCTGCCCCCTCCGGTGCCGCGCTACGACGTCGTCGCCCGGTTCTGCCGCTGATCGGGGCCAAACGGGCGCGCGGCTCTTGCCTCGTACCCCGGAACTCTCTATAGCGGCTCCAGTCAAAAAGGCGGTGGAAGCCAAAGACGAGCATACGGGCAGGGTCGGGAGAAATCCGCGGCCCTTATCGTTTGTTCGGCGCCTATGACGCCAACCAAAGACCGGCGGAGCCAACCGCATGGCCAGAAACACATGAAAAGGAACTGAACACGCATGTGCGCTAAAGCGACGATGGAGGAATTCGAAGCCCTCCTCAAGGAAAGCTTCGAGATCGACACGCCCGAGGAAGGGACCGTTGTCAAAGGCAAGGTCATCGCGATCGAAGCGGGCCAGGCCATCATCGATGTCGGCTACAAGATGGAAGGCCGCATTGATCTCAAGGAATTCGCCAACCCCGGCGAGCCGGCCGAAATCGCCGTCGGCGATGAAGTCGAGGTCTATCTCGACCGCGTCGAGAACGTCCGGGGCGAGGCTGTCATCAGCCGCGAGAAGGCCCGCCGCGAAGAGGCCTGGGACCGTCTCGAGAAGGCCTATGCCGACGAGCAGCGCGTCGACGGCGCGATCTTCGGCCGCGTCAAGGGCGGCTTCACCGTCGATCTCGGCGGCGCCGTTGCGTTCCTGCCCGGCTCGCAGGTCGACGTCCGTCCGGTCCGCGATGCCGGCCCGCTCATGGGCATGAAGCAGCCGTTCCAGATTCTCAAGATGGACCGCCGCCGCGGCAACATCGTCGTTTCGCGCCGCGCGATCCTCGAAGAGTCCCGCGCCGAGCAGCGCGCCGAGGTCATCGGCGCCCTGTCGGAAGGCCAGACCGTCGACGGCGTGGTCAAGAACATCACCGAATACGGTGCCTTCGTTGACCTCGGCGGCGTGGACGGCCTGCTCCATGTCACCGACATGGCGTGGCGCCGCGTGAACCACCCGAACGAGATCCTGAACATCGGCGAGACCGTCAAGGTCCAGGTGATCAAGATCAACAAGGAAACCCACCGCATCTCGCTCGGCATGAAGCAGCTTCTGTCCGATCCGTGGGATACCGTGGAAGCGAAGTTCCCGATCGGCTCGGTCCACAAGGGCCGCGTCACGAACATCACCGATTACGGTGCGTTCGTGGAGCTGGAAGCCGGCGTCGAGGGCCTCGTCCACGTCTCCGAGATGTCCTGGACCAAGAAGAACGTCCATCCGGGCAAGATCGTCTCGACCTCGCAGGAAGTCGACGTCATGGTGCTCGAGATCGACACTGCGAAGCGTCGCGTCTCGCTCGGCCTCAAGCAGACGATGCGCAACCCGTGGGAAGTCTTCTCGGAAACCCACCCGGTCAACACCGTCATCGAAGGCGAAGTCAAGAACATCACCGAGTTCGGTCTGTTCATCGGCCTCGAGAACGACATCGACGGCATGGTGCACCTCTCCGACCTCAGCTGGGAACAGCGCGGCGAGGATGCGATCCAGAACTACCGCAAGGGCGACGTGGTCAAGGCCGCCGTCACCGAGGTCGACGTGGAGAAGGAGCGCATCTCGCTCTCGATCAAGGCGCTCGACGCCGACACGTTCTCCGATGCGGTTGACGGCGTGAAGCGCGGCTCGGTCATCACCACCACGGTCACCGCGATCGAGGATGGCGGCATCGAGGTCGAGTACAACGGCATGAAGTCCTTCATCCGCCGTTCGGACCTCGCCCGCGACCGCGCCGACCAGCGCCCCGAGCGCTTCCAGGTTGGCGACCATGTCGACGCCCGCGTGACCAACGTGGACTCGAAGACCCGCCGCCTCGGCCTGTCGATCAAGGCGCGCGAGATCGCCGAAGAGAAGGAAGCCGTGGAACAGTACGGCTCGTCCGACTCGGGCGCCTCGCTCGGCGACATCCTCGGCGCCGCGCTGAAGGGCAACAAGTAAGCATCGCTTTTGCGACGATAAGGAAAGGCCCCGCGGTTACCGCGGGGCCTTTTCGTTTCCGCCGGGCGACGGGCGCGCCGCCCCGCCGGGCGAATCACGGCGCGCGCGCCCACTCCGCGCCCGTCGTTATTCGGCATCCCTCCCTGCCGGTGACCGGGCTGTGGCTTCGCCTTGGCGGGCCCCGGTTGTTCAATTCTTGCCGAGCGGGCGGAAATGCTGCTTTTCCAAAGGCTTTCCTGTTTGTCGAGTCGCGCTTTCCGCCTATAGTTTCGGGCGAAGAAAACTGCGGCTGGCAACCAAGCCGGCACGCGAAGGGGGGTTCCGTATGATCCGGTCTGAACTGATCCAGAAGATTTCCGAGGAGAATCCACATCTCTTTCAGCGCGACGTCGAGAGGATCGTGAACACGATCTTCGAGGAGATCATCGAGGCGCTCGCCCGTGGCGACCGGGTCGAACTGCGCGGTTTCGGCGCGTTTTCGGTGAAGAAGCGCGACGCCCGTATCGGCCGCAACCCCCGCACCGGCGAGTCGGTCGAAGTCGAGGAGAAGCACGTGCCCTTCTTCAAGACCGGAAAGCTCTTGCGGGACCGGCTCAACGGGGGGTAAGGATCGCGCATGTTGCGCATGTTCCGCCTGATTTTTCTTGCCCTTCTGGCCATCGCCCTCGTAGCGGTTGCCTCGGCAAATCGTGACACGGTGACCCTGCGGCTCCTGCCGCAGGAACTCGACGCCTATCTCGGCTTCGGCTGGTCGGCGGAGTTGCCGTTGTTTCTCGTGATCTTCGCCGGCATCGTCGCCGGGCTCGGCATCGGTTTCGTCTGGGAATGGTTCCGCGAGGCCAAGCACCGCGCCGCCGCGAGCCAGCACAAGCGCGAGGCCGGACGGCTGGAGCGCGAGGTGTCCCGGCTCAAGGCCGCCAAGCCCGAGCCCGAGGACGACGTGCTGGCGATTCTCGAAGGCAAGGGCGCGGCGCGCTGAGCGTATCCCCGCGCCCGACCGGAGCCGGAAACGACCGCATGGACCAGATCCGCGTGAAAATCTGCGGGCTTCCCGATAAAGCCCATGTCGAAGCCGCCGTGACGGCGGGGGCGGCCTACCTCGGCTTCGTTTTCTTCGCGAAATCGCCGCGCCATCTCGAAATTGCCGACGCTGCCCGGCTCGCCCTCGACGTGCCGCCCGGAGTGGCCAAGGTCGCGCTGACGGTGAACGCTACCGATGCCGAGCTTGACGCGATCACCGGCGCGGTGCCCCTCGACATGCTCCAGCTCCACGGCACCGAAAGTCCCGACCGCGTGGCCGAGGTCCGCGCGCGCTACGGCCTGCCGGTGATGAAGGCGGTGGGCGTCGCGGGTCCCGAGGATCTTGCCGCGCTCGATGCCTATGGCCGGGTGGCCGACCAGCTTCTGGTCGACGCCAAGCCGCCGAAAGGGGCGGCGCTTCCCGGCGGCAACGGGCTCGCTTTCGACTGGCGGCTCGTCGCGAAGAAATACTGGCCCTGTCCCTGGATGCTCGCGGGTGGACTCACCCCCCTGAACGTCGCCGAGGCGATCCGGCTCACCGGCGCGCGGCAGGTCGACGTGTCGTCAGGCGTGGAAAGCGCGCCGGGCGTCAAGGATGCCGAGCTGATCCGCGCCTTCATCGCCGCCGCCCGCGGCGCCGTCCCGGCATGACCCGCTTCCGCGAGGGCCGGCGCGAGGATGTCGTGGCGGTGATCGCGCTTCTCGCCGACGACGACTACGGCGCCGGGCGCGAGACCGCGCCGCTCGACGCCTATCTCGCCGCCTTCGATGCGATGCAGGCTGAGGGCACGAACCACCTGATCGTCGGAGAGCGGGACGGCCGCATCGTCGCGACCTATCAGATGACCTTCATCACCGGGCTCTCGCACCGCGCCACGCGCCGCGCCCAGGTCGAAAGCGTCCGTGTCGCCGCCGACCTGCGCGGCCAGGGGATCGGCCGGGCGATGATGGCGGATGCCGAGGCCCGCGCCCGCGCCGCCGGTTGCCGGATGATGCAGCTCACTACCCAGAAGGGCCGCAACCGGGCGCGGGAATTCTACGACCGGCTCGGCTTTACCCCATCCCACATTGGCTATAAACGCGAGTTGAGCCCCTGAAGGAGACGCGACGATGGCCGACGACCTGTTCAACAGCTTCATGAACGGACCCGACGAGCGGGGCCGCTTCGGCGATTTCGGCGGCCGCTTCGTCTCGGAAACGCTGATGCCGCTGATCCTCGATCTGCAGGCCGAGTACGAGAAGGCGAAGACCGACGCGAGCTTCTGGGCCGAGATGGACCATCTCTGGAAATACTATGTCGGCCGGCCCTCGCCCTTGTACTTCGCCGAGCGCCTGACGACGCATCTCGGCGGCGCGAAGGTCTACATGAAGCGCGACGAGCTGAACCATACCGGCGCGCACAAGATCAACAACGTCTTGGGCCAGATCATCCTTGCCCGCCGCATGGGCAAGACCCGGATCATCGCAGAGACCGGCGCCGGCCAGCATGGCGTGGCCACCGCGACGGTCTGCGCCAAGTTCGGGCTGAAGTGCATCGTTTACATGGGCGCGCATGACGTCGAGCGGCAGGCGCCGAACGTCTTCCGCATGCGCCTCCTCGGCGCCGAGGTCGTGCCGGTGACCTCTGGCCGCGGCACGCTCAAGGACGCGATGAACGACGCGCTTCGCGACTGGGTGACCAATGTCCGCGACACGTTCTACTGCATCGGCACGGTCGCCGGTCCCCATCCCTACCCGGCGATGGTCCGCGACTTCCAGTCGATCATCGGCAAGGAGGTGCGCTGGCAACTCGTCGAGCAGGAGGGCGAAGGCCGGCTTCCCGACACTGTCATCGCCGCGATCGGCGGCGGCTCGAACGCGATGGGGCTCTTCTTCCCGTTCCTCGACGATCCGTCGGTCAACATCATCGGCGTCGAAGCGGGCGGCAAGGGCGTCGACGAGCGGATGGAGCACTGCGCCTCGCTCACCGGCGGGCGGCCCGGCGTTCTGCACGGCAACCGGACCTACCTCTTGCAGGACGAGGACGGCCAGATCCTCGAAGGCTTCTCGATCTCGGCGGGCCTCGACTATCCCGGCATCGGCCCCGAGCACGCCTGGCTGCACGAGACCGGCCGCGCGAAATATGTCGCGATCACCGACAAGGAGGCGCTGGAGGCGTTCCAGCTTAGCTGCGCGCTCGAAGGGATCATCCCGGCGCTGGAGCCCTCCCACGCGCTCGCCCATGTGATGAAGATCGCTCCGACGCTGCCCAAGGACCACATCATCGTGATGAACATGTGCGGCCGCGGCGACAAGGACATCTTCGCGGTCGCAAAGCACCTCGGGTTCGACATCAAGACCTGACCCGGGCGGGTGATTCCCGCGCACGAACGTCTCTCGCCGGCCCGGCCCTGCCGTGGCCGGCGTTTTTCTGCCAGCCGTCCTTGCGTTGAAATCACACCGTTTTTTCGGCGGACTCCGCGCCCAGCGCGATGACCGGCGGCGGACCGCCGACCGTGTGAAACTGCGTGGCACATTCTCGACAAAAAGTCATTGTATGCGTTGACCGCAACAGCGGCGCCTTCCAGCCGGGACTGTCCCGAATGGAGGATCAAACGAGGCACGAACAACCTGTCGATCAGGAGGACGCGATCTTGAAGCACTTGTTGACACTTGCAGTCGCACTAACGCTTGGCGCCACCATGAGCCACGCCGAGGGCGCGATGGAACAGGGACTCATCGATGACGATGACGCCATCCTCGAGGCGGACGATTCCAGCGTGGATGGGTCCGGCTCGGCGGAAACGGACGCGGACGGGTCAGGTGGCTTCGTTCTCGCGCAGACCGATCGCCACAAGGGCGGCGGCGAGAGCGACTCGGACGGATCGGACGACAGCGATGACGACGACGGCGACGATTCCGACGATGACGGGGACGATTCAGACGACGGCGGCGACGATTCGGACGACGGCGACGATTCCGACGGCCGTGACGATTCCGACGATTGAGCTTGCGACGGTAGCGCGGATCTGACCGGTCCGCGCCCGCCTGCCACTGTCTCGCCCCCTCCTAGCCCAGCGCGTAAGTGCTGAGCACCGAGAGCGGCAGGACTTCCAGAGCGCGCGCATGGGTGGCGGCAAGCCGCACTCTCGGCGCGCAGCCCTCGTCATGCGCCTGGGCGAAGCGTACCGCGCAGAGGCACCACGAATCGCCCGGCTTCAGCCCCGCGAAGCGCAACTCCGGGCGCGGAGTCGTCAGGTCGTTGCCGACGTATTTCGAGAAGGCGAGGAACTCCGCGGTCATCACCACGCAGACCGTGTGGCTGCCGCGATCCTCGACACAGGTATTGCAGTGCCCGTCGCGGAAGAACCCGGTCAGGGGCGCGGTTGAGCAGGGTTCGAGCGGACCGCCAAGGACGTTGAGAGAAGGCATCGGCTCTACCATGGCAGGCTCTCCGGTTCGGGTGGCCGCCAGTCGATCCAGCGGCCGTGAAAGTCGGCGCGGCCGACATCGTGGCGCTGCCCGCCCGGCCACAACGTCATCGACAGCCCGGCGCCCGGGGCGCGGCCATCCGCCTCCATCGCGACGAGCGCAAGCGGCGCTTCAGAACTGCTGCTTCGGCCGGCGGCGGCCAACAAAGCGGTACCGCGAGCGCGCGCGGCCTTGGGGAAATACTGCCATGCCACCGTATGGAACACCATATGCAGCCGCCCTTCGACAGGCGTCGCAAGGCGGCGTTCGAGGAAGTCGATCGCGTCCGCCCGCTCGACCCGAAGCCGCAGCCGGGCGGCCTCTTCAAGCGCCGCGCGCATCCGCTCCAGCCGCGCCGGCTGGTCGGGCCAGATGAACGAGAGCAGCCGTGTTCGCTCCGTCACCGGATCAGGCGGCGCGAGATCGGCGCCGGCGCGGCCGGCGACATGCAGAAGAACGTCCTCAGGCAGAGCGCCGCGCCAGTCCGGGCTCAGCCGCACCGGCGCGCCTTGCGGCCCGAACCACCGGCCACCGACGCAGAGCGCGTAGCGGTCCAGCAAGAGGTTCAGCCCGGCGCTGGCGCCAAGCTCGCTCAGTTCCAGCGGCAGCCCGGTCCGGGCGGCAAGCCAACGCGCCGCGGCGATGAGAAAGGCCGAACGGCCGACCTCGTTGGTCTGCGGCGCATGGTCGAGCCGGCGGTCGATCCAGGCCTCTTCGGCGACCACCGCCGCGCCGATGGCGGCCCAAAGCGCATCGTCCGCCGCCCCTGCCGGCGGATAGAGCGCGGCAAGGCCCGGCGCCCGCCGCTCCAGCACCAGCCCGTGCAGCGCGCCGGTCAGGCGCAGGGGCACCGATGCGCCACGCGACGTCGGATCCCCCTGCCAATTCGCGATCCGCGCGGCGACGCGACCCTCCGGCAGACCGCGCGCGGCGATGAGGTCGAGCAGTCGGGCGGTGAACGGCGATCCGAGCGCGGCGCAGTTCACCGCCTGCTCCCGGAATGCCGCGCGCCAGTTCACCTGAACCGGTCCATGAGGCGCTGGAGCGGGGAGCGGGTATCCTCCTCCGGCGCGGGTTCGGCCGCCTTCGCCGGCGCTTCCGGCTTCGCCGTGCTGTCCGCGCCCCCCGAGGATCGCGGCGGCGCGGTCCTGAGCGACACCGCGTTCATGAACCGCGTCGCGTCGCCGGCGGCAAGCGCCGCCGCCCCGTCCGAGATCCCGCGCATGAGGTCGTCGAGCCAGCCCGCCTCGGCCTTGGCGAAGTCCGACAGCACATAGGGAGAAACGCGGTCCTTGTGGCCCGGATGGCCGATGCCGAGCCGCACCCGCTCATAGCCCTCGCCGATGTGCTGGTGGAGCGACCTGAGCCCGTTGTGCCCGGCATGGCCGCCACCGGTCTTCACCCGGACCTTGCCGGGCGCGAGGTCGAGCTCGTCGTGAAAGACGGTGACGTCGCCGGGTTCAAGCTTGTAGAACCGCATCGCTTCCCCGACCGACTGGCCGGACAGGTTCATGAACGTCCCGGGCTTCAGGAGCGCCACCCGTTCGGTCCCGAGCCGGCCTTCGCTCACCAGCCCCTGGAACTTCGCCCGCCACGGGCCGAAACCGTGATCCGCGGCGATCCGGTCGACCGCCATGAAGCCGATATTGTGGCGGTTGCCCGCATATTTCTGGCCCGGATTGCCGAGCCCGACGAAGAGCCGCATCTCGCCCCCATTAATTGCGCGGCCACCCTAGAGCCGAGCCCCGACCGGCGCAACCGCGCCCCCGGCCGCCGGATCACACATAGAGGGACCGGACGACACCCCGGCGGGGCTCGGAAAAGCGTGCCGCCGCCCCTTCATCCTGCCCCAGGTATGCCCGCCGGCGGCGGGCCGCCACGAGGGCACGCCGCACAAGGTTACAAACGAAAACGCGGGACCCGAGGGCCCCGCGCTGACTGTATCGCGATGGACGGAGGATTACTCCTCGTCGCCCTCTTCGACTTCCTCGCCTTCCTCGGCATCGGTCGACCGCAGGCCCGAGGGCGCCGCGATGTTGGCGATGACGAAGTTGCGCTGGATCGTCGGCTTCGCACCCTTCGGCAGCTCGATGTCGTTGATGTGGATGACATCGCCGATGTCGCGGCCCGAGAGGTCGACGGTGATGTGATCGGGGATATCGCCCGCGGTCACTTCCAGCTCGACTTCCGGACGCACCACCACGAGCGTGCCGCCCTTGCGGAAGCCCGGCGCCTTGTCCTGGTTCACGAAGTCGACGTGGATGTAGAGGCTGATCCGCGAGGTGCGCTTCAGCCGCATCAGGTCGAGATGGGTCGGCAGGTCCTTCACGACATCGCGCTGGACGTTGCGGCAGATCACGCGGACGTCTTCTTCGCCCTCGACCTTGAGGTTGAAGAGCGTCTGCAGGAACCGGCCCTGCTTCAGCTTCTTGAGAAGCATGTGATAGTTGACGTTGATAGCGATCGGATCCTTGCCGCCGCCATAAACGATGCCGGGTACGTTGCCCTCACGACGAGCTTGACGAGCGGCCCCCTTGCCTGTCCCCGTCCGTACCTCGGCGATAAGATCGGGGATCTCACCAGCCATTGGTCTCTCCATAGGTTAAAAGGGCATCCTCCAAGGGTGCATGCCCATGAAGCGGGGCGTATAGACGGGATCGGCCGCGAAGGAAAGCGGATTCTTGACCCCCTGCCCTCACGCGAAACCGTCGAGGAACCCCTTCGGGATCATCAGGTTGTGGCGGCCGAGCCTTGTCACCGCGGTCTCGCCGCAAAGCGCCATCGAGGTGTCGAGCTCCTTGTGGATCACCTGAAGCGCCTTCGTCACCCCCGCCTCGCCCATCGCCCCGAGCCCGTAGACGAAGGCCCGCCCGATCATCACGCCCTTCGCGCCGAGCGCCACCGCCTTGAGCACGTCCTGGCCCGAGCGGATGCCGCCGTCCATCCAGATCTCGGTCTTGCCTCCGACCGCCGCGGCGATCTCCGGCAGCATCCGGATCGACGACAGCGCACCGTCGAGCTGGCGTCCGCCGTGGTTCGACACCACGATCGCGTCGGCACCCAGCGCCGCGGCGCGCTCGGCATCCTCGGGCTCCATCACGCCCTTCAGGATCACCTTGCCGCCCCACATGTCCATGAGCTTGCGGATCTTGTCCCAGTTGAGGGCGTGGTCGAACTTCTCGGCCGTCCAGGCCGAGAGCGAGGCAGGATCGCTCACGCCTTCGACATGACCGACGATATTGCCGAAGAACCGCCGCCTGGTGCCCAGCATCTCCAGCCCCCAGCTCCATTTGGTGGCGAGATTCAACATCGTCGGGATCGTCAGCTTCGGCGGGGCGGAAAGGCCGTTCTTGAGGTCTCGGTGGCGCTGGCCGAGGATCTGAAGGTCGACGGTGATCACCAGCGCCGAACAGCCCGCCGCCTTCGCCCTATCGATGATCCGGCGATTGAAGTCGTCGTCGTTGAGCGTGTAGATCTGGAACCAGAACGGCTTTTCGACATGGGCGGCCACGTCCTCGATCGAGCAGATCGACATGGTCGAGAGCGTGAAGGGCACACCGAACTTTTCCGCCGCCCGCGCCGCCTTGATCTCGCCATCGGCGTTCTGCATCCCCGTCAGCCCGACCGGCGCCAGCGCGACCGGCATCGTCACGCGCTGGCCCGCCATCTCGGTCGCGGTCGAACGCCCGGTCATGTCGACGGCGATCCGCTGCCGGAGCCGGATCTGGGCAAAATCCGTCGAATTCTCGCGGAAGGTCTGCTCGGTCCAACTGCCCGACTCGGCATAATCGTAGAACATCCGCGGCACCCGGCGCCGATAGAGACGCTTCAGATCGTCTATGCAGGTGATCACGGGCATGGCGGCCTCCGATTGGATTGGTTATTTTTCTTTACCAATTTATCGAGCACCTGACAACCCGCTTCCGGCTTGCGCTTCGGCGCGGCGCCCTGTGCACTGGCTTCCGGAAGCACGGTACACGGAGACGATCCTCTGGGCCTTTCTCACCAGCCTCGCCGAGGGGCCGACGACCGACGTCGGCGCGACCGCCCGGCGCAGGTCAGAGCATGTGCCAGCTGCCGATCAACGCCGCCTGCCCGTGCCGCACCCCGTCGCGGTCGACGACATTCCACAGGACCGTCCGCGCGATCCGGAACCGCTGCCCGGTCGCGGAAATGCGGATCCCCTCGTAATCGTCGATCCAGCCCTTTTCGAGCGCCGCTGCGAGCAGCCGGGAGCGGTCGCCCTGGATCGCCGGGTCGGCCTCGGCCGAGTGGCGCGAGGGCAGGCGCGTGAAGCGCGCCCAATCCAGTTCCCAGAGTGCGAGCGCGGTGGCATTGGCGTAGCAGAAGACCGGATCGGCCTCGGTCCCGTGCGCGACGATGGGATCGGGCAGCCGGAACAACGCCTCGGCCAGCGCCGGGCCGACGAGGCCCGGCACGAGGTCGCGTCCGGTCAGGCGCCGGAAACTGTCGACAAGAAGCGCGCTGTAGGCGGCGACCTCGGGGCGCCGGAACGGTTCCGCCGCCTCAGGCGGCATGCGCGCCCGCGGCAAGCCCTTCGACGAAGGCGAGGATTTCGGGCACCGGCTTGCCCTCGCCCACCATCTTGACGATGGCCGAGCCGACGACGGCGCCGTCCGCGACCGAAGCGATCCCCTGCGCCGTCTCGGGCGAGCGGATGCCGAAGCCGACGATGACCGGCAGGTCGGTCGCGGCCTTGATCCGTGCCACTTCCGGACCGACATCGCCCGCCTCGGCCGCCGCCGCGCCGGTGATCCCGGTGATCGAGACGTAGTAGACGAAGCCGGACGTGTTCTGCAGCACCTTCGGCAGCCGCCGGTCATCGGTCGTCGGCGTGGCGAGCCGGATGAAGTTCATCCCCGCCTTCTGCGCCGGGATACAGAGCTCGTCGTCCTCCTCCGGCGGCAGGTCGACGACGATCAGGCCATCGACCCCGGCCGCCTTCGCATCGACGAGGAACTTGTCCACGCCGCGCGAATAGATCGGGTTGTAGTAGCCCATCATCACGATCGGCGTCTCGTCGTCGCCCTTGCGGAACTCCGCCACCATGTCGAGCGTCTTCTGCAGTGTCTGCCCGCCCTCGAGCGCGCGCTGGCCCGCGAGCTGGATCGTCGGCCCATCGGCCATCGGATCGGTGAAGGGCATGCCGAGCTCGATCACGTCGACGCCGGCGCCGGGCAGGCCTTTCATCAACGCGAGCGAAGTCTCGAGGTCCGGATCGCCCCCCATGATATAGGCCACGAAAGCCTTCTTTCCGGAGGCTTTCAGGGCGGCGAACCTGGCGTCGATGCGTGTCATGGGCGTCCCTTTCTCGGTATCGCCCCGATGTGCAGAAACGCGCGGGGAAAATCAATGGCCAGCTTACCCTTGGGTGCGTCTCATCCGGCCGGCGGGACCGAGCTGCCTTCCTCCTGGCCTGCGGCCGGCAGCGAGTAATGCGCCTGAACCGCCCGCCACGCGCCATCCTCGCGCTGAAGCACATAGGTCACCCGCGCCGGCAGGGTCATGTCCTGGCCGCCCGCCGTGATCTCGAACGCGCCGTCGGACGACACCCAGGCGATGTCGCCGGCGGCGGAGACCGCGGGGTTGAACAGCTTGATCGCGATGGCGTCGGTCTGCGCCCAGTCGCGCTTGACCTGGGCCTCGATGGCGGCGGGCCCGACCGGCTTTTCGTCCGCGCCGGTGCCGAACACCGTCACGTCCGGGTCCGTCCCGAAACAGGCCATGAGCTCCTTCAGGTTCCGTTTTGCATAGTGTTCGGAAATCGCCGCGATCACTTGCTTGATGTCGGCTTCCGTCTTCCCATCGGCTTTCATCTTCACGTCCCCCTGTCAGGCCGGTCTGGCCGGCATTCTCCCAGATGAAAAGGCTCCGTGCGCCGGAGTTTAACCGGAATTGCCGATTCTCTTGTTCGGAAATTAGTCGCGCGCGACGGGCGAGGGTCAGCGGCCGACGCTGGTGAACTCTTCGCGGGGATCAGGACCAATACCCAGCCAGCCTGCGGTCACCTCGGCGAGATGTTCGCGCAGGCGCGATTTCTCATCCGAGCCTTCAAGCGAGGCGGTGATGAGGTCCGCGCCGACATGGGCTGCCAGATCGGCATCGACCTCCGCCGGTTCGGTGAGCGCCGCACCGGTGTCCGCATCCACCGCCCGGATCGAATAATGGATGTTGTAGACAGCGGAGGGAGCATTCACCATCGCGATCGGTGTGACCCCGTGGAACTCCCTGAGCACCACCTCGAGCTTGACCGGTCGATCTCCGACGAGGCCCGTCGTGCCTGCCGCGATGCCGTCATTGAGGATAGCCGAAACCTGCGCGCGACGATCGCCGTCGGGATCGCCATGCCAGACAATATCGGCAGGCGGCATGAGGAGGTTTTCGTCGCTGACGGTCAGTTTCTCGGGGATCAGGACATCGACCTCGTGGACATGCCAGGTCCGCGTCACCTCCGCGTCGAGCGGTGCGGCGTAGTCAGTGGACCAGTGCGTCGCGCAACCGGTCAACACGAGGCAGGCAATCAGGGGTTTCAACCAGCTCATCGGATCCTCACTCACAACACGTTCAATGCCCACCAGGATCGGTGCCGGCCAGAACGAGGGCACCGTGGCCCAGTTTGACTGTGCATTCAACCAGCCGACTGTATTCACCTGCGTTAAAGGCAAAACGCTTGCCGAAATGTTGACCGGATGGCCACACTATCGGGCCCGAAGGGAGCCTGCGGCAGCATTGAGCGGAACCGAGGTTCATGCGAGGATGGCCGAGGGAGGCGCCATGCCGGTGATCCGCTTCACCGCCAATCTTGTCCGACACCGTCCGGTGCCCGAGATCACCGCCGGCGGCGTCTCGGTGCGCGAGGCGCTCGAGGAGGCCTGGGCGGGCGATCCGCTGCTGCGCTCCTACATCCTCGACGAGCAGGGGCGGCTTCGTAAACATGTCAACGTCTTCGTTGACGGCGAGATGGTCACCGACCGGCTGCGGCTGTCCGACCCGGTGGCGCCGGGGGCCGAGATCTACGTTCTGCAAGCACTTTCAGGAGGATGACAGATGGGCCGGCTCTGGGTGGGTACGCGCAAGGGGCTTTTCCGGTTCGTGGCCGATGGCACGGGCTGGCGCCAGGACGGCCCGCCCGCCTTCCTCGCCGCGCCGGTGAGCCAACTGCTCGAAGACAAGCGTGACGGCGCGATCTATGTCGCGCTGAACCACGGCCATTTCGGCTGCAAGCTGCACCGCTCCGACGATGACGGCCGGAGCTGGGCGGAACTGCCCTGCCCCGCCTATCCCGCCTCGGACGCGCCCGACGCCCCGGCGCTCGAGATGATCTGGGCACTTGCGCCCGCGGGCGCCGACCGGCCCGGCGAGCTCTGGACCGGCACGCTGCCCGGCGGGCTCTTCCACAGCGCCGACCGCGGCGAAAGTTGGCGCCTGGTCGAGAGCCTCTGGGACGTGCCGCAGCGGGCGAAATGGTTCGGCGGCGGCTATGACCACCCCGGCATCCACTCGATCCTCGTCGATCCGCGCGACAGCGACCGGATCGTCCTTGGTGTCTCTTGCGGCGGGGTCTGGCTGACCGAGGACGCCGGCGTGACATGGAAGCAGGGCGGCCACGGCCTGCGCGCCGATTTTCTGCCGCCTGACCAGGCCACGGATCCCACGAGCCAGGACCCCCATCTCATCGCCCATTCCGCCGCCGATCCCGACCGGATCTGGTGCCAGCACCATTGCGGAATCTTCTCCTCGAAGGATGGCGGCCGGACCTTCGCCGAACACAGCGCCAATGCCCGCCCCTCCGCCTTTGGTTTCGCCGTCGCGGTCCACCCCGCGCGGCCCGACCACGCCTGGTTCGCACCGGGCGTGAAGGACGAATGCCGGGTGCCGGTCGACGGCAGGCTGGTCGTCACCCGCACCACCGATGGCGGCGCCACATTCGACGCGCTCTCGGCCGGCCTGCCGCAGGACAATGCCTATGACCTCATCTACCGCCACGCGCTCGTCGTCGACGACAGCGGCAAGCGGCTCGCGATGGGGTCCACCACCGGCAATCTCTGGACCTCGGCCGATGGCGGCGATAGCTGGTCGCTCGTCTCGGCAAACCTGCCGCCGATCGCGCAACTCGCCTTCGCCTGACCCTGCGGGGCTTGACCGCGGCGACCCTTCCCCCGTAGATGCGCCCGACCTTAAAGGAGGGCGCGCAAATGGGCTTCAGGATGGGCATCGTCGGTCTGCCGAACGTGGGCAAGTCGACGCTCTTCAACGCGCTGACCCGCACCGCCGCGGCGCAGGCCGCGAACTTCCCCTTTTGCACGATCGAGCCCAATGTCGGCGAGGTCGCGGTGCCCGACGCGCGGCTCGACAAGCTTGCCGCCATCGCCGGCTCCAAGCAGATCATCCCGACCCGGATCACCTTCGTCGATATCGCCGGCCTCGTCCGCGGCGCCTCGAAGGGGGAAGGTCTCGGCAACCAGTTCCTCGCCAACATCCGCGAGGTCGATGCCATCGCCCATGTGGTCCGCTGCTTCGAGGACGGCGACGTCACCCATGTCGAGGGCCGCATCGACCCGATCGCCGATGCCGAGACGATCGAGACCGAGCTGATGATCGCCGACATGGAATCGATCGAACGCCGGCTCGCCAACATCGCCCGCAAGATCAAGGGCGGCGAAAAGGAGGCGGTGGCACAGGAACGGCTGATGAAGCAGGCGCTGGCCTCGCTCGAGGCCGGCAAGCCGGCCCGCACCGTGCAGGTCTCCGAGGAGGACGCGAAGGCCTGGGCCATGCTCCAGCTCCTGACCTCGAAGCCCGTGCTCTTCGTCTGCAACGTCGAGGAAGCCTCGGCCGCCACCGGCAACAGCCAGTCCGCCCGCGTGGCCGAAATGGCCGCGAAGCAGGGCGCCGGCCATGTGGTGATCTCGGCCAGGATCGAGGAGGAACTGGCCCAGATGCCTGCGGAGGACGCAGCCATGTTCCTTGAGGAAATGAGGCTCGAGGAGGCCGGGCTCGACCGGCTGATCCGTGCGGCCTATGACCTCCTCGGCCTCCAGACCTATTTCACCGTGGGTCCCAAGGAGGCCCGCGCCTGGACGATCGAGAAGGGTACGCTCGCGCCGCAGGCGGCCGGCGTCATCCACGGCGATTTCGAGCGCGGCTTCATCCGCGCCGAGACCATCGCCTATACCGACTACATCGCCGGCAACGGCGAAGCCGGCGCCCGCGAGGCCGGCAAGTTTCGCGTCGAGGGCAAGACCTACGAGGTCAAGGACGGCGACGTCCTGCACTTCCTCTTCAACGCCTGATCACCTCGGCCCGAACCGCGCTCACTGCCGCGACTTGTGGATCGCTCCCTCGAGGATCTCGTTGCTCATCCGCACCAGCTTGCCACCCTCGGCAACATACTGGTCGAGCGCCTTCTGCAGGAACTCGCGCTGGATGCGCAGGAGATCCGCAGGGTTGCGGCAATGCAGGATCGCATGCTGGGTCTTGACGTCTTCGGCAATCCGTTCGGCCACGAACTGCGCGGCCTCTCGCCCGAGATCCCCCATCCCTTCCAGCCACGCCATGTAGATCTGCGCCACGGAACCGGCGTCCGCGGTCTGCAGTTTGGTCATCGCCTTGAGCGCCGTGTCGCCCGGGTCTGACAACGTTACCCGCGAGGTCGTCTTCTCGGCCATCTTGCGTCCTTTCTGAGTCGTCGCGGGCAAGATTCTACCCGCTTTTCCCCGGCCCACCTTAACTCGGCGCAATCCCCGCATCGAGTGCGCGGATTTTCGCCGAACGCCATCGGGGTACAAATTTTGTATTATTTCAATCGCTTGATTCGCGGACACCAGACCAACCGCTCACGCCCTGTGGCCGAATTCCGCGTGCCGGGCATCCTTCATGAGCTTGTCGAAATCCGCGCCCGTCACCGAGATCAGGGTGCGATGATCGCCGCCCTCGAACCAGACCCTGTCTAGTCCGGCGAGGCTTTCGTCGATCACGACCGGCACGCCATAGGCCGCCCCGACCGGCGGCGCCGCCCCGACATCGCAGTCGTCGAAGATCTCCTTCACCTCGGTCTCGCTCGCCAGCCCGAGCCGGCGGTCGAGGATGCCCTGAAGCGTGCTCAGATCGACCCGGTGGCTGGATGGAACGACCGCGAGGACATGGCCGTCCTCGAGGTGGATCGCCACCGATTTCGCCAGTTTGTCGCCGGGGATATGCGCGGCCTCGGCCGCCTCGCTCGCGGTCGCGGTGCGGGGATGGGAGACGGTTTCGTAGGGGATGCCTTTGCCGTCGAGATGCGCCTTGAGGCGCTTCGCAATCGTCATGGTGACCTCCGTGCCAATGGGCGCGCGGACCGCGGAACGCGAGCGCCTCGCGCCGGCTTCCTGAACGCCCATTCTGCGCCTCATCCCGCGACCCGGCAAGTCAGGGTTGCACACAACCGCCCTTTCCCCCTTGCTCAGCGCCGCCCCTGCGATTAAACGGGTCGACGGAGACGTGGCCGAGTGGTCGAAGGCACACCCCTGCTAAGGGTGCAGACGGGGAACCGTCTCGAGGGTTCGAATCCCTTCGTCTCCGCCATTTTTTAACTCAACCAATTGAAAATATTGCAGAAATTGTTAGCATTTGCAGCACCCCCACCAAGTTACCCGCCATAAGAAAAACGCTTACTCGAACTCGTACCGCGCCTGAGTTTCTTCAACCCTGTGCTTGCCAGAAACCTTTAGTTCTTGCTCTGAGCAGCGGTTTCGCCGGACGCCTCAGTCTGACAATCGCATGCACCCGACCCAACAATCAGGTGAGCTTGCGCCCCCTAAACCTCTCATGTGGTCCCGCGCACCGACAAAGGCAACGCCCATATTGGGATTGAAGCAATGAACCTTCAGTGATCAGATAGCTCGCACGCAAGCAGTTGATTCTAGTGGAATTCCGATGATTGATATCGACGAGTTGAATGCGGATGCCTCGGTGACGGCGGAAGGCATCGCAGAGCGTATCCTCGCTTGGGCTAAACACAGAAACTTGTTTGACAAGGTTCCCCTAGAAGAGGGCATTGAGGAAGACCAAAACGAGCTACGGATTGGAAGTACGGCCTTCCAAGCACAGGCCGCAGAGCAAATTCTTCGAAAGAGGTCTATCAATCTGATCGGATTTTCGGAGCCCGAAAAGAAAATAGTAATCTTTACTCATACCAAAGTAACCAAAGGCGACGAAAAGGCTCTGCCATTCAGTATCTCCGGATACAAAATCGAATACATGCAAGGCGGCATCGCCCAAGTTAAGGGAAACCCTCCGCCGCCACAACGCCCGCTTCCCTTCTACCAGAGAAAGGGCTTCTACGCTTGCGGCTCTTCCATTTACCCTGCCCATTGCACTGGCGCAGGGACTTTTGGACTCATCGTGGTGGACGCAAATGGCCAGTTGTACGGACTGACCAACAACCACGTTTCCGGTGCCTGCAACAACGCAATGCCGGGCCTTCCTATCTTGGCGCCAGGTCCGCTAGATGCGACTGAGACGGCTTGTGATCCATTCACAATCGGCAGGCACAGCCGATTACTGCCCATAAACGACGGCATACCAGAGAACATACAGATTGATGACAACTGGGATGCAAGTATCTTTGCCCTGTCTGACCCGGCTCGTGTCACCTCGTTCCAAGGCGACAAATATGATACGCCCCCAAACGTCTCGGACCCGCAACCAGGAATGCGGGTGCGCAAGGTTGGCAGGACAACCGCACTGACATCAGGCGTAATCGTCGCCCAGTCCGCCAGTCCCGTACCGGTAGCTTATACCGTGAATGAGTATGGCGTGAAGAAAAACGTTTGGTTCAAAAAGGTGTTCATCGTAGTGGGCGATGATGGGGTTCCCTTCTCAAGGTCGGGCGACTCGGGATCACTTGTCGTCGCCAGAAATGCTGCAGGCGAAGAAGTCGCTGTCGGCTTAGTGTTTGCGGGAAACGAGCAGCGTGGTATATCGTTCATATTGCCATTGGCAGATATCCTTCAAAGGTTAGACGTCCACATCGTCTCGGGACACAATGTATGAGAAAAATCAGGAGGTTGTGATCGCGGCAAGAGAGCTTGCGCGCGAGTTGGCCCTTCCGAGTTGGAGGGCTAGCGTATTTGCTTGGTCTGAAGGCAGAAGACAAAAAATTGTGATCTCTGGAGACAAGGATTGGCTCGCGTGTCACGCTGACGTTCCGAAAGTGTTTCGAGGTTTCCCAGTGGTGCTTGAGGACAGTTTTGATGCTTCGGCAAGCCCTACGATCCACTAACCTTACTAATACTAGAACGCTCCCGTTCGCCCACCCTATCTCTCTGATCTCTCAAACAAACTCATTGCCGCCGCCATTCCTCGGTCCATCCCCGCGAACAATTGCCGTGCCGCAATAACGGATGGTTCTTGTTGGATGAACCGCGCCCAGTCCTCGCCGAATGGCACAGTCTCTGCCCGGGATGACCGCGAGCCGCCTGAGTATGAAGAGGCGAACGGCCGCTCCAAGCCCACAACTAACTTCAAGCGCCATTGAGGCACCTAAGTTCAGTCCGTGCACGGAAAGGCCTTCGGTAGCGACAGGAGCAAAGCCACCGTGAAAGGCATGTCCCATTTATCCGGGTTGTCTTCTGCCCAACCTACGAAAGCTTGAGTTGCCGAGTATGCAGGGTAGTCGCCGTTCGGGAGAGACATAGTTACCTCGGCCGGTATCTGGCCGCCCTCGTGTCTAACCGAAACGCATCCGGACACCATTACCTGCATAACGCCCGTCACTGCGCCGAGGCAGAAACCTTCAGGCAATCCGGCGTTGAACCGCATCGCCGCAACCTCGCGGCACACGCTTAACATGTCTCCCACTGTGTCGATACGCTGCTCGGCGCTAACAGCGGTAGCTGAGAGGCAGGACAATAGAGTAAAAATCACGCTTCGCATCGCATACGCCTGACATTGCAACATCTTGAGGCTATGCAAGAGCAGCCTGAATGTCCAATGCCTCATGCCGCGTCGCCTCGGGCTGTCTTCCGACATGAGATTATTGGAGGGTTATTAGTCTGCGTGCATTCCAATTCCACCTTTTTGCCCAAGTCGCGTAGCAGGCGCTCGACGTCTTGGGCTTCTCGCACAAGCTCGTTGATCTCACGCCGCTCCTCGATCCACGCTCCCGACCGCATGCCGTGCCGCCAGGACGGGTGGTCTTTGCCGGGAAGATGCCCGCCGCCCGCGCCATGCATCCTGCATACCCGCCAGCCCTTAACAGCCGGATTACGGCACGGAAGGCCAGTGCGCTTTGAATGAGCGACGCAGCGAGGAGATAAAAACAACTGCTCGACATTTCGTGCCATTGTTAAGCTCCGTCGTTCGCCTTGGTCGACGCGATGGCAGGGTAAGCCTCCGCGAGCTCAGTGAACCTGTCCTCCAACGCTCGCATCCGATTGTAACGTCTCTCGTCGAGCCATGCCCAAGAGCTAGGCACCCAATACCTAGATGCGGTGTTGCTGTTCGCCGCAAACTCCAGCACGGATTGATACTGATCGGCGCGCGCGTAGAAATAGGCCCCTGGAACCCGAGTGGTTCCACCTTCGAAGCCTCGCTTCCAGTCATGGTCCCGCATTTCGGCAAGCAAATTGGCAGGTCTCATGTCTGAGTGACAAGCCGCTTGTGACACGAGCAATACCGAGAGTGCTGCCTCCAAGGCGGAAATTTGCGCTCTTTGTTCTTCGATCATTTTTTCAAGAGCACTTAGTCGATCAGCTATGTTGACTTCCGTTTTTTCACTCATGGCTTCATCACTCATACGATTTCTCCCGGCTGCGGTTTTTCACATTTTGGCAAAGACTTCAGAAAGTCACTAACAGATTCATGCCATTAGCTATGGGTGCATGGGGTTGTCGTCATCATTCATCGGCGGCCCTCCCCCCATGCTCCACGTTGCCCACAATGGCTTGCCCGCCGTTTTCCACTGTGACGCGCTCGACTCGGACCAATTGCTGGCCCTTGGAGCGATACCGTTTGAGCGTATCCATCTGCGCCGCGTAGCTGCGCAGCAGCTTGTTGAAAGCCCGCTCGGCGGAATCTTGTTGCGGGATGTTTTCGACATGGTTCAGGCGGCGGGCAAACATCATCGCCGCTTGATGGGTCGCCGCCATTTGGGCGAGGAGCAGCATTTCTGCCGCATCCTGAGGCTTCATCGCATCCACGAAGCCCAGCGCGACATTGGTGGCTTCCACATCGAGGCGCTTTCCCTGTGAGCCAAGGTTGGTCAATTGCTTCAGAACGCCAGCTCCGACGTTTTCATTCTCGATCCCGGCATTGAACCGCGAGTAATCCCCCGAGGCGGTGATCTCCAGGGTGTCATTCTCCAACTTGAATGCCACTGAGGGCGCTTCCCGGCGCTTCCGCGCGGGCAGGTCGGCTTTCGTCGGTTTAGTTTTGTCGGTCACAGGATCGCCCCCACGAAACTCAAGAAGGGTGAAATCGCCATCAAGAAGCGGTCGAAATCTGCCCCACTTGGCACGTCCGACTGGCTTGCCGCGTCTTGCCCCACTACCACCCACCCCCCTTTAGGGGTGGGGTGGTGGGGCAGTGTGGCAGGTCGGGGGATTTGCCCCACTGCCCCACCTTGCCCCACCTCGGTTTTCAAGGTGGTGGGGTCTATTCGTTTGCCCATTCGCCCACCTCCAAGCATGGCCTCTTGTTCCTCTTGGCATCTTCATGCTGCACCTCTCGCAGCGCCCCGGCGCCGACCCACGTCTTCAACATGCGGGTGATCCGGGCCTTTTCCTTCACCGCATCGAGGCCGAGGACAGAAGCCACGACTGCGCCCGCCCAATCGGCCTTGGCCTGGTTGCTGGCACGGGGTGGTTTGCCCGCTTCCCACGCGTCCCGAATGCCAATCTGAACGGCCAGAAGGTCAGCAACGCTGATACCGTCGAAGTCGTCGGGCCATTCCCACGCCTCGGTGACCCCGACGCTATCGCCGTTCGGCAGATCAACCGAAACCATGCGCCGCCACACACGCTTGCCCGGTGGGGCAAGGTTTGCCTTGTCGCGGTCGATGCTGAAATAGGTGTTGGGGTCCGAAGAAACCCCGGCGTCGGCCTTCTGCGCCTCCCCCATGCGGTTGAGGACGCGGGCGGATCGGGCTGCGCCCAACAATGCCACAGCACCACGGCTGCTTTCCGAGGAAGCTTCCTCGCCACCCAGCTTGCGCGTGTGATGGACAAGTTCAATAGCGCAACCGCACCGCTCTGCGATCCGGCCCCACTCCTTTGCAACCAGATCAATCGCGCCGTTGTCGTTTTCGTTGACCATGTGCGACGAAACGAAGGGGTCTACGATCAGCACGTCGATGTGTCGGGCCTCGATTTCCGCGATCACGGCGGCCACTTCGGGCGCGTTGATCGTCACCCCGTCGCGCGCCTGAGTGGCGGTGCACAGGCCGCGCTCCCGCCCGCTATCGACAAAGAGCCGCCCGTCGAGCGCCTCGGGCTGAACGCGGTGGTGCAGCATGGTTGCCGTGACTCGTCGCTCAAGTTCGTCTCTCGGGTCTTCGAGGTTCAGCACCCAAACCCGGAGCGGCCCCGAAACCCAATCGCTCAGGAGGCTGCGGCCCGAGGCCATCGCCACCGCCTCGCAGATGGTCAGAGACGACTTCCCCACTCCACCGGGGGCAACCGTCACACTGACGAAGCGGCGGATCAAGTGCCGCCCGTAAAGCCATTGCCGAGGGGTTAGGGTGGCAGGATCACGCCACTCGAAGAGGGTCGCCTTTATCGGTGCATGCTCGCCCGGTGGAATGAACGCGATGGGCTGCGGGGTGACAATGGTCAAGCGGCAGCCCTCCCCTGCAACACGTCATTCCAGTCGAGGCCCTGAGGCGCGGGCAGAAGCGACACCTGCCAGCCCCGAGCATGAGCGGCACCCGCCAGCACCCGGCCCGCGCTCTCGCCCGCTTCGTCTCCGTCCGTCGCGACGATCAGACGACCTGGGCGCTCGGGCAGGCGCAGCGCCTTCATGCCGGGGGCAGAGAGAGCCGCCCATACAGTCGCGGGGCCTTGAAGAAGACCGCTACATAGACTCAAGCCCGTTTCTATGCCCTCACACACGACAATCGGCCCCGGCCCGCCACAGAGCGGCACGGCCCCGCCTGCGCACGGTCCCAGCATCATCTTGGCGCTGCCAGTGATCCTGGTTCCCGTCTTCTCGAAGAAGGTGCGATGCACGGCCCCGGTGGAAACCTCGGCCACAAGTGCAGAGAGCCAGCGCCCGCTCGGCGCATGGTGCAGGTCCGAGGCCCAGCGCAGTGACGGCGGCAGGGCGCAGGTGATGCCCCGGCCTCGCAAGTATGCCTCGCCCTTCGTGCCGGTGATCGGTTTGGCGCGGCACCAGAGGGCGCGGGCCTTGTCCAGTTGCGCCCGTTCATAGTCGGCCCCTTTCGCCTCGGCTTCGCGCTGGGCGACGAGATCAGAGGCGAGGTGATCGAGCGGCACGCCGACCGCCTTCACGATTTCACGGAAGTCGCAACCGCCCTTGTGGCAGTAGGCCAGAAGCCTGCCGCCTTCATCCCGAAGCGAGAGGGCGCGTTGATCGGCGCGGCGTTCGGGCTGGCAGACAGGGCACGGCGCATTGCCGTTCTTGCCGTGCCAGTCGCCGCCTAAGGCCAGGGTGATATGACGCGCATCCGTCATTCGCGGCCCTCCCCACAGGCAAGCCGGGCGAGGATGAACGTGACGGGGCCAGAGAGGCCGCACAGGCGGCGCAGATGGGCGAGGCGCAGGGTGATCATGCCGCCACCCCCACGCCGTCCAAGCGGGCCACTGCGCTGTGCAGGAAGTAAACCCCGAAGTCCCCCGCCCCGGCTTCCTTGTCGCCGGGGTAAAACACGGTCTCCACGTCCAAGCCGCATTCATGTTTGAGGATGCAGACTATATCGGAGATCCGCACTGGCGAGGCGCAATAGACCGGTCCTTGCATCAGCAGGTCCAGGATTTGACGACGGCGCTTGCGCAAGTTCGCGGTCACGGTTTCGCCGTCCCGGCGCGTGATCCGGTATTGCGCCGGGGAGCGGTCTTTCGGCAGATCACCCACGCGATAAATGCGCTGGGCATTGCGGGGCGGTGTATTATTGGGTTTCATGCTCGGCCCTCTAATCGGTTGAAACCAGAGAGGCGCTCGACTAAATATTGCGTATCGCCCGCAATAATAGAGCCGCCGCCCCTTGTTCGGGTGGCGGCTTTCTTACGCGGTAGCTTTAATACGGGTGGCTTCCCAAGCCTCGATATCCGAGAGCTTCCAGCGGGTACAGCCTGGGGTCAGGATCACTGGCTTCGGGAAACCTTGCGTCTGTGTCCAACGCCACGGCGTCGCCCTATGTGTCAACGGCGGCGTAAAAACCGTCCACGTGGCGGAGCAAAACTCGGCCAGTTGAGCGTGCATGTCGTTGAGTGTGGGGAACGCGTCGCGCCCCGGCAGACGCGCTCTTCACATAG
>NZ_JAPDOG010000004.1 GCF_026013545.1 Defluviimonas salinarum | reverse complement strand
CGACGAGGTGATCATGCCGCACGGAACCCGCAAGCGGGTGGCCCGCGCCTTCGCCTCGCTCCGGACCAAGAAACTCAGCAATCCCTGGAAGAAGCACGACAACATTCCGTTGTGAGGCATCGCCGGGGAGGAGTTGATGCCAACTGACGAGGTCGCAGCCACGAGCCGCAGCGCGGCGAGCCGCCCGAAGGGGAGGCCGTCGTGAGGATCTGGCTGGCCGGAACTGCAATGGGAGTGATCGCCACGATGCTGTGGTTTGCCACGAACGGGAGCGAGACGGCCGGGCCTGAGGCCGCGGGGGCGATCACCGTGCCCTCGGGCCAGGAGGTCACCGCGCTTGACGTGATCCGCTCGGCGCCGGGAACCGAGGGGCTGACGCTGCGGTTCCGGTTCCTCGCGCCGGCGATCGGCCGCGAGGACGGCGGAATCAGCGCCGAGTCGGCCCAGGCCGACATGGCCTGGCTCTGCGAGACCTATGCCCTGCCGCGCCTGCCCGAGATCGGGCCGGCGCCGGCGCAGATCGTGATCTCGCTCGCGGACAGGCCGGTTCCGTTCGGCGAGGTGGCACCGGAGGCGACACAATTTTTCGAGGCGTTCAGCCGCGACGGCGACCGCTGTGTATGGGAGGCGTTCTGATGCGCGCGACGGCATTTTTGCGGCCTGCAGTTCTTGAAATGTCAAGTGATGCTGCGGTGCCACAACTCGCGAACTTGACAACGGACGCATGGGCCCGCTTGATGTCATCCACTATGATGTGCGACGGCGGCGACAACGCAGCCGATATTGAAAAACACCGGCAGTCGATTGCGGAAGATCCCTTCGCTGCCCCCTTGAGCAGGAGTGACAAATGTCCAAAAAAGCGCTGTTCGCGTGCATGCTCGTCGCCTTCGTGGCGGCTTGCGCCCAGCAGGAAGAGCCGGTCGTCGTCGAGCAGCCGGTCACGACCGAGCCGACCTTCTCGGGCAAGTACGGCAGCTAATGCCAACGGCCGGGTCCGGGCGATACGCCCGGTCCCGGCCCGCTTCGGGTCGCCCATCGCGGGAGGTGGCCCATGCTGAAGCATCGCGGCTTTCCGGGCCGCCTTCCCGGCACTGACTTCCAGTTCACCATACGGCGCGCGAATCCCAAGGGGATCACCCGCCTCATCACGCGTGAACGCTTTCGCGACCGCAGTCCCGCAGATCGCCGTGCCGACGCTGCCTTCATGGCAGCGCTCTGGGATCATTTCGGCGATGATCCCTTCGAACGTGGCAATCTCGATGCCGGACGCCTGTCCTGGCTGTTCGGCCGCGAGGTGATTCCGGCGGATGACGATTTCGACCCCGAAAGCTACGAGGCGCTGCTGAGAATCGATGTCGCGCGCGCCCGCGCCGCCTTCCCCGACGTCTTCGAGGCGGAGGAGTAGGCGTGTTTCTGCGCAGCACCACCGGTCTTGGGCGCATATCTGCCGATCGTTTCCCTGTCGGAAACTTTCTGTTTGCGCTATCCGGCGGCCGTGGCAAGGTTGCTGACGGGGCGTCACCCTACAGCAAGCATAACGCCCCGATTTGTCAAAACCGTTACCCTTCCCCTTCTCTACGGCCTGGCCCAGTTAGGGTCAGGCCATTTTTCGCTAGGGCTGCGGCGTCGGGCAACGGGCGATGCGACCGGCGGACCGCTGCCGATGTCGCGGAATCACGCCGATTTCACTTTCGGCGGGCGCCGATTTCGCTAAACAGATTCGGCACAACAAATCTTGCTGAAGGAAGAGCAGAATGCGTGTTTCCAAAGTCCTCGTCGGTCTGGCCCTCATGGCCTCTCTTGCGGGCTGCATGCAGACCGATGGTGAGCGTGCGCTGGCCGGTGCCGCTGCGGGTGCCGTCATTGCCGACGTCACCGACAACAACGTCCTCACCGGTGCGGCCATCGGCGCTGCCGGCGGCGCGCTCTGCGACGACGTCAACCTCTGCTGACGTTTGGGTGACGGGGGCCGGCCGCCTCGGCCGGACTCATTGTCGTAAAACGAGAAACCATCGAATGCCGCTTGGCTTCGGTGGTTTTTTTGTGCCCAGATGCGGCCGGCCGGACGGCGCGGGTGCGATCCGTCTGGCACAAGACCCTTTCGCGCCGGGCGGCGTTTCTGCGGTCGTTCTGAGCGGTGAGCGCCGCTGTGCACCCCGTGCCCCGCGCCTCTTTCGCACCCACCCCGGACTTTGCGCCAAGCAAACTGACCCTTCTTCATGCAGCCCTGGCGGTTGCGTGACCCTAACCGCGTTCCGGCCGTACCCGGAACGCAGAGCGATGACCCTTCTCGGCGAGGACAATGAGAATGTTTAAGAAGATCCTGATCGCGAACCGGGGCGAGATTGCCTGCCGCGTCATCAAGTCGGCCCGCAAGATGGGCATCAAGACCGTGGCGGTCTATTCGGACGCCGACAGGCATGCGCTGCATGTCAAGATGGCCGACGAGGCGGTGCATATTGGCCCGCCGCCTGCGAACCAGTCCTATATCGTGATCGACAAGATCATGGACGCGATCCGCCGGACCGGCGCCGAGGCGGTGCATCCGGGGTATGGATTTCTTAGCGAAAACATGAAGTTCGCTGAAGCTCTTGAGAAAGAGGATGTGGTCTTCGTCGGCCCTCCCTCGCCGGCGATCGAGGCGATGGGCGACAAGATCACCTCCAAGAAGATCGCGATGGAGGCGGGCGTCTCCACGGTGCCGGGCTACATGGGCCTCATCGCCGATGCCGAGGAGGCTGTGAAGATCAGCCGCGAGATCGGCTATCCGGTGATGATCAAGGCCTCGGCCGGAGGCGGTGGCAAGGGGATGCGGATCGCCTGGAACGACGCCGAGGCCGCCGAGGGCTTCCAGTCCTCCAAGAACGAGGCCGCGTCCTCCTTCGGCGACGACCGGATCTTTATCGAGAAATTCGTGACCCAGCCGCGCCACATCGAGATCCAGGTGCTCGCCGACAAGCACGGCAACTGCGTCTACCTGCACGAACGCGAATGCTCGATCCAGCGACGGAACCAGAAGGTGATCGAGGAGGCGCCGAGCCCGTTCCTCGACCCCGAGACCCGCAAGGCGATGGGCGAGCAGGCCTGCGCGCTGGCGAAGGCCGTCGGCTACACCAGCGCCGGCACCGTCGAGTTCATCGTCGACGGCGAGAAGAACTTCTACTTCCTCGAGATGAACACCCGCCTGCAAGTGGAGCATCCCGTCACCGAGTTGATCACCGGCGTCGACCTCGTCGAGCAGATGATCCGCGTGGCCGCCGGCGAGAAGCTCCCGTTCGCGCAGAAGGACCTCAAGATCAACGGCTGGGCGATCGAGAGCCGGCTCTACGCCGAGGATCCCTATCGCAACTTCCTGCCCTCGATCGGCCGGCTCACCCGCTACCGGCCGCCGGTCGAGGCGGTGGGCGACAAGGCAATCGTCCGCAACGACACCGGCGTTTACGAGGGCGGCGAGATCTCGATGTATTACGACCCGATGATCGCCAAGCTCTGCACCTGGGCGCCGAACCGCGCCGAGGCGATCGAGGCGATGCGGGTCGCGCTCGACGCGTTCGAGGTGGAGGGGATCGGCCACAACCTGCCGTTCTGCTCGGCGGTGATGGACCATCCCCGCTTCATCGAGGGCGCGATCACGACCGCCTTCATCGCCGAGGAGTTCCCCGAGGGCTTCAACGGCGTCGTGCTCGGCGAGGGCCGGCTCCGCATGGTCGCGGCGGCCGCCGCGGCGATGAACCGGGTGGCCGAGATCCGCCGCACCCGGATCACCGGGCGCCTCGGCAACCACGAGCGTCATGTCGGCGACGACTGGGTGGTATCGTTGCAGGGCGAGGAGATCGCGGTGAAGATCGACGCCGACCGCGAGGGCGCCACGGTGCGCTTCGCCGACGGCACGGCGCACCGGGTAACCTCGGACTGGACCCCCGGCCAGTCGCTCGCCCGGCTCGAGGTCGACGGCGCGGCGGTGGTGCTGAAGGTGGACAAGCTCCCCGGTGGTTTCCGCATCCGCACCCGCGGCGCGGACCTCAAGGTCTATGTCCGCACCCCGCGCCAGGCCGAGCTCGCCCGGCTCATGCCGGAAAAACTGCCGCCCGACACCTCGAAGTACCTCCTCTGCCCGATGCCCGGCCTCGTCGTGAAGATCTCGGTCGAGGAGGGCCAGGAGGTGCAGGAGGGCCAGGCGCTGGCCACGGTCGAGGCGATGAAGATGGAGAACATCCTGCGCGCCGAGCGCAAGGGCGTCGTGAAGAAGATCGCCGCCGCGCCGGGCGCGAGCCTCAAGGTCGACGACGTGATCATGGAGTTCGAATGAACTACCCGTCGCCCAGCCGCTTCATCCGCAGTTCCTCGCGCCTGAGCGGGAACTTGTCGATGGCGCGGACGATCTCGCGGACGCGCCACGGCAGGGGCTTGCGCAGTTTCACTGTGCCGTCCTTGTCGAGGAGCACCATTGAGAACCCCCTCGGGCGCAGCCTCCGGCGCGCGTCCGACGGGGTGGCGGGATCGGTGTCGGTGAGAATCACCACGTCGCGCTTGATGAGCTCGTCGGGATCCTCGGTGAGATATTGCAGCTGGGTGCGGAACGCCGGGTCGTTCGGGCTGTCGGCAAAGACGACGACCGGGCGCTTTTCCCAGCGGAAATCGTCCAGCTCCACCGTCTCGGCCGCGATCGGCTCGAGGGTGACGGGAGCGGATTCCTGGGCCTCGGCGCCAAGAGCAAGGCAGCCCGACAGGATCACGAACAAGAGTGGCTTCATGCAATCTCCTCCGTCCCAGATATAGGCGAAACGGGCGGATTGCCAAAGGCTTATACCGGCGCCTCTCGCGGGGTCCGGTCAGCGATGAAAGGAATGACCGATGACGGACAAGATGGCAGCCTGGCGGACGCTGGCGGAAAAGGAACTGAAGACCCGCACGCCCGACGATCTGACCTGGAACACGCTCGAGGGAATCGCGGTCAAGCCGCTCTACACCGAAGCGGATACCGCGCCCCTCGGCCACATGGGCACGCTGCCGGGCATCGCGCCCTTCACCCGCGGCGTGAGGGCGACGATGTATGCCGGCCGCCCCTGGACGATCCGGCAATATGCCGGCTTCTCCACGGCCGAGGAATCGAACGCCTTCTACCGCAAGAACCTCGCCGCCGGGCAGCAGGGCGTCTCGGTCGCCTTCGACCTCGCCACCCACCGTGGCTATGACAGCGACCATCCCCGCGTCGTGGGGGACGTGGGCAAGGCCGGGGTCGCGATCGACTCGGTTGAGGACATGAAGATCCTCTTCGACGGCATCCCGCTTGAGAAGATCAGCGTTTCCATGACGATGAACGGCGCCGTCATCCCGATCCTCGCGAACTTCATCGTCGCGGGTGAGGAGCAGGGCGTCGACCGGGGCCTCCTCTCCGGCACGATCCAGAACGACATCCTCAAGGAATTCATGGTGCGGAACACCTATGTGTACCCGCCCGAACCTTCGATGCGGATCATCGCCGACATCATCGAATACACCTCGAACGAGATGCCGAAGTTCAACTCGATCTCGATCTCGGGCTACCACATGCAGGAGGCGGGCGCGAACCTCGTGCAGGAGCTGGCCTACACGCTCGCCGACGGGCGTGAATACGTCCGGGCCGCCATCGCGCGCGGCATGAATGTCGACGATTTCGCCGGGCGGCTGTCGTTCTTCTTCGCGATCGGCATGAACTTCTTCATGGAGGCCGCGAAGCTCCGCGCCGCGCGGATGCTCTGGCACCGGATCATGACCGAGTTCGGGGCGAAGAAGACCTCCTCGCTGATGCTCAGGACCCATTGCCAGACCTCGGGCGTGTCCTTGCAGGAGCAGGACCCCTACAACAACGTCATCCGCACGGCCTACGAGGCGATGAGCGCGGTCCTCGGTGGCACCCAGTCCTTGCACACCAACGCGCTCGACGAGGCGATCGCGTTGCCGACCGAGTTCTCGGCCCGGATCGCGCGCAACACCCAACTCATCCTGCAGGAAGAGACCGGCGTGACCAATGTCGTCGACCCGCTCGCGGGCTCCTACTACGTCGAGAGCCTGACGGCGGAACTGGCGGAAAAGGCCTGGGCGCTGATCGAGGAAGTCGAGGAGATGGGCGGCATGACCAAGGCCGTCGCCTCCGGCATGCCGAAGCTCCGGATCGAGGAATCGGCGGCCCGCCGGCAGGCGATGATCGACCGCGGCGAGGAGGTCATCGTCGGCGTCAACAAGTACCGCAAGGACAAGGAAGACCCGATCGACATTCTCGATGTCGACAACGTCAAGGTGCGCGAGGCGCAGGTGGCGCGGCTCGAGAAGATCCGCGCGACCCGTGACGCCGCGAAATGCGAGGCGGCGCTGGCCGAGCTTGAACGGCGCGCGACCGAGGGCGGCAACCTCCTGGAAGCGGCGGTCGAGGCCGCGCGCGCCCGGGCATCGGTAGGAGAGATTTCGATGGCGATGGAAAAGGTGTTCGGACGGCACCGGGCCGAGGTGAAGACGCTCGCCGGGGTCTACGGCGCGGCCTACGAGGGCGACGAGGGCTTCGCGGCGATCCAGAAGGACGTCGAGGCCTTCGCCGAGGAGGAGGGCCGCCGCCCGCGGATGCTCGTGGTGAAGATGGGCCAGGACGGCCACGACCGCGGCGCCAAGGTGATCGCGACGGCCTTCGCCGACATCGGCTTCGACGTCGACGTGGGCCCGCTCTTCCAGACCCCCGAGGAAGCGGCGCAGGACGCCGTCGACAACGACGTCCATGTGATCGGCGTCTCTTCGCAGGCGGCGGGCCACAAGACGCTCGCCCCGAAGCTGATCGAGGCTTTGAAGGAGAAGGGCGCGGGCGATATCCTCGTGATCTGCGGCGGGGTGATCCCGCAGCAGGATTACGAGTATCTCGAGAAGGCCGGGGTCAAGGCAATCTTCGGGCCGGGCACCAACATCCCGGCGGCGGCGAAGGACATCCTGCGGCTCATCCGCGAGGCGCGGAAGGCCTGAACGACCGGCCGCCGCCCCCCGGGGGCGGCGGTCTGCGCTTGAAGGACAGGAACGGGAGGCGAGGCATGAACATCCTGATGCTCGGGGCCGGCGGGATCGGCGGCTTTCTCGCGGCGAAGCTCGCACCGGCGGGGCATTCGGTCTCGCTCCTCGCGCGCGGCGCGCATCTCGCCGCGATCCGCGAAGCCGGGCTGAAACTGGTGATGGACGGCACCGAAACCGTGATCCGGCCGGACGCCGTGAGCGACCGGCTGGAGGATCTGCCGCCGGCCGACCTCGCGGTCTTCGCCGTGAAGGGGCAGGACATGGAGGCCATGATCGCGGCCTATCTTCCCCATGCCGGGCCGAAGACGCTGGTGCTGCCGTTCCAGAACGGCGTCGACGCGCCCGACCTCCTCGCCGCGGCCTTCGGCGACGCGCGGACGCTGATCGGCGTCGCCCGCATTTTCTCCAACATCACCGCGCCGGGCGTCGTCACCCAGTACGGCGGCGGCAGCGCCTTCACTATCGGCGACAGACAAGGCAGCCAGACCTCGCCCGAGGTCGCCAAGGTGATCGAAGCCTTCCGCTCCGCCGCGATCACCGTGCCGGAGCGCGCCGACGTGACGGTCGATCTCTGGCAGAAGTTCCTTCTCTTCAACGCGGTGAGCGGCACCACCGCCGCCGCGCGCTGCCGGTTTCGCGAGATCCGGGCGAATCCCGAATTGATGGAGTTCTTCCGCGGCCTTGTGCGCGAGGCCGACGCGGTCGGACGGGCGCGCGGCGTCGACCTGCCGGCGGATGCCGTCGAGAAGACGCTGCAATTCTGGTCGCGGTTGCCTGACGAGGCGCGCGCCTCGACCGCCCATGATCTCGAACTTGGCAAGCCGCTGGAGGTCGACCGGATCTGCGGCGCGGTATCGCGGATGGGGCGCGAGCTTGGCGTGCCGACGCCGAACAGCGCGGCGGTCGCTGCCGTGCTCGCGCCCTATCGCGCGGGCACGGCCTGAACGGGCGTCAGTTCTGGGCCGCCGCGGCGGGTTCGTCGGCGTCGGCCTCCCCGGCCTCGGCCGTCCGGCGCTGCGCGGCCATCAGGAGCACCACATAGCCGGTAATCGCCGAGATCGCGGAACCCGCGAGCACCCCGAGCCGCACCGCGTTCATGTTGTCGGGTGAATCGAAGCTGAGGCCGCCGATGAAGAGCGACATCGTGAAGCCGATCCCGGCGAGGCAGGCGAGCCCGTAGATCTGCGGCCAGGTCACGCCGTACGGCAGCCGTGCCCAGCCGGCGCGGACCACGAGCCAGGTCGCACCGAAGACGCCGAGCTGCTTGCCGATCACGAGACCCGCCGCGATTCCCATCGGCAGCGGCGCGAAGAGGTCGCCGAGCGTCAGGCCCTGCAGCACCACGCCGGCATTGGCGAAGGCGAAGACCGGCACGATCAGGAAGAGCACATAGGGCGACAGCGCGTGCTCGAGCGAGTGGAGCGGCGACTTGCCGTACTTGTCCTTCAAGGGCACGAAGAAGGCGGTGACGACACCGGCAAGCGTCGCATGGACCCCCGATTTCAGCACCAGCACCCAGAGCACCACGCCGAGAAGCACGATCGGCGCGATCCGGTGCGCGCCGGCGCGGTTCAGAAGGTAGAGCCCCGCAAGTGGAAGGAGCGCGATGAAAAGGTAATCGACATGCAGCTCCTTGGTGTAGAAGAGCGCGATGATCAGGATCGCGCCGAGGTCGTCGAGGATCGCGAGCGTGAGAAGGAAGATCTTGAGCGCCGCCGGCAGCCGCTTGCCAAGGAGCGCCAGCACGCCCACCGCGAAGGCGATGTCGGTCGCGGCCGGGATCGCCCAGCCGCCCCGCGTCACCGGATCGGACCAGTTGAAGGCGAGGAAGACGAGCGCCGGCAGCACCATGCCGCCGACCGCCGCCAGCCCCGGCAGCATCACGTCGGCGGGGTTCTTGAGCTTGCCCTCGACCATCTCGCGCTTGAGCTCGAGCCCGATGAGGAAGAAGAAGACAGCCATCAGCCCGTCGTTGATCCACAGGATCAGGGGCTTCGACAGCCCCTCGCCATCGAGCAGGATCGAGAACTTCTTCAGGAGCAGGTCGTGATAGCCCGCCGAAAGCGCCGAGTTGGCGACGATCAGCGCGAGCACCGCCGAGGCCATCAATAGCACGCCACCCGCCGCGTCGTGACGGAAAAATCGGTCGAATGCGCGCATGAGGCTCATCAGCTATCCCCCTGAATATCTTTACCGTTCGGTCTGAATTGGGGTTTGGGCCCGCCATGTCAACCTTTTCGTCGGTCGAAATCGCTGCTTGCGGCGGCGGCGCGGCGTCTTTCCGCGGGATCGGAACGGGTGCAATCGGGCCGGGCAGGGCGCTTCCCTCCCTCCTCGTGGGAGAGGGAGGGGCTGACCGCCCGGGGCCGCCCCCCACCCCCATCCCCTCGTCACGAGGGGGAGGGGAGGCGCCTGAAATCAATGCGTTTTCTTCTTGTCCGATCCTGTCTAGGATGCGCGCCGGAGGCGGAGGCATGGCGGAACTCGATCATCTCGCGGTTGCGGCGGCGACGCTCGAAGAGGGCGTGGCGGCGGTCGAGGCCGCGCTCGGCGTGGCGCTGGTGCCGGGTGGGCAGCACGCGGCGATGGCGACACATAACCGGCTCCTCGGCCTCGGGCCGCGCGAGTATCTCGAAGTGATCGCCACCGATCCCGGCGCCGAGCCACCCGGCCGGCCGCGCTGGTTCGGTCTCGACCGGTTCGCGGGGCCGCCGCGGCTGACGCACTGGATCGCGCGGGTCGAGGATCTCGATGCAGCCCTCGCCGCGGCGCCCGACGGGGCCGGGCGGGCGACCGATCTCTCGCGCGCGGCCTTCCGCTGGCGCTTCGGCGTGCCGGACGATGGCCGCCACCCGTTCGACGACTGCTTCCCTGCGCTGATCGAATGGCAGGGCGACCGCCACCCCGCCGCCGCGCTTCCCGAGAGCGGCTGCCGCCTTCTGCGGCTGGAGATTGCGCATCCCGATCCCACAGCACTCACGGCCGCACTTCCGGTCCGCGACCCGCGCGTCGTCATCGTCGCCGGGCACCCGGCGCTCCGCGTCACCATTTCCACGCCGCACGGTGAGAGGACGCTTGCATGATCATCCGTCCGGCCCGCGAGACCGACATTCCCGCGCTCATCGCGCTCTGGAACCCGGTGATCCGCGACACCACGATCAGCTTCTCGGACGAGGAGAAGACGCCCGAGAGCCTCGCGCAGATGATCGAGGAGCGTCGCGCGGCGGGGCGCGAGTTCTTCCTTGCCGAGAGCGGCGGGCTCCTGGGTTTCGCGACCTATGCGCAGTTCCGCGGCGGCAATGGCTACGCCCATGCGATGGAGCACACGATCATGCTCGCGCCGGAGGCGCGCGGACGCGGCGCGGGGCGGGCGCTGATGGCGCGGATCGAGGAGCATGCCCGGATCGGCGGGGCGCATACGCTCTTTGCCGGGGTCTCGGGCGAGAACCCGGACGGGGTCGCGTTCCACGAACGCATGGGCTTCACCCATGTCGCGCGCATCCCCGAGGCGGGGCGCAAGTTCGGCCGCTGGCTCGACCTCGTGCTGATGATGAAGTTTTTGTGACGCACTGACATTTTGCCCGCCGCCGGGATAAGCTCACCTCATGTCGATCTGGACCCGCATCTCCGACGCTCTGGCCGCCCTCGCGAAGGGCGAGGCGCTGTCGACCGTCTTCGACCGGCTGAAATCGCCGCCGGAACGCTCGGTCGGCTTCACCATCGCGGTGATCGCGCTCGGCGCCAAGATGGCCAAGGCCGACGGCCAGGTCACCCGCGACGAGGTCGCGGCCTTCCGCGAGGTCTTCACCATCCCGCGCGCCGAGGAGGCGAACGCGGCGCGGGTCTTCAACCTCGCCCGCCAGGACGTCGCCGGTTTCGACCAGTACGCGGCCAAGATCGCCGGCATGTTCGGCGCCGGCGACCCGGTGCTCGTCGACCTCATGGAGGGGCTCTTCCACATCGCGGTCGCGGATGGCGACTACCACCCGCACGAGGACGCGTTCCTCCGCGAGGTGGCGCGGATCTTCGGCGTCGGCGACCGCTGCTTCCGCTCGATCCTCGCGCGTCATGTGCCCGAGGCGCCGCCGGATCCCTACGACACGCTCGGCGTCGGCCATGACGCGCCGATGGAGGAGATCCGCGCCGCCTTCCGGCAGGCGGTGCGCGACTGCCATCCCGACCGGCTCCTCGCCCGCGGCCTGCCCGAGGAGGCGCTCCGCCTCGCGGAACAGCGGCTCGTCGCCGTCAACCGCGCCTGGGAGGAGATCCGCGCGAGAGAGGCGGCCTGAGCCGATGCGGATCGCAACGTACAACGTCGAGTGGTTCACCAACCTCTTCGACCGCGACGGCAGGATGCTGGAGGACGGCGGCTGGTCGTCGCGCCACAACGTCACCCGCGCCGACCAGCTCACCGCCCTCGGCATCGTCTTCACCGCGCTCGACGCCGACGCGGTGATGATCATCGAGGCGCCCGACAGCAACCGCCGCCACAAGACCGTGGACATGCTCGAAGCCTTCGCGGCGCGCTACGAGCTCAGGACCCGCAAGGCGCTGCTCGGCTACGAGAACGAGACCCAGCAGGAGATCGCGCTCCTCTACGATCCCGACCGGCTGAAGGTGCGCCACGACCCCCTCGGCCAGCCCGACCACGCCCATTCCGGCGCCGCGCCACGCTTCGATTCGAGTTACCGGATCGACCTCGACATCGACGCGACGCCCGATCTGGTGCGCTTCTCCAAGCCGCCGCTGGAGATCGCGGCCAGGACGCCGGCGGGCCGCGCCTTCCGGATGATCGGCGTCCACATCAAGTCGAAGGCGCCGCACGGCGCCACGACCGAGGCGCAGGTCAAGCGGCTCGCGATCGAGAACCGCCGCAAGCAGCTTGCCCAGTGCATCTGGCTCCGCGAACGCGTGCTCGAACATCTCGCGGCGGGCGACAGCCTGATGGTGATGGGCGATTTCAACGACGGCCCCGGTCTTGACGAATACGAAAAGCTCTTCGGTCGCTCCGGGGTCGAGATTGTGCTCGGCTGGGACGAGCCGCACGAGACCCGGCTCTACGATCCCCATGCGCGGGTCGCCTTCGGCAAGAAGCTTGCCGCGGCTCCCGCCACCGCGCGGTTTTATCTCGATTCCGAGGGCTGCTTCTTCTCGGCGCTGCTCGACTACCTGATGGTCTCGCCTGACCTGAAGGCGATGCGCCCGAAATGGCGGATCTGGCACCCGTTCGACGATCCCGGCAGCTACCGGGTGCCGGAACTGCGCGAGGCGCTCCTGACCGCGTCGGACCATTTCCCGGTCACGCTCGACATCGACCTCTGAGCGGACCTGTGAAACGCGGCGCGCTTCGCCTATATTGGGGGCATGAGACGCATAGCCCATGCCCTTGCCGTCCTCTTGATCGCCACCGCGCCTGCCGCGGGTCAATCCGGCGGCGCACCCGGCGAGAAATCTGCCGAGGAGGGGCTGAGCCTTCTTGAGGAGGGCGCGCGGATCATCCTGCGCTCGATGATCGGCGAGGTCGAACCGGCGCTGAAGGACCTGCAAGACGAGATGGGCCGCGCGCTGGCCGAGATGGAGCCGGCCTTGCGTGATCTGGCCGCGATGATCGGCGACATGCGGAACTACCATGCGCCCGAGATGCTGCCGAACGGCGACATAATCATCCGCCGCAAGTCGCCCGCTGAGCGCGCTTTGCCCGAACCTGACGGCGAGATCGAGATCTGACCGGTCCGATCCAGCCTCAGACCACGTTGACCTCTCTCTGCGCGCCGAGCGCGTCGGCAAGCGCGCCGAAGCGCGACTGTGCGACCTCGCCGAAGAGCGGCTCGGCATGGGCGTTGAGCCGCAGCCCGAGAACCTTCTTCTTCGGCCGCCAGGTCAGCTCTCCTGCCTCCTCGGGCGACTTCACCGCGAACATCGCGCCGAACCGCATCGCCTTGCCGAGCACCTCGGCCTCCTTCATCTGCTCCTCGCTCAGAAGCGCGAAGAGCGGTTCCAGCCGCGACCCGGCGCGCGAGTTCTTGTAGCGATGCAGGAGCGAGAGCCCGAGGAACACCCGTTCCTGATGCGACAGCCCGCCGAGATTGGCGCGGGTGGCGTTGTCGAAGCAGACCTCGGCGCGGTAGTCGGGATGCGCCCGCCATGTGGTGTCGTGCAGGAGGCAGGCGGCGCGGACCATGCGCAGCTTCTCGTAGCTCGCGTTCTTGTAGAGCGGCAGCAGGAACTGGTAGAGCTTCTTGCCGAAGCCTGGCATCCGCGCCATCGTCCGCTCGGCATGGCGGCAGGCCTCGATCAAGGGGTCGCGCATCCTCAGACGCTCCGGCATCTGCTCGTAGAGAAGCCCCTCGCGGATCCCGTAGGAGGATACGTCGATCTCCCTGGGGTGGAAGCTCAGCACGAGCTGGCGCAGCACCTGCGCGGCGATTGGCACCAGCTCCATCCGCGCCGCCGAGGTGCCGGTGCGGGCACGCAGCGCGGTGAGATCGTTCTCGGCGATCCAGTTCACCGTCTGCAGGACCGATTGCGGACCCATCCGGTATTCGTGCAGCACCGTCATCGGATAGCTGCGCCGCTCCATGTCGAGCCGTGCGATTGCCCGCCACGAGCCGCCGACGAGATAGATCCGCTCGTGCCCGGTGCCGAGCTCGGCGGCCAGCGCCTCGACCGTCTCCTTGATGAATTTCGTCATGCCCTTCTTGCCGCCGGGCACCTGCTGCAGCTGGAACGGGCCGAGCGGCGAGGTCACGCGGCGGCCGACCTTGCCGCCCGAGACTTCGGCAAGCTCCATCGAGTTGCCGCCGATGTCGCAGACCAGCCCCTCCGCCTCGGGCCAGCCGAGCAGCACGCCCTGCGCCGAGAGCCGCGCCTCCTCCTGGCCGTCGATCACCCAGAGCCTGAGCCCGGTCTCGCGCTCCACCTCGGCGCGGAACTCCGGCCCGTCGACGGCCTCGCGGACCGCGGCAGTGGCGACGCAGGAGAGGGGCGGCAGGCTCATACCCGCGGCGATCGCGGCGAACCGTTTCAGCGCGGACAGCGCCCGCACGCGGCCCTGCGGGTTGAGCCGCCCGGTCTGCGCCAGCCCCTGGCCGAGACCCGCCATCACCTTCTCGTTGTAGAAATAGGCCGGGCTCCGCGCGGCGCCGTCGAAGACCACCATCCGGACCGAGTTCGACCCGACATCGACCACGCCCACGCGTTCCAGCGCACGCGCCGAGGGGTCGTCGAAGAGCGGGCGGCCGAACGGCCCCCATTCCTCGGCCAGCGCCTCGCCGCGGATCTTGGTCTTGCCGCCCTTGGTCTTCCTGGTGTCGATCCGGCTCTGCATCGCGTTCCCCTCAGTCGGCCGCATGGGCAAGCTTCGGCACGTCCTTCGCCCCGGCCGATCCGCGGCCCGAAAGCGAGGGGTTCTCCATGAAGAACCGGTGGCAGCTGAAGAGATCGTCGCGCCCCTCGGGCAGGTCGCGGACATAGCGGCCGTCCGGTTGCAGGACCCAGCTCTGCGCCTCGTCGGCGAGGTTCGCGGCCATGATCTGGCTCACGATCTGCGCCTTCACGGTCGGATTGGTTGCCTCGACCAGCGTCTCGACCCGGCGGTTGAGGTTGCGGCCCATCCAGTCGGCCGAGGAAAAGAAGACCCGCGCGTTCTTCGAGGGCAGGCCGTGGCCGTTGCCGAAACAGACGATGCGGCTGTGTTCGAGGAAGCGGCCGACGATCGATTTCACGCGGATGTTCTCGCTCAGACCCTTGATGCCCGGCCTGACGCCGCAGATGCCGCGTACGACGAGGTTGATCTTCACCCCGGCGCGGCTCGCGGCATAGAGCGCATCGACCATGTCGGATTCGATCAACGAGTTCATCTTGGCCCAGATTTCCGCCGGCCTGCCCGCCCGCGCATGCTCCGCCTCGGCAGCGATCAGCTCCAGCAGCCGCGGCTTCAGGCTGATCGGCGAGATCGCGATATTCTCAAGCCCCTCGGGCTGCACGTAGCCCGACAGGTAGTTGAAGACCTTGGTCGCGTCGCGGCCAAGCTGGGCATCGCAGGTGAAGAACGACAGGTCTGTGTAGATCCGCGCCGTGATCGGATGGTAATTGCCGGTGCCGTAATGGGTGTAGGTGACGAGGTTCTCGCCCTCGCGCCGCACCACGGTCGAGATCTTCGCGTGGGTCTTGTAGTTGATGAAGCCGTAGACGACATGGGCGCCCGCGCGTTCGAGCCGTCGCGACTGGCGGATGTTCGCGGCCTCGTCGAAACGGGCCTTCAGCTCCACCAGCGCGGTCACCGATTTGCCGCTCTCGGCCGCGTCGCAGAGCGCCGCGACGATCGGACTGTCCTGCGAGGTGCGGTAGAGCGTCTGCTTGATCGCGAGCACGTTCGGATCCGCCGCCGCCTGGTTGAGGAAGCGGATCACCATGTCGAAGGTCTCGTAGGGGTGATGCAGCAGCATGTCCTTCTGGCGGATCGCCGCGAACATGTTGCCCTCGTGGTCCTGGACCCGCTCGGGCACGCGCGGCGTGAAGCCGGGCCATTGCAGGTCACGGCGGCTGTCGAGCACCAGCTCCTTCAGGTCGGCCATGCCGACCATGCCCTTGACCTCGACGACCTCGTCGGGCGCGACGGCGAGCTCCTCCATGATCAGGTCGCGAAGATCCTCGGGCGCGCCGGCCGTGATCTTCATGCGGATCACCTGACCGCGCCGCCGCCGCTTCAGCGCGGTCTCGAACTCGCGAACCAGATCCTCGGCCTCGTCCTCGACCTCGATATCGCTGTCGCGCAGCACCCGGAACGCGCAGTGGCCAGTGTCGCGGTAGCCAGGGAAGAGCGAACCGAGATGCAGAAGCAACAACTCTTCCATCGGCACGAACCGCTTGCCGCCGGGCAGCGCCACGAACCGCTCGATCTGCTGCGGGATCGGCAGAAGCGCCTGAAGTCGCCGCTTGTCCGTGGCCCGTTCGAGCGCGAGCGCGAGGTAGAAGCCGGTGTTCGGGATGAACGGGAACGGATGCGCGGGGTCGATCGCCAGCGGCGAGAGGATCGGGAAGACCTTGTTCAGGAAGTAGTCGGCAAGGAACGCCTCGTCGCGCTTCGTCAGCTTGGAGCGCGTCAGAAGCGCAATCCCCTCGGCCTCCAGCTCCTTTTTCAGCTTGTTCCACACCGATTGCTGCATCTGCAGCAGGCGCCGCGCATCGGCATTGATGAGCGCAAGCTGCGCGGCCGGGCTCAGCCCGTCGTCCGAGTGCAGGACATTGCCCTCGCGCCGAAGCTCGCGCAGGCCCGCGACGCGCACCGTGTAGAACTCGTCGAGGTTGGTGGCCGAGATCGACAGGAACCGCAGCCGTTCGAGCAGCGGCACGCGCGGGTTGCGCGCCTCGTCGAGGACGCGCCAGTTGAAGGCCAGCCAGCTCAGTTCCCGGTTGAAGAACCGCTTCGGGCCGGAAATCTCCACCTCCGGCAGGACAGCCGGTTTCGGGAACGGGGCTTTGAGGAAATCTGCCTGTGTCATGCCGGGCTTATCTAATGCTCATATGACGGTTCTATGAATGATCCGCATCATGGCGCGTCGAGGATGGCGGAGTCCAGAATCTCGGCCGCCAGCGCGCGCGTGACCGGCCCTCCGCGCGCGAGCGAGCGGGCGTCGAGCTCGGCGACGAGCCGGCGGGCGGCGGCGAAGGACCGGTCCATCCGCTGCACCAGCCAGGGGATCAGCGCCGGCGCCACCGCGATCTGCCGGTCGGCGAAGAGCTTGACCAGCACCGCCGCAAGGAGCGCGTCGTCGGGGGGCAGAAGCTGCGCGCTTGCCGTCGCCTCCATCCGGCTCGCGAGGTCGGGCAACGTCAGCCCCCAGGACCGCGGCGCGGCGCGCGCGGTGATGAGCAGCCGGGCGCGGCCCGACAGCATGTGATTGTGCAGATGGAAGAGCGCCACCTCGGCCGCGCGGTCGCCGGCGATCCGGTCGGCATCCTCGACGACGAGCGGCGCGGGGTCGGGCAGGGGCAGGGCGGCGAGCTCGGTCGCGGCGACGACGCGCGCCGATTCCGCGCCGGCCCAGACCTGCGCGAGGTGGCTCTTGCCCGCGCCCTCCGGGCCGATCAGCAGCATCTTTCCCTGCGGCCAGTCCGCCGCGCCGTCGAGTGCGGCCAAAGCAAGCGCGTTGGCGGGCGAGACGAAGAAATCCTCGCGCCCCAGTGCCGGGCGCACAGGCAGGTCGAAGGTCAGCTGACGGGCCATCTCACCCCTTGTCCCTGCCGTCGAGCCCCTTGTAGAGGCGGCTTTCGAGATATTGCGACACTGCGAACCGCGCCAGCACGCCGAACGCGGCGGCGACCGGCACCGCGACCAGCATGCCGACGAAGCCGAAGACCGTGCCGAAGGCCGAGAGCGCGAACAGGAGCCAGACCGGGTGCAGCCCGATCGACTTGCCGACGAGGCGCGGCGTGATGACGTTGCCTTCGAGGAACTGGCCGGCCGCGAAGATCCCCGCGACGATGGCGATGGAAAACCAGTCGCCCCAGAACTGGAAGAGCGCGAGCCCGATCGCCAGCGCCCCGCCGATCAGCGCGCCGACATAGGGAATGAATGTGATGAGCCCGGCAATGGCGCCGACGATCAGTCCGAAATCGAGCCCCGCGAGCATCAGCGTGACCGAGTAGAACGTGCCGAGGATGAGGCAGACCGAGACCTGCCCGCGCACGAATCCCGCGAGCACCCGGTCGATGTCGCGGGCGAGCGCCCGGACCGTCTCGCGGTGGTCGCGCGGCAGCCAGCCGTCGATCTTGGCGACCATGTTGTCCCAGTCGAGCAGAAGGTAGAAGGCCACGACCGGCGCCACGACGATGAAGACGATTGCGTTGATCACCGAGAGCGCCGAGGTCAGGAGCCCCTGCGCCAGCTCCGCGCCGCGCGACTGGATGGTCTTGCCGATTGCGTTCAGCGTGTCGCGCAGCGCGCTTTCATTGTCCATCAGCGCCGGAAAACGGGTCGCAAGGAACTGGTGCAGCTCCGCGAAGATCGTCGGCGCGGCGTTCACGAGGCCGACAAGCTGGCGCACCAGCATCGGCACGATCAGCAGCGAGAGCAGAACGAAGATCAGAAGCGCCGCGATCGAGATCACCGAGGTCGCGGCGGTGCGGCTCAATCCCATCCGTTCGAGCCGGTCGGCGACCGGGTCGAGGAAATAGGCCAGCGCGCCACCGACCACGAAGGGCAGGATCACGTTGCCAAGGCCCCATAGCGCGGCAAAGAACAATACCGCCGCGATGCCCCAGTATGTCGCCTGCTGCCGGACCGGCAATGCCATGATCGTCTCCTGTCTCGGGCCAGTCATGGCGCATGCGGGGGCGGGGCGCAAGCCGCGCGTGGCGTTCTGGGCGGCACGATTCTCCCCCGTCGCGCGATGCAGCCGCGCGGGGTTTCCGCTTTTTCTTGCCAAGAAAGAGAAGCACGCTATCCTGCAGCCCGACAGAGGATTGCCGCAGTGCAGAAACATACCGATTTCGCCGAGTTCATCGAGATCACGCCGACGGCGCGGATCGATCCCGCGCGCCACGGTTGGCGGGCGAAATGCCTGCAGCGGCTGATCCGGCTCGACCTGCCGGTGCCGCGGACGGCGGCGCTGCCCTGCGACACGGTCCGCGCCATCGCAGCGGGCCAGTTGCCGGATGTGAATCGTCTCGCCGCCCTGTTCGACGGGGTGCTCGTCTCGATCCGGCCCTCGCCCGCGAATCCGGCCTGGGGCGGGCCGGGAACCGTGCTCAATGTCGGCATGAACGCCGATAAACACGCCGAGTTCACGCGCGAGCAGGGCGCCGCATTCGCCGACGCGATCTATCTCGGCTTCGTGCAGTCCTACGCGATCCATGTCGCCCGGCTCGATCCCGACATGTTCACGGCCGAGCCCTCCGCCGCAGCGCTCGCCGCCGCACTCGCCGCCTACGAGGCGGAAATGGACGAGGAGTTCCCGCAATCGCGCGCCCAGCAGCTCACCGAGGTGATGCGCTCGATGGCGCGCGCCTGGGAGGGCACGACCGCGCGGCTCCTGCGCGAGGCCAAGGGCGCGCCGGCCGACGCCGCCCTCGGGCTCGTGGTGCAGGAGATGGCGCAGGCGATGGGGCCGGCGCTCTCCGGCCGGGGAAAGATCCAGATGATCGAGGGGGTGACCGGCGCGCCGCAGATCACCGGGCGCTTCCGCGGCCTCAACCCGGCCAACCGCAAGGCCGAGGAGACGCTCTATCTCGTCAAGGACAGGCGCGGCCATTCGCTGGAGGAGGCCGCGCCCGAGGTCTTCGCCGAACTGCAGAAACACTGCCTCACCTGCCGCGCGCGCCTGCGCGAGGAGATGCAGGTCGAGTTCGCGCTGGAAAACGGCGCCCTGAAGGTGATCGACGCGGTCACCGTGCCGCGCTCCTCGCGCGCTGCGGTCCGGGTCGCGGTGACGCTCGCCAATGACGGCATCATCAGCCGTGACGACGCGATCCTCCGGGTCGAGCCGCGCGCGCTGTCGGAACTGCTGCACTATCAGGTCGATCCCCGCGTGCCGCGTGACCGCATCGTGACCGGCATCGCGGCAAGTCCCGGCGGCGCCTCCGGCCGGATCGTCTTTTCCGCCGCCGACGCCCAGGCCTCGGCCGCGCGCGACGAGCGCTGCATCCTTGTCCGGCGCGAGACCGCGCCCGAGGACATCCGCGGCATGCATGCCGCCGTCGCCATCGTCACCGAGCGTGGCGGCATGACCAGCCACGCCGCCGTCATCGCCCGCGGGCTTGGCCTTCCCTGCATCGTCGGCGCGTCCGACATCAGCATCAGCCTGCGCGACAAGACCCTGACCGCGAAGGGCGGGCGGGTGTTCCGCGAAGGCGACGTGATCACCGTCGACGGCACCTCGGGCGAGGTGTTGGCCGGGCAGGCCGAGATGCTTGAGCCCGCGCTCGACAAGTGGTTCACCACGCTCCTGCACTGGGCCGACAACGTGCGCGACATCGGCGTGCGTGCCAATGCCGACACGCCCGACGACGCCCGTACCGCGCGCATGTTCGAGGCCGAGGGGATCGGGCTCTGCCGCACCGAGCACATGTTCTTCGACGAGGACCGGCTCACGGTGATGCGCGAGATGATCTTCGCCGACACCGCGAAGGACCGAAAGGTGGCGCTCGACCGGCTCCTGCCGATGCAGCGCGCCGACTTCACCGCGCTTTTCGACATCATGGCGGGCCTTCCGGTCTGCATCCGGCTCTTCGACCCGCCGCTGCACGAGTTCCTCCCCCATGACCGCGAGGGAATGCGCGAGCTTGCCGAGGCGCTCGACCGGCCGCTGTCGGAGGTGATGCGCCGGGTCGAGGCGCTGTCGGAGTTCAACCCGATGCTCGGGATGCGCGGGGTGCGGATCGGCGTCACGGTGCCCGAAATCTACGAGATGCAGGCCCGCGCGATCTTCGAGGCCACGGTCGAGGCCTCGAAACGCGGCGCCGCCGTGGTGCCCGAGGTGATGATCCCGCTCGTTTCCGCCAAGCGCGAGGTGGAGTTGGTCAAGACCCGGATCGACGCCGTGGCCGCGGCGGTGCGCAACGCCACCGGGGCCGAGTTCGACTACCGGCTCGGCGTCATGGTCGAGACCCCGCGCGCCGCGCTCCGTGCCGGCGAGATCGCCCAGCACGCCGCGTTTCTGTCGTTCGGGACCAACGACCTCACGCAGATGACCTATGGCCTCTCGCGCGACGACGCCGGCCGCTTCATGAGCGACTATGTCCAGAAGGGCGTCTATCCCGAGGACCCGTTCCATGTGCTCGACGAGGACGGCGTCGGCGAACTTTTGCTCATCGGCAGCGCGCGCGGAAGACAAATACGACAAGATGTGACGCTTTCGGTCTGTGGAGAGCATGGCGGCAATCCCGCTTCCATCGCATTTTGTCGCAGGTCGGGCTTCGACTACGTTTCCTGCTCCCCGTTTCGGGTTCCTGTCGCGCGACTCGCGGCGGCCCAATTCGCGCTGACCGATCAGCGCGATTCCGAGAAAATGTACTGATGTCAGTGGTTTGTCAGGAAGTCGTCAGGCGTTCTTGGCCGCTCTGACCGTTTCCGATTCGGAACCATAGGCTAAGATTCGCCACTATACTGTTGCTGAAATGTCGCGTGGCTGGACGTTTCGCAATGTTTCCGTTATGTCACCCCGGTCCTAAAGCCTTGGGGGGCTGGGGCTCGACGAAGCAATTCGGGATAGTGATATGTCAGTGCTGAAGTGCTGGACCGGGAGCATGGCCATGCTCCTCGCCCTCACCGGAGGCGTGCATGCCGAGATGACGGTGAGCCAATCCAACGATCCAACTGCGGCTCTGGGGGTCAACCTCGCGACGCTGCTCGGCCAGGAAAAGGCGGCGCTCGGCGCCGTCGACGGCGAGCGGCTCGAAGAGATCGTGACGCCGCCGAAGCCGAAGGCGAAGACCCGCAAGGGCGCCATCTCCTACGACAAGGACTGGCTCGCCAGCCTGCCGGCGCCGAAGGGCGGGCCGGAGTTCGAATGCCTCGCCACCGCGCTCTACTTCGAGGCGCGCGGCGAGGGCATCAAGGGCCAGGCCGCGGTGGCCGAGGTGATCCTCAACAGGGTCGAGAGCAAGTCCTTCCCGCGCACGATCTGCGGCGTGGTCAACCAGGGCAACGCCAACGGCTGCCAGTTCTCCTATACCTGCGACGGCCAGCCAGAGCGGATCAGCGAGAAGCGCGCCTGGACCACCGCGCGGAAGGTCGCCCGCGCGATGATGGACGGCGCGCCTCGCCAGTTGACCGATGGCGCGACCTATTTCCACACGCCGGCGGTGCGGCCGTCGTGGTCGAAGAAATTCGACCGCACGGCGATGATCGGCTCGCATATCTTCTACCGCGCGCCGGTCCGGACCGCGCTGAACTGAATCTGCGGCGCGGGCGCGGCGCAAAGCGCCGCGTTCGGGCTTTCGGCGCCAGGCGCGCGCGCTATGATGCGCGCGACCCAGCGCCGGAGCCGATGCGACATGACCGACGAGATCCACCAGGCCTTCGCCCATCCCGAGGCCCGCGCGGCAGCGATGGCGCCGGCCGATCCGCCTGACCGGCTTTCGCTGCGCGACCACATCGTCGCGGCCGATATCGGCGCCTTCCAGCAGGAGCGTGGTCAGGAACAGCGCCTGCGCTTCAACGTGGTGGTGGAACTTGCACGCGGCGGCGGCGACGCCGGCGACGATGTCGACCAGATTCTCTCCTACGACCGCCTCACCGAGGCGATCGCGGCCGAACTTGCGGCCGAGCGGCTCAACCTCCTCGAAACGCTCGCGGAAAACATCGCCGCGCGGATCCTCGCCGAGCCGCAGCCCTGCCGCGTCTTCCTCCGGATCGAGAAGCTCGACCGCGGTCCGGGCGCGCTCGGGGTGGAGATCGTGCGCAGCCGCGCCGAGGCCGCGCCGGTCACCGCCGCCGAGGTGCCGCATCCGGTCGTCGCCTATCTCGACAACGCCACCATCGCCGCGCCGGACCTCTCCGCCCGGCTCGACCGGCTCGCCGCCACGGCGGCACCCGTCGTGCTCGCGGTCGGCCTGCCCGACACGACCCGCCCTGCGACCGGCGACGGGCCGTGCCAGACCCGCATCGATCTCCTCGCGATCGAGCAGAACGCCTGGGTCCTGGCCTCGCGCGATCCCCGCCTGAACGTGGTCGCGACGCGGACCGAACTCGACTGGGCGATGAAGCAGGGCAACATGGTGGTTTGGGCGCCCTCGAAGCTCGTGCTCGACACGCCAGGCGCGCCGGGATCGGGCGAGGACGGCGTCGCGCTCGCGGCCTGGCTCGCGGGCGAGCTTGCCGCCCTCAGGCTTGTCGTTCACGGCCCTGTTTCACTTCCGGCGGCTTGCCGCGTGCCGGTCGAGCCGGCCTGACGCGACCGCTTGCCTTCGCCGCCGCGAGCGCCCAAAACCCGGTCATGGATTACTTTCGCCCGATCTCGATGACCGACCCCGCCCGGCCCGAAGGCGCCCTGCCTCTGGCGGGCGGCTGGTGCTGGTTCGACCGCGCAGAACACCTGACCCGTGCGGGCTCGCGCGGGCTCGTCGCCGCCTCCGAGCTTCCCGAAGATGTGCGCCACCGCCTCACCGCGCCCCGCGCGCCGCTCGCCGGGCTTTCGCTCGACGCGCCGCGGCTGATGGGGATACTCAACGTCACGCCCGACAGCTTCTCCGACGGCGGCCGCTTCCACGCCCCCGACCGCGCGCTCGCCCATGCCCGTGCGATGGCCGAGGCCGGGGCCGAGATCCTCGACATCGGCGGAGAAAGCACGCGGCCCGGCTCGGCGGATGTCGAGCGCGAGGAGGAGATCGCCCGCACCGCGCCGGTGATCGCCGCCCTGAAAGAGGGCGGCCTCCGGGTGCCGGTCTCGATCGACACCCGCAAATCCGCCGTGGCCGTCGCGGCGCTCGATGCCGGGGCGGAAATCGTCAACGATGTCGCCGCTCTGGGCTACGATCCTGATCTTGCGGCGCTGGTCGCCCGGCGCGGCGTGCCGGTCTGCCTCATGCATGCGCAAGGCACGCCCGCGACCATGCAGGCCGATCCCCGCTACGACAACGTCCTCCTCGATGTCTATGATTTCCTTGCCGAACGCATCGCGGCGGCAGAGGCGGCGGGAATTCCGCGCGAGCGGATCATCGTCGACCCCGGCATCGGCTTCGGCAAGACCGTGGCGCACAACCTTGCGCTGCTTCGGGGGCTTTCCATCTTTCACGGGCTCGGCTGCGCGGTGCTCCTCGGCGCCTCGCGCAAGCGCTTCATCGGCGCGATCGCGGGGTGCGGAGCGGAAGCCCGGGCCGATCTCCGGGTGCCCGGCACCGTCGCGGTGACGCTGGCCGGGGTGGCGCAAGGAGTGCAGATCCACCGGGTCCATGATATCGTCGAGGCAAAACAGGCGCTGCGGCTCTGGCTGGCCGCGACCCAAGGAGAAGAACCATGAGCAGGAAACTTTTCGGCACCGATGGCGTGCGGGGCACCGCCAACACCCATCCGATGACGGCGGAGATGGCGCTGAAGCTCGGCGCGGCAGCGGGGCGCTACTTCCGCACCGACGGCCGCAACGGCCACCGTGTCGTGATCGGCAAGGACACCCGGCTCTCGGGCTACATGATCGAGAACGCGCTGACGGCGGGGCTCACCTCGACCGGCATGAACGTGCTCCTCCTCGGCCCGGTGCCGACGCCCGCCGTCGGCTACCTCACCCGGTCGATGCGCGCCGATCTCGGCATCATGATCTCGGCCTCGCACAACCCCCACCACGACAACGGAATCAAGTTCTTCGGCCCCGACGGCTTCAAGCTCTCCGACGAGGCCGAGATCGAGATCGAGCGCATCCTCGGTTCCGAGATCGAGCTCTCTTCCCCGGAGCATATCGGCCGCGCGAAGCGGATCGACGACGGGCTCGGCCGCTATGTCGAATATGCCAAGACCACCTTCCCGGCGCGGGGCGCGCTCTCGGGGCTCAAGGTCGTCGTGGATTGCGCCAATGGCGCTGCCTACAAGGCCGCGCCCGAGGTGCTTTGGGAGCTTGGCGCCGATGTCGTCCCGGTCGGCGTCGCGCCGAACGGCTTCAACATCAACGAGAAATGCGGCTCGACCCATGTTGAGACCGCCGCCGAGGCGGTGGTGGCTCACGGCGCCGATCTCGGCATCGCGCTCGACGGCGACGCCGACCGGGTGATGATCCTCGACGAGACCGGCGCGGTCGCCGACGGCGACCAGATCATGGCGCTCTTCGCCGCCCGCTGGGCCGAGGCGCAGAAGCTGAAGGGCGGGGCGCTGGTCGCGACCGTGATGTCCAACCTCGGGCTCGAACGCTTCCTGACGGGCAGGGGCCTGCGCCTCGAACGCACCGCCGTCGGTGACCGCTACGTCGTCGAGCGGATGCGCGAGGGCGGCTACAACCTCGGCGGCGAGCAGTCGGGCCACATCGTGATGACCGATTACGCCACGACCGGCGACGGGCTGATCGCTGGGCTGCAGTTCCTCGCCGCGATGGCCGAGACCGGGCGCCGCGCCTCCGAGCTCGTCCACCAGTTCCCGAGCGTGCCGCAGCTTCTGAAGAACGTCCGCTACGGCGCTGGCAAGGAACCGCTTTCCGCTCCGACGGTGAAGGACGCGATCACCGGCGCCGAGGCGCGGTTGAACGGCACCGGCCGGCTCCTGATCCGCAAGTCGGGCACCGAGCCGCTGATCCGCGTCATGGCCGAATGCGAGGACGAGGCGCTCCTCGCCGAGGTCGTGAGCGACATCGTCGCGGCGGTCGAAGCGGCGGTCTGACCCCCTGTCAGCGCCGCCGATGGCTCAACGTCAGGCCGGCGAGGATCAGCCCCAGCGCCACAAAGAAGCGCGGCGCCAGAACCTCGCCCAGAACCAGCGCGCCAAAGAAGAATGACCAGAGCGGGACTTGATAACTGGTCAGCGCCGTGAAGCTTGGACCCGCCGCGCGGATCACCTGCACACGGATCAGCGTTGCGAGCGCCGTCGGCACGAGGCCGAGGATCACGATCGCCGCCATCGGCACGGCACCGGCGGGGCGGGGCAGTCCCTCACTCCACGGCATCGCCGGGATCAGGGCCAAGGCGCCCACGAGCAACGCGAACGCGGCCAGAAGGATCGGATCGATGGGCGGACAGCGCCGGGTGGTGATGGACGCTACCGCGTAGCAGAGCGCCGCGCAAAGGCAGGCGAGACGCGGCAGCGCGGTGGCACTGCCGCTGAGCGCGTCCGACCCCATCAACACCAACACCCCGAGAAACCCGAGCGAGAAGCCTGACGCCTTGCGCCAGCTCAACTGCTCTCCGGGCACAGGGGCATGGGCCAGCGGCAGGACGAAGAGCGGCCCGGCCGCCATCGAGAGCCCGGCGACGGCCGACGGCACGCTTTGCTGCCCCCAGGACAGCAGGAAGAACGGAAAGGCGGTCGAGAACAGCCCGATGACGAGGACATGGGCGCCAAGCCGTGCCGACCAGCGGGGCAGGGCGCGCCCGAGTACCAGAACGGCGATCCAGAGCGTCACGGCACCAAGAGTGGTGCGCGCCGTCGCGACAGTCACCGGCCCGTATCCGCGCAAGGCCAGCGCGATGACCATGAAGGTCGCGCCCCAGATAAGGCCGAGGGCCGCGATCGACAGCCAGTCACGCAGGGTCGGTTGTGGCATCGGGGCTCCGCAAAATGACAGGGGGCAGCATGGATGCTGCCCCCTGCAGTTGCTTCGGTCCAGATGGAAGGTCAGTTCCGCGACTTGTCGACCATCTTGCCCTTGGAGATCCAGGGCATCATCGCGCGGAGCTTCTCGCCCACCTGCTCGATCTGGTGCTCGTCGTTGAGGCGGCGGGTGGCCTTGAAGAACGGCTGACCGACCGCGTTCTCCTGCATGAAGTCGCGCACGAACTTGCCGGTCTGGATGTCGCTCAGAACCGCCTTCATCCGCGCCTTGGTCTCGTCGTAGGGCAGGATGCGCGGACCCGAGACATACTCGCCGTATTCGGCGGTGTTAGAGATCGAGTAGTTCATGTTGGCGATGCCGCCCTCGTAGATCAGGTCGACGATCAGCTTCACCTCGTGGAGGCACTCGAAATAGGCCATCTCGGGCTCGTAGCCGGCCTCGACCAGCGTCTCGAAGCCCATGCGGATCAGTTCCACGAGGCCACCGCAGAGCACCGCCTGCTCACCGAAGAGGTCGGTCTCGCATTCCTGGCGGAAGTTGGTCTCGATGATGCCCGAGCGACCGCCGCCGATCGCCGAGCAGTAGGACAGGCCGATTTCCATCGCCTTGCCGGAGGCGTCCTGGTGGACCGCCACGAGGCAGGGCACGCCGCCGCCCTTGACGTATTCGCCGCGCACCGTGTGGCCGGGGCCCTTCGGCGCCATCATGATGACGTCGACGCCGGGCTTCGGCTCGATCAGGCCGAAATGGACGTTGAGGCCGTGGGCGAAGGCGATCGCCGCGCCTTCGCGCAGGTTGTCATGAACGTATTTCCTGTAGGTCTCGGCCTGCAGCTCGTCCGGCATGGTGAACATGATGACGTCGCACCAGGCGGCCGCCTCGGCGATGCCCATGACCTTCAGGCCTTCCTTCTCGCACTTCGCGGCCGAGGCCGAACCTTCGCGGAGCGCGATGACCACGTTCTTGGCGCCGGAATCGCGCAGGTTCAGCGCATGGGCGTGGCCCTGGCTGCCATAGCCGAGAATGGCGACCTTCTTGTCCTTGATGAGGTTGATGTCGCAGTCGCGATCGTAATAAACGCGCATGATGCGGTCCTTTCTTCGTTTCTGGCGGCGAGCATAGGGAGATTTTCCGGAATACCCGTGCAAAATTTGACCACCCGCGATATTTCTGCGAAAAATCATTCGCCAATTCTGCAATTCGGGAATATTCATGCAGATCGACGACACCGACCGCCGCATCCTGCGCCAGCTTCTGGCCGAGCCGGGGCTCGCGACGGCCGACCTCGCGGAGCGGGCGGGCGTGACCGCCGCGACCGCGTGGCGGCGGCTCGAGCGGCTGACCGAGGCCGGGATCCTCAAGGGCCAGCACGCCGTCATCGACTGGCGGGCGCTCGGCTGGGCGGTCGAGGTGTCGCTGCGCTTCACCCTCGACAAGACCCATCCCCACGCCTTCGACGAGTTCCTCGCCGCCGCCCGCGCGGTACCCGAGGTGATCGAGATCCAGACCTTCCTCGGCCGCGTCGACATCCGCCTCAACGTCATCGCCCGCGACATGGGCCATTACCAGGAGGTCTACCGAGAGCGCATCCTCACGCTGCCCCATATCGCCGACATCGAGAGCCTGATGCTCGTCTCCACCATCAAGGAAACCGGGAGCCTCGCCTTATGATCGCGCTCGACGACACCGACCGGGCGATCCTCAAAGCGCTCGTGGCCGACGCCACCCGGAGCGCCGGCGCGATCGGCCGCGCCCTCGGCCTCAGCCAACCCGCCACCTGGCGCCGCATCCGCCGGCTCGAGGAAGCGGGTGTGATCGCCGGCCGCCGCATCGACCTCGACGCCGAGCGGCTCGGCTTCGGCGTCACCGTCTTTCTCGGCGTGAAGCTCGCCACCAAGGGCCGCGTCAGCCTCGAGGATTTCGAACGCGCCGCGACCGCGATCCCCGAGGTCCAGACCGTCCAGCACGTCCTTGGCCTCTACGATTACCGCCTGCGCGTCACTGCCCGCGACCTAGCCGATTTCGAGCGCGTGCTGCGGCGCCGGATCATGACCCTGCCCGGTCTCGGCAATGTCGAGGCCAACGTGCTCCTTTCGGAAGAACGCCGCCCCGGTCCGCTCGGCTGACCCTTCTTCATTGCCCAAATACCCCCGGGGGGTCCGGGGGCGGGACGCCCCCGGCCACCGCCGCCGCGCGCGAATCCGGCGCATGGATGTCGCAACCGGCTTTGCCTTTGCCGCGCCTATGCGGTACCCGGAAGGCAGCCAACAACGGAGGTCCCCATGCCCGCGCTTCTGCCGAACATCGACCCGGACGGGCTCGAGGAATTCTCGGTCGTCTTCACCGACCGCTCGCTCAACCACATGAGCCAGGCCTTCCAGGGCGTGATGCGCGACATCTCCGCGCTCCTGAAGGAGGTCTACAATGCCGAGTCGGTGGCGCTGGTGCCGGGCGGCGGGACTTTCGCGATGGAAAGCGTCGCGCGCCAGTTCGCGGGTGGCAGGAAGGCGCTGATCGTCCGCAACGGCTGGTTCTCGTTCCGCTGGAGCCAGATCTTCGACATGGGCGGCTTCGCCGGCGAGACCGTCGTCGCGATGGCCCGCCAGATCGGCAACTCCGCCCGGTCGCCCTTCGCCCCCGCGCCGATCGCCGAGGTCGTCCAGGCGATCCGCGACACGAAGCCCGACGCCGTCTTCGCGCCCCATGTCGAGACCGCGAGCGGCATGATCCTGCCCGACGATTACCTCAAGGCGCTGGCCGAGGCCGCGCATGAGGTCGGCGCGCTCTTCGTCCTCGACTGCATCGCCTCTGGCTGCGTCTGGGTCGACATGAAGGCGATCGGCGTCGACGTCCTGATCTCGGCGCCGCAGAAGGGCTGGTCGGCCTCGCCCTCGGCCGGGCTCGTGATGTTCTCGGCCGATGCCCTGCAGCGGCTCGAGGAGACGACCTCGTCGAGCTTCGCGATGGACCTCAAGAAATGGCGCGCGATCATGGCCGCCTATGAGAATGGCGGGCACGCCTATCACGCGACTATGCCCACCGACGCGCTCCGCGCCTTCCGCGACACGATGCAGGAGACGAAAGACTACGGCTTCGAGCGGCTCCGCGCGGCGCAGTGGGCGCTCGGCAACGCGGTCCGGGCCGAGCTCGCCTCGCGCGGCATCACCTCGGTCGCAGCCGAAGGTTTCGGCGCGCCCGGCGTCGTCGTCAGCTTCACCGAGGATCCCGAGGTCCAGACCGGCAAGAAGTTTGCAGCCCAAGGCGTTCAGATCGCCGCCGGTGTGCCCCTGCAGGTTGGCGAGGGCGACACCTACCGCAGCTTCCGCATCGGCCTCTTCGGCCTCGACAAGCTCTACGACGTCGAAGGCACGGTGGCGCGGGTCAGGCGGGCGCTCGACGCGGCTCTCTGACGGGATTTGCCGGCAGGGTCTCCCGGCGTTACCCTTCCGCAACCGGAAGGAGGGCGGGATGACCGAGGTTGCTCGACACTACACAAGGGGCGAGGGGCTCGCCGCGCGGATCGCGGCGAGTCTCCAGGGGGCCGGCAAGGACCTCGCCCGGATCACCACCGCCGATCTCGGGCCGGTGGACGAGTTCCATATCCGTGGCCGGGCCGCGACGCTGGAGCTTGCCCCCGGCCTGCAGCTCGGCCCGGCGTCGAAGGTGCTCGACCTCGGTGCGGGGCTCGGTGGGCCCGCGCGCACGCTGGCCGAGACCTGGGGATGCCACGTCACCGGCATCGACCTCACGCCCGAATTCTGCCGGGCCGCGAACGAGATCAGCGGCTGGCTCGGCCTCACCGACCGCGTGACCTTCGTGGAAGGCGACGCCACCGCGCTGCCGTTCGAGGACGCCTCCTTCGACGCGGCGCTGACCTTCCATGTCGCGATGAACATCGCGGCCAAGGACCGGCTCTACGCTGAGGCGCGCCGGGTCCTGAAGCCGGGCGGCCGGTTCCTCGTCTATGACGTCATGCAAGGCGAGGGCGGGGCGATCCACTACCCGGTGCCCTGGGCGCAGGATGCCGCGATCAGCTTCGTCGCCACGCCGGACCAGGTGGAAAGCCTCCTGACCGGCGCCGGGTTCCGGGTGCTTGACCGCACCGATTCGAGCGACGAGAGCGTGGCCTGGTTCGAGGCGCTGTCGGCCCGGATCGCGCAGTCGGGCGCCCGCGCCGTCTCGAGCGGCATGATCCTCGGCGAGGGCTTCGAGGAGATGGTGCGCAATCAGGTGCGCAACCTGACCGAGCGGCGGATCCGCACGGTGAGCTTCCTCTGCGAGGCCTAGCGCATCCCGAGCCCGGCCTTCATCAGCGTCCTGCGCACCGGCGCCAGCGAATAGAGCGCATTCAGCGCGCCCGCGCGCAGGTCGCGCAGGGGCCGCGCCCCGAGCATCGAGGTCCGGTTCAGAAGGTCGATCCCGGTCACCCGCGCCTTCACCTCGGGCCAGCGCCGGCGGTGATAGGCCAGAAGCATCGCCCGCTCGCCGAGCCGGTCGGGCGCCGCCTTGGCGAGCTCGACGAGGCAGGCGAGATCGGCGAGCGACATGTTCAGCCCCTGCGCCCCGATCGGCGGCACCACATGCGCCGCCTCGGCCAGCAGGGCGATGCGTTCGGCCTCGAACCGGTCGGCGATCTGGCTGATGATCGGCCAGACCGAGCGCCGCGTGACCAGCGTCAGCGGCCCGAAAAGCCCGGCCGAACGCGCCAGCATCTCGGCCTCGAATTCCGCGACCGGCAGGGCGGCGAGCCGCAGCACCTCGGGCCCGGTCTCCATCCAGACGATCGCCGAGCAGGGCCTGCCGTCGCGGTCCGGCAGCGGCACCAGCGTGAAGGGCCCGCCCGTGCGGTGGATCTCGGTCGAGACATTGTCGTGCGGGATCGGATGGGTGACCGCGAAGGCGAGCGCCTTCTGGCCGTAGCGCGTGGTCTTGACGCCGATGCCCGCCGCCTCGCGGACCGGGCTCGCGCGGCCGTCGGCGGCGACGAGAAGCCGGGCCGAAACCGTGGTGCCGTCCGAGAGCGTCACCAGCGCGGCATCGGTGCGGGTCAGCACGCCCGCCGTGGCGACGCCGGGGCGGAAGCTGACGTTCGGCAGTTCTGTGATCCGCGCCACCGTCTCGCGGCGCAGAAGCCAGTTCGGAAAGTTCCAGCCGAACGGCTCCTCGCCGATCTCGGCCGCGTCGAAATCCTTGACGATGCGCGGCTCTGGCGCTTCGCCGCCGGCATCGACGATCCGCATCACCTTGAGTGCCGCGGCATGGGGCGCGAGCCGCTCCCAGAGCCCGGCCGCCTCCAGCACCGCGCGGGCGGGCTGCAGGAAGGCGGTGGTGCGCATGTCCGCGCCGTCCTCCTCGGCCCCGGTCACCGGGGGCGCGGGATCGACGCAGATCACGCGAAAGCCCGCGGCGCCGAAGGCCGCCGCCGCGGTCAGTCCGGCGACGCCGCCGCCGGAAATCAGGATGTCGGTCGTCTCGCGCATCGTCCTCGCCCCCCGTTCGCGGGGCGAAGATAGACCGGGACGCCCCGCGCGTCCAAGCGGCAAGCTGTCCCGGTCAGTTCCCGAGCGTGATCATGATCAGGATCACGAACATCACCGGCACCATCGTGAGCGCGGTGAGGCCGAGCGCGACGAGACCCCAGGTCTTGACCGCGAGCACCATCAGCGTCGCGAGGATGGTGAGGAAGTACCAGAGGTTGTCCGGCGTCCCGTGCACCAGATCGCGGGCGATCCAGCCGAGGACGGGGACGGAATAGTACCAGGGCAGGCGCGGGGCCAGTGGCATCGGGGTCATGGGAATCTCCTGTTCGCTGCGGTGCGGCATAGGGCTGCGCCCGCAATGCCGCAATGGACGAAATGTCGCAGCGTCAAGCCTCAGCGCCCGAGCGCCGAGAGGAAGCCCGAGAGGTCGTCGGTATGGTGGTGGATGTGCTCGGCGGGCTCGGCCACCGGCGCGACATGGACGGTGCGCATCCCCATCGCGTGCGGCGCGGCGAGGTTGCGCGGATCGTCCTCGAACATCGCCGCGCGGGCGGGGTCGATCCCGTCCCGCGCGAAGACCGTCTCGAAGGCGCCGCGCTCCGGCTTCGGCCGGTAGCCGGCATGTTCGACGCCGTAGACCGCGTCGAAGATGCCGCTCAGCCCGCGCGCCGCGATCACCCGTTCGGCATAGGGCGCCGAGCCGTTGGTATAGACGATCCGCCGCCCCGGAAGTGCTGCGATCGCCGCGCGCAGGGCGGGATCGGGCGTGAGGCGGTCGAAGGCGATGTCGTGGACATCGACGAGATAGGGCGCGGGATCGGCGCCATGCTCGTGCATCAGCCCGGCGAGCGTGGTGCCGTAGAGCCTCCAGTAATGGCTCCGCAACCGGTCCGCCTCGCCCCTGGCCACACCGAGAAGCTGCATGACATAGGCGGTCATCCGCGCCTCGATTTGGTCGAAGAGCCGCGCCTCGGGCGGGTAGAGCGTGTTGTCGAGGTCGAAGACCCAGGACCGCACATGGGGAAAGTCGGCTTGGTACATGGCCGCGACACTACGCGCTCGGCGCGCGCCCCGCAACGGAGGCGCTTGCCTTCCGGGCAGGCTGCCGCTTAGGCTCGCGCTCCGGCCGGGCAACGGGCGGCCGGGCGAGGGAGGGAAGATGCAGAAGGACGCCTATACGCTGATCCTCGAGGCGATCGACGGCGGGGTCTACCGGCCCGGCGACCGGCTCGTCGAGGCCGAGCTCGCCGAGCGGTTCGGCGTGTCGCGCACGCCGGTGCGCGAGGCGCTGCAGCGGCTGGAAACCCAGTCGATGCTGGCGCGCGACGGCCGCTCGCTGATCGTCGCCTCGCTCGACCACAACCAGCTCGCCGAGCTCTACGTCGTGCGCGCCGAGCTCGAGGCCCTTGCAGCGCGGCTCGCTGCCAAGCACGCGACGCCGGAGGAGGTCAAGGTTCTGGCAGACATGGTCGAGGCCGACCGCGCCCATCTCGGCGACCCGGCTGCACTCAGCCGCGCCAACCGGCGGTTCCACAAGCAGATCCACCTCGCCTCGCACAACCGCTACCTCGTCCAGCAACTCGACCTCGTCCACCGCTCGATGGCGCTTCTGGCGACGACCTCGCTCGCCGCCGAGGGGCGCGGCCAGACGGCGCTCGCCGAACATGCCGCGATCGTCAAGGCGATCGCCGACGGCGACGGCGAGGCGGCCCAGGCGGCCCTGCGCGCCCATATCTCGAAAGCCTTCGAGACCCGGCTCAAGCTCGACGCCGGGGCCGCGCGGGACGTGGGTGAGGGCTGAGCCCCGCAACCCCGCGCCCCGACCTCAGCTCGGCCGCGCCCCGCTTGCCGAAGCGACGAGGGCCGGGGGCGGCGGTACCGGCCGCTTCGCCGGCTCGTCCCCGCAGCCCGCCGCAACAGATAGCGTGATCCGCGCCTTGGTCATGGCCAGCGTGCCGGACCGCGGCCCAAGCGGCACCGCCTCGGCGTCAGTTGCGGGCAGGTGCACCGGGCGGGTCAGCACGAGGATCGGCTGCAGTTCCGGCACGTCGGCGCCCGCGGCTAGCACGCCATGGGCGGTCTTGTCCCAGAAGAACGGCCTTGCCACCCATTCGTAGAGCCCCTTGAACGCCGAGAGCGTCCCGAGCGGGTAATAAAGCTGCAGCGTCGGCACCCATTTCATCAGGTGCCGGTGGCCGGGGCCGCGCGTCGCCCAGACCCCGACCGCGAGGTTGACGCCCTCCGCGGCCACGAAAAGCGCGATCAGCGCCGCCGTGAGGCCCACCGGCCAGGCGCCGGCGAAGGCGTGCGAGCGCCCGAGCGTCAGGAGCCAGAACGACCACAGCACCGGCGCCATGAGCGAATGCGACAGCGAGCCGAGAAAGAGGATCTGCACCCCCCAGAACCGCCTCGCCCCGAGGTCGCGCCAGAGCCGGGCCGGGTCGCGCATGTGGCTCGCCCAGGTCATCGCGTAGCCCTTCTGCCAGCGCGACCGCTGGCGGATCCAGGTCCGGACGCGCGCGTTCGGCTCCTCCTCGGTCACCGCGTCGATCATCTCGGTCCGGTAGCCGCGCCGCGCCAGCCTGAGGCCGAGATCGGCATCCTCGGTGACATTGTGCGCGTCCCAGCCGCCGAGCGTCTCGATCGCCTCGCGGCGGAAGAACAGCGTGGTGCCGCCCAAGGGCACGACGAAGCCGAGCCGGGCGAGGCCGGGCAGGACGGCGCGGAACCAGGCGGCATATTCGATGGTGAAGCAGCGCGTCAGCCAGTTGTGGCGCACGTCGTAGAAATCAAGGATGCCCTGCAGGCAGGCGACCTCGGGCCCGTGGTCGTGAAACCCGCGCACCACCTTGCGGATCTGCCCCGGTTCCGGCGCGTCCTCGGCATCCCAGACCCCGACGATCGCGCCCCGGCAGAAGTCGAGTGCATAGTTCAGCGCCCGCGGCTTGGTCCTCACCGTGCCGTTCGGCACCACGATCACCCGCATCCAGCGCGGCAGGTCGCGCTGCGCGAGCGCCTCCTGGGTCTGGTGGTCGTCTTCCTCGACGACGAGCAGGATGTCGAGCAGCTCCTTGGGATAGTCGATGCGGCCGATGCGGCGGATGATCCGCGGCGCGATGTCGTTCTCGCGGAAGAGCGGCACCATGACCGAGACGACCGGCAGCCGCTCCGGGCCGGGGCGGCTTGCGGGCAGCGGCGCGGGGCGGGCGCGGTACTCGGAGAGGAAACAGGCGAGCTTCAGCCCGGTGCCGGAGGCGAGAGAGATCACGGCCCAGAGCGTGAGGAGAGCGAAGGTCGCGGCCGGCGCCGCGAGCGTGCCGCAGGCCAGCGCGGCGAGCACGGCGGCGGCGGCGCGGGCGATCACCGTGCCGTCCTGCGCGCGGCAGCTCTCGGCCGCCGGCGTCCGGGTCTCGGCGCGGTGGACCATCGAGCTGCGCCGCGCGGCGAGGATCGCTTCATGGATTCCCTGTTCCGGCGCCAAAGCCATCACAACCGGGCCGAAGCCCTTTGGCAGCCGGGCACGCAGCGCCGCGAACTCCTCGGGCCGCGCGGTCACGATCACCGTCGCGCCGCCGATCCGCCGCCACGGCAGCGCCACCTCGGCGAGGCAGGTGTCGCATCCGAGCCGGTCGATGAGCCGCGGGTCGGGCGGCTCCGCGCGCAGGTCCACCACCTTGGAGCCCCATTGCAACCCGAGCGCCGCCATCAGCTCGGCCTCGCCGACCCAGCTGTGAGCCAGGAGCACGTCGCCGAGCCTGAGGGCCTGCCGGTCGCGCAGCGCGATCGCCTTCAGGAGGTTGCCAGGATCGACCGCCCGCATGTCGAGCAGGATCTGGCCGAGCGGCTTGCGGCCGATCCGCGCCGCCCGATCGGCACGGCGGGCGAAGCCGCCCGGAACCGGTGCCGGCACCGGGCCGGGGGTGACGAGACGAAGATGCGGTGCGGCGGAGGACATGCGGGATCCGGGGCAAGAACATGCCCCCGACATTCCGCAGAACTGGGTTAATGGCGCGTTAAGTCACACGGGCAAAAACGGTCGCCCGCGCGATTCTTCGCGAAACACCGCCTCAGGCGGCGCGGCGCGCCCGCATCGCCTCGGCGAAGCGCTCGAAGAGATAGAAGCTGTCCTGCGGACCGGGGCTCGCCTCGGGATGGTACTGGACCGAGAACACCGGCCGGTCGGCGATGCGGATGCCGCAGTTCGAGCCGTCGAAGAGCGAGACATGGGTCTCCTTCACGCCCGCGGGCAAGGTCTGGCTGTCGACCGTGAAGCCGTGGTTCATCGAGGTGATCTCGACCTTGCCGGTCTCGAGGTCCTTGACCGGATGGTTGGCGCCGTGATGGCCGTGGTTCATCTTCACGGTCTTGGCGCCGAGCGCCAGCGCCAGCATCTGGTGGCCGAGGCAGATCCCGAACAAGGGCAGGTCGCGCGCGAGCACGCCCTTGATCATCGGCACCGCGTAATCGCCGGTCGCGGCCGGGTCGCCGGGGCCGTTCGAGAGGAACACGCCCTCGGGCTCGTGCGCGAGCACCTCCTCCGCCGTGGCCGTCGCCGGCAGCACGGTGACGTCGCAGCCGACCGAGGCGAGGCAGCGCAGGATGTTGCGCTTGGCACCGTAGTCGATCGCGACGACCCGAAAACCGTCGCCGGTCCGCTTGCCATAGCCCTCGGGCCAGGCCCAGCGGGTCTCATCCCAACGATAGCTCTGCGCGCAGGTCACGTCCTTGGCCAGATCAAGCCCGACGAGGCCCGACCAGGCGCGGGCCTTGGCGACGAGCGCCGCGATGTCGAACTTGCCCTCGGGGTCATGGGCCAGCGCCACATGCGGCGCGCCCTGCTGGCGGATCTCGCGGGTCAGCCGGCGGGTGTCGATGCCGCCGATGCCGATCCGGCCGCGCTTGGCGAGCCAGGCGGCGAGGTCCTCGGTCGCGCGCCAGTTCGAGGGCTCGGTCGGATCCCATTTCACCACCATGCCGGCGGCGACGGGCTCGCCGGTTTCGTCGTCCTCGGGGTTGACGCCGACATTGCCGACATGCGGGAAGGTGAAGGTCACGACCTGGCCGGCATAGGAGGGATCGGTCATGATCTCCTGGTAGCCGGTCATCGCGGTGTTGAAGACCAGTTCGGCCACCGTCTCGCCGGTCGCGCCGAAACCGTGGCCGTAGAAGACCGTGCCGTCGGCGAGGGCGAGGCAGGCCGTTGCTTTGACCGAAGACTCTGGCTTGGTGGGCATGGCGCGACTCCCCGGGGCTTAAATCCCGCGGAACCTACGGGGGCGGCGGGCTTCGGTCAAGGGGCCGGCTGCGATTTGGCTTACGCAGCGATATCAATGGGTTATCAGCTTTTTCGCCCGTTGTGTCCGCGTCGCCGCTCGGCTATGGTGGGGCTTCGGATGCTCAGGGGATGGAGACCCGATGGAACTGCGTGACCGTATTGGGGCGGCGCTCAAGGACGCGATGAAGTCGCGCGACGTTGAGCGGCTGTCAACCTTGAGGCTGATCAACGCCGCGATCAAGGACAAGGATATCGCGCTCAGGGGCGAGGGCGGCGAGGCCTCAGTCGGCGATGCCGAGGTGCTGGCGATCCTCGGCCGCATGGTCAAGCAGCGCCAGGAATCGGCGCGTGCCTACGAGGAGGGCGGGCGGCTGGAACTGGCCGAGAAGGAGCTCGCCGAGGTCAAGGTGATCGAGGAATTCCTGCCGCGCCAGCTGACCGACGAAGAGATCGCCGCGGCGATCGACGCGGCCGTTGCCGAGATCGGCGCCAGTTCGATCCGCGACATGGGCAAGGTGATGGCGGCGCTGAAGGCGAAATACACCGGGCAGATGGATTTCGGCGCGGTCGGCCCGATGGTGAAGGACCGGCTGGGGTAACGCTGCCCGGAACCGCGCCGGCCGCGTCCGAAACCGGCTCCCCTCAGAGCTTGTCGAGCAGCGTCATCAGCCGCGCCAGCTCGCGCGGGGTGAGGTTGCGCGCTGTGCGTTCGGAGATCCGCGCCGCCACGACGATCGCCTCGCGGATCTGGTCGGCGCCCTCCGCGGTCAGCGAGATCTCCACCCGCCGCCGGTCGGTGGGCGAGGGCACCGCCGCGATCAGCCCCTTCCTCACCAGCCGGTCGACCACGCCCTTGGTGGTTGCCGCGTCCATCGCCACGAGCCGGCCGAGGTGGTTCTGCGACAGGGTCCCCTCTTCATCGAGCTTGGCCATCACCGCGAACTGGCGCGGCGTAAGCTCCGGCATTTCGGTCGCGAAAATCTCCAGATGCCGCTGGTTGGCGACGCGGAGCTTGAATCCGATCTGGTCGTCGAGGCGATATTCCGGCCCGTCACTCACCCTGGCATCCTCTTCGGCACTGCTCCGGTTGTTTCCTTGTGTCAAACTGTAAGGGCTCGACCGCCAAAGACAAGTCCCGCGCGGGGTGGCGGCGACTGGCTGGAAGAATCGTTTGACAGCAAACGAATCCGGGTCCGTAATCCGAAGATCGACACTGCCGGCCCCGCGGGGCGGCGAAAGGAGCGGATGTGGCGCCGGGTGCTCCTGCACAGATGATTTCCGGGTCCGGAGCGAACCGGGCGGTACCGGCGCGCGAAGGGCCTTGGGCAAGTCGGGGTGCGGACCGGGGCCGGCTGCGGCTGACGCACGGGCCGATCGACGTGATCCTCGACCTCGCAGGTCCTCAAGCGACGGTCGCGGCGGCCGAGCGCCGCGCCGCGCGGGCCTTCGAGGGGCTCCTCGAGGCGCTCGTCGCCGAGCTTGCGATCCTGCGCGCCCCGGCCGGGCCGGGGCAACCGCTGCCCGAGGGCCCGGTCGCGCGGGCGATGACGGCGGCTGTCGCCCCTTTCGCGGCGTGGTTCGTTACCCCGATGGCCGCGGTGGCGGGCGCGGTCGCGGACCATCTTCTCGCCGCGCTCTGGGCCGAACCGGGCCTGACCCGCGCGGCGGTCAACAACGGCGGCGACATCGCGCTCCGCCTCGGGGCCGGCGAACGCTACCGCATCGGCATTTCCAGCGGCCCGCAGACGGCCAGCCGCCCCGCGCTGATAAAGATCGGCGCCGGAGACGGCATCGGCGGCATCGCGACGAGCGGCTGGCGCGGGCGGAGCCACTCGCTCGGCATCGCCAACGCGGTCACCGTGCTCGCGGCGACGGCGGCCGAGGCGGACGCCGCCGCGACGATGATCGCCAACGCGGTCGACCTGCCGGGCTCGGCCCGCGTTACCCGTCGCCGGGCCCGCGCGGTCGCGCCCGACAGCGATCTCGGCGATCGGCTCGTGACGGTCGCGGTCGCCGCGCTGAGCGCGGACGAAAGGGCGCAGGCGCTCGACGCCGGCGCGGCACGGGCCCGCGCGGTCATCGCGATGGGCCGCGCTAGGGCGGTATTCCTCGCGCTGCAGGGCGACAGCCGCGCCGTTGGCAAGGTCACAGAAACAAGGGAGGTGCCGTGATGGGAACCGCGAAGATCCGCAAGATCGTGACCGTGGTGGAGGAGGTGCGCTCGGAAATGGGGCAGGCAATCGACCCGCCGACCCGCCGCGCCGCCGCCATCGCGGTGATCGAGAATCCCTTCGCCGGCCGCTACGAGGCCGATCTCGACCCGCTGATGGTGATCGGCGAGGAGCTCGGAGGGCTTCTGGGCGAGGCCTGCGTCACGGCGCTCGGGATCACACCTGGCCAGGCGCAGAGCTACGGCAAGGCCGCGCTGGTCGGCGAGAACGGCGAACTGGAGCACGCCGCCGCGATCCTGCATCCGCGCCTCGGCGCGCCGCTGCGTAAGGCGGTGGAGAAGGGCGCGGCTCTGGTGCCCTCGAACAAGAAGCGCGGGCCGATGGGCCATCCCCTCGACGTGCCCCTCGGCCACAAGGACGCCGCCTACGTGCGTTCGCATTTCGACGGCATGGAGGTCCGGGTGAACGACGCGCCGCGCGCCGACGAGATCCTCGTCGCGGTCGCGGTGACCGACAGCGGCCGGCCCCTGCCACGCGTCGGCGGCCTCACGCATGACGAGGCCGAGGGCAAGGACGGGCTGAGGTGAGGAGCGCGGCATGACGGTGTTCCGGCCCGAACGCCTCGATGCGGCTCTCGGCTTTCTCGCCGAGGCGCCAGCCACCCTTCTTGCGGGCGGGACGGATGTCTTTCCTGCTCTCGGCGACCGACCGGCACCGGCGCGGGTTCTCGACCTCACCGCGCTCGCCGATCTCAAGGGCATTACGCGCGAGGGCGACCACTGGCGGATCGGCGCCGGCGCGACCTGGGCGGAACTCTGCCGCGCCGATCTGCCGCCGCTGTTCGATGGCCTCAAGGCCGCTGGGCGGCAGGTCGGCTCGGTGCAGATCCAGACCACCGGGACCATCGCGGGGAACATCTGCAACGCCTCGCCGGCCGCCGATGGCGTGCCGGTCCTCCTCACGCTCGACGCCTCGGTGGAACTCGCCTCGGCCGCCGGGCGCCGCGTCGTGCCGCTCGCCGCGTTCGTGACCGGGAACCGCCGAACCGCGCGCGCGCCGGACGAGATCGTGACGGCGATCCTCGTGCCGCAGATCGACGGCGCGGTCCGTTCCGACTTCGCCAAGCTCGGCAGCCGCGCCTACCTCGTGATCTCGATCGTCTCCCTCGCGGCGGTCCTGCGCGTCGAGGGCGACAGCGTGGCCGAGGCGCGGATCGCCGTCGGCGCCTGCTCGGCCGTGCCGCTGCGGCTCGCGGCGCTTGAGCGCGATCTCGTCGGTCGGCGGGTTGGGGCGCTCGGCGCGGTGGTTCGGCCCGAGCAATTCGCGGCGCTCGTGCCCATCGACGACGTGCGCGGCAGCGCCGCCTATCGTCGAGACGCCGTGTGTACGCTGGCTGTACGGATGCTGGACGGATGGGGGGCGCAAGGGTGAGCGGTCTGGGCTTCACGCTGAACGGACGCGAGGTCCGCCACGAGGGGGCCGGACTGGAGCGGCTCGCGGCCGTGCTGCGCCGCGATTTCGGCTGCCGCGAGGTGAAGGTCGGCTGCGACGCCGGCGATTGCGGCGCCTGTACCGTCCTTCTCGACGGCGCGCCGGTCTGCGCCTGCATCACCTCGACCGGCCGGGTTGCCGGCCGGCGGGTCGAGACGCTCGCCGGTCTTCGCGAGAATAACCCAATGTTCGCAAGGCTTTCGGAGGCGTTCCTCGCGCACGGTGCGGCGCAGTGCGGGATCTGCACGCCGGGCATGATGGTCTCGGCCCTGGCGCTCCTGCGCACCAACCCGGCACCGACGGAGGCGGCGGTGGAGGACGCTTTGGGCGGTGTCCTTTGCCGCTGCACCGGCTATCGCAAGATCATCGACGCGGTGATTGGCAAGCCCGCCCCGGACCCCGGCGCGGGCGCGGTCGGCGCCGGGATCGCCCGGCTCGACGGCGCCCCGAAGATCGCGGGCGAGGAGCAGTTCGGCGATGACGTTTCGCCTGACAACGCATTGATCATGAAGGTAATTCGCGCGCCACACGATCACTGCGGCTTCAGCTTCGGCGATCTGGAGGGCTGGCGAAAGGCGTCCGGGCTCGCCCTCGTCCTGACCGCGCAGGACGTGCCGGGAGAGAACCGCTTTGGCGTCATTCCCGGCTTCATCGACCAGCCGGTCTATGCCGAATCCGTCGCCCGGTTCCGGGGCGAGGCTGTGGCGGCAGTGGTCGGTCCGCTCGAGGTGGTGTCAGCTCTGGATATGTCCACGTTTCCCGTGAGTTGGGATGAGAAATCCGCATCCCGCGAGCCGGGGGCGGCGAAAACCGCGGCGGAGTTGCATCCGGGCCGCGAGGCTAACGTCATGTGCCGCGGCCTCGTGCAGCAGGGCGATGCCGAGGCGGCGCTCGCGCGGGCCGCGGTCACCGCCGAGGGGGTGTTCGAGACCCGGTTCATCGAACATGCCTATATCGAGCCGGAGGCCGGTTACGCGGACTGGGTCGACGGTGGCGTCGTGGTCCATGGCGGTACCCAGGCGCCGCATATGAACCGGGACTCGCTGGCCGCGATCCTCGGGCTGCCGGTCGAGGCGGTCCGGGTGGTGCCGTCGGCGGTCGGCGGTGGCTTCGGCTCGAAGCTCGACCTGTCGTTCCAGCCGCATGTGGCGCTCGCGGCGATGCGGCTGGGGCGTCCGGTGCGGATCGCCTATACGCGTTCGGAATCAATGGGTTCAACGACGAAACGGCATCCGGCCTCGATGCGGGTCAGGGCAGGGGCGGCACCGGACGGCCGATTGTCGGGCTTTATCTTTGAGGGCACGTTCAACACCGGTGCCTATGCCTCCTGGGGGCCGACCGTGGCGAACCGGGTGCCGGTCCATGCCGGCGGGCCCTATGCCCATGCCGACATCCGCTCGCGCACCGAGGCGGTGAACACGACCTGCGTGCCGGCCGGCGCCTTTCGAGGCTTCGGCGTCCCGCAGGCGGCGATCGCGCAGGAGGCGGTCTTCGACGACCTTGCGCTGAAGCTCGGCATGGACCGGCTGGAGTTTCGCTATCTAAATGCGCTCGACAACGGCGTTCCGACAGCGACAGGGCAGGTCTTCGACGGCGCGGTCGGGATCCGGCCCTGCCTTGCTGCGCTGCGCCAGGCATGGTGGGTTGCCATTGAAAAAGCGCAATCATTCAATGAGAAAGGCGGCGTTCTTCGTAAGGGTGTCGGGGTTGCCTGCGGCTGGTATGGCTGCGGGAACACCTCGCTGCCCAACCCCTCGACGATCCGGGCCGGGATCACCTCGGACGGCCGCGTGGTGCTGCACCAGGGAGCGATGGATATTGGACAGGGCGCCAATACCGTCGTCGCCCAGATCTTCGCCGAGGCGCTTGGCGTGGAGGTCGGCCGGGTCGAGATCGTCGGTCCCGATACCGGCGTGACGCCGGACGCGGGCAAGACCTCGGCCTCGCGGCAGACCTATGTCTCCGGCAACGCGGCGCGGCTGACCGGACTTGCGCTGAGGGCGGAAATCCTTCGGCTGACCAACGCGGCAGAGGGCCGGATCGAGATCGCGCCGGGCGAGATCAAGGTGACCGCGCCCGATGGCCGGGTCCATCGCGCCGTGCTGCCAGACGGGGACGGATATGTCGTTGAGGCAGCGGAGACCTACGATCCGCCGACCGCGCCGCTCGACGAGAACGGGCAGGGCGTGCCCTACGCGGTCTATGGCTATACGGCGCAGATGGTGGAACTGACGGTCGACACCGGGCTCGGGACGGTCACGCTGGACCATATCCATGCCGCGCATGACGTCGGCCGGGCGATCAACCCGGTGCTTGTCGAAGGGCAGATTCACGGAGGCGTGGCGCAGGGCATCGGCCTCGCGCTGATGGAGGAATACATTCCCGGCCGCACCGACAACCTGCACGACTACCTGATCCCTACGATAGGGGACGTGCCGCCGATCACCAGCCACATCATCGAGGTCGCCGATCCGCATGGGCCTTACGGGGCGAAGGGGTTGGGCGAGCATGTGCTCATCCCGACCGCGCCGGCGATCCTCTCGGCGATCCGGCACGCGACGGGGGCGCGGGTGACGCGGCTGCCGGCGACGCCGGACCGGGTTCTGGCGGCGATCCGGGCCGCGAAGGAAGGTTAAGATGGTCAAGCAACGCGTTGAATCCCGGGTGAAAGACAAGATCCGCTGCGACGCCTGTCCGGTCATGTGCTACATCACCGACGGCCGAGCCGGGGCCTGTGATCGCTATGCCAATCAAGGCGGGGAACTGGTGCGGCTTGATCCCTTCACCGTGCTGCAGGCGGCCAAGGAGGGCGACGGGCAGGTGGTGCCGTTCCTCGAACTCGAAGCGGGCGAGTGGGACGGCGACATCCTCAGGACGGAGCGGCCGTTCATCACCGCAATCGGCGCTGGCACGACCTATCCCGATTACAAGCCGGCCCCGTTCATCGTCGCGCAGGAGCATGACGGCGTGGACATGGTCACGGTCGTCACCGAGGGAATCTTCTCCTACTGCGGGGCCAAGGTGAAGATCGACACCGACCGGTTCCTCGGGCCAGAGGCGGCGGCGGTGCGGGTGGACGGCGAGCCCATCGGCCATGTGATGACGGCTGAATATGGCTCGCAGATGCTGTCGCTTGGCGGGGTGCATCATCTGACCGGCGGCGGCAAGAAGGAGGGCCGCGTCACCTGCGACGCGCTTCTCAGGCTCTGCAACCGCGAGCCGGTCGAGGTGACGATCGACGGCGGGGCCGGGGTGGTGCTGCAGGCCGGCAGGCCGCCGGTGGTGAACGGGGTCGAGGAGCAGCTGATGCGGGTCGGGTGCGGCTCGGCGACGATCGGGATGTTTGCCAGGCAATGGCACGCGCTCGTCGACGAGGTTGTGGTCGTGGACGATCACATCACCGGGGTTCTCTCGGAGCATCAGGCGGGCAAGCTCCTCGGCGTCGAGCCGACTGGCATCAAGATCCTCGGCCACAAGTCGACGCCGGGCCGCTACTTCCGCGTCGCCGAGCCCGGAACCGGCTGGGGCGGGACGGATATCGAGGATCCGCTGACGATCCTCGGGCCCTGGCGCGAACCGGCGCGGCCGGGGCTGACGCTCCTGATGGTTTCGACGACCGGGGAGCAGTGGGGTTACTATGTGCTCGACGAGGACCTGAAGCCGGTCCGCGCCGACCTGCCGGAGGCGCTGCGGACCTCGGTCGAGCGGATCGCGGAGAATTGCGAGCCCTCGGTGACCTCGGTCCTCTTCATGGGCGGGGCGGGCGGATCGCTGCGGGCCGGGGTGACGGAAAACCCGGTGCGGCTTACGCGCTCGGTGCGCGAGGCGGTGACGCGGGTGACCTGCGGCGGGGCGGAGTGTTACGTCTGGCCGGGCGGCGGCATCACCTTCATGGCGGACGTGACGGAGATGCCGACGAACGCCTTCGGTTATGTGCCGACGCCGGCGCTGGTGGCACCGATCGAGTTCACGATGCGGCTTTCCGACTATGCCTCATTGGGCGGGCATATGGGCCAGGTGCGGCGGGTCGAGGAAATCGCCGGCGAGATCGAGCGGCGGGTCTCGGTGAAGCGGGGGCGGTAGGTTATCAGATCGAGCGCCCGTTCCGGGCGCAAGATGGATCTCGCATCCGCGGCTTGCGCCGCGGACACTCGGGTTGCCTCCGGCGGGAGTATTTCCGGACAGAAAGTGGTGGGATCAGCTTTCGACGATTTCCGGCAGCCGGGTGGCGGGCGGCGTGTTGCGGCTGCGGGCGGTGCGGACCACGCCGTCGATCACGGTCATGCCGACGCCGGGCAGGTTGCCCTGGTGGATCGAGGCGAGCATCGAGCCGCCCGGCGCGTGCTGGGCCATGTCGATGAGGACGAAATCGGCGGCGCGGCCCGGTTCGATGATGCCGCAGTCGAGGTCGCGCATCCGCGCGGTGTTGCCGGTGGCGAAGCAGAAGGCGATCTCGGGCGGCACGTCGCCGAGCGACGACAGCATCGCGATCATCCTCAGGATGCCTAAGGGCTGGACGCCGGAGCCGGCGGGCGCGTCGGTGCCGAGGATCACGCGGTCGGGCTGGCCAAGCTCGAAGGCGGTGCGCATCGCGAGGAGTCCGGCGCGCTCGTTGCCGTTGTGGACGATCTCGATGCCGCGCAGGCAGCTTTCGCAAAGGCAGGTGATCTGTTCGTCGGGGAGCGCGGTGTGGCCGCCGTTGATATGGCCGATGATGTCGGCATCGGCCGCGAGCACCACGTCCTTGTCGATGAGGCCGGAGCCGGGGATCGAGGGGCCGCCGGTATGGATTGTCGACTGTATGCCGTACTTTCGCGCCCATTTGACCATCTGGGCGGCGGTCTCCCCGGCCTTGACGGAGCCGAGCCCGACCTCGCCCAGAAGTTTCACGCCGGCATCGGCGAGGTCCTTGAAGTCGCTCTCGACCATGCCTTCCTCCAGCACCGGGGCGCCGGAATGGACCTTGACGCCGGAGGGGCGGAAGTTCTCGTACCAGCGCTGCGAGGCGATCGCCATTGCCTTGAGGCCGACGATGTCCTTCGGGCGTCCGGGCGCATGGACCTCGCCCGCCGAGATCATCGTGGTGACGCCGCCGTGCAGGCAGCTATCGATCCAGTTCAGCTGCTGCTGGCGCGGCGTGTAGTCGCCGATCACCGGGTGGACATGGCTATCGATGAGGCCGGGGCAGAGGGTCACGCCCTTGGCGTCCACCACCGTCGTCGCGCGGTCGGTGTCGAGGTCCTTCTCGTAGCCCACCGCCGTGATGCGGTCGCCATTGCAGACCACGCAGTCGCCGTCGATCAGGGGCTCCTCGATCCGGCCGGAGAGGATCTGGCCGATGTTGCGGATGACGAGTTTCGTCCTGGTGGCGGCGGGGGCGGGATCGGACATGGCGGCGTCTCCTTGCCTGAGGCCGGGAGATCGTCCCACAAGATCCGTTAGCAGGCAAACGGATTCAGGCCAGGTCGGGGCGGGATGGGAGCCGCCCCGACGCCCGGATCAGCCCTCGGGATAGAAGCAGGCCGCGCGGTGCCGCGCCGCGTCGAGCGCGGGCCGTTCGGCGCGGCATTTGTCCTTCACCTTCCAGCAGCGCGGCGCGAAGGCGCAGCCCGCCGGCACGTTGAGGGGCGAGGGCAGTTCGCCCTCGAGCTTGATCCGCGTCTTCTTCGCCTTCGGATCGGCCATCGGCGTCGCCGAGAGCAGCGCCTTCGTGTAGGGATGCTTCGGATGCGCGAAGATTTCGGCCTTGGGTCCGATCTCGACCGGGCGGCCGAGATACATCACGATGATGTCGTCGGCCATGTGCTTCACCACCGAGAGGTCGTGGCTGATGAAGAGATAGGCGAGGCCGAGCCGGTCCTGGAGATCGACCAGAAGGTTCAGGATCTGGCTCTGGATCGAGAGGTCGAGCGCCGAGACCGGCTCGTCGAGGACCAGCACCTTCGGCTCCAGCATCAGCGCGCGGGCGACCGCGATGCGCTGGCGCTGGCCGCCCGAGAACATGTGCGGGTAGCGGTCGAAATGTTCAGGGCGCAGGCCAACGAGTTTCAGCATCTCGCGCGCCTTGGCCTCGCGGTCGGCGGCGGAGAGGTCGGGGCGGTTGATCTTCAGGGGCTCCTCGAGGATCGAGCCGATCCTCTGGCGCGGGTTCAGCGAGCCGTAGGGGTCCTGGAAGACGATCTGCACATCGGTTCGGTGGTCGGCCCAGGTCTCGGGCGTCACCGGCTTGCCGCCGATCGAGAAGGTGCCCGAGGTCGGTTCCTCGATCATCGTGATCAGCCGCGCCAGGGTGGACTTGCCGCAGCCCGACTCGCCGACGACGGCGAGGGTCTTGCCGGGTTCGAGCGTGAAGCTCGTCTCGGACACGGCGCGCACCGTGCCGCCCTTGGAAAAGAAGCCTCCCTTCACGTCGTAGTGGCGGGTGAGGTTCTCGGCGGTGACGACGGGGGTGCTCATGCTTCGGCCTCCGCTTTCGCGCTCAGAGGATAGTGGCAGCGGGCGACGCCAAGCTCGGTGCCTGCCGGCGCGGGCGGCTGCTCGCGGCAGCGGTCGTCGGCGTATTTGCAGCGCGGCGAGAAGAGGCAGCCCTTCGGCCGGTCGAACTGGCCCGGCACCACGCCGGGGATCGTCGGCAGGTGTCGCGAGGTCGCGCGTTCGGGCAAGGCCGCGAGGAGCGCCGCCGTATAGGGATGGTGCGGCGTCTCGAAGAGATCGGCGACGGGCTGTTCCTCGACCTTCTGGCCGGCATACTGGACCTGCACCCGCTCGGCGGTTTCCGCCACCACCCCCATGTCGTGGGTGATGAGAATGAGCGCCATTCCGGTATCCTTTTGCAGGCCCGTCAGGAGGTCGAGGATCTGCGCCTGGATGGTCACGTCGAGGGCGGTCGTCGGCTCGTCGGCGATCAGGAGCTTCGGGTTGCAGGCGATCGCCATCGCGATCATCACCCGCTGGTTCATGCCGCCCGAAAGCTGGTGCGGGAAGGCCTTGAGCCGGTCCTCGGGGGCGGGGATGCCGACCATCTCGAAAAGCTCGACCGCGCGGTCGTGGCGCTCCTTCTTGTCGAGGCCGAGATGGAGCCTGAGCGCCTCCTTGATCTGGAAGCCTGCGGTGAAGCAGGGATTGAGCGAGGACATCGGCTCCTGGAAGATCATCGCCATGTCCTTGCCAACGATGTCGCGGCGCTGGCGGGGCGAGAGGCCGCGCAGGTCCTGGCCGTTGAAGCTCATCACGTCAGCGGTCACGGTGGCGGTCCAGGGCAGGAGCCCCATCATCGCGAGCATCGAGACCGACTTGCCGGAGCCGGATTCGCCGACGATGGCGAGGATCTCGCCGGTATCGACGCTGACGTCGACGCCGTCCACGGCGCGGAACTGGCCCGAGGCGGTGGCGAAATCGACCGAGAGGTTGCGGATATCGAGGAGGGGCATCGCGTCAGCTCCGCTTCAGTTTCGGGTCGAGCGCGTCGCGCAATCCGTCGCCCATCAGGTTGATGGCAAGGACGGTGATCAGGATCGCGAGGCCGGGCCAGGTCACGACCCACCAGGCACGCAGGATGAACTCGCGCGCCTCGGCGAGCATCGTGCCCCATTCCGGGGTGGGGGGCTGGGCGCCCATGCCGAGGAAGCCAAGGGCGGCCGCGTCGAGGATCGCGGTCGAGAACGACAAGGCCGCCTGCACGATGATCGGCGAGAGGCAGTTCGGCAGCACCGTCGTGAACATCAGTCGGGACTTGCTAGCGCCGACGACGCGGGCGGCGGTGACGTAGTCCTTCGACCGTTCCGACAGCACGCTCGCGCGGGTCAGGCGGACGTAATGCGGCTGGTAGGTGATGGCGATGGCGATCATCGCGTTCGTCAGCGACGGGCCGAGGATCGCCACCAGCACCAGGGCAAGGAGAAGCGAGGGGAAGGCGAGGACGATGTCCATCACCCGCATGATGATCGTGTCGATCCATTTCGGCGCGAAGCCGGCGATGAGGCCGATGACGATGCCGCCCGAGGCCGCGAAGGTGACGACGATGATGCCGACGTAGAAGGAGTAGCGCGACCCGTGCACGAGCCGCGAGAGCATGTCGCGGCCCACCGCGTCGGTACCTAAGGGGTAGGTGAGGCTGCCGCCTTCCTCCCAGAAGGGCGGCTTCAGCAGCGCGTCGCGGAACTGCTGGGTCGGATCGTGCGGCGCGATCAGCGGTGCAAAGATCGCGACGAGGATGAAGGCCGCGAAGAACCAGAGCCCGATCACGGCGCCCCTGTTCTCGCGGAAATAGAACCAGAATTCCTTCAGCCGGCCGGGGCGGGCGGCGGCGGTCGCGGCGGCGGTCATGGTTGTCTCGGCCATCTCAGCGCTTCCGGATCTTGGGGTTGATGAAGCCGTAGAGCAGGTCCACGGTCAGGTTCACGATCATCACCATGACGGCGATCAGAAGGAGCCCGCCCTGCACGACCGGGTAGTCGCGGCGGAAGATCGAATCGACCATCCACTTGCCGATGCCGGGCCAGGAGAAGATCGTCTCGGTGAGGATCGCGCCGGCGAGTAGCGTGCCGACCGAAAGCCCGATCACGGTCACGACCGGGATGAGCGCGTTTCGGAGCGCATGGACCCCGTTCACCCGGAACGGCGCGAGACCCTTGGCGCGGGCGGTGCGGATATAGTCTTCGGAGAGGACCTCCAGCATCGCCGAGCGGGTCTGGCGGGCGATGACCGCCAGGGGGATGGTGCCGAGGACGATCGTCGGCAGGACCAGGTGGTGGACGGCCGAGGTGAAGGCGCCGGACTGGCCCGAGCGGAGCGAGTCGATCAGCATGAAGCCGGTGGTGTTGTCGAAATAGTAGAGCAGGCTGATCCGGCCCGAGACCGGCGTGAGCCCGAGCATGCCGGAAAAGACGATGATGAGGAGCAGTGCCCACCAGAAGATCGGCATCGAGTAGCCGACGAGGGCCGTCGACATCAGCGTCCGGTCGAAGAGCTTGCCGCGGTTCACCGCCGCGATGACGCCGGCCGGAAGGCCGAGGGCCACCGCGAAGATCATCGCGCAGACCGACAGTTCCAGGGTCGCCGGGAAGAGCGCGAAGAACTCGTCCCAGACCGGCTTCTTGGTCACGAAGCTCTGGCCGAGGTCGCCCTGGATGACGCCGCCGAGATAGTCGATGTATTGCCGCCAGAGCGGCTGGTCGAAGCCGAACTGCTGGACGAGTTCTTCATAGCGTTCCGCGCTGACGCCGCGTTCGCCGGCCATGACGATGATCGGGTCGCCCGGCAGGAGCCGGATGAACGAAAACGAGATGATCGTCACGCCGAAGAATGTCGGCAGGAACGTCAGGAGGCGCGAGAGGAGATATCTGAGCATCAGCCGACGACCTTCAGTTCTTTGGGGAATGTGGTGAGCGAGCGGCTTTCGCTCTCGGTGACGAGGACGTCGTCCTCGATCCTGACGCCGAAACCGCCGGGGCCGGTTCGGTAGAGGCCGGGTTCATTGGTGAAGACCATGCCGGGCTCCAGTGTCTGGCTGTTGCCGCGCATGATGTAGGGCGCCTCGTGCACGTCGCGGCCAAGCCCGTGGCCGGTCTTGGTGCGGATCCGGTCGGCATAGGGCGAGGCTTCGAGGACCGAGATCACCGCGTCGTCCACGTCGTGCGCCGTGGCGCCGGGCCGGGTCGCGGCGAAGCCCGCGAGGTTGGCGCGCAGGACCGTGTCGTAGACCGCCTGGGCCTCGTCCGTGGCGTGGCCGACGAAGACGGTGCGGGTGATGTCGGCGCAGAGGCCGCCTTTCTTTGCGCCGAAATCGAGAAGCAGCGCGTCGCCGGGCCGGATCTCGTAATCGGCGCGGGCATGGGCGTGGGAATGGGCGGAGTTGTCGGAGGCCGCGACGAGCGCGCCGAACGCTTGGTCGTCCGCGCCGTGGGCGAAGAGCGCGGCGACAAGCAGGCGCTCGACCGCGGCTTCGGTCATGCCGGGCTTCACCTGGTCGAGGGTCTCGCCAAGGGCTGCCTCGGAGATACGGATCGCCTCGGTCATCGCGGAGATCTCGTCGTCGGTCTTCCTGAGCCGGAGGCCGGAGATCTCGCGCTCCGCGTCAAGGACCGCGATCCCCGGAGAAGCGGTGGTGAGCGCGTGGTGGACGAAGACCCGCATCACCTGGCCCTCGACCGCGATCGAGCGGAGCGGCAGGTGGCGGGAGAGGGCGGCGAAGGCATCGGCGTAGCCGGTCTGGTCGCGCCAGTCGAAGACCTCGCCCTCGAAGCCGAGCTTGGCGAAGGAGCTGAGTTCGAGGTTGGGAACGACTGCGGCGGGCGCGCCCTCGACCGGGATCACGACGACAAGGGGGCGCTCGTTGGTTCCGAAGGGCGCACGGTAGAGGCGCTCGAAGTTCGGCCCCGGCACCAGCGCCACCGCCTCGGCACCGAGATCGCGCGCAATCGCCCGATGCGCGGCGTAACGGTCAGTCATGTGTTGTGCTCCCCCCCGAGAGGCGGGCGGGGCCGGATCCGGCCCCGCGCCTTTGCATCATTCCGTCAGGTCGACGCCGTAGAAGATGTGGCCGCCGAGCGGATGGACCTTGTATCCGGTCACTTCCGGACGCACCGGCATGAACACCACCGAATGGGCGATCGTGGCCCAGGGCGCCTCGCGCTTGAAGACGACCTGCGCCTCTTCATAGAGCTTGGTGCGCTCTTCCGGGTTCGACGTCACCTTGGCCTTCTGGACGAGATCGTTGAACTCCTCGTTGCACCACTGGGCGCGGTTGGAGCCGCCGACGGCGTCACAGCCGAGCAGCACCGCGAGGAAGTTGTCCGGGTCGCCGTTGTCGCCGGTCCAGCCCAGCAGCACCGCGCCGTCGCGGTCCTCGGCCTTCGAACGCTCGAGATACTCGCCCCATTCGTAGGACACGATCTCGACGGTGACGCCGATCTTGGCCATGTCGGCCTGGATCAGCTCGGCCATGCGCCGTGCGTTCGGGTTGTACGGGCGTTGCACCGGCATCGCCCAGATCTTCATCGAGAGGTCCGAGACGCCCGCTTCGGCCAGCGCGGCCTTGGCGGCTTCGGGATCATAGGGATCGTCCTCGACCGCGTCGTTATAGGACCAGATCGTCGGCGGGATCGGGTTCTTCGCGGCCTGACCGGCACCCTGGAAGACGACGTCGATGATCGCCTTCTTGTCGATCGCCATGTTGAGCGCCTTGCGCACGGCGGTGTTGTCGAAGGGCGCGACCTTGGTGTTGTAGGCGAGATAGCCGACGTTGAGCCCTTCCTGCTCCAGAAGCTGCACGTCCGGGTCGGCCTTCATCGCCTCGACGTCAGCCGGGTTCGGATATGGCATGACATGGCACTCGCCCGCCTTCAGCTTCTGGTAGCGGACGCTCGCGTCCGGAGTGATCGCGAAGACGAGATCGTCGATCGGCGAGGCGCCGCGCCAGTAGTCCGGGTTCGCCTTGTAGCGGATCACCGCGTCCTTCTGATAGGCGACGAAGCTGAACGGCCCGGTGCCGATCGGCGCCTGGTTCAGCATCTCGGGCGTGCCGGCCTCGAGCATCGCGTCGGCGTATTCCTTCGACATGATCGAGGCGAAGCCCATCGCGAGGTTCGACACCATCGGCGCCTCGGGCCGGTTCAGCACGAACTTCACGGTGTAGTCGTCGACCTTGACGATTTCCTTGATCAGGTCGGGCATCGACATGCCGTTGAAGTATTCCCAGGTGCCGCCGGAAACCTGGTTGTACGGGTTGTCGGCCTTGCCCTGACGCTCGAACGAGAAGATCACGTCATCGGCGTTGAAGTCGCGCGTCGGGGTGAACTGGTCATTCGCGTGGAAATTGACGCCCTGACGGAGGTGGAACGTATATTCCAGCCCGTCCTCGGAGGTCTCCCAGCTCTCGGCGAGGCCGGGAATCACGTTGGTGGTGCCGGTCTCGAACAGCACGAGCTTGTCGTAGATCGTGTGTTCGGAGGCGTCGAAAGTGGTGCCGGAGGTGTAGAGCGCCGCGTCGAAGCCCTCGGGCGAGCCTTCCGAGCAATAGACCAGCGTCTTGGCCGAGGCCGCGCCGCCCATCAGGGCGGCAAGCACGAGGCCGGTTGCGAGTTGGTATTTCAGGTTCATCTGTTACTCCCAGGTTGAGGTTCGTTTTTTCAGTCGTTGCTGCCGTTCCGCGGCGCGGATAGGCAGGGCTCATCCCCGGTCCGGTTGTCGGCGAGGCCGATGGCCGGGGAATTTCGGTGTTGGTTGCGGTCGCGGTGACGGCCGGTCATGCCTCGCCCTCCTGCATGCCCGAGGCGAGCGAGGGCAGGACCGGCGCGGCACGGGTCGGGCCGCGGAAAAGCTCGAGCGTGCCGGTCCAGAGGATCTTCGCCGGCCTGCCGCTGTCATTGTACCAGCCATGCGGGCGGTTGCCGCGGTAATGCAGGCTGTCGCCCTCCGTCATGCGGAACTCCTCGCCCTCGAGCACCTGCACCACGCTGCCTTCGAGCACGAAGACGATCTCCTCGCCCTCGTGGCTCACGGTCTCAGAGCGGTAGCCGGGCGGGACATGCAGGATGAAGGACGACAGCTCGCTGCCGGGAAACTCGGCGCCGATGCGTTCATAGACGACGGAGGAGCCATCGATCGAGAAGCGCGGCCGGTCCGCCGCGACGGTCAGCGCGTCGGCCGGGCGCGGCGCGGCGATGAAGTAGTCGAGCCCGACGCCGAGCGCCTGCGCGATCTGCGCCAGCGTGCCGAGGGTCGGCGTGGCGTTGTCGCGTTCGAGCTGGCTGAGATAGCCGACCGAGACGCCGGACTTTTCCCCCAGTTCCTGCAGCGTGATCGACAACTGTCGGCGGCGGGCGCGGATGAGCGGTCCGATGCTGGTGGTCGTCTGCGGTTGCGGTTTGGGCAAGTCGTCGACTCCGAGTCGGGCGGGGACTACTGTATTGGTAAAAAAATTTTTGTCAGCCAAAAAAGTTTTCTTTCCGTTGCGTAAGCCCTGTCGAGTTTTACGCCCGCCCGGCCGGCCTGATGGCAAACGAATTGCGCTGGCAATTGCCGTGGCCACTTCGGTAGACTGCCAGACCGGAGGAGGAACGGCATGATCCGACGCGCGCTGGCGCTCGCAGTATTTCTGAGCCTTGCGGGGGCGGTGATCGCCGGCACCTGGTGGCGGGCACTCGACGACGCGCTGACGCGGCTCGAGGAGCGCGGACGCGCCGATCTGGCGCTCGCGGGCGACCGGCTGCTTGGTCAACTCCAGCGCTACCGCGAGATGACCGTGCTGATGGCGGACCATCCAGAGATCCTGCGCTTCGCCCTCGATCCTTCGGTGCCGGCCGAACCGGTCGACGCGCTTCTGCGGCGCACCGCCGACATGACACGCTCGGACGAGTTCCTGCTCGTCGGTGCCTCGGGCCGCATCATCGCCTCGTCGGGGCCGGGACGCGGCGCGAACCGCTCCACCGCGCCCTATGTGCGCCGGGCCATGCAGGGTGCGCTCGGATTTCATCATGAGATCGAAAAGGAAACCGGGCGGCGGCTCTTCGTCTATGCCGCGCCGGTCTTCTCGCCGGATGGCCCGGTCGCGGGTGCACTGGTGGTGCGGATCGAGACCGAAGCGGTCGAGGTGATCTGGCGCGGCGAGCCGATGATCGTCTTCTTCACCGACAGCGACGGCATCGCCTTCGTGTCGAACCGCGACGAACTGGTGCTGGTGCGGCTCGACCTCATGCCCGAAGGCGAGGGCGAGGTGCCGGCGGATCTTCTGCGCCGCAAGGTTCGACATATCGACCGCCACGAGGTCTGGGATCTCGACGGCGGTCCCTACCTGCCGGCCCGCGCGCTGCATCTGACGCGGCCGCTGCCGGTGATCGAGATGACCGGCGAGGCTCTGGTCGACATCGCCCCGGCGGAACGGCAAGCGCTTCTGCAGGCGCTGGTGGCGGCGGCGGCCTGCCTGGTGATCGGGGCGGGGGGCTACGCGCTTCTGGAGAGGCGGCGCGCGCTCGCGGTGCAGCTCGCGGCCGAAGCCGAGGCAAATGCTCGGCTCGAAACCCGTGTCGAGGAACGCACGCGGGAGCTGTCGGAGGCGAACGAGCAGCTCCACCGCGCCCAGGCGGAGCTGGTGCAGGCGGGCAAGCTTTCGGCGCTCGGCCAGATGTCGGCCGGGATCAGCCACGAGCTCAACCAGCCGCTGATGGCGATCCGCTCCTACGCCGAGAATGCCGGGCTGTTCCTCGACCGCGCCCAGCCCGAGAAGGCGGCCGAGAACCTTGGCCGCATCAACGACCTTGCCCGGCGGATGGGGCGGATCATCAAGAACCTGCGCGCATTCGCGCGGCAGGAGCATGACGGGATGAGCGATGTCGATCTCGTCCAGGTCGTTGCGGATGCGCTGGAACTCAGCGAGGCGCGGCTCAGGGCGAGCGGCGTCGGCGTGGACTGGCAGCCGCCTGCGGCGGCCGTCTGGGTGCGCGGCGGCGAGGTGCGGCTGCAGCAAGTGGTGATGAACTTGCTCGCCAATGCCGCCGACGCGATGGAGGCGGGCGGGACCGTCTCGATCAACATCGCCCCTGTCGCCGGGCGGGTGCGGCTCGCCGTCGCTGATACCGGGCCGGGCATCGCCGAGCCGGATCGGATCTTCGACCCGTTCTACTCGACCAAGGAGGTCGGCGCGAGCGAGGGAATGGGGCTCGGCCTCTCGATCTCCTACGGCATCGTCCAGAGCTTCGGCGGCACGATCGCCGGGCGCAACCGCGACACCGGCGGCGCGGAGTTCGTCGTCGAGCTTGACGCGGCCGAACCGGGGACCAAGGCGGCATGACGGACCGGGTGCTACTTGTCGACGACGACCGCGCGGTGCGCGAGGCCTTGGGCCAGACGCTGGAACTGGCGGGGCTGAGACCGATATTGGCGTCAAGCTACATCGAGGCCAAGGACCATATCTCGACGCAGTTCCAGGGCATCGTGGTCTCCGACATCCGCATGCCGGGCAAGGACGGCTTCGCGCTGCTGGACCATGCGCGCAAGGTCGACGCCGACCTGCCGGTGATCCTCCTGACCGGGGAGGGCGATGTGCCGATGGCGGTCAAGGGCATGACGGGCGGCGCCTTCGACTTCATCGAGAAGCCGTGCAGCCCCTCGGACTTCCTCGCCGTGGTCGGCAAGGCGCTGAAGACCCGCGCACTGGTGCTTGAGAACCGCGCGTTGAAGCGCGAGATCCGGCAGGGCGATGCGGCGGCGCGGATGCTGGTCGGAACCTCCGCTCTCTCCGAGCAGATGCGCGAGGCGGCGCGGGCAGCGGCGCGGACCTCGGCCGAGGTGCTGATATCGGGGCCGCCGGGCGCGGGCACCGCGAAGATGGCCGAGGTGATCCACCTGCTCTCCGCCGCCGCGATGCGCCCGTTCCAGAAGATCTCGGCAGCCTCCGCCGCGCCGGATACACTTGCCGTGGCCTTCGAGCGCGCCGAGGGCGGCTCGATCTTCCTCGACGAGGTCGCGGTGCTGCCGCCTGCGGCGCAGTTCGCGCTTCTCGACCTCATCGACGCCCATCCCGGCACCCGCGTCATCGCCGGAACCTACCGCGACCTCGCGGGCGAGGCGGCAGCGGGGCGGTTCAATCCCGACCTCTTCTACAAGCTCGACGTGATCCGGGTGCGGATCCCGGCGCTGAAGGAGCGACCCGAGGACATCCCGGTGCTCTTCCGCCACTATGTCGCGTTGGCCTGCGAGCAGTCCGACCTGCCGATGCCCGCGATCACGCCCGAGACCATCGCCGGCCTGATGGCCGAGGACTGGACCGGCAACGCCCGTGCGCTGATGAACGCCGCGATGCGTTTCGCGATGGGCCTGAGCGAGAGCCACGAGGACGAAGGCGAAACCGGCCTCGCCGGGCAGATGGCGCGGGTCGAACGTTCGCTCCTGATCGAGGCGTTGACGCGCCACGGCGGCAACGCGACCGAGGCCGCGGCGGCGCTCAGGCTGCCGCGCAAGACCTTCTACGACAAGCTCACCCGCCACGGGATTCGCCCCGAGGATTACCGGAGTTGATGTGCGGATTTCCGCACAGTCGACGGTAACGGTTGTGTGACGATCCGCCCGGTGTAGTTTCGCCGAGATCTGAGGTCGTCTGGTAAGTAACGAATATAAAACAATAAAAAGGCTTCAACACCACCCGAAAAACAATCTGTTGCGGGTGCGGCTTTCCGCCGCTTCCCTGTATGCGGGCGCCGTTTTCGCGGCGTGACTGCACTGGATTGTCAAAACGGGAGGAAACCGATGAAGACCATCACCACCACCATGACCGCGATCGCGCTCGCGCTTTCGGCCGGCGCCGCGTTCGCCTCGGCGGGCTGCGACGAGGGCGAGATCGTGATGAAGTTCGCCCATGTGACGAACTCCGACAAGCACCCCAAGGGGATCGCCGCCCAGATGTTCGCCGACCGCGTGAACGCCGAGATGGACGGCAAGGCCTGTGTCGAGGTCTACCCGAACTCCACGCTCTACGATGACGACCAGGTGCTCGAGGCGATGCTGCAGGGCGACGTCCAGTTCGCCGCGCCGTCACTGTCGAAATTCGAGGCCTTCACCAAGCAGTTCCAGATCTTCGACCTTCCCTTCGTGTTCAAGAACATCGAGGCGGTCGATGCGTTCCAGGCTTCCGAGCAGGGCCAGGCGATGAAGGAATCGATGGTGCGCCGCGGGCTCCTCGGCATGGAGTTCTGGCACAACGGCCTGAAGCAGATGTCGGCCAAGAAGCCGGTCGTGATGCCCGAGGACATGAAGGGCCTGAAGATCCGCGTTCAGCCTTCGGACGTGATCGTGGCGCAGATGGAGACGCTCGGCGCCTCGCCCCAGCCGATGGCCTTCGCCGAGGTCTACGGCGCGCTCCAGACCGGCGTCGTCGACGGTCAGGAGAACACCTGGTCCAACATCTATGGCCAGAAGTTCTACGAGGTCCAGGACGGCATCACCGAGACCAACCACGGCGTGCTCGACTACCTCGTCGTCACCTCGGTCGACTGGATGGACAGCCTGCCCGAGGACGTGCGGACCCAGCTCACCACGATCCTGCACGAAGTGTCGATGGAGCGGAACGCGGCCGTGACCCAGGTCGATGCCGAGGCGCGCCAGGCGATCCTCGACAACGGCGGGGTAATCCGCGAGCTCGACGACGCGCAGCGTCAGGCCTGGGTCGACGCGATGAAGCCCGTCTGGGACCAGTTCGTCGACGGCATCGGCCAGGAGAACATCGACGCCGCGCTGGCCTTCAACGCCGGCAGCTGAGCCACCACTCGCGAGCGGCGGCGACAGGGCCCGGCTCGGGATGGCCGGGCCCATTTCCAAAGGGGGAGGAGACGATGAGCGGCAAGTACGAACCCGCAACGGCGCTTGGCCGCGTCGTGCATGAATTCGAGGAGACCGCGATCGCGGTGCTTCTCGGCCTGATGACGGTGATCACCTTCATCAACGTGATCCTGAGATACGTCTTCAACTCCTCGCTGATCTGGGGGTTGGAACTGACCACGGCGCTCTTCGCCTGGCTGGTGCTCTTCGGCATGTCCTATGCCGTCAAGGTCACCGCCCATCTCGGCGTTGACGCGATCATCAACCTTCTGCCGCATCGCGGCCGGAGAATCCTGGCGCTGGTCGCCGCCGCCTGCTGCATCGCCTATGCGTTTCTCCTGATGAAGGGCGCCTGGGACTACTGGGCGCCGTTCGGCGGCTTCGAGCAGACCGGCGGGCGCTGGTTCCCCGAGGGCTTCATCAAGACCCGCGACCAAGCCTGGTACGAGACCGAACAGATCCCGATGCCGGACTGGCTCCGCTTCATCGAGCCGATGTTCAATCAGGGCGAGACCTACGAGAAGCTGCCCCGCTTCATTCCCTACGCGATGCTGCCGATCGGCTGTGCGCTCCTTCTCTTCCGCCTGATCCAGGCGACCTGGGGGATCGTAACGGGCACCCGTGAAAGCCTGATCGTGAGCCACGAAGCCGAGGACGCCGTCGAGGATGTCCGCCACATGAATTACGAGGAATAAGGCCATGGAAGTCGTCCTGCTATTCTTCATGGTCATCGGGTTCATGCTGGTCGGCGTGCCGATCGCGATCTCGCTCGGCCTGTCGTCCACGCTGTTCCTCTTGTGGTTCTCCGACACCTCGCTCGCCTCGATCGCGCAGACGCTCTACAACGCGATGGAGGGGCATTCGACGCTCTTGGCGATCCCGTTCTTCATCCTTGCCTCCTCGTTCATGTCGACGGGCGGCGTGGCCAAGCGGATCATCCGCTTCTCGATCGCCTGCGTCGGCCATCTTCCGGGCGGCCTCGCGATCGCCGGTGTCTTCGCCTGCATGCTCTTCGCGGCACTTTCGGGCTCTTCGCCCGCGACCGTGGTTGCCATCGGCTCCATCGTCATCGCGGCGATGCGCCAGGTGGGCTATTCCAAGGACTTCGCGGCGGGCGTGATCTGTAACGCCGGTACGCTCGGCATCCTGATCCCGCCGTCGATCGTCATGGTCGTCTATGCCTCCGCGACCGACGTCTCGGTCGGCCGGATGTTCCTTGCGGGCGTGTTTCCGGGGCTTCTCGCCGGTGGCATGCTGATGGTCACGATCCTGATCTGGGCGATCTGGAAGAAGATGCCCAAGGGCGAGTGGAAGGGCTGGGGCGAGGTCTTCGACAGCTTCGGCGAGGCGTTCTGGGGCCTGATGCTGATCGTGATCATCATGGTCGGTCTCTACGGCATCCCCGGGATCACCTCGGCGATCTTCACGCCGACGGAAGCCGCCGCCGTGGCCTCGATCTGGGCCTTCATCGTGGCGACCTTCATCTACCGCGACATGGGGCCGCTGGCCCGCGAAGGCGGCAATCTGAGCCTGATCCAGAAGCCGATCTCGCTGGTCACCGCCTTCTTCCACCGCGACACCAAGGCGACGCTCTTCGAGGCCGGCAAGCTCACCGTGACGCTCATGTTCATCATCGCCAACGCGCTGATCCTGAAGCATGTGCTGACCGACGAGCAGATCCCGCAGCAGGTCGCGACCGCGATGCTCGACGCCGGCTTCGGCAAGATCATGTTCCTCGTGATCGTCAACGTGATCCTGCTGATCGGCGGCCAGTTCATGGAGCCGTCGGGCCTGATCCTGATCGTCGCGCCCTTGGTGTTCCCGATCGCGATCTCGCTCGGCGTCGACCCGATCCATCTTGGCATCATCATGGTGGTGAACATGGAAATCGGGATGATCACGCCGCCGGTCGGTCTGAACCTCTTCGTCACCTCGGGCGTCGCCGGCATGTCGATGATGCGGGTGGTGAAGGCGGCGCTGCCCTTCCTCGCGGTGCTCTTCGTCTTCCTGATCATCGTGACCTATGTTCCCGTGCTCTCGACCTGGCTGCCGACGCAGGTCATGGGGCCGGAGACGGTCATCAAGTAGAGCGGAAGACCGCAGACAAGAAAGAGCCCGGCGCCTCGGCGCCGGGCTTTGCCATTGGGGTGTCCGCAAATCGTGTTAGTGGGTTTGAACCCAAAGTCGCACAGCTATCGGCACTGATGATGTGACCCACCCATCTTGGAACACCGATGCCGTCGGGGGGCGGCCACATCGTCAATGCCACCGGGCGATCACACGACCAACCTCCACTTGACACACCCATCGGGGATGCATAGGACGGTGCTAATCAACCGATGGGGGTGTTGGAGTTTTGCGTGCCGAATCTTTCGGTTCGCGCGACTCGTGCTTTCTTGACAAAGGCAGTTTGAACTTTTCTTTGTGATCCGCCGCGAAAAGCAATAAGAAAGATGCACTGCATTATTCGGAGTTTTTGATGCGATTGGGGAGCTAGTTGCAAGTTGATAAGGGCGAGCGACGTCACGCGGATTTTTTGGAGCGGAATGAAATCTCATCCGTCGCATGGAGTTTAAAATCATAGATTTAGAAACAAAACCAGGCGCGGAAATGGCCTCCAATTTTCCGAAGTACCGCCGAGTCTATTTGTGGCTCCTGATTGGCGCGCCCATAAACTATCTGATTCATTTTGTCGGCATTCCTGTCTTGCCAGTGGAAACTATTGTAAACGCGTGGGCTTGTGAGTTCGAATTGTGCGATCACTTTCAGTTATCTGGTTTCTACGGAAAATCAGAGGCATTCCTGTCTCTTATTATCACGCTGAGGATCCAGCTCATTCTGTGCGTGGCGCTTATTGTGTTTCTTTCTGTCCGACGCCTCATTAATCTATTAGTCCGCGCCGGCCGAGTGGCGGTGGAAGACTGGCGACTCTATCTGAGCGGCGTGTTTATGACTATAATCTGCACCTGCTATGTTGGTATTGATACGTATTCGCTTCTGCTATTCGCAAAAAAAACCGGCATGGCTGATACTGTTTTTTGCATCTTGCATGACTGCAGCAACAATGATCTCGCTCCTGATGGCGGCACTGGATGGAGCTTTCATGGCGAGATTGGCAGAATTAGAACGACCGAATCCGAAATCTGACTGATCAGGGTTTCTGACCATGCACGGCGAGGATAAAAGTAGATGGAAGTCGATTTGCCGGCTGGGTGGCTGAGATTTGAACCGAACTCGTAGGATGAGGGCTGCGGCGGCCCCGTTGCCGAAGCATGGAGATTAGCGTGCCAGGGTCAGCGTGGCGCCCGCCGCTTCCAGAGCGGACGAGATCTCGGAGGACGGTGCGCGGTCGGTGACGATCTCGCCGATATCGGCGAAGCCCGCGACCGAGATGAGGCCGCGGCGGCCGAACTTCGTGTGGTCGGTCACGACGACCCGACGCTCTCCGCGCGAGAGCACGAGCCGGGCGAACTCCGCCTCCTCGAGCGCGTAGTCCATCACGCCCGAGGCATCGACCGCGCCGGCCGAGATCACCGCGTGGTGCACGGTGAAACTGGCGATGAAGTCGAGCGCCGACTTGCCGAAGGCCGCCCCGGAATCGGAGCGCAGCTCTCCGCCCGCCATGTAGACCCGGTTGCCGTTCACGGTGGCGAGCGTGCGGGCGATGTCGGAGGAGTTGGTCACCACCGTCAGCCGCCGGTGGCCGGTCAGTTCGCGCGCGAGGTAGCTTGTCGTTGTGCCGGTATCGAACATCACCGATTCCCCGTCGCGGATCGTCGCCGCGAGCGTGCGGGCGATCGCCTTCTTGGCCTCGGCATTCTCGCGCATCCGCTTCTGGAACGGCGCCTCGCCGAGCTGCCCGGCGAGCCCGACCGCGCCGTGGACGCGCACCAGCGCGCCGGTCTCGGTCAGGGGCTTCACGTCGCGCCGCACGGTTTCGAGCGAGACGCCGAGCTGGCGGGCAAGGGCGGCGATCGTCACCGAGCCCTCGTGTTCGAGGATCTTCAGGATGTCGGCATGGCGTTTGGACAGCATCTTCGGCGCTCCGGTTCTGCCGAGAGTCTAGGCGAGGCCGGGGAAGCGCGCAAGAAACGGGCATGATGCGGGCGTCAAAAACACAAAAAACCACAAAGCGGATTGATCGAATCGCCAATCCGCCGCCTACTTGGGAAAGGGGACGGGGCAGGCGGCTGCGACGGCGCCCGCGAACGACCGTTCCATGAGACCGGCCGGCCTCCGGCACGGCCGGCAGAACAGGGAGTTCACGATGTTCAAGACACGATCGAATGCTCTGGTCCGCGGCCTGATCGGCGGAGTGGCCGCCTCGGCACTGGCGACTCTGGCGATGGCGCAGGAATCGACCGATCCGATCAAGCTGACGCTGCATGACTGGACGGGCCAGCTCATCACCACCGAGCTGATGGGAGAGATCCTGAAACAAGCCGGCTACAACGTCGAATATGTCCAGGCCGATTATCTCGCGCAGTTCGCGGGGCTCGAGACCGGCGATCTGCATGTCGCGATGGAGATGTGGGAGACGACGGGCCGCGACGCGATGGATGCCGCGACGGCGACCGGCAAGGTCGAGAATATCGGCCCCACCGGCATGAAGGCCAAGGAGGAGTGGTGGTATCCCACCTACATGAAGGAGAAATGCCCCGGCCTGCCGAACTGGGAGGCGCTTCTGGACACCGCCTGCGCCGAGGCCTTCTCAACCGCCGAGACCGCACCGAAGGGCCGCTATCTCGGCGGGCCGGTGACCTGGGGCGGGTTCGATGACGAGCGCGTCGAGGCCCTCGGCCTGCCCTTCGAGGTGATCCATGCCGGCACCGATGCCGCGCTCTTCGCCGAACTGGAAAGTGCCTATCAGCGCCAGGCGCCGATCATGCTCTGGATCTACGCGCCGCACTGGGCCCCGGCGAAATACGAGGGCGAATGGGTCGAGTTCCCGGAATACACGGCCGAATGCTACAACGACCCGGCCTGGGGCTCGAACCCCGACATGGCCTATGATTGCGGCAAGCCCTTCGGCGAGATCTGGAAGGTCGGCTGGGCCGGCGTGAAGGACAAGTGGCCGGGCGCCTACGCGGCGATCCAGGCCTTCACCATCGAGAACGACGAGATGGGCGCGATGATCACCGATGTCGACCTCAACGGAAAGTCCGTCTCGGAGGTCGTGGCCGGCTGGATGGCGGCGAACGAGGGGCGCTGGAAAGGCTGGATCGGCCAATAGGTGTCAGATTTCTCCGCCCGCGCCAGACTGCGGCGCGGGCGGGGCCATCCTTCGAGCGGACTGGACATGACCGAGAAGACGCCCGAGACCCGCGACGCCAAACTTGTCTGCCGCCATCTGTGGAAGCTCTTCGGCGCGCGCGGGGCCGAGGTGCTTGCCGCGCTCGGCCCCGATCCCGCGCCGGAGCGGTTGATCGCGGCGGGCGTCGTGCCGGCGGTGCGCGACGTCTCGCTCTCGGTCGAGGCGGGCGAGATCTTCGTCATCATGGGGCTGTCGGGGTCGGGCAAGTCGACGCTCGTGCGGCTCATGTCGCGGCTCGTCGAGCCGACCTCGGGGGAGGTGCTGTTCAATGGGCAGAACCTTCTCGCCGCGAGCGAGGCCGAGATGACGATGATCCGGCGTCACAAGATGGGCATGGTGTTCCAGCATTTCGCGCTGCTGCCGCATCTCACGGTGCTCGACAACGTGGCCTTTCCGCTCGACGTGCAGGGCGCGCCCCGCGCCGAGCGCGAGGCGCGGGCGCGGCAGATGATCGAGCTCGTCGGTCTCGGCGGGCGCGAGGGCGCCTTTCCGCGCCAGTTGTCGGGTGGCCAGCAGCAGCGCGTAGGCATCGCCCGCTCGCTCGCCGTGGAGCCGGAACTGTGGTTCCTCGACGAGCCGTTCTCGGCCCTCGATCCCCTGATCCGGCGCGAGATGCAGGACGAGTTCATCCGCCTGCAATCGGTGCTGCAGAAGACCATCGTCTTCATCACCCACGATTTCGACGAGGCGATCCGGCTCGCGGACCGGATCGCGATCATGAAGGACGGGGCGATCGTGCAGGAGGGCACGCCGGAGGAGATCGTGCTGTCGCCGGCCGACGATTATGTGCGCGCGTTCTCGGGCGCGGTGCCGAAGGCGAAGGTGGTCCGGGTGGCAAGCGCGATGCGCGCGGCCGAGGGCGAGGAGCCGACCGCCGAGGTGGCGGGGACCCTGACCGTGGCCGAGGCGGCGCCGCTGTTCCTCAACGGGACCGAGCGGCTCCGGGTCACGGACGGGCAGGGCGCGACGCTCGGCCATCTGCACCGGGCCGACATCCTCGACCTTATGCTCGGGGGCTGAGATGGAGACGGCCGCCCTGCCTGCCCGTCCCGTCCTGCCGCGTTGGTCCGGCTGGGCGGTGGCGCTTCTGGCGTTCCTTCTCTTGTGGAAGTTCGGGGCGGGGCTCGTGCCGTGGGCGTTCGACTATCCGCGCGGCTGGACCGTCCCGGCGGCGCGATGGATCACCGGCTTCACCAAATGGCTCCTGAACGAGGCGACATTCGGGCTCTTCACCTTCGCCGAGTTCACCCGCTTCATCGCCGCCGTGATCGACTTTCCCTACCGGATTGCGCTCAGTCTTCTCTCGACCGGGTTCCTCAAGGGCGAGGGCTCGGCGGCGGTTCAGATCACGCCGCCCCTCTCGTGGGTCGCGGTGATCGTCGTCTTCGCGCTGATCGGGCTTCGCGCGGGCGGCTGGCGGCTTGCGGCGCTGGCCGCCGCCTGCCTCGGCTTCATCGCGGTCTTCGGGCAGTGGCAAAGTGCGATGGTGACGCTTGCCTCGATCCTCGTCGCGGTACCGCTCGGCGTCCTCGGAGGTGGCGCGCTCGGCATCCTCGCCTGGCGGAGCCCGGCCTTCGAGCGGGCGATCCGTCCCGTCCTCGACCTGATGCAGACGATCCCGGTCTTCGCCTATCTGGTGCCGATCCTCTTTCTCTTCGGCTTCGGTCCGACGGCGGCGGTGGTGGCGACGCTGATCTATGCGATGCCGCCGATGACGAGGATCACGCATCTGGCGCTCGCGCGGGTGCCGGGGGAGCTGACCGATCTCGGCCGCATGGTCGGCTGCTCGCGGCGCCAGATGCTCTGGCGGGTGATGGTGCCGGCCTCGATGCCGGCGCTGATGGTGGGCGTGAACCAGGTGATCATGCTGTCTTTGAACATGGTCATCATCGCCTCGATGATCGGTGCGGGCGGGCTTGGCTTCGACGTGCTGGCAGCGTTGCGGCGGCTCGATTTCGGCGCCGGGCTCGAGGCCGGGCTCGCCATCGTGGCACTCGCCGTGGCGCTCGACCGGCTGAGCCAGGCCTTCGCGGTCAGCAAGGCGGGCGCAATCCCAACGGGGAATATCGTCGAGCGGCATCCCTATCTGGCAAGCGCGCTGGCGACGATCCTGATCGCGGGGCTTGTAGGGCTCGTCCTGCCGGCGGTGCAGAGCTACCCGAAAGCGGCGGAGCTTTCCACCGGGCGCTTCTGGTCCGATGTCGTGGCCTGGATCAACGTCAACTTCTTCGACGCGATCGAGGCGGTGAAGAATGCGATTCTGCTGAACCTGCTGGTGCCGTTCAAGCGGTTCCTGCTCGGCCTGCCCTGGCTCGGCGTCGCGGGGCTTCTTGGCTATGCCGGCTGGCGGCTCGGCGGCTGGCGGCTTGCGGCGCTGGTCGCGGTCCTGGCCGGTCTCATCGCCGCGACGGGGCAGTGGGAGAAGGCGATGATTACCGTCTATCTCTGCGGCATCTCGGTGATGTTCGCGATGCTGATCGGGGTGCCCATCGGCATCCTCGCGGCCGAGCGCGAGCGGCTCTGGACCGTGGTGCGGGCGGTGATCGACACGCTGCAGACGCTGCCTTCCTTCGTCTATCTGATGCCGGCAGTGATGCTCTTCCGCGTGGGCGACTTCACCGCGATGATCGCGGTCGTGGCCTACTCGGTGGCGCCGGCGATCCGCTACACGGTGCTCGGGCTCCAGGGCGTCGATCCGCGGCTTCTCGAGGCCGGGCGCGCAATGGGCTGCACGCCGCGCCAGATCCTCTGGCGTATCAAGCTGAAGCTCGCGGCGCCGGAGATCCTTCTGGGGCTGAACCAGACCGTGATGTTCGCGCTGTCGATGCTGGTGATCACCGCGCTTGTCGGTACCCGCGACCTTGGTCAAGAGGTCTATATCGCGCTCACCAAGGCCGATCCGGGGCGGGGGCTCGTCGCCGGGCTCGCGGTCGCCTTCATCGCCATCATAACGGACCGGCTGATCCATGCCGGAGCACGCGCGGCCCGGACACGGCTCGGGCTCGGGGAGGGGGCGGCATGAGGTTTTCGGGCGGCGCGCGTGTGGCGGGCGCGGGAGCCTCCGGCGGGGGTATTTGGGGCAATGAAGAAGGGGCGGGCGGTGGCACTTGATCGCATCCGGGCGCTGCCCTGCTGGCGGGGCGAGATCGTTGCCGAGCCGCTGGTCGGGGGGCTGTCGAACGAGAGCTGGAAGGTGGTGGACGCGGCCGGTTCCCATGTCGTGCGGTTCGGCGAGGATTTCCCCTTCCACCACGTGAGCCGTGCCAACGAGGTGATGGCGACGCGGGCGGCGTACCGGGCGGGCTTCGCGCCGGAGGTGGAATTCGCAGGGCCCGGCGTGATGGTCTCGGCCTTCGTCGACGCGCGGACCTGGGGCGAGGCGGAGGTTGCCGCCGATCCGGAACGGGTGGGGCGGTATCTGCGCGCGTTCCACGCGAAGATGCCGCTCGAAGTCTCTGGCCCGGCAGCGATGTTCTGGGTGTTCCACGTGATCCGCGACTATGCGCGGGTGCTCGCCGAGCGGAAGAGCCGCTTCGCGCTGGACTTGCCGCGTCTGACCGGCGTCGCGGCGGCGATGGAGGCGGCGCAGTTGCCCCTGCCGATCGTCTACGGCCATCACGATCTCCTGCCGGCGAATTTCCTCGAGGATGCGGACGGGCGGCTCTGGCTCATCGACTACGAGTATGCGGGCTTCGGCACGGCGATGTTCGACCTTGCCGGGGCCGCCTCCAATGCCGGGATGGGTGCCGAGGCGGCGGAGGCGTTGCTGGGTGCCTATTTCGGCGCGGTGCCGGAGGCCGCGATGGTCCGCGCTTTCGACGCGATGCAATGCGCCTCGCTCGCGCGCGAGGCGATGTGGGCGATGGTGTCGGAGATCTTCCTTGCCGTACCGGGGGCCGATTACGACGCCCACGCGCGCGACTATCTCGGCCGGCTCGACGCCGCGCTCGACCGCTATCAGGGCCGCCACGGAAAGGTGCCGCTATGACACTTCCCTCTCACGCCCGGATCGTCGTCATCGGCGGCGGCATCATCGGTTGTTCGACCGCCTATCACCTCGCCCGCGATCACCGCGCCGAGGTCGTGCTTCTGGAGCAGGGGCGGCTGACTTCCGGTTCCACCTGGCATGCGGCGGGGCTGGTTGGCCAGCTCCGCTCCTCGGCGGCGATCACCCGGGTGCTGAAGTACTCGGTCGAGCTTTACAAGGGGCTCGCGGCCGAGACCGGGCTCGAGACCGGCTGGAAGATGACGGGCTGCCTGCGCCTTGCCACCAACGCGGACCGCTGGACCGAGTACAAGCGGCTCGCCACCACGGCGCGGTCCTTCGGGATGGAGATGCATCTGATTCCCGCCGATGAGGTGAAGCGGATGTGGCCGCTGATGGAGGTCTCAGACCTCGTGGGCGCAAGCTGGCTGCCGACCGACGGGCAGGCCTCGCCCTCCGACATCACCCAGTCGCTCGCGAAGGGCGCGCGGATGCATGGTGCGAGGATCTTCGAGGGGGTGCGGGTCACGGGATTCCGGATGGCGGGCGACCGGATCACCCATGTCGAGACCGACCAGGGCGCAATTGCTTGCGAGACGGGGGTCAACTGCGCCGGGCAATGGGCGCGGCAGGTCGGTGCGATGGCCGGGATCAACGTGCCGCTGCAGGCGGTGCGCCACCAGTACATCGTCACCGGGAAGGTGCCGGGGCTTGCTGGCGACGCGCCGACCCTGCGCGACCCCGACCGGCGAACCTACTTCAAGGAGGAGGTCGGCGGGCTGGTCATGGGGGGCTACGAGCCGAACCCGCAGCCCCTGTCCACGGGCGACATCCCGAACGACTGGCAGTTCCACCTCTTCGAGGATGACTACGACCATTTCGAGCAACATCTGGTGCAGGCGATCGCACGGGTTCCGGCGCTGTCCGAGGTCGGCGTCAAGCAGATGATCAACGGGCCGGAAAGCTTTACGCCGGATGGAAATTTTATTCTCGGGCGCGCGGCGGAATGCGCCAACATGTTCGTCGGCGCGGGCTTCAACGCCTTCGGCATCGCCTCGGGCGGCGGTGCCGGCTGGGTGCTCGCCGACTGGGTGATCCGGGGCGAGGCGCCCCTGGATCTCTGGTCGGTCGATATCCGCCGCTTCTCCGGGCTGCACCGGGACCGCGACTGGGTCTCGGCACGGACATGCGAGGCGTATGGCAAGCACTACACCATCGCCTATCCGCACGAGGAATATACCTCGGGCCGGCCGCGTATCGTCTCGCCGCTTTATGAGCGGCTGAAGCGGCACGGGGCGGTCTTCGGCTCGAAGCTCGGATGGGAGCGGCCGAACTGGTTCGCACCTGAGGGGGTGGAGCCGCGCGATCTCTATGCGATGGGGCGGCAGAACTGGTTCCACCATGTCGGCGCCGAGCATCGCCATGTGCGCGAGGCGGTGGGAATCTTCGACCAGTCCTCCTTCGCGAAATACGAGGTGACGGGCCCGGACGCGGCGCGGGCGCTGAATCATGTCTGCGCGGGCGACGTGGCGAAGGCGCCGGGGCGGCTGACCTATACGCAGCTTCTGAACTCGCGCGGCGGGATCGAGGCCGACCTCACCGTCGCACGGCTTGCCGAGGACCGGTTCTACATCGTCACCGGAACCGGGTTCAGGGCCCATGACCTCGCCTGGATCGCCGAGCATCTGCCGGAGGGCGATGTCGCGATCCGCGACGTGACCGAGGACTGGGGGGTGCTGTCGCTGATGGGGCCGAAGGCGCGTGACGTGCTGGCGCGGGTCACCGATGCGGATGTGTCGAACGAGGGTTTCCCGTTCGGCCATGTGCGAGAGATCGAGGTGGCCGGGGCCAGGGTCCGCGCGCTCCGCATCACCTATGTGGGCGAACTTGGCTGGGAGCTGCATGTGCCGCTCGACGCGACCGGCGCGATTTTCGATGCGCTGATGGCGGCGGGTGCCGGCGAGGGGGTTCGCCCGGTGGGCTACCGCGCGATCGAGAGCCTGCGGCTTGAAAAGGGATACCGCGCCTGGTCGGCCGATATCACGCCGGCCGACACGCCCTTCGAGGCGGGGCTCGGCTGGGCGGTGAAGCTGAACCGGAACACCGATTTCATCGGCCGGGCGGCGCTGGAGGCGCTGGCGGGGCAGGTGCCGGCGAAGCGGCTCGCGGGGTTCACGATCGACGATCCGGCGGCGGTGCTCGTGGGGCGCGAGACGATCCTCCGGGATGGTGAGGCGGTGGGCTATCTGACCTCGGGGGGCCATGGCTACACGGTCGGAAAGAGCGTCGGCTACGGCTACGTGCGCCATACCGGGGGCGTGACCGACGATTTCCTGATGTCGGGTCGCTACGAGCTGGTCGTCGCGAACGAGGTCTTTGCGGCAGAGATCGGGCTCGCGCCGTTCTATGATCCAGGCAATCTCAGAGTGCGCGCATGAGGCGGGTGTTGCTTGCCTCCGGCGGGGATATTTTCGGCAAGATGAAGGGGTCAGGGTTCGCGGCGCAGGACGATGGCGAGGCTCGGGACCGTGCCGGCCTCGCCCGGCATCGAGACATAGGGCGCGGTTTCCTCGGCGAGGGTGACGGCGGGGGCCAGTTCGGCGATGCGTTGCGCAAAGCCCGGCTGCCAGAGCGTCGTCTTGACGGTCAGCACGATCACGCCCCCGGGTCGGCAGATGCGGACCAGTTCGTCGAGGCCTTCGGCGCCGACATGGCCCGAGGTGAAGACGCCGGCCGAGACCACGGCCGCGAACGCGCCGTCGGCGAAGGGCAGGGTCCGGCCGAGGGCGAGGCGGTGAAGCCTAGTATAGACGCCCTTGCGCGCGGCGATGGCGAGCATGCCTTCGGAAAGGTCGAGCGCCTCGACCTCGGGATAGCCGAGGATCCCGAGCCAGTCGCCGAGGAGCCCGGTGCCGGCGCCGGCATCGAGCAGGGGGGCGGCGCCGCGCGGCAGGTGGCGGGCGAGAAGCGCGAGACAGATCGTCGGGTGCCGATAGCCGGCGGCGGCCATCTCGGCCTCGTAGCTCTCCGCCCAGCCGTCGTAGAGCCGCGCGACCTCATCGGCGCTCGCCGCGCCGTAGACCGCGCCGAGATGGCCCTGATGCTTGCTCTCGCCCATGGATCGGTTCCCCTGAAGGTCGGGCGGATGATAGCCGCGGGGTGGGGAATGTGAAATCCTTTGTGCGGGAAAGGGAAGTGAGGGCCGATGCGTGAGGATGACGAGCTAAGGGCGGCGATCGCGGCGATCCCGGCGCTTGCCCGCGACGGTGGGCCGGTCGAGCGGCTCGGCGGGCTGACGAACCGGGTCTACCGGGTGGGAAGCCATTGCCTGCGGCTGCCGGGGGCGGGGACCGAGGAATATATCGACCGAGCGAACGAGGCGGTCGCGGCGCGCGAGGCGGCGCGGGCGGGGGTGAGCCCGGCAGTGATCCATGCCGATCCCGCCACCGGGATCATGGTGACCGAGTTCATCGCGGGCACGGTGACGATGAGCCCCGAGGCGTTCAGCGCCCGTCCCGGCGCGGCGGCGCGCGCGGGCGCGGCCTTCGCGAAGCTGCATGGCTCGGGCGCCGTCTTTCCCTTCCGTTTCGAGCTCTTTCAGATGATCGACGATTACCTCGGCGTGCTGGCGACCAAGGACGTGGCCCTGCCGGAGGGCTATCACGACGTCGTCGCCGAGGCGGGCGCGGTGCGCGAGGCGCTGGCCGCGAGGCCGCTGCCGCTCGCGCCCTGCCACTGCGATCCGCTGTGCGAGAACTTCCTCGATACCGGGGACAGGATGTGGATCGTCGACTGGGAATATTCCGGCATGAACGATCCGATGTGGGATCTCGGCGATCTTTCGGTCGAGGGCGGGTTCGGGGCCGGTCAGGACGAGGAGATGCTGCGGGCCTATTTCGGCGGCGAACCCGTGCCGCGCGACCGGGGGCGAATGGTGATCTACAAGGCGATGTGCGACCTTCTCTGGACGCTCTGGGGCCTCATCCAGCTTGCCGCCGGCAACCCGGCCGAGGATTTCCGTGCCTATGCCGACGGCCGCTTCGCACGCTGCAAGGCGCTGATGGCCGATCCAGACTTCTCCCGCCATCTCAAGGCGGTGGCGGCCTGACTTCAGCCGCTTTGGCGGGTCAGGCGGCTCGCCAGAAGATCGCCGGTCTCCGACAGGATCGGATAGGCGATCATGGTGAAGGCGGAGTTGACCTGTTTCAACGCCCGGAGCGTCTCCTGGTGGATGTTCGAGGTCTCGATGCTCTCGGTCAGGCCCTGCTTCAGCCGGTCGAGATGCGAGCGCTGCAGACGCTGCTCCATGTCGCGGACATGGTCCTTTTCCTCGACCAGCGCGCGCGCGGCATCGGGGTTGAGCGTCATCAGCACGTTGAGTCCGGCCTGAGCATTGGCGAGCACGCGGTCGTGGAAATCCTTGATCTCCTGCCAGCCGGTGTCGGAAAAGCTCGCCCCGCCCTGGTCGAGGCGACGGGCGAGGCCGAGCATCGTGTCGGCGATGACATTGCCCGCGCTTTCCAGATTGACTGCCATGTCGGCCAGTTCGAGTCCGCGCCGGCTGACATCCTCGTCGTCGGTCGACCGCTGCAGCTTCGCGAGGTAAAGCTTTGTCGCGATGTGGATCTTGTCGACTTCGGATTCCTTGGCCTCGATTGCGGCGGCGGTGCTGTCGTCCCAAGTCTCGTAAAGGCCGGCGACGGTGCGGAGCATCGCCTCCACGCCTTCGCCCATCTGCAGAACCTCGCGTGCCGCGCAGGCGAGCGCGCGGTCCGGTTGCGGGAGCGCGGCGGGATCGAGCGCGCTGATCCGCGCAAGGCCCGCCGCTTCCGGCGGTGGCGTGATCCAGCGCCCGACAAGCGCGAGAACCGGTCCGGTGAGCGGCAGCGCCACAAGCGCCAGCACGAGGTTGAAGGCGAGGTGCAGGTTGATGACCTGGCGCGCGGGCGTCGCACCGAGCAGGTCGAGCGGGGGCGCGAGCGACGAGAGCGCCATCAGTGCGGCCGCCGCGCCGCCGCCGCGCAGCGCGAGATTGGCGACGATGACCCGCCGGGCCGCGATCTCGGAACCGAGGGTGAGCACATAGGCGATGACCGCGCCGCCGAGATTGGCGCCGAGCACCATCGCGACGCCGGCCGTGACCGGCAGGATGCCCTGCGCCGACAGCGTGACGAAGAGGAGCACCGCGGCGACCGAGGAATGCACCGCCCAGGCGAAGAGCGCGCCGATCGCGAAGGCGGTGACCGGATCGCCGCCGAGATAGCGCATCGCGCTCGCAAGCGCCGGGCTGTCGCGCAGGGGCTCGGTCGCGTCGCGGATCATCGTCAGCGAGACGAAGATGAGGGCGAGGCCGATCAGCACCCGCCCGGCCATGCGGAAATCGCGGCTCGACGACTTCAGGAACATGCCCACGCCGGCCACGAGCAGGACCGGCACCAGCCAGTCAGCGCGCGTGAGCAGGATCTGCGCCACGATCGCCGAGCCGAGATCGGCGCCGAGCAGGATCGCGAGACCCGCCCCGGCCGCGAGCGTGCCTGCGGCGACGAAGTTCGAGGTGAGGATGGCGACGGCGGTCGAGCTTTGCAGCACCACCGCCGCCCCGGTGCCGGAGAGTGCGGCGAGCCAGCGGCTCTCCGAGCCGCGCCGCAGCAGTCGCCGGAGTTGGACCGACCAGCCGCGCTCGACGCCGGTGCGCACGAGGCGGACGGCCCAGATCAGAAGCGCGGCGGCGCCCGCGACATGCAGGACGAACAGCATCGGCGAGGTTTCGGGCAAGCGGCGGTCCTCCGAGGCGTGGCTGCGAGTCGCGGCCGTTACAAAACTGTCACAAAACCTTCACAAAACGGGCGCGGGCACAATGGCCTTCCGTGTCCGAACGGCAGGGGAGATCGACGGCTGTGTGGTTCATGCCGCCCTCAGGGCGCCGGCGATCAGTGCCGGCACGTCGGGATGGGTTCCGATCGGATCGAGGAGCCGGCCGGTGTAGCCGGCTTCCGCCAGTTCCGCGGGGATGTCGGTCACGACATGGCCCCATCGCGCGACGAAGAGCGGCAGGCAGAGCGACCGTGGGCCGGCCCCAAGCGCGGCTTCGGCGAGGCCCGGCGGCTCCTCGATGAAGCCGGTGCGGATGCCGGCGAGCGTCAGGGCGCCAGCGATGGCGGCCTCGATCGCGCGGGCGGCCTCGGCGGGAGCGCGGCTGCGGCCCGATCCGTGCGCGGCCAGGATCAGCGTCGTGTCGGTCTCGGGCCAGCCAGCTACGGCACAGGTGTCGCGGACGATGCGGATCGCGAGATCGGTGGTTTCGCGCCGGAGCCCGAAGGGGGGAAGGATCTGCAGGCCCTCCGCGCCAGCCTCGGCTAAGCGGCGCGGCAGCAGGCTGCGGATGAACCAGCCGTCGGCCATGAAGAACGGAAATATGACAGGTTTGTCGAGTTCTTGCAGGGCGTTCTTCAGGGCATCCGGCGCGGCGAGCGTGGCCGAACCGATCCTCCATCCGGGCAGTTCGCGAGCCACGGCCTTCGCAACGGCGGCGAGGTCGGCCTCGGCGGGGTTGGGGTCCGAGGGCTGGCCGTGGGCGACGATGAGCGCGGAGCGAGACATGGGGCGGAGCCTAACGGAAGGGCGGCGGAACGCAACTAGTCGCGGGCCAGCGCCACGGTCTTCAGGATCGCATGGCATTCGGTTCCGGGCGCGATGTCGAGGGCCGCGACCGAGCGGCGGGTGATGCGGGCGCGCAGCGCCGTGCCGCCGCAGTCGAGCGCGACCTCGGCGGCGGCCGCGTCGAGGGGCGTCACCGCTTCGACCCGTGCGGGCAGGATGTTGAGCGCGCTCAGGCCCTCGGGGCGGGTCCGCGCGAGCATCACGTCGCGGGCGCGGATGAAGAGGCGAACCGGCGCGCCGGTGGACCCCATTGCCTCGGGCGTAAGGATCGTGCCGCCGGAAAAACCGAGTTCGCAGAGCCCGTCCTCGGTCATGCCGGTGACACGCGCCACGATCAGGCTGCCGGGTTCTGTGCCGACGAAACCTGGCCGGACCGCGGCCTCGGCAAGGATCTCGGCGGCCGGGCCGAGGCCGGTGACCCGGCCGCGGTCGAGCGCCAGAACCTGGGTCGCGAGCCGGGCGACCTCGGAGAGCGAGTGGCTGACATAGAGGATCGGGATCCGCGCCTCGTCGCGTAAGGATTCGATATGGGGCAGGATCTCGCCGCGCCGGGCGTGGTCGAGGGCCGCGAGCGGTTCGTCCATCAGGATCAGCCGCGGCCGGGTCAGGAGCGCGCGGGCGAGCGCCACGCGCTGCGCCTCGCCACCCGAGAGCGCCTCGGTCCGGCGCCGCAGGAGCGGGCCGAGGTCGAAGCGGTCGATCAGCGCGGGCTGCGCCACCGTCTGGCCGTTGCGGCGGGCGGCATAGGCGAGGTTGGCCTCGACGTCGAGATGGCCGAAGAGCCGCGGCTCCTGGAACACCGTCGCGATCTGCCGCCGGTGCGGCGGCACGAAGCGGCGCCCGTCCTCCCAGGTCTCGTCACCGAAGGCGACATGGCCCGCGCCGCGCTCGAACCCGGCGATGATCCGCAGGAGCGTGCTCTTGCCCGCGCCGCTCGGGCCGAAGATCGCGGTGAGGCCGGAAAGGGGGATTCGGCGGTCGATTTCAAGATGAAATTCCGGGTGTTGCAGGTCGATCTTCAGATACAGGTCGCTCATCGCCGCGCCCTTTTTCGGTGCCGGCCGTTGAGCCAGTAGAGCGCGAGCAGGATGGCGAAGGACAGCGCGAGCAGGATGCCGGAGAGGAGATGCGCCGCCCCATAGTCGAGGGTCTCGACCTCCTCGTAGATCGCGATCGAGATGACGCGGGTCTCGCCCGGGATGTTGCCGCCGACCATCAGCACGACACCGAACTCGCCGAGCGTATGGGCGAAGGTGAGCACGGCCGCGGTCAGGTAGCCGCGCAGGCAGAGCGGCGCGGCCACGGTGAGGAAGGCGTCGAGCGGGGACGCACTGAGACTCGCAGCCGCTTCCATCGGCGCGCGGCCGAGCGTCGTGAAGGCGGCCTGGAGCGGCTGGACCGTGAAGGGCAGCGAATAGAGGAGCGAGGCGATGACGAGGCCACCGAAGGAGAAGGTGAGCGTGTTGCCAGTGACTGAAAGCCAGAACTGGCCGAGCGGAGCCGAGGGGTTGAAGGCGAGGAGCAGGTAGAAGCCGAGCACCGTCGGCGGCAGCACGAGCGGCAGCGCGGTCAGCGCCTCGACCACAGGCGCGAGGCGTGAACGGGTATGGGCGAGCCACCAGGCGAGCGGGGTGCCGAGCAGCATCAGGATCGCGGTTACCAGCGCGGCGAGGCGCAGCGTGAGCCACAGAGGGGCGAGGTCGCCGGGGCTCATGGCAACGTGGCGTAACCGTTCGCCTCGATCACGGCGCGCGCCTTGGTGCCGCGCAGGTGGTCGAGAAAGGCGAGGGCGGCGGCGTTTCCCTTGCCACGGACGAGTAGCACCGCGTCCTGACGGATCGGGTCGTGCGCGCTCTCCGGGACCGGCCAGGAACCGCCAGCCAGAGTCGGATCGGCATGGAGCCCGGAGGCCGCGACGAAGCCGGCCCCCGCGGCGCCGCTGCGGACCATCGCGAAGGTCTGGCCGATGTTCTCGCCTTGCACGATCTTGCCTTCTACCGCGTCCGAAAAGCCAAGTGAGTCAATTGCCTGCAGGGCGGCCTTGCCATAAGGCGCGAGGTCTGGATTGGCGATCGCGACATGTCTCTGCGCCGCGAGAAATGCCGCCGGGTCCGAAAGGTCTGCGCGCCCGTCGGCGGTCCAGAGCACGAGCTGGCCGATCGCGTAGGTGAAGCGGTCCGCAGGATCGGCCTGACCCTCGGCGATCAGTTCGTCGACAGTCGCCTCGTCGGCCGAAAGAAAGACGTCGAAGGGCGCTCCGGAGGCGACCTGGGCCGCGAGCTTGCCGGTGGCCGCGGCGGCGAGGCGGATCTCGTGGCCGGTTTCGGCGGTGAACTCCTCGGCCAGGATTTCGGCCACGGGACGGAAATTGGTCGCGACGGCGACGAGCGCGCTCTCCGCGGCCGCGGGGCCCGGCAGCGCGAGTAGGGCCAGAAGGACGGCGCGGCGCATCGGCACTCCTTGCGTTGTGTCTGATTGGAGGTAACGGGGTTTCGCGCGGCGTGGCAAGCGTTATTTCTTTTCGGACATAACGGAGAGTCGGTGGATTTCATCGATCTCGGAGGCAAGCGCGGCGGCGCCCTTATCCTGCATCTGCCGGTAGAGCGCGAGCACCCGGCGTCCGGTGTCGGTGAGTTCGGCGCCGCCGTGGCCGGCGCCGCCGCGGCTCGCGGCCACCAACGGCTCGCGGAACATCGCGTTCAACGCCTCGACGAGGCTCCAGGCACGCTTGTAGCTCATCCGCATCCGCTTGCCGGCGGCCGAGATCGAGCCGGTCTCGGCGATGCCCTCGAGGAGGTCGGCCTTGCCGGGGCCGAGCCACTCGCCGCCCTCGACGACGAGGCGCAGCTTGAGGCCGGGTGAGAGGCGGGAGGCTTTGGGCATGACGAATCCTCGCAATCGGTGTGCATGTTAGGCGCCGTCCGCGCCGCGCGGAAGCGGCGGCCGGGTTGGGGCCGGGGCGTCGAGCATGCTAGTCTCCGGGCGAGTGCGCTGGGAGGGCGATGCGATGCTGCGTGTGCTGGCCTGTCTTGCCGCGCTCTGGGGCGCGCCGGTCCTGGGGCAGACCGAGGTGGATCTGGAGCTGGTGCTTCTGGCGGACAGCTCGGGTTCCATCGACGACGGTGAGATCCTGTTCCAGCGCGAGGGCTACGCACGGGCGATCACCGATCCCGCCGTCGTCGCGGCGATCCGCCGCACGGCCTATGGCAGCATCGCCGTCACCTATGTCGAATGGGGGCGGTTCGACAGCCAGGACGTGGTCGTGCCCTGGACGGTGATCGACGGTCAAGCCGCAGCGGAACGCTTCGCGGCGGCGTTGACGGGGCCGCCGCGCCGCGCGCGTGGCCGCAACGCGATCGGGGCGGCGCTGATCTTCGGGCGCGACCTGATCGAGGGCAACGAGATCGCGGGCTGGCGCCGGATCATCGACTTCTCGGGCGATTCCGCGGGCAACTTCAACGGCCCGACCATCGCCGAGGGCCGCCGCGCCGCGCTCGAGGCCGGGATCACGATCAACGGCCTCGCGGTGCTGTGCCGGATCTGCGCGTCGGGCCGGTCGGGCTCGGGCGATCTGGAGGCCGCGTTCGCCGAAAGGATCATTGGCGGGCAGGGCGCCTTCGTCGTGACCGCGGACGGCGGCGAGGCTTTCGCGGCGGCCGTCAGGCGCAAGCTCATCCTCGAAATATCGGGCGGCGGCGGCCCGGCGGTGGCGCGCGCCGGCCAATGAGGCAAGGCAGTCGCGGCCCGATCCGCGCTTTCGGGCGCGCATCTTGCGGGCGGGCAGGTGCCAGAAGTGCGCCTGCGGCCCTTGCAGCCCCCGGTGCGCGCCTCTAAGACTTGCGCAAGGTTATGTGCATAAGCATTCACCCCGGGAACAGCGACAGGCGGACGAGCATGAAAGACCCCTTTGACATCTACATGAACACCCTCGTGCCGATGGTGGTCGAGCAGACCTCGCGCGGGGAACGGGCTTATGACATCTATTCGCGCCTCCTCAAGGAACGGATCATCTTCCTTTCGGGGCCGGTGCATGACGGCATGTCGACGCTGATCTGCGCCCAGCTCCTGTTCCTCGAGGCCGAGAATCCCTCGAAGGAAATCGCGATGTACATCAACTCGCCCGGCGGCGTGGTGACCTCGGGTCTCTCGATCTACGACACGATGCAGTACATCCGGCCGAAGGTCTCGACGCTGGTGATCGGCCAGGCGGCCTCGATGGGCTCGCTCCTGCTGACCGCCGGCGAGAAGGGGATGCGGTTCTCGTTGCCGAACAGCCGGGTGATGGTGCACCAGCCCTCGGGCGGCTACCAGGGGCAGGCGACGGATATCATGATCCACGCGCAGGAGACCCAGAAGCTCAAGGACCGGCTGAACCAGATCTATGTCAAGCACACGGATCAGCCGCTGGAAAAGGTCGAGGCGGCACTCGAACGCGACAACTTCATGTCGCCGGAAGAGGCGAAGGACTGGGGTCTGATCGACGAGATCCTCGACGCGCGTCCGGGCGAGGGCGAATCCAAGTAAGTGGTCTGCCCGCCACCGCGGGGCGTTGGCGGGCAATTTTGCATTGTGGTGTTCCGGGGGCTGCCCTAATCTTGTCGGAAAGGGCCGCCATTAAATGATGGACGACAGGCGAACTGGCCTCAGAGGATGACGATGGCAACGAATTCAGGCAGCGACAGCAAGAACACGCTCTACTGCTCCTTCTGCGGGAAGTCGCAGCACGAAGTGCGCAAGCTGATCGCAGGCCCCACGGTCTTCATCTGCGACGAATGCGTCGAGCTCTGCATGGACATCATCCGTGAGGAGACGAAGTCCACCGGGCTCAAGTCCGCCAATGGCGTGCCGACGCCGCGCGACATCTGCAAGGTGCTGGACGATTACGTGATCGGCCAGGAACATGCCAAGCGCGTGCTCTCGGTCGCGGTCCACAACCACTACAAGCGGCTCAACCACGCCTCGAAGTCGGCCGATATCGAGCTGGCGAAGTCGAACATCCTGCTGATCGGTCCGACGGGCTGCGGCAAGACGCTTCTGGCGCAGACCCTGGCCCGCATCCTCGACGTGCCGTTCACGATGGCGGATGCGACGACGCTGACCGAGGCGGGCTATGTCGGCGAGGATGTCGAGAACATCATCCTGAAGCTCCTGCAGGCCTCGGAGTACAACGTCGAACGGGCGCAGCGCGGCATCGTCTATATCGACGAGGTCGACAAGATCACCCGCAAGTCCGACAACCCCTCGATCACCCGCGACGTCTCGGGCGAGGGCGTGCAGCAGGCGCTCCTGAAGATCATGGAGGGCACCGTGGCTTCCGTGCCGCCGCAGGGCGGGCGCAAGCATCCGCAGCAGGAATTCCTGCAGGTGGACACGACGAACATCCTCTTCATCTGCGGCGGCGCCTTCGCCGGGCTCGAACGGATCATCGCGCAGCGCGGCAAGGGTTCGGCGATCGGCTTCGGTGCCGAGGTCAAGGATCCCGATGCGCGCGGCGTGGGCGAGCTTTTCACCGAGCTCGAACCGGAAGACCTGCTGAAGTTCGGCCTGATCCCGGAATTCGTCGGCCGCCTGCCGGTGATCGCGACGCTGACCGACCTCGACGAAGCGGCGCTGGTCACGATCCTGACCGAGCCGAAGAACGCGCTCGTCAAGCAGTACCAGCGGCTCTTCGATCTCGAAGGGGTGAAGCTGACCTTCACCGCCGATGCGCTCACCGCGATCGCCAAGCGCGCGATCAAGCGCAAGACCGGCGCGCGGGGCCTCCGCTCGATCATGGAGGACATCCTGCTCGACACCATGTTCGAACTGCCGGGCATGACCTCGGTCTCGGAGGTGGTGGTCAACGAGGAAGCCGTCGATTCCGGCGCGAAGCCGCTGCTGATCCACGCCGACTCGAAGGGCGAGAAAGCCGCGACGGCGGGCTGATCCGTTCGTTATCGTATTTCGCGCCGCGGCCGGGCAACCCGCCGCGGCGTTGCTTTTTTTCTGGCGCATGTGGGGCGCGTCCATCACGGGCCCCGCGTTGGCCTGTCACGAAGCGGTGCGCTTGCGGCGGTATAGCCGCGTTTAAGCCTCAGGGGCTTTGTTCGTTCCGGTTCGGGGCGATATGCCGCTGTTGCCTGTCGGCACTGGACCTCGCCCGCGCCTGCGCTATAAGGGGGCAGCAATGCCCGGAGGATGTCCATGAATTTCCTGCTGCGCCTTTTGACCTGGTGGAACAGCCAGACGCTCGGCACCCAGCTCTTCACCTGGCGCAACGGCCAGAAGGTCGGCGAGGATGCGCAGGGCAATGCCTTCTACCAGACCCGCGACGGCAAGCGCCGCTGGGTGATCTACAACGGCGAATGCGAAGCCTCGCGCGTCAGCGCCGACTGGCACGGCTGGCTCCATTTCACCTGGGACGAGCCGCCGACCAAGGTCGCGCTCACGCACAAGGAATGGGAAAAGCCGCATCAGGAGAACCTGACCGGCTCCGCGCTCGCCTATGCGCCCGCAGGCTCGATCCGCCGCGCGACCCCGGTCGAGCGGCGTGACTACGAGGCCTGGAGCCCGGAATAGGGCGATGGCCGAAAGCACGACAGAGGTTCTGGCCGGTGCCGGCGTCCTTGCGGTCGCGCTGGGTTTCCTGATCTATGCGGGCGACGGCAACGGCATCACCCGCACCGGCGAGAGCTACGACTTGTCCGCGAGCTTCCGCTCGGTCGAGGGCATCACCATCGGCACCGATGTCCGCATGGCGGGCGTCAAGGTCGGCTCGGTCACCGAACTAGCGCTCAACCCCGAAACCTTCTTCGCCGATGCGCGCTTCACGGTCCGCAACGGCGTCGTCGTGCCCGATGACAGCACAGCGGTGATCGCCTCCGAGGGGCTCCTTGGCGGCGCCTTCCTCGAGATCCTGCCGGGCGGCAGCCCGATGGATCTCGAGCCCGGCAGCGAGATCGAGGACACGCAAGGTGCGGTCAGCGTGATCGCCCTGATGATGAAATTCGTCGGCGGCGGCAGCGACGAAACGGTGGAGCCCGCCGCGCCATGACCGCCCGCCTGCTTCTGCTTTTGGCGCTCGCCCTCGGCGGCGGCGCGGCCGCTGCCCAGGAGGTCGCGAGCGCGCCGGGCGCGATCCTGCGCGGGCTCGACAAGGTCTCGGGCGCGACCGAGGACATCGAGATCGCGGCGGGGGAATCGATGGCCTTCGGCCGGCTCATCGTCTCGCTCACCGATTGCCGCTATCCCGCAGCCGATCCGAGCGCGAACGCCTACGCGCATCTGACCATCACCGACAGCGCGGCCGGAACGGTGGAGTTCGACGGCTGGATGATCGCGTCGAGCCCGGCGCTCTCGGCGCTCGACGATCCGCGCTACGACGTCTGGCTCCTGCGCTGCAAGAGCAGCTGAGGCGAGGGCACTTCCGGCGCGGTGAAATCCGCCCGCCCGCGCAAGGCCTTCGACAGACGCGCATGGTATTCCGCTCGCGGAATCTCGACCCCGCCGAGCGAGGCGAGATGCGGCGTGAGGAACTGGGTGTCGAAGAGCGAGAAGCCGCCCGAGCGGAGCCGGTCCACGAGATAGGCAAGCGCGACCTTCGAGGCGTCGCGCCGGAGCGAGAACATGCTCTCGCCGAAGAACGCAGCACCAAGCGTCAGGCCGAAGACCCCGCCGACGAGCGTGTCGTCCTCCCGGACCTCGAGCGAATGGGCGTGGCCGCGCTCGTGGAGCGTGTCGTAGAGCGCGGCGAGGGGGGCGTTGATCCAAGTTTCCTCCCGCGCCGCGCACAGGGCGACCACCTCTGAGAAGGTACGGTCGATGGCGATCTCGAACCGCCCGTTCCGGATCCTCCGGGCGAGCGAGCGCGAGATGCGGAAGCCGTCGAGCGGCATCACCCCGCGCAGGCGCGGGTCGATCCAGTGAAGCTCATCCGAGCCGCGGCCTTCCGCCATCGGGAAGATGCCCCGCGCATAGCCCGCAAGCATCCCCTCCGGCGTCAGCATCGCCCGGCCCGGTCCGTGATCCGGCTCAGCCGAATTCCCGTGCAAGCCACTTTTCCAACCAGTGGATCGAGTAGTTCCCGGTCAGGATGTCGTCTTCCTGCAGGAGCCCGTGGAACAGCGGGATCGTGGTGTCGATTCCGTCCACGATCAGCTCGCTCAGGGCGCGCTTCAGCCGCGCCAGCGCCTCGGGCCGGTCGCGGCCGTGGACGATGAGCTTGCCGATCAGGCTGTCGTAGTAGGGCGGGATCGAATAGCCGTCGTAGAGCGCGGAGTCCATCCGCACGCCAAGGCCGCCCGGCGCATGGTACTGGGTGATCTTGCCGGGGCAGGGCGAGAAGTTCGGGAGTTTCTCGGCATTGATCCGGACCTCGATCGCATGGCCGTTCACCACCAGATCGTCCTGGGTGAACGAGAGCGGATAGCCCTCGGCCACGCGGATCTGCTCGCGCACGAGATCGACACCGAAGATCGCCTCGGTCACCGGGTGCTCGACCTGAAGGCGGGTGTTCATCTCGATGAAGTAGAACTCGCCGTCCTCGTAGAGGAACTCGATCGTGCCGGCGCCGATGTAGTTGATCTTGGCGACCGCGTTGGCGCAGATGCCGCCGATCTCGGCGCGCTGCTCGGGCGTGATGACCGGGCCGGGCGCCTCTTCGAAGACCTTCTGGTGGCGGCGCTGCAGCGAGCAGTCGCGCTCGCCGAGATGGACGGCGTTGCCCTTGCCGTCGCCGAAGACCTGGATCTCGATATGGCGCGGCTTCTGGAGGTACTTCTCCATGTAGACTTCGTCATTGCCGAAGGCGGCTTTCGCCTCGGAGCGCGCGGTGCGGAAGGCGATCTCCAGCTCGCTCTCGTCCCTGGCGACCTTCATCCCGCGGCCGCCGCCGCCGGCGGTGGCCTTGATGATGACCGGATAGCCGATTTCCTTGGCGGTCTTCTTGGCCGCCGCAGTATCGGGCACGCCGCCGTCGGAACCGGGTACGACCGGGATGCCGAGGTTCTTGGCGGTTTCCTTGGCGGTGATCTTGTCGCCCATGATGCGGATATGTTCCGCGGTCGGGCCGATGAAGGTGATGCCGTGGTCTTCGAGCGCCTGGACGAAATTGGCGTTCTCGGAGAGGAAGCCGTAGCCCGGATGGATCGCCTGGGCGCCGGTGATCTCGCAGGCCGAGATGACCGAGGCGATCGAAAGATAGCTCTGCGACGAGGGATTGGGGCCGATACAGACCGACTCGTCGGCCATGCGGACATGCATCGCGTCGGAATCGGCGGTCGAATGCACCGCGACCGAGCGGATGCCCATCTCGCGGCAGGCGCGGATCACGCGGAGCGCGATCTCGCCCCGGTTGGCGACGAGGATTTTCTCGAACATCGCGCGCCTCACTCGATGATGAGCAGCGGCGCGCCGTATTCGACGGGGCTGCCATCCTCGACAAGGATGCGCTTGACGGTGCCGGCGCGCGGTGCCGGGATGTGGTTCATCGTCTTCATCGCCTCGACGATCAGGACGGTCTGGCCTTCCTTGACCTGGGCACCCACGGTCACGAAGGGATCCGCGCCGGGCTCTGCCGCGAGATAGACGGTGCCGACCATCGGCGAGGTGACCGCGCCGGGATGGCTCGCCGGGTCGGCGGGCTGGGATGCGGGTGCGGCGGCAGCAGCCGGAGCAGGAGCGGCGGCGGCAACGGGCGCCGGGGCAGGGGCCGCGAAGGCCGCGGGCGCCGCAATCTGGGGCGCGTATTTCGTGACCTTGACGTTCAGGCTGTCATTGTCGCCGTATTCGCGCTTCACGCTCAGTTCGGCGAGCCCGCTCTTGTTCAGAAGCTCGGCCAGAGCCTCGATGAAGGCCACGTCACTTTCATGGGGATTCTTGGTCATTTCTGTCCTCGATCGGTCCTGGCGGATGCCCGTCTTGCTTTGCGGGGTTTCCGTTTCCCGCCGCTTATACGCGCTTGGTCCGGCCGAGGAAAGCCGCGAGTTACGGTGTGCCGGCACCATCGCTCCGGCTGCAAACCTCAAAAATTTACCAGTTGATAAAAAAATGATTCGGTGGCAGCCTTTTCCTCAAGAACGGACGGAGGGAGGCCGCCTTGACCAACAGCCAGCTTACGCCGGGCATCGTGCCCGGACGCCTCGGGGCAGAGGATTATGCCCGCAACTTCTCCGACATCGCGCCGCGCTACGATGCACACGAGGCGCGGGTCGCGGCGGACCGCTGCTACTTCTGCCACGACGCGCCCTGCATGACGGCCTGTCCGACCTCGATCGACATTCCGCTCTTCATCCGCCAGATCGCTACCGGCACCCCCGAGGCGGCGGCGAAGACGATCTTTTCGCAGAACATCCTTGGCGGCATGTGCGCCCGCGTCTGCCCGACCGAGACGCTTTGCGAGGAGGTCTGCGTGCGCGAGGTGGCCGAGGGCAAGCCGGTCGAGATCGGGCGGCTGCAGCGCTACGCGACCGACACGCTGATGGAGACGGGCAGCCATCCCTTCGCCCGCGCGGCCTCGACCGGCAAGCGCGTGGCTGTCGTCGGCGCCGGTCCGGCCGGACTGGCCGCCGCGCACCGGCTGGCGATGAAAGGCCACGACGTCGTGGTCTACGACCCGCGACCGAAGGCCGGCGGGCTCAACGAATACGGCATCGCCAGCTACAAGAGCCCCGGCGGTTTCGCGCAGGCCGAGGTCGACTGGCTCTTGAAGATCGGCGGGATCACGGTCCAGAACGGCATGGCGCTCGGGGCGGGGCTGACCCTCGACGGGCTCAAGGCGGACCATGACGCGGTGGTGCTCGCCATCGGTCTTGCCGGCGTCAACGCACTCCGCGCCGAGGGCGAAGGGCTCGAAAACGTGCTTTCCGCCGTAGACTTCATCGCCGGGCTGCGGCAGGAGCCGGAAAAGGCGAAGCTCGCCATTGGCCGCGACGTGGTTGTGATCGGCGGCGGCATGACGGCGGTGGATGCCGCCGTGCAGTCGAAGCTCCTCGGCGCCGAGAACGTCACCATCGTCTACCGGCGCGGGCCGGAGAAGATGTCGGCCTCGGATCACGAGCAGGAGCACGCGACCTCGGTCGGTGTCCGCATCCTCCACAATGCCGCCCCGGTGCGCGTGATCGGCAACGGCGCCGCACGCGAGGTCGAGTTCGCCTATACCGAGGACGGTCCGGGCGGGCTGAAGCTCAAGGACGAGACCTTCCGGCTTCGGGCCGACCAGGTGATGAAGGCGATTGGCCAGACGCTCGACGGCGCGCCCGAGGGGCTGGCGATCGAGGGCGGAAAGATCGCCGTGACCGGGGCGGGGCGGACCTCGGTCCAAGGCGTCTGGGCGGCGGGCGACTGCGCCTTGGGCGGCGAGGACCTGACCGTCACCGCCGTCGCTGAGGGCCGCGACGCGGCCGAGGACATTCATGCGAGCCTGATGGGCTGAGGGAGGCACCAATGGCTGATCTGACGACCAATTTCATCGGGATCAAATCCCCGAACCCGTTCTGGCTGGCCTCCGCCCCGCCGACCGACAAGGAATACAACGTCCGCCGCGCCTTCGAGGCGGGCTGGGGCGGCGTGGTCTGGAAGACCCTCGGGTCCGAAGGCCCGCCCGTCGTCAACGTCAACGGCCCGCGCTACGGCGCGATCTGGGGCGCGGACCGGCGGCTTCTGGGGCTCAACAACATCGAGCTGATCACCGACCGGCCCTTGGAGGTGAACCTGCGCGAGATCAAGCAGGTCAAGCGCGACTACCCGGACCGGGCGCTGGTCATCTCGCTCATGGTGCCCTGCGACGAGGAAAGCTGGAAGGCGATCCTGAAGGCGGTCGAGGATACCGGCGCCGATGGGGTGGAGCTCAATTTCGGCTGCCCGCACGGGATGAGCGAGCGCGGCATGGGCTCGGCCGTGGGGCAGGTGCCGGAATATATCGAGATGGTGACGCGCTGGGTGAAGCAGCACAGCCGGATGCCCTGCATCGTCAAGCTGACCCCCAACATCACCGATGTGAGGAAGCCCGCGGCGGCCGCGAAGCGCGGTGGTGCCGATGCGGTGAGCCTGATCAACACGATCAACTCGATCACCTCGGTCAATCTCGACTTGTTCAGCCCCGAGCCGTCGATCGACGGCAAGGGCGCCCACGGCGGCTATTGCGGCCCGGCGGTCAAGCCGATCGCTCTGTCGATGGTGTCCGAGATCGCCCGCGACGCGGAGACCCGCGGCCTGCCGATCTCCGGCATCGGCGGGGTCACCACCTGGCGCGACGCGGCCGAGTTCATGGCGCTCGGCGCCGGCAACGTGCAGGTCTGCACGGCGGCGATGACCTACGGCTTCAAGATCGTGCAGGAGATGATCTCGGGGCTTTCGGAATATATGGACGGAAAGGGCATGACCTCGACCGCCGATCTCGTCGGCCGCGCGGTGCCGAACGTCACCGACTGGCAGTATCTCAACCTCAACTACGTCACCAAGGCCGAGATCGACCAGGACCTCTGCATCAAGTGCGGACGCTGCTATGCCGCCTGCGAGGACACCTCGCACCAGGCCATCGCAATGGGCGAGGACAGGGTGTTCTCGGTCAAGGACGAGGAATGCGTCGCCTGCAATCTCTGCATCGACGTCTGCCCGGTCGAGAACTGCATCACCATGCGGCCGCTGGCGAAGGGCGAGGTCGATCCGAGGACGGGCAAGAAGGTGGGCGACTACGCCAACTGGACGACGCATCCGAATAACCCGATGGCGCAGGCCGCAGAATAGGGCTCACCGGATGGTGCTTTGACAGCGGGCACGCCCGCATGTTCCCCTCTCCCCGCCGGTGCCTCCCTGCCGGCGAGGAGAGGATATCGTCGTGAGACCCCTGTTGATCCTGGCCGCCTTCGGCCTCGCCCAGCCGGCCAGTGCGGAGGGCTGGGCGATGAAACCGGGCGATGAGGTCTTCACGCCGGACGGGATCGCGGCCTTCGTCGCCGGGACCGAGATCCGCTTCTATGATGGCGGGCGCTCCGAATACGGCGCCGACGGGAGCTACGCCTATGTCTACGACGGCGGCGACCGCGCCGAGGGACGCTACCGGATCGAGGATGACGGCTCGGTCTGCGTCGAGTTCCTGAACGGCTGGTCGCGCTGCGATCTCTATGTCCGCAATGGCGGCCGGGTGCTGCTGATCGACCAGAAGGGCGACCGCTATCCGCTGAAACCCACCGGCTGACCGCGCGGTCAGGGCGCGAGGAGCTTGGCGAAGAGCGTTTCAAGAAAACCCTGCGCCTCGGCATAGGGATCGTGTCCCGGGCCGAGCACGGCGCGGACCTGAACGTCGAAATCGGCGTAATGCTGGGTCAGCGCCCAGATCGAGAAGATCAGGTGATGCGGCGGCATGTCGGCGATCCGCCCCGCCGCTGCCCAGTTTGCGAGCACCGCCGCCTTCTCGTCGACGAGCGCCTTCAGTTCGCCTTCGAGTGCGGCCATGATCCGCGGCGCGCCCTGCAGGATCTCGTTCGCGAAGAGCCGGCTTTCGCGCGGGTAGTCGCGGCTGAGTTCGAGCTTGCGGCGGACATAGCCAAGGATCTCCGCGACCGGCTCGCCCTCGGGGTCGAGTGCCCGCAGCGGATCGAGCCAGGCGTCGAGCAGCAGCGTCAGAAGCTCGGCGTGGATCGCTTCCTTGGAGGGGAAGTAGTAGAGCAGGTTCGGCTTCGACAGGCCTGCAAGCTCGGCGATCTGATCGACGGTGGTGCCACGAAAGCCGTAGCTGGAAAATGCGTCGAGCGCCGCGTCGAGGATGGTCTCGCGGTTCTTGCGCTGTATCCGTGTCAGCGGTCGCTCGGCGGCCTGCCGGTCCTGCACGCGGTGCTCTCCCTTGACGTCCTGTCTTCAGCTAGCGTGTATTTGACCGGAAGGTCAAACGTCATTTCCGCCGACCCGGCGGTAGGGAAGGGGGCAAGCGTGTCACACCCGGTCTTCGAGACGCGCGCCATGATCGCGGGCATGTCGCCGGAGCTTCTCCCCGGATCGTTCGTCTTCTGCAGCCTGCCGGGCGGAAGCGCCAGCGCCGCACTTCTGGACGCCGCGCTGTCGGTCTTTCGCGAGGCCGAGGGCCAGTCGCTGATCCTGCCCAAGGCGGTCGCCGCAGCCCGAGGTCTCGACACGACATCGCCGATGCGGCTCATCCGGCTCAACGTGCATTCGTCGCTCGAGGGCGTCGGGCTGACCGCTGCGGTCGCCACGGCGCTCGCGGCGGAGGGCATCGCCTGCAACATGGTGGCGGCCTATCACCACGACCACGCCTTCGTTCCCGCTGACCGTGCCGCGGAGGCTCTGGAGATCCTCCTGCGCCTTCAGGGCTCCGTCGCCGTGCGGTGAGCGCGCCCGTCAACCGACGGGCCGGGTCGCGTGGCACATCAGGTATTCGCGCCGTCCCTCCTGGAAGTCGCGGAAGATCCACGATCCCGGCGTCCCGGCCCAGAGCCGCACCGCCCGCCGCGTGCCCGGCGGGAAGCGGCGGTCGATCTCGACCGTCCGCCGGCCGGCGTCGTTTTCGAGCCCCCGGACAATGTTCGGGGTGATGTCGGCGATCCGGACCTCGGCGAAACCGGCCGCGGCCAGGCCGCTCCGGGTCTCGATCAGCGCCGCGCCGGGCGCCACCCGGGCGGGGGTGAAATCGGCATAGAGCAGGCTGCCGCCCGGCCTGAGCACCCGGTGCGCCTCGCGGAAGAACGCCTGCCGGTCGGGATAGCAATGCGCGCTTTCGACACTGAGCACGGCGTCGAATTCGCCGTCGCCGAAGGGCATGTCCATCGCGTCGCCATGCTGGAACAGAAGACCGTCGATCCCGTCATAGACGCGGCGGCAGAACTCGACCGCGCGCTCGGCAAGGTCGCAGCCGATCATCTGGCCGGTCCGGAGGTAGCGGTGGACATAGGCCGAACCGCCACCCCGGCCCGAGCCGATGTCGAGAACGCGCTTGCCGCTGAGGTCGATCTGGGTGGCGACGACATGGTAGAGCTGGGCGCAGAAGCGTTCGGCCTCGTCCTCCCGTTCCAGCCTGGGCGCCGGGGCGTCGGGATCGAAGGCGAAGCCGTAGTTCATGAACCTGAGGTCGGTCGCGTTCCTGAGATGCCAGCCGAGGCATTCGTAAAGGAGTTTGGCCCGCCGGCCGAAGAAATACCGAAATTCGCTCGGGCGCGTTACCGCCATACCACTGCTCCGATATGTCCGCCCCGCGCGTCAAGCATCGGCCGGGAGCGGCATCGAAGTCAATCGTGACGTCCCAGCCGGGCCCAGACCGCGCCGATCCCGCGCAGGATGATCGTCTTCACGCTTTCCTTGGCAGCCTTCCACTGGCGGTCGCTCAGGGGGGGGCGCCGTTCAGCGTCTCGATCTGGTGGCCGAAGTCGGCGTAATGCTGGGTCGTGGCCCAGGGCATGTAGACAAGATGGCGGGGCCAGCGGATGCCATTTTGCCCCGTTCGGTTCAGCGCTGAGTCAGTTCAGCGTGGCTTGCACTGTGGTCGCGCAGGTGCGGTAAGCTTTGGCCCTATCGCCGGAATAGGGCGAAATCCCGTTTGACTTCTTTAGATGAATTAGGATGGCAGACGCTTGACTGTGAAGGATTGGGAATACCCCGCCCCGTACTGGCAAACTACGGCAGCGGGACGGGATCGTCACTCAAGGTGCGCAAGTAGGCGATCAGATTGGCGCGATCCGTTTCGTCGGGCGCGCCCCGGGAATCCATTCTTGTGCCGGGCGTCGTGATCGCTGGACCAGAGAGAAAGGTATTCAGGTCCTCGTAAGTCCAATTGCCCTCCAGACCCAACAAAGTCTTGGAGTAACCGTTCGGGAAGGGACGGGAAGCCTTGTCCCGACCGACCACATTCGACAGATTCGGACCCGTTGAGTCGCCAAGCTCCGGTTCGAAAAGATGGCACCCGGTACAATTCTTTTCGAAGTAAATCGCACCCTGATCGGCGTCGGCGGTGCCAAGCCTGTCGGAAATCGGCGCGGGTATCGGCAAAATGACGTCCTGGCTCATGAGATAGTCCGCCACCTCGTCAGATAGTGCCCCGCGGCGTGGTGTAGGAGCGCCGACCCTCGGAGAGGTCAGGGCTTGATTAGGCGCCCACTGCGGGCAGCCTGACGGTCGGATTGTCGGTGACGCGTGCGAGCGATTCAAGGCTCATGTAGCGCCGCGCGCGCCCCGCGCTGCATGCTCAGATCGCCCCGATACCGCGCAGGATTATCGTCTTGACGCTGTCCTTCGCGGCCTTCCACTGCCGGTCCGTCAGCGGCTTGCCGCCGTTCAGCGTCTCGATCTGGTGACCGAAATCAGCATAGTGCTGGGTCGTGGCCCAGAGCATGTAAAGGAGGTGCCTCGGGTCGACAGGCGCCATCTTGCCTTCGTCGATCCAGCGCTGGATGAGGTCCGCGCGACCCTTCGTCCACTCCCTGAGCGTTGTCTCGAGATAATCCTGGATCACCGGCGCGCCATGCATCACTTCCGACGCCCAGACCTTCGAGCCGAACGGGTGGCGGCGTGAGATCTCCATCTTCGCGTCGATATAGGCGCCGATCGCCTCGACCGGGCCGGGGGCGTTGTCGAAACTGTCCGCCGCATGCAGCCAGATCTCGAAAATCTGTTGCACCACCTTGCGATAGAGTTCTTCCTTGGTGGCGAAGTAATAGTGCAGGTTGGCCTTCGGCAGCCCAGCCATGTCGGCAATGAGCTGCATCGTCGCGCCGCCGAACCCTGCCTCGGCAAAGACCTTCTCGGCCGCCGCCAGAATCCGCGCCTCGTTCTCCCGCCGCGTGGCGTCGCGCTTCGACATGCGTTCGTTTGCGGCCATGCTCCTCAAGATTTTCGTTGACCGGTTGGTCAGGTTGTGGTGCTCTCAACCTTGACCATACGGTCAGAAAGAGAGTCGCCGCAAGGGGCATCAAGAACCCGGGGGCGACCGACAGGAGGAGAGAGATGTCCGCACCCGGAGAGAACCTCAGGATTGACCCCGCACGCCTTTGGGACTCGATCATGGAGATGGCGAAGATCGGCCCGGGCGTTGCGGGCGGCAACAACCGCCAGACGCTGACCGATGCCGACAGCGAGGGGCGGAAACTCTTCCAGTCCTGGTGCGAGGCCGCCGGCATGACGATGGGCGTCGACCAGATGGGCACGATGTTCGCGCTCCGCGAAGGCGAGGACCCGGACGCGCTGCCGGTCTACATGGGCTCGCATCTCGACACCCAGCCGACCGGGGGCAAGTATGACGGGGTGCTGGGGGTGCTCGGGGCGCTCGAATGCGTCCGCACGATGAACGACCTCGGGATCAAGACGAAGCACCCGATCGTGGTGGTGAACTGGACCAACGAGGAGGGGACGCGCTTTGCCCCGGCGATGCTCGCCTCCGGGGTCTTCGCGGGCAAGCATGAATTGCAGTGGGCCTATGACCGCGAGGACCATGACGGCAAGACATTCGGCGACGAACTGAAGCGTATCGGCTGGGTCGGTGAGGAAAAGGTTGGTGACCGCCAGATGCACGCGCTCTTCGAGCTGCATATCGAACAGGGCCCGATTTTGGAGGCCGAGGGCAAGGATATCGGCGTTGTTACCCACGGGCAGGGGCTCAGATGGATTGAATGCACCGTGACCGGGAAGGAGAGCCATACCGGCTCCACGCCGATGCACATGCGCAAGAATGCGGGCCGGGGATTGGCGCTGGTGACCGAGCTCGTCCACGAGATCGCGATGAAGAACCAGCCGAACGCCGTGGGCGCCATCGGCCATATCGACGTCTACCCGAACTCGCGCAACATCATCCCGGGCCGCGTCGTCTTCACGGTGGATATGCGGACCCATATCCTTCCCAAGCTCAACGCGATGGTCGCGGAGTTCATGGAACGCGCGCCGAAGCTCTGCGAGGAGATCGGGGTCGGATTCGAGGCGAAGATCGTCGGCCAGTTCGACCCGCCCGCCTTCAACGAGACCTGCGTGAAGGCCGTGCGGTCGGCGGCCGAACGGCTCGGCTACAGCCACATGGACATCGTCTCGGGCGCCGGCCACGACGCCTGCTGGATCAACGATGTCGCGCCGACCGCGATGATCATGTGCCCCTGTGTGGACGGGCTTTCCCACAACGAGGCCGAGGAGATCAGCCCGGAATGGGCGGCGGTAGGCACGGATGTGCTGTTGCACGCGGTGCTGGAGACGGCGGAGGTCGTGGGGTGAGTCGGCGCTACATACCCAGATTTCGGCTTGTCGCCGAGCCAGACGAGCCGGCCGCGGGGGGAATAGGGTACAAATGGGCGGGCCGTGAGATCGGAAAGCGGCATCAGCTCGGAGGCGATCCCGCCGCGATACAAGACGAAGTATGGCCGATTTGCCGGGGCTGTCGCGACGAGATGACGTTCTTCGGTCAGTTGGACGCCCCAGGAGACGAATTTGACTTAGCGGACTGCGGCTTGATTCAAGTGTTCGTATGCTACGGCTGCTTTGAGACGCACTCTCGGTTGGTCAGTTACTGAAGGAATGCGGGAGGCAAGATCATGACCACAGTCATCAAGAACGGCACCATCGTCACCGCCGATTTGACCTACAAGGCCGACGTGCTGGTCGAGGGCGGGAAGATCGCCCAGATCGGAGAGGGCCTCAAGGGCGACACGGTGCTCGACGCCACCGGCTGCTATGTCATGCCGGGGGGGATCGATCCGCATACGCATCTGGAGATGCCCTTCATGGGCACTTATTCCACCGACGATTTCGAGAGCGGCACCCGAGCGGCGCTCGCGGGCGGCACGACGATGGTCGTCGACTTCGTGCTGCCGTCGCCGGGGCAGGGGCTCCTTGATGCCAAGCAGATGTGGCACAACAAGTCGGGCCGGGCGAATTGCGACTATTCCTACCACATGGCGGTGACCTGGTGGGGCGAGCAGGTCTTCAACGAGATGAAGGGCGTGATCGAGAAGGAGGGCATCACCACCTTCAAGCACTTCATGGCCTACAAGGGCGCCTTGATGGTCAATGACGACGAGATGTATGCCTCGTTCAAACGGCTGGCGGAGCTTGGCGGCATCGCGCTGGTGCACGCCGAGAACGGCGACGTCGTGGCGGAGTTGCAGCGCAAGCTGATGGAGGAGGGCAATACCGGGCCCGAAGCGCATGCCTATTCGCGCCCGCCTCAGGTGGAGGGCGAGGCCACCAACCGCGCGATCATGATCGCCGACATGGCCGGGGTACCGCTTTACGTCGTGCATACCTCCTGCGAGGAGGCGCATGAGGCGATCCGGCGGGCGCGGATGCAGGGCAAGCGCGTCTGGGGCGAGCCGCTGATCCAGCACCTGACGCTCGACGAGAGCGAGTATTTCAACAAGGACTGGGACCATGCCGCCCGCCGGGTGATGTCGCCGCCGTTCCGCAACCAGAAACACCAGGACAGCCTCTGGGCGGGGCTCATGTCGGGTTCGCTCTCGGTGGTGGCGACCGACCACTGCGCCTTCACGACCGAGCAGAAGCGCTTCGGGGTGGGCGACTTCACCAAGATCCCGAACGGGACCGGGGGGCTCGAGGACCGGATGCCGATGCTCTGGACGCACGGCGTGAACACCGGGCGGCTGACGCCGAACGAGTTCGTTGCGGTTACCTCAACGAACATCGCCAAGATATTGAATTGCTATCCGAAAAAGGGCGCGATCCTTGTCGGGGCCGATGCCGATATCGTGGTCTGGGATCCGGAGCGGACGAAGACGATCAGCGCCAAGTCACAGCAATCGGCCATCGACTACAACGTCTTCGAGGGCCATGAAGTCAAGGGCTTGCCGCGCTACACGCTGACCCGCGGCATGGTCGCGGTGAACGACGGCAAGGTCGAGACCCGCGAGGGCCACGGCGAGTTCGTCCGCCGCGAGGCCGGCAACCCGGTCAACAAGGCGCTGTCGAGCTGGAAGGAGCTGACGAGCCCGCGTCCGGTGAAGCGGACCGGCATTCCGGCGAGCGGGGTGTGATGAAGGCTTTCCGCATGCGCTGGGGGCTTGACGCGCGCTTGGTGTGGCTGGTGTTCGCTTCGGTGTTCTTTTCCATTCTGGGCTACAGCGTGTGCGTTGTTTTGATAACTGTTTGGCAAAGTCCCGGGGAGATCGGGCGTGTATTCCTGTTTCTTCCCTGGGCAGTCTTTGGTTGGGGGCCGCTGATTGTCGTTTTCATTGGTCTCAAGGCGACCTACGCCTTTCCCATCGCGGTCGCATTCTGGAGCGCATGCTTCCGTTTCGCGACGGCGCGCGGCCTGTCGCGGCGCAGGGCGGCCCAGATCGCGGCGGCAGCCACGGGTTTTGGCTTCTGGGCTGCTTTTTTCGCCGCCGATTGGGCCGATGCCGGGGCATTTGATTCTTGGAAGCGCAGTATCCCGGCATTCGCCGCAGTCGGGTCTGTTTCCGCCTTGGCCAGCGCGTTGGCGGCGACCATGATCTATCGCTCCGAACCGGAAGCTGACGTGAGGCGGATGTGCGCATGAAAGATACCACGACAACCGCCGGAACCGTGATCGAGGCGCGGGGGCTGGGGCTGACCTTCCAGACCAGCGACGGTCCGGTCCATGCGCTGAAGGATGTCAATCTGACGGTCGATAAGGGCGATTTCGTTTCCTTCATCGGGCCCTCGGGTTGCGGCAAGACCACCTTCCTCAGGGCCATCGCCGCGCTGGAGCATCCGACGGAAGGGACGCTCACCGTCAACGGCATGGAGCCGGATGCGGCGCGGCAGGCGCGGGCCTATGGCTATGTGTTCCAGGCGGCGGGGCTTTATCCCTGGCGGACGATCGCGGGCAACATCAAGCTTCCCCTTGAGATCATGGGGTTTTCGAAGGCGGAGCAGAAGGAGCGGGTGGAGAAGGTGCTCGCGCTGGTTGACCTTGAGGGCTTCGGCAAGAAGTTCCCCTGGCAGCTCTCGGGGGGCATGCAGCAGCGCGCCTCGATCGCGCGGGCGCTGGCATTCGATGCCGATATCCTTCTCATGGACGAACCCTTCGGGGCGCTCGACGAGATCGTGCGGGACCGGCTCAACGAGGAGCTTTTGAAGCTCTGGGCGCGCACCGAGAAGACCATCGGTTTCGTCACCCATTCGATCCCGGAGGCGGTCTATCTTTCCACCAAGATCGTGGTGATGAGCCCCCGTCCGGGGCGGATCACCGATGTGATCGAGTCGACCCTGCCGAGGCAGCGGCCGCTCGACATCCGCGATTCGCGGGAGTTCATCGAGATCGCCCACCGGGTGCGGGAAGGCTTGAGGGCGGGGCATGGCGATGAGGTCTGACTGCGGTCGGCGAAGTGTCGGCAAGGTGTATGGCACGTCTTCGGCCGGCGTAGGGACGGTCTTGACCGTGGACGGGGGGCTGTCTGCCCCCCGGTCCCGGACGGGGCCCGGGACTCCCCCCGAGGATATTTTCGAAAAGAAGAGGAGGCGGGGGGCATGAGGTCGGTTCTGCCCATCCTCGCCGTGCTCGGGGCCATCGTCGCGCTCTGGTACGCGGCGACGGTCTGGCTCAACAGTCAGTGGACCTACGACCAAGCGGCGCGGGCCGGGGTCGAGGTGAGTTTCGGCGAGGTCGTGGCCGACACGCTGAACCAGGACCGGCCGGTCCTGCCGGCGCCGCACCAGGTGGCCGAGGGGCTCTGGGACGGGCTCGCGGGGCAGAAGGTCACCTCGAAGCGGAGCCTCGTCTACCACGGCTGGGTGACGCTCTCGGCGACGCTCGTCGGCTTCGCGATCGGCACCGGGCTCGGGATCCTGCTCGCGGTCGGGATCGTCCACAACCGGGCGATGGACATGAGCGTCATGCCCTGGGCGATCGCGAGCCAGACGATCCCGATCCTCGCCATCGCGCCGATGGTGATCGTGGTCTTCGCCTCGGTCGGGCTCACCGGGCTCATTCCGAAGGCGATCATCTCGGCCTATCTGTCGTTCTTCCCGGTCGTGGTCGGCATGGTGAAGGGGCTGCGCTCGCCCGACGCGATGCAGCTCGATCTTCTGAAGACCTACAATGCGGGGGGCTGGGACACGCTCCGGAAGCTCCGGCTGCCCGCCTCGATGCCCTATCTCTTCGCCTCGCTCAAGGTCTCGGTCGCGGCTTCGCTCGTCGGCGCGATCGTCGGGGAACTGCCGGCGGGGGCCACCTCGGGCCTCGGCGCGCGGCTCCTGTCGGGGAGCTATTACGGCCAGACGATCCAGATCTGGGCGGCCTTGTTCGCGGCGGCGATCCTTGCCGCGGGGCTGGTAATGATCATCGGCGGGATCGAGCGCGGCACCCTGCGGCGGATGGGGATGGCGCGATGAGCTGGCTCTGGGGGGCGATCCTGTTCTGGCTCGGGGCCTGGGCGCTGAATGCCCGGCTCGCGGGCTCCCGGTTCGCGGGGCGAAAGGTGGTGCGGTTCTTCGTGCCGGCGCTCTTCGGGGTGACGCTGCTCGTCCTCTGGGAGGGGATCGTGCGCGGGCTCGGGGTGCCGGGCGTGATCCTGCCGCCGCCCTCCGCGATCTGGGAGACCATCACCGGGGCGGTGCCGGTTCTCTGGGGCGATTTCGTGCAGACCATCGTCAAGGGCGCCCTGTCGGGTTATGTCATCGGTTGCGGCGCGGCCTTCCTGACCGCGGTGGCAATCGACCGCTCGCCCTTCCTGCAGCGGGGCCTGTTGCCGGTGGGCAATTTCGTCGCCGCCCTGCCGATCGTCGGCATCGCGCCGATCCTCGTCATGTGGTTCGGTTTCGACTGGCAGTCGAAGGCCGCCGTCGTCGTCGTGATGGTGTTCTTCCCGGTGCTCGTGAACACCGTCGCGGGGCTGGCTGCGACCGAGCGGATGCAGCGCGACCTGATGGCGACCTATTCGGCCTCCTACTGGCAGACGCTTTTCAAGCTGCGCCTTCCTGCGGCGATGCCCTTCGTTTTCAACGGGTTGAAAATCGCCACGACTCTTGCGCTGATCGGCGCTATCGTGGCCGAGTTCTTCGGATCGCCGATCCGCGGCATGGGGTTCCGGATCTCGACCGAGGTCGGGCGGCTCGCGCTCGACATGGTCTGGGCCGAGATCGCGGTGGCCGCGGTGGCCGGGTCGGCATTCTACGGGTTGGTGGCGGCGACCGAGAAGGCCGTCACCTTCTGGCATCCCTCGCAAAGGGGGCGGAAATGACAACAGGGAGGTTGGACAGATGAAGAAGATCTTGACCGCGGCGATGATCGCGGGGTTCGGGGGCGGCGCGGCGCAGGCGGCCGACGACCTGACCCTGCAGCTGAAGTGGGTGACCCAGGCTCAGTTCGCGGGCTATTACGTCGCGCTCGAGAACGGGTTCTACGAGGAGGAGGGCCTCAACGTCACGATCAAGCCGGGCGGGCCCGACATCGCGCCGACCCAGGTGATCGCGGGCGGCGGTGCCGATGTGACGGTCGAATGGATGCCGGCCGCGCTCGCCGCGCGCGAGAAGGGGCTGCCGCTCGTCAACATCGCGCAGCCGTTCAAGTCCTCGGGCATGATGCTGACCTGCCTCAAGGAGAGCGGGATCGCGAGCCCGGACGACTTCAAGGGCCATACGCTCGGCGTCTGGTTCTTCGGCAACGAGTATCCGTTCCTGAGCTGGATGAGCCAGCTCGGCATCCCGACCACGGGTGGCGCGGACGGGGTCGAGGTGCTGAAGCAGGGCTTCAACGTCGATCCCTTGCTGCAAAAGCAGGCCTCCTGCATCTCGACCATGACCTACAACGAGTACTGGCAGGTCATCGATGCCGGGATCGGCGAGGGTGACCTCGTGACCTTCAAGTACGAGGATCAGGGCGTGGCGACGCTGGAGGACGGGCTCTATGTGCTTGAGGACAAGCTTGCGGACCCGGCCTTCGAGGACAAGCTCGTGCGGTTCGTCCGGGCCTCGATGAAGGGCTGGAAATGGGCCGAGGAGAATCCCGATGACGCGGCGATGATCGTCCTCGACAACGACGAGACCGGGGCGCAGACCGAGGCGCATCAGAAGCGGATGATGGGCGAGATCGCCAAGCTCACCGCGGGGTCGAACGGGGCCCTGGACGAGGCCGATTACGAGCGGACGGTGGCGACGCTGCTGGGCGGCGGCTCGGATCCGGTGATCTCGAAGGCGCCGGAAGGGGCCTGGACCCACCAGATCACCGACAAGGCGCTGCAGTAGCCTTTCGCCCGAACCGGAACAGATGGCGCGCGGGGCTCTGCCCCGCGCGTTCTTTTTCTCCGGTTGATCGCCGTCAGGGCCCGGGCGCGGCAGAACTGGCAAGGTTCTGGCGCAACGGCGTGGTGTCGGGCCGGAGTCCGGGACGGAGAGCCGGTCCGGCGGTTGGGAGCGAACGAAAGGAGTGAACATGGCGTTGATCCTGGCGAGACTGGCGGGCGGCCTGCGCCTCGGGGTTCTGGCTTGTGCGATGATCGGCGGCCTTGCGGCCTGCGAACCGCAGCAACAGGCGATCGGGCAATGCGAGGAGGGCGTGGCGGACATCTCCCGCGTGGCCGATGTCGCGCCTGTGGGCTGCTGAGGCCGGCGGGCGGTGCCTTTTCGCTTGCCCTCGCCGCCGGTTCGCGGTCTATCTCGGACGAACCGGAAACGAGGGACGCGGCGGCGATGACGAAAGCGACGGAGCAAGGGCGGGGCATGCGGGCGGCCGGATATGCCGCCATCGGACTGAGCCTGATCGCGGCGCTGTCGGCCTGTTCGCGCGACAAGACGCCGCTCACTGCCTGCGCGGGCGGCAAGCCGGTGGTGGAGCGCACGCTCGACGTCGCGCCGCCGAATTGCTGATGCGCTGAAAAGCGGCGCGCAACGCTATCAACTCATTCGGGAAAGCTGTAAACTCGCAGCGCGGGGCCGGAGCGGCGTCGCGGCCGCGGCGGGGAGCGCATGGCACGATCGGCACTGACCGGGACGAGGGTGCGGGAACGGCGCCTGCTGATCGGCATGAAGCAGGCCGATCTGGCGCGGGCGGTCGGCATCTCGCCGGCCTATCTCAACCTCATCGAGCATAACCGGCGCCGGGTGGGTGCGGAGTTGCTCGCCGGGCTCGCCGATGCGCTCGGGGTCGAGGAGGCGGCGCTGGCCGAGGGCGCCGAGAGCGCGCTCTTCGAGGGGCTGCGCGAGGCGGCGGCCGGCATGGCGGGCGGCGAGGCCACGCCGGAGGTCGCGCGGATCGAGGAATTCGTCGGACGTTTCCCCGGCTGGGCCGCGCTTCTGGCGGCGGTGCAGGCGCGGATCGGTACGCTTGAGCGCACGGTCGAGGCGCTCAACGAGCGCATGGCGCACGACCCGTTCCTCTTCGCCTCGCTGCACGAGGTGGTCTCGGCGGTGACCTCGCTGCGCTCGACCGCGGCGATCCTGGCCGAGACCGAGGAGATCGACCCCGCGTGGCGGGCGCGCTTCCACCGGAACGTCTACGAGGACAGCGTTCGTCTGAGCGAGGCGGCGGCCGCGCTCGTGGCCTATCTCGATGCGACGAAGGAGAGCGAGACCGGGCTTTCCTCGCCGCAGGAGGAGGTCGAGGCCTGGCTCGCGAAGTCGGCCTATCACCTCGCGGCGCTGGAACGCGCCCATCCGCCGCAGGCCGACACGCTCATCGCCGGGGTGCCGGAACTGGCGAGCGGGGCGGCGCGCAAGCTCGCGCTCGCCCATATCGCGCGCTATCGCACGGACGCGGTGGCGCTGCCGCTCGACGGGTTCCGGCGGGCGCTGGCCGAGGTGGGGCCGGATCCGGCGGCGCTGGCGCAGGCGACGGGGGCGGGGCTCGCGCAGGTGTTCCGGCGGCTCGCGGCGCTGCCCGAGGGTGAGGGGCCGCCGGTCGGGCTTGTCGCCTGTGACGCCTCGGGGACGCTGACCTTCCGCAGGCCCGCGCCGGGATTCGCGCTGCCGCGCCACGGGGCGGCCTGTCCCCTGTGGCCGCTCTACGAGGCGCTCGCGCGGCCGATGGTGCCGATCCGCGCCGCGGTCGAGATGGCGGGGCGGGTGCCGCAGCGATTCCTGACCTACGCGTTCAGCGAGCCGCGCCATCCCGGCGGCTTCGACGGGCCGCAGGTGGTCGAGGCGCAGATGCTCATCCTGCCGGCACCCGAGGAACGCGGCGGCGAGCGGTCGATCGGCCCCTCCTGCCGTATCTGCCCGCGCGGCGGCTGTGTGGCGCGGCGCGAGCCCTCGATTCTTGCCGAGGAGGGCTGAGGTGCGGCCGGAGCGGCGGCTCCAGCGGTTCGCCATGATGCGCGACTTGGTTTTGACAGCCGCCGGGAACTTCGGTGATAGTCGGATCGGGATGGCGCGACGCGGGGAGGTCAGGCGGCACATGGGCAGACGGGTCCTGCTGATCGAGGATGAGCCGCATATCGCCGAGGCGATCCGGTTCCTGCTCGCCCGCGACGGCTGGTCGGTGGCGAGCCACGGCGAGGGCACCGGCGCGATGGAGGCGATCCGGCGCGAGACGCCGGATGTGCTCGTGCTCGACATGATCCTGCCGGGCCGCTCGGGCTACGAGATCCTCGGCGACCTGCGCGCCGATCCCGCGCTCGCGGGCCTGCCGGTGCTGGTGCTGAGCGCACGCGGTCAGGCCGAGGACCGCGCGGCGGCGACCGAGGCCGGCGCCTCGCGCTTCATGGCCAAGCCCTTCGTCAATTCCGAGATCGTCGCGACCCTGCGGCAGATGGCGGGCGGATGAGCAGGCGCGCGGCGAGATCCGGCGCGGAGGGCGCATGAAACGGCCGCGCCCGCCCCGATTCCTCGCCCGGCGAAGCTACCGGCGGCGCCGGCTCATCGATGCCGCGCGGATTCTGCCAGTTCTCGGCTTCATCCTCGTCATTGTGCCGATCCTCTGGCGCCCCGGCGCGACGGCAGCGCCAGACACCGCGTTCGGCGGTCTCTACCTCTTCGCGGTCTGGTTCGGGCTGATCGGCGCGGCCTTCCTCGTCGCCCGGATCCTCGCGCGCGGCGAGCCGGGCGCCGGCGAGGCCGAGGCGGATGAGGAGACGCGCTGATGGTGCCGTTCAACATCCTCGTCGCGGTCTGCCTCGTCTATGTGTGCCTGCTGTTCCTCGTGGCCTTCGTGGCCGAGCGGCGCGCCGAGCGCGGCAAGGCGGGGTTCCTGCGCTCGCCCCTCGTCTACACTCTGTCGCTGTCGATCTACTGCACCGCATGGACCTTCTACGGCGCGGTCGGCTACGCGGCGCGCTCGGGGCTCGAGTTCCTGACGATCTACCTTGGGCCGACGCTGGTGCTGGTCGGCTGGTGGCTCCTCCTGCGCAAGCTCGTCCGGATCGGCCAGAGCCAGCGCGTGACCTCGATCGCCGACCTGATCTCGTCGCGCTACGGCAAGTCGAATCTCCTCGGCGTCATCGTCACGGTGATCTGCGTCGTCGCGGCGACGCCCTATATCGCGCTGCAGCTGCAGTCGGTGACGCTGTCGTTCGGGGTCTTCGCCTCGGGCACGCCGGAGGGCTGGGCGCTGCCGAACCAGAGCGCGACCGCGCTCTGGGTGGCGGCCGGGCTCGCGCTCTTCACCATCCTCTTCGGCACCCGCAACCTCGACGCCAACGAGCGCCATCACGGCGTGGTCATGGCGATCGCGCTCGAGGCGGTGGTCAAGCTCGTGGCGCTGCTGGCGGTCGGCATCTTCGTGGTCTGGGGCGTGGCCGGCGGCTGGACCGATGTCGCCGCGCGCATCGACGCCTCGCCGATCGGTGACTGGCCGCTGGTGCCCGGTCGCTGGATCGGGCTGACCCTGGTCTCGGCCGCCGCCATCGTCACCCTGCCGCGCATGTTCCAGGTCATGGTCGTGGAAAACTCCGACGAGCGCCACCTCGCGACCGCCTCCTGGGCCTTCCCGCTCTATCTCATGCTTATGAGCCTCTTCGTCGTGCCGATCGCGGTCGTCGGGCTTTCGGTCCTGCCCGAGGGCGCCAATCCCGACCTCTTCGTGCTGACGCTGCCCTTGGCCGAAGGCCAGGGCAAGCTCGCGATGCTCGCCTTCCTCGGCGGCTTCTCCTCGGCGACCTCGATGGTGATCGTGGCCGCGATCGCGCTCGCGACGATGGTGTCGAACCATGTCGTGGCGCCGCTGTGGCTGTCCTTGCGCGCCGGCGGCGCCAAGGCGCCGGGCGATGTGCGCGGGCTGATCCTGATGTCGCGGCGGGTCTCGATCGCGGCGATCCTGGCACTAGGCTACATCTATTACAGCCTCTCGGGCGGTTCGGCCGCGCTCGCCGCGATCGGGCTCATCGCCTTCGTCGGCGTGGCGCAGATCCTGCCGGCGATGCTCGGGGGCCTCTTCTGGCGCGGCGCTACCCGGATCGGCGCGGCGCTCGGGCTGGCCACCGGCTTCCTCGTCTGGCTTTACACGCTCTACCTGCCGTCGTTCGGCGCGGGCGGGCTCCTTTCGACGGCGATCCTCGCCGAGGGGCCCTGGGGAATCGGCTGGCTCCGGCCGCAGGCGCTGTTCGGAGCCTATGGGCTCGATCCGCTGATGCACGCGGTCTTCTGGTCGCTCGCGCTCAACACCTTCGCCTTCGTCGCGGGCTCGCTCGTGACCTTCCCGAGCCCGGTCGAGCGGATGCAGGGGCTCGCATTCGTCAACGCCTTCGACCACGATCCCGGCGCCCACGGCTGGTCGCGCGGCGGCGCCGAGGCCGAGGATCTCCTGACGATGGCGCAGGGCATCCTCGGCGCCGAGGAGGCGCAGGAGTTTTTCCGGACCTGCGCCGAGGCCCAGGGCAAGGCCGGCTTCCTGCCCGACACCACGCCCGACTTCATCGACCGGCTCGAACGCCGGCTTTCGGGCGCGGTCGGGGCGGCGACGGCGCATGCGATGGTCGCGCAGTTCGCGGAAGGTGCGGCGGTCTCGGCGCAGGATCTGCTGGCGGTCGCTTCCGAGGCGCAGCAGATCCTCGAATACTCGACCCAGCTCGAAGCCAAGTCCGAGGAGCTGGAGCGGACCGCCCGTCAACTGCGGGAGGCCAACGACAAGCTCAAGGATCTCTCGGTGCAGAAGGACGCGTTCCTGAGCCAGATCAGCCATGAACTCAGGACGCCGATGACCTCGATCCGGGCCTTTTCGGAGATCCTCAAGGATCCGGAACTGCCGGACGAGATGCAGAAGCAATATGCCGGCGTCATCCATGACGAGACGATCCGGCTGACGCGGCTGCTCGACGATCTTCTCGACCTCTCGGTGCTGGAGAACCGCAAGGTCAAGCTCGACGTCAAGGTGGCGAACCTGCACGACCTGATCTCGAAGGCGGTGCGTTCGGCCTCGAACACCCGGCCGGAGCGGAGTTTCGTGATCCACCGCGACCAGCCGGCCGAGCATATCCCGGTGATCACCGACACCGACCGGCTGGTGCAGGTCTTCATCAACCTCGTCTCGAACGCGCGCAAGTATTGCGACGCCGAGCGGCCGGAGCTGACGATCAACGCGCGCCGCAGGGGCAACCGGATCATCGTCGACTTCATCGACAACGGCTCGGGCATCCCCAAGGCCTCGCAGCGGCTGATCTTCGAGAAATTCGCGCGGCTGACCGATACCGCGCGGGCGGGCGGCGCCGGGCTCGGCCTCGCGATCTGCCGCGAGATCATGGCCAATCTCGGCGGCACCATCGCCTACCTGCCCGGCCAGGGCGGCGCGGCGTTCCGGGTCTCGCTGCCGGCCAAGCCCGAGATCAGGGCGCAGGAAGCCGCCTGAACCGGCGCCGGTCAACACTTTGGTAACGCTGGTCTGCGACGCTGGCCCGTGAAGGCCCGTGGCCCATCGCGGCGGGAACGGAGGCATGAGCGAGCACGCGCCAGAGTCAGTCTTGAAGCGGAAGGCCGGGGCGGGCAGGGCGGCCGCCGGCGATCCCGCGCCCACGCCCGCGCGGCTTTTCGGTCAGGCCTTCGCCAAGGCGGCGCAGGAGATGCTGAAGCTGGCGGTGGCGGTCGATGACGCTACCGAGACCCGGGTGTCGGCGGCGGAGATACCGGAGCTGTTGCCGGACCGGGCGCTCCTTGCCGTGATCGAGGGGCCGGGCGAGGGGCTCGGGCTCGCCGTGCTGTCGGCCGAAACGCTGGCGAGCTTGATCGAGATCCAGACCACCGGGCGGATCGGCGGTGCGGACGTTGCTGCGCGGCGGCCGACGCGCACCGATGCGGCGATGTCGGCGCGGTTTCTCGACCGGGTCCTCGGCACCGCCGAGACGCTCCTCGCGTCCGATCCGGCGCTGACCTGGGCCGGAGGCTTCCGCTATGCCTCGTTTCTCGAAGACCCGCGCCCGCTCGCGCTCATCCTCGAGGAGCCGGCCTACCGCGTGATCGCGCTCGCGCTGCGGTTCGGTGCCGAGGCCGCGCGGCAGGGAACGCTCCTCATCGCCCTGCCGGCCGCGGGGCGTGGAGCGGCCCCGGCCCCGCGGGGCGGGACCGGTCCGGAATCGGCGAAGGATGCGGCGGCGGCCCGGGTCTGGAGCGACCGGATCGAGGCCGCGGTGATGGGCGCGGGCGCCGATCTCGAGGCGGTGCTCGACCGTGTCAGGCTGCCGCTGGCCGAGGTGCTGGCGCTGAAGCCGGGGGCGATGCTGACGCTCTCGAAGGGCGTGCTGTCAAGGCTCCGCGTGGAAGGCCGGGGGCGGCGCCTCATCGGATACGGGCGTCTCGGGCAATGCCAGGGCAGCTACGCGGTCCGGCTTCTCGTCGGCATCGAAGAGCCCGAAACCGGTGCCGCCCTGCCGGAACCGGCGGAGCCGGGTCCGGCAGCGGGACAGGCCTGAACGCGCGGCCCGCGGGAGCGCGCGACGCCGGCCTAGGGCCGGGATTCCGGCCGGGCTTGCGGCGAGGCGTTCAGCGCGCGGCCAGAGCGTCGATATGGGGGCGGAACGGTTCGAGATTGTAGCCCCAGCGCGCGGCGGTCTCAATCAGCTCGGCGGTCGGGCGCAGGCCGGCCTGGCTCAACGCCCAGACGATCGAGGAGCGGTTGCCGGAGGCGCAATAGGCGAGGACCGGCCCCGTCGCCGCGGCGATCGCCTCGCGCTGCGCGGTCACGTTCTCGGTCGTGATCGCGCCGCCTATCACCGGATTGGCGACGAAGCCGAGGCCCGCCGCCTCCACCACGAGCCGCAACCGGTCGGTGTGCAGATCGGCCGGGATCTCGCCATCCGGCCGGTTGTCGATCACCAGCGCGAAGCCGGCCGCGCGGATCGCCGCCACATCCTCGGGTGCGATCTGCGGCGAGACGGCGTAGTCGGGGGTCAGGTGGCGGATCTCCATGATCTCTCCTAAGGCGGGGCGCGCCGGACAGTGCCGGACGGGATGCGGGGCGCGGCGAACATACCGGCCAACCGCGCCGGACGGAAGAGCCGACGGTGGTCCGGCGCGTGCCGCCGCTCCGGGCGGTGAAAACCCGGCCGAATTGGCAAAAAGTGAACAATCCGGGGTTGAGACGGCAGGATTGACTTGCATCAAGGCCGGCGGATGCCCAGCCTTAATATGTAGGAAAGGTGACCGGTAGAGGAGACCCATATGAAATCCGTCGCCCAACGCAAGGCCGAGCTTGAAGCCCGCCGCAACGACCTGCAGGCCCGCATTGCCGAGATCGGCGCCGAGTTCGACAGCCATGAGGCCAAGGATTGGGAAGAGATGGCGACGGAGCGCGAGGCCGACGAGGTGCTCGAGGATCTCGGCCAGTCGGCCCGCCAGGAGCTGCGCATGATCGAGGCCGCGCTTGGCCGGGTCGAGGAGGACGAATACGGCTTTTGCGTGCAATGCGGCAACCAGATTGCCGAGGAGCGGCTCGACCTCATCCCCGCCACGCCATTCTGCCGCAACTGCGCGCCACGCAAATGACGCCTCGTGGATAGCCGGTTGTTGCCAAGCCGCGTCTGAGCCGTAGAGTGGTCGAGAGAACCGCTTCGCGAGAAGGGCAGGCATGACGGAAGAGGCAGGCATCGCCATCGGCGACGGGATCGCCACGATCACGCTCGACAATCCCCCGGTGAACGCGCTCGGCGCCGGCTTGCGCGGCGCGCTGATGACCGCGCTCGGGGCCGCGCTCCATGATCCCGGCGTGCAGGTGATCGTGCTCACCGCGGCGGGTCGGACCTGGCCCGCGGGCGCCGATATCCGCGAGTTCGGGCGGTCGCCGGGAGCGCCCTCGCTGCCCGAGCTCTGCCAGGCGGTCGCCGGGAGCGCCAAGCCGGTGATCGCGGCGTTGCATGGCATGGTGCTTGGCGGCGGGCTGGAGCTTGCGCTCGCGGCGCGGGTGCGGCTTGCCGAACCGGGCACCGAGCTCGGCCTGCCGGAGGTCACGCTCGGGATCCTGCCCGGCGCCGGGGGCACCCAGCGGCTGCCGCGGCTCATCGGTGCGAAGCGGGCGCTTGGGCTGATGCTGAGCGGGCTGCCGATCGGCGCGGCGCGGGCGGAGGAACTCGGGCTCGTCGACGCGGTGACCGAGGGCGGCTCAGCGGCGGCGGCCGAACGGCTCGCGCGGGCTTATCTCGCCGGCGAGGCGGAGCTGCCCGAGGTGGAGGAGCAGCGCCGCCGGGTCGATCCCCGCGCCTGGCTTCTGGCGGTGGCCGCGGCGCGGTCGGGACTGGGCGATCCGCAACTGCCCGCGCCGGGGCGGATCATCGATTGTGTCGAGGCGGCGCTGCTCCTGCCCGAGGACGAAGGCTTCGCCTTCGAGCGCGCCGCCTTCGAGGATCTCGTCGCGACGTCGGAGGCGGCGGCCCTGCGCCACGCCTTCCTCGCCGAGCGCCGCGCGGCGAAGCAGCCCGACCTCGCTCATGTGAAGCCGCGCGAGATCCACAACGTCGGCGTCGTCGGCGGTGGCCTGATGGGGGCGGGCATTGCCACGGCGCTCCTCGGGGCGGGCTGCAGCGTGACGCTGGTGGAGCGCGACGGCGAGGCGCTTGCCGCGGGGCTTGCGCGCGTCGCCACCCATCACGAGAGGGCGGTCGCGAAGGGCCGGCTCAGCCCCGAGGCGCGTGAGGCCGAATGGGCGCGGCTCGCCGGGGCGACCGGACTCGCGGCGCTCGCCGGGTCTGACCTTGTGATCGAGGCGGCCTACGAGGACGAGGCGGTGAAGGCGGGGATCTTCGCCGAGCTCGACCGGGTGGCGCGGCCGGGCGCGATCCTGGCCACCAACACCTCTTACCTGGACGTCAACCGGATCGCGGCGGCGACGGCGCGGCCCGGCGACGTGATCGGGCTGCATTTCTTCTTGCCGGTGCAGGCGATGCGGCTCGTCGAGGTCGTCGTGGGAGCGGAGACCGCGCCCGATGTCATCGCCTCCGCCTTCGCGCTCGCCCGGCGGATCGGCAAGGTCGCGGTGCGCGCCGGGGTCTGCGACGGGTTCATCGGCAACCGGATCCTGACCGCCTACCGCACGGCTGCGGATTTCCTTCTCGAGGATGGCGCCTCGCCTTACGAGATCGACCGGGCGATGGTCGCCTGGGGCTTCCCGGCCGGACCCTACCAGGTGCTCGACATGGCCGGGCTCGACATCTCCTGGGCGCGTCGCAGGCGGCTCGCCGCGACGCGGGATCCGGCGCGCCGCTATGTCGCGATCGGCGACCGTCTCTGCGAGGCGGGGCGGCTCGGGCGGAAGGCGGGCAAGGGATACTACCTTTACCCCGAGCGCGCTTGGCAGGGCGTGGAGGATCCCGACGTGCTGGCGCTGATCGCGGCCGAGCGCGAGGCGCGCGGCATCGTCGCGCGCGAGGTCACGGCGGCGGAGATTCAGGACCGGGTGCTCGCGGCGATGGCCAACGAGGGCGCGCGGATCCTCGAGGAGGGGATCGCGGCGCGGCCGTCGGACATCGACCTCGTTATGCTTCTCGGCTACGGCTTCCCGCGCTGGCGCGGCGGGCCGATGCTGGCGGCCGACCAGGCCGGTTTGCTCGCCCTGCGCAAGCGGCTCGTCGACTACGCCCGCGAGGAGGAGGCGTTCTGGCGCCCGGCCGCGCTCTGGGAGGAGCTGATCAAGAACGGCCGGAAATTCGCCGATCTGAACGACTGAGCTTCATCTTGCCGAAAATATCCCCGCCGGAGGCAAATGCCGCCGGGGCAGGACGCTCCGCGGGGGATACTTGGAGCAAGATGAATGGGCCGGTTCAGCCGAGCATGATGCCGGCGACCACCATCATCAGCCCGAGCGCCGACAGCAGGAGGGCCGCGAAATTCAGCGTGACAGCGCGCTGCAGGCGGGCGCGGAGTTCGGGGTCGGGCAGGTTCTCGCGGCGGGCGCGGGCGACGCTCAGGATGCACCAGACGAGTGCGGCGAGTCCCGCGAACGTGACCAGCGCGCCGGTCCAGATGAGCCAGTCCATGGCGGTCCTCCCCTTGCCTCCGCCCGCCCTAGCGCGAAGCCGCCGGGAGGGCAAGGCCGGGCCTTGAAGCACCGCGCGCGAGCGTCTAGTCAGGACGCCGGCCCCCGTAGAGGAGAATGCGTGATGAACCAGCCCGTGTCCGATGCCACCTACAACGTCGCCGCCGACGAGCTGCGCCAGTTCATCGAACGCTACGAGCATCTGGAGGCCGAGAAGAAGGACATCGCCGAGCAGCAGAAGGAAGTGATGGCCGAGGCCAAGGGGCGCGGCTACGACACCAAGGTGCTGCGCAAGATCGTCGCGCTCAGGAAGCGCGACAAGGACGACATTGCCGAGGAAGAGGCGGTGCTGGAGATGTACAAGGCCGCGCTCGGCATGGAGTGAGCCGGCTTCGCCTTCCTTCCGGCGCGCGCGCCCTTGCGTCGTGCTATGCTCGGGCAGAGCATGAGGGAGGGAGGAAGCCATGACCAAACCGGTTTGCGCCATTCTCGGAGTCGGTCCCGGCAACGGGATGGCCTGCGCCCGGCGGTTCTCGGAAGGCGGATATGCGCTCGGGCTCTGTTCACGGCGCGGGCCGGATGCGGCGGCGCTCGCCTCGGTGAGTGACGCGCATGGCTATGCCTGCGACGTGACGGATCCGGCTTCGCTCGATGCGGCGCTGGCGGCGATCCGCGCCGATCTCGGGCCCATCGAGACGCTCGTCTTCAACGCCGGATCGGCGCATTGGGGCGATATCGACGCGCTGGACGCCGACGCCCTGCGCCGCGATGTCGAGGTCAACGCGGTCGGGCTCTTCCTGGCCGCGAAGGGCGTGCTGCCCGGCATGCGGGAGCTCGGGCGCGGCAATATCGTGGTGATCGGCGCGGGGGCTGCGCTGCGCGGACGTCCCGGCACCATCGCCTTCGCGGCCGGAAAGGCGGCGCAGCGCTCTGTTGCCCAGTCGCTTGCCCGCCAGCTCGGGCCGGAGAATATCCATGTCGCCTACCTGGTCTTGGACGGGGTCGTCGATCTCGCCACCACCAAGGCGCGGATGCCGGACAAGCCGGAGACCTTCTTCCTCTCGGCCGAGGGCGTCGCCGAGGCCGCCTTCGCGGTGACGCGGCAGGACCGGCAGGCCTGGAGCTTCGAGCTCGACCTCAGGCCCTTCGGCGAGAGCTGGTAGGGTCAGGGCTGCAGGAAGGTCACGCCCGGCATCGAAGCGATCTCGGCGCAGTCCTCCTCGTAGGCCGCGGTCATGGCGGCGACGAGCGCCGCGTCCCAGCCGGGCAGCGCGATCTCGACCTCGATCTCCTCGGGGCGGGCGAAGCGGTCGAGGAAGTCGGCGGTGATCTCTCGCCGCTCGGCGACCGTCTCGGGCGGATGCGCGTCGAGATGGGCCTTGAGCTCGGAGAGCCCGTCCTCGGTCATGATCGTCGCGAGCAGGTCGAAATCACCTTCGAGCACCGCGTCGGACCCGAGCCCGGCGAGGCCGCGCAGGATCTCCGGCCAGAGGAGCGGCGTGTCCTCGTTGCACCAGAGCGTGAGATGGAGGTCGGGGCGCTGGTCGAGCACCCGCTCGATCGCGGGCGCCCAGCGCAGCGCCATTGGGTCGGCGTGGCCCATGACCTCGGCATAGCTCCGGTCCGCCGCGCGCTCGATCAGCGCCGGGACCAGCGTCGCGGGGTTGCGCAGCGCGAGGTGGAACTCGGTCTCGGCTTCGGGGAAGAGATTGGCATAGGAGGCGATGCGCATCGGTGCGGTGGCGTAGAAGACGCCGTCGGCGACGACGTTGACCGGAAAGCAGATCAGGCCGTCGTGGCTGAAGACGAGCCTCTGCGCCGTCTCGGTCTCCATCACCGCGTCGAGGATGACCTGCTGGGCATCGGCGCCGGCATAGCCGCCCCTGAGCGACTTGGCCACCTTGGGCAGCAGCGTCCGGTATTGCCGCGAAGCGGGCACCGAGATGCCGCGCGCCTCGAGCGTGCCGCGATTCTTCAAAAGCGCCCGGAGGAGCCGTTCCTCGTCGGTGCAGTGCGCCCCGAGGTGATACACGATCTGCATGACGCCGGTCCGTTCCCAATCGCTTCCGGCGCAGACCCTATACGGGCTTGCTGGACAGGAAAACCGCTTTCCTGTAACCGCTGTGGTCATGGCCGAGCAAAACAGTCAAGCAATCGCGGGCGGGGGAATCGTGGCGGGCAGGGGCCGGGAGCGGGCGGCCGCGTCGCATGGTCCGAGAGCCGGAAGCGGCCTGTGGTCGGCCGGCGCGCTGGCGATCGCGGCGCTGGTGGTGATGCCGATCGTCGCGGTGCTGGTGCTCGCCTTTCATCCGACCGAGAACATCTGGCCGCATCTCCTGTCGACGACGCTGCCGCGCTATGCCGCGAACACCGCGATCCTGACGGTGGCGACCGGCGCGCTCGCGGCGGCGGTGGGGGCAGGGGCGGCCTGGCTCGTGACGATGTACCGCTTCCCGTTCGCGCGGCTTCTCGAATGGCTGCTGCTCCTGCCGCTCGCGATCCCGGCCTATATCGGCGCCTATGCGCTGGTGGATTTCCTCGACTATTCCGGCCCGGTGCAGGTTGCCTTGCGCGACGCGATGGGCTGGACCTCGGCGCGCGACTACTGGTTTCCGGCGGTCCGCTCGCGCACCGGGGCGGTGATCGTCCTTGCCGCGGCGATGTATCCTTACGTCTACATGCTCGCCCGCGCCGCTTTCCGCGAGACCTCGGCGGCGAGCTACGAGGTCGCGCGCGCGCTCGGAGCGGGGCCGGTCGGGCTCTTCTGGCGGGTCGGGATGCCGCTCGCGCGGCCGGCGATCGCGGCCGGGGCGGCGATCGTGATGATGGAGACGGTAAACGATTTCGGCGTCGTCGACTTCTTCGCGGTGCAGACGCTGACGACCGGGATCTTCACGGTCTGGCTCGAGACCGGCAATGCCGGCGGCGCGGCGCAGATCGCCTGCGTGATCCTCGCGGTGATCCTCGCGCTCGTGGCGCTGGAGAAGGTCAGCCGGCGCAATTCGCGCTACTACCAGTCGGCGCGGCAGTCGCGGCCGGTGACGAAGATCGCGCTGACCGGCTGGGCGGGGCGGGTGGCGACGCTGCTTTGCGTGCTGCCGGTGGCGATGGGCTTCGTTCTGCCGCTCGGGGTGATCGTGGGCCATGCCTTCGACTCGCCCGAGACCTGGCTCGGCGCCGGTCTTGGCCGTGCGTTTCTGAACACGCTGACGGTGGGCGGGGCGGCGGCGCTGCTGACCGTCACGGGTGCCCTCTTCATGGTCTACGGGGTGCGGCTCACCGGGCGGCGGCTGCCGAAGCTGGTGCTGCCGGTGACGACGATCGGCTATGCCGCGCCGGGCGCGGTGCTGGCGGTCGGCATCCTCATTCCCGTCGCGGCCTTCGACCACCGGGTGGCGGACGCGGTGCTGTGGCTGACCGGACGCGATCCGGGCCTGATCCTCACCGGCTCGGCGGCGGCGATCGTCTTCGCCTACACGGTGCGCTTCTTCGCCATCGCCCAGGGCGCGACCGATGCGGCATTCGGCCGGGTCTCGCCCTCCCTGCCGATGGCGGCGCGGTCGCTCGGCCGCACGGCGGGCGGCGCCCTGCGCGAGGTCTATCTGCCGCTGATGAAAGGCTCGGTCGGCACGGCGCTGCTGCTCGTCTTCGTCGATTGCGTGAAGGAGCTGCCGGCGACGCTGCTCTTGCGCCCGTTCAACTACGATACACTTGCGACCCGGGCGCATGAGAAGGCGAGTCTGGAAAACATCGCCGAGGCGGCGCCGCCGGCGCTTCTGGTGATCGCGGTGGGGCTGGTGGCGGTGGGGCTGCTCGCGCGGGCGAACCTGAAGGCACGCGCGCGGTGAGCGCGTTGGCCCCGCGCGTCGTCGTGGTGATGGGCGTGGCGGGGGCCGGAAAGTCGACGCTGGCCGCCGCACTGGCAAGGGCTCTCGGAGCGCGGTTCATCGAGGGCGACGCCTACCACCCCGAGGGCAACATCGCAGCGATGGCCGCCGGGCGGCCGCTGACCGACGCCATGCGCGAGGGCTGGCTCGACCGGCTCGCCGAGGCCGGGGCGAAGACGCCGGGACGCGTGGTCGTCGCCTGTTCGGCGCTGCGGCACGCCCACCGCGACCGGCTGCAGGCCGGACTCGGTGTCTGCCGCTTTCTCTATCTCGCCTGCGACGCGGAGACCGCCGCCGCCCGTGTCGCCGCCCGGTCGGGCCATTTCTTCGCGCCTGAACTGGTGCCAAGCCAGTTCGCCGCGCTGGAGCCGCCCGGTCCCGATGAGCGCGACGCGGTGACGTTCGCCGCCGCGCTGCCGCCCGGCCGGTTGCTCGCCGAGGCGCTTCGTCATGTCGGATGAGGCTTGCGCGCGGGCGCGGGGAGATTTATCTCCACGGATGTGCCCCTATAGCTCAGCTGGTAGAGCATCTGATTTGTAATCAGGGGGTCGGGGGTTCAAGTCCCTCTGGGGGCACCATGAAATCAAGTATTCGCAACAGCTTGGCATAGCCGCCATGATCTTTGCGCACCGCTTGGACGGGCGAGATCTGCACGCGGATCCGCTACTTCTTCCGGCCGCCGTCTTTGTCTTTGCCGCGACTCCTGTCCTTGCTTTTCCCCTTGCTCTTGCCCTTTCCCTTACCGTTGCTGCCACCCTTGCCCTTGCGGACGACTTTGCGGTTTCCGTCGCCGTTTCCGCTCACGACGACATTGCCGAAGCCGCTCCGGTTGATCCCGGTGAAGCCGTTCCTGCCGAAGCCGTCCGCCCTGTCGCCGCGGTTCCGGTCAGCTTGGCGGCGGCCGGTTCGTTCGTCGCCGCCATTTGCGGCGCGGATCAAGATGGTTCGGGGCCTGGGCTTCGGTGGGGCGAGCGCCCGGGCGGCCGGGTGGTCCGATCCCAGGGCTGTCTCCGGCCCGGTCCGGCTCGGCGGGGTGCGGAACTGGTCGGCGGAGGTCCGCGGGGACGCGGCGCCGAGGCTATCCGGCGCGGCGGTCGGGGCTGGTCCGGTCCGGCTCGGCGCGGAGCGGAACTGGTCGGCGGAGGTCCGCGGGGACGCGGCGCCGAGGCTTTCAGGCGCGGCGGTCGGGGCTGGTGCGGTGCGGAACTGGTCGGCGGAGGTCCGCGGGGACGCGGCGGCAAGGCTTTCCGGCGCGGCGGTCGGGGCTGGTGCGATCCGGCTCGGCGCGGCGCCGAACAGTGTCTCGGCGCGATCCCGGAGCGCGGAGAGCCGGGTTTCGAACGGTGTGCCCGGTTCGGTCAGATGGGCCGCGGCGCCGACTGTCGCGAGGAGGATCAGCGCGATGGCCTCAAGGCGCCAGCCTGCCGGTCGCGACGGTGGGGCGAGGGCAGGCGCCTCGGTCGAGGGTCTGGCCCCGGAAGCCGGGGCGGGGGGCGCCGCGGGCGGTGGATGTTCAGTGTCCGCCCGTACGGTGAGGATCAGCAAAGGCAGTCGGGCCTCGCCGGCGGAGCCGGACCGGTGCAGGATCGAGGCGAGTACGGTGGCGGGGGCGCGGCGCGCGGTCGGCGCGACCGGAAGGTTCGAACCCGGCCCGGGGGGCGCCGGAGGCGTCGCGGAGCCGGCCTGGTCTGGCGTCGGGGCGGCTGGAGCCTTGCTCTTTGGAACCATGAACCGCGGCAGGGTCTGACGTTGCGATCTGGCCGGGTCCGGCTTCTGGGGGGCGAACGTCCGGGGCTTGGCGTCGCCCGACGGCATCCTCAGGGTGATCCGCGACGTCGGGAGGTTCACCACGCGGGCCGGTGCGCCGGCGGTCCGTGCGGCCCCCGAATCCGGGGGAGCGTTGGACCAGTCCGGGCGGAGAGCGTCGATCCTTTTCGGCACGCCGTTGGTCCGGTCGAATATATCCTTCATCGCCTCGGCGTCGAAGGCGTCCGGGCGCCCGCCGGCTGCCTTCACGATGTGGCGGACATAGTCGGCCGTGTCCTCACGGGTCATGGGGCCAAGCTCGAAGCTCGGGCCGACGAGATCGGGCGCCGCGCGATTGATCCGGTCGTGGAGCGACGGCGGGCCGACCAGAACGAGTTTGAGGCGCGGTCCCTCGTCGAGGCCGCCGGTGGCGAAAAAGCACAGCGCCGAGAGCGCGTCTTCCGACAGCCCGTCGGCGTCGTCGATGACCAGAAGCGGGGCGGAGTCATCCGATGCCGCAGTCTTGAGGAAGGCCGCGAGCGCGGCGCAGTTCAGGTCGCGCCGGTCGGGTTCGTGCGGTTCTCCGAAGACCTCCAGCACGGCGGCGCAGGTGTCGCCGGAGAGCCGGGCGGGATCCGGGATGATCCGGGTGATGCGCTCGGCCTTTTCGTGCCGCGCGAGTTCACGGATCAGGGTCGAGCGGCCGGTGCCCGGTTCTCCCGTGAAGATGGTGAGCGGCGCGCGGCTCTTGGCCGCGAAGCCGAGCCGGTCGAATGCGAGCCGGTGGGCCTTGCTCCAGAAGACCCCGCGCCCGTCATCCGGTGCGGGGACAGGGCTCAGGTGCAGGTCCAGTGCTGCTTTGTACGCGGACACCCATCCCCCTCCGAACTCGAAAGGCGTCGGCACCGTCCCTAGGTGGCAAGCGGATGGAAGAATCGCGCAGAGCGTCTGCAACGACGCCGGACGGCAGTCTCGCGACGCCGTTTCAATTCTGTCGATTCGTCGCGATCCACCATCTCGGGTCTATGCGCCCGATTAGTACCACGGCACCCGCAGGTGCCGTTCCCCTGAGGCTCAGTCTGCCAGAAAGGCGGGCGGAAATCCAGCCGCGCACGGGGCTTGCGCGGCTGGCTGCCGCCGGCTCAGGTCCGGAGCACCCGGTAGACGGCCGGGATCACCAGCACCGTCAGGAGCGTCGAGGAGGCGAGGCCGAAGAGGAGCGATATCGCGAGGCCCTGGAAGATCGGGTCGGTCAGGATCACCGCCGCGCCGATCATCGCCGCGAGCGCGGTCAGGAGGATCGGCTTGAAGCGGATCGCGCCGGCCTCGATCAGGATCTCGGTCAGGGGGCGGTCGCGGCCGGGGGCGTGGCGGATGAAGTCCACGAGCAGGATCGAGTTCCTGACGATGATGCCGGCAAGCGCGATGAAGCCGATCATCGAGGTCGCCGAGAACGGCGCGCCAAAGGCCCAGTGACCGAAGAGGATGCCGATGAAGGTCAGCGGAATCGGCGTCAGGATCACCAGCGGCACCTTGAACGAGCCGAACTGCGCGACGACGAGGATGTAGATGCCCAGAAGCGCCACGCCGAAGGCCGCGCCCATGTCGCGGAAGGTGACCCAGGTCACCTCCCATTCGCCGTCCCAGAGGAGCGTGGGCGCGCTTTCGTCCTCGGGTTGGCCGTGGAATGCCACCACCGGTTTCGGCAGGCCGGTCCAGTCCTGCGCGTCGAGCGCTTCCTGCACGGCGAGCATGCCGTAGAGCGGCGCCTCGAAATCGCCCGCGAGCTCGGCCGTCACCATCTCGGCTGCGAGGCCGTTGTGGCGGAAGACCGGGTAGGAGGCGCGTTCCTCGGTCACGTCGACGACATCGCCAAGCTCGACCACGCCGCGTGCGCCGGGCAGCACGTTCGCCGGGATCGGCGTGGTGAGGAAGGCCTCGTCCATCGTACGTTCGCCCTTCGGCCGTTCCACACGGATCGGGATCGGCTGGCGGCCCTCGCCGCGATGGGAATAGCCCACGGTCGCGCCGCCATTCAGGATCGCGATCGTGTCGAGGACGTCGGATTCCTGGACCTGGAAGAACTCGGCATTGTCGGTCGAGATCGTGGCGCGGAGTCGCCGGGCGGGGTCGCCGTAGGAATTGTCCACGTCGACGATGTAGGGAATCGAGCGGAAGGCGGCCTCGACCTTCTCGGCGACCTGGCGGCGGGTCTCGGGGTCGGGCCCGTAGATCTCGGCCAGGAGCGTCGCGAGCACCGGCGGGCCGGGGGGCGGCTCGACGGTCTTGAGCGAGGTGCCCTCGGGCACCGGCAGCGCCATGATCCGGGTCCGGATCTCCAGCGCGATCTCGTGGCTGGTGCGGTCGCGTTCGCCCTTGGGCAGGAGGTTGATCGCGACCTCGCCCATCTCGGGGCCGGAGCGCAGGTAGGAGTGCCGCACGAGGCCGTTGAAGTTGAAGGGGGCCGCCGTGCCGGCATGGGTCTGGACCGAGCGGACCTCGGGCAGGTCGAGGACCGCGCGGGCGACGGACTGGGCGACCGCGTCGGTCGCTTCGACCGGGGAGCCCTCGGGCAGGTCGATCGTCACCTGCAGCTCCGACTTGTTGTCGAAGGGCAGGAGCTTCACGGTCACGTCCTTGGTGTAGAAGAGCGCGAGCGAGCCGAAGGTGAGGACGAGGACCACGCCGATGAAGCCCCAGCTCCGCGCCTTGGAGGCGAGGATCGGCTTGGCGACGGCCGTGTAGGCGCGACCGAGCGGGCCGCCCTGACCCTCTGCGTGGCCATGGGTGGGCGCCTTGCCGGCGACCTTGAGCATCAGCCAGGGCGTGACCATGACCGCGACGAAGAAGGAAAAGATCATCGCCGCGGAGGCATTCGCGGGGATCGGGCTCATGTAGGGGCCCATGAGCCCCGAGACGAAGAGCATCGGCAGGAGTGCGGCGACCACGGTCAGCGTCGCGACGATGGTCGGGTTGCCGACCTCGGCCACAGCGTCGATAGCGGCCGTCTTGCGGTCGCGGCCGTCATGCATGCCCCAGTGCCGCGCGATGTTCTCGATCACCACGATGGCGTCATCGACGAGGATACCGATGGAAAAGATCAGCGCGAAGAGCGAGACGCGGTTGAGCGTGTAGCCCATGAGCCAGGAGGCGAAGAGCGTCAGCAGGATCGTCACCGGGATAACGACCGCGACGACGACCGCCTCGCGCCGGCCGATGGTCGCCCAGACCAGCGCGATGATCGAAACCGTGGCAAGGCCGAGGTGGTAGAGCAGCTCGTTCGCCTTCTCGTTGGCGCTTTCGCCGTAGTCGCGGGTCACCTCGACCTCGACGTCGTGGGGGATGAGCGTGCCTTCGAGCGCATGGGCCTTGTGGAGGATCGCCTCGGCGACGGTGACCGCGTTTGAACCGGCGCGCTTGGCGACGGCGAGCGTCACCGAGGGGCGGCGGAGAAGGCCTTCCTCGGTCTTGGTGACGGTGGCGACGCGCAACTCCTCGGCGCCCGCGGCGAAGCTCACGTCGGCCACGTCGCGGACATAGACCGGGCGGCCGTCGCGGGTGGTGAGGAGAAGGTTGCCGATCTCCTGCGGCGAGCCGAGGGTTTCGCCGGCGACAAGCTCGATCTGCTCGCCGGCGTAGCGGAGATTGCCGACCGGTATCGCCCGGTTGGCACCCTGGACCTTGCCGGCAAGCTGCTGGAGTGTGACGCCGTTCAGCGCCAGCCGGGCGGGATCGGGGGCGATGCGGATGCGCTCGCCGGTCTCGCCGACGATGTAGGTGAGGCCGACATCGGGGATCTTGGCGATCTCGGTCTTAAGCTCGCGGGCGATGCGGGTGAGGTCGTTCGCGGTGACGCGCTCGGCGGCGGCCTCCGACGGCGAGAGCGTCAAGGACAGGATCGCCACGTCGTCGATGCCGCGCCCGACGATCAGCGGTTCGGGGACGCCGACCGGGATCCGGTCCATGTTGGCGCGAACCTTGTCGTGAACACGAAGCACGGCGGCGTCCGAGGAGGTGCCGACGAGGAAGCGCGCGGTGACCATGACCTGGTCGTCGCGGCTTTGCGAATAGACATGCTCGACCCCGTCGATGCCCTTGACGATGGTCTCAAGAGGTTCGGTGATCAGCTTCACGGCGTCCGCGGCCTTCAAACCGTCCGCGCGCACGAGGATGTCGACCATCGGCACCGAGATCTGCGGCTCCTCCTCGCGCGGGAGCGAGACGAGGGCCACCAGTCCGAAGACGAAGGCGGCGATGAGGAACAAGGGCGTCAGCGGCGAGCCGATGAAAGCCCGCGTGAGTCTGCCGGCGATGCCGAGCTTGGTGTTCTCGGATGTCATGGGGTGACCACGGTGTCGCCGGCTTCAAGGCCGGTCAGGATCTCGACCATCTCGGCGCCGTCGATGCTGACGGCCTCGCCGAGGACGACAGCGCGTTCGGCTTCCTCGCCCGCCTCAGAGACGGTGACGAAGTCGATGCCCGACCGCGTGGCCACCGCATCGGCGGGGATCACCAGCGCCTCGCGCGTCCCGACCGGCAGGCGGACGAGGACGCGGGCATTGACGAAGGCGGTTTCCAACCCCGCGACCTCGACATCGGCGGTGACGCGGCCATTGTCGATCTGGGGATAGAGCTTGGCGATGCGGCCATCCTTCTCCTCGCCGTCGGTGATGCGGATCGCATCGCCCTCGGCAAGCGCGCCCGCGTGACGTTCGGGGATCGAGAGGCGCAGGAAGAAGCCGCCGCCGCCGATCGTGGCGACGGGCTCGCCGGGCAGGATCACCGCGCCGGGGGTGACAGGCACGGTCAGGACGCGGCCTGCGGAGGGCGCGAGCACGCGGCCCTCGGAGGCTTGCTGGACCGAGATGTCGCGCTGCGCCTCGGTGGTCGAGATCTGGCCCCGGATCACATCGACGGAGGTGCGGAGCTGGTCGAGCCTTTGCACGGTAGTGACGCCGCGTTCGACCAGCGTCTCGCCGCGCTTCAGCTCGGTCTCGGCGGTGGCAAGCTGCGCCTTGAGCGCGGCGATCTGGGCGTCGTGGGCGGCGATCTGGAAGGCGATCTTGTCGTCATGGACGACGGCGATCTCCTGGCCTGCGGTCACGAGATCGCCCTCGGTGACCGAGAGCGACTGGATCGTGCCGCCGATGCGCGCGCGGGCCGGGATCGTCTCCTTCGCCTCGATGCGACCGTAGACCGCCTTCCACTCGGTCAGCGTCTCGGGTGCCAGAGTCAGCGACCCGGCATGGGCCGGGCCGGTGGCGAGGAGAGAGGCGGCGATCAGGAGCGCGCGCATGGGTCCTTACCTTTCAGAATGCGGTGCCGGGCTTTACGCCGAGCTTGCGGAAGACAATCGCGGCCGGGCAGAAGCCGGTAAAGGCCGATTGCATGAGGTTCAGGCCGATGAAGACCGTGAACCAGACGAAATAGGACGACACCCACATGGTGAGCGCCACCGAGAGAAGAACCATCGTGCCGGCAAAGGCAAGCATGGTGCGGTCGAGAGTCATGGAAACCTCCGTCGATGCTTTCGAATTCGCAAATATGAATATGTTGGCGGGATTGCAAGGGCCATCGTGCGGATGGCCCCTGCTATCCGGTCAGGCCGCGTCGTCCTCGGAGACGTTGATTTCCTTCAGCTTCTCGATCCCGAGCATGTGCAGCGCGAGCTTTTCGTAGAAAGGCTCGGACTTGCCGCTGCGGACCTTGTGGAGGAAGTACTTCTCGAAGCCGATCTTGGCGGCATGGACCCACTTGCCCGAGGACGACCAGTTGACGTTGCGCGGCGGGATCTGCGGCTGGGCGACGAAGGCGACGCCGCCATCGCCGAAATCGGCGAGGCAGACGGCGTTCCAGGTTCCCTGCGCGTTGGGCGCCTTGCCCTCGATCAGCCGGGCGATGTTGTGGGTCGTCGCGGTCACCATGCTCTCGATCATGAAACCGGTCTTCGGTACGCCGACCGGAACCGGCGTCTTGCCGACCGGCGGGATCGCGACGCAGACGCCGACCGCGAAGATCTCGGGGAAGGCCGGATTGCGCTGGTGCTTGTCGACGAGGATGAAGCCGCGCGGATTGGTCAGCCCCTCGATGTCGCGCACCGCGGCGACGCCGCGGAAGGCGGGCAGCATCATCGTGTAGACCTGCGGCAGCGCGTGTGTCGCGGCGACAGTGCCGTCCTCGGCGATCTCTGAGACGTGGAGCTTGCCGGCCTCGACCTTGTCGACACGGGCGTTGCAGATCCACTTGATGTGGTGCTGGCGCAGTTCGCTTTCGAGCAGGCTTTTGGTGTCGCCAACGCCGTCGAGTCCGAGATGGCCGATATAGGGTTCCGAGGTCACGAAGGTCATCGGCACCCGGTCGCGCACCTTGGCGTCGCGGAGCGCCTTGTCGAGGATGAAGGCGAATTCGTAGGCCGGGCCGAAGCAGGACGCGCCCTGAACGGCGCCGATCACCACCGGGCCGGGATTGGCGACGAGCTTGTCGAAGGCGTCCTTGGCCTGAAGCGCGTGGCCGACCTGGCAGACCGATTGGGTCTCGGCGCCCGGCCCGAAGCCCTCGATCTCGTCGAAGGCGAGGTCGGGGCCGGTGGCGATGACGAGGTAGTCGTAGTCGAGCGTGGCGCCGTCGGTCAGCTCGATCCGCTTCTGGTCGGGAAGGAGCCGCCGCGCGCCCTGCGGATGGAGCGCGATGTCGCGGCGGGCGAGGACCGGGGTGAGGTCTACCTCGACCGAAGCCTGGTCGCGCCAGCCGACCGCGACCCAGGGGTTGGACGGGACGAAGTGATATTTCGTGCCGAGCGTGACGACCGCGATGCGGTGCTCCTTGCCGAGTTTCTCGCGCAGCTCGTAGGCCATGATTGTGCCGCCGAGACCGCCGCCGAGAACGATGATCTGTGCCATGTCCGTGTCTCCTCCTGGTCCGGACAGCGGGCGCTCGCCTCCTGAAGCCCGCCGCAGGACGGTGTTGAACCGCCATGCCGCCGGCGGATGCCGGGAGTGGCGGCGATGCAAACTGCATACACATATCGATATATGAATGTAAATGCTCGGACCTCAAGGTGCGACGATCTTTCCGGGCGGTTTTCTCGCCTGGGCGGGGGGCTCGCAGGAACCGAGGCCGCGCCGACCAGGCACGGCAGCGACGGGCTTGGTCCGGGCGCTGGTGTCAGGTCGCCTGCAATCGGAAGGTTTCAGAGGGGGCTGGCTTTGAACGCCTCAGGTCCGCGTTAGGGCTGGCAGCAAAGACTGGGCGGCGATCAGTCCGCGCAGTCCGTGGCGCAGAACATGTCGTAGAGCAGCCCGATCACGCGCTCCGTACGGCGGTCGCTCAGCGAGTAGTAGATCGCCTTGCCATCGCGGCGGGTCGTGACCAGACCCTCGAGGCGCAGGCGGGCGAGCTGCTGGCTGACCGCGGCCTGCCGCGAGGACAGGAGCTGTTCAAGCTCGGTCACGGATTTCTCGCCGGAGGAAAGATGGCACAGGATCATCAGCCGGCCCTCATGGGCCAGCGCCTTGAGAAAGGCCGAGGCCTCCTCGGCACGGGTGACCATGTCATCGGGAGCGATGCCGCCGTGCGGCGCGCCCTGATCCGGTGCGGGATGAAGATCGTGGTCGTCCAAGGCGTTCATTCCTATTCGTTTTATGGAATATAGGCCGGATGCCACGCACTTGCCAGTGCTCGTTTTCGTCGTCCCGGCGCTGCGTCAGTCGTGGTGCAGGAAGTCGCCGTAGCGGCCGCCCCAGAACAGCAGGGGCTCGCCCGGGCGCAACGCGGCGCGCAGGACCCGGCCGACGAGGATCGCATGATCGCCGCCGTCATGGGCGGCATGGGCCGCGCAATCGAAGCGCGCGAGGCAGCCGGGCAGGAGCGGCAGGCCGTCCGGCGTCGTCCCGGTATCGAGGCCGTCGAAATCCCCGCCCGCGCGCGCGAAGCGCCGGCAGAGCTCGATCTGGTCGGCGGCGAGCACATGGATCGCGTAGAACGGCGCCTCGGCGAAGGCCTGGAAGCGGGCCGAACTGCGGGCCGGGCACCAAAGCACCAGCGGCGGGTCGATGGAGACCGAGGTGAAGCTGTTGGCGGTGATCCCGACCGGGCCCTGCGGCCCGAGCGCGGTCACCACCGTCACGCCGGTGGCGTAACGGCCAAGCGCGGCACGAAAATCGCGCCCGCTGGCGGGGTCCGAAGTGATGTCTCCCATGGTCGTCCTGCCGTTTCCGGTACCGGCCGAAGCCGGTGTTCGCGGCGACAGGAAAACCACATTCCTGGCCGAAAGGCCACCCGGCTCAGGCGATCCCGGCTGGGAGCCGGTTCAGGCCTCGTCCTCGCCGGTGTCGATCAGCCAGCCGCCGGGGCCGGCGATGCGGTCGGGAAGCCCGACGATCATCAGCTCGCGCAGGATTAGGCACGCGAGGATGCTCGCGACGATCTCATCGAACGAAATCTGGCTCAGGAAACCCATGTCACTCTCTCCCTCCGCATGAGGTGACTGTTGCCGTCAATCCGGGCGCGAATTGGGCGGACGCGAGGCATTTCGCCGCCATTGTCGGGACCGGATCGACGCTGTGCCTGCCCCGCGACAGTCGCCCGGGCGGCCGCGGCGCAGGATCGCCGCCGCACTTGTCCTTTCGCCTTCGCATCCCTATGTCGCCCCCGTCGACACATTTGCCGCCCGGGCTTAGCTCGCGCCGCGGCCGGAGCGCATGATGACCACAGCTCTTCACTATTTCCGCTGGGCCTTCCTCGTTACGTTTGCGGGCCTCGCGGGAGCGTTCTGGCTCGGCTGGGGCTACAGCCACAACCTCAGCGGCGCGGTGAGCTTCCTGCTGATCGGCGCCGTGCTCGCGGTGCTGGAGATCTCGCTGTCGTTCGACAATGCGATCGTGAACGCCAACAAGCTCAAGGAGATGACGCCCGAATGGCAGCGCCGTTTCCTGACTTGGGGCATCCTGATCGCTGTGTTCGGGATGCGGATCGTCTTCCCGCTGCTGATCGTCGTCGTCGCAGCCGGGATCGGGCCATTGGAGGCGGTGCGGCTTGCCGCCACGCAGCCGGGCGAATACGCCCGCATCATCAGCGGCGCGCATCTGTCGATCGCGGCCTTCGGCGGCACCTTCCTGATGATGGTCGCGCTCAACTACTTCATCGACGAGGGCAAGGAGGTCGACTGGATCCGAACGCTCGAATGCCAGCTGCGGCGCTGCGCCTCGATTCGCGGTCTGGAGATCGCACTTGTTCTCGCGGTGGTGCTGGTCTTCTCGGCGGTGATGCCGTCCGATGAGCGGGCGCGGTTCCTCTTCGCGGCGATCGGCGGGCTTTTGGCCTTCCTCGGGGTCGAGGTTCTGGGCCATGTGCTCGATTCGCGGCAGCGGGCGCTGAGTGCGGCGGCACATGGCGGACTCGGGGCGTTCCTCTATCTCGAGGTGCTCGACGCCTCGTTCAGCTTCGACGGCGTGATCGGTGCCTTCGCGCTGACCCAGAATCTGTTCCTGATCGCGATCGGCCTCGGCATCGGTGCGATGTATGTGCGCTCGATGACGATCATGCTGGTGGAGCGGCGGACGCTGGCGCAGTTCCGCTTCCTCGAGCATGGCGCGTTCTACTCGATCCTCGTGCTCAGCGTGATCATGTTCGCGCAGACTTTGTGGCACATCCCCGAGCTCGTGACCGGTGTGCTCGGCTCCGGTTTCATCGGCGTCGCACTGGTGTCCTCGATCCTCTACAACCGCCGCAACAAGGAGGCCTGAGCCCGGTCGGGGCGCCGCCTCGGGGGGCATCGAGCCCCCGCTCGGCGGCCGGGCACCCGGACCGGGAGGCGGTGCGTCAGGCGCGGAAGGCGCTGGCGAGCGCGTCCGCGGCCCGGACCAGCAGGCGCATGTCGATCCCGGTGGCGACGAAGCGGGCACCGCGGTCGAGGCAGCTGCGCGTGAAGGCGGCGTCCTGCGAGAGGAGCCCGGCGGGCACGCCGATCGCGCCGAGCCGGTCGATGGCGTCGAGGATCGCGTCCCGCACCTCGGGGTGGCCCGACTGGCCGGGATGGCCCATCGAGGCGGCGAGATCGGCGGGGCCGATGAAGACCGCATCCACCCCCTCGGTGCCAGCGATGGCTTCGAGCCGGTCGAGCGCCGCGGCGGTCTCCACCTGCAGGATCAGGCAGATCTCGGCATCGGCCCGCGCCACGTAATCGGGCACCCGGCCGTAGCGGGCGGCGCGGGTCGTGGTCGCGACCCCGCGCAGCCCGCGCGGCGGGTAGCGCACCGCGGCAACGGCGGCCTCGGCCTCCTCGCGGTTCTGGATGTAGGGCAGGAGCAGCGTCTGCGCGCCCTGGTCGAGATGCCGCTTGATCAGCGCGGTGTCGTTGACCACCGGGCGGACGAGGCAGTCGGTCGGGTAGGGGGCCGCCGCCTGAAGGAGCGGCAGCACCTCGGCGACCTCGACCGAGCTGTGCTCGGTGTCGAGCACCATCCAGTCGAAGCCCGCCCCGGCGAGGGCCTCCACGGCCATCGGGTCGGGAATTGTCGACCAGATGCCGAAGAGCGGCTCGCGGCCCAGCAGGCGGCGCTTGAAGCGGTTCTGCGGCAGGTCCACCGGCTCAACCCTTCGTCAGCCGCGCCACGCGCTCGACGGCGAATGCGTAGCCCTGGACGCCGGCGCCCGCGATCACCGCGTCGGCGCGGCCCGAGACGTAGGAATGGTGGCGGAACGTCTCGCGGCGATGGATGTTGGAGATATGGACCTCGACCACCGGACCGGGAAAGGCATTGAGCGCGTCGAGAATGGCGATCGAGGTATGGGTGAAGGCGCCGGGGTTGATGACGATGGCCAGAGCGGTCTCCCGCGCCTCGTGAATCCAGTCGATGATCTCGTATTCGCGGTTCGACTGGTGGCAGACGACGTCGAGCCCGTGCGGCTTCGCGGTCGCGACGCAGAGCGCCTCGACATCGGCCAGCGTCTCGCGGCCGTAGACCTCCGGCTCACGGGTGCCGAGCAGATTCAGGTTGGGTCCATTGAGGACAAGGATGGGCTTCATCGGTCCGGGTCTTTCGCTCAGGGCACGGTTTCGGCGATGATGGGCGAAAGCCCGCCGGCCCGCAACCGGGAGCGCGCCGTGCCACGGCTGGTGATTCCGAAAGGCCGACACGATCGGGAAAGGGTCAGCGGCGCCGTCTCGCCGGTGTGATCACGCGGCTGTGAGTGGTGATGCGTGGCACTTGCGGGAACGGGCGGGAGAGGTCAAATAACCGCAGGTGGGTCTTGAACCACCGATTCTAGGGCGTCCGCCCTAACCTGGAGAGCAAGCAGATGAAGAAGTTCGTTCTGGCCCTTGGCGCGATCGCCGCTTTCGCCGCCGCCGCGAACGCCCAGACCACCGTGACGGACACCGACGGCAGCGGTGCCTACTCGATCGAGGAGCTGACCGCCGCCTATCCGGACCTGACCGCCGAAGTCTTCGCCACGATCGACGTCAACGCCGACGGCGTGGTCGACGCGGACGAACTGGCCGCCGCCCGGGAAGCCGGCACGCTCGCTCCGTAAGCCGCCGAGATTTCGGCATCTGGAACAGCCCCGGGGTTTTCCCGGGGTTTTCTGCGTTAGACTGGTGGAAGCGCGACCCGCAGCAGCCCGCACCGCGGCGCAAGGCCCCCGTCAGCGTGCCACGGCGACCGCGACTCCCGCTCCGACCATCGCTCCGCCCGCAATGCGGTTCTGCCGCCGCACGCTTTTCGGCGTGCCGAGCGTCCGGCGGATGCGTGCGGCCAGCACGACATGGCTGCCGATCACGACCACTTCGACCGCGACGATGAGAGCCGCGAGTTCCGCGACTTGCGTCCAGGCCAGCGAGGGGCCGACAACGTTCGGCAGGAGCGCCACGTAGAAGAGCGGCATCTTCGGGTTTCCGAGGTTCATGGCAACGCCGGTCATGAACAGGCCGCCGAGCCCCCTGTGCCGCGTCGAGGGACGCGCCTCCGGCGGGACCGGCGCGGCTGTCCAGAGCCTGACGCCCATCCAGACCAACCAGGCCGCCCCCAGGTAGCGCAGCACGGCCATCACGCCGCCCATGCCGGCGGCGGCAGCGGAGAGGCCGAACGCCGCCAGCACCAGAAAGGTCAGGATGCCGACAACCGTCCCGGCGCCGTAGGCGATGCCCGAAGCCGCCCCGTGCGAGATCGTGCGGGCCGTGATCGTCAGGTTGTCAGGGCCCGGGCTGGCTGCGAAGACGAAGAACGCGGCGGCGAAGGCCAGAAGAACGGTGAGATCCAAGGGCGAAGGTTCCTCGGGGGGCACCGGGCCATTCTGCCCCCGATCCCGGCCGGCATCCAGAGGGATCCGTCGTCGTCCGCCGCCACGCCCCGGTCAGGCCGCATCCTCGCCGGGCAGCAGCGCCGCCGCTGCCGGCCCGCGCTCTGGCAGGCCGCAGTCGGCCCTGAGCCGGGCCCGGCCACGCGCGAGCCGCGACATCACCGTGCCGATCGGCAGCGCCTCGGCCACGGCGATGTCCGCATAGCTCTCCCCCGCCGTCGCATGGCGCAGGATCAGCCTGAGCTCCGCATCGGGCAACCGCGCCAGGGCCGCGGCGACCTCGCGCAGGGCGATCCGGCGCGGCGCCTCGGGCGGCGCGGAGGGCTCGGGTGCCTCGGCCAGCGCCACGGACGGCGGCCGCATGCGCCGCGCGAGGTTGCGGGCGGCGGTCATCAGGTAGGGCTTCAACTCTTCGATCCCGTCGCCGGTGGCCATCCGGCTCCAGACCCGGAGCAGGGCTTCCTGGGCGAGATCCTCGGCCGCGGCCGGATCTCGCACCAGGCGTCGGGTAAGGCGGCGAAGTTCGGGGATGAGCGCCTCGAGCGCCGGGGCAGGCCCGCGCTCCGGGTGTCGGGAGTGTGACATGACGATCTCCTTTCCCCATCGAGATTGGGCCCCCCCGCGACCACCGCAAGCCGGGGGATTCCGCCGATCCGGGCTCCGCCGCCGGTACCGCGGATATTCCGGCGGCTTCCCGCGTGCGCGGCGGGTGCGGATGGGCGGTCCTCCGCGCGTCTCCCGGTGCCGGCGTTCCGGCCGGGAATAAACGCGCCGCCCCGGCGTCCTGTCATGTGAGGGCGGCGCTATGCCCCCTCGCACAACGGACGATCAAGGAGATGATCCGATGAAGAAACTGGCTTTCACCCTCGCGCTGGGACTGGCTTCCACAGGAATGGCGCTGGCGCAGGGCCTGACCGACATGGACGCCGACGGCAGCGGGATGCTGTCGCTCGAAGAGCTCCAGTCGGCCTATCCGGACCTGACCGAAGAGGGGTTCGCCGGGATCGACGCGAATGCCGACGGCTCCGTCGATGAGGCAGAACTGACCGCCGCCACCGAGGCGGGCACGCTCGCGACGGGAGGCTGAGCCGTCCGGCGCGGGGCCCCGGCCGATCCCTTTCCCCAGCCGTTCGCGCCGGGGCCCCGTTCGCCTCCGATTCCGTCTCAGGCCCCGCGCGCCAGTGCCGCCACTCCGGTCCGCGCCACGTCGACCAGCCCGAGCGGGCGCATCAGTTCGGCGAAGGCATCGATCTTCTCGGGCGTGCCGGTGATCTCGAAGACGAAGCTCTCAAGCGTCGAATCGACGACGTTGGCACGGAAGATGTCGGCGAGCCGCAGCGCCTCGACCCGCTTCTCGCCCGCGCCCGAGACCTTGAAGAGCGCGAGCTCGCGCTCCACGCTCGGCCCTTCCACGGTCAGGTCGTGGACATCGTGGACCGGCACCAGCCGGCCGAGCTGCGCCTTGATCTGCTCGATCACCGGCGCGGTGCCGGTGGTCACGACGGTGATCCGGCTGCGATGACCCTCGTGGTCGACCTCGGCCACGGTCAGGCTCTCGATGTTGTAGCCGCGGCCCGAAAAGAGCCCGATCACCCGCGCGAGCACACCCGCCTCGTTGTCGACGAGCACCGCGAGCGTATGCGTCTCCATCACCTCGGCGAAGGGATCGCGCAGGTCATAGGCGGAATGGCTAGTCGAGCCCTTCTTGATCTTCAGTGCGGACATGCTGCCCCCTGCTTCTTCATTGTCCAAATACCCTGGGGGTCCGGGGGCAAGGCCCCCGGCCGCCCGTCACACCAGAACCGCGCCGCCGGCCTGGATCGCGCCCTCGGTCGAGGCGTCGCCCAGGAGCATCTCGTTGTGCGGTTTGCCCGACGGGATCATCGGGAAGCAGTTCTCGTGCTTCTCGACGAGGCAGTCAAAGAGGACCGGCCCGTCATACTCGATCATCGCCATGATAGCGTCGTCGAGGTCCTTGGGGTCCTTGCACTGGATGCCCTTCCAGCCGAAGGCCTCGGCGAGCTTGACGAAATCCGGCAAGGACTCCGACCAGGAATGCGAATAGCGCTCGCCGTGCAGGAGCTGCTGCCACTGCCGCACCATGCCGAGCCGCTCGTTGTTGAGGATGAACTGCTTCACCGGGGTGCGGAACTGGGTCGCGGTGCCCATCTCCTGCATGTTCATCAGCCACGAGGCCTCGCCTGCGACGTTGATCACCAGCGCGTCGGGATGGGCGATCTGAACCCCGATCGAGGCCGGGAAGCCGTAGCCCATGGTGCCGAGCCCGCCGGAGGTCATCCAGCGGTTCGGAGCCTCGAAGCCGAGAAACTGCGCCGCCCACATCTGGTGCTGGCCGACCTCGGTCGTGATGTAGCGGTCACGCCCCTTGGTCAGCGCCTCGAGCCGTTCCAATGCATATTGCGGTTTGATGACTTTGTCGGAGTTCTTGTAGGTCAGGCATTTCTTCAGCTTCCACTGCTCGATCTGCCCCCACCACTTCGCAAGGCCCTCCTTGTTGACCTTGCGCCCGCGCGATTTCCAGACCTTCAGCAGGTCCTCCAGCACATGGCCGACATCGCCGGTGATGGCGAGATCTACATGGATCACCTTGTTGATCGAGGAGGGGTCTATATCGACATGCGCCTTCTTCGACTTCGGCGAGAAATCCGCGATCCGCCCGGTGATCCGGTCGTCGAACCGGGCGCCGAGGTTGATCATCAGGTCGCAGTCATGCATCGCGAGGTTGGCCTCGTAGAGCCCGTGCATCCCGAGCATCCCGATCCAGCCCTTGCCGGAGGCCGGGTAGGCGCCAAGCCCCATCAGCGTCGAGGTGACCGGGAAGCCGGTGGCATCGGCCAGCTCGCGCAGGAGCTGGCTCGCGCCGGGGCCGGAATTCACGACGCCGCCGCCGGTGTAGAAGATCGGCCGCTCGGCGGTCTCGATCAGCTCGACGAGTTCGGTGATCTTCGCCAGATCCCCTTTCACCTTGGGCTGGTAATGGCTGGCCACGGCCTCGCGCGGCCCGCGATAGGTGCCGGTCGCGAACTGGACGTCTTTCGGGATGTCGACCAGAACCGGGCCCGGCCGGCCCCTGGTGGCGACATGGAAGGCCTGGTGGATCGTCTCGGAAAGCTTCTCGGTGTCCTTCACCAGCCAGTTGTGCTTGGTGCAGGGACGGGTGATGCCGACCGTGTCGGCCTCCTGGAAACCGTCGGTGCCGATCATGAAGGTGGGCACCTGGCCGGTGAGCACGACGAGCGGGATCGAGTCGAGAAGCGCGTCGGTCATCCCGGTGACCGCGTTGGTGGCGCCGGGGCCGGAGGTCACGAGAACCACGCCCGGCTTGCCGGTTGAGCGGGCATAGCCCTCGGCCATGTGCACGGCACCCTGTTCGTGGCGGACAAGGATGTGGCGGATGTCGTTCTGCTGGAAGATCTCGTCATAGATCGGAAGTACGGCGCCGCCGGGGTAGCCGAAGACCACATCGACGCCCTGGTCCTTGAGCGCCTGAACCACCATCTTCGCACCGGTCATCTGCCGCGACATTGTCCGCATCTCCATCATCTTCATCTTCGTCCGCGCGTCCCCCGGGCGCGGAACCGGTTCCCACTTCCGCTGGGGACGCGTCGGCAACAAAAAGCCCCCGAGTGTCTTCGGGGGCGCATGGGAACCGTTATGGTCAACCGTTACCGGCCCATGCACCCTGTCCTAAGAAGTACGAGGATCGACATCATGTCCCCCGGGGCCCCAATGCTGCTGCGCGGCGGACATTAGGCAGGCTTCATCGGGCCGTCAACCGGCAAAATTGGCAAGAAAGTGTCGCTGGGCGACATTTCTTGATAATTTTATTTCGCTGAAGGCCCTTCGGGGCGAAAGAAACGCGAATCTGTCCGGCTAGCCCAGGCCGAGGAACCCGACATATCCCGCATATCCGGCTAGGAGCGCCCCGCCGCCGAGCCGCCCGACCCGGCCGGCAAGTGCTGCGAAGCCCAGCATCGCCAGCGCCGCGGCGAGCGCCAAGCCCATGTCGAGCCCGGCGAAGCGCGCCTCGACCGGGATCGGCGTGACGGCGGCGGTGACACCGAGAATGCCGAGGATGTTGAAGACGTTCGAGCCGAGGATGTTGCCGACCGCGATCTCGGGGTGACGCCGGATCGCGGCGATGATCGCGGTCGCGAGTTCGGGCAGCGAGGTGCCGATCGCGACGATGGTGAGGCCGATCACCGCCTCGCTGACGCCGAAGGTCCGGGCGATCTCGGTCGAGCTGTCGACGAGGAGCCGCGCCCCGACCATCAGCACGACAAGCCCGCCGAGCGCGAAGGTGAGGCTCTTCCAGAGGGGCCGCACCACGATCCCGTCCGCAGGCGCGGAACTTCCCGCGGCGCCTTTCAGGCAGAGCCACAGATAGCCGGCCAGCGCCGTCACTAGCATGAGCCCCTCCCAGCGCGCGACCGTGCCGCCCGCCAGCATCAGCCACAGGACCAGCGTCGCCCCGATCATCACCGCGAAGTCGCGCCGCATCTCCGTGAGCCGCATCGGCACGGTGGTGATCAGCGCCGAGAGCCCGAGAATGAGAAGGACATTGGCGATGTTCGAGCCGATGACATTGCCGAGCGCCAGCGCGGGCGCGCCCGAAAGCGCCGCCTGGAGCGAGACCAGAAGCTCGGGTGTCGAGGTGCCGAAGCCGACGATCGTTAGGCCGATGACCAGGGGCGGTATGTGCAGCCGCTGCGCCACGCCGACGGCGCCCCGTATCAGGAACTCGCCGCCAAGAAACAGGCCGACGAGGCCCGCCACGAACATCACATGGGTCAAGATCGTCTCCCGCTCCGGTCCCGCTCTAGATCGGATCGGAGGGCGGATTTGCAAGGGGAGGAGGAGTCGATAATGACCCTTCGCCATCGAGCGCCGCTCCATCCGCATCGTCCTTTCTCGGTCAGAGGACCGATAGTGGTGCCGAGGGCGAGATCCTGGCCAATTGGCGGCCACCCTCAGCTTTCACACCGGCCGGGCGGAGGCGAGGGGGCGCGCACCGAAGCCGGCACCACGGCGCGAGCAAGGCTCTCCGGCGGTGGACAACGGCGGCGGCTCTGCCCAGTATCGGCGACGATCGGGATCGGAAAGGACGGCGGCAATGACGGTTGAGACTGTGCGTTACGCGGCGATCATGCTCGTGGCCGGGATCGGCATTCCGGTTCTGGCGGCGCTCAACGCCCAGCTCGGCGCCCGCATCGGTTCGCCCGCGGCGGCGGCCACCGTGCTTTTCGCCGTGGCCTTTGCGAGCACCGTCGCCGTGCTCGCGGCGACCTCCGGTGCGGCGGCGCTGGCCGCGGCTCCGGCCCAGCCGAAACATCTCTTCCTCGCGGGACTGCTCGTGGCCTTTTACGTCCTGTCGATCACCTGGGTGGCGCCGCGCTTCGGACTCGGCAACGCTATCACATGCGTGCTTCTCGGCCAGCTTGCCGCGGCCGCGGTCATCGACCAGTTCGGACTGATGGGGGCGATCGTGCGCGAAGTGACGCCGATGCGGGCGGCGGGCCTTTGCCTCATGGCGGCGGGTGTCTTCCTGACCCAGCGTGGTTGACGGCGGACAGGCGGGAGAGGGGGCTTTCCGCCCCCTCTTGGCCTTGCGGCCAATTCACCCCCGAGGATACTTGGAAAAAGGTGAGGCAGCGGGTTTCCACAGGGTCGGACCATCTCCGCCAGCGCCCCGGCCGCGGAACGCGGCCCCCGCCCGAGGGGGGCTCGATGCCCCCCGAGGCGGGGCCGGTCAGAACCCCTTGCCGGTGCCCTGCAGCACGCCGTGCTCCATCGCGTAGCGGGTGAGGCCCGCCGTCGTCGATATGCCGAGCTTGCGCTTGATGTTCTTGCGATGGGTCTCGACCGTGCGGACCGAGATCTCGAGCTCGGCCGCGACATCGCGGTTCGACTTGCCCTGCGCGAGTTCCAGAAGGATCGTCTGCTCGCGGTGGGTGAGCGGTTCGCGCCCGTCGGCGGTGCCGGGCGTGAGGCTCGCCGTGGCGCCGGTGCAGAGGTAACGTGTCCCCCCCATCAGCCGGTCGATCGAGGTCTTGATCTCCTCGACCGGCACGTCCTTCAGGAGATAGCCCATCGCGCCGTGCCGGAGCGCGGTGGAGATGTACTCGGGGCTGTCGTGCATCGAGAGGATCAGGATCCGCGTGTCCGGATCGCGCTCCAGAAGGATCTCGGTCGCCGAGAGCCCGTTCACCTGCGGCATGTTGAGGTCGAGAAGGATCACGTCCGGCGCGAGCTCCGCGGCGCGGTCGATCGCCTCCTGGCCGTTGCCGAGGGTGCCGACGACCGCGATATCCTCGTAGGTCTCGAGGATCGCGCGGATGCCCTCGGCCACCATCGGGTGATCGTCGACGATGAGAACGCGGGTCGGTTCGGTCATGCACTGTCCTTCCGTTTGGCCGCCTGTCCGGCGGGCGGCAGCATGTGGGAGAGCGGCACCTGGGCCTCGATCACGGTGCCGTCGCGCGAGGACAAGATGCGCAGCGTGCCGTCGAGCTGCTCCATCCGCTCGGCCATGTTGCGCAGGCCGAGCCCGCCGCCATCGTCCGCGCGCATCGGGGCCATGCCGCGCCCGTCGTCCTCGATCCGCATCATCGCGCCCCGCTTGTGGCCGCGCACGACGAGCTTCACCTTCGTCGCGCCGGCATGTTTCTCGACATTGGTCAGCGCCTCCTGGGCGATCCGGTAGAGCGCGATCTTCGCGTCCTGGTCGAGGCGGTTGCGGAACACCACGGTCTCGAACTCGGTCGCGATCCCGGTGCGCTTGCCGAACTCCTCCATGAGCACCTGCAGCGCCGGGCCGAGGCCGAGATCGTCGAGGACGCCGGGGCGCAGGTCGCGGCTGATCCGGCGAACCTCGGCGATCGCGCCGCTGAGGTGTTCGATCCCGGTCGAGAGGCTTTCGGCCGCGCGGGCGTCGCCGAGGCTGAGGCGTCGCCGCGCGAGCTCCAGCGCGTAGCGCACGCCCACGAGGAGCTGGGAGATCGAATCGTGCAGCTCGCGCGCGACCCGGCCGCGTTCCTCCTCCTGGGTGTCGACGATGCGCTGGGTGAGCTGCTTGAGCTTGGCGTCGGCCAGCCGCCGTTCGCGCACCGTGATCGCGGTGCCGGAGGCAAAAACGAAGAGCACCGCGCCGAGGGCGATCGCGGCGATCCAGCCGAAGGTGCGGGCGATCCGCGCCTCGGTCTCGGCCCGGGCGGTGGCGACCGATTCCAGGACGTCGTCGAGAAAAACCCCGGTGCCGATCGCCCAGCGCCAGTCCTGCAGGCCAACGACATAGGAGACCATCTGCGTTTCCTCGCCGGTCGAGGGCTTGGGCCAGACATAGGCGTGATAGCCTCCGCCCTGGCGGGCGATGCGGATCAGCTCGTCGACGACCGGCTGTCCCTCGGGATCACCGAGCCCCGCCCAGTTGCGGTTGATCAGCCAGGTCTGGCGCGGCGCGACGAGGTTGGTGCCCTCGTAGTCGTAGACGAAGAAATAGCCGTCCTGGCCGTAAAGCATCGCCGCGAGGATCTGCGCGACCTCGGTCTTGGCGGCCTCGTCATCGGGCAGGGCGTTGCCGTAGATGAAGCCGAAGGCGGTGCGGGCGAGGCTGATGTAGTTTCTGAGCTCTTCCTTCTTGGCGGCGATGAGCTGGTCCTCCAGCACCTCGATCTCGCGTTCGGCGAGCGCGCGGGACTGGTTGGCGACGAGGATCGCGATGGCGGTGGCCGCGACGACAAGGGGCAGGGTGGCCAGAAGGTAGACCTTCTGGCCGTAGTTGAGGCTCAACGCCCGCCGTATCGCGGTCCATCCGCCGCGCATCTGTCCTCGCCCCTTCGGTGTCGCGTCCGAATCTGGCGGCAGGATGGGCCGCGCGGGGCCGGGGCGTCAATTCACCGTGCCAAAGGCCGCCGCCGGACCGTTGAAATTTTCTGTCACAAAGTGTCTGTTTCTACGCAGTAATCGGTATTCCCATGACGAAAAGAGCGCTCTAGTCTCCCCTCAGTTGCAATGATCCGCCCGGTTCCAGAGCGGACGCCAGACAGAGAGGATTGACCCCGCATGGATCGTCGTTCGTTCCTGACCAAGGCCGCTGTCGGAGGCACTGCCGCCGCTGCCGCAACCACCCTTGCCGCGCCGCTTTACGCGCAGGGCAACCGCACGCTGACGCTGGTCACGACCTGGCCGCGCGGCTTCGCGGGTGTGCACGACGCGGCCCAGCGCTGCGCCGACATCATCACCGGGATGACCGATGGCCAGCTCACCGTCGACCTCAAGGCCGCGGGCGAGCTCGTGGGGGCCTTCGAGGTCTTCGACGCGGTGACCTCGGGCCAGGCCGACATGTATCACGGCGCCGACTACTACTTCGTCGGCCAGCATCCGGGTTACGCCTATTTCACCGGCGTGCCGATGGGGATGGTCTCGCAGGAACTCGCGAACTGGTACTACCACGGCGGCGGCCAGGAACTGCACGACGAACTCGGCCAGATCTTCGGCCTGAAGTCGTTCCTCGCCGGCAACACCGGAGCCCAGTGCGGCGGCTGGTTCCGCCAGGAGATCAAGGGGCCGGAGGACTTCAACGGGCTCAAGTTCCGCATGCCGGGCCTCGGCGGCGAGGCGCTCGGCAAGCTCGGCGCGAGCGTCCAGAACCTGCCGGGCGGCGAGATCTACCAGGCGCTCGCCTCGGGCGCACTCGACGGCACCGAGTGGATCGGGCCCTGGGCCGACGAGAAGGCGGGCTTCCAGGAGATCACCAAGTTCTACTACACCGCGGGCTTCCACGAGCCGACGGCGGGGCTTTCGCTGGCGATGAACCGCGAGGTCTTCGACAGCCTCACGCCGGGCCAACAGAAGATCTACGAGATCGCCTGCGGCGAGGCCCACCAGTGGAACCTTGCGCAGTTCCTCGCCAACAACTCGGCCGCGCTCGCGCGTCTTCAGGCGGCCGGTGTTAAGACGCTCACGTTCCCGGACTCGGTCTGGGACGCCTTCGGCAAGGCCGCGAACGAGGTTCTGACCGATCCGACCCGGATGAGCGACGAGCTCTACAAGAAGATCTACGACAGCTACATGGCCTCGATGCGGGCCTCCTCGGCCTGGGACAAGCTGTCGGACGGCGCCTATACCGCGCAGCGCGACCGGGTGCTCGGCTGACGCCGGCCCGGTTCACCACCTGAAAACGTCTCCCGGCCGTTTGGCCGGGGGATTTGCTCCGAGAAGGCGCGGGAACGCGCCCTGGGGCGCCATCGAGGGGGGAGAGGATGGTCGACGCCATCATATGGGTCTTCGCCAGTATCCTGGGCGCATTCCGGGATGTCGCCTACGCGGTCAGCCATCCGCAGGAATGGCTGGCCTGGCTGCCCTACATCAACCAGACGATGCCGACGCCGGAGGTGAAGGAATCGCTGATGCGCTTCATCTATTACGGCGCGTCCAAGGAGCTGTTCTTCGTCCTTCTCACGCTTTTCCTGATCCTGACCGCGGTCGGGCTCTGGCGGCGGCCGGTGATGTGGGCCTATGTCCGCGGGCTCGAATGGTTCGCCAACGGCCTCGGCCGGCTCGTGGCCTGGGCCGGGCTGATCATGGTGATCCAGCAGATCGTCATCGTCTTTCTGCAGCGCATCTTCCGCGTCGCCACGATCGAGCTCGGCGCCTTCGGCATCGGTTTCGAGAAGGACCTGTCCTGGTGGTCGGAGGAGCTGAAGCTCTACAACGCGATGATCGTGGCGCTCTGCGTCACCTACACATTCGTTCAGGGCGGCCATGTCCGGGTCGACCTGATCTATGCCGGCGTCTCGTACCGCACCAAGAAGGCGATCGACATGTTCGGCTCCTTGTTCTTCATGATCCCGGTCGCGACGCTCACCTGGCTCTTCGCCTGGTTCTTCTTCTGGCGGGTCATGGTCGTGCCGAACACCTCGGCTTCGGACAGCCTCGACAAGCTCCTCCTGAAGGCGCGCGCAGTGCGCTGGAACATCGAGACGATCGGGTTCAGCCCCAACGGTTTCGACGCCTATTTCCTCTTCAAGCTCCTGATCCTGACCTTCGTGGCGCTGACTTTCCTGCACGCGCTGGCCTTCTTCTGGCGCAATCTGCTGGAGTTCATCGAGGGACCTGCGGCGGAGGGCAAGCATCTCGACAAGGATACGCTCGGGCAGGGCGAAGAAGCCTATGAAGGCACGCATTAAGGGGCAGGGGACCAGCCATGTTTCTCGGATTTGACGGGGTCGAGATCGGCCTGATCATCGTGTTCCTGTGCCTCTTCGCCGGGATCCTCTCGGGCTTCCCGGTGGCCTTCGCGCTCGGCGGGGCGGGGATCATCGCCTTCGGCATCCTCGCGGCGCTCGACAGTTCGGGGCTTCTCGTTCACGAATTCGTCGACCGCGGATCGGACGGCTACCGCGCGCTTCTGGCGCAGGGCGTGCCCGAGATCGAGATATCCAAGTTTTCCCATCCCGGCCTGCCACGGGCGACAGAGCCCCTGTTCGTCGGCGGCTGGGAACTGGCGATGGATCGCAACGTCGCCTTCATCGTCAACCGCATGAACGAGCGTGTCTTCGCAGGCCAGTCGATCGAGACGCTGCTCGCCGTCCTCATGTTCGTGATGATGGGGATCACGCTCGAACGCTCGAAGATCGCCAACGAGCTCCTGACCACGATGGCTCGGGTCTTCGGGCCCCTGCCGGGCGGTCTGGCGGTCTCGGTGGTCGTCGTCGGCGCCTTCCTCGCCGCCTCGACCGGGATCGTCGGCGCGACCGTGGTCACGATGGGCCTCCTGTCGCTGCCGACGATGCTGCGCAACAAGTATTCGCCGGAACTGGCGACCGGCGTAATCGCCGCCTCGGGGACGCTCGGCCAGATCATCCCGCCCTCGATCGTGATTGTGCTTCTCGGCACGCTCGCCGGCGATCTCTACGCCGCGGGGCAGGAACTTCGCGCCCGCGCTGAGGGCTGTTCGGACGCTCTGACCTATCTCGGCGAGGCGGCGGTGCTGTCGGTCGGCACGCTCTTTCAGGCGGCACTTCTGCCCGGGATACTGCTCGCCGTGCTCTACGGGCTCTATGCCTTCGGCTATGCGCTTCTCAATCCCGAAAAGGCGCCGCCGGTGTCGCTGGAGCCTGTGGGGGGCGAGATCGTCACCCGCTCCGATGCGCTGCGCTGGTTCGTTCTGGCGCCCGCGGCGCTGATCGGCGGCGTGCTCCTTGCCGGGCAGGTCGGGCTTGTGGGAAACCAGAGCCTCACGGTGGACAGCTTCACCGACGTCGGCCAGGCGGCGTCGCTGCGCACCAATGTCTCCGAACAGTGCAAGGCGGGCATGATCGAGCTTCACGGCCAGGAGAAGTGGGACGCCGCCGTGGCTCAGCAGACCGAGATCGACGCCGCCGGCGGCGTGTCGCAGAGCCACCGCCGCTCTGCCGAGGAACTGCAGACCGCCCTCGCCGCCAAGATCGACGGTGCCGCGCCGATCGGCACCGGGGTGGCGGCGCTCTTCGTGCTGCTCGGTCTGATCCTGGCCATTGCCCGCGGCGTCTCGCCCACGGCCGATCCGAGGCCGCTCCTCGTCGGGGCGGGAGGGATCGTGCTCGGCCTTCTTGCCGACATCATGCTCATTCCGGTGACGATGGGACCGGGGCCGACCTTCCTGATCCTCGCGATTCCGTTCGCAATCACGCTCTATGGCTGCGCGGCGGCGGCGCGGAGCATGGCGCACAACGATCTCATCCGCGTGGTCTTCCCGCCGCTCGTTCTGATCGTCGCGGTTCTGGGCTCGATCCTCGGCGGCATCACCAATCCGACGCCCGCGGCGGCGCTTGGCGCGGGCGGGGCGCTTCTCCTCGCGGCCTACCGCAAGCTCCATGACCAGCAAAAGAGCGGCGCGATCATCCTTGGTGCTGCCTTCTCGGTCATCATCATGATCCTGATCGGCATCAACTTCGACCTGCGGATCAACCGCGCGGTGGTGCCGACGGCCGATCTCATCGCCTTCTACGCCGCGCGCTCGACCTACTTCTTTGCGCTCTTCGGCATCCTCTACGCTTGCTGGGTGCTGCTGCGCACCTCGGTCTTGGGCCCGGTGGTGCGCGAGACGGCGAAGGTGACCTCGATGGTCTTCACGATCCTGATCGGCTCGCAGATCCTAAACCTCGTGCTGATCTCCTTCGGCGGCGAGCACTACATCCAGTCGTTCCTGCGCTCGTTCGAACAGGAATGGACCGCGTTCCTGATCGTGATGCTCGTGCTCTTCGTCCTTGGCTTCGTGCTCGACTTTCTCGAGATCATCTACATCGTCGTGCCGATCGTCGGTCCGGTGATCTACGGCGGCACCTACGATCCGAGTTGGGTCACGATCATGATCACGGTGAACCTGCAGACCTCGTTCCTGACCCCGCCCTTCGGCTTCGCGCTGTTCTACCTGCGCGGGGTGGCGCCGGCGAGTGTCACGACCGGCATGATCTATCGCGGCATCGTGCCCTTCGTGCTGATCCAGGTCGTCGGACTCGCCATCCTCTGGGCGTTCCCGGGGATCGTCACGATCGTGCCGGACCTCCTGCCCAACAACTGAGGCGCTGGACGCAGAGCCGCCCCGCCTGCTGACGGGGCGGCTATTTGCTTGACACGCCAACGTTGAGGTGAATGATCATTCAGTATCTTTAAAAGTGTATTGGGGGCTGATGTGATTTCCCGACGCCTGCGCATGGCTCTGATCCTGATTACCGCCAGTGCCGGGTCGCCCGCGCTTTCGCAGATCAAGAGCGGTGACGACACCGCACCGTTGATCGTGGCACCGGAAGCGCCAGAGCTTGACCGGCGGCAGGTGGAACTTGTCCGTTACCTCCTGTCAATGATCCGCGAGTCCGACACCGCCGCCATCCTGCGCGCGCGCGTGTTCGAGGCCTTCTACATCGCCGATGTCGATGGCGAGCCGGGCATCACGGCGGATGACACAGCGATCTTCGCAGCGCGCGAAAGGGCCGAGCGCCGCGCCCGTCTCGGCGCGGCCATGCTCGGCGACGACATAGATGGCGACGGCGCGGTCACACTGGACGAGCTTCGGATCGCCGGGCGGCTCGCGGGGATGCGCGATGGCATCGGCGCCGGACGGCCCGCCGCGCCTGTCCAGTCCGCTGCCCAGGTGGAGATGCTCGCCGAGGCCTACGCCCTCAAGCGGCTCATCGAAAATGATTTCGACCATGACGGACGGCTCACGATCGCGGATGCGGATATCCAGATCGCCGCCGAACCGCGACCCGAGCGCTCGAACTTCTCGCCGCCGCCCGATGCGTTCGACGCGAATGCTGACGGCAGGATCACCGAACGCGAAATGCAGACGGAATTCGATCGCTGGATCGCCTGGCTCGATGCCGACGGCAACGGCGTGATCTCGGGCGAGGAACTCCGCGAACGCGAAACCGTCGCCCGGAGATCCGAAGCGCTCATCAACCGGAGAACAGGATCGGACGCGAACCGCTGCGTCCTGCCGCAGATCCCGCCGGCAGACGACGTCGTCGTGATCCACGGCAAGACCGGGAGCGGCTTTGTCGACCTCACCTATGGCGGCCCGTTCGACCAGCCGGTTTTCATGGGGGAAGTGGTCGTCCCGGCCGGCGATCGGCCGCTCTGGATCATCGCGTCGTTCGGCCAGCGGATGCTTCTCAGGCTCGACGGTGCCACCGACCGGGTCGCCGGGCTGATCTCGATCGCGGCCACCACCGGGATGACCGGCCATCCGAAGCAGGCGCTGGCCGTGGAAACCCGATGCCATGTCGGGTTTCTTGGCATCCGGACGGTGGAGCCGGGGCAGACCGGGTCCGAGGCGCTTACGGCGAGTTTTGTCCGCGCGCTTCGCCGTGACGATGTGGCGGTGTTCGAGATAGACACGATCGGGCGGTTCGATCTGGCCACGGGGCGCAACGATCCGACGATCCGCCTGGCCGGCGATGACACGCCGGAGGCGACGGGCGACGCCCGCTTCACGCGTGAGGCGCTGTTCCTCTTCAGCCCGGGCGGGTTTCACGATCTTGACCCCGGAGCCGTTGCGGTTCCCGGCCGGGTGCGGGCCGCTGACCGGCCGCTGCTTCCGCTCGAGGCCGGGCTCCTGCAGCTCATCGACCTTGGTCTTGTCGAGCCGATCGCCACGCCGCGCAGCGGGCTTGTCCGGCGTGTTCCGCCCGGAGCGAAACCGCCCGCAAGAACGGCGCAGGATCGTGCCACGGGCTCTCCCCTGATCGGCGGGCTCCTTTATCACCAGACCGGGGACGGCGGCTGGATCGGGCGCGAGCCGCTGTCCTACTATGCCCCCGTGCAGCCGCGTATTCCTCCTGGCCTGGACGGGACGCGGGGAATCCGGCTGATCGTGGCGAAGGCGACGGACAAGACGCTTCTGGACTCGACTGCGCCCGGGTGCCGCGCACCAGGTCTTTTCGACTCCGGCCCTCCGTCCGACGACGCGTGCCTGCGCTGAACCTTGCGTTCCGCCCGTGGCGGCACGCTTCCGGCCGTGGGCTGCCGGAAGGAGGGAGAAGGAGCCCGACCCGATCAGCAGGAGCGGCGAGCAGCTGACGTCACGCCGGAAACCGTCCGGGGACTGGATGGCGGCTCAACGTGGTGCGGGGTGGCGCCGATTCCTCTGGTCCTTCGGTGGTCCAGGGCCGGTGGTTCCGGCATAACCGCATACAGCGGGAACCGGCCGTACTCCGCTGACCGATTGTGCTAGATGGGAGCGCGCCAGAATCGAACGCCGCCGAACAGCCGACGAAATCACTTGGAGACCAAGCCGATCGCGCTACACGGCCCCGATGGCTCTGTCGCACATATTCCCTGAGGGATTCATCTCGTGGTACCAGCGCGGTAGCTGGACCACATGAGCAGTCCCACAACCGCACTCTCGGCGCCGAGGATCTGATCACGGCCCCGGCCCATGTGGTGATCAGGGCCGCCGTTGAGTTGCGCGACAAAACCAGCCGACCGAGTGAACTCTGGCAGACAGACTTCACGTACCTGAAGGTGATCGGCTGGGGCTGGTTCTATCTCAGCACCATCCTCGATGATTGCAGCCGCCTCGTCGTCGCCTGGCGGCTCTGTACGACGATGAAGGCCCAGGATGTCACCGACACGCTGGAGCTGGCGTTGGACGTTTCGGGCTGCAATGCCGCGACCGTCGTTCAGAAGCCGAGGCTGCTCAGCGATATTGGCTCATCCTTTGTCGCGACCGATCCGGCCGATTGTCTTGAGGGTAAGGGCATGGATCATGTCCGTGGCGCACCGCATCACCCGCGAACCAGGGCAGGATCGAACGCTGGCTTCAGACGATGAAGAACCGTGCTCTGCTGGAAAACTACTACCTGCCGGCGACCTCGAGCGACAGATCGGTGCCTTCGTCGATCACTACAACAACCATCGCCACCACGAGAGCCTGGCCAACCTGACACCCGCCGTCGTCTATCTCGGACGCGGCGCCCAGATCCTGAAACTGAGAGAGGAGATCAAGCGAGAGACCATCCGCCAGCGGCGCTTGCAGCATCAGACGGCCTCCGCCTAAACTGAAACCACTAACGAGCCAGAGCCTCCGCTACGCGATCGACAGGATTCTCCGGAAAACTCTGACGAAGGACGCGACCTCGCCTTCCGCAGTCGCTCCGTGCAATTGGACGACCTGCTCTGCCAGGTCAACGCCGATGATCGAGACCTCCGTCATAGCCAATTCCTCCTGATCCCGTCTGGATCAAACTGGCACAGGCGCCGTCTGGAGGGACTATCCAACCCATCATCAATGCCCACCACATGCGTGGACCCTTGATTTCCAGACAAGTCTGCGGCGCCCGGGTGCAGCCCGGCATCAGCGCATTCTGAGTGCGCCATCGAGCCGTATCACCTCGCCGTTCATGTAACCGCATTCGACGATGAAGCTTGCCAGGGCGGCAAATTCCGCCGGCTCGCCAAGGCGCTTGGGGAAGGTCACCTCTGCCGCGAGGCCCGCCTGTACATCTTCAGGCAGGCCCCGCATCATCGGGGTGGCGAAGATGCCCGGCGCAATGGCGCAGACGCGAATTCCGGAGGCAGCGAGATCCCGTGCGATCGGGAGGGTCATGCCGGCAATACCCGCCTTCGAAGCCGCGTAGGCGGCCTGACCCTTCTGACCGTCGAATGCCGCGATCGACGCGGTGTTGACGATCACCCCGCGCTCCGGGCCTTCGTTCGCGGCCATCTTTGCCGCCGCCAGCCGGATCATGTTGAACGTGCCGACGAGGTTGATGTCGATCGTGCGGCGGAAGCTTGAAAGGGCGTGCGCCCCCGCACGGCCGAGCGTCTTTTCGCCAATGACGATGCCCGCGCAGTTCACGAGCACGTCGATCCTGCCCATCGCCGCCATTGCCGCCTCGATGCCGGCGGTAGCCGATGCCTCGTCCGTGACGTCTGTCTGAACGAAATGCGCGCCGATCCGGGTGGCAAACTCGGCTCCCGAGGTTTCGCGATCAAGAACAGTCACGCGCGCGCCCCGCGCGCGGAACGCCTCGGCGGTGGCGGCGCCGAGCCCCGAGGCCCCGCCGGTCACCAGCGCGCAGCATTGGTCGAGTTGCATACGGATCCTCCAATTAACTGAACGTATGTTCATAAAATAGATGGCGCGCGCGCGGCTGTCCAGCGGGTCTGAAAATGTTTGAAAACTTGGGTGTTCGGCCAATTTCCGCCGATTTCTGTGAGAATTCTGCAACGCGGATACTACCGGCAGGGTCCGGCTCTTGGCGTGAAGCGCTCGCGGTCTATCTTTAGGAGACCGGCGACAGGCTCCGCAGGGCGACATGATATGGTCGGCCTTCGGGTGTCCGGCGTCACGGACGTGATTAGAGGGAAATTGGAGACAGAAATGAGCAATGTAATCAAGGCCGCATTCGTCGGCGCGGTTATCGCCGGTGGGCTTGCGATGCCGGCCCTCGCCGGTGGTCTGGCGGAGCCGGTCGTGGAAGCGCCGATCGCGCCGGTTGCCCCGGTCGTTGTCGGCACGGACTGGACCGGCTTCTACGTCGGCGGCGATCTTGGCTATGGCGACGTGTCGACGACCGGCGAAGACGGCGACGGCCTCATGTACGGCCTTCGTGGCGGCTATGACTACGACTTCGGCAACTGGGTCCTCGGTGGTCGCCTCGACTACGACTGGAGCGACATCAACCTCGCCAACAATGCCGGCAGCGTCGACTCGGTCTGGCGCCTTGGCGCGCGCGCGGGCGCCGACCTCGGCCGCACCCTGATCTACGGTATCGGCGGCTACACCGAGGCCGACGCGACCGTCGGCGGCACCAGCTACTCGGACGACGGCTGGTTCCTTGGTATCGGCGCGGACTACCTGATCACCGATCGTTGGACCGTCGGTGCCGAGATCCTGACGCATCAGTACGACAACTTCGGCGGCACCGGTACGGATGTCGACGCGACCACCGCGTCGGTCACCGCCGGCTTCCGCTTCTGATACGGCTGCGGGGGGCGGATAGCCCCCCGCCACTTCCTACCAGCGGCCGCTCGCCCCTCCGCCGGATGAGCGACCTCCACCGAATCCGTCGCCACCGCCTTTGGCGCGACGCTTGCGTCTTGGCGCGATACGGTAGGCACGCTCTTCTCTGAAATCGCAACTGCGGCATCGCGTGATCAGCCGCCCGGCGCCGGGCCGATCGGTCGTCGGTTCTGCAAGGACCGACCGGTGGCGCCGCAATCCCCTCGCGCCGCAGCGCGGGCAGCGGCGCAGTCCCGCATACGCCCCGGCAATCCTGTGGCGAAATCCAATGACGGCCGCGACGGCGGCGACGAAGGCCACGGCGAGCCAGCCTGCGTTCCGGCCAAACATGCCACGCCCGGTGTCCGGCAACGCCTCGGGGAGCATGCGTTCGGCATGACGGCGGGCGATCCGGTTCATTGTCTCGCGCACGCCGGCGGCGACACCCTCCGCGTAGCGCCCGTCACGGAAGGCAGGAACCATCCAGCGGCTGACGATGTCCTGCGCCGTGACGTCGTAACCCTGATGGTATCCCGCACCCAGTTCGATCCGCATCTCGCGGTCGGCCGTCACGACGAGGAAGAGGATCCCGTCGTTGCGTTCGGCAGCGCCGACTCCCCAGGCGTTGAAGAGCCCGGTCGCGAATGCCTCGAGCGAGGGTGCGGGATCGTAATCCGCGCGAGAGCGGATCGTCAGCACGGTCATCTCTACCCCGGTTTCGGTCCGAAGCGTGCCTAGATCGCGTTGCCAGTCCGCAATCGTCGAGGCGTCGATGATGCCGGCGTGATCGGTGACGAACGGGTCGTCGAAAGCCGGGTAAGGCTCCGCAGCGGACGGCAGCCCGAGGCAAAGCCAGAGGAGCCCCGTCAGGGCGGCGCGGAATGGCGGCATCTGCATCTCCCCGACGCGAAACGTCGTCGGGTGCATCATTGCAGTCCCCGGCTGCCGATCAAGCCTCGAAGACGGGACAGCGCTCAATCGTCCCGCGCTCGAAGCGTGACGTAACGGCAAGTGTTGCCTCGTTTCATCGCTTCCGGATCGACAGCGCCAATTTCTGGCGATTGCTACCGTTCGGCCGACAATTCACCCAATGTTGCCACAAATCGCGGCAAGTAAGACGCAAACCGATGGGCGATTCGTTCGCCCGGACCATTTGAGGAGTACATCATGAGTTTCATGCGGCATCTTCCGGCGGTTGCCGTCGCCCTTTGCGCGTTCGCGCTTGCAGGCTGCGGCTCGACCTTCCGGACCAATTATTCCGAGCCCGTCCCGGCGGCGACCGCCGCGACATGGCGGCTCGCCGATGTCGCAGTGTCGGTTCCCGACAGCCTCAAGGTCTCCGAGGCCAAGACGCTGTTTCCCAATGCCGACATCGTCTGGCGCGAGGATCCGGCCGGTGACCGGCATGCGCAGGTCGCGAAGATCGTCGGAGACGCGGCGCGCGCCGGCGGCGCCGGTCTCAAGGGCTCGCGTCCGGTGCGGCTCGAGATCACGGTTTCCCGGTTCCACGCCCTGACTTTCGAGGCCGAGACCCAGCTTTCGACCGCGGGTGTTCACAACATCGACTTCACGATCCAGGCCGTCGACGCGGCAAGCGGCGAGGTCCTTGCCGGACCCGAGGCCGTGGAAGCGGCGCTGCCGGCGCTGTCCGGCCAAGAAATGGCCGCGGCGCGGGCCCGCGGCGAAACCCAGAAGAGCCAGATCTCGGCGCATCTGCGGCGCGTCTTCGCCGGCTGGCTCGGCATCGGCCCCGACCCGCGCGGCAGTTTCAACCGCCTCGGCGGCTGACCCCATGCATTCACTCCGGGGCCGGTCATCCGGCCCCGGACTGCTCTCTACGAAGGCTTGGCCTGCGACAGAAGATCGGTTATGACAAGACCATGAAACCGAACAGCAACATCTGCATTATCTGCATTACCGGCTGACATCGTCAGGCGGGCTGTTCTTCTGTTTTCATCGAACCGATAGACTGCTAAGCCCGCCGCCGGGATGCGTGCGCGAGGACAAGGCATGACGACGATCCGTCTCACCAATACGAAGGCCCGCAGGAAAGAGGTCTTCGAGCCCATCGACCCGACCAAAGTGCGGATGTATGTCTGCGGGCCCACGGTCTATGACCGCGCCCATATCGGCAACGCCCGGCCAGTGATCGTCTTCGACGTGCTCTACCGGCTTTTGCGCCACGTCTACGGGGCCGACCATGTCACCTATGTCCGCAACTTCACCGACGTCGACGACAAGATCAACGCGCGCGCGGCCGAGATGAAGGCGGCGGGCGACACGCGCCCGCTCGAGGCGATCATCCGCGCGCTCACCGACGAGACCATCGGCTGGTACCACGCCGACATGGACGCGCTCGGCGCGCTGAGGCCGGACCGCGAGCCGCGTGCGACCGAGTGGATCGGCGCGATGATCGCGATGATCGAGGACCTGATCGGCAAGGGCCATGCCTATGCCAAGGAGGGCCATGTGCTCTTCCGGGTGCGGTCCTATGAAGGCTACGGCCAGCTCTCGGGCCGGTCGGTCGACGACATGATCGCGGGCGCCCGCGTCGAGGTTGCGCCGTTCAAGGAAGACCCGATGGACTTCGTGCTCTGGAAGCCGTCGAGCGACGAACTGCCGGGCTGGGACAGCACCTGGGGCCGGGGCCGCCCCGGCTGGCACATTGAGTGCTCGGCGATGAGCCGGGAGCTTCTGGGCGAGTCCTTCGACATCCACGGCGGCGGAATCGACCTCCAGTTCCCGCACCACGAGAACGAGATCGCCCAGTCGATGTGCGCCCATCCGAAGGGCGGTTTCGCGAAGGTCTGGATGCACAACGAGATGCTGCAGGTCGAGGGCAAGAAGATGTCGAAATCGCTCGGCAACTTCTTCACGGTGCGGGATCTTCTCGATCAGGGCCATCCCGGCGAGGTGATCCGCTTCGTCTATCTCGGCACGCATTACGCCAAGCCGATGGACTGGACCGAGGAGAAGGCGCGCCAGGCCGAGGCGACGCTCAGGAAGTGGCGTGGTCTCGTCGCGGGCATCGAGCCCGCGCCGAGCCCCGCGCCCTCCGTCATCGCCGCGCTCGCCGATGACCTCAACACGGCGGGCGCGATTGCCGAGCTTCATGCGCTCGCCGGGGCTGGCGACACGGCGGGGTTGAAGGCGTCTGCGGCGCTGCTTGGTCTCCTCGATGAGACGATGGGGGGCTGGGCCGAGGTTCGGGGGGCCAATGCCGATGCGGCTGCGCTGATCGACGAACTGCTCGCGGCGCGTGCCAATGCCCGGAAGGCGAAGGATTTCGCGCGCGCCGACGCGCTTCGCGACGGGTTTGCGGCGGCGGGTGTGATCGTCAAGGACACGCCGCAGGGGGCCGAATGGGAGCTCGCGCCGGACTTCGACCCTGCAAAGCTAGAGGCGCTCAGATGACCCGCGAACGCCTCTACCTCTACGACACCACGCTCCGCGATGGCCAGCAGACCCAGGGCGTGCAGTTCTCGGTGCCCGAGAAGGTGCAGATCGCGGCGGCGCTCGACGCGATGGGCATCGACCATATCGAGGGCGGCTGGCCCGGCGCGAACCCGACCGACAGCGAGTTCTTCGAGAACCGGCCCGCGACCCGCGCCACCTTCACCGCCTTCGGCATGACCAAGCGGGCAGGGCGGTCGGCCGCGAATGACGATGTCCTCGCCGCGGTTCTGAACGCCGGCACGCCCGCCGTCTGCCTCGTCGGCAAGACCCATGATTTCCACGTCACGACCGCGCTCGGGGTGACGCTGGAGGAAAACCTCGACAGCATCGGCGCCTCGATCGCGCATTGCGTCGCGCAAGGCCGCGAAACGCTCTTCGACGCCGAGCATTTCTTCGACGGCTTCAAGGCCAATCCCGGTTACGCGCTCGATTGCCTGAGGGCGGCCCACGAGGCCGGCGCCCGCTGGATCGTGCTCTGCGACACCAATGGCGGCACGCTGCCGGCCGAGGTCGGCCGCATCACCGCCGAGGGCATCGCCGCCGGCATCCCCGGCGAGCGGCTCGGCATCCACACCCATAACGACACCGAGAACGCGGTCGCGGCCAGCCTTGCCGCGGTCGATGCCGGGGCGCGGCAGATCCAGGGCACGCTGAACGGTCTCGGCGAGCGCTGCGGCAATGCCAATCTCACCGCGCTGATCCCGACACTGCTCCTGAAGGAGCCCTACGCCAGCCGCTACGAGACCGGCGTCACGCGCGATGCGCTGAAGAACCTCACCCGCGCGAGCCGGATGCTCGACGATATCCTGAACCGGGTGCCCTTGCGCAGCGCCGCCTATGTCGGCGCCTCGGCCTTCGCCCACAAGGCGGGGCTCCACGCCTCGGCGATTCTCAAGGACCCCGCGACCTACGAGCACATCGATCCCGCGCTCGTCGGCAACGAACGCGTGATCCCGATGTCGAACCAGGCCGGCCAGTCGAACCTGCGCGCGCGCCTCGCCGCCGCCGGGATCGAGGTCGCGCCGAAGGATCCCGCCCTTGCGCGCATCCTCGAGGTGATCAAGGCGCGCGAGGACCAGGGCTATGCCTATGACGGCGCGCAGGCCTCCTTCGAGCTCCTCGCCCGGCGCGAACTCGGGCTCCTGCCGGACTATTTCGAGGTCAAGCGCTACCGCGTGACCGTGGAGCGGCGGAAGAACAAGCGCGACCGGATGGTGACGCTCTCGGAGGCGGTCGTTGTCGTGAAGATCGGCGGCGAGAAGATGCTCTCGGTCTCGGAATCGATGGACGAGACCGGTGCCGATCGCGGGCCGGTGAACGCGCTTTCGAAGGCGCTCGCCAAGGATCTCGGGCCCTATCAGGCGCATATCGACGACATGAAGCTCGTCGACTTCAAGGTCCGGATCACTCAAGGCGGGACCGAGGCGGTCACCCGCGTCATCATTGACAGCGAGGATGGCGCCGGGCACCGCTGGTCGACGGTGGGCGTCAGCCCCAACATCGTCGATGCGAGCTTCGAGGCGCTTCTCGACGCCATCACCTGGAAGCTCGTGCGCGACGGGGCGGTCGCGGCGTGAGCCTCATGGCCTGTGCCCAGTTGGTAGAGGCGGGCGACCCCGACCGCTTCGCCGCGACCATGGCCGCGCCGGTGGCGGTGCGGGACCGGCTCTGGCCGCTCTACGCCGTGAACCTTGAGATCGCCCGGGCACCCTGGGCCGCCTCCGAGCCGATGGTTGCCGAGATGCGGCTGCAGTGGTGGATCGACACGATCGGCGAACTGGCTGAGGGCGCGGACCGGCGCGGCCACCCGGTGACCGAGGCGCTGGCGCCGCTCCTCGCCACCGATCCCGGGATCGGAATCCTCCTGCAAAGCCTCGCCGAGGCGCGGCGCTGGGACTTCTGGCGCGAGCCCTTCGAGGATCGCGCCGCCTTCGATACCTATCTCGACGCGACCGCCGGCAACCTGATGTGGGCCGCCGCCCGCGTTCTCGGCGCGACACCGGCCTCCGAAACGGCGATCCGCGACTTCGCCTGGGGGGCGGGGCTTGCGGCCTACTTCCGAGCCGCACCCGAACTCGAGGCAAGGGGCCGCATCCCGTTCGTCGACGGTCGGCCCACGACCCTTGCCACACTCGCCTCAGAGGGGCGCGTGCGCATCGCGCGCGCCCGCAAGACCGGCATCCCCCGCGCCGCGCGTCCCGCGCTCTGGCCGGGCGCATACGCCGCGCGGCTCCTCGCGCTTGCGGAACGCGAACCGCAGCGCATCGCCGCCGGTACCCTCGCGCTGTCGGTATTTTCCCGCAACTGGGCACTCCTCGCCTGTGCCCTTACCGGCAGGTACTGACCGTTTCCCCTTCTTCTTTTCCAAAGTATCCCGGGGGTCCGGGGGCAGCGCCCCCGGCGCTCAACTCCCCGTCGGCCGCATCACCAGCCAGATCAGCGACGCCCCGGCCAGGACAAGGAACGGCAGCATCGCGAGATTGACCGCCTGCCAGCCGGCGACAGTGCCGGAACCGCTGCAATTCAACAGCGTGCCCGAGGAGAGCGAAGCGAGGGTCACGCCACCGAAGACGAAGAGGTCATTGATCCCCTGGATCCGGCCGCGTTCCTCGGGCGCGATGGCCGAGGTGAGGAGCGTCGTCGCCCCGATGAAACCGAAGTTCCAGCCGAAACCCAGCAGGATGAGCGCCGCGAAGAACTGCTCGAGCGCCACGCCCGACATCGCCACCGCCCCGGCTCCGGCGAGGATCGCGAGGCCGAGCCCGATGATGCGCGACGTGCCGAACCGTGCGATCAGGTGGCCGGTGAAGAACGAGGGCACGAACATCGCCAGCACATGGGCCGTGACGATGTCGGCGGCCGTACCCTTGTCATATCCGCAGCCGACCACCGCGAGCGGTGTCGAGGTCATCACCAGATTCATCAGCGCGTAGCTCACCGTGGCGCAGATGATCGCCACCCGGATCGTCGGATCGCGCAGCAACGCTGCTCGGCTGCGCCCGGAGATCGTGCCGTCCCGGCGCTGCGGAACCGGTGGGATGTCGAGGAAGAGAAACAGCCCGGCGCCCGCGAGATTCACGGCGATCGCCGCGAGATAGGTGCCGAGGAACGCCACCGGCATCGCGTCCGCCGTGACCTTGACGAGTTGCGGGCCGATCAGCGCCGAGGCGAGCCCGCCCGCCATCACCCAGGAGATCGCCTTGGGCCGGAACGAGTCCGGCCCGGTATCGGCGGCGGCGAAGCGGTAGAAGCCCTGGGCCGACATGTAGATCCCGGTCAGGAGCGCGCCGAGGACGAAGACCGGGAACGAGCCCCAGAAAAGCCCGAGCGCCCCCACCGCCGCCCCCGAAGCGCCGCCCGCCGTGCCGAGCCAGAACCCCACCCGGCGCCCGAACCGGGCCATCAGTGCCGACATCGGCGTCGCGGTCAGCATCGAGCCGAGCACGATCATCGAGATCGGCAGCGTCGCCCAGCAGGGATTGGGCGCGAGCATCTGTCCGGCCAGGCCGCCCACGGTGAAGATCATCGGCATCTGCGCGCCGAGGATTGCCTGCGCGAGGATCAGCACCACGACGTTGCGGCGTGCGCGGTGCGAATAGTCGGGAAGGGGGGCGGTGACGTCCATGCGCTTGCCTAGTCGGGCGCGCGGGGCGCGCGCAAGCGCCAAAACATCGCAGGCCTCATTCGTCGGGCGGCACCAGTCCGAGGCCGCGCAGGTAGATGCCGATCCCGGTCTCGAGCAGCTCCTCGGGCGGGAAGGGCGCGCGGGCGCCCGGCGCGCCGCGGGTGTAGAGCTCGACGACGCCGTGGCTCATCGCCCAGATATGGGCCGAGAACATCGAGGCGGGCGGGCGCTTGTCGGCCGGGATATGCTGCGACAAGGCCTCGGCGGCACGGGAAAACACCAGCCGCGCGCGCTCGGCCGCCCGCGCGAGGTCGGGATTGGCGTTGAGCGAGATGCCGCTTTCGAACATCGCCATGTAATGACCGGGGAATTTGCGCGCGAAGGCGAGATAGGCGCGCCCCGTCGCCTCGAAGGCGGAGAGCGCGGTTGGCCGGCCCTGGTTGTAGGCGTGATCCATCAGGTCGGCGAAGATCTCGAACCCCTGGCGGGCGCATTCGGCGATGAGGTCGTCGCGGCCCGCGAAGTGGCGGTAGACCGCGGCCGGGGTCACGCCCGCCGACTTCGCCGCGTCCGAGAGCGTGAAGCCCTGCGGCCCCTGCTTCTCGATCAGCGTCAATGCCGCCTCGACCAACGCCCGCCGGAGGTCGCCGTGGTGGTAGCCCTGCTTAGCCATCGAGGATGCCGGGCCCGCCACAGATCTTCGTATCGACCTTGCCGATCGCCTTGCGGTCGCGCCCGGCATAGTCGAGCTGGTTCAGCACGGTCTGAATCGCCGCGATCCGCGCCCGCGCCTTGTCGTCGGCGCGAATGACGGTCCAGGGCGCGTGTTTGGTATGGGAGCGGTCGAGCGTCTCGCGGATCGCCGCGGTATAGGCGTCCCACTTCTTCAGGCCCTCGACGTCGATCCACGAAAGCTTCCACTGCTTCAGCGGGTCCTTTTCGCGCTTGAGGAAGCGCCGGAGCTGCTCGGCCCTGCCGACATTGAGCCAGAGCTTCACGAGCACGATCCCCTCGTCCACCAGCATCTGCTCGTACTCCGGCAGTTGCCGGAAGAAGAGTTTGCGGCTCTCCGGCGTGCAGAAGCCGAAGACATGCTCCACGACGCCACGGTTGTACCAGGATCGGTCGAAGAGCGCGATCTCGCCTGCCGCCGGCAACCGGTCTACATAGCGCTGGAAATACCACTGGCTCGCCTCGCGCTCGGTCGGCTTCGGCAGCGCGACGATATAGGCCGAGCGCGGGTTGAGGTTCTCGCGCATCCGCTCGATCGTGCCGCCCTTGCCGGCTGCGTCGCGCCCCTCGAAGAGGACGCAGAGCCGCTTGCCGGTGTTGCGCAAGTCGTGGAGCATCTTCACGAGCTCCACCTGCAGCGCCTCCATCTGCCGGGCATAATCCTTGCCCTTCATCTCGCGGTCGTAGGGATAGGTGCCCGACAGGATGTCGTCCTTGTCACCGGTGCGGATCGCCTCGCGGACCTCGACCGGCGCCTCGGTCTCGAGGTACCGGGTGATGTCGCCGACGAAGGGGATCGCCTGTGCCGTTTCGTGCGTCTTCTTGCCCAACCTGGCCTCCTCTTCTCCGGCTTCCAGTATCGCCATTGCCGCAGCCTTCGCAACGGCGGCCAGATCAGGCGCCGATTGCAGCGAGGTCGAACGGCGTCGACTGGTAGATCTCGTTGATCCAGTTGCCGTAGAGGAGATGCGCGTGACTGCGCCAGCGGTTCAGGGGCTGCCGGGCCGGGTTATCGTCCGGGTAGTAGTTCATCGGCACGTTGATCGGCGTGCCGTTGGCCACGTCGCGGTCGTACTCCTCCTTCAGCGTGCCGGAGTCGTATTCGAAGTGGTTGAAGATGTAGAGCGCGCGGTGGCAAACGTCCTCGATCAGGCAGGGCCCGACCTCGTCGCTGCCAAGAAGCGTCTTCAGACCTTCGGCCCGGTCGACCTCGTCCTGGCGCATCTCGGTCCAGCGGCTGACCGGGATCACGAAATCGTCGGAGAAGCCGCGAAGATAGGGCGAGGCCGGGGCGCGGTTCTGGTGGCGGAAGCAGCCGAAGGCCTTGTGGTCGAGGATGTGCTTCTTCACGCCGTGGAAATGGTATGCCATCGCCATCCCGCCCCAGCAGACGCCGAAGGTGGAATGGACGTGGGTCTGGGTCCAGTCGAAGACCTCGCGGAGCTCGTCCCAGTAGGTGACCTCCTCGAACGGCAGATGCTCGATCGGCGCGCCGGTGATGATCAACCCGTCGAACTTCTCGTTCCTGACCGCTTCGAAGGGGCGGTAGAAGGCCTCCATGTGCTCGGCGGCGGTGTTCTTCGTCTGGTGCTCGCTCATGCGAATGAGCTGGAAGTCGATCTGCAAGGGCGTCGCGCCGATCAGCCGGGCGAACTGGTTCTCGGTCTGGATCTTCTTCGGCATGAGGTTCAGGAGCCCGATCCTGATCGGCCTTATGTCCTGATGCGCGGCGCGGTCGGGCGTCATCACCATGACGCCTTCCTTCGAGAGAACCTCAAAGGCGGGGAGCGTCGCGGGCAGGGTGATGGGCATCCGTAAATCTCCTGTGGAACGGCCGAGATAGTCGGTTCAGCCGCGCGCCTCAAGGGCGCGGGCGACGAGGGACTCGAAATCGGCGGGGGTGCGGACCGTGGCCACCTCCTCGGCGGTGACGCTCACGCCCCAGTTCTTCGCCATCGCCGCGTAGATCGGCTGGCGATGGGCGAGCGCGCGGGCATAGGTCCAGCGCACGAAGGCATCGGGGTCGACCTTGTCCTCGGCGACGCCGGTCTCGGCCAGGTAATCGGACCAGGCGGCGCGAAGGAAATCGGGCTGGTAGTACATCGGCTTCGGGGCGCGGTCGAAGCGGCGGATCAGCTCTTCGGTATGCGCCTCCGAGCCCTTGATCCAGACCATGAGTGCGGCCCCGGAGAGCGCGGTGAGCACCGGATCGGAGCGGTCGTCGGGGTCCACCACCTCGCAGATCGAGCCGCCGGAATCGCAGACGAAGTGGCAATAACCGTAAAGCTCCCGCGCGCGGTCGATGAAATGGGGGGTGTCGAGCAGCGCCGAAATCTCGGCCCGGCGATGCTGGTCCTGGCGGCGCATGTATTCGGCGAAGGGCAGGCCGCCTTTGGCCGCGTCGCCCGGCTTGCCGAGATAGGTCGAGAGTGGCGACAGGTTGTTGAAGGTGATGTTCGAGGTGATGTGGACGCTGTCCGTCATCAAGAGCTCGCGCAGGAGCGGCACGCGCATCGCCTCGCGCTTGAAGTTGTCGGCGATGTGCTCGCCCATGTAGCGGGTGCCGATCCGGTAGTCGACGGAGTAGTGGAACCAGTCGCCGCTATCTCTGAGCAGGTTCGAGACATGGGTCTTGCCCAGCCCCGACATGCCGAAAAGCAACACGCGCTTGCGGTCCGCTGCGCGCCAGTCCTGTGCCGTCTCGTAGATCATCGCCGCCTTCCTGCTCGTGTCGTCCCCGCTCCTAACTGCATGCGGCGGGATTTTCACGAAAAATCTGCATCCCCGGCGGAGTGGGCGCTACATTGCAGGCGTGAATGAAAACGGCCCCGCCGGGTGGAGGCGGGGCCGTCAATCAGGCGCAAGCGCCGGTTTCAGAAGCTGTAGCCGATGCGCAGACCGGCGCCGATGCCTTCGTTGCCGGTGAAGTTCCCGTTGACGCCGCGGGTGGTGGCGTCGCCGATGTCGACGTAGCGAAGGCCGCCCGTGACCTTGATGTTGCCACGGGTATAGGTCGCCGCGACCCCGATGCTGCGGTAGCCGTCGGTCGGCCCGAGGTTGCCGGTCGGCGAGCCGGTGGAAGGCTCGTAGCCGAGCGTGACGGCGCCCGACCAGGTCTCGTTGAACCGCCGGCCGAGGCCGAGCGTGTAGGAGACCGTGTCGTCGTCGATATTGGCGATCGAGCCGCCGACGACTGCGTTGAACGCGGGCGGCGTGATATCGAACACCGACCATTCGACCCACCGGACCGAGCCGAAGAGAAGCGTGTCTTTCGCGATGCCGGTCTGGAACTCGAGGTTCACCGATTGCGGAATCTCGGTCGCGAACTCGGTCGGCACCGGCGAAAAGTTTTCGTTCGCCGAGAGCGTATGGGTCATCGCCGAATTGTAGGTCAGCGCGACGCGGGCCGCGATCTCGGGCTTCTCCCAGGCCACGCCGAGGACATAGCCCCACTGGCGGTCGCCGTCGGCCGTCATCGTGTAGGAGAAGAGCGGGATCCCCACCACGCCGTCGACGGTCTCGGTCCGCACGCCGCCAAGGACCGAGAAGTTCTGCGGCAGCTTGTAGCGAATGAGGCCCGTGAACGCGAGCGAGTCGACATCGGCCGTCGATCCCGCGAACGGATAGGGCGCGGCGCTGATCGGATAACTCACGTTCACACCGACCGGCTGGTCGATGATGAGCGCGAGATCGACCTTGTCGTTCAGCGCGTGCTTGTAGCCGAACGAGAAGGTGCCGTAGCCCGTGGTCATGTCGCCGCTCGACAGCGCGCCGCCGGCGACGGTGCCGCTGACATCGGGATTGATGCCGCCGATCGAGAACTCGGCGTAATTGCCCTGCTCAAAGAGAATTGCCACTGATTGCGGGGAGCGTTCGAGTCCCCCCGCCACAGCTGACGTTGCACCCATGGCAAAGGCGCCCGCCGCCATTATCACACGTCCCATCGATCCTCATCCCTAACGTGTATGTTTATTGTTCGGCGACGGTACGGGCGGCGCCTTTGCGGCGTCAATGAATGACGTCACGTCCTGTCAAACTACCTTGAGTTTGTGACGTAACGGCACTGCTGCACCCCTTGCACGTATGTTCAGCCAGTTCGCCGCGAGGATGATCGCGCCACCGGCGAGAACCCAGAAATCGAACGGCTCGGCGTAGAAGATCATGCCGATGACGGCGATCACCGGCAGGCGCAGGAAGTCGATCGGGGTCACAACGGAGGCGGGCGCGAGCGAGAGCGCCTTGGTCAGGCTGAAATGCGCGCCGAGCCCGGCGAGGCCCATGGCCAGTAACCATGGCAGGACCGCGTGGGAGGGCAGGGCGATGGCACCGTCTGCGCCGGCGCAGATCAACGCGAACGCAGATTGCATCACCGCAAGCCAGAAGAGGATGCAGGTGACCGACGCTACATGCGTGAGCCGTTTGGTGACGATGGCCGAGCCTGCGAAGCCGACCGCGCAGAGCAGCGCCGCCACCAGGCCGATTGACAGGCCGCCGCCGAAGGGGCGGGCGACGATCAGGATTCCGGCGAATCCGATCAGAGCGGCGGCGAGCTTCACCGGCGTCAGTCGCTCGCCGAGAAGGAGCGGCGCGGCAAGCGCGACGAGGATCGGGTAGGAGAATTCTAAGGCGAAGAGCTGCGCCATCGGGATCAGCGCGAGCGCATAGAGCCAGAGGTTCTGCCCGGCGAAGTGGAGCACATTGCGCAGCCCATGGACATGGAGGCGGCGGGTGGTGATCTCTGTGGCCCGGCCGGTCGCGACGGCCACGCTCACGACCACGGCGACGCCGATCAGCGAGCGGTAGAGCATCATCTCGAACGTGTCGAGCGCGGGGGCGATCTCGCGCCCCGAGACCGCGAGGATGCAGAATCCCGTGATCGAGCCGATCATCCAGAGGGCGGCCGCGACCGGCGCGGGTAGTCCCGTCATGCCTGCCCGCGGGCATGGAAGACAAAGCCGAGGAAGTTCAGAAGCAGTTGCGCGGCAAGGATCGCGGTCGAGCCGGTCGGATCGTAGTCGGGCGCGACCTCGACAAGGTCGATACCGACGATCTCATGCGCCAGCGCCGCGCCCTGCAGGATCTCCAGCACCTCGTAATAGAGAAAACCGCCATGCGACGGCGTGCCGGTGCCCGGTGCGATCGAGGGGCAGAAGCCGTCGATGTCGATTGTGACATAGAGCCGGGCGCCCTTGGGAATCCGCGCCAGAACGCCGTCGCGCCCGAGCTTGCGGACCTGGCGCACCGAGAGGATGTCGGCTCCCATCGCGCGGGCCGCGTCATAGCCTTCCTTCGCCGTCGATGAAACGTTGCGAATGCCGAACTGGGTCAGCCCCGTCACATAGTCCTTTTCGGCCGCCCGCCGCATCGGATTGCCGTGGCCGTGACGCACGCCGTGGCGTTCGTCGACGAAATCGAGATGGGCGTCGATCTGCAGGATGTGGATCGGTCCCTGGCCGTCGAATGCACGGATGCAGGGAATGTTGACCGAGTGGTCGCCACCGATCACGACTGGCAGCGCGCCGGCCTTGAGGATCGCGCGGACCCCGGCCTCGATGTTGGCGTGGCTCCTCTCGGTGTCGGTATGGACGATGTCGGCATCGCCGATGTCGACGATGCGGACATCGGCGCCGAGATAGGTCACGTCGTCCTCGTGATCGTAGGCGCCGGCGTGGCCGAAGGAAAAGAGCGTCGAGGCCTCGCGCACCGCGCGCGGGCCGAAGCGTGCTCCCGCGCGGAACTGGGTGCCGAAATCGAAGGGCGCGCCGAGGATCGCGACATCGGCGTCGATCGCCTCCCAGTCCGCGACATGGGGTCGCTTGCCGAAAGTCGCGATTCCGACGAACGGCAGGTTCAGCCGCCCGGTCTCATAGCCATGCGTGCTCATGGTCACCTCCCTTTGCGGGACCAGAGTAGAGGCGCCAAGCGGCATCGCATAGACGACAAGCGGCATCGAGGCCGCGCCTGAAAGGAAAATTACGCGCTCTATGCGCTTTCCGCTCGCAAATTACGGTCCAGCACGGCAGGTTTAGAGAAAAGACAGAGGCAGATCATGGCATTCAAACCTCCGGCCCCGACGCCGCCGGGCTTGTTCCGGCGCATGCCTCCGGCAGTCTTTCCGGCGATCATGGGGCTTTTTGGCCTCGGCCTCGGCTGGCGGCGGGCCGCGGACAGCTTCGCGATTTCCGGCGGGGTCGGGGAAGCGATCCTCGGCGCGACGACGCTACTCTTCGTGTTCTCGTTCTTCGGCTACGGCGCCAAACTCGCGCGGCGCCCGCGCGTGATCGTCGAGGAGCTGCGCATTCTGCCCGGCCGCGCCGGCGTCGCCGCGGCGGTCCTGTGCTGGTATCTCCTGTCGATCACGTTCGCGCCCTACCATGCCGGCGCGGCCTACGGCGTCCTGATGGCGGGGTTCGGGTTGCACTGGATCCTAGTCGCCCTGCTGGTGCATCAATTTTTCACGAGCCCGCCCGAGCAGCGCCGGGTGACCCCGGTCTGGCATCTCACCTTCGTCGGGTTCATCGTCGGCGCGCTCGCCGCGACGGTGCTCGAGCTTTATGTTCTGGCGCTCGTGCTCTTCTTCGCCACAGCGCTCATCGCGGCGCTGATCTGGTCGGTCAGCTTCGAGCAGATCGTCAAGGACGGGGTGCCTTCGCCGCTCCGGCCGCTGCTGTCGATCCATCTCGCGCCGGTCGCGCTTCTGGGCCTGGTGGCCGAGGCGCTGGAGCTTCACGCCGTATCGCTGGGCTGCGCCGGGATCGCGGCGCTCATGCTCGCATGGTTCGTTGCCCGGGTCTTCTGGCTGACCGAGGCGGGTTTCTCCCCGCTCTGGGGTGCCTTCACCTTCCCGCTCGCGGCGACCGCCAACCTGTGGCTGGCCGTCGGCTGGTTCTGGCGGGTGCCGGGAGGCGTGCTACTCGTCGCAGCAACGCTCATCGTGCCGGCGATCGCGTTCCAGATGCTCCGGCTCTGGGCGCGCGGGCAGCTCGCCATCAAGACCAACGCGGCGACGGCCTGAGCACGCGCGATGCCGGCTCGGCGGATTTAGGGCTTGCCATCCGGCCCCCCGCATGAAACAGGGGAGCGCCAAACGAAAGCTCCCCTACGAGGTTCCCCATGGAGATTCGCGAGGCTCTCACCTTCGATGACGTGCTTCTTGTTCCGGCGGCGTCGAGCGTTCTGCCCTCCGATGCGGACACTTCGACCCATGTGACCAAGTCGATCCGCATGAACATCCCGCTCCTGTCCTCCGCGATGGACACCGTGACCGAGGCGCGGATGGCGATCGCGATGGCCCAGGCCGGCGGCATTGGCGTCATTCACCGCAACCTCGGGATCGCGGAGCAGGCGGCCGAGGTGAGCCGCGTGAAGCGGTTCGAAAGCGGTGTCGTCTACAACCCGATCACGCTCAAGCCCGACCAGACGCTGGCCGATGCGAAGATGCTGCAGGAGCGTTACTCGGTGACCGGCTTTCCGGTGATCGACGACGCGGGCCGCGTCGTGGGCATCGTGACCAACCGCGACATGCGCTTCGCCTCGGACGACAACACCCCCGTCAAGGTGATGATGACCGCCGAGAACCTCGCGGTGCTGACCGAGCCCGCCGATCTCGAAGAGGCCAAGGGCCTGATGAAGGCGCGGCGGATCGAGAAGCTGCTGGTCACGGACGGGCAGGGCAAGCTGACCGGGCTCCTGACGCTCAAGGACACCGAGAAGGCGGTGCTCAATCCCCATGCCTGCAAGGACGATCTCGGCCGTTTGCGGGTCGCCGCCGCCTCGACGGTGGGCGATGCCGGGTTCGAACGGTCGCAGGCGCTGATCGACGCGGGCGTCGACATGGTGGTGATCGACACCGCGCATGGCCACAGCGAGGGCGTCGCGAAGGCGGTGGAGCGGATCAAGGCGCTGTCGAACGCGGTCCAGGTCGTGGCGGGCAACGTCGCTACCGCCGAAGCCACCCGGGCGCTGATCGCTGCCGGGGCGGATGCGGTCAAGGTCGGGATCGGACCGGGCTCGATCTGCACGACGCGGATCGTCGCGGGCGTCGGCGTGCCGCAACTCACCGCGATCATGGATGCGGCCGGCGCGGCCGGGGACATCCCGGTGATCGCCGACGGCGGCATCAAGTATTCCGGCGATTTCGCCAAGGCGATCGCGGCGGGCGCCTCCTGCACCATGGTGGGTTCGGCCATCGCCGGCACCGACGAGAGCCCCGGTGAGGTCATCCTCTACCAGGGCCGCAGCTTCAAGAGCTATCGCGGCATGGGTTCGCTCGGCGCGATGGCGCGCGGCTCGGCCGACCGCTACTTCCAGAAGGATGCGGCGTCGGACAAGCTCGTGCCCGAGGGGATCGAAGGCCAGGTGCCCTACAAGGGGTCCGCGGCCGCCGTCGTCCACCAGCTCGTCGGAGGCCTGCGCGCGGCGATGGGCTACACCGGCAACCGCACCGTGGCCGAGATGCGCAAGAATTGCCGTTTCGTTCGGATCACGGGGGCAGGGCTCAAGGAGAGCCATGTCCACGACGTGCAGATCACGCGAGAGAGCCCGAACTACCGGCTCGGATAATCGCTTGGCACCGCGAGGGTAGCGGCGGCCGTCATGAGGCCGCCGCCCGCAGGCGTTGGCGCGGGCAACGGATGCAGGCGGCGCGTGGCCGGTCTGTTCGAAAGTCCTGCCGGAGCGTCGAAAGCCGTGCAATTTCAGTACATTGAGCCCGAACGTCTGGCACGGTCCAAGCCCTGAACGGCCGAGCGTTTCCAGACCATATTGGCCGCAGGCGCGTATCCCCTAGCCCCAGTGGCGGAAGATAGTCCCGAGTCCGAACCTTTTGGTCCTTGATATAAGTCAAGCCGCGGAAGGCACATTTGTGTGAGCATCCTATCTCAGGATGCGCCTTTCCGGCGAAGCCTGCCGCTCACTCGGACCCCGCGCGGAAAGCTGGCGCGACGGCCCGGTTGCCGGGGCAGATTCCGCATGACGGGCGCCGAAGTGGCGAAAGGGCATGAGATCGGGGCATAGCCTCGGAACTCTCCGAGGCACGCGATCGCAGACATACCCCTTTCGCACAGAGCGGGAGGAGCCAGAATGACCGAGCGAAAGGCCGACAAGGGCAAGGTAGGTGGCGAAGGGCCGCCCGAGCGCGTTCCCTTCATGCAGCAGGTTCTCGACAATCCGTTCCTGCTGCTCTTCCTCGGGATCACCGTGCCGGCGGTGCTCTACACGATCTGGGGCGTCATGGAGATCGCCTCGATTCCGGTCTTCGAGTGACCCTGTCGCTGTAGGAAGGGCGCAACCATGGCCATCACACCCCCGTCAAACCGCCTCTGGTGGAAGGAACCGATCCACGGAATCGAGCTCGGCTGGATCGTCATCGCTTTCCTCTGGGGCCTGTTCATGTTCTTCTTCATGATCGCCTGGCATTTCATCGGCGAACAGAACCTCTCGACCGAGACCTACAAGGTCAAGCCCGAGCGCTACCAGGAAAGGGTCGAGGCCTTCGCCGCCGAGTTCCAGGCGCAGGATGCCGACGGCCAGCCGCTCGAGGAGAACGGCGTGCCGGTGGTGCGGCCGCCCGTGGGCGGCGACGCCTATATCCTCGCCCGGCTCTGGGAGTTCTGGCCGATCCTCGAACTGAAGAAGGGCGAGAGCTACCGGATTCACCTGTCCTCGGCCGATTGGCAGCACGGCTTCTCGCTGCAGCCCACGAACATCAACATCTCGGTCCATCCGGGCTACGAGCATGTCGTGACGCTGACGCCGACCGGAACGGGCGACTTCGGCATCGTCTGCAACGAATTCTGCGGCGTCGGGCATCACACGATGACCGGGCGCATCCGCGTCGTCGAGTGAGGGAGGAAGGACGATGACAAGCATTGATCATGGTGCGGCTCCCGTCTCCGGCGCCGGGGCGCGCTATCGCGTCTGCCGCTTCACCGGACTGAAGGTCGATTCCAGCGCCGAGGCGCTGATCAAGGTCAACGCCGTCGCGGCGGTGCTGTTCCTCGCGCTCGGCGGGCTGATGGGGCTTCTCGTGGCGCTGACGCGCTGGCCCGCAGTTCAGCTTCTCGATGCGGAGCTGTTCTACCTCGTGCTCACCGGGCACGGGGCGAACGTGCTCCTGTTCTGGATCATCTTCTTCGAGATCGCGGTGCTCTATTTCGCCTCCTCGGTAATCCTCGGCAGCCGCCTTGCGACGCCGTGGTTGGCCTGGCTCGGCTTCCTCTTGATGGTCGCGGGCGCGGTGATGGCGAACTACGCGGTGCTGAGGGGCGATTCCTCGGTGATGTTCACCTCGTATCCGCCGATGCAGGCCTCGCACTGGTTCTACCTCTCGCTGATCATCTTTGCTGTGGGGGCACTCGTCTCGGTGATGGTCTTCTTCGGCACGCTCGTCGTGGCGAAGGCCGAGAACACCTATGACGGTTCGGTGCCACTCGTCACCTTCGGGGCGATCACGGCGGGGATCATCGCGGTCTTCACGCTCGCCTCGGGCGCGGTGATCCTGATCCCGACCTGGCTCTGGTCGCTCGGGCTGATCTCCAACATCGACTCGCTGATGTACAAGGTCGTCTGGTGGGGCATGGGCCATTCGAGCCAGCAGATCAACGTCTCGGCCCATGTCGCGATCTGGTACGCGATCGGCGCGATGGTGCTCGGCGCCAAGCCGCTGTCGGAAAAGGTCAGCCGCACGGCGTTCCTGATGTACATCCTGTTCCTGCAGCTCGCCTCGGCGCATCACCTCCTCGCCGAGCCGGGCATGAGCTCGACCTGGAAGATCGTGAACACCTCCTACATGATGTATCTCGCGGTCATGGGCTCGATGATCCACGGGCTGACGGTGCCCGGCGCGATCGAGGCGGCGCAGCGCCGCAACGGCTTCACCCGCGGCGCGTTCGAATGGCTGACCAAGGCGCCCTGGGGCAACCCGGCCTTCTCCGGCATGTTCCTTTCGCTCGTGATGTTCGGCTTCATCGGTGGCATCTCGGGCGTCGTGCTCGGGACCGAGCAGCTGAACGTGCTGATGCACAACACGATCTACGTTCCGGGCCATTTCCACGGCACGGTCGTCGCCGGCACGACGCTCGCCTTCATGGCGATGACCTACCTCGTGGTGCCGCTGATCTTCCAGCGCGACATCGTCTGGCCGACGCTGGCCAAATGGCAGCCGTTCCTCTTCGGCATTGGCGCGGGCGGGATCTCGCTCTTCATGATGGGGGCGGGCACGCTCGGCGTGGCGCGGCGGCATTGGGACATCTCGCTCACCGACGCGGCGCATGCGTTCGAGTATCCGGCCGCGGCCTATCTGATGATGGGGCTCAACGGGATCTTCGCCATCCTCGCGGCGATCGGCGGGGTGGTGTTCATCCTCGTCGTTGTCGCCTCGATCCTGATCGGGCCGAAGCTCGAGGGTCCGGGCGCGAAGATGCGCTTCCCGCTCCATGACCAGAGCCGCGAGGCGGTGGCGGAATACGGCAGCCACGGCACGCTGAAACTGCCGGGCACGATCATCCTCGTGGGCATCTTCTTCGCCTGCTTCGTGCTCTACTACTTCGTGAACTGGAAGTACCTGTCGGAACTCTGGCTGTTCCGTTGACCCCTTCCATCCGATGCGGAGCCTGCCCATGACCGCCGCCCTGACGATGACCGCCTCGATCCTGAAGCTCCGGATCGGCTCCTTCGTGGCCCTCGCCGCCCTGGTCGGCATCGTTACGGGCGGCGGCGAAATGGGCTGGGCCGAGGCCCTGGTCTTCACCCTCGCAGTACTTGGGGCCTCCGGCGCGGCGGGGGCCTTCAACCACTATTTCGAGCGCGAGAGCGACCGGCTGATGGCGCGCACGGCGATGCGGCCCTTCGCCAGCGGGAAGCTGAAGCCGGGCGCGATCTGGCCCTTGACCTTCACCGCGCTCCTCGCCGCCTCGCTGGTGATGGGCTGGTCGGTGGGCGGCACGCTCGCCGCCGTCCTCGTCTTCTGCGGCGCCTTCACCTACGGCGTCGTCTACACGCTCTGGCTGAAGCGCCGCACTGTCTGGAACGTCGTGATCGGCGGTGCGGCGGGCAGCTTCGCGCTCCTCGCAGGGGCCGCGGCGGCGGCACCCGAATTTGGCCCGACGCTGGCGCCGGTGCCGGTCCTCCTGTCGGCGATGCTCTTTCTCTGGACGCCGCCGCATTTCTGGGCGCTCGCCGCCGCAAAAGGTGCCGATTACGAACGCGCGGGCATCCCGATGCTGCCCGTCGTCACCGGGCCGGAGGTCTGGGGGCCGGTGATTTTCAGCCATGTCCTCGTCCTCGTCCTGATCTCGTTCGGGCCTCTGCTATATGGGCTCGGGCCGCTCTACGGTCTCTGCGCCGCCCTCGGCGGAGCGATGTTCCTCCGTGCAAGCTGGCGGCTCCTGCGCGAGCCAGAGCGCCGCAACGCGATGGCGACCTTCCGCGCCTCGCTCTTCCATTTCGCGCTGGTCTCGGCCGGCGTGCTGCTCGACGGGGCCGCAAGATGGGTCTCCTGAAGGCATTGGCGGTCATCCTCGCCGGACTCGCGGCGTCGCCCGCCGTGGCGGAGAAGCTCGACGCGGAAATCGCCTACGAGACGAGCCAGGCGGCGATCGGCAACGCGACGAGTGACCACGTCCTGACCGACCATCGCGGCCGGACGCTCACGCTCGCGGAGTTGCGCGGCAAGCCGCTCCTCGTTTCGCTGATTTTCACCAGCTGCGCCACGGTCTGCCCGATCACCGCCGACCACCTGCGCGAGTCCGTCCTCAAGGCGCAGCAGGCGCTCGGCAACGACGCCTTCAACATCCTCACCTTCGGCTTCGATGCCAGCGGAGACCGGCCGGCGCAGCTCGCGGGCTTTGCCGGCACCCACCGGCTGGTCGAGGTGACGAACTGGCAGATCGCCAGCGCCGACCCGGCAACGACCGAGGCCCTGCTCACGGAACTCGGCTTTTCCTTCCGCGCCGGGGCGGGCGGGTTCGAGCATGTGACCCAGACGAGCCTCCTAGATGCCGAGGGCCGGGTCTACCGGCAGATGTACGGCGAGGCCTTCCCGCTGCCGGTGCTCCTTGAACCCCTGAAGGAACTGGTGCTCGGCATCAGGACGACGGCGATCACGGCCGAGGGGCTCTGGGACCGGATCTCGTTCCTCTGCACGGTCTACAACCCGCTGACGGGCGCCTACCGTTTCGACTACGGCATCTTCTTCGGCATCTTCTTCGGGGCGCTCTCGCTGGTGCTGACCGGGATCGTGATCTTCCGGCTCTGGCTCGAACGCCGTCGGGCGCTGAAACGGGCCGAGCGCGGGGCGATCTGATGCGCGACATCCTGAGGCGCGGATTCGACCGGGTCGAACTCGGGCTCGACCGGCTGTTCGGGCCGGACTGGAACCCGCTCGCCCAGCTCGGCCCGCTCGGCTGGCTCCTGTTCTGGCTGGTGGCGGGGACCGGAATCTACCTCTTCATCTTCTTCGACACCGGCGTCACCGCTGCCTATGGCTCGGTCGAATGGCTGAGCCGCGACCACTGGTGGCATGCCGGGCTCGCCCGGAGCGTGCACCGCTACGCCTCGGATCTGATGGTGCTGGTGATGTTCGTCCATCTCGTGCGCGAATGGGCGATGGACCGCTACCGGGGGCGGCGCTGGTTCTCCTGGATCACCGGCGTGCCGATCATCTGGTTCGTCTATCTCTCCGGCATCACCGGCTACTGGCTGGTCTGGGACGAGCTGGCGCAATACGTCGCGCTGACCACGACCGAGCTTCTCGACAGCCTCGGCATCTTCGCCGAGCCGATCGCGCGCAACTTCCTCGCGCCGGATACGCTTTCGGGCCGGTTCTTCACGCTGATGGTGTTCCTCCACATCGCGATCCCGCTCCTCCTGCTTCTCCTGATGTGGATCCACATCCAGCGCATCACCGAAGCGCGGACGAACCCGCCGCGCGGTCTTGGTCTCATTACGGTGGTCGCGCTTGTCGCGACCTCGCTCGCGCTGCCGGCCTATCTCGACGGGCCCGCCGACCTGGCGAAGGTACCGCAGCAGGTTGGGCTCGACTGGTTCCTCCTGTCGCTCTACCCGGTGATCGAGAGCGTGCCGCCCGGCGTGATCTGGGCCGGAACCGTGGTCTTCACCCTGCTTCTCATTGGCCTGCCCTGGCTGCCGCCGCGCCGCGAGGCTGCCGCCGCTAAGGTGTTCCTCGAGTTCTGCAACGGCTGCACGCGCTGCGTCGAGGACTGCCCCTATGCCGCGATCACGCTGGTGCCGCGCACGGACGGGCTGCCCTTCAGCCACGAGGTCGAGGTCAATGCCGACCGCTGCGTCGCCTGCGGCATCTGCATGGGCGCCTGTCCGTCTTCCTCGCCGTTCCGCCGTTCGGGCGATCTGATCACCGGGATCGATCTGCCCGGACGGCCGCTGGCCGAGCTTCGCGCCGAGGTGATCGCGGCGGCGCGCGGACTGACCGGGCCGGGGCGGGTGATGACGCTCTCCTGCGCCCATGCCGCGGGGCGAGAGGCGGCGCCGGGCCGCGTCGTCCTGCCTTGCGTCGCGATGGCGCCGCCCTCGCTTCTGGATTTCATCATCAGCCGCGGCCTTGCCGACGGCGTCGCTGTCGCCGGCTGTGCCGAGCGCGACTGCTACAACCGGGTCGGCGGGGCCTGGACCCGTGACCGCTTCGCCCGCACCCGCGATCCGCAACTCCGCCGGCGCGTGCCGCGCGAGCGGATCCTCACGGTCTGGGCCGGGCCGAGCGAGACGACGCGGCTCGCCGCCGAGCTGAAAGGCTTTTCGGAGCGGCTCGCGGCGATGCCGCCTTACGAGAATGTCCGGCCGCTCCAGGAAACCGAGTCCGCCGGGGCGAACGGCGCCGCAAAACGGGCAGGGAGCGCGACATGAGCGGGCCGGGCATCGACTGGGGCCGGCGCTGGCCGCATCTCGCACTGGGCGGGGCGCTGACCCTAGCGCTCTTTCTTGGTGTCGCCATGCTGTCGGCGCGGCCCATGTGGCAGAGCGTGCCCGGGGATATGGCCCTCATGCGGCTGAGTTTCGCCCACAGCGGCGTGCGCGATTGCCGCGACCGCACCGCCGAGGAACTGGCGAAGCTTCCGGCCAACATGCGCACGCCGCAGGTCTGCGAGCGTCGCCGGGCGCCGGTGCGGGTCGAGCTCGATCTCGACGGAGAACCGGCCTTCGCCGCCGACCTGCCGCCGAGTGGGATCTCGGGTTCGGGACCGTCGCGGGTCTATCACCGCCTGCTCGTACCCGCCGGCAGCTACCGCGTCGCGGTCCGGATGCGCGACGACCCGGCGGTCGCGGGCTTCACCCAGGAGGCGGCCTTCGATATCGTGGTGGCGCCGGCCGAAAGCGTCGCGATCGACTTCGACGCGACAACCGGCCGGTTCTACCTGCACTGAGGGGAGGGCGCGATGGCCCCGATCGCATGGAAACCGGAATACAGCGTCGGCGACCCGGCGGTCGACCACGAGCACCAGGAACTGGTGGAGCTGGTCAACAGCGCCGCCGCGGCGATCCTCGACGGCCGGCCCGGCGCCGATATCGACCGCAGTTTCGGCGATCTCTTCCGGGCGATATCGGCGCATTTCGCGCATGAGGAAAAGCAGATGCGGCGCGCCGAATACGACCAGTACCCGCCGCACAAGGCCGATCATGAGCGCCTGCTCGACGCGCTGCGCGACATCATGGATGACGCGCATGACGATGCCGAGGCGGCGGCGGAGCGGCTGACCGCGGCGCTCGAAGCCTGGTTCGTCGAGCATTTCCGGACCCACGACGCACGGCTGCACCGAAAGCTCGGACCACACGATCACTGACGGTCGCTCCGTGCGCCGTGTGGCGGCTCAGGCGTCGAGTTCGATCCAGACCGGAACGTGGTCGGAGGGTTTGTCGCCGCCGCGCACCGCCTTGTCGATCCCGGCGTCGTTGAGAAGGTCGGCGGCCTGCGGGCTGAGCAAGAGGTGATCGATGCGGATGCCGTTGTTCTTCGCCCAGGCGCCGGCCTGGTAGTCCCAGAACGAGTAATGCCCGGGCCGCGGCTCGCGGGTGCGGAACGCCTCGGTATAGCCGAGATTGAGGATCCGCCGGAACGCGGCGCGGCTATCGGGCAGGAAGAGCGCGTCCTCGACCCAGGCCGCGGGCTTCGCGGCATCCTCGGATTGGGGAATGATGTTGTAGTCGCCCGCCATGACCACCGGCATCTCCTCGGCCAGAAGCTCGGCAGCACGTTCCTTCATCCGCGCCATCCAGGCGAGCTTGTAATCGTATTTCGGCCCCGGCGCGGGGTTGCCGTTCGGCAGGTAGAGCCCGCAGAGCCGCACCGCCGTCTTGCCGACCACCGTCGCCTCGATCCAGCGCGCCTGCTCGTCCGCATCGTCGCCGGGCAGGCCGCGCGTCAAGTCCTCCAGAGGAATCTTCGACAGGATCGCCACACCGTTGAAGCTCTTCTGGCCGTGGGTCTCGACGAAATATCCTCGATCCTCGAAAAGCTCGCGCGGGAACGCCTCGTCGACCGACTTGATCTCCTGCAGGAGCACGATGTCGGGCGACGCCTCATCGAGCCAGGCGGGCAGGGCCTCCGCCCGCGCCTTGATGCCGTTGATGTTGAAGGTCGCGATCTTCATTCCTGCCCCCGGATGCGGTTCCGGGGGTGATCATCCACGGCTTTCACCCGCGCCGCAACCCGATGGCGCGGCGGCGTCACTCGCCGCGCGGGAAGCGTTTCGATTCTTCCAGCACGTTGAGGTCCATGTGGTTGCGCATGTAGCGCTCCGAGGCTTTCTGCAGCGGCTGGTAGTCCCAGGGGAAGTAGTCGCCGTTCCGGAGCGCCTCGTAGACCACCCAGCGCCGCGCCTGGCTCTGCCGCACCTCGGCGTCGAACCGGGCGAGATCCCAGCGCGCCTCGGACTTTGCCTTCAGCGCCGCGAGCGTGTCGGCATGGGCCGGGTCGCCGGCGAGGTTCGTCAGCTCGTGAGGATCGGCCTCGAGGTCGAAGAGCTGGTCGGGGTCGAGCGCGCAGCGGTTGTACTTCCAGCGCCCTTCACGCAGCGACACGAGCGGCGCATAGGAGGCCTCGGCGGCGTATTCCATCATCACCGGCGCGGTGCGCTCGGTGCCCTTCGCGGTCGGCACGAGGCTCATCCCGTCGGTCCAGGGCATGACTTCGTCCAGCGAGACCCCGGCGAGGTCGCACAGCGTCGGCGTGACGTCGAGGGTCGAGACGGCCGTATCGATGCGCTGCGGATCGAGGCCGGGGGCGGCGATCATCAGCGGCACCCGCGAAGAGCCATCGTAGAAGTTCATCTTGAACCAGAGCCCCCGCTCGCCGAGCATGTCGCCGTGGTCGGAGACGAAGAGGATCGCCGCCTCCTGCCGCGTCGTCTCCAGCGCCTCGAGGATGCCGCCGATCTTGTCGTCGATGTACGAGATGTTGGCGAAATAGGCGCGGCGGGAACGGCGGATGTCCTCCTCGGTGATGTTGAAGTTGCGCCAGTCGTTGGCGTCGAAGATGCGCTTCGCGTGAGGGTCGTGATCGGCATACTCCATCGCCGGAATCTCGGGCAGGAGATGCTCGCAGTCCTCGTAGAGATCCCAGTACTTCTTCCGCGCGACGTAAGGGTCATGCGGATGGGTGAAGCTGACGGTCAGGCACCAAGGCCGGTCATCGAGCCCCCGCGCGAGGTCATAGACCTTGCGCGTCGCGTTGTAGGCGACCTCGTCATCGTATTCCATCTGGTTGGAGATCTCGGCCACGCCGGCGCCCGTGACGGAGCCCATGTTGTGATACCACCAGTCGATCCGCTCACCGGGCTTGCGGTAGTCCGGCGTCCAGCCGAAATCGGCGGGGTAAATGTCGGTCGTCAGCCGCTCCTCGAAGCCGTGGAGCTGGTCGGGCCCGACGAAATGCATCTTGCCCGAAAGGCAGGTCTGGTAGCCCGCGCGGCGCAGGTGATGGGCAAAGGTCGGGATGTCGGAGGCGAACTCGGCCGCGTTGTCGTAGACTTGCGTGCGCGACGGCAGCTGGCCCGACATGAACGAGGCGCGGCCTGGCGCGCAGAGGGGCGAGGCGGTGTAGGCGTTGCGGAACCGCACCGAACGCGCGGCGAGGCGCCTGAGGTTCGGCGCATGCAGCCACTCGGCCGGGCCGTCGGGGAAGAGCGTGCCGTTGAGCTGGTCCACCATGAGGATCAGGATGTTCGGTTTGTCTTGCGAGGTGCTGCTCACGTCTTGCTCCTTGGATTCTGGCGTGCCGGCGCCAACTTACTATGAACGCGGGACCGGTCGCACGGCCTGGCACCGACGGATCGGGATCGGCCACTGTGAAGCGCCGGGTTTGCCTTCGCGGTAGTTCGCATATTTTAAATAGCACATCATACGAGAATATGCGTTCCTGCGGCGTAAAACAGCGACACCTGCTAATGACAGACTTTCACAACGCTTATGCCATGTTCGGCCGCTACAGCTCGGACCTGTGCCTGTTCGTCCTGGCCGCCGAGCTTGGGAAATTCTCTGCGGCCGCCGAGGCGGCGGGCCTTACACAGCCGCGGCTGAGCCAGCGGATGAAGAGCCTTGAGGAAGGTCTTGGCGTTCAGCTCTTCGAACGCGGCAGGCGTGGCATACAGCTCACGCGAAGAGGGCAGGATCTCTATCAGGCCGTGGCGCCGGGTGTCGCGCTGGCCACCGCGGGGCTGTCGGCCTTCCGGACCCGACCGCCGACGGCCGAGGTCCTGATCTCGGTGGATTTCGCCTTCGCGACCTTCCGCCTTCTGCCGCGCATGCCCGAGCTTCGGGAGGCGTTTGCGGCCCTCAACATCTCTGTCCTTGCCTCGCAATTGCCGGCCCCGGCCGACGCGTCCCTCACGGATATCTCCATCCGCATGGGCGAGCTGAGAGAACGGCGGCCCGGTGAGGTTTGCCTGATGGAGGAACGAGTGTCGGCCGTCTGCAGTCCGGCGTATCTGAAGGGGTCGGGCTCGACGCTCAGGCCTTCGGACCTCCTGCACGAGGCGCTTGTCGATCTGGCCTCGCCACCCGGCGCGCCGTGGATGAGCTGGACGGAGTGGCTTGCGCGGTTCGGCCTGCAACATCATCGAACGGCGGTGCGATCGACATTCAACAGCTATGATCTCGTCGTCCGCTCGGCTGAAGCCGGGCTTGGAATAGCACTCGGGTGGCATGGGCTCATCGACGACCGTCTGAAGGCGGGGTCGTTGGTGCTGGCGGTTCCGGAACAGGTCGAAAGCAGGAGGGGTTACCTGATCGGCGTCGATCCTGATCGTGCTACGAAGGATGCCCGCGCCGTGTACGACTGGATCATCGCGGCGATGACCTAATCCTTGAGCGAGTTGTAGAGCGAAAAGTCGCGCTGTAGCTCCTCACGCAGCCGAGTTTCGAGTCCGCCGTCGAGCTCAAGCGATCCGGGAGGCGATACCATGAGCCGGGGCAAGTTGATCTCGCAGTCAAGCCGCTCCTCGAGGAACCCGACAAAGCCCGGCATGTCGTCGTAGCGGAATATCTGGTCGACGCCGGGTCCCTTGTCGGGAACGAGGAACCGGCTCTGGCGCCCCACCTTCGCGAATTCGGGCTGCGGATCGCTCAGATAGGCTTCGATGAACTGGTTGAAGCTCATCCCGGCGGTGCTGCGTTCGGGGCGCGGCCCGTCATCCCGCTGGCGGTAGCGATACCAGCTTCCGAGCCAGTCGAGCGGTTCGCGCATCACGGCGACGACCTGGAAATCCTCATCCGCCGCGAGTTGAAGATAGGGAGCAAGGAAGCGCCAGTAGCGATGGGCCGAGGTATGCTTGAGCTCCGGCGGGCGCTGGATCACGACGCTCGCCAGCGATTCGAGCGCCGCCTCGATCGCGGTGCTGCCGGTTTTCGGCGTCGCGAGATAGACCAGCCGTTGCTTCCAGAAAACAAGCATCACGCCTCCCGTGTCCGTGCCGCGAAAAAATCACGGCGCCGTTAAGTAATCCTTTACCGGAAGAAGAAAAAGTCGATTTGACGAAAATCGTGTTGAAATGTTCTCTTTTTGATCTCATAAACATGAGAACATGACAAGAACACGAGCAGCGATTGCCGCCCTTAGCCGGGTGTGAAATAAGGAAGCGACCGATGGCAGTGACGAACCTTTTCGACATGAACGACAAGCGCTCCGCAGACAAACAGAAAGCCCTCGATTCGGCCCTCGCGCAGATCGAGCGGCAGTTCGGCAAGGGTTCGATCATGCGCCTTGGCGCGGACAACCCGGTGATGGAGATCGAGGCGACCTCGACGGGCTCGCTCGGGCTCGACATCGCGCTCGGGATCGGCGGCCTGCCGAAGGGCCGGATCGTCGAGATCTACGGGCCGGAAAGCTCGGGGAAAACCACGCTCACGCTCCATGTCGTGGCCGAGGAGCAGAAGAAGGGCGGGGTCTGCGCCTTCGTCGACGCGGAACACGCGCTCGACCCGCAATATGCGAAGAAACTCGGCGTCAATCTCGACGAATTGCTGATCTCGCAGCCCGATACCGGCGAGCAGGCGCTGGAGATCGTCGACACGCTGGTGCGCTCGGGCGCGGTCAGCCTCGTCGTCGTCGACTCGGTCGCGGCGCTGACGCCGAAATCGGAGCTTGAGGGCGACATGGGCGACAGCAATGTCGGCGTTCATGCCCGGCTCATGAGCCAGGCGATGCGCAAGCTGACCTCCTCGATCAGCCGCTCGAACTGCATGGTGATCTTCATCAACCAGATCCGCATGAAGATCGGCGTCATGTTCGGCTCGCCGGAGACGACGACCGGCGGCAACGCGCTGAAATTCTACGCCTCGGTGCGGCTCGACATCCGCCGCATCGGCTCGATAAAGGATCGCGACGAGGTCGTCGGCAACACGACCCGCGTCAAGGTCGTCAAGAACAAGGTGGCGCCGCCGTTCAAGCAGGTCGAGTTCGACATCATGTATGGCGAGGGCATCTCCAAGACCGGCGAGCTCATCGACCTCGGCGTCAAGGCCGGCGTCGTGGAGAAGTCCGGCGCCTGGTATTCCTTCGGTGACGAGCGTATCGGCCAGGGCCGCGAGAACGCCAAGCAGTTCCTGAGGGACAACCCCGACATGGCCTGGCAGATCGAGGACAAGATCCGGGCGAGCCACGGGCTCGACTTCGGGGCCTCGGATGACGACGCCTCGGCAGAGGATGTGATGGAGAGCTGAGAGCGGTTTGGAGATCGCTCCCCTTCATGCGAGGATCGAACGCGGCCCCTTGGGGCCGCGTTTCGCATTTGGGGGAGAGCTTATGGATCATTTCGAGGATATTCGCCGCACCGTCGCCACCTATGTCGAGGGGATGGCGCGCGGGGACCGCGCGGCGCTTGCGCGTGCCTTCCATCCGAAGGCGGCCTCGATCGGCCATTTCGGCGGCGGGCTCGAATGGGATGGCGTCGAGAAGTTCATCGCCTCCTGCGAGGCCGAGGCGATCCCGGCCGATGCACCGGTGCCGCCGCATGAGATCGAGTCGATCGTGGTGGCCGGCGATACGGCGGTGGTACGGGTGGTCAATGTCTGGGCCGGGCTCGATTTCCGCGACACGCTGAACCTGCTTTACCACGAGGGCCGCTGGCAGATCGTCGCGAAGGTCTTCCTGCACCTGACGTGACGGCAATGCTGCGCCGCAGGAATATGGACATGGACCCCGACAAGGGCTAACACGCCAAGGCTGATCCCTTCCGCCCCGAGAGGCCCGCCCGATGCCCAGCCTGAACGACATCCGCTCGACCTTCCTCGACTTCTTCCGGCGCAACGATCACCGGATCGTCGACAGCTCGCCGCTCGTCCCGCGCAACGACCCGACGCTGATGTTCACCAACTCGGGCATGGTGCAGTTCAAGAACCTCTTCACCGGGGTCGAGACGCGCGATTATGTCCGCGCCTCCACCAGCCAGAAATGCGTCCGCGCGGGCGGCAAGCACAACGACCTCGACAACGTCGGCTACACGGCGCGGCACCATACGTTCTTCGAGATGCTGGGGAACTTCTCCTTCGGCGACTATTTCAAGGCCGAGGCGATCCCTTACGCCTGGGAACTTCTCACGAAGGATTTCGGACTGAACAAGGACAAGCTCCTCGTCACGGTCTACCACACCGACGACGAGGCGGCCGGGATCTGGAAGAAGGTCGCGGGACTTCCCGACGACCGCATCATCCGCATCCCAACGGATGACAATTTCTGGCGCATGGGGCCGACCGGTCCCTGCGGCCCCTGCACCGAGATCTTCTACGACCACGGTGACCATATCTGGGGCGGCCCTCCCGGCTCGGCCGAGCAGGACGGCGACCGCTTCATCGAGATCTGGAACCTCGTCTTCATGCAGAACGAGCAGTTCGAGGACGGCTCGATGCGCGCACTCGACATGCAGTCGATCGACACCGGCATGGGGCTGGAGCGGATCGGCGCGCTTCTGCAGGGCAAGCACGACAACTACGACACCGACCTGATGAGGAGCCTCATCGAGGCCTCGGCGCATGGCACCTCGACCGATCCCGACGGGCCGGGCAAGATCCACCACCGGGTCATCGCCGACCACCTGCGATCCACCTCGTTCCTGATCGCCGACGGGGTGATGCCGTCGAACGAGGGGCGCGGCTATGTGCTCCGCCGGATCATGCGCCGCGCGATGCGGCACGCGCATCTTCTCGGCGCGCAGGATCCGCTGATGCACCGGCTTGTGTCGGCGCTGGTGCGGCAGATGGGCGGGGCCTATCCGGAACTGCAGCGGGCGCAGGCGCTGATCGAGGAGACACTGAAGCTCGAGGAGACCCGCTTCAAGCAGACGCTTGAGCGCGGACTCCGTCTGCTGGACGACGAACTTGGAAAACTCGGCGAGGGCAAGCCGCTGCCGGGCGCCGCGGCGTTCAAGCTCTATGACACCTACGGCTTCCCGCTCGATCTCACGCAGGATGCGCTGCGCGAGAAGGGCCGGACCGTCGATGTCGCGGGCTTCGACCACGCGATGCAGGAGCAGAAGGCTAAGGCGCGCGCCGCCTGGGCGGGCTCGGGCGAGACCCAGGACGCCACGATCTGGTACGACCTGGCCGAAAAGCACGGGGTCACCGAGTTCCTCGGCTACGATACCGAGACCGCCGAGGGCCAGATCCTCGCGCTGGTCGCGGAGGGCAAGGAAACCGGTGCGGCGGCGAGCGGCGCCAAGGTGCAGATCGTCGTCAACCAGTCGCCATTCTATGCCGAGAGCGGCGGCCAGGTCGGCGATACCGGCTTCATCCGCACCGATACCGGCATGGCCAGGGTGACGGACACCAAGAAATCCGCCGGCATCTTCATCCACATCGCCGAAGTGGCCGAGGGCGAGATCGCCCGTGGCCAGCCGGCAAAGCTGGAAGTGGCCCATGCCCGCCGCACCGCGATCCGGGCGAACCATTCTGCGACCCACCTCCTGCACGAGGCGCTCCGCCGCGCGCTTGGCGATCATGTCGCGCAGCGCGGCTCGCTCAATGCCGAGGACCGGCTGCGCTTCGATTTCAGCCATTCCAAGGGGTTGACGAGCGCGGAACTTGCCGATGTCGAGGCCGAGGTCAACGAGTTCATCCGCCAGAACTCGCCGGTGGAGACGCGGATCATGACGCCCGACGATGCCCGCGGGCTTGGCGCGCAGGCGCTTTTCGGCGAGAAATACGGCGACGAGGTGCGGGTCGTCTCGATGGGCACGCTTTCGGGTTCCGGCAAGGGTACCGACGGCGACACCTATTCGCTGGAGCTGTGCGGCGGCACCCATGTGAAACGCACGGGTGACATCGGCGCCTTCGTGGCGCTCGGCGACTCGGCGTCCTCCGCAGGGGTGCGGCGGATCGAGGCGCTGACCGGTCAGGCGGCGCTCGACCACCTGCGTGGCCAGGACCAGCGGCTGGGCGAGGTTGCGGCGACGCTGAAGGCGCAGGCCGCCGACGTGCCGGCTCGCGTGAAGGCGCTGATGGACGAGCGCCGGGCGCTCGCCAACGAGGTCGCGCAGCTTCGCCGCGAACTGGCGATGGGCGGCGGCGCGGGGCAGGGCGCTGCCGACCGCGAGGTCAACGGCATCCGCTTCCTGCCGCAGATCGTCTCGGGCGTCTCCGGCAAGGACCTGCCCGCGCTCGTCGATGAGTTGAAGGCACGGATCGGCTCGGGCGCGGTGCTCGTCGTCGCCGATACCGGTGGCAAGGCGGCGGTGGCGGCGGGCGTGACGCCGGACCTCACCGCGCGGCTCTCGGCGGTCGACATCGTCAAGGCCGCGGCCGAGGCGCTCGGTGGCAAGGGTGGCGGCGGGCGGCCGGACATGGCGCAGGCCGGCGGCGCGGATGCGTCGAAGGCCGAGGAGGCGGTTAAGGCCGCCGAAGCGATCATCGGAGGTGCGAAGTAATGAGCGAGACCAAATCCGCGCTGTGGATTGCGCATGTGAAGGTCACGGATGCCGAGGCCTACGGCAAGTATGCCCAGGCAGCGGGCCCGGCGATTGCCAGGCACGGCGGCGTGTTTCTCGCGCGCGGCGGGCGCTATGTCCAGCTCGAGGGCAACGAGCGGCCGCGCAACGTCGTGGCGCGCTTCCCGTCGCTCGAAGCGGCGGTCGCCTGCTACAACAGCGACGAGTACCAGGCCGCGCTCGCCCATGCGAAGGGCGCCAGCGAACGCGACCTGATGGTGCTCGAGGAAGCCTGATGGCGGATCTCGCCCGGCTTCTGGCAACCCATGCCGGGGCGGGGCGAGTGGTCTGGATCGGGTTGCGCCCCGAGCGGCTGGCCGATCCCGTCTCGGTTGATGCGGCGGAACTGACCGAGGCAGGGCTCGCGGGCGATCACGCCCGTGAAGGCAAGCGCGCGCTGACGCTGATTCAGGCGGAGCACCTGCCGGTGATCGCCGCGCTCTGCCGGCGCGAGGCGGTCGCGCCTGAACTCCTGCGGCGCAATCTCGTGATCAAGGGCATCAACCTTGGCGCGCTTCGCCATGCGCGGCTGAGGATCGGCGGCGCCGAGGTGACGATCACCAGCCCCTGCGCGCCCTGTTCGCGGATGGAGGCGGCGCTGGGGCAGGGCGGCTACAACGCGATGCGCGGCCACGGCGGCTGGTGCGCCGAAGTGGTCCAGGCGGGCCGTATCGCGGTGGGCGATCCGGTCACGGCGACCGGAGCGGAGGCGCCCCGGCGCTGATGCCGCCGGGCAGCGAAGCGCCGATAATACGGAGACCTGAACGGAATCTGTCGATTGCCGCCGTGATCCGCGCTACGTTAAGCCAAAAGCAACGAGGCAGTGCCAGGCTTCCGGACGTGGCGGAATCCGAAGGCGCCGCCCGCTACGCGAGGCGAGAGCATGTGCAGATGGGCGGCCTATACCGGCACTCCGATCTTTCTCGAGGACATCGTCAGCCGGCCGGGCCATTCGCTCATCCATCAGAGCCAGTGTGCCTCGGAATGCAAGTCGGCGATCAATGCCGACGGCTTCGGGCTCGCCTGGTATGGCGATCGCGAGGAGCCGGGGCTCTTCCGCGACATCCTGCCGGCCTGGTCGGACCCGAACCTGCGCTCGCTGACGGCGCAGGTGAAGTCGCATCTCTTCCTCGCCCATGTCCGCGCCTCGACCGGCACCGCGACGAGCCGCAACAACTGCCACCCGTTCGCGGTCGGCCGCTGGTCCTTCATGCACAACGGTCAGATCGGCGGCTACGACGCGCTGCGCCGCGATGCCGAGATGCTGATCCCAGACCATCTCTATGCCCACCGGAAGGGCGCGACCGACAGCGAGGCCCTGTTCCTCGTCGCGCTCGGCGAGGGGCTCGACGAGGATCCCAAAGGCGCGCTAGAACGGGCGACAGCGCGGTTCGAAGTGCTGTCGCGCGCGAAGGGAGCGGCGCCGCATGTGCGGATGACGGCGGCGTTTTCCGATGGCGAGAAGCTCTATGCGGCGCGCTATGCAACCGACGCCGGGGCGCCGACGCTCTACCACCGCTGGTCGGACTCGCGGCGCGGCCGCGCGGTCGTCTCAGAGCCCCTGGAAACCGGCGAATGCTGGGACTCGGTGCCGCCGGGCAGCTTCTGCACCTTCGAGGGTGACCGGGTGACGATCGAGCCTTTCGCGCCCGGGCAACTCGCCCGCGTCGCCTGACGCCGCGGGAGCCTGCGGCCGTCGCTTTCCGGGTCGTCAAATGTCGTTTTCGCTTGCGAAGCGCCGCATCCCGCAATCGGCCCCGGCCCAATGCGGGTACAAGGTGCCCCAAACCGACATAGTCAGGAGACTCAGGGATATGAGCGAAGTTTCGGAAGGCCGGCGGGCACGGGGTGGCGGCGGCGCGGCGCGCCGGGCGGAACGCACCGCTGTCCGCATCGAATGCGCCAAGTTCATCGAGCGCAACATTCCGAACCTCGAAATCCTCAACGAGGAAGCGCTCGAGATCATCGAGGCCAACGCCGAGACGATCCTTCAGGAGGTCGGCGTCAACTTCGTCGAGAACCCCGAGGCGCTGAAGCGCTGGAAGGATGCCGGCGCCGATGTCGACGGCGAGCGCGTCCGCATCCCGAAGGGCCTCGCGCGTCAGCTCTGCAAGACCGCACCCTCGTCCTACGTCCAGCACGCCCGCAACCCGGAGCGCAACGTGACCGTGGGTGGCCGTGGCCTCGTCTTCGCCCCGGTCTACGGCCCCCCCTTCGTCCGTGATGCCGACGGTGGCCGCCGCTACGCGACGCTCGACGACTTCCACAAGTTCGTGAAGCTCGGCTATATGTCGAAATGGCTGCATCACTCGGGCGGCACGGTGTGTGAGCCGACCGACATCCCGGTGAACAAGCGCCACCTCGACATGCTGCTCGCCCACATGACGCTCAGCGACAAGCCCTACATGGGCTCGGTGACCGAGCCGGTCCGCGCCGCGGATTCGGTCGAGATGTCGAAGATCCTCTTCGGCAACGACTTCGTCGACCAGAACACCGTGATGACCTCGCTCGTCAACATCAACTCGCCGATGACCTTCGACGGGATCATGATGGGCGCTCTGGAAGTCTACGCGAAGGCCAACCAGGCCTGCATCATCTCGCCCTTCATCGTCGGCGGCGCGATGGCGCCGGTGACGGTCGCGGGTACGCTGACGCAGGTCATGGCCGAGGTGCTGGCGGGCGTCGCCTACAGCCAGCTCATCCGTCAGGGTGCGCCGGTGATCTTCGGCGCCTTCGTGACCTCGATCGACATGAACTCGGGCGCGCCGACCTTCGGCACGCCGGAAGCGGCGCATATCACCTACGGCGCGGGCCAGCTCGCCCGCCGCATGGGGCTGCCGTACCGTTCGGCGGGCTCGTTCTGCGGCTCGAAGCTGCCGGACGCGCAGGCCGCCTACGAGACCTCGAACTCGCTCAACATGGGTCTCCTCGCGGGCGTGAACTTCATGCTGCATTCCTGCGGCTGGCTGGAAGGCGGCCTGGTGTCGTCCTTCGAGAAGTTCGTGATGGATGCCGACCAGCTCGGTGTGCTGCATCACCTCGCCAAGGGCATCGACATGTCCGAGACCGGCCAGGCGATGGGCGCGATCCGCGAGGTCGGCCCGGGCGGCCACTATCTCGGCTGCGAACACACGCAATCGAACTTCAAGCAGGCGTTCTGGCGGACCGAACTGCTCGACTACAAGCCCTACGAGGCCTGGGAAGAGGAAGGCGCCCGCGACACCGTGGCGCTGGCACGCGCGCGCGTGAACAAGCTCCTGAACGACTACCAGAAGCCGGCGATCGACCCGGCGGTCGAAGAGGCGCTGAACGAATACGTCGCGAAGAAGAAGGCCTCGATGCCCGACGCCTTCATGTGATCGCGCCAGTCGCGAGGGACAGGAAGGGCCGCCCATCAGGGCGGCCCTTTCGCATTCAGGCGCGGCCCGGCTGTGGCAGGAGCCGCGCCTCGGCCATCATCGCGATCAGCACTTCGATATGGCGGATGAAGCTGTAGGAGGCGTCGCCGGCCTGGCGCGTCGCCTCCAACCGCTCCTCCTCGGCCAGGAGGGCCGACAGCGCCCGCTCCGGCGCGGGCGTATCCGCTACGCGTATCACCCGCCTCAGGTCGCGGCTGCGGTTGTACTCGGCAAGCCCGGCCCGGGCGGCGCGGATCAAGAGGCGGGGACGCCGCAGTTCGGACACGAGCGAGAGTAGATCGGACATTCTGATCCTCCGGAGATTTGACAACCGGAAGATGCAACTGGAATCGTCGCCGTTGCGGGTCTTGGCGGTGGAGCGACCGGATCGTTCAAAGAAATTTAGATTTTATCAACAATTCTCAGGGTCGTGCTCGTTTTTAACGATCAGGTAAGAAAAGCAACACACGGTTGAGTTCGTTGTGGTTAAGGCGACGTGACGGCGCTGAAGGACATCCGGGGGAAAGATGACGCTGATGGTTCACATGCAGGCCGGCTTGCCTGCCTGGTTGCCCGAAAATGCGCGCCTTTATCTGCGCCATACGGAGGAGGGGCTGTCGATCCGCGCGCTGGCGCGGAGCGAGGGCTGCCATGCCTCGACGGTGCTGCGCAAGGTTCGTGCCTTCGAGAACCGTCGCGACGATCCTCTGGTCGATGACGCACTGGACCGGCTCGGCCGGCTACATCTTCGCCTGATCGGGACGGAACGGGCACAGGAAACTTCGCGACCAGATTTTGCACAGGAAGGGAACTGCCCGATGACCGCACCGATCCGCTCGATCCAGCCCCAGATCGCCGACGAATCCACCGTCGAGCGCGAGGCGCGCCGCATTCTGCGCCGCCTCTGCGAGGCCGGTGCCCTGCTCGCGATCGCGCCGGAGATGGAAAAGGCGGTCGTCCTCAAGGGAACCGTGCGGATCGCGGTGGTCGATCGCTCTGCCGCGCAGGCCTTCGCCCTGAAGGACTGGATCGCGGTGCAGAAACCGGGCCGGGTGACCACCTACGAGATCACGGCGGCGGGCCGTGCCGCACTGAAGCGGCTCCTGGCCGAGGAGCAATCGACCCGGGCCGGCGGCTTCGCCGAGGCCCAGACGCCCTTCACCGAACAGCACCGGGTCTGGGACGAGCGTGTAGTAATGGAGCCGGGCGAGCAGACGCCGCGGCGCATGCGCTACAACCTCGCGGAAAGCCCGCTCGCCGTCCTGGCGCGGCGGAAGGAGAAGGATGGTCAGCCGTTCCTGACGCCCGATCTCGTCGTTGCCGGCGAGCGGCTGCGCGAGGATTTCGAACTGGCGCAGATGGGGCCGCGCGTCGCCCAGAACTGGGACCGCTTCCTGACCGCCGGCGACCGCGGCAGTTTCGCGGGCGACGGCGGGCTTGGCGGCGGATCGGGCAGGGCGCGCGATCGGGTTGCGGCCGCGCTAAAGGATCTCGGCCCCGGACTCGGCGACATGGTGCTGCGCTGCTGCTGCTATCTCGAAGGGTTGGAGGCGGCCGAGCGGCGCATGGGCTGGTCGGCGCGGTCGGGAAAGATCGTGCTCCGGATCGCGCTGCAGCGGCTCAAGCGCCACTACGACGAGACCAATGGCGGCAGGGCGCCGCTGATCGGATAGCACGACGGCGCCTGGAAACGGCCCCCGCTCGACACGGGGGCCGTTCGCTGTCAGGTGATCAGAAGGCGGGCGTTATGCGTCGGCACGGGTGAACCCGGCGGCGTGGAGCGCGCCCGCCGCGGCGCCGCCGGCGAGCGGCGCGACGATGTAGAGCCAGAGCTGCGCCAGCGCATCGCCGCCGACGAAGAGCGCCGGCGCAAGCGAGCGGGCCGGATTGACGGAGGAACCGGAGACCTGAATCCCCGCGAGGTGGATCAATACCAGCGTCAGGCCGATTGCCAGGCCCGCCATCGCGCCCGGAGCGCTGGAATGGGTGGCTCCGAGAATCACGGTGACGAAGAGGAAGGTCGCCACCGCCTCGAACACGAGCGCGCCCGTGGTGCCGTAGGCGCCGACCGTCGTCTGGCCAAGGCCGTTGGTCGCGATCGACCACTCGGGATTACCCGCGGCGATGACCCACAGCACGATGATGGCGAGGATCGCGCCGATCACCTGGGCGATGACATAGCCGATGAAGTCGCCGACGCTCATGCGCCCGGCGGTCACCATGCCGATCGAGACTGCCGGGTTCAGATGCGCCCCCGAGATCGCGCCGAGCCCGTAGGCGGCGGCCACGACCCCGAGGCCGAAGGCAAACGAGATTCCGATCAGGCCGATCGCGTCGGCCATGAAGACGATCGCGCTCGACCCGAGAAATACCAGAATGAATGTGCCGATCACTTCGGCGACGAGTTTCTTGCTCATGGTCCTGTCCCTTTGGTTTCCTGTTCGCGGCCGGTGCCCATTGCCTCGGGCTCCGATTCGGCGGATTCGCCCGCCAAAGCCAGATTGCCATCCGGCGCCGCAGGGCGTATTGGGATTTTGCGACCTGTTGAAGGGAAAATCTCTTGCGAGATCTCAAGATTCCGGGCCAGCGCCATCCCGAGAAGGCGCATCGAGTTGACCAGGAGCAGCCGAAGAAACCGGCCTGGATCCGCGTGAAGGCCCCGACTTCCGCCGGGTACAAGCAGACCCGCGACATCCTGCGCACCAACAAGCTCGTAACGGTCTGCGAGGAGGCGGGTTGCCCCAACGTCGGCGAATGCTGGTCGGCCGGCCACGCCACGATGATGATCATGGGCGAGATCTGTACCCGGGGCTGCTCGTTCTGCAATATCGCGACCGGCCGGCCCGACGCGCTCGACGCGTTCGAGCCGGGGCGGGTGGCCCATGCGGTCGAGACGCTGGGGCTGAAGCATGTCGTCATCACCTCGGTCGACCGCGACGACCTCGAGGATGGCGGCGCGGAGCATTTCGCACAGACGATCCGCGCGGTACGGCACCGTTCGCCGGGGACCACGATCGAGATCCTGACCCCGGACTTTCTGAAGTGTGCGCCGGAAGTTCTTGAAAAAGTTGTAGAAGCTCGCCCCGATGTCTTCAACCACAACCTCGAGACGGTGCCCGGTCTCTACCCCTCAGTCCGACCCGGCGCGCGCTACTTCCACTCGCTGCGGCTCCTGCAGCGGGTCAAGGAACTCGACCCGGCGATGTTCACCAAGTCCGGCATCATGGTCGGGCTCGGCGAGGACGGGCAGTCGGTGCGGCAGGTGATGGACGACATGCGCGCGGCCGACGTCGACTTCCTCACTATCGGCCAGTACCTGCAGCCGACGCCGAAGCACCATCGGGTCGACAGGTTCGTGACGCCGGAGGAATTCGCGGGCTACGAGAAGGCCGCCTATGGCAAGGGATTCCTGATGGTCTCGGCGACGCCGCTCACGCGGTCCTCCTACCATGCGGGCGAGGATTTCGCCCGGCTCCGGGCGGCGCGGCTGGAAAAGCTCGGCCGCGGCTGAAACGCGCGGCTCGGCTGGCTCAGAAATTCAACCCGACCGACAGGTCGAGACGCTGTCCGGCAGCGGGGGTTACGGCGAGTTCGGCTCCGGCGCGGATCTGCTTGATCAAGGTGTTGCCGAGTTCATCGGCGAACAAGGCCGTCAGACGCCGGTCAATCCGGCCGGGCGCCCCGAACCCGGTGCCTTCAAAAGACGTCACCGGCCGTATCCACTCGACCGTCGCCCGGTAAGCGAACCCGGACCGGACTTCTGGGCCGGACACCGGGCGCGTGGCCGCAATGTGGGCTGCAGCCGCGGGCGATCGGCTTTCCCGGCTCTGGGCGTGGGCCGGGACCGCCAGCACGAGGCCGATCAGGCCGAGGACGGCAGAGATACAGGGCAAACGGATCGGCATCGAAAGCTCCCGTCAGGCAACCGCCGAGTCGCGTGATTGTTCGGCGTCCCGGCTTCAGCTTTCCGCAGCAGGGTTAACGACCGGTGAATCCGGAACGACCCGGCGTCACTCAGCCGGTACAACACGCTTGAGGTAGGCGGCGATGGCCGCCCGGTCGGACGGGGCGAGATGGGAGAGGCCGTCGACCACCTCGGCCATCGCACCGCCGACCGAATCGTAGTCCGGCGTGAAGCCGGTGGTGAGGAAGGCGACGATATCGGCCTCGGACCAGGTGAGCTTCGCCGGCGTGAGGTTCGGAAACCGGCTCTTGCCGCCCGGAATGGGCGCGCCTGCGAGCCAGCGGTTCCGGTCCATCGCACCGAGGCCCCCCCTCGGCGTGTGGCATTCGCCGCAATGGCCGAGCGCCTCGACGAGGTAACGGCCCCGTGTCTCGGCTTGGTTCAGGTCGCCGGCCACCACCCAGCCGTCGTCGAGATGGAGCCGTTTCCAGAGCCCGAGGCCGAGGCGGATGTTGTAGGGGAACGCCACCTCGTGCGGCGCGCTGGGGCTCGGGTCGGCGGGCAGCGTGGCGAGAAAGGCGCGCAGGTCGACGACATCCTGCAACGTCGCCCGCGCGTAGCTCGCATAGGGAAAGACCGGGTAGTAGTGACGGCCTTCGGGCGAGACCCCGCGCAGCATCGCGTTGGCGAGACCGAGCGCGGTCCATGTCCCGATCCCCGCAGCAGGGTCGTTCGAGATGTTCGGTGCGACGAAGGTGCCGAACGGTGAGGGGAAGCGCCGGCCGCCCTTGAGCACCAACCGGTCCGCACCCTCGGCCTTCTCGGCGGAGTGGCAGGCGGCGCAGCCGCCCGCCCAGAAAACCTGCTCGCCGCGAACGGCGTCGGCCTCGAGGCCCGCCAACGCATCGGCGGGCAGCGGCTCGGGCCGGAGCACGAACCAGGCGCCGGCCGCGCCCGTCGCAGCGAGGATCGTCAGGCTGAGAAGGATCCGGCGCATCGTCGGCTCGCGTCAGGAACGAAGGCGCGCCGGATTAGTTGGCAGATGCCCGGTAGGCTTCGTGGCAGGCCGTGCAAGCATCGCCCACGCCCTTCAACGCGCCCTGAAGGCTCGCGAGATCAATCCCGGCCGCGGCCTGCATCGCGGTCGCCGCATCGACCAGCGCCTGCGCCTTGGCGCCGACATCCGAACCGCCCTCCCATATCTTGGCGAGCGCCCGCGTGTCGGGATTGGCGAAATCGTCAGAGCCTTCCGGCCAGAGCATCGACATGTCGATCGACGCGGCGGTCAGGAGGTTGTCGGCGGCCTTCTGCGCCTGTTCGGCGTTGTAGTCGACCTCGCCCTTGGCCATGGCGCCGAGAATGGCGACATTCATGGTCCGGTAGCCCATGATGCCTTGGCGCACCTTGATCTCGCGCGCGAAAGGCGCGTCCTGGGCGGTGGCGACGCCGGTGATCAGGATCGTGGCGGCGGTTATCGTCAAAAGAAAGGTCTTCATGGAAATCTCCCTGCGATTGATAAGGGGAAGGATAGCTGTGCCGAATTCTTCCACCAATCGGAAATTTCGCATGGTATTGGTGAGAATACGCACAGAGCAGCTCGCCGCGCACGGAGGCCACGACGGGCGGCACGGCGTTGGGAGAACATGTGATGCGCGAGAACTGGGACGACCTTCGTTTCGTGCTGGCGGTGGCGGAAGAGGGCTCGGTCAGCGGCGCGGCGCGGCGGCTCGGCGTCAACCACGCCACCGTCCTGCGCCGGATCGCCGCCTACGAGGAGGCGGTCGGGATCGAGATCTTCGACAAGACCGCGCGCGGCTATTCCGTCCCGCCGGTGCAAAACCGCGTCATCGAGGCGGCGCGCGAGGTCGACCGTGCCGTGCAGGCGGTCGGGCGGATGCTCCAGGGCGTGCGCTCGCCGCTGTCCGGCAACATCCGGGTGACGGCGACCGACACTTTCTGCCAGTTCGTGCTGCCTCCGATCGTGGCCGAACTGCGCTCCGAGGCGCCCGACCTCCGGATCGAGATCCTTTGCACGAACACCCATCTCGACCTCGCGCGGACCCATGCCGAGATCACGGTGCGTCCGACGCTCCGGCTGCCCGAGGATCTGGTCGGCGAAACCGCCGGGGTGCTCGGGTTCGGCCTGTTCCGCGCCAAGGGGGCGGCGACCGACGACTGGCTTGGCCTCTCGGGCCCGCTGGCGCGCACGCCGGTCGGAACCTGGATCGCCGCATCGGTCGATCCGGCGCGGATCGTTGCCGCTGCCGACAGTTTCCCGGTTCTGCGCGAGGTCGCGGCGACGGGGCAGGGGATGGCGGTTCTGCCGGATCTCCTCGGCGCCGAGGATCCCCGGCTCGAACGGGTGACGGGCATCCTGCCGGACCTGTCGGTCGATATCTGGGTTGCGAGCCATGCCGATCTGGCCGAGGTGCCGCGGATCGCCGAAACCCGCAGGCTGCTTTCAGAGGCATTGCGCGCCATCGCGCCGCGGCTTCGGGGAGCCGTTGGAGTACCCTGAGCCGGCGAGGTTCAGGGCAGCGGGCGCACCTTCGGCACGGTGCCGCCGGGATCGACGAGTGCGCCACCGGGCGCGAGACCGAGCCGTTCGAGCCCGGCCAAGGCGAGGCAAATCACGACCACCGCCGCGACGAGCAGGACACGGTTTCGCGACGGCGGGTGGCGGGCGATCCGCGCCATCCGCAGGAGATGGATCGGGTTCATGCCGGCTCACCGGCCTCCGGTTCGGTGAAGCGCACCTTGCCGATATGCGGCAGGTTGCGGTTGCGCTGCGCGAAGTCGATGCCGTAACCCACGACGAACTCGTCCGGAATCTCGAACCCGGTCCAGGTCGCACGGATATCGACCTCGCGCCGCGAGGGCTTGTCGAGCAGCGCGCAGACCTCGAGCCGCCTTGGCTCGCGACTTTTCAGGAGCCGCACGACATGGCTGAGCGTGAATCCTGTGTCGACGATGTCCTCGACGACAAGGACGTCGCGGCCGGAGATCTCGCCGCGCAGGTCCTTCAGGATCCGCACCTCGCGCGAGCTTTCCATCGCATTGCCATAGGAGGAGGCTTCGAGGAAATCGACCTCGACCGGCAGGTCGATCTCGCGCACCAGATCGGCTATGAAGACGAAGGAGCCGCGCAGGAGCCCGACCACGACGAGCTTGTCGGTACCGCCAAACGCCCGCGTGATTTCCTTGGCGAGCGCCTCGACCCGTGCCGCGATGGCCTTGGCCGAGATCATTTCGTCGATGACATAGGGTTTGTGCGGCATGGGGCCCTCTTGATCTTGTGCTCCCATTTAGCGACATGGGCCGCCAGAGTCACCAAGGGGATGGGGATGCCGACACATTCCGAAACGCGGACGATGCCCTACACCGCGGCGCAGATGTACGATCTGGTATCCGATGTCGCACGCTATCCCGAGTTCCTGCCCTGGACCGCGGCGGCGCGGATCCGCACACGGCGCAAGCGCGAGGACGGGTCCGAGCTGATGGAGGCCGACCTGGTGATCTCGTTCAAGGTGTTCCGCGAACGCTTCGGCAGCCGGGTCGTGCTCTGGCCTGACGAGCGGCGGATCGAGACGGAGTATCTCGACGGGCCGTTCCATCACCTGCAGTCGAGCTGGAACTTCCGCGACCGCGCCGTGGGGGGCTGCGAGGTGTCGTTCTTCGTCGATTTCGCCTTCCGCAACGCGATTCTGCAAAAGCTGATTGGCGTGGTGTTCGACGAGGCGATGCACCGCGTCGTGCGCGCCTTCGAGGCCCGCGCGGCGGCGCTTTACGGACAGGTCTGATCCGAAGGAGAACGGGGCCCCGAGGGCCCCGTTCACGCGACAGGTCGAGCGCGCCTACGACGTGATGTCGTAGGCACGCTCTCCGTGGGCGGCGATGTCGAGCCCGTTGAACTCGGTTTCCGCGTCGACCCGGATCGGCGTGACGAGCCCCGCGAGCCTGGCGAGGATCCAGGTCGCGGCGACGGTGAAGACCCCGACGATGGCCAGCGCGCCGAGCTGCGCGGTCCAGCTGCCCGCGCCGAAGGCCGCGATCATCACCGTGCCGAAAATGCCGCCGACGCCGTGGACGGCGAAGACGTCGAGCGTGTCGTCGATACGGATCCGGTTGCGGATGAGCGCCACCGCCTCCTGGCAAAGGACGCCCGCGACCGCTCCGATCACCAGCGCCTCGAGCGGACCGACGAAGCCGGATGCCGGGGTGATCGAGGCGAGCCCGGCGATGGTGCCGGTGACGAGGCCGACGAGCGAGGCGCGGCCGAATTTCACCCGCTCCCAGAGCGCCCAGGTGAGCGAGGCGGTCGCGGCCGAGAGATGCGTGACGGTGATCGCCATCGCCGCACCGCCGTCGGCGGCGAGCTGCGAGCCGCCGTTGAAGCCGAACCAGCCGACCCAGAGGAGCCCCGCGCCGATCGCCACGAAGCCCGGATTGTGCGGCGGCGTGGTGCGGTTCTTGCGCGGGCCGACCATCACCGCGAGGACCAGCGCGGCGAGGCCAGCGGTCTCATGCACCACGATCCCGCCGGCGAAGTCCTTCGTGCCCGTCGCGCCGAAGATCCCACCATCGGCGAGGAAGCCGCCGCCCCAGATCCAGTGCGCGACCGGCGCGTAGACGAGCAGCATCCAGAGCGCGGAAAAGAGGAGGACGAAGCCGAAGCCCACGCGCTCGGCGAAGGCGCCGAGGAAGAGCGCGGGCGTGATGATCGCGAAGGTCATCTGGAAGGCGAAGAACAGCACCTCGGGAAGGGTGCCCTTCACGGTCGTTGCATCGACGCCGGCGAGGAAGGCGCGGGACAGGCCGCCCCAGAGCGGGTCCTCGCCGCCGAAGGCGATCGAGTAGCCGCATACGAGCCAGAGCACGCTCATCAGGCAGGCGACCGCGAAGCAGTGCATGAAGACCGAGAGCACGTTCCGCGCCCGGACGAGCCCGCCGTAGAACAGCGCCAATCCCGGCAACGTCATCAGGAGGACGAGGCCCGTCGCCACGAGGATCCAGGCGGTATCGGCGCCATTCATCTGCATTTCCTTTCGCGAGCATTCCTGTCCGCGCGGAAAAGCGTGAAGTGGCCGTCGCGCAAAGCCCGTTCTTCGGAAACGCGCCGAAAATCAGGGCAGTTTGCAATCTGCCCGCAATTTGGGCGGTTTCCCGAGGTTGTGACGAAAAAACCAGCGCGGCGCGGATCAGCCGCCGAGTGCGGCGATCAGGAGGTCGAGCGCATGCGCGACCGACGCCGCCCGCACCTCGGAGCGGCCAGGGGCGCCGAACTCCACCGTCTCGACGCGCGTCGGCGCGCCCTTGCGGGCGAGGCCGAAACAGACCCGCCCCTCGGGTTTGTGCTCGGATCCGCCCGGCCCAGCGATGCCGGTGACGGCGACGGCGAGCGTCGCCCCGGAGCGGGCGAGCGCGCCCTCGGCCATCTCGCGCGCCACCGCCTCGCTGACGGCGCCGTGAGCCGCGAGCGTCGCCTCCGACACGCCGAGCATCGCGACCTTGGCGGCGTTTGAATAGGTGACGAAGCCGCGGTCGAAGATGTCGGAAGCACCCGCGACCTCGGTGACCGCGCCCGCGATCAGCCCGCCGGTGAAGCTTTCCGCCGTGGCGATCATGGCGCCTCGAGACCGCGCCAGCGACAGGAGCGTCGCCGCCCGGTTCACAGCCGCATGACCCCGTGCCAGAGGCCGGCGGCGATCATCGTCGCTACACCGGCGAAGAGACCGGCCCAGAGGTCATCCTCCATCGTGCCGGCGGCGGTATGTTTACGATCGGCGCGGCCGACGGGCCCCGGCTTCCAGATGTCGAAGAGCCGGAAGAAGAGGAAGGCCGCGACCCAGCCCGGCCAGGGGAAGTGCCAACTGTCGAGCCCGGCCCACCAGAACCCGGCGGAGGGAAAGAGGAGCGCGATCCACTGGCCCGCCACCTCGTCGATGACGATCTCCGAGGGGTCCTTGTCGGCCTGTCCCGCGACGGCCCCTGCCGTAGCCCAGAAGCCGAGCGGGATCACGAGGATCGTCGCGGCCAGCAGGAGCGGGAAATGCCCGATCCCGTGGATCACGAGGCCGAGCGCCACCGCGACCGCCGAGCCCCAGGTGCCCGGAGCGGGTCGCAGGAGCCCGGTGCCGAACCAGGTGGCGATGAGTCGCGGCAGCGTCATGGCTTCACCAGCGTCACGCAAGCGAGGGCGGCGATTCCCTCCTCGCGACCGGTAAAGCCGAGCCGCTCTGAGGTCGTGGCCTTGACGCTGATCCGGTCCGGCTCCACGCCGGTGATCCGCGCGAGTTCCCCTGCCATGTCAATAGCATGCGGGCCGATCTTCGGGCGCTCGCAGATCAGCGTCACATCGGCGTTCGAGAGCCGGTAGCCCCTCGATCGCGCAAGCTCAGCGGCATGGGCGAGGAAGGTCTCGCTCGCGGCCCCCTTCCATTGCGGGTCCGAGGGCGGGAAATGGCGACCGATATCGCCTTCGGCCAGAGCGCCGTAGATCGCGTCGGTCAGCGCGTGCATCCCGACATCGGCGTCGGAATGGCCGAGCAGCGCTTGCGTATGCGGCACCCGCACGCCGCAGAGCATGACATGGTCGCCCGCCTTAAAGGCGTGCACGTCGAAGCCGCTTCCGGTGCGGACATCCATCCCAAGCCCCACTTTCCGTTCGGCGCGGTCGAAATCGCCGGGCCAGGTGATCTTGATGTTCTCCTCCTCGCCCTCGACGATGGCGACGTCAAGCCCCGCGGCCAGCGCCACCTCGACATCGTCGGCGGCGTCGCCCGGAAAGGCGCGGTGGGCGGCGAGGATCTCCGCGAAGCGGAAACCCTGCGGGGTCTGGGCGCGAAAGAGCCCGTCGCGCGGCCGGATGCCGGTGACGCGTCCCTCCGCCCCGGTCCAGAGCGCATCCGTCACGGCAAGCGCCGGCGCCGCGGCCGGCTTGGTGTCGAGCGCGCCGAGAACGTTCTCGATGAGTGCAGCCGAGACGAAGGGGCGGGCACCGTCATGGATGAGAACCCGGTCGATCCGGGAGGGGTCAAGCGATTCCAGCGCGTTGCGCACCGATTGCGCGCGCGTCGCGCCCCCGGCGACCAGCGTCACCCGCCCGGCGAACGCGGCGAGCCCGCGCGCCATGTCGTCGGGATGCAGCACGACGACGATCCGGCCAACGCCTGCGAAGGCCTCGACCGTGCGGGACAGGAGGCTCCGCCCGCCGATCTGCCGCCATTGTTTCGGCTCGGCCCCTCCGGCCCTCATGCCGCGGCCCGCCGCAACGATGATCACCGCCGTCTTCGCGTCTTCCGCCACGCCGTCCTCCGTTTTCTCCTGCTCTAATCGCCCCGGCGCGTTCCGGCAATGGCGCGGCTGGTCGCGCCCTGCGGCAGAAGCGCCCAAAAACCGGGCAACTCTTGCCTGGACCCGATCCGGCGGGCCGTTCCGTTTGCCTTTCATGGCAAGGCCGACTAACAGAAGGGCACCTGCACAAGGATTAGGCATATGGCGCTCGATCTCGGTCCGGTCACGCTCGACCCGCCGGTCCTGCTCGCCCCGCTCGCGGGCATCACCGACCTGCCGTTCCGGCGGTTGGTCGCGTCATTCGGCGCGGGCCTCACCGTATCCGAGATGGTGGCCTCCGGAGAGCTTCTGACCGAGAAGCCCTCGGTCCGGGCCAAGGCACGGACCGATCTCGGGCTTGCCGACAGCACCGCGACCTCGGTGCAGCTTGCCGGCCGCGAGGCACGGGCGATGGCCGAGGCGGCGCGCATCGTCGCGGACATGGGCGCGCGGATCATCGACATCAACATGGGTTGCCCGGCCAAGAAGGTCACCGGCGGGCTGTCGGGCTCGGCGTTGATGCGCGATCCCGACCATGCGCTCGGGCTGATCGAGGCGGTGGTGGGCGCGGTCGATCTGCCGGTGACGCTGAAATGCCGGCTCGGCTGGGATGCCGATTGCCTCAATGCGCCCGAACTCGCCCGGCGGGCCGAGGCGGCCGGGGTCCGGATGATCACCGTGCATGGCCGCACCCGCCAGCAGTTCTACAAGGGCAGCGCCGACTGGGCGGCGATCCGCGCGGTCAAGGAGGAGGTGCGGATCCCGGTCATCGCGAATGGCGATATCATCGGTGTCGCCTCCGCGCGGACGGCCCTCGCGGCTTCCGGCTCAGACGGGGTGATGGTCGGGCGGGGCGCACAAGGGGCGCCGTGGCGGCTCGCCGAAATCGCGGCGGCGCTCTATGGCCGGCCGGCTCCGGCCGTACCGGAAGGGATGGCGCTTTCGGACATGATTTCAGGTCATTACGAGGCAATGTTGTCGTTCTACGGGCGCGAGCTCGGGGTCCGGATCGCCCGCAAGCATCTCGGCTGGTATGCCGACGAGGCGGGGATGGAGGCGCGCCTGCGGGCGCGGATCATGGTGGCGACGGATCCGGTCGAGGTGCATGCCCTGATCCGCGCCGGGATCGGCGGCGCCCTCGTGGGGCGGGCGGCATGACGCTGCCGTCCGCCGCGACGCTCTGGGCCTCGCTGCCGGTGCCGGCGATCCTGATTGATGCCGAAGACCGGGCGCTTGACCTCAATCCCGCGGCCGAGCTCTTTCTCAACATGTCGGCACGATCCTTTGCGGGTCAGCCGGTCTTCGACCGCCTCGCGATCGACGCGCCGCTCGAGGAGGTGTTCGCCCGGGTGCGCGCCAACAATGCCTCGCTTTTCATCAACGATGTCGACGTCGGCACGGGCGAACGGGCGCCGGTGACCTGCAACCTGCAGGCCGCGCCGCTGGCGGATGCGCCGGGCACGATCCTCCTGATGATCTCGCCGCGCGAGTTTGCCGAGCGACTGGGGCGCGGGCAGGGGATGAGATCGGCTGCCCGCTCGGCCATCGGCATGGCCGAGATGCTGGCGCACGAGATCAAGAACCCGCTGGCCGGGATCACCGGGGCAGCGCAACTCCTGTCGATGAACCTCGGGCCGGAAGACATCGAACTCGCTGACCTTATCGTGGCCGAGACCCGGCGTATCGTGAAGCTTCTCGAACAGGTCGAGCAGTTTGGCAACCTGCGCCCGCCTGAGGCGCGGGCGGTCAATATCCACGACGTGCTCGACCGGGCGCGGCGCTCCGCGATCCTCGGTTTCGCCGCGCATATGACGATCCAGGAGGATTACGACCCTTCGCTGCCGCCGACGCGGGGGGATGCCGACCAGCTTTTGCAGGTGGTGCTTAACCTCCTGAAGAACGCGGCCGAGGCGGCGAAGGGCCAGCCCGGCACGATCCGGATCCGCACCTTCTACGACCACGCGCTGAGGCTGCGGCGCGCCGACGGCAGTGGCACGTCGCTGCCGCTGCAGATCGAGGTCAGCGACGACGGGCCGGGCATCCCGCCCGAGATCGCCGAGGCGATCTTCGATCCCTTCGTCTCGGGGCGCGAGAACGGCACCGGGCTCGGGCTCGCGCTCGTCTCGAAGATCGTCGCCGATCACGACGGCTGGATCACCGCGGATTCCGTGCCCGGGCGCACCACCTTCCGCCTCTCGCTTCCCGTCGCCCCGAAACCTGAGGAGGGCTTCTGATGGATGGCACCGTCCTTGTCGCCGATGACGACCGCACGATCCGAACGGTGCTGACCCAGGCGCTGACGCGTGCGGGCTGCAAGGTCCATGCGACCTCTTCGCTCGTGACCCTGATGCGCTGGGTCGAGGAGGGCAAGGGCGACCTGGTGATCTCGGACGTGGTCATGCCCGACGGCAACGGCATCGAGGCACTGCCGAAGATCGCCGCCGTGCGCCCCGGCCTGCCGGTGATCGTGATCTCGGCCCAGAACACGATCATGACGGCGATCCAGGCCGCCGAGGCCGAGGCCTACGACTACCTGCCGAAGCCCTTCGACCTGCCCGACCTGATGAAGCGCGCCTCGCGCGCGTTGAGCCAGAAGCATCGCACCGCGCCGGCCGCAGCGGCGCCGCGCGAGGCCGCCGAGGACCTGCCGCTGGTCGGCCGCACCCCGGCAATGCAGGCGCTCTACCGGCTCGTGGCGCGGGTCATGAACGCCGATCTGCCGGTGCTGATCACCGGCGAATCCGGCACCGGCAAGTCGCTCGTGGCCCGCGCGATCCATGATTTCTCCGACCGCCGCACGATGCCCTTCATCACCGCCCAGGCCGCCGACCTGCACGGCGTCGACGGACCGTCATCGCTCATCGCCCGCGCCCGGGGCGGCACGATCGTCTTTGACGAGGTAGGGGATTTCGATTCCGAGCTGCAGGGCCGGATCGTGCGGATGTTCGATACGTTCACCGACAACGCGCCGCGGATCCTCGCGACGAGCCAGGAGGATCTGGCGGCGAAGCTGGAGGCGGGCCGGTTCCGAAACGATCTCTACTACCGGCTCGGCGGCGTCACCCTCGCGGTGCCCGCGCTGCGCGAGAGGGTGGATGACATCCCGCTCCTGACCGAGCATTTCCTCGCCCGCGCCGAGCGCGACGGCGCCCCGGCGCGGCGGCTGAGCGACGAGGCCACCGCTCTCATTCGCGCCTACCGCTGGCCCGGCAACGTGCGCCAGCTCGAGAACACGATTCGTAGGCTGATGTTTACTGCGCTCGGCGCCGAAATCACCCGCGCCGAAGTCGACGCGGCACTCGGGCCAGCGCCGGCCGAACTGCCCCGCGCCGGGGCCGCGGAGGAGGGTGAGCGGCTTTCGGCCTCGATCGCGCGGCATCTCAAGCGCTATTTCGACCTGCATGGCGACGGACTGCCGCCGCCCGGCCTTTATGACCGCATTCTCAAGGAGATGGAGACCCCGCTGATCGAGATCGCGCTCGACGCGACCAGCGGAAACCAGGCGAAATGCGCCGATCTTCTCGGCATCAATCGCAATACTTTGCGCAAGAAGATTACCGACCTTGATATCCGCGTGACACGGCGCCGCAAGTTGATGTAAAACAGCAACACAACGTGGCCCGCCGGTGGCAAGCGGCGCAAGGACCACGAGATATCGGCGATGGCCGCTGAGGCGGCCCAATATACAGGGGCGAGCTCGTGCAGGGCTTAGCGCGCAGTTTCTCGACGGACAGGCTGACACGTCTGCGCAAGCAGCGGCGTTTCCAGAACTATGTGACGCTCGGGCTCGTCATTCTCGGCCCGCTTCTCGCGCTGACGACGTTCATCGGCCTCGGACCGTTCGGACAGGGCGCCGATTCGAACGCCCTGCGGCTGATCCTGCTCGCCGATCTCGTCTATTTCCTCGCGCTCGGCGGCATGGTGCTTTCGCGGCTCGCGCGGATGATCGCGGCGCGGCGGGCGAAATCGGCCGGCTCGCGGCTGCACCTGCGGCTGACGGGGGTCTTCGCGGGCATCGCGCTGGTGCCGACGATCCTCGTCGCGGTCTTTGCCGGGCTCACGGTGAACATCGGCCTCGAAGGCTGGTTCTCGGACCGCGTGCGCGGCGTGGTCGGCACCTCGCTTTCCGCTGCGGAGGCCTACCAGGAAGAACACCGGCGCGACCTGATCGCCGATGCCGAGGCGCTCGGCGGATATCTCAACGCCGCCCGCCGCGAGACGTTCCTGCTTTCCGACAGCGACCTGCGCCAGCTTCTGACCCAGGGCCAGACCCAGATCCAGCGCGGGCTGCGCGAGGCCTATGTGATCGACGGCGGCGGCGAACTCAAGGCGCGCGGCGAACGCAGCTATCTCTTCGATTTTGAGAAACCCCGAGCGGATCAGATCGAACGCGCCCGCGAAGGCGAGACGGTGCTGATCGAGGACTGGTCGAACAACGAGTTCCGCGCGCTGGTCGCGCTGCCCGCCTTCGCGGACCGGTTCCTCTACGTCAGCCGCGACGTGAAGGGCCAGATCCTCAGCCTGCTCGACGAAACCCGCGCGACCGTGGACCTCTACAAGCAGCTCGAAGCCTCGCGCGGCCGCGTCGTGTTCGAATTCGGCCTCGTCTACATCGGCTTCGCGCTGATCCTCGTGCTTGCGGCGATCTGGATGGGATTGTGGTTCGCCGAGCGGCTGTCACGCCCGGTCGGGCGGCTCGCGGGTGCAGCGCAACGCGTCGGGGCCGGCGATCTCGAGGTGCAGGTGGTCGAGGAGGAGGGCGACGACGAGATCGCCATGCTCGGCCGCGTGTTCAACCAGATGACGCGGCAACTCAATACCCAGCGCCAGGCACTGATCGACAGTCACCGCATCACCGAACGGCGCCGGCGGCTCTTCGACTCGGTCCTGTCGTCCGTCACGTCCGGCGTCATCGGCCTCGACGCCGAGGGGAAGGTCGACTTCCTCAACCGCGCCGCCACCCGCTTGCTTCAACTCGACGAGACCAGCGACCACGACCGCGCCCTCGCGGACGCCGTGCCCGAATTCGCGGCGCTCTTCGACCGGCTCCGCGAGGGGATCGGCGAAGTGGCGCAGGAGGAGATCAAGATCAGCCGGGGCGGGCGGCTGGAAAGCCTGCTCGTGCGGATGGCGATCCGGCGCAACTCGGACGGGCGGCTCGAGGGCTACGTCGTTGCCTTCGACGACGTGACCGAACTCGTCTCGGCACAGCGCATGGCCGCCTGGGGCGATGTCGCGCGCCGCATCGCGCACGAGATCAAGAACCCGCTGACCCCGATCCAGCTCTCAGCGGAGCGGATCAAGCGCAAGTTCACAAGCCTCGTCGGCGACCAGGCCGAGGCGCTCGGCCAGATGACCGACGTCATCGTTCGCCAGACCGGCGATCTCAGGCGCATCGTCGACGAGTTCTCGAAATTCGCCCGCATGCCGGAACCCGACCGGCGCGATCACGACCTGTCGAAGCTGATGCGCGATGCCGTGACCCTGCAGGAGGGCTCCCTGCACGGGGCGGCGCTGGTGGCCGACCTGCCGGGAGAACCGGTGGTGGTCGAACTGGACGCGACCATGATCTCGCAGGCGGTGACGAACCTTATAAAGAACGCCGGCGAGGCGGTTGAAAGCTATATGGAAACTGGCGCAACAGAAGGGTATGCGCCGGAGGTGCGAGTGAGCATGACAGCGAGCGAGGATCTCGTCACGATCCGCATCGCCGACAACGGGATCGGGTTACCCGAGGACCGTGCAAGGCTGTTCGAGCCCTATGTGACGACCCGCGAGAAGGGCACCGGGCTCGGACTGCCGATCGTCAAGAAAATCATCGAGGAACACGGCGGCACGCTGACGCTGAGCGACGCCGACCCGTTCCAGGACGGCGCCCGGCGTGGCGCTTTGGCCGAGATTCGCCTGCCGCGCGCACGATCCGGCCGGACACAGAAGGAGAAGGCGATGGAAGCCGCCGGAGGTGGACAGTGAATGACATTCTGATTGTCGACGACGAACGCGACATCCGGGAACTGATCTCGGATATCCTGAAGGACGAAGGCTTTACGACACGGCTCGCGGCCAACTCGGACGAGTGCATGGCCGAGATCAACAACGAGCCGCCTGCGCTCATGATCCTCGACATCTGGCTCAAGGACAGCCGGATGGACGGGATCGACATCCTCAAGACCGTGAAGCGCGACAATCCCGATGTGCCGATCATCATCATATCGGGCCACGGCAACATCGAGATCGCGGTCGCCGCGATCAAGCAGGGCGCCTACGACTTCATCGAGAAGCCCTTCAACATCGACCAGCTCACCGTGGTAATCACCCGCGCGATGGAAACCTCGCGGCTCAGGCGCGAAAACGCCTCGCTGCGGCGGCGTGACGTCAGCTCCTCCGAGATGATCGGCAACTCGCCGGCGTTCCGGGTGCTGAAGGGCCAACTCGACAAGGTCACGAAGTCGAACGGCCGGGTGATGCTGACCGGCCAGCCGGGGTCCGGCAAGGAGGTGGCCGCGCGCTACATCCACGTCAATTCCAACCGGGCGAGCGGGCCGTTCGTCACCGTCTCCTCCGCCTCGATCGAGCCCGAGCGGATGGAAGAGGTCCTGTTCGGCCGGGAAACGCCGGAACGCGGCGTGGAGAAGGGCCTTCTCGAGCAGGCGCATGGCGGCGTCGTCTATTTCGACGAGGTGGCCGACATGCCGCTCGGCACCCAGTCGAAGATCCTCCGCGTCCTGACCGAGCAGCAGTTCACCCGCGTCGGCGGCGCCGACAAAGTGCGCGTCGATCTGCGGGTGATCTCGTCAACCACCCGCAATCTCCCGAGCGAGATCGCCGCGGGCCGGTTCCGCCAGGAGCTTTTCGACCGGCTGAACGTGGTACCGATTGCCGTACCGACGCTGGAGGAGCGGCGCGAGGATATACCCGAGCTTGCGCGCCACTTCGTCGAGACCTTCAACAAGGGCCAGGGCCTGCCGCTTCGGGACCTAAGCGAAGAGGCCGACGCGCTGATGCAGACGATGGCCTGGCCCGGCAACATCCGCCAGCTTCGAAACGTCATCGAACGGGTTCTGATCCTCGGCGAGGCGAGCGGTCCGATCGACGCGCGCGAACTGCCCAGCCAGAACGATGCGGGCGGCGAGGACGGGCGGATTCTCCTGTCCGGCGGGCTCGCGACGCTGCCGCTGCGCGAGGCGCGCGAGCTTTTCGAGCGGGAGTACCTTCTGACCCAGATCAACCGCTTCGGCGGCAATATCAGCCGCACTGCGACCTTCGTCGGCATGGAACGTTCGGCGCTCCACCGCAAGCTGAAGTCGCTCGGCGTCGTGACCAGTTCGAAAACCGGCGCGCGGGTCGCCCAGTTCGAGGAGGAAGATGTCTGAGCGCGATCTCGACACGGTGCCAGCGCAACAGCCGTGACTGGTCTGAGATCGGTGCTTGCTTGCGCCGTTGACCGCCTGCGGGCGCGCGCCTATCAAGAGCGTCGGCCTCGTACGGGAGATCGGGCATGAAGGTGATCATCTGTGGCGCGGGCCAGGTCGGCTGGCAGATCGCGCGCCACCTCTCAGGAGAGAGGAACGACGTCACCGTCGTCGACATGAACGCCGAGCTGGTGCGCCGCGCGACCGAGGCGCTCGACGTGCAGGGCGTGGCGGGCTTCGCCTCCTATCCGGACGTGCTTGAGCGCGCGGGCGCGCGCGATGCCGACATGATCATCGCCGCGACCTATTCGGACGAGGTGAACATGGTCACCTGCCAGGTCGCCCATTCGGTCTTCGGCATTACCCGCAAGATCGCGCGGCTCCGCGCCCAGTCCTACATGGACGCGATCTATTCCGACCTCTATCGCCGCGACCACCTGCCGATCGACGTGGTGATCAGCCCTGAACGCGAGGTGGCCGAGGCGGCGCTGCAGCGTCTCGCCGCGCCATCGACCTTCGACACCGAGAGCTTCATGAACGGCAAGGCGCAGCTTCTCGGCGTTGCCCTCGACGAAGACTGCCCGGTGCTGAACACGCCCCTGCGCCAACTCACCGACCTCTTTTCGACGCTCCGCGCCATTGTCGTCGGCATCCGCCGCGACGGCAGGCTCTTCGCGCCCGAGCCCGACGACCAGCTCTATGCGGGCGACCAGATCTACGCCTTCTCGCATGTCGAGGACGTCAATCGCACGCTCGACATCTTCGGCAAGGCGACGAAGAAGCAAGAGCGTGTGGTGATCATCGGCGGCGGCAACGTCGGCCTTGCGGTGGCACGCGCGCTCGAGGCGCGCACCGACCGAATCCGTGCCAAGATGATCGAGAAGAACCGCGAGAGCGCCGAACGCGCGGCCGACGCGCTCGAACGCACGATCGTGCTGAACGGCGACGGCATGAACATGGAGCTTCTCGCCGAGGCCAATGTCGACCGCGCCGACGCCGTGCTCGCGGTCACCGACGACGACAAGACCAACATCCTCGCTGCCGTGCGCGCCAAGCAGGCCGGCTGCAAGATGGCGATCGCGCTGATCAACGACCCGACGCTGGTCCCCCTGATGGGGGCGCTCGACATCGACGCCTATATCAACCCGCGCGCCACGACCGTGTCGTCGATCCTGCGCCATATCCGCCACGGACGGGTGCGGGCAATCTATTCGATCGGCGATGCCGAGGCCGAGGTGATCGAGGCGCAGGTCCTCTCGACCTCGCCCATCGCCGGACGGCTCGTGCGCGAGATCGAGTTCCCGGAGGGCGTGCTGGTCGGCGCGCTGATGAAGGGCGACAAGGTCGTGAAGCCGACGGGCGACACCCGCATCGACGAGGGCGATGTCGTGGCACTCTTCTGCATGTCCGGCGACGTGCCCGAGGTCGAGCGCCTGCTGCAGGTCTCGATCGACTTCTTCTGAGCCATGCGCCGCATCCTCGATCTTCCCTTCATGGTGATCCTGATCGGGATCGGGGCGCTCGCGATGTATGTGCCGGCGATTCATGGCTTCGCCACCCGCAACTACCCGGTGTCGCGCGCCTTTCTCTATTCCGGCACGCTGTTCCTGCTGCTCGCGGCGGTGCTCGGGATCGCGACCGCCGCGAACCGCCCTTCGCAGCCTGCGCGCGGCCAGCTGCTCACGCTGCTCGGGACCTTCACGGTGCTGCCGGTGATGCTCGCCGTGCCCATGGCCGAGTCGGTTCCCGCCGTCAGCCTCTACGACGCCTGGTGGGAGATGGTCTCGTCGCTCACCACGACCGGGGCGACGCTCTTCTATCCCGAAAGCCTGCCGCCGACGGTGCACCTGTGGCGCGCGCTCGTCGGCTGGATGGGCGGCTTCTTCGTCCTCGTGACGGCGGTGGCGATCCTGGCGCCGATGAACCTCGGCGGGTTCGAGGTTCTGACCGGCGCGACAGCCGGGCAGGGCGCGGTCTCGGGCGGGCAGGTCGCGCGTGGCGCGACGGCGTCCGAGCGGCTGGTGCGCTACACGCTCACGCTCCTGCCGGTCTACGGCGGATCGACGCTCGTGCTCTGGATCGGCCTGATCCTCGCGGGCGACACCGCGCTCGTCGCGGCCTGCCACGCGATGTCCACCCTCTCGACCTCGGGGATCTCGCCGGTCGGGGGAATGGGAGGCACAGGCTCGGGCGTGGCGGGCGAGTTCGTTATCTTCCCGTTCCTCGTGTTCGGCCTGTCGCGGCGGTTCTATCCGTCGGGGCGCACAATGCGAAACGCGAGCAGCCTGATCGACGACCCCGAGCTGCGCATGGCGCTTCTCCTGCTGACGGTGGTGCCGGCGCTTCTGTTCCTGCGCCACTGGGTCGGCGCGTTCGAGGTCGACGAGGTGGCCGACACCGTCGCCGCGCTGCGCGCGCTCTGGGGCGGCGTCTTCACCGTCCTGTCGTTCATGACCACGACCGGGTTCGAATCCGGCGACTGGGCCGAGGCGCGCACCTGGTCGGGACTGGCGACGCCGGGCCTCATTCTCGTCGGTCTCTCGGTGATCGGCGGAGGCGTCGCGACCACGGCGGGCGGCGTGAAGCTCTTGCGGGTCTATGCGCTCTACCGCCACGGCGAGCGCGAGATCGAACGGCTGGTCCATCCGAGCTCGATCGGCGGCGCCGGGGTCCAGGCCCGCAAACTGCGCCGCCAGGGCGCGCAGATGGCGTGGATCTTCTTCATGCTCTTCGCGCTGTCGATCGCGATCACGATGCTGGCGCTGGCGCTGACCGGTCTCGATTTCCAGGCCTCCACCACCTTCGCGGTGGCCGCGCTCTCGACCACCGGTCCGCTGGCCACGGTAGCGGGCGAGTTCGCGCTCCGCTGGGCCGAGCTCGACGCGGCCGCGCGCGCAGTCGCGGCGGCGGCGATGGTGCTGGGGCGGCTCGAGACGCTGGCGATCATCGCGCTGCTCAACCCCGACTTCTGGCGTGGCTAACGTTCGGGCGATCGTTCACGCCGGAACAACATTATTTTTTCGGTGGAAACTCCCGAAATCTTGAGCATACTCGCCTCAAGCTCCCGGTGCAGCGCCGAGGGGCGGAAGCGACTCGCGAAGAAAACAACAAGGCGACAATAAACATGGCTGCCGACAAGCAAAATTTACAAGATGCCTTTCTTAACCATGTCCGCAAGGCGAAGGTTCCGGTCACGATCTTCCTGATCAACGGGGTGAAGCTGCAGGGGGTGATCACCTGGTTCGATAACTTCTGCGTGCTGCTGCGCCGCGATGGCCAATCGCAGCTTGTCTACAAGCATGCGATCTCGACCATCATGCCGGGCCAGCCCATCTCCCTTTACGAGGGCGAAGACTGATCGATCCCAAGACTGTCAAGGACCGCCCGACACGGGCCTACGTCCTTCATCCAGATCTGAAAACGGCGCGGACGCGTCGCCTGCCGGAGCATGCGCTTGCCGAGGCGGTGGCGCTTGCCGCGGCGTTGCCCGACATCGCCGTGGTCGGTGCGGACGTCGTGCGTCTGGGCAAGGTGCATCCCGGAATGCTGTTCGGCTCCGGCAAGATCGAGGAACTGGGCCTTCGCTTCGCCGAGGCCGGTATCGATCTTGTGCTGGTCGACGGTCCGGTGAGCCCGGTCCAGCAGCGCAACCTCGAGAAGGAGTGGAAGGTCAAGCTCCTCGACCGGACCGGCCTGATCCTGGAGATCTTCGCCGACCGGGCGCGGACCCGCGAGGGCGTGCTGCAGGTCGAGCTCGCGGCGCTGAACTACCAGCGCACGCGGCTCGTGCGCGCCTGGACCCATCTCGAACGTCAGCGCGGCGGACTCGGCTTCGTCGGCGGCCCCGGCGAGACCCAGATCGAAGCCGACCGGCGTGCGATCGACGAAGAGGTCGTGAAGATCCGCCGCCAGCTCGAAAAGGTGGTGAAGACGCGCGAGTTGCACCGCGCGGCACGGCGCAAGGTGCCGTTCCCGATCGTGGCGCTCGTCGGCTACACCAACGCCGGCAAGTCGACGCTCTTCAACCGCATGACCGGGGCGGAAGTGCTGGCCAAGGACATGCTCTTCGCCACGCTCGACCCGACCATGCGCGGGGTGGTGCTGCCATCGGGCAAGAAGGTGATCCTGTCGGACACGGTGGGCTTCATCTCGGACCTGCCGACACAGCTCGTTGCGGCGTTCCGCGCGACGCTCGAGGAGGTGCTGGAAGCCGACCTGATCCTGCATGTGCGCGACATTGCCCATCCCGAGACCGAAGAGCAGGCCGCCGATGTCGGCGAGATCCTCGAAAGCCTCGGGGTCTCGGAAGAGGTGCCGATGTTCGAGGTCTGGAACAAGATCGACATGCTGGCCCCACCGCTGCGCGAGGCACTCCTGGTTCAGGACGCCCGCAAGCCCGAGGTTCACGCCGTCTCGGCGCTTACCGGGGAGGGGCTTGCGGCATTGCTCGACGCAATCACCACCGCGCTCGATGACGAGCGCTACGAGGTCGAACTGGTCCTGCCCTTCACCGCCGGCCGCGCGCGGGCCTGGCTCCACCGCGAAGGCGTCGTCGTGACAGAGGCCGACTGCGAGGACGGTCACCACGTCACCGTGCGCTGGAGCGCGCGGCAGAAGGCGGCGTTCGAGGCGCTCCGGGACACGGACAGCCAGCCCGGCTGAGGCCGCCGGGTTTGGCGCCGCGGCATGGGCGGCTACGGCGTACCGGTCGGCGTCAGGACCATGATCCCGGTCGCCGCGGCGCGCGCGAGTTCGGGGTCGAGCGACATCGGTACATATTCGCCCCGGCGCCACAGAACGCTAAGATCGTCGTAATGGCGGCTCAGGGGATGGCCCGACTGTCCCGTCGAGATGATGAAGACCGAACTGTCGGGATCGGCGAAGTCGTAGACCCCGCGGTAGCCGGCGCCGTTCACGTTGAGAAACGGCTCGTCGCCGTTGCCGGCCGTGAGCCCGCGGTCGAGCGTGTGGTCCCCGCCGCTCTTCGACTGGCGGATGTTGACGACCCACTTGAGGAACGGCGTGCGCCCCAGAACCGGATGGTCCTGCGCCGCCTGGTGGGCGTCGCCCCAGCGCCAGCTCTCGACGTTCGACCCGTAGCGCTCCGACAGTTCGAGAACCGCGTCGTCGAGCGCGAGACTCGCAACCTCGGCGCAGGTCTCGATCGGCGCAGACTGCATTACGTCGCACCAGCGCGAGGCGCCGTCGATGTCGCGGTAGACGCGTTCGATGAACAGCGGCTCGACATGGGAGAAGGAGTCGGCAAGCGGTCCGAGTTCGTCGCGGATCAGCCGATTCTGGAGCGCCCTGACCCAAGCCGCGTAGATCAGCGGTTCGGGCAGGTGTTCGTTCATGTCGCCGTCCCACTCGGCCAGTACCTCGAGCGCGGTCTGCCGGAGACGTTCCTGCGTGCCGGTGGGCGCGGCCTCGCCGGTGAACCAGAGGTCGGCCGCGATGAGGGGCAGCAAGGTGCGGGCGGCCGGAGACACGGTGTCGAGCTGGGCCGCGATGAAGCTCTCGCGGCTGTGGACCTCGCGCTCCTGCATCAGCCGGGTCCAGCGCTGGACCCGCTGGGTGTCGCCCCAGCGAAAGGCGACATGGTTCGGGAACGGACGGTCGACTGTCTTGTTGTTGGTGTTTCCGACGATCCCGCCCTCGGGATTGAGAAAGCGCGGATTGTCCGAATAGGGCATCCGTCCGGTCCAGCGGTTTTCCGGCTTCCAGCCGAGCGCGGGCAGGCGGCCCTGACCCTGCATCGCAGCAGGGCGCTCGGGCATGGCGCCGAACATCACCATCGCGATCCCTTCAGCATCCGCCATGACCACATTCTGCGCCGGTGCGACGAAATCCTTGCCCGCCTCGATGCCGTCCTCGACCGATTGGGCGTGCATCAACTTCATCGCCGAGGTCATCGACTTGTCCGCCGGATCGAGCGCGGTCCAGTTCAGCGCCGCGACATGGCCGGGCGGGGTGACGGAGGCAAGGTCGAAGTGAGAGCCCGGAATGATCGGGCCGTTGTCGCTCCACCGGAGCGTTACGGTCACCGGCGGCGCGTCCTTGACCTCGATGATTGAACGGCGGTTGACGAAGGGCTTCCAGCCGTCCTGGGTCCGGTAGCGTTCCGGATCGGCGGGATTGAGCTCCTCCATCCGGATGTCCTGGTCGTCGAGCCAGGCGGTGCTGATCCCCCAGCCAAGCCCGGCATTGCGTCCGGTGAGGACGGCGGGAATGCCCGGGATCGTGCCCCCGATGACACCGCCGGTCTCGAGTTCGAGGCGTGCGAGGTACCAGAGCGAGGGCGCGCTGAGATCGAGATGCGGGTCATTGGCCAAAAGCGAGCCGCCGGCGGCCGAGCGGTTCGGCGCCGCGGCCCAGGCGTTGGAGGCGCCGGCGAACGGCATCGTGGCCACCGGCGACAACGGGTTATGGACGCGTTCGAGTGCGGCGAAGGAACGCTTCACGCCCGGCATCAGGCTCGCATAGGGCGGCAACGCGGCCACGCCCTTGCCGGGAACGTCGGGCATCAGGTCGCGCGCCCAGTCCTGCGACAGGAGCGACAGCCGGGCGGTGAGGACCTCGGACGCGATCTGCCCGGTCGCCCGCATCGCCATCAGCTTCAGGATCGCGATGGAATCGGCCGGCTGCCAATAGGGGATCTCGTTCGAGAAGAGGAAGAACTCCGGCGCGCCGCGGCCCTTCGCCTCTTCGTTGACGATGCCGATCCAGGCGTTGACCCCCTTGGCATAGGCCTCCAGCGCCGCCTTCGTCGTCTCGTCCTGCGCCGCGACCGACTTAACAGCGAGGCCGTAGAGATCGAGCCGGCGCATCAGTTCGTCGGTCTTGACGCTCGCGGTCCCGAAAACCTCCGCAAGCCGGCCCTGCGCGGTGCGCCGCAACATGGTCATCTGCCAGAGCCGGTCCTGCGCGTGAACGAAGCCGAGCGCGAAGAAGACGTCGGAATCGCTTGCCCCGAAGACATGCGGCACATTGGCGGTGTCGCGTACGATCTCGACCGGCGCGGTGACACCGGTCACGCGGAAGTCCTCGTCATAGTCCGGCAGCGAGCGCGACGCGAAGTAATAGCTCAGACCCAACGCCGCCGCGGCCAGGACGACCAGCCCGGTGAAGATACGCAGAAGCCAGCGAAACACGGTTGCCATGAAGGTCGGGGCTCGGATCAGGTCACAAGACGGCGCGCCCGATGCCGGCGCCGCCCCATGGGACCGGTTGACGGCACGGGCAGGGCGGTTAACTAGGGCAGAACGGGCTGAACCGCAATGATCTTGGGAGGATGAGATGGCGAGGTTGGCATTTCTCGGCTTGGGCGTGATGGGCTTTCCGATGGCCGGCCATCTTGCTGCCAGGGGGCACGAGGTCACGGTCTACAACCGCACGCCCGCGAAAGCCGAGGCCTGGGTGGCTAGGCATGGCGGCGCCGCGGCCCCAACGCCGGCGGAGGCGGCCCGGGGCGCCGATTTCGTGATGGCCTGCGTCGGCAATGACGACGACCTGCGCATGATCTGCACCGGCGAGGACGGCGCGTTCTCCGGAATGTCGAAGGGCGCGGTCTTCGTCGATCACACGACGGTCTCGGCCGCCGTCACCCGCGAGCTGGCGGCGAGCGCGGCCGAACGCGGGATCGGCTATGTCGACGCGCCGGTCTCGGGTGGTCAGGCCGGGGCGGAGAACGGCGTGCTCTCGGTGATGTGCGGCGGCCCCGAGGCGGACTATGTGCGCGCCGAGCCGGTCATCGCCGCCTATGCCCGGATCTGCCGGCGCCTCGGCGATACCGGCGCGGGGCAACTCGCCAAGATGGCCAACCAGATCTGCATCGCCGGTCTCGTCCAGGGCCTCTCCGAGGGGCTCCACTTCGCCGAGAAGGCCGGGCTCGATATCGAGGAACTCGTGGAGGTGATCAGCCAGGGCGCAGCCGGATCGTGGCAGATGGTCAACCGCCACAAGACCATGGCTGAGGGGAAGTTCGACTACGGCTTCGCGGTCGACTGGATGCGCAAGGATCTCGGCATCTGCCTCGCCACCGCGGACGAGAACGGCGCGAGCCTGCCGGTTACGGCGCTCGTCGACCAGTTCTACAAAGACGTGCAGAAGATGGGCGGCGGCCGCTGGGACACGTCAAGCCTGATCGCCCGGCTCAGAAAGCTCGACTGACCGTAGAACTGCTGCGGCGTCGGAAGGGGGCGCTGCCCCCATCCCCGCTTGCGCGGGGATTCCCCCGGAGTATTTAAGGACAGAAAGCGGCCGCGGCCTGTCTCACTTTCTGTTCTCAAATACTCTCGGGGGGCGCGGGGGGCAGACAGCCCCCCGCTTCGATCCGTCCGGCGCCGCGCCGAACGAAATCTTCAGGGAATGATCCGCGTGTACTTCGTGCCTTCGACTGTCGCGCCAGCGATAAAGCCCGCCTGGCCGAAGACCATCGCCACGACCGGCGAGGTCGTCGTTGTCGTGTCGGCACCGAGCGATCCGCCGCCCTCGGGCGTGGCATACTTCGCGTCCGCGCCGGCAACCCAGCCGTCGGCCCTGCGGAAGTCGGCGAGCGCCTGCGGCGTCATGAAGAACAGCGCATGGGCGTATTGCTGCGCGCCGACCTGCAGGCCCCAGCTCGCCTGGGTCGCCGAGTAGTAGTCGACGGTGATGTCGTTGATCCGGAGCGCGCCCTGCCCGTAGGCGCCACCGAAGAAGAGACCGGCCTCGGTCATCAGCGGCATGTAGAGCACACCGGAGGCCCGGTTCGTCAGATCGACCGTGCCCGGATAGCGATCGCGCAGGAAATCCCGCGTGGCGTCGACCCGCGCGTCGAGCTGCGCCGCGCCGGAACCTCCCACCCCGTTGCCGCAAGCCGAAAGCCCCAACAGGGCGCTGCCATAAAGAATTGCTCCGCGACGGGTAAGTCCGCTCATCTCGCTGCTCCGCTCTCAATGCCGACGTCGACCTTATCTGGCCGTTTCAACACCATCTATAGTGCAGATTGCCCGCCCTGTCATCAAGACTTGCGCAGCACGCGTTCAACTCCGCGAGACCTCGCCGGATCAGCCGCGCAGGATACGCGCGATGTCTGGGGCGAAATAGGTGAGGATCCCGTCGCATCCCGCGCGCCGGAACGCGAGCAGGCTTTCGAGGATCACCTCCTCCTTCACCCAGCCGTTCAGGATTGCGCCCTTGAGCATCGCGTATTCGCCAGAGACCTGGTAGGCAAAGGTCGGCGCGCCGAACTCGGCCTTCACCGCGGCGCAGATGTCGAGATAGGCAAGCCCCGGCTTGACCATCACCATGTCCGCCCCTTCAGACAGGTCGCGGGCGACGAGCCTCAGCGCCTCGTCACGGTTCGCCGGGTTCATCTGGTAGGTCTTCTTGTCGCCCTTCAGGGCGCCGGACGCGCCGACGGCGTCGCGGAACGGGCCGTAGAAGGCGGAGGCATACTTCGCGGCATAGCTCAGGATCGCCACGTCCTTGTGACCCGCCGCCTCTAGCCCGGCACGCATCGCGCCGATCCGTCCGTCCATCATGTCCGAGGGGCCGATAATGTCGGCCCCCGCCTCGGCCTGGGCGAGCGCCATCCTGACCAGCGCCTCGACCGTTTCGTCGTTGAGGATGATTCCGTCCCGCACGAGCCCGTCGTGGCCATTGGCATTGTAGGGGTCGAGCGCCACGTCGGTCATCACCGCGAGCTCCGGCACCGCCGCCTTGATCGCGCGTACGGCGCGGTTGGAGAGGTTCTCGGGGTTCCAGGCCTCTTCGCAGGCTTCGGTCTTCGTCGTGGGATCGGTGTAGGGAAAGAGGCAGAGGGCCTGAATCCCCAGCCTTGCCGCCTCCTCGGCGGCGCGCACCGCGCCCTCGACGGTCAACCGTGACACGCCCGGCATCGAAGGCACGGCCACGTCGGCGCCGGGAACGTCGGTGACGAAGATCGGCCAGATCAGGTCGCTCACGCCGAGCCGGGTTTCGGCCACGAGATCGCGCAGGGCGGCCGTGCGGCGCAGGCGCCGGAATCGGGTGGCGGGGTAGGGGGCCTGGATCGGGGTCATGTCGCGGTCTCTTCTCTGCGGTCGAAAATACGGGTTGCACGGTTCGCACCATATCTCAAGGGTGGAAACCGCCGCAGGGCGCCGCTAGCATCGAACCGGCAGGCATCGGGGAAACGCCTTGGACTTTACGCAAACGCTTCACGACCTGATCGACTTTCGATCGTTCTCGAACCTCTGGTACTGGATCGCTTTGGCGGTCACCTGGTCGGCAGCATCGCACCGGGTGCTTGGCATCCCGTTCGACATGGTGATGCGCGCACGCCGATTGGGCGGGAAAGCGGAGCAGGATCTTCAGGACATCGTGCGGGTCAATGTGACCCGGATCCTTTATATCGGCCGCGAAGCCGGCGTGATCCTGATGGCCATGTTCAGCTTCGTGCTCACCACTCTCGGGCTTCTGGGCTTCCTCTACCGGGTGGAATTCTGCCAGGCGATCTTTCTGATCGCGCTGCCCATGTCGCTGGTCGGCTTGCTCAGCCTGGCGACGGCGGCCCGGATCGAGGAGCATGACGAGCAGGGAGAAGTTCTGCGCCGGCGGCTTTCGATGCATCGGATCATGGTCCAGGCGATCGGAATCGTCTCGATCTTCGTCACCGCGTTCTGGGGCATGCTGCAGAACATGAACCTCTCGATCCTGCCCGGTTGACTCCTGCGCCGGGCGGGATAGGTGAGGGCGATGACCATGCCTGCCCATATCACGCTCTCCGGCGCGCCCGAGGGATTCGACGCCCGCCTCCTCGCCCGTGAGCTGGCGAAGGGCGCGCCCGTCCTTCATGTCGCGCGCGACGACAAGCGTATGGAAGCGATGCGGGCCGCGCTCGCCTTCTTCGCGCCCGACGCACTGGTCCTGACCTTCCCGGCCTGGGACTGCCTGCCCTTCGACCGCGTCTCGCCGAATGCCGATGTCTCCGCGACCCGGATGGCGACGCTCGCGGCACTTGCGCAGGGCCTGCCGGGGCCGTTCATCCTCCTGACCACGCTCAGCGCCGCGACGCAGCGCCTTCCCGCGCGCGAGGTGTTGGCCGCCGCCTCGTTTACCGCCCGCGTTGGCCAGCGGATCGACGAGGCCGCCCTTCGCGGCTTCCTCGTCCGCATGGGCTTCTCGCAAAGCCCGACCGTAACGGAACCCGGCGACTACGCCGTCCGCGGCGGCATCATCGATATCTTCCCGCCGGGCGAGGGCGGCCCGGTCCGGCTCGACCTGTTCGGCGACGTGCTCGACGGCGCCCGACGCTTCGATCCGGCAACGCAACGAACGACCGAGAAGCTGACCGCAGTAGAACTCGCGCCGGTCTCCGAGATCATCCTCGACGAGGCGGCGATCACCCGCTTCCGGCAGAACTACCGCATCGAGTTCGGCGCCGCCGGCACCGACGATCCGCTTTACGAGGCGGTGAGCGCGGGACGCAAGCACGCCGGGATGGAGCATTGGCTTCCATTTTTCCACGAACGGCTGGAGACCTTGTTCGACTACCTGCCCGGCGCGAGCGTGATGCTCGACGACCAGCTCACCCCGGCGCGGCTTTCGCGCTGGGAGGGGATCGAGGATCAATACGACACCCGGCGCGAGGCGATGCGGCGCAAGGACCGGCTGGATTCCGTCTACAAGCCCTGCGCGCCGGGGTTGATGTATCTCGACGATGCCGGCTGGCAGGTGGCTATTGCTGGTCACCGGGTGATCCAGTTCGTCGAGCTGCCGCAGGCGACCGGGCCCGGTGTCCTTGACGCCGGCGGCCGGATCGGTCGCAACTTCGCGCCCGAGCGCCAGCTTGAAAACGTCAATCTCTTCAGCGCTCTGGCCGACCATCTGAACGCGCGCCGCGCGGATGGACAGGTGGTGGTCGCCTCCTATTCCGAAGGCGCGCGCGAGCGCCTCAAGGGCCTCCTGGAAGACGAGGAGGTGCTGGGCACCACGCTTATCCGCGACATTCGCGACGTGCCCGAGGGCAAGGGCGGGCTGTTCCTTGCGGTCTGGGCGCTCGAACACGGGTTCGAGGGTGGCGGGCTCACCGTGATCTCCGAGCAGGACGTGCTTGGCGAGCGGCTGATCCGCGGCGCGAAAAAGCGCAGGAAGGCCGAGAACTTCCTGACCGAAGCTCAATCGCTTTCGCCGGGTGACCTCGTGGTCCATGTCGACCACGGCGTCGGCCGCTATACCGGGCTCGAGACGATCACCGCGCTCGGCGCGCCGCATGATTGTGTGGCGCTCGAATATGCCGGCGGCGACCGGCTCTACCTGCCGGTCGAGAACATCGAGCTTCTCAGCCGCTACGGCCACGAGGAGGGGCTGCTCGACAAGCTCGGCGGCGGTGCCTGGCAGGCGAAGAAGGCGAAGCTCAAGGAGCGTATCCGCCAGATCGCCGAGCGGCTGATGCGGGTCGCGGCCGAGCGGCTGCTGCGCAAGGCGCCGATCCTCGAGGCGCCGCATCACGAATGGGACGCCTTCGCCGCGCGCTTCCCCTACCAGGAGACCGACGACCAGCTGTCCGCCATCGAGGAGGTGGCGGGGGATCTCGCCGAGGGCCGCCCGATGGACCGGCTCGTCGTCGGCGATGTCGGCTTCGGCAAGACCGAGGTGGCGATGCGCGCCGCCTTCATCGCCGCGATGTCCGGGGTCCAGATCGCGGTGATCGCGCCGACGACGCTACTCGCCCGCCAGCATTTCAAGACCTTCTCGGACCGCTTCCGGGGCACCGCGATCACCGTGCGGCCGCTCTCGCGCTTCGTTTCCGCCCGCGACGCCGCGCAGACGCGCGAGGGCCTGGCCGAGGGCACGGTGGATATCGTCATCGGCACCCATGCGGTGCTCGCCAAGGGAATGAAGTTCCGCAATCTCGGCCTTCTCGTCATCGACGAGGAGCAGCATTTCGGTGTCACCCACAAGGAGCGGCTGAAGGAGATGCGGTCGGAGATCCATGTCCTCACCCTGACCGCGACTCCGATCCCGCGCACACTTCAACTTTCGCTCACAGGTGTCCGGGATCTCAGCATAATCGGCACTCCGCCGATCGACCGTCTGGCGATCCGCACCTATGTCAGCGAGTTTGACAGCGTGACCATCCGCGAGGCGCTCCTGCGCGAACGCTACCGTGGCGGCCAGAGCTTCTACGTCGTCCCGCGCATCAAGGACCTGCCCGGGATCGAGGAGTTCCTGAAGACCCATGTGCCCGAGGTCAGCTATGTCATCGCGCACGGCCAGATGGCGGCGGGCGAACTCGACGAGCGGATGAACGCGTTCTACGACGGCCAGTACGACGTGCTCCTGGCGACGACCATCGTCGAGAGCGGGCTCGACATTCCGACCGCGAACACGATGGTCGTGCACCGGGCGGACATGTTCGGCCTGTCGCAGCTCTACCAGATCCGCGGCCGGGTGGGGCGGTCGAAGCTGCGGGCCTATTGCTACCTCACCACGAAGCCGCGCCTGCCGCTCACGCCGAACGCGCAGAAACGGCTGCGCCTCCTCGGCAGCCTCGACAGCCTCGGGGCGGGGTTCAACCTTGCCTCGCAGGACCTCGACCTGCGCGGCGCCGGCAATATTCTCGGCGAAGAACAATCCGGTCATATCAACGAGGTAGGCTACGAACTTTATCAATCGATGCTTGAGGACACGATCGCCAGGATCAAGGCCGGCGATCTCGAGACGCCCATCGCCGAGGACGGGCAATGGTCGCCGCAGATCAATCTCGGCGTGCCGGTGATGATCCCGGACAGCTACGTTCCAGATCTTGACGTGCGTCTCGGGCTCTACCGCCGGCTCTCCTCGCTCACGACGAAGGTGGAGCTCGAAGGCTTCGCCGCCGAGCTCATCGACCGCTTCGGCCCGGTGCCGAAGGAGGTCAACACGCTGCTCGTGGTCATGCGGATCAAGGCGATGTGCCGGCGGGCGCATATCGGCCGGCTCGACGCCGGCCCGAAAGGCGCGACGGTGCAGTTTCACATGGACAAATTCCCCAATCCGGCGGGCCTCGTGGATTATCTGCAGGCCGAGCGGGGAATGGCCAAGATCAAGGACAACAAGGTCATCGTCCGGCGCGACTGGAGCAAGGACAGCGACAAGATCAAGGGGGTCTTTGCGATCGCCCGCGAGCTTGCCGAGAAGGTCCGCCAAGGCTGACCCCGGCTGCCGTGGCGGCTCACCCCTCCGACCTTGGCAGCAGGAGCATCAGCAGCAGCGCCACGACGGAGCAGGCGAAGACCCCCGCCATCAGCGGCACGGGCGTGCCATCGAAGGCAAGCCGGACAGGCTCTGCGACCGCCACCGACAGCACCGTTGCGAGCGCGGTGACCAGCGACGCGGCCGTTCCCGCGATATGGCCCATCGGCTCCAGCGCGAGCGCGTTCAGGTTGCCGATCGTCGTGCCGAGCATGAAGAAAACCGTTGTCGTCCAATAGAGATAGAGCCAGAAGCTGAACCATTCCGGCACGAGGCCGAGCGCGAACACAGCCGCGATGACCCCGGAATTCACCGCCTGCAAGGCGAAGCTCGCGGTCGCAAGTCGCCGCATGCCGAGCCGCGTCACGAGCCGCGCGTTGAGCAGGCTTGCGCTCGCGGCGATCACGGCGATCAGCGCGAACCATCTCGGAAAGCTCTCGGCCCGGCCGAAGCTCTGGTCGAAGACCTGCTGGGTGGAGGCGAGGGTCGCAAAGAGGCTTCCGAAAACCAGCGTCAGAACCAGCGTCACCAGGATCACGAGCCGGTGGGACGCCACCTCGCGCGCCGCGGCGAGGAGCGGGGCGGGAGAGAAGGCGCGGCGCCGTTCCCTGGGCAGCGTCTCGGCCTGGCGCAGGCCGAACCACGACATGCTGAGCAGCGCGAAGAGAACGAAGGCCATGAAGATCGCGCGCCAGCCGAATCCCGCGATGATGAAAGAGCCGAAGAGCGGGGCCACCGCGGGCACCAGCGCGAAGACCATCATCACGAACGAGATCAGCCGCGCCATCTCGCGTCCGGCATAGAGGTCTCGGACCAGCGCCAATCCGGCAACGCGCGGCCCCGCGACGCCGAGCCCCTGGAGGATCCGCGCCGCCAGCACCAGTTCCAACGTCGGCGCCGCCCAGGCCAACAGCGCGCCGAGGCAGTAGAGCAACGCGCCGCCAATGATCACCACACGGCGGCCGAACGCGTCCGAGAGCGGGCCGGTCACGAAGGTGCCAAGCCCCATGCCGAAGACGAAGCTGGTGATGATCAGTTGCGCCCGGTTCGGCGCCGCGGGCGCGAGTTCCACCGCGATCTCCGGCATGGCCGGCAGCATCGCGTCGATCGAGAAGGCGGTCATCGCGAACATCATCGCGAGAAGCGCCACGAACTCCGGCAGGGGCAGGCGCCGGGCCGGCGCGATGTCGGCTGCGGTGGTCACGTCTCGCTATTCCTGCGCAATTCGGCAATGCGCTCAGACAGTTCCTCGACGATCTTACCCCATGTCGCGGTCGGCTGGGCGCCCTGAAGCACATGGCGCTCGGCGATGATGAAGGTCGGGACCGCGTTCACGCCGCGCTCGCGGGCATGCTCGATCCGGGCGCGGATCTCCTCCACATCGCCATCGCCATCGAGGAGACGGCGCATCATGTCCCGGTCGAGGCCGACCTCGCCGGCGATATCGGCCAGCGTATCGGCATCGCCGACATCGCGCCCGTCGCGCCAGAGCGCGCGGAACAACGCCGAGACCATCGCCGTCTGTCGGCCCTCGAACCCGGCCCAGTGGATCAGCCGGTGCGCGTCGAGCGTGTTCGGTGCCCGCTGAACCCGGTCGAGGTTGAGCTCGATTCCGGCCTCGGCGGCGTGGCTGACGAGCGGCGCATCGGCGCGGGCGGCGCCTTCGCGGCCGCCGAACTTCGCCTCCATGTAGGCGCGCCGGTCCATGCCTTCCTTCGGCATCTCGGGATTGAGCTGGTAGGGATGCCACTCGATGACGAACGGATGCTCCGGATGGGCCTCGAGCGCACGATCGAGATAGGCTTTTCCGACATAACACCAGGGACAGGCAATGTCAGAAAGAATATCGAGCCGGATCATGGTGTTTCCTTCCATTCCTCACGTAGCGCGCGGCGATTGATCTTGCCGTTCGCGGTCACCGGCAAGGCGTCGCGGCGAAGATAGAGCCGCGGCTGCTTGTAGCGCGCGAGGCAGGCTTCGGCATGCGCCGCCAGCTCGGCCTCGGGTGCCTCCCCGATGTAGAAGAGGGCGATGACGCTGGCATCGGCCTTGACCTTGAGTTCGACCGCCGCGCTGGCGCCGACGCCGGGATGGCTGTTCAGCGCGGCTTCGATCTCGGCCGGCGAGACGCGGAAACCGCCTGCGTTGATCATGTCGTCGGCGCGGCCCAGCGAGGTGATCGCGCCATCTTCGGCCATCGTCACCATGTCGCCGGTCTGGAACCAGTCGCCCTCGGGAGGGGCAATTGTATCGCCTTCAAGCACGCCAAGGAACAGTCCGGGATCGGTGCGATGCACGGCGAGGATGCCCGCCTCGCCGCGTTCGGCGGGAAGACCGTTGCCCCCGAGAACCGCGATCCTGCGGCCCGGCTGCGGATAGCCGGTCGCGCCATCGGGCGCGGGGCGGAGCGGGCTGGATGAGAGGAAGGTCGAGCATTCCGACATTCCCATCGCCTCGTGCAGGTCGGTGCCGGTAGCGTCGCGCCAGGCCTGGCGAATCGCCAACGGGAGTTTTTCGCCGGCCGACAGACCATGCCGGAGCCGGGGCAGGACGAGCGGTCCTCCTTGCGCGAGGAGTTTGCGATAAACGCCGGGAACAGCGGCAAAAACCGTGACGTCGAACCGCTTCGCCAGAAGCGGGAGCTGCTCGACCGCCACGCCCTCTGCGGCGACCAGCGCGGTGGCACCGGCTACCCAGGGATCGAAGAGCCCGGTGCCGAGCGTGTAGGTCCAGTTCAGCGCCCCGGCATGCATCAGCCGGTCCTCTGCGCCTATGCCGGTCCAGCCCCCGGCCATCATGCCACGGGCCCAGACCGCGCGATGGGCATGGGCGACGGCCCGCGGACGGCCGGAGGTGCCCGAGGTGAAGACGACATAGCCGAGCCGGTCTGGATCGCCGAGCGCCCAGTCGGCGGGCGGGCGCGCCTCGAAGCCGCGGAGCTCGGCTTCGCTCAGGACCGGGCAGGGGGCGGGATCGGGCAGGGCGATACCCTCGCCCGCGACGATCAGCTTCGGCGCGAGCGCGGCACAGAGCCGGGCCACCTCGCCGGATGTGAGGCCCGCCGCGGTCGGCACCGGCACCAGCCCCGCAGTCACCGCGCCGAGGAAGGCGAGCGGAAAGGCGACTCCGTTGCCGAGCCGCAGCATCACCCGGTCGCCGGGCACAAGCCCCCGCTCCAGAAGACCGGTCGCCACGCCGCGCACGGCGGCCTCGAGCCGACCGTAGCTCCAACGTTCGGCACCCGAGGGCCGCAGGATCTGCAGCGCGACATGGTCAGGCCGGGACCCGGCGGCGGCAAGCACATGCCGCGCAAGGTTGAACGGCGCGGGGCAGGCGGGCCAGGGCAGAGGATCGGTAACGGAGCGCATGCCCCTCGCTACGCCGCCCGTCCAGCCGTTGCAAGCCGGGGTGGAATGGCGCTATTGCACTGGTGACCCTCTTGGAATGATCAGATGAGCGACATCGACCCGACCGGAATGATCCGCATCGCCCGTGCGGACGGCGCCGAGAGCGAGCCGGCCGAGCCGCTCAACCTCGGCCAGCGAGTGCGCGACCTGAGAAAGGAGCGCGGCTGGACACTGGAACAGGCTGCGGGGCAGGCGGGGCTCGCGCGCTCGACCCTCTCGAAGATCGAGAACGGCCAGATGTCACCGACTTACGAGGCGTTGAAGAAGCTCGCCGAGGGCCTGTCGATCACGGTGCCCCAGCTCTTCACGCCGCCGTCGAAGGCGCAGATCTCGGGGCGGATGGCGGTGACCAAGGCAACCGAGGGCCAGGCCCACGCCACCGCGACCTACGAGCACCGGCTGCTCGCCGGCGCGCTGCGGGCCAAGCAGATGCTGCCCTATACCGCGCGTATCCGGGCACGCGCGATCGAGGAGTTCGACGGCTGGGTCCGCCATGACGGCGAGGAGTTCCTCTATGTCCTGACCGGAGTCGTCCGGCTGTACACAGAGTTCTACGAACCCGTCGATCTGCGCCGTGGCGACAGCGCCTATTACGACGCGACGATGGGCCACAACGTGATTTCGCTGAGCGCCGAGGATGCAACGATCCTCTGGGTGACCAGCCTGATGTAGGCCCGGAACCGGGCCGAGAGGGAGCAATTGATGCGTGTGACGTGCAGTCCGAAGGACGGGCAGAAGCCCGGAACCTCGGGATTGAGGAAGAAGACGAAGGTCTTCATGTCAGAGGGTTATCTCGAAACCTTCGTCCAGTCGATCTTCGACGCGACCGGCGGCGCGAAGGGTAAGACCTATGTTGTCGGGGGCGATGGGCGCTACTTCAACGAACGCGCGGCGCAGGTGATCCTGAAGATGGCTGCGGCCAATGGCGCGCGGCGGGTGATCGTCGGCCAATATGCGCTTCTGTCGACGCCCGCGGCCTCGCATCTGATCCGGCTCAACCACGCCGACGGCGGCATCATCCTATCGGCCTCGCACAATCCCGGCGGGCTGGAGGCGGATTTCGGGGTCAAGTTCAACACCGCCAATGGCGGCCCGGCGCCAGAGGCGATGACCGAGGCGATCCACGCCCGGACGAAGGTGATCGACGAGTATTTCATTGCCGACGCGGCGGATGTGAACTTGTCGAGGATCGGCACGCAAGAGATTGGCGGGATGGAGATTTCCGTCATAGACCCGGTCGCCGACTATGCCGCGCTGATGGAAAACCTGTTCGACTTCGACGCGATCCGCGCGATGTTCGCGCGCGGCTTCAGGATGCGGTTCGACGCGATGTGCGCCGTGACCGGTCCCTACGCCCGCGAGATCCTCGAGAACCGCCTCGGCGCGGCACCGGGCACCGTCGTCAATGCCGAGCCGCTGCCGGATTTCGGCGGCATGCATCCCGATCCCAACCCGACCTGGGCGCATGATCTCATGGAGCGCATGTTCGGCCCCGAGGCGCCCGACCTCGGCGCGGCTTCCGACGGGGACGGCGACCGCCACATGATCGTCGGCCGCGGCATCTACGTCGCGCCCTCGGACGGGTTCGCCGTACTCGCCGCCAATGCCCATCTCGCGCCGGGATACCGGGACGGGCTGAAGGGCGTCGCCCGCTCGATGCCGACCTCCGCGGCGGTGGACCGGGTCGCCGCCGCGCTCGGCATCGGCTGCCATGAGACGCCGACCGGCTGGAAGTTCTTCGGCAACCTCCTCGATTCCGGCCGCGCGACGCTCTGCGGCGAAGAGAGCTTCGGCGCCGGATCGGATCACGTGCGTGAGAAGGACGGGCTCTGGGCGGTTCTTCTTTGGCTGAATATCCTTGCGGAACGCACTGAAAGCGTTTCAGAAATCCTCAATGGCCACTGGCGCCGATTCGGCCGGAACTACTACTCCCGGCACGATTACGAGGCGCTGCCGTCAGACGTTGCCGAAGCGGTGCTGGCGACCCTGCGCGCGAAGCTCCCGGAGTTGCCGGGGCAGGAGATCGCGGGCCTCACCGTCGCGGCTGCCGACGACTTCGCCTATGCCGATCCGGTCGACGGATCGGTCTCGCGGGGGCAGGGGTTGCGGATCGTCTTCACCGACGGTTCGCGCGTGGTGCTGCGGCTCTCCGGAACCGGGACCGAGGGCGCGACGATCCGGCTGTACCTCGAACGCCATGTGGCGGGGCCGGACGGGCTTTCGGAGGAGGTCCAGACCGCGCTCGCGCCGGTTCTGGAGGCTGCGGAGACGCTCGCCGGAATACGGAGCCGAACCGGTCGCGCGGGGCCGGACGTCATTACCTGAAGAGACCATCGTCAATCTTCGACTGGGCATCGCTGAGAGGACGGGATCGAGAACATGGTCGAGGCGCCAATCCTGATCGGCCTTGACGGCGGCGGCACGTCTTGTCGGGCGGCGCTGTGCCTCGGGTCCGGCAAGCGTGTCGAAGTGGTCGGCGGGCCCGCGAACGTCTCGGACTTCGCCGGCGCGATGGCGCGGATCGCGAGCCTGCTGCCGCGCCTCGCGAAGGCCGCCGGTCTGCCCAAAGCCGCACTCGGGCAAGCGGTTGCGCATCTCGGGTTGGCGGGCGTCATGGACGCAGCGATGGCCGACCGGGTCGTCGCAGGGCTGCCGTTTGCCCGCGTCACCGTCACCGACGATCAGCCGACGATGATCGCGGGCGCGCTCGGGCTGGATGACGGCGTGGTCGCGGCGATCGGCACCGGGTCTTTCATCGGCCGCCAGACCGGCGGCAGGATCCGCAGCGTCGGCGGCTGGGGCTTCGCGCTTGGCGACCAGTCCTCGGGCGCCTGGCTCGGCCGCCGTCTGCTGACCGAAACGCTGCTGGACCATGACGGGATGGCACCGTCGAGCCGCCTGACAAGAGCCACGCTGGAGAGGTTCGGCGGTGCCGCCGGGATCACCGCCTTTGGACTGAGCGCATCCCCGGCCGAGTATGCCGCGCTCGCGCCGGACATTGTTGCCGCGGCCACAGCCGGGGACGCGGTGGCCGGGCGCCTGATGGGCGAGGGGGCCGCCTATGTCGAACGCGCGACCGCCGCGCTCGGTCTGGCCGAAGGCGAGCCGCTGTGCCTGGCCGGAGGTCTTGGCCCAGCTTACGCAGCATGGCTCCCTCCGGCCCTCGCCGAGAGGATCGTAGCACCGAAGGGCAGCGCGCTCGACGGCGCGCTTGCGCTTGCGGCGCGGTTGGCGGCCTTGGAGGTACAGTGATGCCGACGCTCTATCACGGTGCCATGATCTTCGACGGCGACCGGCTCGGTCCCGGCGCGCTTCTCGTCGATCGGGGCCGGATCGCCGCGATCCTGCCGCCAGAGGCGCGGACCGGCGGAGTCGAGACGGTAGCTCTTTCGGGCGGGATTCTCGCGCCGGGATTCGTTGATCTGCAACTCAACGGCGGCGGCGGGGTGATGTTCAACGACGCGCCGAGCGTCGCGACCCTAGCCCGCATCGCCGAGGCCCACGCGCGGTTCGGCACCCTGACGTTCCTGCCGACGCTGATCACCGACACGTCCGCGCAGACGCGCGCCGCGATCAACGCGGTCGAGGGGGCGATTGCCGCGCGCATATCCGGTGTCGCAGGGCTCCACCTCGAGGGGCCGCATCTGAGCCTTGCCCGGAAGGGCGCCCATGATCCCGCGCTGATCCGGCCGATGGAGGAGGGCGACCTCGCGATGCTGCTCGACGCCGCGCGGCGGTTGCCGAGGCTCATGGTGACGCTGGCGCCCGAAAGCGTGAGCCTCGCGCAGATATCGGCCTTGTCCGAGGCCGGCGTGATCGTGTCCCTCGGCCACACCGACGCGGATTTCGCGACCTGCAAGGCCGCCGTGACCGCCGGCGCGCGGCTCGCCACGCATCTCTTCAACGCCATGAGTCCACTCGGCCACCGGGAGCCGGGCCTCGTCGGCACGGCGCTGACAACCGGAGCGCTCGACGCCGGGCTGATCGCCGACGGCATCCATGTGCATCCGGCTGCAATGGCGGCCGCGCTGGCGGCCAAGGCCGGGCCGGGCGAGATCTTCCTCGTGACCGACGCGATGGCGCCAGCCGGAGCCAGAATCCGGCGTTTCGAATTGAACGGTCGTGAGATCCTCAGACGGGATGGAAGGCTCACGCTTGCGGACGGCACGCTCGCGGGTGCGGATCTGAACTTTACACGCGCGATCCGGGTGTTGCGCGACGATGTTGGCGTCGCGCTCGACCGTGCGCTGGCGATGGCGAGCCGGATCCCGGCGCGCGTGCTTGGCCTCACAGATCGGTGCGGCATGCTGGAACCGGGGCGCGATGCGGATTTCGTCCATCTCACGGATGACCTGAGACTCGCGGGAGTTTGGCGGAAGGGCGTGCCCGTCGATTCCGACACCAATATCCGATAAGCCGAATTATGTAATTTAAAGATGGAAGAATTCGGCCTGAAACTGCCTCCATTGCCAGTATTTGCCGCAAGTCGAAGCTGCATTCTGGCGTTGTGGACCTTTTGCCGCTAGACGGTTCTCGACAACAATCCCGGAGCCTTTCCATGCCCTTCGACCGCAAGATCAAGATCGCCCCGTCGATCCTCTCCGCCGATTTCGCGAATTTCGGTCAGGAGATCCGTGCCATCGAGGATCAAGGCTGCGACTGGGTTCATGTCGATGTGATGGACGGCCACTTCGTGCCGAACCTGACCTTCGGCCCGGCCATGTGCAAGGCGATCCGGCCGCATATCCGCACGGTCATGGATGTGCACCTGATGATCGCGCCGGTCGATCCCTATATCGACGCCTTCGCCGAGGCCGGCGTCGACATCATCACCGCTCATGTCGAGGCCGGCCCGCATATCCACCGCACGCTGCAAGCCATTCGCGCGACAGGAAAAAAGGCTGGCCTCGCGATCAATCCCGGAACTCCGGCCGACGCTGTCGCGCCGGTCATGGATCTCATCGACCTGGTTTGCGTAATGACGGTGAACCCCGGCTTCGGCGGGCAAAAATTCATTCATTCCCAAATAGATAAGATCCGCTCCTTGCGTGCCATGATCGGCGATCGCCCGATCCATATCGAGATCGACGGCGGCATCACGCCCGAGACCGCGCCGTTGGTCGCGGCAGCCGGCGCAGATGTCCTGGTGGCCGGATCGGGCGTGTTTTCCGGCGGTTCGGTTGCGAAGCCCGAGGTCTACGGCCAGAATATCGCTGCGATCCGCAAGGCGGCCGAAGCCGCCTGAAGTCAGAGGAAAACGCCATGGCAGTATCTCCGCCCGTCTGTGAGTTTGGCTGGAAAGCGGTGGATTTCACGCTGCCCGGCACGGATGGCCGCGACTGGTCATTGTCCGAGATCGCGGGTCCGAAAGGCACGCTGATCATGTTCATCTGCAACCACTGCCCCTATGTCCAGTCGGTGATCGACCGCATCGTCCGGGATGCGAAGGCGCTGCAGGACCTCGGCATTGGTGCCGCCGCGATTTCTTCCAACGACGCTCTGGCCTATCCGCAGGACGGCTTCGACGCCATGAAATCCGAAGCCGTCCGGCACGCCTTCACCTTCCCCTATCTCTACGACGAAAGCCAAGCCGTCGCAAAGGCTTACGGCGCGACATGCACACCCGACTTCTTCGGCTTCAACGCGGCGCTCGAGCTTCAGTATCGCGGCCGCCTCGACGCGTCGGGCCGCCAGGCCGCGGCTCCTGACGTCAGGCGCGAGCTCTACGAGGCGATGCGGATGGTCGCGGAAACCGGCAAGGGACCGGAGCACCAAGTCGCCTCGATGGGCTGCTCGATCAAGTGGAAGGCGGCGTGAGCCCTGCCCCGGCGCTGATCTTCGATCTCGACGGCACGCTGATCGACAGCTTGCCCGATCTCGCGGCGGCGGTGAACAGGATGCTCGCGGCCGAGGGTCAGCCACCGATGGTGCCGGCCCGGATCCGTTCCTTCGTCGGCGACGGCGCCAAGGTGCTCGTGGCCCGCGTCATGGCCGAGCGCGGGATCGACATGGCCCGACACGATGCGCTGGCCGGGCGGCTGGTGGCGGACTACACCGAACGCTCCGCCGAGTTCACGACGGTCTATCCTCATGTCCGCGAGACGCTCGGAACGCTGAGATCCGACGGGCACCGGCTCGGGATCTGCACCAACAAGCCCGCCGCGGCGACGGCCTCGGTTCTTGACGCGCTCGGGCTCGCGCCGTTCTTCGACTGCGTCGTCGCCGGCGACACCCTGGCCGAACGAAAGCCCCACCCTGCCCCGCTCCGCGCCGCCTGCGCGGCACTCGGCGGCGACTGCGTCTTCGTCGGCGACAGCGAGGTCGATGCGCACACCGCCGAAGCCGCCGGCATGCCGTTCCTGCTCTTCTCCGCCGGGTATCTTCGCGTGCCGCGCTCGGAGATCCGTTTCGCCGGCGACTTCGACGATTTCCGCGACCTGCCCCAATTCGTCGCGCGAGTCCGGGCGCTGACGTGACCTTTAGCGTTTCACCACACATATTCATCACTTGATATGTGTTTGGCGTTGACCATATCCTGTGGAGACGATCCCGGAGGCAGACCATGACGCTCGTGAAACCTGACGTGACCGCGTTTTTCGACGAGGCGACCAACACGGTGAGCTATGTCGTCGTCGATCCCGGCAGCTTGGCCGCCGCGGTCGTGGATTCGGTTCTCGACTTCGACTACGCCTCGGGCCGCACCGGCACGGCTTCGGCCGATCGCGTGATCGCGCATATCCGCGCGAAGGGACTGCGGGTCGAATGGATCCTCGAAACCCATGTCCACGCCGATCACCTCTCGGCCGCGCCCTATATCCAGGAACGCCTCGGCGGCCGGATCGGCATCGGCGAGAAGATCACGGTCGTTCAGAACACCTTCGGGAAGGTCTTCAACGAGGGCACCGAGTTCCAGCGCGACGGCAGCCAGTTCGACCGCCTGTTTCGCCACGGTGACCAGTTCGGGATCGGTGCGCTCGAAGGCCGGGTCCTGCACACGCCCGGCCACACGCCGGCCTGTCTGACCTATGTGATCGGCGACGCGGCCTTTGTCGGCGACACGCTCTTCATGCCGGATTTCGGCACCGCACGCTGTGACTTCCCCGGCGGCTCGGCCGAAATGCTCTACGACTCGATCCAGAAGATCCTCGCCCTGCCCGACGAGACGAGGATCTTCGTCGGCCATGATTACAAGGCCCCCGGCCGCAACGATTTCGCCTGGGAGACGACGGTCGCCGAGGAGAAGACGCGCAACGTCCATATCGGCGGATCGCGCTCAGCCGCGGAGTTCGTCGCCTTGCGCGAAGCGCGCGACCGGACGCTCGACATGCCGAAGCTGATCATCCCGTCCTTGCAGGTGAACATGCGGGCGGGCCGGATGCCGCCGCCCGACGAGGATGGCGGCACCTATCTCAAGGTTCCCGTCGACAAGCTGTGACCCCGCGGGCGCGTCAGACGACGGCGCGTTCGAGGAAGGGCCGGTTCTCCAACACGCGCTCCGGCCCGAGCGGCGAGAGGTCGAGTGTCTCGTAGCGCCCCGTAAGGATCAGTTCCGCCATGCCGCGTCCCACCGCGGGCGCCTGCTGCAGGCCGTGCCCGGAAAAGCCGGTCGCGACGTGAAAATTCTCGGTCCCCGGCCAGCGCCCCAGGATCGCGTTCTGATCCAGGCGGTTGTAATCGTAGTGACCGACCCAGAACCGCATCACCTTGACCGCGTCGAAGCCCTCGCTCCGGTTGTAGAGCCGCGGCCAGATCAGGTCCTCGAACTGGGCGTGATCGGGCTCCCAGTCCGTCTCGTCGCAGGGACCGTCGTCGATCGGCACCGTCGCGGTGATCCAGGTGCCGTGTTCGGGGCGCAGGTAGATCCCGGTATGGTCGATGATCAGGGGGGCGTCGGCGTGCCGGGCGTTTGGCGCGTCGACAACGAAGACCGTGCGCTTGCGCGGCTCGACTGGCAGCGCAATGCCCGCCATCGCGCAGATTTCGGTCGAGCCGGTGCCGGCCGCGCAGAGAAAGGCGTCGGCAGACACCCTGCCCCCGGTTTCGAGCATTGCGGCCGTGACGCGTGCGCCCTCCCGCTCCAGCCCCACGGCCCGGTCATGGACGAAGACCGCGCCGCGCGCCCTGGCACCCGCCCGGAACCCGTTCAGCAATCCCATGTTGTCGAACCAGCCCTCGTCCCGCGCGCCGATGCTGCCGGCGACCACATCGTCGAACTGCATCCACGGATAGCGCCGCGCGAGTTCCGCCCGGCCGAGCACTTCGGTCGCCGCTCCGAGCCCGCGCTGCATCGCGGCCAGCTCCTCGAGCACCTCGGCCCCCGTCTCGGTTCCGGTCAGGAACAGGTAGCCGTTCTCCTTCAGGCCGAGCGAGGGAACCCCGCCCTCCGGGCCGATTCGCGCGCCGAAATCGCGGATGAACGCGGCGCCGAAGCGCGAGATCTCGACGTTCACGGGATTTGAGAACTGCTGACGTACCGAGGCCACCGAGAGCGCCGTCGCGGCGCGGGCATAGGTCGGGTCTTTCTCGACCACCATGACCCGCAGGCCGGGTGCAATCCCGAGCAGCCACCAGGCCGTCGCCGCACCGGTGACCGCGCCGCCGACGATCACTACGTCCCAATGTCCATCCGTCATGGCAGGCTCCGCTCTGGTTGTGCGCCACATTAGGTATCACGAACGGGTGAAATGAAAAGTGGCTCCCCTCGACAGTGTTCAGACGGCATGGCACAACTTGAACGGGGATAGTGTCATGGCTTCTTTGATTCAGTTGGCCACACTCACGGTTGTTCGTGATCATTCCGCCGCGTTGGACGCAGGCGGCTACGGCCTTGGTCAGACCTCCGCACGGAGGCGCTGATGAAGCCGCCGTCCCCGATCATCCCGCATCTGGAACGGGTCATTGAGGCAGAAACCATCGAGGAGATCTGGTCGCTTCATCTCGCCAAGATGGCGGAATACGGCTTCGACCGCCTGCTCTACGGCTTCACCCGGTTCCGGACCTCGACCTCCTTCGGCAATGCCGACGACCTCCTCGTCCTGTCGAATCACGACGAGCGGTATCTCGACCTGTTCGTGAGATCCGGCCTGTTCAATCACGCTCCGATGGTGAACTGGGCTGCCGCGAATGAAGGAACGTGTTCCTGGCGGCTGATCGACGAGGTGGCCGCTAGTCGCGAACTAAGCGATATCGAGAAGCAGATCGTCGATCTGAACTTCCGCTATGACATCCGGGCGGGCTACTCGATCAGCTTTCGGGACGTCTCCGTCCGCGCGAAGGGCGCCATCGGTCTTTGCGCCAGGCCCGGCATGCGACAGTTCGAGGTCGACTCCATGTGGGAGGAGTTCGGTTCCGAGATCGCCATCATCAACAACATCACCCACCTCCGGATCACGGCGATGCCCTTCGCCTCGTCGCGCCGGGCCCTGACGCCACGCCAGCGTGAGGCGCTCGAATGGGTCGGTGACGGCAAGACCATGCAGGACATCGCCACGATCATGGGGCTGACGCCGGCCACGGTCGAGAAGCACCTTCGCCTTGCGCGCGAGGCGCTCGACGTCGAGACCACAGCCCAGGCGGTCTTGAAGGCCTCGTTCCAGAATCAGATCTTCATGCTTCCGGAGTGATCTGGCTCCGCATTGTTTCTAACGGCAGGACAATGATCGGTCTGGAGACGGAAGGTTTTGCAGTTCGACCGCTTGCGCTCAAGACTTCGTTACAATTCAGGCGGGTATGGATTCCCATACTTTCCTTACGTTGGGTAAACCTGCAATATCTTCCTCGTTCCGTGAGTGGTGGCATTGGCCAGGAACTGCTCCCCCGGACCAGCCCGTTTTTTACGGGGGAATGGGGGGCCCGGGAAACCGGAAGTTGGGCCTGCCGGATGCTTTCTCATCTGGCAGGTTCGACACGAAGACGCGCCCTGTCCTCATCCCCAACAGGTGCTGGCGCGACATCGGGTGGTACGCCTCTTGGCGAGGCGTACCACCCACCCTTTTATAGCCCCCTCAATCTGTGTCGGTTCGACGGCGCAGCGAGAATCCCTGAATTCCGTTGATTCAAATCAGCCTGAAAAGCCGGAAAGCGGACAACGTGGGAATGTTCCGTGAGTGGTGGCATTGGCCAGGAACGGCTCCCAGGACCAGCCCGCGTTTGCGGGGGAAGCGGGAGCGCCGGGCAACCGGGTGCGGACCAGCCGGTCGTTTTCATGGGCAGGCTGGTCCGACACTTTTGCGCGCCCTGTCCATGTCCCCAACAGGTGCCGGCGCGCATCAGGGCGGCGACTCCATCGACCGGAGGCGCCGCCCTTCCTGTCTCCCATCCTGTTCCCATGCCGTCCCGAAGTCGCGAAGATTCCCGCTGCACAGTTGATCTGCGTCAGGCGCGATCACGGTGGATGCGGCATCGTGACGAGGTTCAGTGAGTGGTGATTTGGTGGGGCTTGAGCCGAAACCGCCAGAACCTCGGGACTTGAGCCCAAATCCCGGAAATCCGGGTTCCGGGCCCGGCGGGTGTTTCGCACCCGCCGGACCCAGCCAAGCCGGTCATTGACCGGATACAAGCATTCCCCGAAATGACAAAAGGGCCGGGATTACCCCGGCCCTTCCTGAGACGAAGTCCTGACGAGGGATCAGGCGCCGCGGGTCTTTGCGACCTCGGCGGCGAAGTCTTCCTTTTCCTTCTCGATGCCCTCGCCCACCGCGACGCGGGCAAAGCCGGTGATCTCGACGCCGGCATCCTTGGCGGCCTGTTCGACCGTCACGTCCGGGTTGATCACGAACTGCTGGCCGAGCAGCGTGTTTTCAGAGAGGAACTTCTTCATCCGGCCCGGGATGATGTTGTTGTGGATCACCTGATCGGGCTTCGGCTTCGCCGAGGCGGCGTTCTCCTCGAGCGCCTTCTGGGTCTGGACCTGGAGTTCGCGCTCCACGACGGCAGGATCGAGCGCGGCCTCGTTCAGCGCGAGCGGCGAGGTCGCGGCGATGTGCATGGCGAACTGCTTGCCGATCGCCTCCGCCTTGTCCTTCGGGCCGTTCAGAGCAACGAGAACGCCGATCTTGCCCATGTTCTCGGCAGCGGCCGAGTGGACGTAGGTATAGACCGTGTCGCCTTCAAGAACGTGCATCCGGCGCAGCGTCATGTTCTCGCCGATGCGGGCGATCGCGTCGGTGAGGACGTCTTCGACCGGCTTGCCGTTCAGATGGGTGGCCTTCAGAACCTCCAGCGTCTCGCCGGTCTGCAGCGCGATGTTGGTGATGTCGCGGACCATGTCCTGGAAGTCGGCGTTCTTGGCGACGAAGTCGGTTTCCGAGTTGATCTCGACGGCGACGCCACGGCCGTCCTTGACGGCGACGCCGATCAGGCCCTCGGCGGCGACGCGGTCGGCCTTCTTGGCGGCCTTGGCCAGGCCCTTGGTGCGCAGCCAGTCGACGGCGGCTTCCATGTCGCCATTCGTCTCGGTCAGCGCCTTCTTGGCGTCCATCATGCCCGCGCCGGTCGACTCGCGCAGCTCTTTCACCATTTGTGCGGTGATCGCCATGTCGGCTCTCCTTCGAAGATTTCTCAATGGGTCAGGCGGGGAGTATCCCCGCCCGATGAAGGTAGGATGACAGGACGCTCGAACGCGCCCCACCGGGTCCGGTCAGGCCTCTTCGGCGACCGTTTCCTCGGCCGGCGCCTCGTCGAGCGCACCGATGTCGATGCCGGCAGCGCCCATCTGGGCGGACATGCCGTCAAGCGCGGCGCGGCTCACGAGATCGCAGTAGAGCGCGATCGCGCGGGCGGCGTCGTCGTTGCCCGGGATGACGTAGTCAACGCCCTTGGGCGAGCAGTTGGTGTCGACGATAGCGACGACCGGGATCCCGAGCTTCTGCGCTTCGAGGATGGCGAGGTCTTCCTTGTTCACGTCGATCACGAAGAGAAGGTCGGGAACGCCGCCCATCTCGCGGATGCCGCCGAGCGAGGCCTGGAGTTTCGCCTGCTCGCGCTCCATGCCCAGACGCTCTTTCTTGGTCAGGCCCTCGGCGCCCGAACCCAGAACCTCGTCGATCTGCTTGAGGCGCGCGATCGACTGGGACACGGTCTTCCAGTTCGTCAGCGTGCCGCCGAGCCAGCGGTGGTTCATGTAGTACTGCGCGCACTTTTCCGCGGCATCGGCGATCGGCTTGGCAGCCTGACGCTTGGTGCCGACGAAGAGGATGCGGCCGCCCTTGGCCACGGTCTCACGGATGACGTTGAGCGCGGCGTCGAGCATCGGCACCGTCTGCGTCAGGTCGATGATGTGGATGCCGTTGCGGTCGCCGTAGATGTATTCCGACATCCGCGGGTTCCAGCGCTGGGTCTGGTGGCCGTAGTGAACGCCAGCTTCCAAGAGCTGACGCATGGAGAAATCGGGGAGCGCCATGTCCATTTCCTTTCCGGTTTGCGCCTCGGCGAAGCATGAGGTCCCGGATCGGATCCGGGACAACCGGCGGACCTTGCGGGGATGTCTCCCCCGAAGGCCCAAGCCTCGCCTGTGAAGTGGCGCGCGTATAGGACGATTTGCGACGGCGCGCAAGCCCCCTGCCGGGAAGCCGTGGCCGCGGCGCGTCACAGGGCGTGCAGCCAGCCAATCAGCGGCATGAGCCTGCGCGTCCGGTCGAGCATCTCTTCGACGGCCGCGGGCGTCCCGATCCAGCCCGGCATGAAGCCACCCTCCATCGTGCGCGCGACGATCCCCTTGTAGCGCAGGAGGTAATCCCATTCCGGCGCGGGATCGCAGCCCTTTGGCAGGCGCTTCAGATGTGGCTCGTCGAGGTGACAGCCGACGCCCTCCGCCTCTTTCAGCGCGGCGAGCAGCGCCGCCCGCTCCGTCGCGTCGGCGAGCCGCTCGCGATAGCGGGCGAGCACCGGACCGTCAAACGCCCACCGCCCCGCCCCATAGCCGAGCCCCTCGGGCGTCAGCACGACATGCATGCCGGCCCCCCTGTTGGGGTGGTCTCCGGGCCAGAAGATCAGGTGCAGCCAGGGCTCATAAGGCGACTTGTCAGCCGCGAACCGCACGTCGCGATTGATCCGCCGGAGCGAGCCGTTGATCCGCGCCTCGGCCTTCATCGGCGGCTCCATCGCCGCCATGCCGGGGCCGAGGGCCTCGATGAAATCGAGCCCGGGCGCTTTCCAGAGGTTTTCGTAGCGATCCCGGTTGGCTTCGAACCAGCTCCGCTTGTTGTTGGCCTTCAGATCGGACAGGAACGCGAAGGTCTCGGGCGGGAATCCACGAAAACTCGGCACCTGTGTCTCCTTCGGTTGATACGGCCGCGATTGTCGGCTTCACTCTGCACCAAATCAACAAGATACCGAAGCCGGAAGGATCTTCCCCATGCCGCTTGCCGATTTCATGCGCCGGTTTCCCGCCGTCGACATCCCGTTCCCCGAGGAGGTGATCACGACGAATGTCCTGCGCTCGGATGACGGGCTCGCTGTCTTCTTCACGTTCCACGAGAATCTCGACCTGCCCGCGCATTCCCACGGGGGGCAGTGGGGGACGGTGCTTCAGGGCGAGATCGAGCTGACGGTGGAGGGCGAGACCCGCCGCTACCGGCCGGGCGAGACCTATACGATTCCGTCCGGCGCCCTGCATTCGGCGCGGATCGCCGCGGGAACGGTGGTGCTCGATGTCTTCGAGGAGCCCGACCGTTATCCATTGCGCGCGTGATCCGCGGGCTTGACCATCAGAAGCCACTCGCGGCCCGCGCCGGCCCAGCCATCCTTCACCATCGCCCGCCGCGCCGCGACCCGGTAGCCCGCGCGTTCATAGAGCCGCCGGGCACCTTCGTTGGCATCGGCGACGATCAGGCTCATGCCCCTCGGGCCGGCATAGCGCTCGGCGAAGTCCAGAAGGCGGGTGCCGATGCCGCGGCCCTGAAAGGCGGGCGCGGTCGCAAGCACATGGACATAGCCGGTATCGGGGGCTTCCGCCTCCAGCGAGTCCAGAGGGCGGAAGAGCGGCGGGGTCTCGGGATCGGGGGGCGGCAGCGTCTCGGGCTGGCGATGGGCAATCAGGCAGCCAGCGGCCTCGCCGCCAATCTCGGCGATCCAGGCGTTGCGGTAGGAAATCGCCGCGGTCTCTCCGGCGGCACGGGCAATGCCGACCTCGATTGCGGCACTGGCGACAGGTGCCGTCATTGACCAGAAATGCAGGGCGATGCCCTCGCCGGCTTGGTTGACCATCTCGGCGATGAAACCGGCATCGGCGGCGCAAGCCTTGCGGATGGTCAGATCGGGTCTGGTCATGGGAACGCTCCTGACTGTTGGATCGCCTGCCCGGCCGAAGATCGCGGCCGGGCGCATGGTGCAGGTTACATCAGTCGAGCGCTGCGCGCTGACGGGCCGGTTCGAGCGCGACCTGCAGGCGCACGCCGTAGCCGTCGGTCATGCCGAGAAGCACCTGTTCGAGCGCCGGACCGGCAGCGGCATAGTCGCCGGTTCCGCCGGTGACCGCCCGCGTCACCGGCACGCCGATGTCCGCGAGTTCGGAGCCCTGGCTGATGAGAACGTCGCCGTTGGCGAACTGGTAGACCTGCCGGGTCACGACGATGTCGCCGGTGAGCGTACGCAGGCCCTCGCCGACGAAATAGCCGTCGCAGGTCCAGGTGCCGATGACCTTTTCGGGAAAGGCCGGGCTTCCGTCGGGCAGGGTTCCCTCGACGCCGCCGTCGAGCGTTCCGGCCGGGTAGATGTAGCCCTGCGTGATGAAGGGCGTGCCATAGGCCGGAGACCCGTCATCGAAGGCCGGGGCGGCCGCATGGACGAACCGCGACAGATCCTCGGCCACGTCGAAGCCGCTGAGGGGTGCTGCGAAGGCCGGCAGCGCGAGGCCGGTGGCGAAGGCGGTGATGGTAAGGAACTTCATTGGTCTTCTCCTGTTGCTGAGTTGGGTGTTCACGCGACGGCGACGGCCGGTCCCACGACATGCCGCGCGACGCAGCCGACATGACGGTGATCGGTGCCGCAGCAGCCGCCGGTGACCTTGAGCCCCGGCAGGAGCCCGGCGAAGGCGGCATGAAGCTGGCCGAACTCCTCCGGATCGCCGTCATCGAGCTCCTCCGCCTTGTCGAGTTCGGCATGGCTGAGGCGCGAGGCGTTGGCCCTGATCCCGCCGATCCGGGCGCGCCAGTCGCCCTGTCCAAGTTCTGCCGCAAAGTGATCGGGATGGGCGCAGTTGATCATGTAGTAGAGCGGCGCGGCCCCGGTCGCGGCATCGGTCTCGGCAATCGCCGCGCCGATCGTCTGGCCGTTCGGCAGGCGCCCATCGGTCTCCACGGTGAAGCTGACCACCACCGGAACACCCGCCGCCTGCGCGGCCCGGACGATGCCGATCGCTTCGCCGGGATGGGTCATCGTGATGGCGCCGATGAAATCCACGCCCTCCTCGGCGAGGAGTCGGACCTGTCCGGCATGCAGCGCCTCGGCCTCATCGGGCGCCAGCAGGGATTCAGGCGCATAGCCATCACCGGCCGGCCCGACCACACCCTCGATCAGGATCGGGTCGACCCTTCCAGCCCACCGCGCCCTCAGCGCCTGCGCGAATGCCACCGATGCGCGCGCGAGCTGCCGCAGTTCCGCCTTCGGCCGCCCGATGGCCGCAGCCCAGTGGTCGGCCGCCCTCCAGGTGGCGGTGTCGAGCACGAAGCCGGTCCCGGCCTCCTCGGCGATGGCGAGGAACCGTTCGAAATACCGGGTCACGGCCGCTCGCGTTTTCGCATCATCAAGAAGCACGACGGCCGAAAAGGCGGGCAGGTCCAGCCCCTCGTGGAAGACCATCGAGGTCTCGAAGCCGCCGTCGGTCAGGTAGATCCTAGGATCGTCGAGAAAACGGCGCGTGGCGTCCTGTTTCAAAGTCATTTCACTCCTCCTTGTCCGTAAGAAAGGAATGACGAATTGCGGCTTTGAGACCTAGTTTGCTTGCGGTATACTACGAGGTAACATTTTTTGCCGTTGTAATTCAGAAGCTTGTGCATGCCGGCGTGAAGTCGGCCGCAGTTCCGCCCTCGGAGAACTGGACCGTCGGTCCAGTAGAACGCAAGGGAGCGAGATGGCAAAGCAGACCGACACCCGGACCCGGATCATGGATATCGCCGAGGCGGCGGTGCTCTCCAAGGGCTTCGACGCGACCTCGATCGAGGAGATCGTGGCCGGGGCCGAGATCACCAAGGGCGGCTTCTTCTACCATTTCCCGGACAAGAACGCGCTCGCCCATGCGCTGATCGAGCGCCACATCGAGGTCGAGAACGAACTCTTCGACGGTCTCTGGTCCCGGGCGCGGGAGCTGAGCGACGATCCCTTGCACACGACCCTGATCGGCCTGCGGCTCCTGGCCGAGCTGCTGGAGGACATGCCCAACGGGCATCCCGGCTGCATCGTGGCGACGGCCGCCTATCAGGACCGCCTGTTCGATCAAGAGGTGCGGCAGGCCAACCGGCGCGCCGTCCTGGCGTGGCGGCGGCGCTTCCAGGATGTGTTCGACGAGCTGTGCGCGACCTATCCCCCCCGGGACGACGTCGACACCGAGGCCCTGGCGGACATGATCGGCACGGTGATCGAGGGCGGGATCGTCATGGGCAAGGCGCTCGGCGAGCCCCACATGATCGTCGGCCAGATCCTGCTCCTGCGGCAGTTCATCCGCCAGACATTTGAACCGCGCTTGTAGTCGGCAGTGTTTCCCGGCAAACCAGCGTGATGACAGCGCAGCCCGACATTCTCTGCATTGGCTCCGTTCTGTGGGACATCATCGGCCGCACGCCGGCCCACATGGGCGCGGGCGCCGATGTGCCTGGCCGCATCACCCGCCTGCCCGGCGGGGTGGCGATGAACATCGCGATGACGCTCGCGCGTTTCGGTGTCCGCCCAGCCCTCCTTACCGCCGTGGGACGCGACCCTGAGGGCGACGAGCTTGTCGCCGCCTGCACCCGGATGGGGCTCGTCACCCGCCACATCTACCGCTCCGACGACCTTCCGACCGACCGCTACATGGCGGTCGAGGGGGCGAACGGCCTCATCGCGGCGATCGCGGATGCCCATTCTCTGGAGGCCGCCGGCGACAAGATCCTGCGTCCGCTTTCCGATGGTGCGCTCGGCCGGGCCGGGGCGCCCTGGGCCGGGCCGATCGCGCTCGACGGCAACCTGACCGCCGGCCTTCTCGCCGACATCGCCCACTCGCCGCTCTTCGCCGCGGCCGACCTGCGCGTCGCCCCGGCCTCGCCCGGCAAGGCCGAACGGCTGCTGCCGCTCCTCGCCGTCGCCAATGCCACGCTCTATGTGAACCTCGAGGAAGCGGGGCTCCTCGGTCACCGCCGCTTCGCCACCGCCCCCGAGGCGGCGGCGGCCCTGGTCGACCGCGGCGCCGCGCGCGTGCTCGTCACCGATGGCGGCCGCACCACGGCAGATGGCTCGCGCGAGGGCATCGTCACCGCCGATCCGCCGGCGGTTCTGGTCACCCGCGTCACCGGCGCGGGGGATACTTTCATGGCGGCCCACATTGTCGCCGAGACGCGGGGCGAAGACCGCGCGACGGCACTCCGTTCGGCGCTCGATGCCGCCGCGCAATATGTATCGGGAGATATCGGATCGTGACCGACCTGCCCCTCGCCTTCTCGCCCGAGGTCGCCGACGCGCGCTTGAATGGCGCGCCCATTGTTGCGCTGGAATCGACGATCATCACGCACGGCATGCCATTCCCGCAAAATCTGGAAACGGCCAGCCGGGTGGAGACCGAGATCCGCGCGCATGGCGCCGTGCCTGCGACCATCGCGGTGATGGACGGCAGGCTGCATGTCGGGCTGACCGCGGCCGAGTTGGAACGGCTGGCCCAGGCCGAGGCGGTGATGAAGCTCTCGCGCGCCGATATCGCCGCCTGCCTCGCCGCCGGCCGCACCGGCGCCACGACCGTCGCCGCGACGATGATCGCCGCCCGCCTCGCCGGGATTGCCGTCTTCGCCACCGGCGGCATCGGCGGCGTCCACCGGGGGGCCGAGACCTCCTTCGACATTTCCGCCGATCTCCACGAACTGGCTCGCACCCCGGTCACCGTCGTCGCCGCGGGCGCCAAGGCGATCCTCGACCTGCCGAAGACGCTCGAGGTGCTCGAGACGCTCGGCGTCCCGGTCATCGCCTATGGGCAGGACGAGTTTCCCGCCTTCTGGTCGCACCGGTCCGGCCTGCCCGCACCGCTGCGGATGGACAAAGCCCGGGACATCGCCGCCGCGCATCAGATGCGCGCGCGCCTCGGGCTCGACGGCGGCCAGCTGGTCGCGAACCCGATCCCCGAGTCCGCCGAGATCCCGCGCGCCGAGATCATGCCGGTGATCGAGACCGCGCTCGCCGAGGCAGAGGCGCAGGGCATCGCCGCGAAGGCGGTCACGCCGTTCCTGCTCGCGCGAATCTTCGATCTGACCGGCGGACGCTCGCTCGAGGCGAATATCGCGCTCGTTCTGAACAATGCCCGCCTCGGAGCCGCCATTTCCTGCGAAATCGCCCGGCAGTCCTGACTTTCTCCCCATTGTGGGGCGCCTGCGGACCACCTACATTCCCTTCGGGAACGGGAAGCGCTGACGATGAAGCCAGATCACGACGGCCACGAACACGGCATCATCCATCCGCCGCGGAGGCGGGGCATTCTCGCTCGGCTCCGTGCCAATTTCCTGACGGGCCTCGTGGTCGTTGCGCCCGTGGGGCTGACGCTGTGGCTGATCTGGACGGTGACCGGCTGGATCGACAGCTGGGTGCTGCCCTTCGTGCCCGACCAGTACCAGCCCGACCGCTTCATCAAGGACATCCTCGGCGAGGATACCGCGATCAACGTCCGCGGCGTCGGCGTCGTCGTCTTCCTGCTCTTCACGGTCTTCGTCGGCTGGATCGCCAAGGGGCTGATCGGCCGCTCGCTGATCGGCTGGGGCGAGGGCCTCGTCGATCGGATGCCGGTCGTGCGCTCGGTCTACAGCGGCGTCAAGCAGGTCGCCGAGACGGTCTTTTCGCAGACCGAGTCGAAGTTCGACAAGGCCTGCCTGATCGAATACCCGCGTCCCGGCATCTGGGCGATCGGCTTCGTCTCGACCGCTGCCAAGGGCGAGATCCTCGCGCGGCTGCCCGACGACGAGGTGATGACGGTGTTCCTGCCGACGACGCCGAACCCGACCTCTGGCTTCCTGCTCTACGTGCCGAAACGCGACGTATCCTTCCTCGACATGTCGGTCGAGGATGCCGCGAAGCTGGTGATCTCGGCCGGGCTCGTCTATCCCAACGGCAAGGACAAGGACAAGGAAAAGCCCCAGATCGCCGCCCAGTGAACGGTGCCGTGGAGAGATGGTCCGGACGCGCGGTCGCGCTCAGGCGATGAAGCCCGCGAGGTCGACGCTGCTCTCGCGGTTGAGGCGTGCGCCGTCGCGCTCGAGAAATGCCGCCGCCGCCGCGCGCCCGGCCGCCTTCAGCTCCCAAAACAGCGCCGGCGAGGGGGCGAGCTTGGAACGCGCGTTCAGGCGGTTCATAAGAGTGTCGTCGGCGATCACGTGCACCAGCACGTCCTTCATCGCGCCCGGTTCGACCTTTCCCGCCGCGATCAGTTCCTTCACGAAATTGATCGCCCGGAACTCCCTGAGAAGCGAGGAATTGAAGCTGATCTCGTTGATGCGGTCGAGAATGTCCTGCGAGGACCGCGGGACCGCCTCGCGCCGCAGCGGGTTGATGCTCACGACCACGATGTCGTCGGGAAGTCCGGGGTCGAAGAGCGGAAACAGCGCCGGATTGCCGGTGTAGCCGCCGTCCCAGTAGGCCTCGACGGCGCCGGTCTCGGGATCGGCCACCTCGACCGCTTGGAACAGCGTCGGCAGGGCCGCCGATGCGAGGATCGCCTCGGTCGAGATCGCCTCGCCCGAAAAGACCGCGATCTTGCCGGTCCGGACATTGGTCGCGGCGACGAAGAGCGCCGGCCCGGTGGCCGCGCAGACCAGATCGTAGCGGAACCGCTCGACCACCCGCGCCAGCGGGTTGACGTAGAACGGGCCGTAATCATAGGGGCTGAACAGGCGCGTGAAGGTCTCGGCCGGCGAGAACGGCGTGAAGCGCTCGGTCATGTCCTCCCATAGGGTCGAGACCGGGAGGAAGGCGCGGAACCATCCCGACAACCGCATGTCGCCGACGGCGCCGACCTGGGACCAGAGCCAGTCGAGATTGGCGCGGGCGCCCTCGCGACCACCCATCGCCAACCCCGCCTTCAGCGCCGCGCCGTTCAATGCGCCTGCCGAGGTTCCCGAGATCCCGGCGATCTCGATCATCTCCTCTTCCAGGAGCCTGTCGAGCACGCCCCAGGTGAAGGCGCCATGCGCGCCGCCGCCCTGCAGCGCGAGATTGATCCGCCGGATCGTCATCGCCCGCCCTCTCCGTTCCGTATGCACAACGCGCTTCAGTACCCGCAGCCGCGCGCCCCGGGTCGGTTATCGATCAGAGCGCGGTCCAGCCGCCGTCCACCGAGATCGTCGTGCCGGTGATCTGTGCGGCGGCGTCCGAACACAGGAACACCGTGGTGCCGCCGATCTCCTCGACGGTCGCGAACTGGCGCGAGGGCTGGCGCAGCAGCATGACCTCCCGGATCACCGTCTCGCGGTCCATGTTGTGGACCTTCATCTGGCCGGGGATCTGCGACTCGATGAGCGGCGTCAGAACGTAGCCGGGGCAGATCGCGTTGCAGGTGATCCCCTGCCCCGCGGTCTCGAGCGCCACGGTCTTCGACAGGCCGACCACGCCGTGCTTCGCGGCGATGTAGGCCGACTTGAACGGCGAGGCGGTCAGCCCATGCGCCGAGGCGATGTTGACCACCCTGCCCCAGCCCTTCGCCCGCATCCCCGGCAGCGCCGCCGCGGTCGTGTGGAAGGCCGAGCTGAGGTTGATCGCGAGGATCGCGTCCCACTTCTCCGTCGGGAACTCGTCGACCGGCGCGACATGCTGGATCCCGGCATTGTTGACGAGGATGTCACAATCGCCGGCCTGTTCGACCAGCGCCCGGCACTCGTCGCCTTTCGACATGTCGGCCTTGATGTAGCGTCCCCGGACCCCGAACTCCTTGCCAAGCTCGGCGGCCAGCGCATGGTCCTCATCGCGGTCGGTGAAGGAATTCAGCACCACATCGGCACCGGCCCGCGCCAGTTCGCGCGCGACGCCAAGCCCGATGCCGGAATTCGATCCGGTGATGATCGCGGTCTTTCCCGAAAGGTTCATGATGCGCCTCGTTTTCATTGCGGTGCAGCAAGACTACATGCTGCGCGCGCAAAGAACAGGGGGCAGGGCTGTTTTTCCGGCCCGCCGGTGAAACCGATTCTCTTGAACGGACGACCGCGTTCATGCCGTTGACGGGGTAGCCGCAAAGCCAACAAAAAAACGCCCGCGCAAGGCGGGCGTTAAGTTGTTGAGGCAGGTTTCATACAGGCAAGAAACCTATCGAGCAGTGCATTCTTTATACGCGGTCCTTCGCCCACGGCCAAGCTAAAAGTTTGAAAAGGCAGGAAAGCACGGCTAGCGTCTGCGCCTAACGAACAAGAGCAGTTGGGATTGTCGACCAAATGAGAACGTATTTCTTCACCCGGCTTGGACAGGCTGCGTGCCTCACCGCGCTTATGGCCGCTTCGCCGATCGCCGCGCCGATCGCCGCAGCAGAGCCGCAGCACGGCATAGCTATGTATGGCCGTCCTGCCCTGCCACCTGATTTTGTGTCGCTTCCTTATGTGAACCCGGAGGCTCCGAAAGGGGGAAGTATCCTCTTCGGCGAACCGGGCGGTTTCGATTCACTCAACCCATTCATCCTCAAGGGCACGGCTCCCTGGGGTCTCGGGCTCCACACGGTCGAGACGCTTATGGGCCGTTCAATCGACGAGCCCTTCACGCTCTACGGCCTCCTGGCCGAATCGGTCGAGACCGACGAGGACCGGACCTGGGTCGAGTTCACGCTGCGCCCCGAGGCGCGGTTCTCCGACGGCAGCCCGGTCACGATCGAGGACGTGATGTGGAGCTACGAGACGCTCGGCACGACCGGCCACCCGCGCTACCAGACCGCCTGGTCCAAGGTTGCGAAGATGGAACAGACCGGCGAGCATTCAGTCCGCTTCACCTTCGATACCGCCGACCGCGAGCTTGCCCTTCTGATGGGGATGCGGCCGATCCTGAAGAAGGCGCAGTGGGAGGGCAAGGACTTCACCGCCAGTTCGCTCGACGTGCCGGTGGGCTCAGGCCCCTATGTTGTCGACGCCTTCGAGCCCGGCCGCTTCATCAGCTTCAAGCGCAACCCCGACTACTGGGGCAAGGATCTCGCCTTCAACAAAGGCCAGAACAATTTCGACGAGATCCGCTACGACTATTTCGGCGACGGGGACATTGTGCTTCAGGCCTTCACCGCCGGCGAGACCACGAGCCAGCGCGAATACAACGCGGCCAAATGGGCGAGCCAATACGACTTCGCGGCCGTGACATCCGGCGAGGTGGTGAAGTCGGAAATTCCGAACCAGCGGCCCTCGGGCATCACCGGCCTTGTCATGAACACCCGCCTGCCGGTCTTTGCCGACTGGCGGGTGCGCGAGGCGATGATCCTCGCCTTCAATTTCGAGTTCATCAACCAGACCATGAATGGCGGCACCGAACCGCGCATCAGCTCGTACTACTCGAACTCGGTGCTCGGCATGGGCGCCGGCCCGGCCGAGGGCAAGGTGGCCGAACTGCTCGCCCCCTTCGCCACCGAACTGCCGCCCGGCACGATCGAGGGCTACGCGCTGCCCGAGGGAAGCGCCGACCGCGCGCTCGACCGCAAGTCGCACAGGAAGGCCGTGGCGCTTCTGGAGGAGGCCGGCTGGACCGTAGAGGACGGCGTTCTGAAGAACGCCGAAGGCGCACCCTTCGAGTTCGAGATCCTTCTCGCCGCCGGTGCGACCGAGACCCAGACCGTCGTCGACATCTATGTCGAGGCGCTTAAGAACCTTGGCATCTTCCCGCGCGTGACCGTGGTCGACAGCGCCCAGTACAAGGAGCGTACGAACAACTACGAGTTCGGCATGGCCTGGTACACGCGCGCCCTGTCGCTCAGCCCCGGCAACGAGCAATACCTTTACTGGGGCGCTAAGGGGGTCACCGAACCCGGCAGCCGTAACTGGATGGGCATGAACGCGCCGGCGGCCGAGGCGATGATCAAGGCGATGGTTGAAAGCCGCAGCCAGGAGGATTTCATCTCTGCGACCCGGGCGCTCGACCGGGTTCTGACGGCGGGGCGCTACGTGATCCCGGTCTGGTTCTCCAAGGTCTCGCGCATCGCCCATTCGGCGCATCTTCACTACCCCGAGCGAATTCCGCTATACGGCGACTGGCCGGGCTTCCAGCCCGAAACCTGGTGGTATGAGGAATGACCCGATGAAGAAGATTGCCCTGCTCACCGTCCTTCTGGCGCTGGCGGCCTGCAACACCGTGGCCGGTGTCGGCGAAGATGTCTCGGGCGGCGCCCGCACCGTGCAGAGCTGGTTCTGAAACCGCTCCACTTCGCAGAACCGTTACACTCGCACGCTAGAGGGCGGGCATGAACATACTCGTCCTCTGTACCGGCAACTCCGCGCGCTCGATCCTGCTCGAAGCGATCCTGAACCGTGACGGCGCGGGCCGCGCCCGCGCCTTCTCCGCCGGATCGCGCCCCGCGGGCCGGGTCCATCCGCAATCCCTGCGGCTCCTTGACAGCAAGGGCATCGACATCTCCGGCCTGCGCTCGAAGAGCTGGGACGAATTTGCCGGCCCCGAGGCTCCCGCGATGGACATGGTGGTGACGGTCTGCGGCTCGGCCGCAGGCGAGACCTGCCCGATGTGGCCGGGCGCGCCGCTCCGCGCCCATTGGGGCGTCGAGGATCCGGCCGCCGCGGCCGAACCCGACCAGCCCGCCGCCTTCGCCGAGGCCTGGGACATCCTCTCGGCGCGGGCCCATCTCCTTCTCGCTTTGCCGTTCGAAAGCATGGACCGCGCCGCGCTCTCGGCCGAGCTTGCCCGGATCGGAACGCTCTGATGACCCGACGACTTGTCGCCGAGGCGCTCGGCACCGCCTTCCTGCTCATCGCCGTAGTCGGCTCGGGGATCATGGCCGAGACGCTTTCGGGCGGGAATACCGGCTTCGCGCTCCTTGCCAACGCGATCCCGACCGGCTGCGCGCTCTATGTGCTGATCACCGTGCTGGGCCCGGTATCGGGGGCGCATTTCAACCCCGCCGTGACGCTCGCCTTCGCGCTGATGCGCCGGATCGCCCCGGCCGAGGCCGCCGCCTATGCCGCCGTGCAGGTCGCCGGCGGGATCGTCGGGGTCTGGCTCGCCCACGCGATGTTCGACCTCGAAATCCTGCAGGTTTCAACGACCGCACGCACCGGCGGCGCGCAGTGGCTGGCCGAGGTCATCGCCACCTTCGGCCTTCTCTTCGCGATCCTCGGCGGGCTGCGCCACGCCCCGGCCCAGGTGCCGGCGCTGGTCGGCACCTACATTGCCGGCGCCTACTGGTTCACTGCCTCGACGAGTTTCGCCAACCCGGCCGTGACCATCGCGCGAGGGCTCACGGACACCTTCGCCGGCATCGACCCCGCCCACATCCTCGCCTTCGTCCTGGCCCAGTTGGCCGGCGCCACGCTCGCGGCGTTTTCTCTGCCGAAGCTCTTTTCTGACTGAGCGATCGGGTGCAGACTGGAAAAAACAACAATTCCCGGCGGAGCATCCGCGATGAAATGGCATCATGTTCAGGAAAACTGGTCTGCGTTCTTTGACGCGATCCTCGACAAATGGCCCGACGCCGACGAAACCGAGCTTGAGGAAATCGACGGCGATCAGCGCGCCTTCATCGCCTATGTCGCCGAACTGACCGGACAGGAACCCTCCGACGCGCGCGAGGAAATCCGTGACTGGCTGTCCGGCGAGCTTCCTTCCGACGTGGTCATGGATCCCCGCCACGACGACCATTCGATCCGGCTCTCGGGCAAGTACCTGCCCGAGGGCGAGGATGAATACGACGACGACTCCCGCTTCGGCGACGACGGCGCCGGGCGCTGAGGCCCGGCCTCAGCCGAGCGCGTAGCCCGCGCCGCGCACCGTGCGGATCGGATCTTCGCCGCCCTGGGCGCAGAGTGCCTTCCGCAGCCGCCCGACATGCACGTCGACGGTGCGGGTGTCGACATAGATCTCGCGCCCCCAGACCCGGTCGAGTAGCTGGTCGCGACTCCAGACCCGGCCGGGCTTTTCCATGAAGGTCGCCAGCAGCCGGAACTCGGTCGGGCCGAGTTTCAGCGCCTTGCCGTCGCGGTGCACCCGATGGGTCTCGGCATCGAGCGTGATGTCCGCGTATTCCAGCGTCTCGCCCAGGACCGCGGGCCGCGTGCGGCGCAGTTGGGTGCGCACCCGCGCCATCAGCTCGACGACCGAATAGGGCTTGACCATGTAGTCGTCGGCCCCGGTCTCGAGCCCGCGCACGAGATCGACTTCCTCGGACCGCGCCGAGAGCATGATGATCGGCACCCCGCGCGTCTCGGGCCGCGACTTCAGCCGCCGGCAGACCTCGATCCCCGAGACGTTGGGCAACATCCAGTCGAGCACGATCAGGTCGGGCGCCTCCTCGGCCACGAGAAGCAGCGCCTCCTCGCCGTTGTCGGCCTGGGCGACGCGGAAGCCCTCGGCCTCGAGATTGTAGATCAGAACCTCGCGCTGTGCGGGCTCGTCCTCGACCACCAATACGCTCGGCGCCTGCATCTCACTTCCCTTCGATGCCGGCCGTGGTCACGCTGTCCGCCTTCGGCCGGCTTTCCTCCGGCATGGCGCCCGTGACGAGGTAGATCACCTGCTCGGAGATCGTCGTGGCATGGTCGCCCATCCGCTCGATATTCTTGGCGATGAAGTGCAGGTGCATGCAGGGCGTGATGTTGCGCGGATCCTCCATCATGTGGGTGAGGAACTCTCGGAACAGCGCGGTGTACATCTGGTCGACCTCGCGATCGCGCGCGCGCACGTCCTCGGCCAGCGCCACGTCGCGCGAATTGTAGGCATCGAGCGCATCAGACAGCATCTGCACCACCGCCTTCGACATCCGCTTGAGCGCGCCGCCGGCGCCGGGAATGTCGTGCATTTGGCTGAGAACCGTGGTGCGTTTCGCCATGTTCTTGGCAAAGTCCCCTACCCGCTCCAGGCTCGAGGCGATCTTCAGCACCGAGAGCGCGGTGCGCAGGTCCGACGCGGCCGGCGCGCGCAGCGCGATCAGGCGCGCCGTCTCCTCGTTGATCTTCTCCTCGAGCGCGTCGATCGCCTTGTCGCCGGCCCGCACCTTCTCGGCCATGTCCTCGTCGCGTGCGGCGAGCGCCTCGGCGGCGTCGAGGATCGCGGTCTCGACCATGCCGCCCATGCGCATGACGAGTCCTTGGACGGCCTCCAGATCGCGGTCGAAGGCGCGCAGGATGTGCTGTTCGCTCATGTCGGTCTCCCTCAGCCGATCCGGCCGGTGATATAGGCTTCGGTGCGCGGATCACGCGGGTTGGTGAATATCTGGCCGGTCTCGCCGAACTCGACGAGATTGCCGAGGTGGAAGAAGGCCGTGCGCTGACTGACGCGGGCGGCCTGCTGCATCGAGTGGGTCACGATCACCACCGAGAAATTCTCGCGCAATTCGTCGATCAGTTCCTCGACCTGCGCCGTCGCGATCGGGTCGAGAGCCGAGCAGGGCTCGTCCATCAGGAGCACCTCCGGCGAGGTCGCGACCGCGCGGGCGATGCAGAGCCGCTGCTGCTGGCCGCCCGAAAGCCCGGTGCCGGGCGAGGTCAGCCGGTCCTTGACCTCGTTCCACAAGGCGGCGCGGCGCAGCGACTTCTCGACGACCTCGTCAAGCTCGGCGCGGTTGCGGGTCAGGCCGTGGATGCGCGGCCCGTAGGCGACGTTGTCGTAGATCGACTTCGGGAACGGGTTCGGCTTCTGGAACACCATGCCGACGCGGGCCCTGAGCTGCACCGGATCGACGCGCTTGTCGTATATGTCCTCGCCGTCGATCTCGATCCGCCCCTCGACTCGGCAGATCGGGATCGTGTCGTTCATCCGGTTGAGGCAGCGCAGGAAGGTCGACTTGCCGCAGCCCGACGGACCGATGAAGGCCGTGACGGTGCGGTCGGCGATGTCGACATCGACGTCCTTGATCGCGTGGTTGGTGCCGTAATAGACCTGCACGCCGCGGGCGGTGATCTTGTTCTCGCGCGCCGACGCGGTGCGGTCGGCCAGTCGCATGTCTTCCATGGTTTGAGTCTCCGCCATTCTTACCACCGCCGTTCAAATCGGTTGCGCAGCAGGATCGCGACCGCGTTCATCACCAGCAGGAACACCAGCAGAACGATGATCGCACCCGAGGCCCGCTCGGCAAAGCCGGGATCGGCGCGTTGTGTCCAGTTGTAGACCTGCACCGGCAGCGCCGCGGCAGGATCGAAGAAGCCCTCGGGCGGCGCGGCCGGGAAGTCGCGCACGAAGGCGACCATGCCGATCAGGAGAAGCGGCGCGGTCTCGCCGAGCGCCTGGGCAAGTCCGATGATCATGCCGGTCAGGATGCCGGGCATCGCCAAGGGCAGCACATGGTGAAAAATCGTCTGCATCTTCGACGCGCCGACACCGAGCGCCGCCTCGCGGATCGACGGCGGCACCGCGCCGAGTGCCGCGCGGGTCGGGATAATGATCCGGGGCAGCGTCATCAGCGTCAGCACCAGCCCGCCGACGATGGGCGCCGATTGCGGCAGACCTGCGAAGTTGATGAAGATTGCGAGACCGAGGATCCCGAAGACGATCGACGGCACCGCCGCGAGGTTCGAGATGTTGACCTCGATGAGGTCGGTCCAGCGGTTCTTCGGCGCGAATTCCTCCAGATAGATCGAGGCGGCGACGCCGATCGGCAGCGACAGGATTAGAACGATGATCATCATGTAGGCCGAGCCGAGGATCGCGACGCCGAGCCCCGAGGCTTCGGGGCGAAGCTCCGAGGCGTCCGGGCCGGTGATGAAGTCCCAGTTGAAGGCCTTGACGAGCAGCCCCTCGGCCATCAGCGCATCGGCGAGCCGAAGCTGGTTCGGCGTCACGTTGCTGTCGCGCTCGGCGCTCTGCATCGTCACTCGGCCCTTGAGGTAGCCGTCGATCCGGCCGTTGGCGAGCACCTTGACCGTCACCGTCTCGCCGACGAGATCCGGATTGGAGAGCACCCGCTCGCGCACCTGTGCCGCCGCCTCCTTGGAGATCATGTTGGCGACGTCCTTGTCGGTCAGCCCCTCGATCGCGATCCCCTTCGCGGCGACGGCTTCCTTCAGCGCCTTGTCGATGAGCTTGCCGTAGCCGATCGTGGTGACCTTCTTCATCTCCTCGGGATCGCGGTTGCCCTTCTTGTCGAGCACGGCCGCGTCGAGGTTCATCTCGAGCACGAGCGAGGTCTGGCGGAAGGCGCTGACACCGTTGGAGAGGACCGAGGTGAGCAGGATCACCAGCGCCGCGAGGCCGATCCCGAGCGCGACGAGGCCGTAGAGGCGGAAGCGCTTCTCGGCCGCGTTGCGGCGGCGGGTGCGGGCGTCGACCTCAATCAGCGAACCGCGGTGCGGCGTGGTCGGAAGGGAGGCGTCGGTCATTCGTACTGTTCCCGGTATTTGCGCACGACGACGAGTGCGAGCACGTTCAGCACCAGCGTGAAGAGGAAGAGCATCATCCCGAGCGCGAAGGCGACAAGCGTCTCGGGCGAGGCGAACTCGGTGTCGCCGGTAAGCTGGCTGACGATCTTGACGGTGATCGTGGTCATCGCCTGGAACGGGTTGAGGTCAAGCTTGGCCGCGGCCCCTGCCCCCATGACGACGATCATCGTCTCGCCAATCGCCCGGCTCGCGGCGAGAAGGATCGCGCCGACGATGCCTGGCAATGCGGCCGGCAGGATCACCTGGCGCACGGTTTCGGACTGCGTCGCGCCGATCGCGAAGGAACCGTCGCGCAGCGATTGCGGCACCGCGTTGATGATGTCATCCGACAGCGAGGACACGAACGGAATGAGCATGATCCCCATCACGAGGCCCGCCGTCATCACCGAGGCCGAGGACGTGCCGAGCCCGAGCGGCTGGGCGAAGTAATCCCGCAGGAGCGGGCCGACCGTGATCAGCGCGAAGAGACCGTAGACGATGGTCGGGATGCCGGCGAGGATCTCGATCGCGGGCTTGGCGAAGGTGCGCAGCCGCTTGGAGGCGTATTCCGACAGGTAGATCGCGATCAGCAGCCCGACCGGCACCGCGAAGATCAGCGCCACGAAGGAGACGTAGAGCGTTCCCCAGAGAAGCGGCCAGATGCCCAGGTCGGAGCCGCCTCGGAACTGCGGGTTCCAGGTCAGGCTCAGGAAGAAGTCCTTGGCCGGGTAGAGCTGGAAGAAATGGATCGACTCGAAGAGGAGCGAAGCGATGATGCCCGCGGTGGTCAGCACCGCGACCAGCGACGAGGCGATCAGCGCGGCGAGGACGAAGCGTTCGAAGACATTGCGGGCGCGATATTCGGGCGAGACGCGGAGCAGAGACAGAAGCGCCCCCACGAGCGACACCGCAATCACCGCCGCGGTCAGCGCCAGCCGCGCGCCATGGCTGTCTGACCGGTAGGCCTTCGCCGCCTCAAGCACGTTCGGCCGCAATTCGGCGCCGAGCGCGACGCCCGCGTCACTCAGGAGGCTGCCGAGCTCGGCGTCACCAGCCTGTAAACCGGCGAGCGCTTCTTCAGTAACCGCACCTGACGCGATCGCGGCATCGAGCCCCTCGGCGAGACGGCGCACGTCGCTCATCACCAGGGTGGCCGATCCGCCCTCGGGGATGTCGGAGGGCTGGATCATCGCGCCCACCCGCGCCTCGATCAGCATCGGCTGCAGGAACAGCCAAACGGCGAGCAGAAAAAGCGCCGGAACCGAGGCGAAGAGGAACACCGTCTGGCCGTAATAGCCGATGAGCGAGTGGAGGTTGCGACGGTCGCCTTGCGCGCCGGACAGCGCACGGTGACGGCCCAGCACGTAGCCCGCCGCGGAGATGGCCAGCACGATCAGGACGAGGACGGCAATGTTCATGGGAGGTTCCGAGTGAAGGAACGGGCGGCGTCAATCGCGCCGCCCGCAAGGCTGGAGATCAGTTCAACGGCGCCATCGGCGTGCCGGCGGCAACCATTTCCTGGGTCGCGGCCAGTTCCGGATCCGACACGAGGCCGTATTCGGCGAGCGGGCCGTCCGGGCCGGCGACGTCGTCCGAGACGAAGAAGTCGATGTACTCCTGCAGGCCCGGGATCACGCCGAGATGCGCCGTCTTGACGTAGAAGTAGAGCGGGCGCGAGACCGGGTAGTCGCCGGCCGCGATCGCCTCGACGGTCGGGACAACGCCGTCCATCGTCGCGACGACGAGCTTGTCGGTGTTGTTCTGGTAGAACGAAAGGCCGAACACGCCGATACCGTTCTTGTTCGCGTCCACGCGGGCCAGCGTCTCGGTGTAGTCGCCGTCGATGTCGACCGACACGCCGTCGGTCCGAAGCGCCATGCACTTCTCCTCGGCCGCGTCCTCATCGCCGCCCGCGACGGTCTTGAATGCCTCGAAAGCGCCCGTGGCCTCGCAGCCGGCGAGGATCACCTTCTCGTCGAAGACTTCGCGGGTGCCGTGCTTGGTGCCCGGGACGAAGGCGAGGATGTCCTGCGCGGGCAGGTCGGCGCGGATATCGGTCCAGCTCTTGTTCGGGTTGGCGACGACTGCGCCGTCGACCACGACCTCGGCCGCGAGCGCGCTGAACCAGTCGGCGGGCGTGAAGGCGAATTCCGGGCCGTTGATGTCCGAGGCGAAGACGATGCCGTCATAGCCGATGCGGACTTCCATGATCTCGGTCACGCCGTTGGTGGTGCACAGGTCGATGTCCGACTGCTTGATGCGGCTCGAGGAGTTGGCGATGTCGATCGTGGTCTCGCCCACGCCTTCGCAGAGCTTCTTGCGGCCAGCACCCGAACCGCCACCCTCGACGACCGGGGTCGGGAAGTCGAAGTTCTCGCCGAAGAGCTCGGCGACGATGGTGGAATACGGCAGAACCGTCGAGGAGCCGGCGATCTGGAGCTGGTCGCGGGCGTCGGCCGCGGTCGCGGCGGCAGCCAGCGCGAGAGCCGAGACGGTGAATTTCACGGAAGCCATTGCATTCTCCTGCAAGTCACTTGCGGCCGCCCCATGACGACCTCGCCGCCCGTGTAGAAGCGTGCCGCTATGCTTTTGTGACGCTTCAGTAACAGTTTTATGACGGCCGCGACAGGTCCGCGCATTGGAAATCGCTAGCCGGACGGCAGTATCACCATGAATCTGCTACCTTTTCCGAGTTCGCTCTCGATCCGCAACCGGCCGCGGTGACGGTTAACGATGTGTTTTACAATCGCGAGACCAAGCCCGGTTCCGCCCTTTTCGCGACTCCGGTGGGTATCGACCCGATAAAACCGCTCGGTCAGGCGCGGCAGGTGCAGGGGATCGATTCCCTCGCCGCGGTCGATGACCTCGATCTGCACGGCCGGGCCGCGCAGCACCGGCTCGCGCTCGATCCGCGACACCCGCACCGTCACCTCCTTGCCGGAGGCGCCATATTTCAACGCGTTCTCGATGAGGTTGTGGAAGACCTGGGTCAACTGGTCGGCATCGGCCCTGAGCTTCACCGGACCCGGACAGGGTTCGAGCCGCAGGGTCACGCCGGTCGCCGCCGCCGCGTCCTTGTGGCTCGCCAGCGCGCTGCCGAGAAGGCCGAGGATCTCAACCTCGTCGGAGGGCCGGCGCCGCTCCTCGGCCTCGACCCGGCTGAGCGACAGGAGGTCGTTGACGAGCCGGATCATGCGGCCGGCCTCGCGCTCCATGATCGTGAGGAACCTCTCGCGCGCGCCCGCGTCGTCGCGCGCCGCGCCGCGCAGGGTCTCGATGAAGCCGACGAGCGCGGTCAGAGGCGTGCGCAACTCATGGCTGACATTGGCGACGAAATCGCGGCGCATCGCGCCGGCCTGCTCGAAGGCGGTGAGATCCTCGAAGGCGATCAGCGTGCCGGAGCGGTTCTCGACCGGCATCGGGCTGAACGTCACCTCAAGATGGGTCTCGCGGCCCGCCCCGGCATGGAGGATGCGGGCGGTAGAACGGCGCCGGGCGCCGAGGCTCGCCTCGAGACCGCCGAGGAAATCCGGATGCCGCAGGAAGGCGTTGCAGGGCCGGCCGACCATCGCGGCGCCGAACAGCGCGGTCGCCGCCTCGTTGGCGGCCACGACGCGCTGGTCCGGCCCGGCCAGCACCAGCGCCATCGGCACCCCGTCAAGGACCGTTCCGATTTCTTCCTTGCGCATCGCCTTCGCCCCCTTGCCCGAACCGGAGCCGCACCCTGAGCCAGCGCGCATCCATTGTAAATCTCCGCGGAGGTTTCCTCGGTCGCCGGGACAGGATAGATGAGGAGCTGAGAATCGTTCGCATCGGCCTTCCGACAGGCGAACCGGGCAAGCAGGATGTCATGGGGGCGGCACGACACAACGAACAGGCAGAGATCGGAGCGGGCGCGATCCGCGCCCTGCTGGTCGATCTACCGCAAGATCTCGCCGCCAGCCTGCCCGGACTCGGGCGGCTCAGTACCGTCAGCATCGGCTCCGAGACCTTTGACCTCCGCGCGCTCGCGCAGGTGATGCCGGACGTGGTGATCACGCCGCTCATCGGGCCGGGGATCGATATCCTCGATCTCGCACGACGCCTCGCAGCCTTCGGCTATGGCGGCGCCCTGCGCGCCGTGACCGGGCCGATCCCCTGCCCGGCCGAGGTCACGGCCGAGGTCCGGGGCGCCTGCGTGGGAATTGATTTCGATCTTCTAGTGGTCGCGGAGCCGGCCCGGATCTGACCCGGCTCAGGTCTCGCGCAAGCCCGCACGGTAGCGCGCCGCGTTGGCGCGGTAATGCGCCGCCGAGGCGATGAGCTTCGCCCGCGCCGCCGCATCTAGTTCGCGGACGACCTTGCCCGGAGCCCCCATCACGAGGCTGCCGTCAGGGATCTCCTTGCCCTCGGTGATGAGCGCACCGGCGCCGATCAGGCAGCCCTTGCCGATCTTCGCGCCGTTCAGCACCGTCGCGCCCATCCCGATCAGCGAGCCCTCGCCGATGATGCAGCCGTGCAGCATCGCCTTGTGGCCGATGGTGCAGTCCGCGCCGATCACCAGCGGGAAACCCATGTCGGTGTGCAGGACGCAGTTCTCCTGGATGTTGGAACCGCTTCCGACGCGGACCTCCTCGTTGTCGCCGCGCAGCGTGGAGCCGAACCAGACATTGGCGCCCGCCTCCAGAACCACCTTGCCGATCAGGTTCGCGCCCGGCGCGACCCAGGCGTCCTCGCCGATTTCCGGCACGATTCCATCGAGTTCGTAGATCATCTTGCAGCAAACTCCCGGTTGAGGCCGCGGACGAACTCCGCCAGATCCGGCTGGCGGTCACGGCGCATCCGCTCGGCCGTGAGGATCGTCTTGAGCTCGGATTCAGCGCGGTCGATATCCTCGTTGATCAGAACGTAGTCGTATTCCGCCCAATGGCTGATCTCGGCTTCGGACTTGGCCATGCGGCCCGCGATCACCTCGTCGCTGTCCTGCGCCCGCGACCTGAGCCGCCGCTCCAGCTCGGCGATCGACGGCGGCAGCACGAAAATCGACACGACGTCGCGCCCGAGTGCCGAGTTGCGGATCTGCTGGCCGCCCTGCCAGTCGATGTCGAAGATCGTGTCGCGCCCCTCGGCCATCGCCGCCTCGACGGGCGATCTGGGCGAACCGTAGAGATTGCCGAAGACCTCGGCATGTTCAAGCATCTCGCCGGCCTCGACCATCGCCTCGAATTCAGGCCGCGAGCGGAAATAGTATTCCCGCCCGTCCTCTTCGCCGGGGCGCGGCGCGCGGGTCGTGGCGGAGACCGAGAAGCGCAGGGATTGGTCCCATGCCATCAGCCGCCGCGCCAGCGTCGATTTCCCAGCACCGGAGGGCGACGAGAGAATAATGAGCAAACCCTTGCGCTTCATGGTCATTCCACGTTTTGAACCTGCTCGCGCATCTGGTCGATGACGGTCTTGAGGTCAAGCCCGATCCGGGTCAGCCCGGCATTTCCGGATTTCGAGCAGAGCGTGTTCGCCTCGCGCATGAACTCCTGGATCAGAAAGTCGAGTTTCCGGCCGACCGCGCCCGGCTCCGCCATAAGCGCCCGCGCCGCCGCGACATGGGCAATGAGCCGGTCGATCTCCTCGCTGACGTCGGCCTTGACGACCAGAACCGCCAGTTCCTGCGCCACCCGCGCCGGATCGGCCTCGGCTGCGCCGGCCATCACCCGCGCGAGGTTGTCGGAAAGCGCCCGCTCCATCTCGGGCCGCCGCGCCTCGGCGGCAGTGGCCGCCGAGGCGGTCAGCGCCTCGATCCTGTCGATGCGGCTCTCGATCACCCCGGCCAGCGCTGTGCCCTCGGCGGCGCGCACCGCTGCGAAATCATCCAGAAGCGGCGGGAGATCCGCGAGAAGCGCGTCCCGGAGCGGCCCGGTCTCCTCCGCCTCGCCGCCCTGGTCGGTCACGCCGCGGAGGGCAAGGATCTCGACCGCGCTCGGATCGGCCACGGGAATCCCCGCCGCCTCGGACTTCGCCCGCACCAGCGCGAGTGCCGCGAGTGCGGCGTCGAGCCCGGCGGGATTGACCCGCAGCGCCTCGCCGCCGCCGTCGCGCGCCAGCTTCAGCGACAGCGTGATGTTGCCGCGGCTCGCCACCCGCGCAACCGCTGCCCGCACCGCCGGCTCCAGCCCCTCGATCCAGTCCGGCAGCCGGAGCCGCAGGTCGAACCCCTTGCCGTTGACCGATCGGATTTCCCAGGCCCATCCATAGCCGCAGCCCTCGCCGCGGCGGGCGGAAAAGCCGGTCATCGACACCAATTGCGAATTAACCATTTAAGACTTTTGTCCCCCCGACCGCCGCGAAACGCGCTAAATTAAGACTTGGGTAAGCATTCCGGTCCTAGGGTTAACAAAACCTGACCGCCGCCACAACGCGGCGCGCGCCGGAGTATTGGCAAGTACCGGTGCGGAGGGTTTGACGTGGACGTGACGGGGCATCCTCGGGACAAGATCGTCCCGATATCGGGATATCGCAGGAACATGAGATTTCCGTGCATTTCTGAGGTTCAGGCCTATTGGGAGGCGCTGCGCGACGGGCGCCAGGTTCCCTGCCGGTCCGAGGTCGATCCCCGCGGGATCGAACGCGCGCTCGAATACACCTTCGTGCTGGAGCGGATCGCACCGGGCGTGGCACGGTTCCGGCTGGCCGGAATGCATCTGAACAGCCTCATGGGGATGGAGGTGCGCGGCATGCCGCTGACCGCCTTCTTCACGCCGAAGGCCCGCGCCGAGGTCGCATCGATCCTTGACCGGGTGTTCTCGGCCCCGAGCACCGCCGAGATGACGCTCACGGCCGAGACCGGCCTCGGCCGCCCGCCGATGGAGGCGCGGCTCCTCATCCTGCCCCTGAAGAGCGATCTCGGCGATATCAGCCGGGCGCTCGGTTGCCTGATGGCAGAGGGAGCGCTGGGCCGCGCCCCGCGCCGGTTCGAGATCGGCGCCCGCAGCATCACCCCGATCGCGCCCGGACTGCCCTCGCCCAGCCGCGGCACGGTGGCAGCGACCGGTTTTGCCGAGCCCACGCTCCCGTTTCGCGACGCAGCGCCGGAGCCGGGCCGCAGCCACCTCCGGCTCATCGTCACCGATAAATGAAAACGGCCCCGAAGGGCCGTTTCAGAAAACCAGCGATGGAGCGGCCGGTTACATCCCGGCCGCCTTCTGCATCGCGCGGCGGCCCTGCAGTTCCTCGGCGACGAGGAAGGCCAGTTCCAGCGATTGCGAGGCATTGAGCCGCGGGTCGCAGGCGGTGTGGTAGCGGTCCGAGAGGTCCTCGTCCGTCACCGCGCGCACGCCGCCGGTGCATTCGGTCACGTCCTTGCCGGTCATCTCGAAATGCACGCCACCAGGGATGGTGCCCTCGGTCTTGTGGACCGCGAAGAACTCCCTGACCTCGCGCAGAACGCTGTCGAAGGGCCGGGTCTTGTAGCCCGAGGCGGCCTTGATCGTGTTGCCGTGCATCGGGTCGCAGGTCCAGACGACCTTGGCGCCCTCCTCCTCGACCGCCCGGATCAGGCGCGGCAGGTGATCGCCGACCTTGCCCGCGCCAAAGCGCGCGATGAGGGTCAGGCGGCCGGCCTCGTTCTCCGGATTGAGCTTCTTCAGAAGCACCTTGAGGTCGTCCGAGGTGAGCGACGGGCCGCACTTGAGTCCGATCGGGTTCTGCACGCCGCGGCAGAACTCGACATGGGCGCCGTCAGGCTGCCGGGTGCGGTCGCCGATCCAGATCATGTGGCCCGAGCCCGCGACCGGCAGTCCGGAGGTCGAGTCGATCCGGCAGAGCGCCTCTTCGTATTCGAGAAGCAGCGCCTCGTGGCTAGTGTAGAAATCGACCGCCGCCATCGCATGGACGGTGTCCGAGGTCACACCCGCGGCAGCCATGAAGTCCATCGCGTCCTGGATCCGCGTCGCCACCTCGCGGTAGCGCTTGGCCTCGTCTTCGTCGGTGAAGCCCGCGATCCAGCTCTGGACCCGGTGCATATCGGCGAAACCGCCGGTGGAGAAGGCGCGCAAGAGGTTCAGCGAGGCCGCGGCCTGAGTATAGGCCTGCAGCATCCGCGCCGGGTCGGGCACCCGCGCATCCGCGGTGAAGTCGAAGCCGTTGATGATGTCGCCACGGTAGGAGGGCAGTTCCACCCCCTCCAGCGTCTCGGTAGCGGCCGAGCGCGGCTTGGCGAACTGGCCGGCGACGCGGCCGATCTTGACCACCGGGAGCTTCGCGCCCCAGGTCAGCACGATCGCCATCTGCAACAGCACCTTGAACGTGTCGCGGATATTGTCGGCCGAGAACTCGGCGAAGCTCTCGGCGCAGTCGCCGCCCTGAAGCAGGAAGGCGCGGCCCTGGCTCACCTCGCCGAGCGCGCGCTTGAGCTTGCGCGCCTCACCGGCGAAGACCAGCGGCGGATAGGCGGCGATCTGCGCCTCGACGGCGTTCAGAGCGGCCTGATCCGGATAGTCGGGCATCTGCACCCGCGGCTTGGCGCGCCAGTCGGATTTGGTCCAGCCCTTGGTCATCTCAACTCTCCTGAAAGCAGTGCCGTCAACGGGCGGCTTATACTCAAGCGACCGCGTCCCTGCAAACCGTTATGGTCGCAAATGTTGCTTGCGGGGAACCTGCATTAGTGATTTTTATGCGCAAAACGACAACGATGGGTCGCATTATGCCGGTCGCTCCCGTGAAGGGCAAGAAAGAGGCGGACAGCACGCTCCGGCAACGGCGCTTCGTGTTCCTGTTGCTGAACCGTTTCACCATGCTCTCCTTCGCCGGTGCGATCGAGCCGCTGCGCATCGCCAACCGTGTCTTGGGGCGCGAGGCCTACACCTGGGTCCTGGCCGGCGAGGGCGGCGAATTCAGCACCTGCTCGAACGGCGCGGCCTTCAAGCTCGACATGGGGCTCGAAGAGATCGACCGCGAGGACACGATTCTCGTCTGCGGCGGCATCGACGTGCAGTCCGCGACGACCAAGCCGATCCTCAACTGGCTGCGGCGCGAGGCGCGGCGCGGCGTGCCGATCGGCGGGCTTTGCACCGGCGCTTACACCGTCGCCAAGGCCGGGCTGCTCGACGGCAAGCGCGCGACGATCCACTGGGAGAACCAGGACAGCTTCCTCGAGGAGTTCGAGGAGGTGAAGCTGACGAAGTCGGTCTTCGTCGTCGACGGCAACCGGATGTCGACGGCGGGCGGCACGGCGTCGATCGACATGATGCTGAAGATCGTGGCCCAGGACCATGGCGAGGATGTCGCCAACACAGTGGCCGACCAGCTCATCTATTCCTCGATCCGCACCGACCAGGATACCCAGCGGCTGTCGATCCCGACCCGGATCGGGGTCCGGCATCCGAAGCTCAGCCAGGTCATCCAGATGATGGAGCAGAACATCGAGGACCCGATCAGCCCGGCGGACCTTGCCGAGGATGTCGGCATGTCGACGCGCCAGCTCGAGCGGCTCTTCCGGCGCTACCTCAACCGGTCGCCCAAGCGGTATTACATGGAGCTGAGGCTGCAAAAAGCGCGCAACCTCCTGATGCAGACCGACATGAGCGTGATCAACGTCGCGCTGGCCTGCGGCTTCGCGAGCCCTTCGCATTTCTCCAAATGCTACCGGGCGCATTATAAGACCACGCCCTACCGCGAGCGCGGCTCGCATGGCACGCCGAACGTGGCCACCCCGCGCCTGTCGATCTGACCCGCGTCATTCCGGGCGGATCCGGTAGACGGCGCCGCGGTCGACGGAGAGGAACCAGATCGTGCCGTCCGGCGCCTCGCGGATGTCGCGGACGCGGGCGGTCTCGTCCGTCTTCAGCGCCTCCTCGGCCCAGCCCGCCTCGGGGTCGAGCCGGGCGATGTAGTCGAACTTGAGACTGCCGACGAAGTGATGGCCGCGCCAGCCGGGCCAGAGCTTGCCCGAATAGATCATGTGCCCCGAGGGCGCGATCGAGGGATCCCAGTAATGCTTCGGCTGCTCCATTCCGGGCGCCGAGGTGCCGCGGCCGATCTTCAATCCGCTGTAGTGGCGACCGTAGGCGATCTCCGGCCAGCCGTAGTTGGCACCACGCTCGATCAGGTTGATCTCGTCGCCGCCCCGCGCACCGTGTTCCGAGGCCCAGAGCCTGCCCCGCTCATCGAAGGCGAGGCCCTGCGGGTTGCGGTGGCCATAGCTCCAGATCACGCCGCCCGCGCGGTCGGGGAACGGGTTGCCGAGGGCGGCGGCGCCATTGCGGGTGATGCGGATGATCTTGCCGTGCAGCATGTCCAGATCCTGCGCCGGATCGAATGCGCCGCGCTCGCCGATGGTGAGGAAGATCGCACCGTCCGGCGCCTCGGCCAGCCGTCCGCCGAAATGCCGCCCGCCGGAGGAGCCCGCCGGCATTTCCCAAAGGATCCGCAGACCGTCGAGCCGGTCCGGCCCGAGCCGCGCCGCCACCACCGCGGTTCCCGCCCCCCGGCCCTGGGGGCGTGCGAAACTGAGGAGCACCTCGCCGCTTTTCCCGAAGTCGCGCGGCACGAGGATGTCGAAGAGACCGCCCTGCCCTTCGGCCCGAACCTTCGGCACGCCGCCGACCCGCACGGCCGCGCCGCCGGGGCCGATCCGCGTCAGCCGTCCCTCGCGCTCGGTGACGAGAAATCCGCCATCGGGCAGGAAAGCCAGCGACCAGGGCTCGCGGAACCCCTCCGCAACGGTATCGATTCCGAGCCTGCCGACCGTCGTTTCCAGGGGGGCGGCTTCGGCGGCGCCAAACACGAAGGTTAGCGCAAGGACAGTCCGCCGTGCGAGGGCCGCGACACCGGGCATGGTCTTCCCTTTCGGATTGCTTGTCCGAAAATAATGCCGTTCGGCGGCCGGTCCAGTCACATTGCCGACAGGCGCCGGCGAATTGCTAGCTGTTCTGTGGCTTTTCTTTTCGATTCAGCCGCTCTAGTTTGCCCTCAGGACAACGTTCCAACATGGGAGTGAACTATGAAAAAACTTCTGGCCGCCACCGCGGCTGCAGCCCTCATGACCGGCGCGGCCGGCGCGGAGGACATCAAGATTGGCGTGATCCTCGGCTTCACCGGACCGCTGGAATCGATCACTCCGATGATGGGCTCGGGCGCCGAGCTGGCAATGAAGGAAGTGTCTGACTCGGGCAAGCTGCTCGACGGCTCGACCGTGACGTCGGTCCGCGGCGACTCGACCTGCGTCGACGCCGCCGCCGCGCAGGCCGCCGCCGAGCGCCTCGTGACCACCGACGGCGTCAGCGCGATCATGGGTGCGGACTGCTCGGGCGTCACCGGCGCGGTTCTCGCCAACGTCGCGGTGCCGAACGGCATCGTGATGGTCTCGCCCTCCGCAACCTCGCCCGGCCTGACCTCGGCCGAGGACAACGGCCTGTTCTTCCGCACCGCGCCGTCGGATGCGCGCCAGGGCGAGATCCTCGCAGCGATCCTGAAGGAGCGCGGCATCGGCTCGGTGGCGATCTCCTACACCAACAACGACTACGGCAAGGGCCTCGCCGACAGCATCCAAGCGGCGGTCGAAGCCTCGGGCGGTTCGGTCACGATCTCGGCCGCGCATGAGGACGGCAAGGCCGACTACTCGGCCGAGGTCGGCGCGCTGGCCTCCGCCGGCGGCGACGCGCTGATCGTCGCGGGCTATGTCGACCAGGGCGGCTCGGGCGTCATCCAGGGCTCGCTCGACACCGGCGCCTTCTCGACCTTCGTGCTGCCGGACGGCATGTACGGCACCGTGCTCGAAGAGAAGTTCGGCTCCTCGCTCGACGGCTCCTTCGGCACCGTGCCGGGCACCGACAGCCCTGGTGGTGCAACCTTCCAGGAAATGGCCACCGCCGCAGGCTTCGACGGCACCTCGTCCTATGCGGGCGAGAGCTATGACGCCGCCGCGCTGATCATGCTCGCCATGCAGGCCGCCGGCTCGTCGAAGTCGGCCGACCTGATGGGCAAGATCATGGACGTCGCCAACGCTCCGGGCGAGCCGATCTATCCGGGCGAGCTTGCCAAGGGCCTCGAGCTGCTCGCGGCTGGCACCGACATCGACTATGTTGGCGCCTCGGCGGTCGAACTGATCGGACCGGGCGAAGCCGCCGGTGCGTACCGCGAGTACGAGTTCACCGACGGCAAGATCACCACGACGAAGTTCCACTGAGGGATCTTTCGCGCGACTTCGAGTCAGCCCGGCACGCCCGGGCTGACTTTTCGTTTAACAACAACAGCTTCTGACGCGAACCTTGCGTCACGGAAGCGAGGGGGATGCATGATCGTCGTCGAGGGTCTGCACAAGCATTTCGGCGGCTTCCGGGCCGTCGACGGCGCGTCGATCGAGATCGCCACGGGCTCGATCACCGGGCTGATCGGACCGAACGGGGCCGGAAAATCCACGCTTTTCAACGTCATCGCGGGGGTTTACCAGCCGACCGCGGGCCGGGTGATCATGGACGGCGAGGACATCACCGGGCTGCCGCCGCACGACCTCTTTCACAAGGGGCTGCTGCGCACCTTCCAGATCGCACACGAGTTCTCCTCGATGACGGTGCGGGAGAACCTGATGATGGTTCCCGCCGGTCAGTTGGGCGAGACGCTCTGGAACACCTGGTTCCATCGTGGCCGGATCGCCCGAGAGGAGGCGGAGCTTGCGAAGAAAGCCGACGACGTCCTTGACTTCCTGACGATTTCGCATCTCGCCGACGAGCGTGCCGGCAACCTTTCCGGCGGCCAGAAGAAGCTTCTGGAACTTGGCCGCACGATGATGGTCGACGCCAAGATCGTCTTTCTCGACGAGGTCGGCGCGGGCGTGAACCGCACCCTTCTCAACACCATCGGCGACGCCATCGTCAGGCTCAACAAGGAGCGCGGCTACACGTTCTGCGTCATCGAGCACGACATGGATTTCATCGGCCGGCTCTGCGACCCGGTGATCGTCATGGCCGAGGGCAAGGTGCTCGCCAAGGGCTCGGCTGACAGCATCATGCAGAATGAGGCGGTGATCGAGGCCTATCTCGGCCGCGGCCTGAAGAACAAGGCGAAGGCGGAGGCCGAGGCATGAGCAGTTCGAGAAATCCCTACAAGGACGACCGCGGCAACAAGGACCGGTCGATCACCAAATCCGGCGGCGGCGAGTTGGAATATCCGACCAAGGGCGGCAAGGCCCGTCCCGCCCCCGGTGGCCCGTTCCTCGCGGCCGAGAATATGACCGGCGGCTACGGCGCGGCGGACATCTTGCATGACTGCACGCTTACGGTCGAGAAGGGCCAGATCGCGGTCATCGTCGGCCCGAACGGCGCCGGCAAGTCGACCGCGATGAAGGCCGTCTTCGGCATGCTCAACCTGCGCGGCGGCCATGTGAAGCTCGACGGCGAGGACATCACCGCCCTCACGCCGCAGGACCGGGTGGCCAAGGGCATGGGCTTCGTGCCGCAGGTCAACAACGTCTTCCCCTCGATGTCCGTCGAGGAGAACCTCGAGATGGGCGCCTTCATCCGCAAGGACGATTTCCGCGCCACGATGGAGCAGGTCTACGACCTCTTCCCGATCCTCAAGGACAAGCGCCGCCAGCCGGCGGGTGAACTGTCGGGCGGCCAGCGTCAGCAGGTCGCAGTCGGCCGGGCGCTGATGACCAAGCCGAAGCTCCTGATGCTCGACGAACCGACGGCCGGGGTTTCGCCCATCGTCATGGACGAGCTCTTCGACCGCATCATCGAGGTCGCTCGCACCGGGATCTCGATCCTGATGGTCGAGCAGAATGCCCGCCAGGCGCTGGAGATCGCCGACAGGGGCTATGTGCTCGTGCAGGGCGCCAACAAATACACGGATACCGGAGAGGCGCTTCTGGCCGATCCGGAAGTCCGCCGCACCTTCCTCGGGGGCTGAGACATGGATTTCCTCAACGCGATCGTGGCACTTCTGAACTTCGTCGTGATCCCAGCCACCTCCTACGGCGCGCAGCTTGCGCTGGGGGCGCTCGGGGTCACGCTGATCTACGGGATCCTGCGCTTTTCGAACTTCGCCCACGGCGACACGATGGCCTTCGGCACCGCGATGGTGATCCTCGTCACCTGGGCGTTCCAGTCGGTGGGCATCCATTTCGGGCCGCTGCCGACCGCCCTTCTGGCCCTGCCCTTCGGCATCGCGATCACCGCGGCGCTGGTGCTGGCCACCGACAAGGCGGTCTACCGCTTCTACAGGCGACAGAAGGCGGCGCCGGTGATCCTCGTCATCGTCTCGATGGGCGTGATGTTCATCATGAACGGCGTCACGCGCTTCATCATCGGCGTGGGCGAGATCCGCTTCGACGACGGCGGCCGGTTCATCGTCAACGCGAACGAGTTCAAGAAGGCCACCGGCCTCGCCGAGGGCCTCGCATTCCGCTCGACGCAAGGTCTGACCATCCTCACCGCGATCATCGTCGTGGCCGCGCTCTTCTGGTTCCTCAACAAGACCCGCACCGGAAAGTCGATGCGCGCCTATTCCGACAACGAGGATCTGGCGCTTCTCTCGGGCATCAATCCCGAGCGCGTCGTCGCGGTGACCTGGATCATCGCGGCGGGGCTCGCGGTGATCGCCGGCACGCTCTACGGGCTCGACAAGTCGTTCAAGGCTTTTAACTACTTCCAGCTCCTGCTGCCGATCTTCGCCTCCGCCATCGTCGGCGGCCTTGGCAGTCCCCTGGGTGCGATCGCGGGCGGGTTCCTCATCGCCTTCACCGAGGTCGGCTTCACCTATGCCTGGAAGAAGGTCGCGACCTACGTCCTGCCCGACGCGCTGGCGCCGGACGGGCTCGCCCAGCTTCTGTCGACCGATTACAAGTTCGCGGTTTCCTTCGCGATCCTCGTCATCGTCCTGCTCTTCAAGCCCACCGGGCTTTTCAAGGGGAAAGCGGTATGAACCTGCGCAACCTCCTCCTTTTCGGTTTCGTCGCCCTGCTGATCGTGCTCGAGGGCACGACGACCGCCTTCGGGCTTTTCGGTGGCAGCTGGAACACCGCGCTCGGCATCCTCAACATGGGGCTGATCTCGGCGATCCTTGCGCTCGGCGTGAACATGCAATGGGGCTATGCCGGGCTCTTCAACGTCGGCGTCGTCGGCTTCGTCGCACTCGGCGGTCTCGCGCCGGTGCTGGTCTCGACCCAGCCGGTGACCGAGGTCTGGACCACGCAGGGCGCGGGCCGGCTGATCCTGGCGCTCCTCATCGGGCTCGCGGTCATCGCGCTTGCGATCGTGCTTTACGGCCGGCTCCGGGGTCGCAACCGCACGCTTGCGATCCTCGCGGTGCTGATCGGAGGCTTCTTCCTCTTCCGCGCAGTCTTCGACCCGGCTGTCGACGTCGTCGAATCCTTCCAGCCCGCGACGCATTCCAACCTCGGCGGTCTCGGCCTGCCGGTGCTCCTCGCCTGGCCGGTCGGCGCGCTCTTCGCCGCCGGCGCCGCCTGGGTGATCGGCAAGACCGCGCTTGGCCTGCGCTCCGACTACCTCGCCATCGCTACGCTTGGCATCGGCGAGATCATCATCGCGGTGATGAAGAACGAGGACTGGCTGGCGCGCGGCGTCAAGAACGTGATCTCGATCCCGCGGCCCGTGCCGTACGAGGTCGATCTGCAGCGCGATCCGGGCTTCATCGACCTGGCCGCGAGTTTCGGCTCCGATCCGGTCACGGCCTCGACGGTGGCTGTGAAGCTCCTCTATGCCGGGCTCTTCGTGGTGATCCTCCTCGCGCTCATCTGGGCGTCGGAGAAGGCGCTCAATTCGCCCTGGGGCCGGATGATGCGGGCGATCCGCGACAACGAGACCGCGGCCGAGGCGATGGGCAAGGACGTCACCCGCCGGCACCTGCAGATCTTCATCCTCGGCTCGGCGGTCTGTGGCCTCGCCGGCGCGATGATCGTGACGCTCGACAGCCAGCTCACGCCCGGCACCTACAACCCCTTGCGCTTCACCTTCCTCATCTGGGTCATGGTGATCGTCGGCGGCTCGGGCAACAACTGGGGCTCGGTCCTCGGCGGGTTCCTGATCTGGTTCCTCTGGATCAAGGTCGAGCCGTGGGGCCATGCGCTGATGGGTCTCATCACCTCGGGCATGGCCGAGGGCGCGCTGAAATCGCACCTGCAGGACAGCGCCGCGCATATGCGGCTCCTGACGATGGGGCTGGTGCTGCTGCTGGTGCTGCGGTTCAGCCCAAGGGGTCTGATCCCGGAACGCTGAGGCCACGCCATCGCAATCGACGATAGCAGCGCGTTCCCGGGGCCCGGGGGCGCGCTGCGGTCGTTTTGGAGGCCGTATCTTTATGACGGTTAGTCGCGAATGTTGCTGGTGACCGTCGCGCCGGACCAGAAGCCGTAGCGGATCCCGTTGTAGAATGCCTCGTCCTCAGGCTCCGCGGTAACCGGCACGCGATCGACGGGGCCGAAGAGGAGCCCCTCGGGATGCGCCGCACCCCAGCTGCGCAGGGCCTCGGGCCCCGACAACACGGCGACGGGCGTGGTCAGGCGCGCGCCGAAGTTGAACTCGGCATTGTAGATCATCTCGGCCACGGCGAGCCCGCCCTTCTCCGCCGCCGCCAGCTTCGCGCTGATCTCGCGGTGGTCGTAGGCGGCGTAAAGCCCGGTCGTCACGATGAGCACATGCAGCGCGGCGGCGAGTCCGATGCCAAACACCGCGTGGGCCGGCGTGAAACTCAGCCGCCAGCCGAAAACGCCGAGCCCGATGCCGACGAGGCCGAAGAGCGCCACCGCCCAGCCCGGCATCAGCGGCGCGAGGTCGCCCGTGGCCGGGATCAGCCCCACCGCGAGCGCAAGCGCGGCGAGCCCGAGGATCACCGGAAAGACCGCCGCCGCCGAGCCGCCGCGGCCACTCCGCTCGATGCCCCCGAGTGCCCGCGCCATGAGGAGCGCCACCGCGGGAAACTCCGGGATGAGGTAGTGGATCTGCTTGCCCGAGATCAATGAGAAGAGGACGAGCCCCGACCCCGCCCAGATCGCGAGCATCCGCCCTCCGGCATCGCCCCTGACCGCCCGCACGGTGGCGGGCCAGAGCCGCCAGGACCAGGCCCAGGGAAAGAGCAAGATCGGCAGGAGTGCAACGAGGAACCAGACCGGCCGGTCATGGGCAAGCCCCCCAGCGACCCGCGCCGCCGACTGCGTCCACAAGAGCTCCTCGCGATAGGCGGCGGTGCCGCCGATCAGAGCCGGCACCAGCCAGACCGCGACGAGAATAAGCCCCGCGCCAAGCGCCATGCCGAAGCCCTTCCCGGCCTCGCTCAGCCGTGGCGGTTCCGGCGCCCAGAGCGGCATCGTCAGAAGAGCCGGCATCAGATGGACGAAGATCACCGGCCCCTTGGCATAGACCCCGAGCGCCAGCACGAGCCCGAAAGCGATCCAGAGCCGGCGGCCGCGCTCGCCCTGCCCGATGCGCCACAGGATGCCGACGCCGAGGATCGTGGCAAAGGTCAGCATCGTGTCGAAGAGCGTCAGGCTCGCATAAATCAGGAAGACCGTGAAACTCGCCAACACGAGGATCGATCGCGCGCCGACGCCGGAATCCTCGGGCCAGAGCCGCCGGGCGAGCCCCGCCATCGCGAGGGCCGAGGCGACGCCGAAGGCCGGCGCCACCAGCCGCGCAGCAAATTCGCTCACGCCGGTGAATTGCCAGACGAGGTTGATCAGCCAGAACAGGAGCGGCGGCTTGTGGGTGTAGAGGTCGAAGTTCCGCGTCAGGTGGAAGACGTCGCCCGAGAGCCACATCTCCCACGCGACACCGAGATAGCGCGTCTCGTCGATCGGCAGGAGCGGCCTGAAGCTGGCGAGGGTGACGAGGATGACGAGAAGGACGAGCGCCCAGACGGCGGATTGAGGACGAATCAAACTCGGCTCCATTGGCTGTCGGGCGTTATCCTCTCCTAAGCGCACCGCCCCTGAAGCGCAAATCCGGCCTGAGACCGACGCGGCTAATATCGATCCTGCGCGCAAGGAAAGCGACAAAGTTTGTCGCGGACGCGCTCTCGTGGTGATCGGCGATTTGCCATCCTCGCGCAAAACCGGCCCGACCGGGGCCGCAACGCGGGGGTATCCATCCATGAAGTCTCATGTCCAAGTCGCGGTCATCGGCGGCGGCGTCGTCGGCTGCTCGGTGCTTTATCACCTGACGAAATACGGCTGGAAGGACGTGATGCTGATCGAGAGATCGACGCTCACGTCGGGCTCCACCTGGCACGCGGCGGGCGGGTTCCACACGCTGAACGGCGACACCAACATGGCGGCGCTGCAGGGCTACACGATCCAGCTCTACAAGGAGCTGGAAGCGATCACCGGCATGTCCTGCGGGCTCCACCACGTCGGCGGCGTGACGCTCGCGGACAATCAGGCGCGCTACGAGATGCTTGTCGCGGAACGCGCCAAGCACCGCTACATGGGGCTTCATACCGAGATCCTTGGCCCGTCGGAAATCGAGAAGCTCACCGACGGCCTCGTCAACACCACGGGCATCATCGGCGGCCTCTACGATCCTCTGGACGGCCATCTCGACCCCTCCGGAACCACCCATGCCTACGCCCGCGCGGCGAAGATGGGCGGGGCCGAGATCGTCGAGCACAACCGGGTGCTGGAGACCAATCCGCGCCCCGACGGCGGCTGGGACGTGGTCACCGAGAAGGGCACGATCCACGCCGAGCACATCGTCAACGCGGGCGGTCTCTGGGCGCGCGAGGTGGCGGCGATGGCAGGCGTCTACCTGCCGCTTCTGCCGATGGCGCACCAGTATCTCGTCACCGACGACATCCCCGAGATCATGGAGATCCTGAACTCCGGCCGCGAATTCCCCCATGTCATGGATCCCGGCGGCGAGAGCTATCTCCGCCAGGAGGGCCGCGGCCTCTGCATCGGATTCTACGAGAAGCCCTGCGAAGGCTGGTCGCTCGACGGCACGCCCTGGACCTTCGGGCATGAGCTTCTGCCCGACAACCTCGACAAGATCGAGGAGTCCGTCGCCTTCGCCTACAAGCGCTTCCCGGTCCTCGAAAAGGCCGGCGTGAAGAGCGTCATCCACGGCCCCTTCACCTTCGCGCCCGACGGCAATCCCCTGATCGGCCCGGTGCCGGGTTTGCGCAACTATTGGTCCGCCTGCGCCGTCATGGCCGGCTTCTCCCAAGGTGGCGGCATGGGCAAGTCGCTCGCCGAATGGATGATCCACGGCGAGACCGAATGCGACCCGCGCGGCTTCGACGTCGCGCGCTTCGGCAAATGGACGACGCCGGGCTACACCGTCCCGAAGGTGATCGAGAACTACCAGATGCGCTTCTCGGTCTCCTATCCGAACGAGGAACGCCCCGCCGCCCGCCCCTTCCGCACCACGCCGATGTACGACATCTTCGACGGCATGGGTGCGGTCTGGGGTCAGCAATACGGGCTTGAGGTCGTCAACTACTTCGCGCTCCCCGGCGAGCCGCGCTACGAGACGCCGAGCTTCAAGCGCTCCAACGCCTGGGAGGCGACGGCGGCCGAGGTCCGCGCGGTGCGGGAAGCGGTGGGCATCAACGAGGTCCAGAACTTCGGCAAGTTCCGCGTCACGGGGCCGAACGCGCGCGCCTGGCTCGACCGGATCATGGCCGGCGCGATCCCGAAGGCGGGTCGGCTGTCGCTGACCCCGATGCTCTCGCCCGAGGGCAAGATCATCGGCGACTTCACCGTCACCTGCCTTTCCGAGACCGAGTTCCGCATCACCGGCTCCTACGGCGCGCAGGACCAGCACCTGCGCTGGTTCGAGGCAAACCTCGACGCCGGCGTGACGGTCGAGAATGTCTCGGACCGCGTCACCGGCTTCCAGATCGCCGGGCCGAACGCGCGCGAGCTTCTGAGCCGCGTCACCCGGTCGGATGTCTCCGGCGAGGCTTTCCGGTTCATGGATGCGAAACGCATGACCATCGGCATGGCCGACTGCCTCGTCCAGCGCGTGAGCTACACCGGCGATCTCGGCTACGAGATCTTCACCGACTTCATGAGCCAGCGCACGCTCTGGCACACGCTCTGGGCCGCAGGCCAGGACCTTGGGCTGAAGCCCTTCGGGATGCGGGCGATGATGTCCTTGCGGCTCGACAAGCTCTTCGGCTCCTGGGCGCGCGAGTTCTCGCCCGACTACTTCCCCGGCGAGACCGGAATCGACCGCTTCATCCGCTGGAACAAGGAGGCCGACTGGATCGGCAAGGCCCCCGCGTTGAAGGAGAAGGCAGAAGGTCCGAAGCGCCGGCTCTGCGCCTTCATCGTCGATGCGGCCGATGCCGATGTCGTGGCCTACGAGCCGATCTGGATCGGGGACGCGGTCGTGGGATTCTGCACTTCGGGCGGCTATTCGCACTGGACCGGCCAGTCGGTGGCGCAGGGCTTCGTCCCGGTCGACTTGATCCGCGATGGGCTCGAGGCCGAGGTCGAGATCCTCGGCCAGCGCCGCAAGGCACGGATGGTGACCGGCCCGCTCTGGGACGCCGACGGCGCCCGCATGCGCGGCTGAACGCGCCGCGCCGCGGTCCGTCAGGGGCGCGGCGCGGGACGCAGCGTCGACAGGGTTGCAGCTGCAGGTTCCAGTTGGAATAGTGGGGCGGGACGAATGCCGGGTTCACGGCCCGCGATGCAGGAGCGCCGGGAATGGCTGGGCTTGCAATTCTGATTCCGGCCGCGGGGGCATCGCGGCGCATGCACGGCTCGGACAAGCTGCTCGCCGAGGTCGATGGCCAACCTTTGCTTCGACGGGCCGCAGCGATGGCGGCCCGGACCGGCGAGCGGGTGATCGTGACCCTGCCCGAGAGCGGCCCATCCGCGCCGGGGCGCCGCGCCGCGCTGATCGGGCTCCCGCTGCAGATCGTACCGGTCGCGGACGCCCATGACGGGTTCTCGGCAAGCCTGCGCGCCGGCGCGGATCATGCCGGGCCGGTCGAGGGCCTGATGGTGCTGATGCCGGACATGCCCGATATCGAGCGAGAAGACCTGACGCTCCTGATCGCGGCATTCGCGGAGGACCCGACCCGGCCGCTGCGGGCCGCCACGGAGACCGGTGTCGAAGGCCATCCGGTGATATTCCCCCGCCGGCTCCTGCAGGAGCTGAGGGTTCTGACCGGGGACCGCGGCGCCCGCGTCGTCCTTGAAGGCGAATCCGTCCGCACCTGCACCCTGCCGGGAGACCGGGCCATCCTCGATCTCGACACGCCCGAAGACTGGGACGCGTGGCGCCGCCGTCACGAGGACTGACGAAGCGGATCGGTCAGGCCGCCAGGGCGATACGCTTGTCGCCGGGACGGCTCCACCCGGCCCGCGCAGGCACGTATGCGGCCAGACCGGCCTCGGTCGCGAGTTCGGGGAAGATCGCCAGGATTTCCCACAGCTGCGCCGTGTGCAACCCGTCGAGCGCCGCACGATCCGGCCGGAAGCTCTCGCTCCAGGCGCCGTCGGCGAGGATCACCTCGTGGGCGTCGAACATGAGATGGAAATAGGTCACCTCGGTGTGGACCTCCGGCACGCGCTGCGCCGGGTGGAGGTCGCAGGCCGCCACCAGAACCTCACTCTCGGCGCCGAGAAGGCGCGCCGCCTCGCCACTCATCAGTATCCGGTGCTGCGGGCTGACGGTCAGGTCGCGTGACGGCATGCCGGGGCCAAGACTGCCGCGCCGGATCGTGACGGGGCGAAGCTCAGCGAACCGCTCCAGCGCGTCGGCATCAAAATGCCGCGCGCCGATCCAGCGCAGGGGGCGATAGCCGTTGTCGCGCGTCAGGACCCGATCGCCGGGCCGAAGGTTCTCGATCTCGACCTCGCCGCGCAGCGTCGCGATACGAACGCCCGCGATGAAACAGGGCGTGCGAGGGCATGTTTCGGGTATTTGCGCGTCAGCCGTCGACGGCATCTCCTTCACATCGGCCTCACAGGATCGGTTTGCCACAACCTTCGTTTCCGTTTCGACATTCATCGCGACTCGTTCCTACACCATGACCACTTAGCACAATAAACCACTCGATTTTGTGGCTAAGAGCTAAATGCGGTCGCATTTAGGCAAGTCTGCGACATTTCGGTCGCGTCGCGGTGAAACTCGCGCCCAATTCATTTTACGGTTGTTATTCGTGCAAAGAGTTCGCGCTTCGGAATTGAGTTGAACTCCGCTCCGCCGCGTCCCTGGCCTGGCCTGGACGACTCGCGTTACGCCTCGCGGATCCGGACACAAGCCCACAAAAGCTGTCCGCCTTGCGGGCGGCGTCATGTGATTGGAGGTTCCGCGCGATGCCGGCACCGGTCGTCAGGGCGGCGCCGATCGCTTTAATGGCGACGTAGACTATTCCACAGTCGCCGCGATCTGAGCGCCGCCCTTGGCCGCGACGCCCCGGCAGCGGTTCGGTCTGAGGCTTTTACCATGCTGGAGGACATCGTCGGATTTCGATCCGAGACAAAGTCCGGCTATTCCTGCCGGATCGGCTTTCGATTTTTGGGAAAATTCGGCGGCCGGGAATCCGTCTTTGAAAATAAACCCCAGGCCGCCAATAATGCCGCACTCAGAAATTGCCATCCACCGTTTACCCACGCCTCGCACCCACTCAATGAACTCATAGACGTCCCGCAATTTCGGGTCGTGGGATGGCCGCACTCGTGACTAACCGCGGAACCGATTGTTTCCGCGCTACTCGTAATGGGGCTAAATCCCCATCGGTCGTTCTGGATATCCAGCTTCCTGCGGCGCGTCCATTTGCTTGCCGCCGCCAGAAAACCGAGACCCCCAGCCCCCAGACAATGCTCTCCGAAGGACGTCTATCAGGATACCTTTGGTGCCCCCCGAGGCCAACCAAAAAATGGCGACATCATGGCAGGAGAAGTTCAAAGAATATTGCCAATTGTTGAGAAAATTGATCTTGCAAGGTTCGAAAAAAGCGACGATCCGGATGCTCGGAAAACTAGATAAGGGGGGTCAACCCTTCACTCCACACAAATTAGCCGACACATCCGCCAGCCGACGCGAAACCGGCAAAGGCACGGACTCGCACCCCGCCTCACATAAGTTTCCTGCTTGGATACAATAAAGATCCTAGCGGTCACGCCGCCGCGAGCTTTGTGTCAAAATCAGGGCATCCAATCGTTCACAAACCACCGCCAATTCGGTGCGCCGCAGTCGGTTTGTTCGCCCTCGCCCATGCGTCTGCATGTTTCGATTCGCCCGCCAGTGGCAGACTCGAGGCCGACTCAGTCTGGGTGGTGCCCGAGGCGAGACTCGAACTCGCACGCCTTGCGGCGACGGATTTTGAATCCGCTGCGTCTACCATTCCGCCACTCGGGCAACGCGACGAGCGGTCTAGCTGCCCGCGCGGTCAAAGACAAGCTGTTTGGCGGTGCTCAGAGCGCGTTCGCGCTGAACGTGTCGCAGGCGGCGACCGAACCGCTCTCGTAGCCTTGCGCGAACCATCGCTGCCGCTGTTCGGACGTGCCGTGGGTGAACGTGTGCGGCATCGGCCGCCGGCCGGCATTGCGCTGCAACGTGTCGTCGCCGATCTGGCGGGCGGCATTCATCGCCTCGCCGATGTCGCCGGGCTCCAGACTGCCGAACCGCTCGCCGGCATGGCGCGCCCAGACGCCCGAGAGGCAATCGGCCTGCAGCTCGATGCGGACCGAGATCGCGTTCGACTGGGCCTCGCTTGAACCTTGGCGGATCTTGTTGGCCTCGCCAAGGATCCCGAGCTCGTTCTGGACGTGATGGGCGATCTCGTGGGCCACGACATAGGCGGCGGCGAAGTCGCCCTTCGCCTCGAGGCGCTGCGCAAGGGTCGTGAAGAACTGGGTATCGAGATAGGCCTTGCGGTCGAGCGGACAGTAGAACGGGCCGGTCGCGCCGGACGCGCCGCCGCAGGGTGATTGCGTCGCCGCCTTGAACAGGACCAGCGTCGCCGGCTCATACCGCTGGCCGAGCTCGCGAGAGAAGATCTCGGCCCAGATCTCTTCGGTGTCGGCCAGCGTGACCGAGACGAACTCGCCAGCGCGCCTGTCGGCTTCGGTCAACTCGCCGCCGCCGCTCGTACCGATGCCCGGCCCGCCGGTCAGCATCGGCGTGACATCAACGCCGAGGAAATACCCGATTGCGAGGATCGCCAGGAGACCGCCAATCCCGATCCCGCCTGCCCGCCCGCCGCTCATGCGGCGCCGGTCCTCGATGTTGCGGCTGCCGCGCCGCCCCTGCCATCTCATATCGTCCCCCTTAGACAGCCTCAGGTGTTCACAGCCTCCAAATTACCCCCGCGAAGGCTGGAAGACAAAGATTGTCCCGCTTGACGCCAAGGCCGGCACATGGCCTAACGGCGGCGAGGCTGTTTGGGCAGGTCCGATGATCCGCACCTTGTATGACTGGACGATCCGGCTCGCGGAGCATCCGCGCGCGTTGTCGGCGCTTGGCGTCGTCTCCTTCGTGGAAAGCTCGTTCTTCCCGATCCCGCCCGACGTGCTGATGATTCCGATGATCATCGCGCGGCCGTCGCGGGCCTGGTTCATCGCCGCGATCGCGCTCGTCACCTCGGTTCTCGGCGGGCTTTTCGGGTATTTCATCGGCGCAGTTCTCTTCGATAGCGTCGGCCAGCCGATCCTCGAGTTCTACGGCAAGACCGAAGCGGGCGCGGTCTTCGCGGAGCGGTTCAACGAATATGGCGGCTGGGCGGTGCTGATCGCCGGCGTCACCCCGTTCCCGTTCAAGGTCATCACGATCGTCTCGGGCTGGACCGGGCTGTCGCTGCCGGTCTTCATTATCTCGGCCATTATCGCGCGGGGCCTGCGCTTCTTCATCGTGGCCGGCCTGCTGTGGCAATTCGGCCCGCCGATCCGCGACTTCATCGAGCGCCGCCTCGGTATCGTCTTCAGCCTCGGCATGGCGCTCCTGATCGGAGGTTTCGCGGCGGTGAAATACCTGTGACACGCACACGACTGATCCTGCTTGCCGCGGGCGGCTCGCTCGCCCTCCTCGCCGGCGCCTTCGTCTTTCAGGCGCTCGGCTACGCGCCGTGCAAGCTCTGCATCTGGCAGCGCTGGCCGCACGGGATCGCGGTCGCGATCGGCGGGCTCGCGCTTGTCACGTCGCTTCCGTGGCTGCCCTGGCTCGGTGCTCTGGCGGCGCTGGCCACGGCCGGGATCGGCGTGTTTCACAGCGGCGTCGAACTGCGCTGGTGGCCGGGCCCCGACACCTGCACCGCGTCCGGCGACCTCGCCGGGTCGGCTGAGGATCTGCTGAACCAGATCATGGCCGCGCCGCTGGTGCGCTGCGACGAGGTCGCCTGGATGTTCGCGGGCCTTTCCATGGCGACATGGAACGCGATCCTGTCCTTCACGCTCGCCGCGCTCTGGATCGCCGCCGCCCGCCGAACCTGAACAGTTTTCAACGCCTGCCGGCGCGCCGGGTAGAGAGCATCAGGCTCGTCTCGCTCGCCGTGACCCCGTCGAGCTTGCGGATCATCGCCAGCACCCGGTCGAACTCCTCGAGCGTCCGGGTTCCGATCTCGGCGATGAGGTCCCAGCGGCCATTCGTCGAATGCACCGCCTGCACCTCCGGCAGGCCGGAGAGCCGCGCCAGGACCCGGTCCGTGCCGCGGCCCTCGATGCCGATCATCATCAGTCCGCGCACCGGCATCGCGGTCAGGTCGCCGCGCGTGACCACTGTGAAGCCCTGAATCTCGCCGCGCGCCACCAGCCGCTCCATCCGCGCCCGCACCGTCGCCCGTGCAAGACCGAGCCGAGCGGCCAGTTCGGACAGCGACGCGCGCCCGTCGCGCCGGAGAGCCGCAATCAATGCCTGATCCGTTTCGTCCAGTTCGTTCATATTGGCCGCCGTTTCGGACATTCATCTGAACATATTGATCATTGATTTACTTCAAACCGACGCAATCCGGCAAGAGACTGCGCATCGCCCCCCGAAACACCGGAGACGCCCATGAAACCGACCTGCATCCTGATCGGCGCGCCGATCGACACCGGCCAGAAACGCGAAGGCTGCCTCATGGGGCCGGCCGCCTACCGGGTCGCCGGCCTCGCCCAGAGCCTCGAAGCACTTGGCCAGTCCGTGATCGACCACGGCGACGTGACGCCGGCGCCGCTGCGCGAGACCGACTGCGCCAACCCGGCCGTCCACCACCTCGCCGAGACCGTCGCCTGGACCGAGGCGCTCGCCGAAGCCGGCGAGGAAGCCATGGCCAAGGGCCTGCCGATCTTCATGGGCGGCGACCATTCGCTCTCGCTCGGCTCGGTCGCCGGGGTCGCGGCCCATGCCGCGAAGGTCGGCCGGCCGCTCTTCGTGCTCTGGCTCGACGCGCATTCCGACTACCACACGCCGCTCACCACCCAGTCCGGCAACTTGCACGGCACGCCCGTCGCCTACATCGCGGGCCGGAACGGCTTCGAGGCTTTCCCGCCCTTCCCCGCGCCGGTCCCGGCCGAGCGCATCTGCCTTTACGGCATCCGTTCCGTCGACTCGGCCGAACATGCGGGTCTTCTGGAAAGCGACATGACCGTCTGTGACATGCGAGTGCTCGACGAACGCGGCATCGTCGCGCCCCTGCGCGAGTTCCTCGACACGGTGCGGGCGCAGAACGGCCTGCTCCATGTCTCGCTCGACGTCGATTTCCTCGATCCCGGGATCGCGCCCGCGGTCGGCACCACGGTTCCCGGTGGCACCACCTTCCGCGAGGCCCATCTGGTGATGGAGCGTCTGCACGAATCCGGCCTCGTCACCTCGCTCGACCTCGTCGAACTGAACCCCTTCCTCGATGAACGCGGCAAGACCGCGCGGCTGATGGTGGAGCTCGTCGGCTCCCTCATGGGCCGCAAGGTATTCGACCGCCCCACCCGCAGCTTCGGATAACCCAGATGGAAAACCTGAACATCGTCCCCTTCGTCAGCGTCGACAACATGATGAAGCTCGTGCTTCACCTCGGCCCTGAGCGCGTGATGACCGATCTCGCCGGCTACATCGAGGCCGACTTCCGCCGCTGGCAGAGCTTCGACAAGACCCCGCGCGTGGCCTCGCATTCCGAAGTCGGGGTAATCGAACTGATGCCGACCTCGGACGGCGAGATGTACGGCTTCAAATACGTCAACGGCCATCCGAAGAACACCAAGGAAGGGCTCCAGACCGTCACCGCCTTCGGCCTTCTGGCTGAGGTGAACACCGGCTACCCGATCCTCCTGACCGAGATGACGATCCTCACCGCGCTGCGCACCGCGGCAATGTCGGCGCTCGCCGCGCGGCACCTCGCGCCGAAGGGCGCGACGGTGATGGCGATGATCGGCAACGGCGCCCAGGCCGAGTTCCAGGCGCTGGCCTTCAAGGCGATCTGCGGCGTGAACGAGGTCCGGCTCTACGACATCGACCCCGCCGCGACGGCCAAATGCGTCCGGAACCTCGCGGGGTCCGGCCTCGCGCTGACCGCCTGCAAGACCGCCGAGGAGGCGATGGAGGGGGCCGGCATCATCACCACCTGCACCGCCGACAAGCAATGCGCGACGATCCTGACCGACAACATGGTCGGCACCGGGGTCCATATCAACGCGGTCGGCGGCGACTGCCCCGGCAAGACCGAGCTTCACCGCGACATTCTCCTGCGCTCCTCGATCTTCGTCGAATACCCGCCGCAGACCCGCATCGAGGGCGAGATCCAGCAGCTCGACCCCGACCACCCGGTCACCGAGCTCTGGCAGGTTATCACCGGCGCCGCGACCGGCCGCTCCGATCCGCGCCAGATCACGCTCTTCGACTCGGTCGGCTTCGCGATCGAGGACTTCTCGGCGTTGCGCTACATCCATGACCAGCTGAAGGCCCTGCCCTACAGCGAGCCGCTCGACATGATCGCCGATCCCGACGATCCGCGCGACCTCTATGGCATGCTCCTGCGCGCCAAGGCGAAGGCGGCCTGATCCGCCACTTTCTGTCCGAAATATTCTCGGGAGTCGCCATTGGTGTGCCACCGGTTCAAGCACCAATGGCGACGGGGCAGACAGCCCCCGCCTTCCCCGCCAAACACCCTTGCGCCGGATCGGACAAGGCAATATTCCCCGGCCATGACACACGCCCATGACCGCCTCCTCATCATCGACTTCGGCAGCCAGGTCACGCAGCTCATCGCGCGGCGCCTGCGCGAGCTGAACGTCTACTGCGAGATCCACCCCTACAACCGGGTGGACGATGCCTTCCTGAAGGATTTCGCCCCGAAAGCGGTGATCTTCTCGGGCGGCCCCGCCTCGGTCTTCGCCGAGGGCGCGCCGATGCCGCCCGCAGGCGTGTTCGATCTTGGCGTGCCGATCCTTGGCATCTGCTACGGCCAGCAGGTGATGATGCACTGCCTGGGTGGCCGCGTCGAGCGCGGCCACAAGACCGCCGAGTTCGGTCGCGCTTATGTCACGCCGACCGAGGACAGGCTGCCGCTCCTCGACGGCTGGTTCGCGGAAGGCCGCGAGCAGGTCTGGATGAGCCACGGCGACCACGTCTCGGCGATCGCGCCCGGCTTCCAGGTCTACGGAACCTCGCCGAACGCCCCCTTCGCGATCACCGCCGACCCCGAGCGCCGCTTTTTCGCCGTGCAGTTCCACCCCGAGGTGCACCACACGCCGAAGGGCGCGAAGCTCTACGAAAACTTCGTCCGCCTCGCCGGCTTCAGCGGCGACTGGACTATGCGCGCCTACCGCGAGGACGCGATCGAGAAGATCCGGGCCCAGGTCGGTGACCAGAAGGTGATCTGCGGACTTTCGGGCGGCGTCGACAGCTCCGTCGCCGCGATCCTCATCCACGAGGCGATCGGCGACCAGCTCACCTGCGTCTTCGTCGACCACGGGCTCCTTCGCCTCAACGAGGCCGAGGAAGTGGTGTCGATGTTCCGCGACACCTACAACATTCCCCTGATCCACGCGGATGAATCCGACCTCTTCCTCGGCGCGCTCGAGGGCGTCTCGGACCCCGAGGTGAAGCGCAAGACCATCGGAAAGCTCTTCATCGACGTCTTCCAGAAACACGCCAACGAGGTCGGCGGCGCCACCTTCCTCGCCCAAGGTACTCTCTACCCCGACGTCATCGAGTCGGTCAGCTTTTCCGGCGGACCCTCAGTCACCATCAAGTCGCACCACAACGTGGGCGGCCTTCCGGAAAAGATGGGCTTGAAGCTTGTCGAGCCGCTGCGCGAGCTTTTCAAGGACGAGGTCCGCGCGCTCGGCCGCGAGCTCGGACTTCCGGACCGGTTCATCGGCCGCCACCCCTTCCCCGGCCCCGGCCTCGCGATCCGCTGCCCGGGCGAGATCACCCGCGAGAAGCTGGAGATCCTGCGGCAGGCTGATGCGGTCTACATCGACCAGATCCGCAAGCACGGGCTTTACGACGAGATCTGGCAGGCCTTCGTCGCGATCCTGCCCGTGAAGACCGTGGGCGTGATGGGCGACGGGCGAACCTACGACTACGCCTGCTCGCTTCGCGCGGTGACCTCGGTCGACGGCATGACCGCCGACTACTACCCCTTCACCCACGACTTCCTTGGCGAGACCGCAACGCGGATCATCAACGAAGTGCAGGGCATCAACCGGGTGATGTACGACATCACCTCGAAGCCCCCCGGCACGATCGAGATGGAATAGGCCGCGCGACTGCCAACGGTTCGGTCTCGCGAGACCTTGCACGCAAGCTTCAACTGAAACGCCCCGGCGCGATGCGCCGGGGCGTTCCTTTCGCGGGGAGGCGGAAGCGTCAGTGAGCGCCGGCCCACCCACCGGCAGACGCCTCGCCACTGGCCGCGGCAGTCTCCCGCTCGGCGGCGGCGCCGAACCACAAGATCAGCACCGGCATGATCAGCAGGTTGACCAGCGTCGAGCTGACCAACCCGCCGAGGATCACCACCGCCATCGGGAACTCGATCTCGTGTCCCGGTATCTCGCCCGCCACGACCAGAGGCAGAAGCGCCGCACCGGTCGTGATCGCGGTCATCAGGATCGGCGCCAGCCGTTCGCAGGCGGCCTGGCTGACCCGCGCGGGACCGAAGGGCATGCCCTCCTCCCCGAGCCGCTGGCAATGGCTGATCATCAGGATGTTGTTCCGCGCGGCGATGCCGAGCACGGTGATGAAGCCGACCAGCGAACCGAGCGAGAAGATCCCGCCGCCGAGCCAGGCGGCGACGACGCCACCGGCCAGCGCCGCCGGCATCGCTGCGAAGGCGACCGCGGCGTAGCGGATCGAGCGGAACGAGGCGTGCAGGAGCGCGAAGATCCCGAGCGCGACCGCGATTTCCACCGCGATGAGCCGGGTCTGCGAGGCCTGCAGCTCCGCGAACTCACCCAGCATCTCGAAGTGATAACCGAGCGGGAACTCCATCTCCTCGACAATATCCTCCACCTCGGAGGCGACCGAGCCGAGATCGCGGCCCGAGACATGGGCGCCAACCTCGATCGAGCGCGAGAGATCCTCGTGCTGGATGATGTTGGGCGTCGGCGTGACGGCGATTTCCGCCACGTCCTTCAGCGCCACCTGCCCGCCGATCGGCGCGTCGATCAGGATGTTCTCGATATCCGTCAGCGACGCCCGGACTTCCGGCGTGCCCCAGACCTGCACGTCATAGGTGCGCGCATGGGTATGGATGTCGCCCGCCTCGATTCCCGAGATGATCGTCGAGACCGCGCGGCGCACGTCGCCCGGCTTCAGGCCATAGGCGGCCGCCTTCCCGACGTCGGTCCGGATGTCGATCTGCGGCACATTCTTCTGCAGGCCGACATGCAGCCCCACGAGCCCCTCGACACCGCTGATCGCTTCGGCCACGCGGTCGGCCTGTTCGCGGATCCCCTCGAAATCGGGACCGAAGATGCGCACGACGATCGGCTCGCTCTCGCCGGTCAGCACCTCGCGGATGCGCTCCTTGAGATAGGTCAGCACGTCCCGGTAAAGCCCCGGATAGCCGTCGACCACTTCCTGAATTCGGTCGAGCGTGGCGTCATAGTCCGCCGCGGGATCGACCGAGACCCAGTTCTCGCCGAAATGCATGCCCACGACCTCGTCCATGTAGAGCGCCTGGCCGATATGGGCGCCGAAGTTGCGCACCCCCTCGATATCTCGCAACTCCTTGCTGCCCTGGACCGTGATCCGGTACATCTCGGGCTGCGAGACGCCGGGTGCCGTGACCCAGTGCATCAGGAAGTCGCGCTCCTTGAACGAGGGCAGGAGCTGCTGGCCCATGAACGGCAACAGCGTAAAACAGGCGCCGAGCAGCACCACGCAGGCCGTGACGGTCACGCGCGGGACGGCGAAGATCGCATCCAGCATCCGGCGGTAACCCGCAACCAGGAACCGGGCCAGCGGCGCCGGCTTGTCGCCGATGTCGCGATTGCCGAGCAACACATAGCTCAGGGCCGGCGTAATGGTCACCGCGACGACGAGCGAGGCCATCAAGGCGACCGCGTAGGACCAGGCGAGCGGCCGGAAGAACGACCCCGACAGTCCTTCGAGGAAGAAGACCGGTACGACCGCCAGCACGATGATCGCCGTCGCGAAGACGATCGCGGCCCGGATCTCGAGAGACGCTTCAAGGATCACCCGGAAGGTAGAGCGGCCGAGCCGCTTTGCGCGGTTTTCGCGCAATCGTCGGACGATGTTCTCGACGTCGATGATTGCGTCGTCCACCACCGCGCCAAGCGCGATCGCAAAGCCCGCAAGCACCATCGTGTTGATCGTCATTCCCTGCCAGTCGAGCACCAGGAGCGCCCCAAGCAACGACACCGGCACGGCAACGATCGAGATGAGCGCGATGCGCCAGTCGAAGAGGAACACCCAGAGCACCAGCGTGACCAGCACCGCCGCCACGAGAAGCGCCTTGGAAAGATTGTCGATAGAGGTCTCGATGAAGGTCGCCGGACGGAAAATCTCGCTGTCGATCTCGATGTCCTGCAGACCCGGCCGCATCTTGTCGAGCGCCTCCTCGATCTTCAGCGACACGTCGAGCGTGTTGGCCCAGGGGAACTTCTCGACGATGAGGAGGAGCCCCGGCCCGTCGTTGATAACCGCGTCGCCGATCAGCGGCTGGTGGTCGATCTTGACGTCGGCCACGTCGGCCAGCGTCTTGTCGGTGCCGGTGACACTGACCTTCTTCAGATCGTCGATCGAGTGGATCGGCAGCACATGGTGGATCGGATAGCGGTTCGTATCGGTGTCAATGAAACCGCCGGTGCCGACACGAGCGCCGTCGGAATACTGCAACAGCCCGACATCGAGCGCGTCGGCGGTGCTTTCCATCACCGTGTCCAGAGTCACGCCGTTTTCCGCAAGGCGTGCGGGATCGACCTGCACCTGCAGCATCTCCAGCCGCTCGCCCCAGATCGCGACGTTGGCCACGCCGGGCACCCGCAGGAGCCGCTCGCGGATCTTCCAGTAGGTCGTCATCGACATGTCGATCAGCGAGTATTTCTCCGAGGACAGGCCGATCTTCATGATCCGGCTCGTCGCCGAGAGCGGCGGCAGGATCACCGGCGGGCTCGACCAGGTCGGCAGCGTCGGCGAGATCTCGTTGACCCGCTCCTGCACCAGCTGACGGGCGCGCAGAAGATCGGTGTCGCGCGTGAAGATCATCACGATCGACGACAGTTGCGGTGCCGATTTCGACCGGATGATGTCGAGCCCGTCGATTCCGGCCAGACCCTGCTCGAGCGGGATCGTCACATATTCCTCGACCTCGATCGACGTCAGCCCGAGCGAGGGCGTCTGGATCTCCACCAGCGGTGGCGCGAATTCGGGAAACACATCGACCTTCAGATCGTTGGTCCGCTGCGCCCCGAAGATGACCAGCATGGCCGCAAGCGCGATCACAATATAGCGAAAGCGCATGCTTGCTTCGATCAGAAACCTGAACATCACGCGCCTCCGTTCAATGACCGGTGCCGGTCTCGGCACCGAAGAGTTCGGCAGCGCCAACCGCGACGATCTGGGTTCCGACGGGCGGCCCCGACCGCAGATAGACCGTTTCACCCTCGATCCGATCGACGTTCACTGGCAAGCGGACATAGTGCCGTTCGGCCCCGTTTTCGCCGTAGACCCAGGTGGTGCCGTCGGCCCAGTAGATCAGCGATCCGTATGGCACGGTGAGCTGCGGCAGGACCGGCACCTTGACGATCTCCGGCGGATCCTCGATTGCAGCCGCTGTCTGGAGCTCCTCGGCCGAGGCGACCACGATCTCCTGTGCCGGCGGTTCCGGCGGCATCCGTTCGGTGACTTCCGTCAGTTCCAGCCCGATCCGCAACTCGGCATGCGGGATCAGCTCGATGACATTGCGTCCCTCGCCGTCCTGCGTCATGTGCCAGGGGATCGGGGCGTCGGAGACATATCCGCCCCCGCCCCCACCGGCCGCCAGAAGCGGCGCGGGACAGGTCAGACCGAAGGCGAGGCACAGCATCGGTATGTGTCTGATATCACGCATTGACTTGTCCTCCGCTAGCAAGTGCCGTTTCCGGCTGGGCGCCCGCGAGCGCCGGCAGGATGAAGCGCGCCATTGCAGCCGCACCCACCAGGCCCGCAACCAACGCCACGGATGCCGGCCAGACGAATTCCAGCCCCGGCGCGAACAGCAGGATCGCCGGCGCAAGCGCCACGATCGTCGCCACCTTGGCCGTGAAGAGCGCCGTCATCGCCGGATCGCGGGCATCGAACCGCATCGCAGTCGCCGCATCCCTGAGCCCGATGCCGAACGCCGCCACCGCGCCGATCGCCGCGGCCACCGACCAGACACCAAGCGCAAAGGCCGAAATCGCCGCGACCGATCCGATCGACGCCGCATAGAGCGTCACCAGCGCCGCGCGCGACCAGCTGTCAAGCGCGACCTGCATCAGAAGCACGATCCCGATCAAGGCCGCGACAGCGACCTGCCAGATCGGAATCCCGCCGCCCGTCGAGGCGAGCGCGGTCCCGCCGACCACTTCCGCATGGTATTCGAGCGGAAAATCGATCGACGCGAGCGTGGCCTCGACCTCGCGCACCAGCGCCGCATTCGCCGAAGGCGCCGTCACGGCGATCTCGACGAAGCGCGACACCGCCGAGCGGTTGATGAAGGCCGGCGTCGACGCGATCCGAACGTCGGCCAGGTCAGACAGCGCGACCTTGCCCGCAGGCACGTCGATCAGCGCGGTCTGGAGAGCCTCGACCGAACCGCGATGGGTTCCGTCGCCCCACACCACCACGTCGAACACCTTCTGGTTCTCGAAGAACTGGCCGACCTGAATCCCGGCGACCAGCGCCGAGAGCGCGCGACGGACGTCGCCCGGCTTGGCACCGTATTTCGCGGCGCGGTCCAGATCGACTTCGACTTCGACCACCTGCTCGAGATCGGTCTGGCGCAACTCGGCGCCGCTGATGCCGCCGATGGCGGTCAGCCGATCAGTGACTTCCTGAGCCTTGGCGTTCAACTCGTTGAAATCGTGACCATAGACCCTAACCAGCAGGTCCGCGTTCGCCGTCGGCGGCGCCGCGCGTGCGATCTGGCGGTTCTGGTAACTCGTGACCGCAGCCGCAAGACCGGCCTGTTCCACCATCCGGGCGATCTCGGGCTCTGCTTTGGCCGGGTTCACGCCATCGGCGAGCGTCAGCCACAACGAACCGGAGTTCGCGTTCAGAACCTCGTCCGAAATCTCGGCCCGGCCGACCTGCAGTGCCGCGTGCGCGACCATGTCGCTCGCAAGCAGCGTATCGGACAGTGCCTGGCCTTCCGCCATCACGACCTCGAGCGACGTACCGGGCGCCGAGTTCCACTCGACCAGCACGTTTTCGTTGCGGAAGTTCGGCGCCGCGGCCATGTTGACCGTCGCGACGACACCCGCTCCGCCGGCCACCAGAAGCGCGACGAGCGCGAGTCCCGGCATACGCGAGACACTGCCCCCGGCCGTAAAGGCCGGCGCGGCGGCGAGCCCGCGGCCACCGATCAGCGTGCCGAGAGCCGGCGCCACCAACAGGGCCACCACGAGCGACAGCGCGATCGTGACCATGTAGGGCCAGACCGATGCTGCTGCGACGGCACCGCTGACACCGTCCAGGAACATGAGCGGCACCGCGGCGAGGAGCGCCGCGAGCGTGGTGACGACCATGAGCGTTCGCTTGCGATCGCTCGCTTCGGCACCGGCCGGAGCCGCGGCCTGAAGCGCGTCGTGAAGGATCATCCCGATCGCCGCGAACAGCCCGGCCATCATTGCACCGCTGACCACTCCGGCCATGCTGGTGAGCAGCCAGACCGACATGAGCGCCGCAGCACCTGCGGTGACGCCGGAGACGGCAGTGAACCGCCAGTCGCGCGACACGAGCGCGATCACGGCGAGGGCAGCCGCCGCACCGATCGCGGCCACGAGCCGGATCCGGTCGGCCGCGCGCTCGGCGATCAAGCCTGCGCTGTAGACGTCCATGTTCACGTCAACGCCGGGCAGACCCGGTTTCATGCCGGCCATCGCGCGTTCGACTTCGTGCGCCACCTCGGCAGTGCTGGCCCAGGGGAACTTCTCGATAACCATGAGGAGTCCCGGCTTGCCGTTGATCAGCGCGTCGCCGATCAGCGGCTGGTGCCCCTCGACGACCTCCGCGACGTCACCGATCGCCATCGCGGGATTGTCCGTCAGCGGCAGCCCCTTCATGTCCGTGGGGGACACGATCGGAAAGACGTGCTGGATGCCGAGTCGCTGGTTCGGCGTGTCGATGAACCCGCCGGTGCCGGGCGTCGACGCTTCCAGATACGAAAGCGGCGACACCCACATCGAGTTGCCCGATGTCCGGATGATGTCCTCGAGCAGCACATCGTTCTGCGACAGCACGTCGGGATCCGCGATCACCTGCATCTGGCGCTGGCGTTCGCCCCAGATCGAGATGTTCGCCACACCCGGAACGCCGGAAAGCCGCGGCCGGATGGTCCAGCGCGCAAGCACCGAGAGGTCGATCTGCGAGAGGGTTTCCGAGCTCAAGCCGATCTGCACGACCCGCGCGTCGGTTGCGACCGGCTGGCGCATGATCGGCGGCTTGGAGACGTTGGGCAGCGCGTGGGCGGCCGTCAACCGCTCCTGGACCATCTGGCGCGCGATCATCAGGTCGGTGCCCGGTTCGAACACCATCTCGATCGACGACAGCCCCGTGATCGACCGCGAGTCGATGCGGTCGACCCAAGGCAGACCATTGAGCATGTCGGCCTCGAGCGGAACGGTGATCATCGCCTCAACTTCCTGAGCCGACAGCCCAAGCGCCTCGGTCTGCACCTCGACGATGGTCGGCGAGAGGTTGGGAAGCAAATTGACCGACATCCGCCGGAACTCGATGGCGCCCGCCACCATGGCGACGACACCGAGCACGAGAATCAAAAGCCGGTATCGAACGGCAGCCTCGTGGATCCTCGTCATGTCAAAACCTCCTATTAGCAGTCGCTACAACCTGCTCGCTCGGCCTCCTCGTTTTTCGTCCGGTCGGCGCTCTTCCGGCGCTACCGGCTCATTCCTCGGTTTGTTGTGCTGGTGTCGTCGCGGCATACCCATAGCCGCGTCCGTCGATTTCGAGCGCGAGTTCTCTGGCGCGCTCCATTCCCGCTTCGTCCAAATCAATCACTTCGGTCAGAAAAAGTTCTTCCTTGTTCGGATCGTCGCCCTTGAAGCCGATCTTCACGAGCCCGACGTCCGGCGCGTAATACTTGGTCTGGAATATGCCCTCCTCGGTCTCCTGATCGTGCTCGTCGATCGCGATCACGTCCGAGAACTCGCCGGCGGGCACCGACACCACGAGACCCGCTTCGGTCACCTGACCACTGTCGGTCCAACTGACCGGCGGCGGCGCGTAACCTTGCGAGAGTTCAGGGTCGCCGACCTTGGGGTCGGCCACCAACTTGATGCCTGCCCTGGCGCCTTCGGGGGCACCGGGGAACCAGTATTTCGCGCCGATCAGGTCGTCGCCGTCGAAGGCTTCGGTCAGTTCGCCGACATGCCAGACGTTGCCGTCCTTGTCCTGCGCCCGGAAGGCGATCTCCTGTTCGATCAGCGTATCGTCCTGGAAATCCTCCTCCAGGAGCACGAGGACGCGGACTCCCGCGATCATCTTCGTCAGGTCGGTCACGGTGGCGACATAGAGATGCTTCACCTTTTCGCCGGCATCGTCGACGGTCCACCCTTCGTAGGACATACGTTCGCCCGGTCTCAGCGGCGTCCAGCGGTTGTCGATGACGTGAGAACGATCGCTGAAATTGTTCGCATCAATTTCCAGCAGTTCCACTTCCGCCACCACCGGCGTCACGAAAAGACAAGCGAACCCTGCAAGTAGTCCAAACCGAACACCCATGACCCCCCCAAACCCACTCGGCCAATCAATAAGGCCTGACAAATGTATGACTTGCACATGAATAGCGTTGAAATTGCATTGTCTCATAAGCCTTTTCGGCCAGCAATTACCCAAAAGATCTAGAGATAAGAACCGAACGCCGCCTTTGGAAAGTCGTCGATTTCAATGCATCGCCGCATCGGGACGATCAGGAAATTCTCCTATTAATCAATAGGATTCCTGGGCTTTCAGTTGAACTCCGGAGGCTCTTCCGGCGGCGATGAACCTCGCGGACCGCGTCCCGATGTAGGAACCTAATGGTTAGTCTGCCGCTTTGTGGCGAATAGAGCGCACCGGCGTTCGATCAGCACGACATGGTTCACAATTTCACCTGACATGTGTCAGATTGGTCCCCGTCGAGCAGCATAGATGCGACCAGGGTGACCATGACAATTGAATACGAAGACGCACCGGAATCTCGGTTGCTCCGCACGTTCTGCCTTGCCGGTATCGGGCTGGCCGTCTCAACGATGGCGGCGGCGGCCGAGGAGTGCACCGCACCGTGCCTGGACACCGCATTCACGCTGGAGTTGCAGGGCGACTGGATCTTCGATGCCACGCCGCCGCCCAGTACATCGAGTACGCTCGAACCGACCCTCAGCGTCGACCTCCTGTTCCGGGCGACCGACGCATTGAGCTTCGTCGGATCCATCACCGCCGAGAACATCAGCGAAGCCCCCGACGAGGACGGCTTCGTGTCGGATGGTCCCGGCGCCTTTCTCGGCGAGATTTACGGCCAGTACGAAGCCGATCCGTTCAGCTTCAGGCTCGGCAAGTTCGATCCCGATTTCAGCCTCGCCAGCGCGGCGCTCAGCGACCTCTACGGCACCGACATCGTGAGCGACTACGACGCCGAGGAGCGCTGGGGCGTCCAGGCCACCGTGCCCTTCGAGGCGGCGTCGCTGTCGCACGCGGTGACCGTCAACGTCTTCACGACCGACCGCACGATCCTGAACCGTTCGATCGGCACCCAGCGGCCACGTCTGACGCTCGCCGATGGCGGAGCCGGCAATGTCGAGGGGATCGGCTCGGCCGGGATCTTCTACGACTTCTGCTCCGGCGCCGAGGCCACGAGCTGTTTCGAGGACGGCGATGCCGGCGGCCGTTTCGGGCTGCGTTACCAGAAGGCCGGCGCACAGACCGAGGAGCAGATCGAGGACGAGATCGTTCCGGAGGACGAGATCGGCTATCTCGGCGCGGTCAACAAGCGCTTCGCGCTGTCGGACGCAGTCGATCTGGTCCTGCTCGGAGAGGTCGCCTATTTCCGCAACTTCGAGAGCGCGCCCGAGGATGCGCTGTTCAGCACCGGAACCGCGGCGATCGAAACCGGACCGCTGACCTATACCGCGACCTATACCAACCGCAAGACCGAGGTCTTCGGCGAGCCCGACGCGACGGACGAACTCATCGCCCTCGGCGTGATCTATCGCCCGGCCGGCTCGGCGTTCGGAACCGGCGCCAGTTGGGTCCTCGACGCCGGCCTTTCGTTCCTGAGCACCGCCGATGGCGAAGAGGAGAACCGGCTGGGTCTCCGGGCATCGCTCGAATTCTAGGCCGCCAGGCCAGGCGTTCCGGAAGACAATTCCGGCACCCCGAAAAACAACGCCCCCCGGACAGCCGGGGGGCGTTTTCTTGTCTGGAGCCACGCGGGACGATCACCGCGTCCATCGCCTCGACGCCACAAGGGATCCGCCCCCGCTCCCTTTCAGGACCGGGGGCGTCAGGATTACGCCGGGAACGGCTCCGAGCCGGTGCGGGCCGACACTTCCAGCGCGCCAAACACATAGCCCGCGGCGGAGCGGAACGAGACGAGGCTGAACTCGTCCTCGGCCGATTTCCAGAGCGCCGCGGCGACCTGGGCCGCGCGGGTGCGACGGATCTCGCCCTCCGCCAGCGTCTCGAAGTCGACCGGGCAGAGCTTCAAGAGCGCCTGGCTCGCCTTCGCGCCCTTGATGCGGAACATCGCGCGGGCGTCGGAAACGTCCGCGACGATGTGGTGCTCACCGGCAAGCGCCTCTTCGAGCGCCGCGACCGTGGCCACTGCCTCGGTGTAGGGCACCAGGATCAGAAGCTCGTCCGGCGACATCCAGGCCGCGGCCTTGTCGCCGGCAATGACGATCCGGCGGGCTTCCGGAACGGCGGTGCCGGTCGCAGCCTTCACCGCCTTCTTCATCTTGGCCGAGGACAAGTCACCGCGAACGGTGATCATGCCCTGCAGGCCTGCCTCGGAAACCTCTACGAAACCTTTGTGAGAAACGCCCCCCAAGGCGCTGACTGCCTTAGACATTCTGCTTTTCTCCATCCTTGTCGTAGAAGACCGGATCGACGATCCGCGCCTTGACCACCTTGCCATTGTCCACCGGGAACTCGATCACCTCGCCCATCCGGTCGGGACCGTGCTTCACGAGCCCCATCGCGATCCCCTTGTTGAGGGTCGGCGAATGGTAGGTCGAGGTCACCCGGCCCTGCATGTTGCGCTGGCCGTTGGCATTGTAGCCCTCGGCAACGGCATAGGCACCGTCCGGGATCACCGAACCGTCGAGGGTTTCGAGGCCGACGAGCTTCCACCGGTCCGGGCTCGCCATGAAGGAGCGTTCCTGGGCGCGCTTGCCGAGGTAGTCTTCCTTCTTCTTCGAGATCGCCCACTGCAGGTTGAGATCCTGCGGTATCACCGTGCCGTCGGTCTCGTCGCCGATCATGATGAAGCCCTTCTCGGCCCGCATGATGTGCATCGCCTCGGTGCCGTAGGGCATCACGCCGAACTCCTCGCCGGCCGCGATCAGCGCGTCCCAGAAGGCGCGGCCTTCCGACGCCGGAACCGCGACTTCGAAGGAAAGCTCGCCCGAGAACGAGATCCGGTGCACCCGCGCGCGGAACCCGCCGAGCACGCCCTCACGCCATTCCATGAACGGCAGCGCCTCCTTCGAGAGATCCATGCCGCCGAGTTTCTCGAGCAGTTTCCGGGCGTTCGGGCCCGCAATTGCCACCTGGGCATACTGTTCGGTGACGTTGGCGGTATAGACCTTGAAGTCCCACCACTCGCACTGGAGCCAGTCTTCCATCCAGCCGTGGATTCGGTCCGCACCCCCGGTCGTGGTGTGGCAGAGCCAGGTGTCCTCGGTCAGGCGCACGACGACGCCGTCATCCGAGAGGAACCCGTTCTCGTTGCACATCAGACCGTAGCGGCATTTGCCCACCGGCAGCGTCGACATCATGTTGGTGTAGAGCATGTCGAGGAACTTGCCCGCGTCCGGCCCCTTCACGAGGATCTTGCCGAGTGTCGAGGCGTCGAGAAGGCCGACCGAGTTCCGGACCTGCCGGATCTCGCGGTTGACCGCGTCGTGGACGCCCTCGCCCGAGCGCAGGAAGCAATACGGACGGCGCCAGAGACCGACCGGCTCCCAATGGGCGCCGTGGGTCTCGTGCCATTCGTGCATCGGCGTCTTGCGCAGCGGCTGGAAGATCTCGCCGCGCGCCTCGCCCGCGATCGCGCCCATCGAGATCGGCGTGTAGGGCGGGCGGAAGGTCGTGGTGCCGGTCTCCGGGATCGCGCGGTTGAGCGAGTCCGAGAGGATCGCCAGACCGTTGATGTTGGAGATCTTGCCCTGGTCGGTCGCCATGCCGAGCGTGGTGTAGCGCTTGGTGTGCTCGACCGACTCGTAACCCTCGCGGGCGGCGAGCTGGACGTCCGACACCTTCACGTCGTTCTGCGGGTCGAGCCACATCTTGAAGCGCAGCGCGGGGCCTGCGCCCTGCGGCATGATCCAGACCGGGATCAGCGGTTCTTCCGCCTCGGAGACGGCGCCGGGCGCCGTGCCCTTGCCACCGACAGCCTGATGCGCGTCCGCGAGCACGTCCTGCGCCGCGAGGATTCCGTTGGCCGAGCCCACCGCCGTCACCATCGCCGCGCCGTCCTCGCCCGTCGCCGGACGCTTCGGGTCGGGGCGGAACATCGCCAGCTTGTCGTCCCAGATCAGCTTGCCGCCGCAATGCGACCAGAGATGGACGACCGGCGACCAGCCGCCGGACATCGCCACGGCGTCGCAGGCGATCTGCTCCAGTTCGGCGCCCTCGCCGGCCTGGATGCAGGTCGCAACCCCGGTGACGCGCTTGCCGCCCTTGACCTTGGCAATGCCGTGGCCTTCGAGCACGCGGACGCCGCGGGCGCGCACCGCCTGCGGCAGCTCGCCCTTGGCTTCGGGGCGCGCGTCGATCACGGCCGGCACCACGAGGCCCGCGTCGAGCAGCGCGAGCGCGGTGCGGTAGGCATCGTCGTTGTTGGTCACGATCACGGTGCGGTCACCGGGGCTGACCGCCCAGTTGACGACGTAATCGCGCACGGCCGAAGCCAGCATGACGCCCGGAATGTCGTTGCCCGCGAAGGAGAGCGGCCGCTCGATCGCGCCCGTCGCGGTGACGATATGGCCGGCGCGCATCCGCCAGAGGCGGTGGCGCGGACGGCCGTCGCCCGGCGTATGGTCGGCGATGCGTTCATAGGCCATGAGATAGCCGTGGTCGTAGAGACCGGAGGCCATCGTACGGGTGCGGAGCGTGACATTCTCCATCTTCTCAAGCGCTTGGACGGCTTCCTTCACCCAGGCGCCGGCATCCGTGCCCTCGATCTGGACACCGTCGACGACGGCGCGGCCGCCCCAATGGGCGGTCTGCTCGATGAGCCAGACGCGCTTGCCCTGCTTGCCGGCGGCAAGGGCCGCGGCAAGGCCGGCAATGCCACCGCCGACGATCACCAGATCGGCGAAGGCATAGGCATATTCGTAACGGTCCTCGTCGCGGTTCTGCGGCACTTTGCCGAGACCGGCCGACTGGCGGACGATCGGCTCGAAGACGTGCTTCCACGCGAAGCGCGGGAACATGAAGGTCTTGTAGTAGAAGCCCGCCGGAAGGAACCGGTAGAACTTGTCGTTGATCGCGCCGATGTCGAACTCGAGGCTCGGCCAGTGGTTCTGGCTGGCCGTGACCGCGCCGTCGAAAAGCTCGGTCGTCGTGGTGCGCTGGTTCGGTTCGAACCGGCCGCCGGTCCCGAGGCCGACGAGCGCGTTCGGCTCCTCGGCGCCCGACGCGACAACGCCGCGCGGGCGGTGGTACTTGAACGAGCGGCCGACCATCATCTGGTCGGCACCGAGAAGCGCCGAGGCCAGCGTGTCACCGGCAAAGCCCTTCATGCGCTTGCCGTTGAACGTGAAGGACAGGGCCTTCGAGCGGTCGATCAGGCGGCCGCCTTTCTGAAGACGCGTGCTCATTTGTAGCCCTCCCAGTCCGGGCGTTTCGCCTTGATCTTTGCCTGCAGGTCCGCAGGCGGCTCCTTGGTCTGCGCGCTGTAGGTGCCGAACACCTCGAGCGTCGCGGTGCAGCGGGCGGCGAGGAACCACTTGCCGCAGCCATAGGCATGCCGCCAGCGCTCGAAATGCACGCCCTTGGGGTTCTTGCGAAGGAACAGGTAGCCTTCGAATTCGTCGTCGGAAGAGCCCGGCCCGAAGCGCTTCAGATGCGCCTCGCCGCCGGCCTGGAGCTCGGTTTCCTCGGCTTTCACGCCGCAATAGGGGCATTCAAGGGTCAGCATGTCTGGCCTCCGGACATGAAAAGGGCGGGCGCCGAATGGCACCCACCCTGGAAGTCGTGAATCGGTCGTGTCGCGTTAGTTGCTCTGGCCCGAATCCGCCGGGGCAGCGTCGCCATCGGCAGGCGCTGCAGCGTCCGGCTCCGGAGCGACGTCGGTCGAGTTGTCGATGGTGACACTTGTCGAGCCTGCATCCGGGCTGCTGGTCGCGGCCGGCGGGGCATCGCCGCCGAAAATGAAATACGCGAGAATTCCGACAGCGACGACCAGCCCGCCCACGATGAAGGCGATGTTGGCGCTGCTGCCTGTCTGCGATGAATTCGCCATGTCTTCAGCTCCTTGGCAATGGTATCAGCCTTGCCAACGCAGAAGATGCCGCTTGTGTTCCCAGTGTTCCGCATCAATGCGCCACCCCAGCAGCGACGCTTTCATCGATGAACTTGCCTTCGCGGAAGCGGTACATGGAGAATTCCTCGGCCAAGGGCGAGTGGCCGCGGGCCATGAGCTCCGCCATCGCCCAGCCCGAGCCCGGGATCGACTTGAAGCCGCCGGTGCCCCAGCCGCAGTTGACGAAGATGCCCGAGACCGGGGTCTTGGAGATCAGCGGCGAGCGGTCGCCGGTCATGTCGACGATGCCGCCCCACTGGCGCAGCATCTTCAGGCGCGAGATCATCGGGAAGGTCTCGACCAGCGCACGGACGGTTTCCTCGATGTGGTGGAAGGAGCCGCGCTGGGTGTAGTTGTTGAATCCGTCGGTGCCGCCGCCGATCACCATCTCGCCCTTGTCGGACTGCGACATGTAGCCGTGCACCGTATTGGCCATCACGACCACGTCCATGCAGGGCTTGATCGGCTCGGAGACGAGCGCCTGGAGTGCCAGCGATTCAATCGGCAGACGGAAGCCCGCCATCTCGGCGAGGACCGAGGAATGGCCGGCGACGACCATGCCGAGCTTGTCGCAGTCGATCGCGCCCTTAGAGGTGTCGATGCCGACGACCTTGCCGCCTTCGGTGCGCACGCCCGTCACTTCGCACTGCTGGATCACGTCCATGCCCATCGCCGAACAGGCGCGGGCATAGCCCCAGGCCACCGCGTCGTGCCGCGCAGTGCCGCCACGCGCCTGGTAGAGCGCGCCGAGGACCGGGTAGCGGGGACCCTCGATGTTGATGATCGGCACCAGCTCCTTCACGCGCTGCGGCGATATCCACTCGGTCGCGACGCCCTGGAGGTTGTTGGCGTAGACGGTGCGCTTGTAGCCGCGGACCTCGTGCTCGGTCTGGCCGAGCATCAGGAGACCGCGGGGGGAGAACATGACGTTGTAGTTCAGGTCCTGGCTCATCGTCTCGTAGAGCGAGCGCGCCTTTTCGTAGATCGCGGCCGAGGGATCCTGCAGGTAGTTCGAGCGGATGATTGTGGTGTTGCGGCCGGTGTTGCCGCCGCCGAGCCAGCCCTTCTCGATGATCGCGACGTTCGTGATCCCGTAGTTCTTGCCGAGATAATAGGCCGAGGCGAGGCCGTGGCCGCCGGCACCGATGATGATCGCGTCGTATTTCTTTTTCGGCGCGGGCGAACCCCATGCACGCTCCCAGCCGAGATGATAGCTCATCGCGTGGCGAGCGACTGCAAAAGCCGAGTAGCGTTTCATGGCCATGTCGAATCCCCCTTCGGGCAGCGTATCCACCCACGGCGCCTGCTTAAACGCAGGGCGAAAAGCGACAGGCTGGCAAGCGTCGCTATTGGGAAAAATGCGACATGAGCCGTTATCTGCGACAATCGCGCCGCCCCCGAGCCGGGCTTTTCCCTTTCGGCAGGGCACCGAAAGGCTTAGATGAAGGCGGAACTTCGGAGGCAAAATGCTCTTCTGGATCGTGTCGCTCGCCCTTTCCGCCGCCGTCGGCGCGGCGCTTCTGCGCTCGCTGGCCCAAGGCGGCCAGACGGTCTCCGCCAATGCCGACATCGGCGTCTACCGTGACCAGCTGGCCGAGGTGGAGCGCGATCTTGCCCGCGGCGTCGTTGACGCGGCGGAGGCGGAGCGGGTGCGCATCGAGATCTCGCGGCGGATTCTCGATTCCGACCGGAGCGCCGGCCCGGCCCGCGTGGCGCGCGGATCGGTCGCCCTGCCCGCACTCGGCATCGCCGTCGCCCTCGCGGGCGCCTTCGCGCTGTACCTCTCGATCGGCGCTCCGGGCTATCCCGACCTGCCGATCGGCCAAAGGATCGAGCGCGCGGCGATCTTCCATGAGGACCGCCCCTCGCAGGCCGAGGCCGTCGAGACCGCGCAAATACCCACGCCGCCAACGCCCGAAGCTTCCTACGCCGAGTTGATGGAGCGGCTCCGGACCGCGGTGGCGGCGAATCCCGGCGACATCACCGGGCAGCGGCTGCTCGCCCGCAACGAGGCGGCCCTTGGCAACCATACCGCCGCCGCCGAGGCGCAGGCGCGCGTCATCGCGCTTGCCGGCGATGCAGCGACAGCCAACGATCACGCGACCCTCGCCGACAGCTACGTGCTCGCGACCGGCGGCTATGTGTCGCCCGAGGCGGAGGCCGCGCTGAACGAGGCGTTGCGGCTCGATCCCGGCAACCCGACCGCGCGGTTCTATACCGGGCTGATGTGGGCGCAGACCGGACGCCCCGACCGGGCGTTCCAGTTCTGGAAGGCCCTGCTCGAAGCCGGACCGGAAGACGCGCCGTGGATCGCGCCGATCCGGGCACAGATCGAGATGCTGGCCGCCGCAGCCGGTGTCCGCTACACGCCCCCTGCCCCGGCGGCTTCCGGCCCGGATGCCGGCGACGTTGCGGCAGCGGCCGGGATGAGCCAGGAGGAGCGCCTCGACATGATCCGCGGCATGGTCGACGGCCTTGCCGAGCGTCTCTCCAGCGAGGGCGGGCCGGCCGAGGACTGGGCGCGGCTCATCACCTCGCTCGGGGTCCTGGGAGAAACCGAGCGCGCCAAGGCGGTCTGGACCGACGCGCAGTCTGTATTCGCCGGCCACGAGGCGGATCTGGAAACCGTGCGGGCCGCCGCACGTCAGGCGGGGGTCGCAGAGTGATCCACGACGCTTTGGACAGCTTCGTCGCGGCGCTACCGCGCGATCGCGCGCTCGCGGGCCTCGATCTTGGCGAGAAGACCATCGGCGTCGCCGTCTCGGACCGCCGGCTTTCGGTGGCGACGCCGCTGGAGACGATCCGGCGCAAGAAGTTCACGCTCGACGCAGCCGCGCTTCTGGCAATCTGCGAGAAGCGCGAGATCGGCGGGATCGTGCTCGGCCTGCCCTTCAACATGGACGGCAGCGAGGGTCCGCGCTGCCAGTCGACCCGCGCCTTCGCGCGCAACCTCAGCCGCCTCACCGACCTCGCGATCGGCTTTTGGGACGAGCGGCTGTCCACCGTGGCGGCGGAACGGGCGCTTCTTGAGGCAGATACGACGCGCAAGCGTCGCTCGGAGGTGATCGACCACGTCGCGGCGGGGTATATCCTGCAGGGAGCGTTGGACAGGATCGGGCACATGAGGCGGCAGGGATGACGGACGAGGTCTGGAAGCGGCAGGAGATCGACAGCCCCTGCGTGAAGATCTGCACGATCCACCCCGTGGAACGGCTCTGCGTCGGCTGCCTGCGCTCGATCGACGAGATCGGCCGCTGGGGGCGGATGACCCCCGAGGAGCGGCGCGCGATCATGGCCGATCTGCCTGCGCGCCAGCCGCGACTGCGGCAAAGGCGCGGCGGACGGGCGGCGCGGACGGGCGGCAGGGACTGAGCCTTCAGGCGTCAGACCGTCAGCCAGTCGGCAATGCCGCCGGGCAGTTCGGGGCGGAAATAGGCGATGATGCGGCCCTCCGGAGGGGCCTCTGCGGCCTCCGTCCAGGGGCTGATGCCGTGGAGCGCAAGGCGATGGATCAGCACCGCCTCGCCCGGCTCGGCATGAAGCACGACCCGATCGCACACGGCGAAGACCTCGCGCCGGGCGGCGTGGTAGGCCTCGGTGACGTCGACCTCGGCCCAACGGCTCAGCGGATGCCCGGCGAGCGCCTCGGAAAACGCCCGTGACATGATGTGGTGGCTGCCCTCCCAGACGACCGGCGGGCTCGCGCCCGGCGCGGTTCGGGTTAGCGGCAGGCCGAGGATCCAGGCATGCGGTTCGCGGATCATCCGACGCCGCTCGGAGCCGACGGGCAGCAGGCCGTCCACGTGAGCCGCGTCGCGCAAGAGCCTGTAGCGGAAGGCGGCCTCGCCCTCCTCGACCCAGGGGCGCGGATAGCCGGGATGGACGGTCGAGAGCTGCGCGCGGTGAAGCTGAAGCCGTCCCGCCAGGGTCTCGACCGCGTCGATGGCGGCGCCCGCCAGCGGCACGCCCGCGACCGCGCCCTCGGCGTCGTTCGGCAGCGCCTCCAGCCCGACATCCCAGGTGCCGCCGCAGCGCAGCGCCTCGGTGGCTTCGGCGAGCGCCCGCCGCGCGGCCGGCAGCGCCGCCTCGGCCCAGCGGGCAAGCGCCGGATCGGTCGGAAACCTTGCCCAGCCGCGCGCCGCGAATCCCGCTACCATCCGGCCGCCTTCCTCAGCATGTTGAGCGCGACGAGCGCGAGGAAAGCCGCGAAAACGCGCCGCAAGGGCTTCGGGTCCATCGCGTGGGCGAGCTTCACCCCCCAGGGCGTGGTGATCAGCGTCATCGCGATGATCGTGACGAAGGCCGGAAGGTTGACCGCCCCCACCGTGTAGGGCGGCGCGCCATCCACCCCGGTCAAAAGGAACCCGGCCACCGAGGGCACCGCGATCACGACGCCGAACCCCGCCGCCGTCGCCACCGCGCGATGGATCGGCACCCCGTGGAGGCTCATAAGCGGCACGCCGAACGAGCCGCCGCCGATCCCCATCAGCACCGACAGGAACCCCACCGCCGGCGAGAGAACCGCGCGCCTCCCGCCTAACGGCATCGCCGGCGCGAGCCGCCAGTCCGCCCGCCCGAAGCCGAGATAGAAGGCCACCACGAGCGCCAGCGTCCCGAAGATCGCCTGCAACGCCGGCGTCCTGAGCTGCGCCACGGCGAGCACGCCGAGTACCGCGCCGATGGCGATCCCGGGCGCCCAGCCCTTCAGGATCGCCCAGTCGACCGCGCCCTTGCGGTGATGCGCCAGGACCGAGCGGGTCGAGGTCACGATGATGGTCGCGAGCGAGGTCGCGAGGCAGACCTGCATCACGTCCGGCCCGCCGTAATCGAGCCCGGTGAAGGCGTAGAAGAAGGCCGGCACGAGCACGATGCCGCCACCGACGCCAAGAAGCCCGGCGATCACCCCGGCAAACGCCCCGATCGCAAGAAGCAGCGCCAGCATCGGCAGGAGATCGGACATGAGCGGCATGAGCTTCCCTTCCCAAACGCGCCCTTGCGGGATAGCGCGGGGCGCGGGCGAACGCCAGCGGGCTCGCGCCGGAACTCAGGCAGCAAGATCGTTTAGCGGCGCCAGCGCCGCGTCGATCACGTCGAGACCGGCCCCGGGCGCGTTGGCGCGCTCCGACAGGATCCGCCGCCAGGCCCGCGCGCCGGGCTGGCCGTGAAAGAGCCCGAGCATGTGCCGCGTGATCTGGTGCAGCTTGCCGCCGGCTTCCAGATGCCGCGCGATATAGGGGCGCATTCGCTCCACCACCTCGTGCCGACTGGGTCCCGGCCCCGCGCCGAAGATCCGCGCGTCGGCCTCGCCCAGCACCTCGTAGGGTTCGTGATAGGCCGACCGCCCGATCATCACGCCGTCGAGCCCGTCGGCCAGGAATGCCTCCGCGTGATCGAGCGAGGTGATACCGCCATTGACCGAGACGTGAAGATGCGGGAATGCGCGCTTCATCTCGGCAACGAGCGGATAGTTCAGCGGCGGAATGTCCCGGTTCTCCTTCGGGCTCAGCCCCTTCAGCCAGGCCTTCCGGGCATGGATCGCGAAGCGGCTGACGCCGGCGGCAGAGACGGTTTCGAGAAAGGCCGGCAGCACCTCCTCGGGCACCTGCTCATCGACGCCGATCCGGCATTTCACCGTGACCTCGACCGGGCTCGCCGCGATCATCGCGGCGACGCAGTCTGCCACGAGGCCGGGCCGCTCCATCAGCACCGCGCCGAAACAGCCCGACTGCACCCGGTCCGACGGGCAGCCGACGTTGAGGTTGATCTCGTCATAGCCGAAACCGGCGGCAATCCGGGTCGCCTCTGCCAGCTCGTCCGGCTCCGAGCCGCCCAGTTGCAAAGCCACCGGCCTTTCGGTGGCGTCGAACCCGAGCAGCCGCTCGCGGTCGCCGTGGATCACCGCCGGCGCCGTGACCATTTCGGTATAAAGCAGCGCCTCAACGCTGATCTGGCGGTGGAAGTGGCGGCAATGCCGATCCGTCCAGTCCATCATCGGAGCGACGGACAGACGCGCGGCACGGAGAATGTCGGTTATAACAATTATTCCAGTCACTTCCGTCATATCTCGCTTGCATCGTTCAGCATCATGCCGGGCTATTTCACATCATCCCGCATGTTGAGTAGTCCATAGGACTACTGAATTCTGCGCAAGGACTACCGCACGTGGGCACCATCATCGAACGCAGACGTAAGGACGGCACAGCTTTATACCGGGCGCAGATCGTCATAAAGCAAGGCAGCAAGATCGTCCATCAGGAGTCCTCCAGCTTCGACCGAAGGACTACCGCCGCTTCTTGGCTAAAGAAACGCGAAAAGGAACTGAAGGCGCCGGGCGGGCTGGCGGCGGCGAAGGTCAGAACCGGCACTATTGGCGAAATCGGCAGAAGGTATGTCTCTGAGAAGCGAGACGGTATAGGCAAGACCAAAGCTCAGGTGCTCCGATCGATCGAGCGGGATTTCTCAATATCCGACATCCGGTCCGATGAGCTATGCTCCGAGGATATCGCAACGTTTGCCAGGACGCTCTCAGAGGGCCGCGCGCCATCGACCGTCCAGAACTACCTATCGCACCTCTCAGCAGCACTTGACCTCGCGGGGCCTGCGTGGGGCTACGACATTGACAGAAACGCCGTCGGCGATGGTGTGAAGGCCAGCCGTCAGCTAGGGTCAGGACCCATTGATCTGCTTGAAGCTGCCGCCGCCGGGTGATTCAAGGCTCCAGACTGACGGGGTTGATGATGAGCAATCTTTTCTGGCTGACGGACGAGCAGATGGA
>NZ_JAPDOG010000039.1 GCF_026013545.1 Defluviimonas salinarum | reverse complement strand
GCGACGATGGAGCGGCTATCATCGCCGGAGCCGCGTCGAAACGAAGATGCATTGTCTGAAGCTTCTGGGCCACCGGCTCATCGCGCGGGATTTCGACCGCCAGGTCGCTGAGCTACAGGTCCGCATCGCCGTCCTGAATGGCTACACCGCCCTCGGCATACCCGTCACAAAGGTCGCAGGATAAGTCCGTTCAGGGATAGGGGAAGCTCGGCCATCCGTTGATTTGCGCAACAAAGTTGCGGGATAGCCGAACGGCTGATACGGGCGCATTGCGACACCAGCCGTCATTAGCGGGGCGGGGAAACTGACATGCGTGCGGCGTCAGCGAACATCGCGGACGGACTGCCACAAATCAGCGCCCGTCCCCGATTGCGGCTTCGATCCCCGGACTTCCAGCCGGATGGGCCTGCGCGAGCGAGAGGACCGGGGTCACGCAGGCGTCGCTCGCTTCGAAGAGTGCCACCCAATGGCTTAGCTCCCGTTCCAGGAAGCGCCGCTGAAGACCGAGGCGCGCCTCGGGCCACCGGTCCTTTGTCCTCATGAGCCCGATCAGCTCAGGCCAGTCGAGCCCTTCCGCAATGACGGCGATGAATTTCGGCTCGAGCGCGCCCACCGCGATCCAGCCGCCATCCGCCGTCCGGTAGGTGTCATAGGTCGGCATCGAACCATTCAGCGTGCCGCGCCAGCTTTCCTCGGAGTGTCCGGCAAGCAGGGTCGCCGCCGAGATGTCGGCCATAAGGTAGCGGATGCCGTCGGTCATGGAGAGGTCGATGTGCCGGCCCTCTCTCGTCCGTTCCCGGGTGAGGAGCGCGGCGAGTATCGCCGCGACGGCCATGGTTCCGCCGGCGGCATAGTCTCCGATCAGGTTCTGCGGCACGACGGGCTTGCCCCCGCCGTCGCGGATCAGCGACAGCGCGCCCGAGAGCGCGAGATAGTTGATGTCATGCCCGGCGCGGGCGGCGTGCGGAGCCGTGCGGCCATAGCCGGTGATCTCGCACAGAACGAGGCGCGGGTTGGCGGCGCGAAGCGCCTCCCAGCCAAGGCCGAGCGCGTCGAGCTTGCCGGGGCGCATCTCGCTGATCAGCACGTCCGAAATTTTCGCGAGGTCGAGAAGGGCGGCCCGACCCGGATCCGACTTCAGGTCGAGCGCACAGCACGTCTTCCCAACGGAAAGGGCATCATTCGGGCCGCCGCGCGCTGAAAGCATCGGGTCGTCTTCCGCGCCGGCATAGGCCGGGGCGGCCTGCGCCGGGTTCGTGACGCAGGTCACCTCTGCACCAAGATCGGCGAGCATCTTCGAGGCGAAGGGGCCCGGCGCGTTGACCGAGAGGTCGATCACCCGGATCCCGGCGAGCGGGGCGTTCATGCGCCGTCTCCTCCATCGACGATCGTGATTTCGTCGCCCTGCCGTGAAATCGCGAGATGTGAGAAGGCAGCGTCCGCGGCCGCGCCGTGCCAGTGCGGGTGCCCGGCGGGGATCACGGCGACATCCCCAGGCTCCATGAGATGTTCACCTTCGGCGTCGGCGACGATGCCTTTGCCCGAGGTGGCGATCAGGATCTGGTCGACCCGGTGTGCATGCAGGCGGTTGCGCGCTCCGGGGGCGAAATTGACCATGTAGATGTCGAGATCGGCGCTATCCGGCCGGGCGGCGAGGCATTCGAAGTCGATATGCCCGCCGAAATAGAGCGCGCCTTTGGCCACTTCCTTCGGGACGGTATTCGCCTTGACGATCTTCATGCGGTATCACCTCCGATAGCCGGCGATCCGGGTGCCGGACGCCTTTTCGTATTCGCGGACAATCTCCCAGAGATCGCCGGAAGTCTCGCTGTCCGCGGTCAGGAGCACATGCAGGGCGGTCATCAGGTCGGTTCGGGCCGACATGGTAGCCGCCGAAGCCCGGGCGAGCGCCATGTCCTTCAGCGCTAGGTTTCGCGCGAAGCCCCAGTGCCCTTCGGCCGCCGTGCCGACCGTGTCGCGCAGCATGGCATTGTCGCCCCACGATCCGGCGAGGGTCGCGAGCATCGTCTCGGTCTCCAGACCCGCCGCAAGCCCGAAGGTGAGCGCCTCGGCGGCAAGCGCGGTGTGGGCGATCCCGAGAAAGTTCACGACAAGCTTCAGGGCGCAGCCGCTGCCGGCCGCGCCGGCATGGATTACCTGCGCTCCCATGGCCATGAGGACCGGATGCGCACGGTCCATGACGTCAGGCGTGGCGCCGACCATGAACTTGAGCGTGGAGTCTCGGGCCCCTGCCACGCCGCCAGTGACCGGGGCATCGGCGAAATCGGCACCGCGCGCTCGCGCCGCATCGGCGATCCCGCGGGCAAGGGCGGGGTCGCTGGTGCTGGTGTCGATCCAGAGACAGCCGGGCGCCATGGTCTCGATCAGGCCGGATGGGCCGAAGGCGATGTCCTCGACCTCTTTCGGTCCCGGCAGCGAGGTCAGGATCAGGCTCGACTCCCTTGCCACGGCGGCGGAATCGCTCGCGGCCGTGGCGCCTGCGTGCGCCAGTTCCCGGATGCGATTGGCGTCGAGGTCGTGAGCGAGCAGTCGGCCCGCTTGCTTGAGCAGGTTTCCCGCCATCGGGCCGCCCATGTTCCCGAGGCCGATGAAGCCGAACCGCTCGCCAGCCGAGCAGGTCATGTTGCGGCCATTTCCGCGACGGGGGCACCGAGGATCTCCTCGTTGACCTCGACGCCGAGGCCCGGGCCGCAATCGTCGGGCAGGCGCACCTCGCCGTTTGTCACTGGCAGCGGGCTCCTCACCATCGGCAGATCGACGCTCACGAAGTCGTAAAGGCCGAAGTTGAGATTCCGCGGCAGCGTATGCCCCATATGGGTGACGCAGGCGAGGAGGATTCCGGTGCCGTAGTAGTCCTCGATCCGGACCGGCACGCCCGTCACCTTCGCCAGCCCCATCACCTGGCGTGTCGCCTCGATCCCGCCGACGCAGGAGGTCTTGAGCGAGGCTACGTCGAGCACCTGTTCCTGCACCGCCTGCAGGAACCGCTGCGGGCCGTCGATGACCTCGTCGAGCATGATCCGGCAGCCGGTGCGCCGTGCGACGGTGCGGCATTCCTCGTAGCTCTCGCACGGATTCTCGATCATCGGGTTAAGGTCTCGGACCGCAGAGATCACCCGGATCGCGTCGTCGACAAGCCAGGCGCGGTTCGGGTCGTACCAGATCCGTTCGTGCGGCAGCGCCATCTCCTCGACCATGCGGATGGTGGTGATGTCTTCGTGCGGCTCGCCCGCCCCGACCTTGATCTGGAAGCGCGAATAGCCCTTGGCGCGTTCGGTCTCGAAGGCGGCGAGCGTCTCCTCCCGGCTGCCGATGCGGATGACCGAGAGCACCGGCAGGCTCTCGGCGACGCGCCCGCCCCAGAGGTCGACCAAAGGCAGGCCATGCGCCTTGGCGCAGAGATCCCAGAGCGCCATTTCAAGCGCCGTCTTGGCGTTGCCGTGGCCGCGCAAGGCCGCCGCGATGCCGGCAAGGATCGCCGCCACCTGGCGCGGATCGCGGCCGAGAACCACCGGCGCGACGTGGCGGATGCCCTCGCGGGCGCCCGCCGAAAGTTCCGGCAGATAGTAGGGCGGGGCCGAGCAAACCTCGCCCCAGCCGACGAGGCCGGTACTTGTTTCGATCTTGACGACGAGAACGTCGAGCGCCGGGTCGATCGACTGGCTCGCGACATAGCGGGTGAGTTCCATGCCGACGTCGATCGGCACCGAGAAAAGCGTGATCCTGTCGATGCGCATGGCTTACCTCCGCTTGAGCGCGATGCCTTGCCCGGCCTGTTCGGGCATTTCGAGCCCGGCATGGGCGCGGTGTATCAAATTCAGCCGTTCACCGACGAACGGACGCCATCTTTCCGGTCGCCGTTCCCTGAGGTTGAAGCCGAGGCTCTTCACCTCGTTCGTCGCGGCGAGGACGTTGCCCTCGGTCTTGAAGACCCGGTGAAACAGCACGTAGCGCTTGTCGTCGAATCCGAGAAACTGTGTCTCGACATGGATCGGCGTCCCGAGTGCCAGCTCGTCGATGTAGTGGACGTGGTTCTCGACGATGACGTATTCGTGGCTCGCCCGCGCCTCTATCGTGCCCTCGGGGTGGTTGATCCAGTTCCAGAAGGCCCAGTTGGCGTGGTCGCAGATGGTCAGGTAGTGGGCGATATTCACATGATCGAAGGAGTCGATCCATTCGGGCCGGACCTTGCTGCGAAAGAGGATCAGCGGCGCGGCGATCTCGCCGGTCCAGGGCAACGGCGGATCATAGACTTCCTTGGCCAAGGCATCATCCTTTCAGTGTCGGGAGCGTTTCGGAAAACCGGCCGGCAACCACGCGCGCACGGCTGGCGTCCTGTTGATCGGCATCGCGGCCATCGAGTTCGTCGATCCGCAAGCCCTCGTGAGCGTAGATCGGAGAGCCCGCCTCCAGTATGCCGCGCAGCCGTGCGGCGAGCGCGCGTTTCTTGCGGACCTGGTGGGGCTGCAAATCGTCGAACTCTCGCGGCGCAATCGCCTCGCCACGAACAAGCAACCCGGCAGAGACGGCCTCTTCGAAGAGCGCCTCACCACATTCCGTTCTGGTGATGATCCCATTGAAACCGGCATCCTCGCCGACGGGGTTCGCGCCCGGCCAGGTATCGGCGGCGGCGATGTCGGCCGCCTCGCCATTCGCGTCGGGGCAAATCTTGCAGCGGCTCTGGATGCGCCAGCCCGCCTCGTCTGCCCAAAGATCGCCGTAGGTGCATTGCCAGGCCCGCCCGTCCTTCACCTCGACGCGCGTTGCGCCCGGATTGCCATAACCCCGATACCGGAACAGCGTGACGTCGCTTTCAGCCACGCCGCAGTCATCGAGCAGGGCTTGCGATTTTCCGAGATCGGACGCTCCGCCACAAACCATGACCAATATGCAGACGAGATTGCGCGCGAGATCGGCATCGTTCTTGGCACGGCTCCGCACGGCACCCGCATCACAGGGCTTGGCGATCACCGCAAACGGCTCGTTCCGATCGACCGCGACCTGCAGACCGGCGAGCGTATCCGAAGGGCCATACCGCGACCCGGCGCGCGCGATCACCTGGTCAACGGTATCGCTGATGCACCAGCGGGTGCGCATCGGTGCCTCCGGGTCGGCTTCACAATGCAGGATGAAATTCGCGCGGCCACTTCTCAGCAGATGCACGCCGAGGGCGGTCAGCAATCCGCCCGAGGCGGCGCGGAAGCGGATATCCGCGTCAGCGGCCCAGGTTCGCTCCATCCGATGATGCCGTCCCCAGATCATGTCATCGCAGGGGGTGTCTTCCGAATGGGCGCGCGCGACGGCCCCCGGACAGGCCGCGAGGATCTCGAGGCCGGCTTCCGGATCGCTGCTGCGGGCGGCGGGCCGAAGCCGCCCTTCCGGCGTATAGGTCATTGCCCAGCGCTCGGGCGCCAGAGCCTCGCACAGGCCGCACCCGATGCACAGGCCGCTTTCGACGACCTGAGCAATCGTTGTCGGATGGCGCGAATGCACTCCCCCAGTCTGCATCATCAGCGTCCCTTCCAGTTTGGGGCGCGTTTTCCGGCGAGCGCCGCCATGCCCTCGGCGGCGTCCTCGGAGGCGTAGACGCGCCGGTAGGTGGGCAGATCGGCCTCGCGCATGATCCGGTAGGCGTCGCGCTCGCTCGCGCCTTCCGTGGCGCGGTCGATTTCCTTGATCGCCTGCAGTGACAGCGGCGCGCAGGCGGCCACGCGTTCGGCCAGGTCGCGCGCGGCGTCCATCAGGGCGGCTCCCGGCACGACCTCGTTGACGAGGCCCCAGTTGGCAAGCTCCGCCGCGCTCGCGCGCCGTCCGGTCATCATCATCTCCATCGCGATCGCACGTGGCAAACGGCGCGGTAGCCGGATCACCCCGCCCGCATCGGCGATGAGCCCGATCGTGGCCTCGGTCAGTGCGAATTCAGCGTGCTCGGCCGCCACGATCATGTCGGCCGCCAGCGCCAGTTCGAACCCGCCGCCCAGCGCCATGCCGTTCACCGCGGCGATGACCGGTTTCTTGAGATTCCAGTATTCGGTGAGGCCGGCGAAGCCGCCGATCCCCTGGTCGGCATCGGGCGGCTCGCCCTCGGCGGCGGCCTTCAGATCCCAGCCGGCCGAGAAGAACCGCTCGCCGCCGCCGGTTACGATGGCGACCGAAAGGCCGTCGTCCTCGGCAAGTTGCCGGAACGCATCGCCCATCGCCTTCGAGGTGGCGGCGTTGATCGCGTTGGCCCTGGGCCGGTCGAGGGTGATTTCGAGGATGCGCCCTTGGCGCGCGATCTTCACATCTGTCATGGTCATGCTCCCAGGGGCCGGAGGAGTTGCCGGCTGATGATATGGCGCTGGATTTCGGACGTGCCCTCCCAGATCCGTTCCACTCTTGCGTCGCGGTAGATGCGTTCCAACGGCAGGTCCGACATCACCCCCATGCCGCCACAGGTCTGGATCGCCTGATCCGCGACGCGGCCCAGCATCTCGGAGCACCAGACCTTGGCCATGGCACAGTCCTCGGCGACGGTCGGAGCATTCCGGTCGACCTTCCAGGCGGTGTTTATCAGGAGAAGGTCGCCCAGCCGGATGTCGGTCGCCATGTCCGCGAGCGGAAACGATATCCCCTGGAACTTGCCGATCACCTCGCCGAACTGCTTTCGCGTCGCGGCATAGTCGAGCGCCACCTCGAAGGCGCGTTCGGCGCGAGCCTGACACACGGCGGCGACGGTCAGCCGCCCCGGCCCGAGCCAGTCGCTCACCACCTTGAAGCCCTCGCCCTCGCCGCCCACCATCTGCCAGTCACCGACCCGGACATCGTCGAACCGCAGAATGTTGTTGTAATAGCCGCGATGTCCCATGTGGTCGTAGCCATTCGCCACCTCCACGCCGGCCGCGTCGAGATCGACGAGGAAGCAGGAGATACGCTTGCGCGGGCCCTTCGGTGTCTCGTCCTCGCCGGTCGCGGCAAAGAGGATCACGAAATCCGAGATCTCTGCGTTCGAGATGAAGTGCTTGGTGCCGTTGATCACCCAGTCGCCGCCGTCGCGGACGGCGCGGGTCTTCATCCCCTTGAGGTCCGACCCCGCCTCGGGCTCGGTCATCGCCACGCATTCGCGCTTTTCCCCGCGCATCACGGGTTGAAGGAAATGCGCGATCTGCTCGCCCTCGCAGGCGGCGAGGATGTTGTTCGGGCGCCGCACGCATTCCGCCAGGGCCAGCGAGGCGCGGCTCAAACCCTTCTCGACCAGCGTGAACGACACGCAGTCGAGCCCCGCGCCGCCGACGCTTTCGGGCATGTTGCAGGCGTGGAGCCCGAGCTCCATGCCCTTGCGGCGGATCTCAAGTTCAAGGTCGCGCGGCAGTTCGTTGGTCTTTTCGAGGATCTCTTCGTGCGGGATCAGCTCGTGCTCGCAGAATTCCCGCACCGTGTCCGACAGCAGCCGCTGCTCCTCTGTCAGCGCGAAGTCCATCAGTCGAGCCCCTCGTAGCGGGCATTGGCGTGATCGAGCGCGGCGCGGAGCCCCTTCTCCGTCGTCATCTTCGAGAACTCGGCATATTCCGGCACCGGCTGCGCGCCCATGATCGCCACCTGTTCGAGGTAATAGTCGGTCGCGGTCCGCAAGCCCTGCATCTCGTAGACCCGGTTGAGATACATCTTGTGCATCCGCTGCATCTCCCGCGGCAGCCGCGCCATCAGCGTGGCCTTCTTCCGCGTCGCCTCGGCCAGCGCCTCGGGCGCCACGACCTCGGTGACGAGGCCCATTTCCTTCGCCTCGGCGGCGGACAACTCGCGCCCCGTCAGCAGGAGGTCCTTCGCGGTCTTCATGTTGACGAGCCAGGGCAGGAACATGCAGTGCCCCGAGACGCCGTAGCGGACCTCGTTGTAGCCGAGCCGCGTGTCCTCGGTGACGATGGTCACGTCGCAGAAGAGCGACAGTTCGAACCCCTTGCCGATGGCATATCTGTGGACGCTGGCGATGACCGGCTTGGTGACGCGCCAAGGCGTGGTGAACTCGTCGAACTGGTGCATGTAGTGCGCCCGGTACTCATAGATCGAGCTTCGGTCCTCGGCAGCGTCCTCGTCGAGGTCATGACCGGCGCAGAAGCCGCGCCCGGCGCCGCGGATCACGATGACGTTCACGTCCTCGTCCCGGTCGGCGCGCAGGAGGCCGGCCTGAAGCTCGGCGATCAGCCGCAGGTTCATTGCGTTCAGCTTTTCCGGCCGGTTCAGCGTCAGCCAGCAGACGTGTTCGTCGTCCACCTCGTAGATCAGGTGCTGGTAGTCTGTGGTCTCGGGCGTGATGCCGTGCATTTTCGTCCTCCTTCCCGCGTCAGGCGACGCGTTCCTTCCGTTCCGCCAGTTTCAGGACCGCATCCACGGCGAGCGCGCCCTTGCGCCCGACGAGGATCGGGTTGACCTCGATCTCCTCCGCGCCCTCGGCCAGGGCGAATGCCGCCAGCGCCTCGAGCGCGTCGAGAGCCGCCTCCCGGTCGCCCGCCGGCCGCCCGCGCCAGCCCTTCAGGCGCTCGGCAACCTTCAGCCGGTCGAGCGCGCGGGCGATCTCGGCCCGCTCGAAGGGGGCTGCCAGAAGCGTGCTGTCGTTCCAAAGCTCCGCCTCGATGCCGCCGCCCGCGATCATCATCACCGGGCCGACCGACGGGTCATGCGTGACCGAGGCCATCACCTCGGCCACGATATCCGGTGCCATCGCCTCGACCAGCACAGCGTTCAAGCGAATGTCCGGGACGTGCCGCGCCATCTCGGCCCGCATCGCTTCGACGGCCTCGCGAACCGCCCCGGCAGAGGCGAGACCGATGCGGACCGCCCCCGCCTCGGTCTTGTGCAGGAGCCGCGCATCGAGCGCCTTCAGGGCGACCGGAAAGCCGATCTCCGCCGCCGCCTCCGCGGCCCTTTCGGGCTGGGTCACGCGCGACGCCGGAACCGCGACCCCGGCGGCAGAGAGCATCGCCTTGGCGGCCGCCTCGTCATGGCGCGCGCCGGGTTCTGGCGCGGCCACCGGCACCTCGGCCAGCCGCTCCGGCCCCGCCGCCAGCAGGGTCTCGCGCCGCTCGCGCCACCAGACGGCGTGACCGAGCGCCCGGATACATTCGTCGAGCCCCTGCATCGCGGCAAGGCCAAGGCTCTGCGTGTGGTCGCGCGCGTCTGCCGGGAAGCAATCCACCATCGGCGCGATCTGCAAGGCCGCCACGTCGCGCCCCCGGCAGGCCGCGCCAAGCGCCTCGACCTGCGCAGCATATTCGCTGACATCCCACATGCCGTCGCGCGGATAGTTCTGCACCATCAGCGCGAGGTCGTAACCCTCCTCGAGCAGCGCGGAATAGATCGCGGTCTGCCGCTCCGTATCGTTCCAGGCGGCCATGGTCACGTCCTGCGGATTGCAGGGCGTGGCGATCGACGGCAGGAGGTCGCGCAGACGCGCTGCCCGCTCTCCGGTCGGCTGCGGCAGGTCGAAACCGCCAGCGCTCAGATGGTCGGCAAGCATCACCCCCAGAACACCCGAGACCGAGGCGACGAGCGCCCGCCGCCCCTTCGGGATCTGGCCGGAATCGATCAGCTTCAGCGTCTCGAAGAATTCCGATTCCGAGGCGGTCGAGATGATGCCCAGCCGGTCGAACAGCGCCTCCCAGGCCGCGCCCGCGCCAGTCATCGAGGCGGTGTGCGAGGCCGCCGCCCGCGAGCCCGCTTCGGTCCGGCCAAACTTGATCGCGACGATGGGTTTGCCGAGCTTCAGCGCCTTCACCGCCGCCCGGCGCAGCCCCGCGATGTCGCGCAGACCCTCGAACGAAAGCCCCACCGCGGTCACGCGCGGGTCGTCGAGCAGGTAGTCCGCGCAGGCCTCCAGCCCCGTCACCGCCTGGTTGCCGCCGCCGACCATGTGGGTGATCGCGAGCCCGCGGTCGGAAAAGACGGCATCGCAAAGAAGCCCGCCGCCCTGGCTGACGATGGCAACACCCTTCGGGACAGAATGCACACCGAACTGGTCCATCATCGCCGCCATCGGATCGACGAAGTTCACGAGCCCCACCGAATTCGGCCCGAGCACCGCCATGTCCCCGGCCGCCGCCACGAGCCGCGCCTGAAGGTCGCCGCCCTCGGTTCCGGTCTCGGCGAACCCGGCCGCGTTGCAGACCGCGGCACGGCAGCCCATCTTTCTGAGCGCCGCGATGGCCTCGATCGCCGCTTCCCTGCGGATCGCGACGAAGGCGAGGTCCGGCACCTCCGGCAGATCCTCGATGCTCGGGACGCAGGGATAGCCCTGCAAGGTCTCGTATTTCGGATTGACGACCCAGGTCGGTCCTTCAAAACCAAGATCCCGGTGGTATTTCAGCGCCGGGTTGAGGTTGCTGCCGCCGATGAAGGCGACCGATTTCGGTCGGAAGAGCGGCTCGAGTCGGTGTGCCATGGACGATCCCGATCAGATTCTGCTTGATCCGAGCGTAGCGGTTGGCAGAAATCCGGGGATGACTTCAACGAACGAAAAACTGACCTGATCGAACATGAAGACGATCACTATCGTTATCGGCGAGGGCTTCCCGCTCCTGTCGCTCTCGCTCGTCACCGAGCCTCTGCGAGTGGCCAACCGCGAGTGCCCCAAGCCAGTCTTCCGCTGGCGCGTCCTCAGCGTGGACGGCCAGACGCCGCGCTCCTCCTCGGGGCGTGCGCTCGAGATCGACGGGCCCTTGGACGAGGCGCCGACCGACGCCGTGATCCTGCTCGCCTCCTATGCACCCGACCGGATGAAGTCCGATGCCCTCCTCGGCTGGCTCCGGCGCCGCTCTCGCACCGGCAGCCTCATGGGCTGCGTCGATACCGGGGCGCTTCTCTTCGCGGAGGCCGGACTTCTGAACCGGCGCCCGGCCGCCGTCCATCACGAAGCCATCGTCGGGTTCCGCGAAAGCCGCGGCGAGGCGTATTTCGTCGACCGCCTGTTCGATCTGGACGGCGACCGATGTTCCAGCGCGGGCGGGGTGGTCACCATCGACATGACCCTGGCATTGATCGCGCATTACGAAGGGCCGCGCCTCGCGAGGCGCGTGGCCGAGATCTTGAACTACCGTCCTCTGGACTCGAGCCGTGCAGATGGTTCTTTCGGTTTCGACTGGTCCGTTCCTCGGCTCGACCGTACGCTCGCAAAGGTGATCGAGATGATGCTCGCGAACATGGAAAACCCGCTTGCCATCGGCGACATTGCCAGCCGATTGGAACAGCCCGAATGGAAGCTCCGGCGGCTCTTCCTCCGCCATCTCGGTCAGCCGCCGCAGGCCTATTATCTCGAACTCCGGCTCGACCGGGCACGCAACCTGCTCCGCAACTCGCACGAAAGGATCGGCGGCATCGCCCTGATGTGCGGATTCCCGGCTCCCGAGAGCCTGAGCCGCGCCTATCGGCAAAGATTTGGCGTCGCGCCAAGCGAGGACAGGGAACTGTAGCGGTAGCGCAGTAAGCATCCGCCGGGAGCCGTGGTCAGGCAGCCTTGACCTGGGGCGTTGCGGCGTTCCATTCCCAAGGCAGCAGCTTGTGTAGGCGTGAGACCGCCAAGTCGGAGATGCGGGCGATGACATCGGCGAGCCAGGTCTGGGGGTCGATGCCGTTCAGTTTCGCGGAGCCGATCAGGGAATACATGAAGGCCGCCCGGTGACCGCCGCGCTCGGAACCGGCGAAGAGCCAGCTCTTTCTGTCGAGGGCCACGCCGCGCAGCGATCTTTCGGCGCAGTTGTTCGAGAGGCAGACCCTGCCGTCCTCCAGGAAGCGTGTGAAGCCCGGCCACCGGTCCGATGACAGCAGGTAGTCGATCGCCTTGGCCACCTTGGCGTGTTTCGACAGAAGCGCCCGCTCGGAGCGCAACCAGCGTTCCAGATCCTCGACCAGCGGCGCCGACAGGCGCTGTCGAGCGGCGAGACGGGCAGCGGAATCCTGGCCACTGATCTCACGCTCGATGTGGAACAAGGCATCGATGCGATTCACCGCCTCGAAGGCGATCGGCGAGATCTCCTTGGCGGATTTGCCCCTGCGGATGTTGCATTCGATGTCGGCCGGCTCGAAGAACTTGCGGCGGCTGTGGCTCCAGCACAGCGCGGAGGTGACCGGCCCGGGCTTGCGCTTCGGATCGTAGAGCTGGTTGTAGCCCGCATAGGCGTCGGTCTGGAGAATGCCCCGCCAGTCCTTGAGGTGTTCGGCCGGATGCTCGCCGCCGCGATCGCGGGAGAAGCGGAAGATCACTGCCGGCGGCGCGATACCGGCGAAAGGGCGATCGTCGCGGACATAGGTCCAAAGCCGGGCGGTCTTCGTTCCACCTCGGGCCAGCAGCGGCACCGTCGTGTCATCGCCATGCAGCCGCTCGGCGGCCAGCACATGCGCCTCGATCAGCCTGTGCAGCGGCTTCAGCGTCTGGGTCACCGCGCCGAGCTGGTCGGCCAGTGTCGAGAGGCTGAGTTCCACACATTCCCGGGCATAACGCTCGGCCTGGCGGTTCAAGGGCTGGTGCTGGCCAAACTTCTCGAAGGCGATCATGGCCAGCAGGTTCGGACCCGCCCAGCCGCGCGGAGTCGGATGGAACGGAGCCGGCGGCTGGCTGATCTTCTCGCAGTCCCGGCAGGTGAACTTCTCGCGGACCGTCTGGATCACCTTCCACCGCCGGGGGATCACCTCGAGCGTCTCGGTGATGTCTTCTCCCATCTTCACGATATGGGACGAACCGCAGCAGCTGCAGTTCGTAGGGGCCTCGGGCCGCCGGCTCGCGCGCGTCGACGACCTCTACCGGATCACCGGACTTGAACGCTCGGCAGAGCCCGATCTCTCTACTGTTGCAACCGTGCATTCGGGTCGGCCCGGCATTTCGGCCGAACACGCCCCGGTGGATCTCCTGCGGATCGTCACGGGGCAGGAGGCTCAGGGCCGCGACACGATGGTCCCGCGGGTACCGAAAGCGCTGGCATCGGCACCGTCGGGCGTGAACTATCTGGTGACCGCCATTGCGGCTGACGGCGCGCCGGTCTTGTCGGGCACGATTCATGTGCCGGGCTCCGAACGCGGCGCGCGCATCCTCGACATGCGCTAGCTGTGAAGTCTCGGGAAGCCGTTCACCCGGGCCGGGCTGAGGCTGCAATCGCCAAACTCCACCTCGACCAGGTCACTCCCCTTATGCAAGCGGTTCGCGGCCTTCTTCGATCAAGACCGGTGCCGACCTCTATCCGGCGTCGCCAGTCGATGCTGGCGACTATCGCGCCGCGCTGCCGAGCGGTCCGTAACGAGACCAAATTACCGACATGTGCATCAGCCGGGCAACGCCCCCATTCGTGAAGGGCGCAATCGCGCGATACGGCTGACCCGATGCCGCACCGGAGCGGCCTTCGCCTTGCTCCCCGGTAAGGACGGAGAGCATGGCGGGAGCGTGCGGCCTGATCTTCCATCCATAGGCGGGCGCGCAGAGCGACCCGCATCCGCTCAATCGTGGTTACGCCCTGCGCCGCGCTGTGGACGCCCCCCGTGCCAATCGCCCGCGCAAACCGTCTGCGTTCGGTCCTGGCAAGGTTTTCCCGGTTTTTTGGCAGAGATGACCGCCCGTTTGGCAGATTTATGCCCGAATCCACAGTTGTGGAACCCACCAATTAATGACCATTGGGCTCTGGATATCCATTGATTTATATAGATAATTTATGACCCCTGACCCACTTCGGCGGTACGTTTGTCCATTCTGCACACTTCAAATGACCATCGAAAGTTGGCAACAAAAATGCCGCCCGAGGGCGGCATCCTGGTTCCTGGTATCGTATCGCCAGCCTGGCGGTCAGGCGAACGCGTAGTACACCTCTTCCGACAAGCCGGGCGGCGGAGATTCGAGCACGCGCTTTATCTCCTCGGGATCGACCAGGATCGCTCCGAAACCCGTCTGCCCGGCAAGGCGAACGACCCGGTGAAGATGCCCCGCGAAGAGAAGTTCGAGGATCACCTTGAGCCTGGCTCGCGCCCGCTCCGCCGAATTCGACAGGCAAGCAAGACCCTCGGGTGCTTCCGCCACCGACGGGATCTTGTCCTTCAGGAAGGTCTGGACTTTCTGGATGCTGCGGCCGTCGATTGCCTTTCCAACCTTGCTTTTCAACCCATCATGATCGTGGATACGGGTCAGGATTTCGAGCTCGATCAAAGCCGCGACCAGCGGTCGAGAGGCATTCAGGATGTCTGGCACCTGCGACGCCGGCACCGCATGCTTAGCCGCATCGATAAGGCCTCTTGCCCGGTCGTAATCCACGATGATGCGCTCGACGGCGTCGCCTTCATCCTGATGGGGCAACAGACCGGCAGCCCGCAAAACGTTGCGCAAGGTTTTCGGATGGATACCTTCCGTTCTGGCGATAGAGCGTACGCTGCTCAAGCGCGGCCGCACGACCGGCTCGCCGAGCAATTTCCGCCCGGTGACCAACGGCACATTCTGGGCGATTACATCGCGCAGAATGACACGGATCGGCCCGGGATCCTTTGACAGCCGGCTGGCAGAGAGCCAGCTGTAGAGCATCCCGAAAGCCTTCCGCGCACCGGGGCGCCCTTCACGCGTTACGTTCTTGCTCAGCGCGCCACGCAGGAAGTCCGCCATCGCGCGGGATCCTTCGGAAATCAACGGCCAAGCTGCCTGCCCCGCCTGATCCCACATGTCCTGGGTCATGTCTGCGGCTTTCCGCCCCGGTCCAAAGGCGATCAAGCCACCCAGCATTTCGGCGGCGCGGGTCGCTTGGTCGATGTCCTGACCATCCAGCCATTCCGGTCCCCTGTTTCCTTCAAGACGAGCCTCGACATAGATCTGCAGGGGCGAAGGCGGGCGCGGCGGACTAACCGACGGCACCATGATTTCCGCTTCGATCAGCGCTCGCATGGCCTGCAATTCATGCAGCCCATCGTCCCATTTCCGCGTCCGGAGATCGCGCAGAAGCACGCCATGCACCGAGCAGGTGCGCACCGGTGCCAGACGCCATGCCAGCCGGTGACGTGATGCAGCGTCAGGATAGCGCTGTCCTGCCTGATCGTCCGCGAGGCAGGACGGGCAAATGCGGGTCCATGCTCCGGTCGTGAACTCGGCTGCGAACTCCAGGTCACGCAGTCTGAAGCGGCGATCGCCGATGGCGGTGATCGTGTTGCGAAGGACGGGTTCAGGATCCTGACCCGCCTTGTCACAAAGGCGCATCACAGCGTCGGGCAGGCCGCGCGCGAGGTCGGCCGCGGAGATCTGCAGGTCATTGAGGAACGGGACCAGGCGGCCACCCGTGTGGAAGGCCGCCTGACGTGCTGCCCATGACAGCGGGGTTTCATCGGCGATGAAGGGGATGAGCGGGAAGAGCGTAGCCATGATGATCACACCTTGCGCTTGCGGGCAGGACGACGCGGCTCATCTCCGTCCTCGGCATCGGGATCGATGAGCCAGTATTTCTCGACGTGGAAGACATTGTCCGCAGCCGTACAGGCCTCGTTCATCGCATAGGCCGCCGCGAAGTGACCGATCTCAAGGTAGGAAGATCCGCGTTCGATCGCGAACTCCATGGCCTGAAGCAAGAGTTCGACCGCCCGCCCGAACCGGTAACGGGCCGCGTGAAAAAGCCGGCCCACAAGATCGGCCTCCACCGGTTCCTTGAGGCTGACGCGCTGGCAGTACTGGGCCATGATTTCCCTGAAGTTGGCTCCGTCGACCTCCTCGACCAGATCAGGAAGCACCATGGCGGTGAAGCGACGCTTGACCTGGGGATCCGTGCGGATCACCTGAGCGAGCTCTTCGGTTCCAGACAGGATGACGCCCACGGCGCCGTCACCCTGCATGAGCGATTTAAGGGCACGCAGAATCAGCTTGCGGTCCGCGCAGAAGAGATCCTGCGCCTCGTCGATCCACACGATCGAAGTCTCCAGGAGCTGGAGCCGATAGCGGAAGTCCTGCCACAGCGACCAGGCCTCTTTGCGTGGATTGGGGTCGGGGTAACCCGTCTCCTTGATAAGGGCGAGCGTCATGCTCTTGAAGGTCGCGGGGCTCGGCACGGGGCAATTGATGTAGCGGCGGCGGCCATGCCCCCCCGCCGCCAGGACCGGGATCCTGGAAAGGGTCCGGTCCATCAGATGGGATTTTCCACTTCCGGGACCACCCACCAGCATGACGCCGCGGGTCTCCCCGAACTTGGTGAAGTGCTTCGCAGTCGGCGCAAGGTTGCCGCCTGCGTCCTGGGTCAGAAGGCGCTTGACGTGGGATGCCGCCTCGATATCCCGATCAGAGCCGATGTGCAGGTTGCGGAGGATTTCGAGCGATTGTGTGCGGGTTTCATTATCAAGCATGATCAGTCCTCCTCGATGGTGATGGTCGGTTTCCTGGTGGCTTTGGCCTTGGAGGTCGACGTGGCCTTCGCCCCGACGCCCCCTGCCATCGGCTCGCCGGTAAGGTCTTCAACCGTCGGGATGTCGTGCCCGAGCTGGCCGGCCGCCTTGGTCGGCGCCTTGCGCTCGTAGAACTCGATCCCGGCCAGAAGCTCCCTTTCCTCCCTCTCAAAGCGTTCATCGGACCAGTCTTCGAGGTTCAGTTTCGCCTTTCCCATGGCGGCCTGATTTCGCGCTGCGATCGCCTTGATCGCCTCGCGAACGGCGATGTTGTCGAGGCGGTTCGACTTCGGGGAGGAATCCCGCACCTGCCTCACACCGGTCAGCCAGGTCTGCGCCGACACGCCGCCGAGGGTGGCGTCCAGCGAGGAGACCTCATACCAGTCCTTGTCCAGCCTCACCGAGATCGCGCCGATGTCCTTCGGATGCCAGCGCACGTCGACCTTCTTGGGCGCCTTGCGGCGCATGACGGCCTGCAGCGCGTCGGACTGGTAGCGCACGCCCAGAATGGAGATGCCCGTCTTGTCGAGCCGATACTCACGCTGCTGACCGAAACAAAGCCGCATCATTTCCGAGTCGGGCGGCGGAGTGACACCGTGGTGCTTGCTAAGGCGACGCCAGGCCTTGACCGGCGTCTCGCCACCGAGGCCACGGTGTGGCGTGTTGTGATAGATATCGACCACCCAGCGCAGCAGGGCGAACGTGAAGTCGTCGAGCGTCAATGCCGCGCGCTTCTCCGGGTCCGCATCGCCTTTTTCCATGATGCTCGAGAAGGTGTGGCCCGACAGGCGAGGCGCGAAATCGGTCGAGAAAGTCCTGAGGACACGCTCGATCGTGCCGCGGTTCTCCGGGACCCCGTTCATCGCCATTTCCCACATGATGCCGAGATCCTCGGCGGCCGTCCGGAAGCGCAGCGATTTGAAGGCCGGCCCACCGTCGAAGACGATCAACTCGGGAGTGCCATGCATGTCCCAGGGCGTCAGGGCACCAACGGCATCGGCCCAGGCGCCTTTGTTGGTGGTGATCATCTGGAGAACTTGAACGGCAGCCTCGGCGTTCGGCTTGCGGCTCAACACCAGGCCGACGATGCAGCGGGTCGCGCAGCAGATGGCGGCGGTCAGCGTCCAGCGGTCTTTCCGCTTCACCTTGGGCTTGTCTTTCGGAGCCGTTTTCTCGTCTCCGTCGATGTAGAGACCGATCGAACGCTTCTCATCATCGGTAAGCATTCCGTAGATTTCGGTGCTCTCCAGAAGTGTCGCCACATCAACGGTCCATTCGTCGATTTCGACCCGCTCCAGAGGACGCGTCACCGAAATACCGTTCAGAACAGGGCGGAACTTCTTCCGCGCTGCCGCTTCGCCATTGCGGGCAAGCTCCACCTGGTAGGGATCCAGATCGCGAACCAGGCGGCGCACCGTTTCCCGGCTGGGGATGTTGAACGGCGTCAGGCCTTTCTTGGCACGCTCCTCATTGCGCTCGATGAACGCGATCTGCACGTCTTCATGGATCTGCTTGATCGTCGGTCGGTCCCGCGACAGGTATCCCCGGACCTTCGATCTCATCAGCGCAACAGCCTCCGGCGAGTACTGTGCCCGCCGGTTTCCACGCTGGGCCATTGCGTCCAGATGTCCGACGAGGCCAAACTCATCGCGTTCGGCCAACCATCGGCGCAAGGTGCGAGGGCTCGGAGGCTTGCCGAGGTTTTCGGACTTGAGAACCTTCATCTTCCCCGCAGGCATGCGGTCGGAGGCAAGCGCCATGACGCGGCCGACCAGCAGCTGGGTATTCGCCGCAATCGACGTATCCGTTAAGCCCATCAGCTTCTCGTGATGAAGCTCCAAGGCGGCCTGGCAATAGGCATCCTTCTTTGTCAGGCGGCGCATCGGTCGGCCAATGAGCGCGGAGGTCGAGACATGTGATTTCAGCTGGCGCTTGCGTGCCGCCTCGCGGTCGAAGTAGTCGCGCTCCACGCGGATCCGGCCGAGGCTCCCAAGGCGGGCCAGGTCGGCGTGCGAGAACTGGGCGGACAGTGCGGTGGTGTCATCCCGGGTGAAGACGACGCCGACTTCGGTCTCCACATGAACGCGGTAGGGGATGCCCTCGACCGTCACACGGTCCGCTTTGCCAAAGGCGTAGCGCGCATTCTCGAAGCTGAAGGAGAGATCCATTTTTAAGTCCTTTCGTTGGGTATGGGGCAGCGAGAGGCTGCAAGGGTGGACGCAATGGCCGTAAGCGGCATCGCGGGAGCAGAGAGTCTGGAAGGAAGCGTTCAGGTGTCGGAGTGATCTGTCTGGCCCTGCGGGCGGCGGACCGGCGATGGGAGGGCAGGCGCGCTGCCGCCCTGAAGTCTGGGCTTGGCACTGGAACCGATGGTGGCAGTTAAGGCTCGTTGAAAGCACTTCGCCTGAAGCGCGCTACCGCAGTCCACGAGCACCACTGCCGGTGCTGCGAACATTTTCCATTCGACCTTGGACATGATCTTCCCTTTGATAGGCATGAGTTGGCTGAGCCCAAGCGGGGACCGCCTAGGATTTCGGGGGTTGGAGTTTGGTGGGATCAGGAACGGTGCCGGCGTGACTTGGATTTCCGGACGACGCCGGCACCGGAGGATCAGTTTTGGAACGCGCGTCCCGGTCCGGCTGCCGCGGTGGTCGGCGATTTCCGGGCTCCCTGCATCACCGAGTGGAGGTCGACGATAATGTCGGGCACCTTGTCGATCACACGCACGAACCCGACCGGATCAGGCTTTTCGCAGCTCAGAAGGCTCTTCTCAAACAGCAGGGAAACTTCGGAAAAGAACCTTTCCACACTGCAGGTTTTGGCAGAGCGATTTCCTTTCTCGATTGCCGCGTCGAGAACCTCGGGAAACATCCCAGTGTTGCGTTCTGCGGTCGCATCCCTCGCGGCCGATTCCTGCAGCCGTGCAAGCATGCCTTCCATGATCAAACCTCCTTCGCCTTGAACACCATGGACCGGTAAGTGATGCGCTCGTAGTGGACCATCCGCAGATGACCGGACCGGATCAGCCGAATGATCGCGCGAAACCCCATCCCGTCGAGGCCGATCCTGGCCACGAGGTCCTCGATCGTCACGACGCCGACAGTGCCGCGCACGACACCCTGAGCGACAGGATCCCCAAAGGGATCAGGCCGGCGCACCGAGTGAAACAGCTTCGCGTTGAACAGCTCGACCGGACAGACATCGTCGTCGGAAAACAGGCGGAAGTCGTCGAGGAAGCCCCTTTCGATCGCCTGTTGCTTGATGCGCGACAGCTTCAGCAGGTAGCGCTGGCTGACACGCTCCATCGGCCGAACGGCGTATCCGATGACCTTGCCGTCCTTCCGGATCACGACGAAGTCGATGTAGTGATCGTGAAACTCGCCGAACTCATCGAACCACTCGAAGAGGACCTGTTCCCGGACTTCAAGAGTGTCCGGGCGGGCGACCATGAGCAGGACGGCATTGCCCTCAAGGTGGCTTTCTAGGCCAGTACGAACGCCGGGCCCGTCGCCAAAGACGCCGCATCCGGTGAAGTGTTTCGTCGAGGCAACCTGTGTGTCGCGGTCACCAGTGCTTTCCTCGGGCAAGCGAATGCCGCCCTTCTTGAAGTGATAAGACATGATTTCTCCTGCCCCGGCCGCGCTGCGGACGCCGGGTTATGTTGCTTTATTTTTGCGAAGCCGGTTCTTTTCCCGCGGGCACGAGCGTGCCAACAGCGGGTTGCTGCAAAGGAACCGAGTTCGCATTGGTGGGGGATGGCGGCCTTGGAAAGGCCGGTCTTAGCTGCTGCTAAGTGTCTTTGGGCGCTCCACTTCGTTCAGGTTGCGGTGTTCCAATCAACGGCCAGAAACGCTCGTGCCTTGTGGAAACCCAACCGGACGAAGCTTGATCAACCGCGTATTCGAGAAGCGCCCCTAGACGCAGTTGTCAGCAGCTGTCCATGCCCAGGTTTTCGGGGGCGGCGGAGGTTTTCGCAACACGGATTCAGGCCCATTTGGCATGCGAATCCGATCATATCGCCATGATATGCTTTGGCGTCGAATTGGGAAAAACCGAGGGTCGTTTCGTTGTTCGTGTACGCGGACATTTCTCACCTGCCAGAAAAAGATCTGAGGGCTTCGGATTTCTTGTTGATAATCCCGTGGAAAACCGTGGGGAAATCATGTGGATTGATTGAGGACGCCTATCAGGGCCGCGCATCGGGTTCACGATGACGCGTTGATTCGGCTTGGAATCCGACGAAGAACCGAGTGCCGATTGCTCATCGTCAGTCTGATTCTATTTCTCCAGCACCGGCCAGCGCGGACAACTTTCGGAAAAGCGCATCCGACATCATGACGCGACGCTCCCACACGGGTTTTTTGATCCTACCCGGCTCAAGTCCGAAAAAGACCTTGAGGTCGCCGGCGTCTGACTGATGCGAGAACACCGCATGGGGTCCGTTCGTGCTGATCTCGACCGACACCTTGGTATTGGCAAAACCACCTGCGCGATCTTCGAAGCCAGCGTCGAGCCAAAGCCCGCAGAAGTCTCCGAAAGTCGGGGCAAGCTCCAAGCCGGGCACGGGCAGTCTGCTCAGTAGGGCAAGCAGCTTACTCCTGAGGATTCCATTCGACACCTCCCACCGGAGGTTGTCATCCTTCCAGAGCTCGCCGTAGACCAGCTCGAGTTCCGTCAGCCTGGAAATGAACTCAGGGGCATCCTTGGTCTCGATCCCCGCGGCCAGAGCCAGGTTGAGATGGAAGACATCCTTGCCTGTCATGGCAGCCGCGGCGCGCCCACGCCCGCCAGGGCTGCGCAGGCCGGCCTGCGCCAGCGCACGTGCCATCGCGTCAACCATGTTGGGGTTGAGGCCGAAGATAGCGGCCGATGCCCTGACCATTTCGCCTTTCGTCGCCATGACCGGCACCCTTCGAGAAGTCTTGTAGGCGTACTGATAGCAGCGGCCAAAACACGCGTCAAGTTTACGGTAAAACTTTTTCCGAATAATCATCACCTGATGTACGCTACCGCTCAGCAAGCTTCGTAGTTCATCCTGAACAACGCGATCAGGCGGCCTGAGGAGCGCAGTTTCGCAGTTTCGAGCCGCTGACGGCGGTCAGGACCGCGGCGATCAGGACGGCGAGCAAAGCCCTGAGATGGGCGAGGATCATGCGAATGTTGTGACCGCTGCCGCAGAGAACCGCGAAGATAGCGTCGCCGATGGTTCCTTTCAGGGGGCAGCGAGCGAGACGGCCGTCAGTTTTCATGTGTCCGATCTCCGCTTCGATGGCGCTGCGGCGTCGGAGGTCGGCAATCAGTTTTGGCGTCAGGCTGCGCCGGGTGCCGCTGATCAGGACGCGGGTCGCCGCCACGCCGTGGCCGCGATAACCGCGGTCGACGACGGCCAGGCCGGGGCGCTGGTCGGTCAGGATCTCCACCTGTTCCAGCGCCGGGGCCAGGGTATGGCCATCATAGGGATTGCCAGGAAAGCTGCGCATGCCCACCACGAAGCCCTCGTCCAGCGTCGTTGCCACGCTGACCTTGCAACCGAACTCGTAGCGCACCCGGGCCTTGCCCTTGGAGATGCAATCGACCTCCAGCTCGTGCAGGGCATAGATCTTGTCGCTGCCCTTGGGCTGCTGGTGCAGCAGCCGGGATACCAGCGCAAGTTTGGCAACGATCCGGTCCCGCAGCGTGCCCTCTGGGATGTCGTCGAGGTGGCGGCGCAGATCGCGCATGACCCGACCGGCATAGCCTTTCAGCTTTTTTCAATGCCTTGCGCATGCGCTTGAACTGCTTCGCATGGGCGTAGCGGCCGACCTGCAGCGCCAGCCGCGGAGCAAGGCGGGCATAGGATTGCCGCAGCTCCACCCCTGCGCCTCGCGCCAGAGCCACCAACTGATCCCGCGCACGCTCACAGAGCCGGGCGTCGGTGGGGTGGGCGATGGCCTTTTCCATCACGGTCGTATCGACGGCCACACGCTTCACGCTGTCCTCGTCGATGGCGCCGGATTTCTGCCCGGCCCGGATCGTCTGGGTCAGCAGCCATTCCACCCCTTCCTCATCAATTCGATTCCGCCACCGCGCCAGCGAGGAGGGGTCGATCGACCGGCAATGCTGAAAGAATATCTCGCCCGTGAAGTGCTGGTAGTGGAGTTTTCCACCCAGCGCGCGACCACGGCCTCGTCCGCGAGCCGATAACCCCGGACATTCGGTTAAGAGACCTTACGGCGACGATCTCGCGACGGCGAGTTTCGGCTGGGCCCAAATCTGAACCGAACTTCCCTCACGCAATCCATGGCGATGCGCCGGCTCAGCGGCGACCTTACACCTACTCCCGGAACGCCTTCGCGAAGTAATCCGTGAAGGGCTTGGTCAGGTAGGAGAGCGGCGTCCGGTCCTCGGTTTTAATGAAGGTCTCGACCGGCATGCCCGGCACGAGGGCCTGGCCGCCGAGCCGGTCGAGTTCGCCCTCGTCCGGCAGGATCTCGGCCCGGTAGAAACTGAAGCCCGTGCGCTCGTCGGTGAAGGCGTCGGCCGAGAGGTTCACGACATGGCCCGCGAGCTCCGGGGTCTGGCGCTGGTTGAAGGCCGGAAAGCGCAGCGTCGCCGCCTGGCCGGCATGGACCTGGTCGATATGGAGCGCATCGACGCGGGCCGCGACGAGGAGCGGGGCGTCCTGCGGCACCACATACATCATCGGCGCCGCGGGCTGGATCACCGACTTCAGCGCGAAGACCTGGCTGCCGTAGACCGTGCCGGCGACCGGTGCGCGGACGTCGAGACGCGAGAGCCGCTCTCGCAGGGACAGGCGGCGCTCGGCATGCTCAATCTCCCGGAATTGCAGGTCGCGGAGCTCGGTGATCGCTTCCTCTCTACGTTCAGCCTCAAGTTGCAATCGCTCGATACTGATCCCGGAGATGTGTCCTTTGAGCCGCGCAACCTCTGCCTGGAGCCGCCCAACATCGCCGATGAGCTGCGCCTCCTCACGCTCGATCGCTGTGACGCGGCTTGCCTGAGTCAGGCCGCGGGCGAAGAGCGACTGCTGGTCGGCAAGCTCCTCGCCGACCAGCTCGAGCTGGCGCCGCAGGGCGGCGAGCTGGGCCTCGGTTCCGGCGATCTGGCTTCTCGATTGCGCGGCCTGCTCCGCAAGCCCCTCGACCTGCTTATCCAGCGTCTCGCGGCGGACGAGGAAGAGCTGCCGCTGGTCCGCGATGAGGGCCGCGACCGCAGCTTCGTCTCCGATCGTGGTGGCGAGATCTGCGGGAACGGCGAGGTCCGCGGCGCCGTCGCGTTCCGCCTCGAGCCGCACCTTGCGGGCGAGAAGCTCGAAGAGCTGGCCCTCGACGATGGCGAGCTCCGAGGCGAGGAGGGTGCCGTCGAAGCGCAGGAGCGTCTCGCCCGCGGCGACATGGTCGCCGTCGCGGGCGAGGATCGCGCCGACGACGCCGCCCTCGGGATGCTGCACCACCTGGCGGTTCGAGGTGACCTCGATCACACCCGAGGAGACGACCGCGCCGGCGAGCCGGGTATGGGTGCTCCAGAACCCGAGCCCGCCGACGAGAAGGGCGAGCGCGGCAAGGCCGGCGACGGTGGGCAGGGTCGCGCGCAACGCCGGGCGCAGCGGGGCGGAGGTGGAGATCCCGGTCATGCGCCGACCTTTCCGATGTTCCGATTGATCGCCTCGGCATTCTGCACCATCGAGCGCAGCACCTCGTCGCGCGGGCCGAGCTTCGCCACCATGCCGTTCTCGATCACCATGAGCGCGTCGCATTCCGAGATTGCCATCGGCCGGTGGGTCATGATGATCACCGCCTTGCCGCGCGACTTGCCGTCGCGGACCGCGAGGTTGAGCGCCTCGGTCCCCTCGGCGTCGAGCGCCGAGTTGGGCTCGTCGAGGATGATCAGGGCCGGATCGTCGTAGAAGGCCCGCGCCAGCGCGATCCGCTGCCGCTGGCCGCCCGAGAGCTGGCAGTCACCGCCCTCGATCACGGTGTCGTAGCCCTTGGGCAGCGACAGCGCGACATCATGTGCGCGAGCCTTCCGCGCCGCCTCGATGACCATTGCCGGGTCGGCCTCGACCGCCATCCGGGCGATGTTATCGGCCACGGTGCCAGCAAAGAGCGTCACCTCCTGCGGCAGGTAGCCGACATGGGTTCCGAGATCGGCCGGGTCGTACTGGTCGAGCGCCGCACCGCCGAGCCGGATCTCGCCGGCGGCGGGCGGCCAGATCCCTAGAAGCGCCCGCGCCAGCGTCGACTTGCCGGAGCCGCTCTTGCCGATCACCCCGAGCGCCTGGCCGGGCTCGAGCCGGAAGCTGACATTGCGGAGCGTCGGCGCCCTGGCGCCCGGGGGCACGACCGTCAGGCCCTGGACCGCGAGCACCGCCTCAGGGGCCGGCAGCTGTATGCGCCTTGGTTCGGGCGGGATCTCGGCGAGGAACCGGCCGAGCGACAGCCAGGCGGCGCGGGCGCGCTGCACCAGGGGCCACTGGCCGATCGCCTGCTCGATCGGCGCGAGCGCCCGGCCGAGCAGGATCGTGCCCGCGATCATGGCGCCGCCGGTCACCTCGCCCTTCAGCACATACCAGGCGCCCGCCGCAAGCATGGCCGATTGCAGGAAGAGCCGCAGAGCCTTCGTCAGCGCCGAGAAGCTGCCGGTCCAGTCGCTCGCGGCGATGCTCTCGTCGAGCGCCTCGTCGCGCTGCCGGGTCCAGCGCGCCGTCATCGCCGGCGCCATGCCCTGGGCGCGGACGATCTCGCCGGCCTGGCGCGCGCTTTCGGCGAACTTCTGGGCCAGGGCGGCGGAGGCCTGGGCGCCGGTCACCTTCCGGGCGGTCAGCGCTTGGTTGGCGAGCGTGACGGCGATGAGCACGGCGCCGCCCGCCATCGCGAGCCAGCCGAGCATCGGGTGCAGGACGAAAATCGCCGCGAGAAAGAGCGGCGTCCAGGGCAGGTCCATGAGCGCGAGGAGAACCGGCGAGGCGGAGAGCACTTGCACCGCTTCGAGATCGCGGGGCGCGGAGGCCGGCTGCGACCGGGCCAGGGGATGGAGCGCCTGCCGCAGCGTCGCCTCGAAGACGCGGGTATCGAGGCCGGCCTGCAGCCGCGCGCCGAACCGTGCCATCAGCCGGCCGCGGGCGAAATCGAGGAGCGCCATCAGCGCGTAGAGAAAGCCCACGAGGAGGAAGAGCGCGACCAGCGTCTCCTCCGAGCGCGAGCCGAGAACCCGGTCGTAGACTTGGAGCATAAAGAGCGGCCCCGTCAGCATCAGTACATTCGCAAAGACGCTGAAGAGGAACGACATTGCGAAAAGCGGGAGTGCGCGCCTGCAAACAGCGGCGAGTTCACCAAGCGGCGGTGGCAAGATTGGCTGCATATGGTGTTTCTACCTCAAAAGTTACGTCTCGGCATGCACATCACAATGGATTTCCGGGGCGTATGCTTTTTCAAGCATGGCGCGGCTCGTAACTCGGAGCATATAATGGGCCTGATAAAGAATCTCTAATAAGGAAAACAGTAAACACTTAAACTGATGTTGTGCATGTTGAGAACATTGACCAGGCTCTGTTGCACAAATCTGTTGAGGGTTTCGGCTTTTGAATCCAATGTGGTACCAGCGATGCATGAGCAGACCCACACCCCCAATCTACGAGACCAGGAACTGGCCAGCCTATAACGAATCGCTCAAGCGCCGCGGCTCGCTGACGATCTGGTTCGAACCCACGATGAGTTGGGACGCCGCGCCCACTGGCAAGCGTGGCCGCCAGCCGATCTACAGCGACGCCACGATCCAAACCTGCCTCACAATGAAAGTGCTGTTTGGCATGGCACTGCGGCAAACGACGGAGTTCGTCGAGAGCCTCTTGCAACTGGTCGGGCAGAACTGGAAGGTACCAGACTTCAGCACCCTCCGCCGCCGGCAGAAGACCCTGGCCGTGACCATACCCTATCGTAGTTCGCGAGGACCGCTGCGTCTTCTGATCGACAGCACGGGCATCAAGGCCGAGGGTTGAGGTGAATGGAACGCCCGCATGCACGGTGGCCCCCTAACTTCGACAGCTGATAGTCGTTTTGAGTGCTTTCGGGTGTTTCCAGCCACGTGATTTCAATGGGTTGCGGGGCGTGGGGAGTTCAGTTCGGCGAAGTTGTGTTGTAACA
>NZ_JAPDOG010000038.1 GCF_026013545.1 Defluviimonas salinarum | reverse complement strand
GCCGGAACGGTCGTGTCAGCCCGGGGAGCCCACTGCACTGGCATGGCGGAAGCGGGAAGAGAAAAATGACGGCATCAACGCACCGGCTTCCGCCGGTTCGTGATCCTGAAGCCCCGCCCTTCAGGGCGGGGAGAGTTCACGGTCATCTCGCCAAGAAGGGAAGTGCGCCGTGAAAAGCCTATATGTCGACCCGCTTCACCAAAATGCCCGGGAGCCACCGTCCTTCAGGTCGGGGAGGGATAGCGCCCGAAATGCGCTGCGGGCTTTCTCCGGGCCCGGCTATACTCGTGCGGGAGCGGAAAACCCGAAGGGAGAATGCCGGATGGCGCACAAGGTCAACCTTTACGATCCGGTGAACGGCTGGTCCAACGGCACGCTGCGGCCCTACCAGACCCTCGAATTCGACGATCCCGATGCCGCGATCGCGGCGGCGATCGGCCGGATCCGGGAAACCGGCAGCATCTCGGCGGCCTGCATCACGGCCGACTGCGCCCTCTGCGCCGACCTGCCGGCCTATTTCAAGCTGACCAACGCCATCGCGAAATGGCTCGCGGAAAACCCGATCGACGGGAGCTGGATGGGCATCCTCACCGAGGATCCCGAGCACTGGGCCGAGATCGGGGTCAAGACGCCGCTCGAGATGGAGAAATACCTCCTCCTCACCGAATATTCCGACTACCACAAGTCGGTTCGGGGCTTCCGTCCGCGAGGTGACGGCTTCACGATGGCCACGCCGATCGAGAAGATCCAGGCGGCCTGGGACGCCCTTGCGCGCTCCGAGCCGCAGGACGAGGCCGGGATCGATCAGGGTGAGACCAGCCCGGAGGGCCTTCTCGCCTGGGTCGTCGAGACTCTCCGCCAGGCCGGCCGCGATGCGGTCGTCCACCTGAATCGCGACGGCGACGGGACCTCCATCGATCCCGCCTTCCAGGGCGCCGGCTCCCGGATGCCAGAGGCGCTCGCGGCGGAACTGCGCAAGCTCGCGCCCGCGCTCATCCGGTGCGAGATCGCGGATTTCGACGAGAACTACCGGCTGTCCGGCCGTCTCATGATCGACCGCCGCGGCGACGTCTTCCTCGATGCCGAGGATTTCGAGCAGGACTGGGACTACCAGCGGTCGGTCGACACGGAGATGCTTACGGAGATGGAGTTCGAACCGCCGGCCGATGCGGGTGGCGCTCTCGCGATGTGACGCGGCGCAAGGGCGTACGCCGAAAACTGTGGATTCCCCAACTCCTGCGAGGACTGCGAAAAGCAAAAAAGGTATCCTGCGCAAAATCAACCATGAGTTCCCCATGCACAAGTTTCCCGCCCGTCTCGCCGCCGCCCTCGCACTCTCCCTCCTGCCCGTCGCCGCGATGGCCGAGCGGGACGACGCCTACCGCCTGCCGCCGCTGCCGAAACCGACGATCGAGAATTCGGGCACCATGGAGAAGGCCTTCGCCTCGGTGCCGTCCGCCTGCCGCATCCAGGTCCAGAAGGTCCTGACGGACTACGGCCTCTATGCGGGTCCGGTCGACGGGACCTGGAGCGACGACGTCGCGCTCGGGGTCGGCAAGTATGCCGCCAGCGCCGGTCATATCGCCTATGGCTGGGCGAATCCGAAGGGTGCCAAGGGTATCCTCTGGCATATCGGGTTCGAGGAGGAGACCTGCCCGATGCCGCCCTACGACGCCTGACCGGCAAGCTCCAGGGAGGCAAGGCATGACCGCGGTCGTCATCACCGGCATCTACGGTCTCGCCCGGGCCCTGGAGCGCACCCGCCCGGACCTCGTGATCTCGATCACCGACCCGGACGACATCTTCGATCCGGGCAGCCGGGATCCCGCCAGGGCACGCATCGCGCTCGCCGGTGTCGACTGCCCGGTTCTTTCCCTCGCCTTCCATGATGTCGACCAGGTCCTGCGGGACTTCATAGCGCCCACTCTGGAAGATGGCAGGAAGGTGATCGCCGCGGTCGATGCGCACCTGCCGGGCGACGGCGGCACGCTTCTCGTCCATTGCCACTTGGGCATGTCGCGCTCGCCGGCGGTGGCGCTCCTGGCGCTCGGCCATGTCGCGCTCCGGCGCGAGCCCGGATCGGCCGATCTCGCCGGCCGTGTCGCGGATGCGGTCTACGCCGCCGCGCCGGGGGCGATGCCGAACATGCGCGTGGTCGGGATCGCCGAGCGCCTGCTCGACGGGTTCGACGGCGCCCTCCATGCCGAGGTCCGCAAGCACAACACGCGGGTTCGCGCATCGCAAGAAGACCAGCCGTTCACATGGTAGGTGGTGCAGCGCCGTCCTGGCTTGGGTCCGCGAAAAAGCCGAGTTGACATCGCCCATTTCATCGCGAATAAGCGCGCCAACATCGAGCAGTCGATGAGAGACAAGAACTGCCTGCGGCACTCGCGACCGCGGGATCCCTCGTTGAAAAGGCCCGCCTTATCCACCACTCACGGCACCCGCGGTCCTACTGGGCCGGGTCTGCTGGCGAAAGCCTGCAGACCCGGTTTCTTATACGGTCACGGCGCCGGCGTCTCGTCCTCTTTCGGGTGATCCTCATCGAAGCAGCAGGCCATGCTCGCGAGGGAAGCGATGATCCCGTTCATGTCGCGCACCATGCGTGCCGTGTGGGGGATCCCGCCCGCGCCATCCGCGGCGGGGCCGTAATCCGGCTCCAGCCCGCCAGGTCCGCGGGCGAAGCGGCCGACGAGCGTCCCAGGCTCCCGGTAGGCGAGAACCTGGCGCTCGCGGATCTCGAGGCGGTAGGTGCCGTGCTGTGTCTCCGTGCGGAGCCAGAGCGCGCCATCCTCACCCTGTCCGGCATGGCCGATGTCGCGCAGGTCGTTGCAGTCGTACGCGGACTCGCGCGAGGTCACGCCTGCGGCGATGAGGTTCCGGCCGAGCGCCTCGATGTCCTCGAGGTTCTGCCCGAGATCGTGGGCCGCGCACCAGGAGGAGAAATGGGCGAGCTCCTCGAGGACCGCGCCGTCGATCCGGCCGCCGGAGAAGGTTGCCACCGCAAGCCCTGCCTCGGCCAAGGCAAGGCGCCGCTCGTCGCCGAAATGCACCCAGGAGGTCGCGGCAAGCTCGCGCGTCCGCGCGTCCATGCGCTCGCCGAAGCCGTTGCTGTCGGCGAGGTCGCCCAGGATCCGCAGGAGCTGCAGGTCGGCCAGGAACCCTGACCGGCCCCGATCCGCCGTGCCGGGCATGTCTTCTCCGGAAGGCCGGATCTGCGGACTGATCTCGAGCGCGATGCCGCGCCACCATCCCTCCGGGTGCTTGCGCAGAGGGAGGACCTCTCTGGCCGGCGACGCATCGGACGCCTCGATCGCCTCCGGATATCCGCGGGCGCCGAGGTTTAGAGCCGTCCCGGAGAGGCGCTCGATCCGGTCTCCGGGCCGGGCGGGTCGGTAATTGGCGCGGTCCTTCCCGAAGGCCTTGATCTCGGCGCTCCTGTCAAAGATCTCCATGATCATGATCTCTTTTTCGGTCTTGCCCATGTCCTTCCATTCCTGCCGCTTCCTGGCCAGGAGGGCGTCATGGCGCTCGGACGCCTCCGGCGTGAACTGCTCCCGGAAATGGATGCTGACGAGCCAGCCGCCCGGCTCCTCCGGGTGTTCGATGAGGAGGTCGACAGCCTGCGGCGATGGGCCGTCGACGAGCCGCGCCTCCCAGCCGGATTCCGAGGAGAGCGTTGCGCGCTCGCGCGCGAGGAAGGCGAGATCCCCGGCGACGGACAGGAAGACCTCCGCCGCGAAGGCCTTGGCCGCGTCGTTCACGGCCGTCGCGTCATTCCGGCGATCATAGCCGGGGCGCGCGGCGATCGCGGCCGCCATGGCTTCGGCCGGGTTCAGTTCCCCGGGCGGCAGCGTCATGGGGACGTCGATTCCGCCGATATTCTGGACGGGTCGCTTCATCGCGGGCTTTCCTCTTGTGCGGCATGAAATGGATTTGCCCATCATGGGCTGGGCGGGTGAAAATGCCGATGGCAGATCCCAATATCAAAAGTACGGCCAACCTTGCCGAATACGAAAGAACGCGCCATCCTCTATTTCGATCTGGACGAGGGCAGGCGGACCGTCCGCCTTCTCGCGGTCTTCTTCGGCGGCCAGGATCGCCGCGCAGCCATTCTCGAGAGGCTGAAGGCGCGTCGATCAGAGTGATGTCGAGGAGGAACGTATTCATCAGGCCGCGGCCGCCTCACGGAGTCTCCGGAAGACCGGCCCGAAGTGGCAATCGGACATCGCCTGGTTCACCCAATGCGCGACATGGAGAATGTCATCCGCACTCCGCTTCGGCTTGAAGAAGCCGAGCGAGCGGTCAGCCCGGTAATACGCCGAGATCTTCTTGCGCGCCTCACGCTCCCTTTGTCTCATCAAACCCTCAGGAGCCGCCGCAAGTGTCTCCTGGAATGGTGTCGCATGAAGGATCGCGATCGTGTCGCGTCCGACCATCAGGTCGCGCATGCTGTGCAGGAGGAAAAGGCCAACCCCCTGACCACGAAAGTCTTCATGAACCGACATCGTGTTCAGCAAGAGCAGGGTCGATGGAAAGATATCGCATCCGAACGCGCCCAGTTTCTTTTCCACGGCATCGAGCTTTTCCGGGAAATCGTACGCCAGCGAGCTGAGGTCGCGGCTCACCGCATCAAAATCGAAAAGGATATCATCCAGATCCCGATCTTCGAGCTGGAGATAAAGGTCGCCGGAGCACCAGGCATAGGCATCGAGATAGCCGATCTCATCCTCTTTTTCGCCCAAGACCGAGACACGGTAATGCAGCAAATTGGTGTCAGGGAATCGCTCAACCGTCGTCGAGGTCATCAAGAACTCACCCTCGTCGTCCAAGGCGATTTCGTCGGCTTTCCTCATTTCTTCCTCCTCCACGGCGCATTCGCCTCCCAGTCGCCAGCCATGATCGCGCCATGCGGCAGGATCCGGTCGGTCACATCGCAAAGCCCGAACCGTTTCATGTCCGCCTGGACCCGGTCCGCATCCTTGTAGGCGGAGGGCAGTTCGGAGACATCGATCTTGCCGCAGAAGAAACGCGCGTCGATGCCGGCCGTCTCGCGCGCGAAGATCGCCGCATCGCTCTCGCCCTCCATGGACCGCTTGTGCTGGGTGCGCGACAGGTTGCGTCCCGCCCCATGCGGCGCGAAGCCAAGATTCGTGTCGCTGCGCTCGCCCCGCACGAAGAGGATCGGCTGGCTCATGTTCAGGGGCACAATCTGGGTGCCATCCGTATCGGGCAGAAACGGCGTGTGGATCGGCGTCGCACCCTTGGCGTGCCAGAAGAGCGAACCTTTCTCGTCCTCCTCGCGGAAGACGAAGTTGTGCTCGTTCCATAGCCTGTCGGCGGCCGTGGCCTTCGGGCCGAGATGCGCGATCGCCGCGTCATGCAGCGCCGCGTGGCTGAGACGGGTCCATTCACGGATGAACTGCAGCGCGGACCAGTAGTCCCGCCCCTCATCGCTCCCGAACGGGATCCAAGCATTGCCGGGCAGGGTTTCCGGGGAGATCTCCTGACAGACCCTTTCCGCTACGGACATGCCGGCCTTGTAAAGGAGCGCGCCGGGACCGCGCGAGCCGAAATGGCTCACGAGGATGGTCTTGCCGGTCGCCTCGGAGATTCCCACGAAGTTGAAGTGGTTGCCGTCGCCGCAGGTGCCGAAGTCGGACCGGGCGCGCGACCGGATCTTCTGGTCGGTGAGGAACGGGTTGGCATCGAAGGCCTCCCGGAGATCCTTCGGAAGGTCGAATTCCTCGTGCCGCTTCCGGCCGCCCGGGCCGAAATGCGTCACCGCATGGATCGCGTCGAGAAGCTCGGCCGGGCTCACCCCATCGACGACCGTCGCGGTCATCGAGCAGCAGATGTCGGCCGAATGCATGCCGGGATGGATCGCGTCGCGCGCGGCGACCACACCGCCGACAGGGATAGTGCCCATCGGACCGGCCGGGCAGGCGTCCGGCATCACCGCCCCCGCCTCAAGCGTCGGCGTGCGCATCAGCTCATCGAAGGTTTCCCGCACGGCGGCCACGTTGGCTTCCTCGCCCTCGTCCTCAACGGTGATGTTGAAGCGGTAGGGCGCGGGCGAGTCGCGCAAGGGGATCTCGCGAGCCCGGCGTTCCTCCTCGGCGGCGGCGATCGCCTCGATGCGGTCGCGCGCCAGGCGCGCGGCCTGGCTGATCGAGAGATTGCGGCCATTGGCCTCGCGCAGCACCTCGCCGAACCAGGGCGCCGGCTCGAAGCCGAGCCCGATCAGGTCTTTTCCGGCAATCGTGTTCATTTTTCGCATCCCACGTGTCACGTTTCGGTTCGGCCGGGACGATATCCGCACCATCCCGGCCGCTTCCCATATCAGGTGCCGACGACCGGCGCGACCCAGTAGTCATCCCCGATCTTGTGGATGAAGATGTCCTCGATCACGAGCGCGCCCCAGTTCTCGCCGAAGATCCCGATCGGGCCCTCGGTGCCGCCACCGGCCGGCTCCGGCGCCACCGCCGCGCCCTCGAGCCGGTAGGCCTCGGCATAGGTCTCATGGATCGCGGCGAGGATCTCGGCGCGGGTCACGTTCCGCCCGTCCTTGCCCGCGATTATGCGGGTGACCGCGCGCTCGAAGGGGACGGTGAGGACGAGCGTCGCCTTCGGCGCCGGAACGAGCCGGCCGTCGGGCGACTTCACGCGGTCAGCCACCTGCGGGATCGTGCCGACCAGGAGCATATCGGCGGTGCCACGTTCCTCGCCGTCCGGATCGATGACCGGGGCGACGAGACCGCCAGATTTCCAGGGCTTCTGCTCCAGGCGGATCCGGGCCGGAAGATTGTCCATCTCGACGATGCTGATTTCGATACTCATGCTGCGGCTCCCATGTGGCCTGTCGGTTTCGAGATCACGCCCGGACCTTTGCCGGACGTGAAAGACATGCTTCATCGCTCCGGTCAGAGCTGAAGGTAGACGATCTCCACTGGCTCATCCTCATCGTCGCAACGCAGGACCGCGCGGACCCCCGCCTGGTCGACGGCGAGATAGCGGAAATACCCCCGGGCATCCTCCGGAATGCTGTCGCGGATGCGCAGGAAACAGCTTTCCAGGAAGAGGTTGAGGGCCAGGTTCCCCGCGCTGTCGTGATCCTGGAGGAGGTCGAGATCCCGACCGCCGATCGGGACGAAGACCGGCTCCGCCCCGCTCCGCGCCCTCAGGGTGCCGGTGGCATCGAGGCTTTCGCTCTCGAAGTCGTCCACGGCGGTCCAGAGGTCCGTGTAGGGCCTGAAGGCCCAGGTCCGGGGCCCGAAATGCCGGAAGACCTCCTCGAGATAGGTGGTCGCGGCCGCCTTCCAGGCCTCCGGCAGCAGCGCGGTCAACATGACCCGTCCACCCCGGATCTCCTCGTAAGAGCCGATATCCTCGATCATGATCACGCCGTCATGGAGAAAGCAGAGGGTCATGGCCATGTCGAGAACGGTCTGGCGCGGGTGGTCGGCGTTGAACCCGACGAAGGCGTCGAACTCGAAGGGAACGACCTCGGGCTCCCAGTCGAGCCGCGCATCCTCCTCGTCGAAGTGCTGCTTGAGCGCGTGATGATCGGGAAAGCCGAAGCCGCGCGCCATGGCCTCTCCCAGCCGGGCGGAGCCGGGATGGCCCTCGATGCTCATGAGGGCGGTCTTGTAGTTTCGAAAGCTGTCGCGTGTCAGGATCATGTCCATCTCCATCTGCTCGATCGCTCGCAAGTTGGACTCGAGCCACATTGAGGCATGGCTGATCAACTGAATTCTGGTGGGTCTTCCGAATTGCTCTTTCGGCCTGCGAGTGCCGCGGCGGCTGCCTGACGACGATAAGTAGTCCAGATTCAATGGAAGCGCAAGACGAGAATCATCATTGAAATAGATTTTCTATTTTCGCAAAAGGATCCTCCTCAATGGTGGTGATCCGATCCTGCTTGTGGTTCATGAATCGGATGCCGAACCACCAGGTTCTCCCGCCTCTTGAATCGTCCGCCGGAAACGGATATCGATTCGCCAAGGCCGGACCACGCAGCGGCCTGCCGCCCGCCAGGGCGAAGCCGTGATCGGCGCTGCAGCGATACAATCCGACCGTCCTGACTCTCTCTTCCAGGACCTCGTTTTCGGTAGGCGGGCGACGAAACGACGAGGTCAGGAGATCGAGATGAAGAACGGCAAAACCATCACCCCGACTACCGAAGAGGGCGTGAAACGCCTGGCCAAGCGCATCAAGGCCGAAACCGGAATTCCGCATGCCGAGGCGCTTGATCGCGCCGCGAAGCAGGGCGGCTTCCATAACTACCACCACTTCCTGAACCGGCCCTCCGACACGCCGGCCGGTCCGTTCCCGTTGCAGGCCTGGCGGCGGATCACCGCCTTGGCCGATCCGCTCATGCATCTGCCGCGCAAGAGCATCAAGGCTCTCGAGCGGGCCGTTGCGGCCGAGCGCAAGGCTCTCGGCGAGGCGTTTTTCGAGGAGGAGAAAGGCTATTTCTACGGCCTTCTCGAAACCCGGGACTACATGCGCGCCGAGTACCATCTCGCCTTTCAGCTTCGCGCGGATGGCGAGGCCGACCGCGCGGTTCAGATCTTCAAGCAGATGATCGAGCTCAACCCGAATGACAACCTGGGCGTTCGCTCGGCCCTGGTGACGGATCTTCTCGCCGCGAACGATCCCGACGAGGCCGGCAGGGTTCTCGGGGCCTTCGAGGGCGATACCACGCCCGGAATCCTCTACGGCCGCATCCTGCACACCATGCTGACGGATGGCCCCGACGCGGAGGTCGAGGAATTGATCCGGATCGGCATGAGGTTCGAGCCGCATGTCCTCAAGGGTCTGGCTGGCCAGACCCTTGAGGAAGACAGCAACCCTGCGTCCGGCATCATCTCCGGGGGAAGCTCAGAGGCGATCGCCTATCTCGTGCTCTCCCGGGAACTGTGGGGGCGTCACCAGGGCCGGGTCGCCAGGATCCTCGAGATCGCCGCGGAACTCGAGCGGCGCGTTGATAGGTCCGCCGAGCCCGTACTCGGCATGTAACCGGCCCTCCGGCCCGATACCTGTCCACGGCCGCCTTCGGGCGGCCGTTTCCATTTTCCGGTCCTGCGCCGCGCTTGAAATATCCCGGGAACCGGCTTAACTTCGGTGCCACGGCCCGATCGCAGGGGCCGGCCGCCCGCCGGTGCGAAGCTGCTTTGCGGCACTGTCCAGTTCCTTGAATGTCCTGACTTCTGTCCAGGACCTCGTTTTCGGTTGGCGGGCGACGAAATCGCGGGGTCGATGGAGAGCATGTCATGGATACGAGCGGAATCCGCCCCAAGAGCGAGGACGGGCTGAAGCGCCTGGCCAAGAGCATCAAGCGCGAAATGGGCGTCACCCATACCGAGGCCCTGAACCTCGCCGCGAAGCAGGCCGGGTTCGGGAACTTCACGAATTTCCTCAACCGCAAGGGCGGACGAGGCTCCGAAAGGATCCCGGCCCGCGAGATCCTGGTCACCGCCCATTGGCGCAGCCGCGATGCCGGCGTGTGCGGGACGATCGAGGCCAGGATCAGACTCGACAAGCTGGTGACCGAGATCACCGATGCGCGCGCCTTCGAGACCTGCCCGCGCCTCATGGGCTTCCGGATCGAGGCGGAGGATCACGTCGCAGGCACCTTCACCTGGGAGACGAGGGATCATGCGATCCTCGACGTCGGCAGGGTTGCCCGCACGCTCCAGTTCGTCGAGGCGACCGGCCTCCAGCCTCACAGCATCAGCTATCCAAAGGATATCCGCTACGGGCGCGCGGGCCGCGCCGACTACCCCGGCGCGGATCACGGGCTCTACTGGCGCGACCCGGAGACGGGCGGGGTGCTCTACATGAACGAGCCCTATGCGGATGGCAGCCCGGTTCCGGACAACGAGACCCGGGCCTGGGCGGCGCGCAACGGCTTCCGCGTCGAGCGGATGGGATGGGGCAGCCTCTACTGGCTGAACGGCGGGATCGCCTGCGACCTCGTCTCGGATCGCGAGCGCGGCGTCGACATCGACCGTGTCCTCGACGCGATGAACGCGTCTCCGGCACCCTTCGACGAGGATGAAGAGGTGATCGAGCACGAGGGTATCGTCCATCCGGTTCCGGCGAGCCGGAACTGCTAGGCGGCCAAGCTCGTCCGGCCCCCGGCCAACCTGATATAGGACGCGGCCGCCCCGACGGTCTCGAGCGTCTCGATGACGTCGTCGGGGATCTCGATCCCGAACGCGTCCTCGAAGGCCATCACCAGCTCGACGGTCTCGAGACTTCCCGCGCCAAGATCGTCGACGAACCTGCTGGCGGGGGAGATCCGGTCGGGATCGGCATTGAGGAGCTTCGCGGTGATCTCCCGCAGGCGAATGTCAGCATCAGGCATGGGGCAAATCCGGATCAGGAATGAAGGGCAGCGTCAATCCATCGAGACTAGCATCGGGACGCGCTTTCCGGGAAGCTTAAATAATCGTTGAAAATCAATATGCAAGCGATCTCCCGCTGAGGGTCGTCCGGCGCCGGCGGGCGCGGTCGCTTCGACGGGTTTGCGAAAAAAACGACGCTCCGCATTTTCGCCGCCCGCCCTTACCATCGCGCGGATCGCAACCTGATGAAAAGCATTACCCATGAGACTGACACTTCCGACGGGTAGCCACGGCATCCGCGCCCCACTCATCGGCCGCAACATCCTCACGCTTTCCGGCCGGAACAGGGATCTCCTGCCCAATCGGATGATGGCGCATTCGAAGGGCGGAAGCCACGTTTGGCTCAGCATCGACGGCCATCCGATCGCGCGTTTCGATCTCGGCCGGCATGACGGCGTGCTCATGGACGAGGCGGGTCTGCGGGACCTCTCCTCTACCGATGCCGCCAACATCGCCCCCGGCATCATGCTGCGCGGCTGCATGGTGCAGGGAAAAACCATCACGGCCTATCTTGCGATCAGCAACCAGCCGGATTCCTTCCTCTTCATGGTACGTGACGGGAACCGGGTGCGTATCGACGCCGCGGAGAACGATCATCTCGACGGCCGCCATCTCGCCGCCGCGACGAACTGGCTCCGGTCCGTCTCGAGGATGGGGCCTCCCCTTGTCGGGGGGGTCGCGCTCATCGACGGCATCTCGCACCAGGGCAGCGCCCATCCTCGTCTGATGCGTCTCCTCGCGGCGATCGACATGAAGATGGAAAGCCGCCACCTGCGCGATCTCCGGCTGGACGAGAAGCTTCGCCGCCAGGAAAATGGCAGCGAGGCGAACTTCCTGGCCTGGCAGGGGCGCTCGGCCGAGGAGCGGGAACGGGAGACCGAACAGGTGATGGAGAGCTTCTTCTCGGCCTGATGATCAGAATCCGGGCCCGGCTTGCAGTCGATCGGGTTTTGGCAATCGGCTTTCTTGTGGATGAACGTTTTTCACGAGAGACTCTTTTTCGCATTTCTGCGACAGTGAGGAAGACGGGCCAGGATCTCCCGGCCCGTCGACTTATTTGCGAAAAAGGAAGATTGAAATGACCCCGCCCGCCCCCGCAGGCCTGTTCGTCCTCCGCGGCCGCCGCAACCGGCGGAGCTATCTCCTGCTGAACCTCGCCATGCTTGCCGCCCTCGCTGCGCTCTTCGCCGCCACGACGGTGACGTTCGAGAGCACGGTCATGACCCTCGCCTGGCTTCTCGTCGTGCTCGCAGGCTTCGTCGGGCTTCTCGCCGTATCCCTCGCGACCTCCGCCCAGAGATGCCGGGACGTCGGCATGACCGGATGGGCGGTGCTGCTGCTCCTCGTCCCGTTCGTGGGCTGGGCCTTCAGCCTGTTCCTGACCATAGCGCCGGGAGGGATGGTGGCGCGCCGCCGCGGCGCGGGCCCCGCCGGAACCTGACAGGGCCGCGGGGCGGGGCGGCTGGCCGGGCACGTACCCGGCCGTTCCTTATTTGGTGACGTGCTGATTCAGAACCCGGGCTCGCATTCGCGGTCCGCCTCGAGACGGCTCTCGAACGCGCTCATCGAAAGCAGCTCCGCTCCCTTTCCGAGAATGCCGAGCGCGGAAAGATGCTCCTGCAGGCCGGAGATGTCCTCCTTGTTCTTCATGAAGCCGTCCTCGAAGATGTCCCATCCCTCCTCGTCCGAGCAGTGGATCTCGAAGACGGTCTTTCCCTCCGCATCGCGCACGTCGGCGCGGAACTCGCCGCGCTCGTCGAGGTCGACGTAGTAGCCGAAGATCTTCGGCGCGGCCTCCGGGATCTCCGGCAACTCGAATTCGGGCTCGCCGTGCAGCGCCATCCACGGCTTGAACTCGACCGCGAAGCGCATCGGGTGGCTCGTCTCGCCGCCATAGTCGAGATAGACCGTGCGTGCGAGCCGGTGCTCGCCGTCCGTTTCCCAGCCGCTCGTCCCGGCCACGTCGATACCGCCGAAGTCGGCGGCCTCGAAGGCGGCGTCGGCGCGGGCCCGGCGCCGGTCCTCGAGGTCAGGGGCCCCACCGAAGACGATGCCGAGGAGCTCGCCGATCGCGACGATGTCCTCGGTGTCCGCCGGGCGGCCGTCGACCTCATGGATATGCAGGCTGTAATGGAGTTCGATCCCCTTCTCGATCCGGTCCCGCGTCATCGGCGGCGTCGAGTTCTCGAACCAGGTGCGGGCGTCCGGCACCGAGCTCGAGGGGGTGTCGAAGCCACCCATGGCGACGATCGCGTCGAGATCTGCGATCTCGATCTCCTCGCGGCCGTAGAGCGTCTCGCGCTTGTCGGTGTCGCCGGCCTCGAGGTCCGCCGGGGTCCAGGTCTCGCTGTGGACCGAGATCCGGAGCCGGGTTTCGTAGTCGTAGTGGCGCATCTTGCCCTCCAGGTTTCCCGGGAATGATAGACCGGAAGTGCGAAAAGCGAATGCGACAATGTGGGTCGCCGCATTCCTGAACGTTTTTCGCAGGTCTGCCGTAGGATGTCCGCGACGCCCCGAGCCTGATCTGGTGAACCCATGAACGAAAGTCTCTCGATCGCCGAGGGCCGCAACCCGGAACGGGTCCGCCAGGCCCTGTCCTCATGCCGCTCCTTCGCCGACCTCAGCCGCCTGGGCGTTCTCTTCCACGGGACCTGCGAGGCGATCGAGGGGGAGATCCGGGGCGGCGCCTATGACGGCGTGTTCTGGACCGCCCGCACGCCCTCGGTCGCGCAGGCCTATATCCCGCGCGCCGGCGTGCGGACGACGATCTCCGCGACGGACGGCTACAGGCGCGACGATGCGATCCGGCCGTCCCGCGGCGAGAACCCGGTGACGCTCTGGGCGCTCGAGAGGGCCGGGGTGACGCTCGACGACCTCGACGTCAGCTGGGACGGGCTGCGGGCCTGGAGCTGGCGGATCCCGCCCGGCTGGCCGACCCTCGGCGATCTCGACGATCACATCCGGGCGCTCGGCTACGAGCCTGATGCCACCGGCATGTTCGACGTCTCCCTCCGGTACCGCGATGGGGGCTCCCGGATCATGCCCGCGGACTGGCGGCTTCCCGGACAGCTTCTGATCCTCCTTCCGGAAGGCCTGGAGATCCGGCATCCGGAATGGTCCGAGGAGGCGCTCGGCTACAGCGCGCACAACCGGGTCGGGGACTTCTGCCGCTTCGCCGACGAGGGATACGCGGCGTTCCGGATGTCGGACTTGCTCCAGTCGGAGGCGAACGGCAATGTCGGGCACGAGGCGATCGGCCTCCTGCCGGCCGGGATCGGCCGGGTTTCCTGGCTCGCAATCCCGGCCTTCCGGAATGACGGCGAAGACCTTTCGGTATTCAGGCGGCCGGAGACCCCGGAGCTCGTGGCCTTCATGAGGTCCATCAACCCGGAATACCGGGCCGCGGACGGGGAACCCGCCGCCCCGTTTCCGGCGGACCCTTTCGATGCCGAGGCACCCGCGGCATCCCCGGATACCGATCCGGCGCCCTGATCGCGACGATGAGGCCGAGTCAGCAAGGCCGAGAAAATGCGAAAAAATATATTGCGAGCCCCCGGATTACGCGGACGCCGCGCATATTCTCCCGCTCGGGGCAATTCAGCAAGCAGCCCTTCAGTTCTTCCTGCTCCCCGAGGATGTTTCCGTCTTCAAGCACGGCGACGGCCTTCGCAGCACGGCCGGTTGCGCATTGATCGGCAACCCGTGGTGGTGTATTTCCTTGAATGCGAAAAACAGACCAAATCAGCCATTACCGGAGCGTGGACCATGGGACTGCCCCTCATTGCCGGCCTTCTTCTCGCCAAGGCCTCCCTCGGCGTCTCGGCCTGGCGCGCCTACAACAACGACGTGGGATTCCACGTCACCCGGTTCGTGAGCCGGCTCGATCCCGAGCTCATCACGACCTCGGTCGAGCCGTCGCCGCTCGTGGAGCGGGTCGCGCGGGACTACCCGCTTCCCGGAACGATCCACACCCTGGTCTTCCCGTACGACGCCAGGATGGTGAACCTTCCCGGAGGTGGCGAGTTCCAGCTCTTCGCCGCGCGGCCGGGCGGGTTTCATCCGGTCGTCGTCGCCGCGGGCTATGACCGCTTCGGGAGGTTCCGCATGGAGCCCGCCCTGCTGGCCGGGCAGGATCCCAGGCGCGTGCCGGCGATCCTCGATCGCCTCGCGACGTTGGTGCGGGAAGGATAGAGGATAGCCACACGGGATTTAGGTCCTCAGGCCTGGCCTGCCGACTTTCCGGAAAACTGGAGGACTGCCGCCGTGAACAGCCGCACATTCACCTACCAGGTTCTGCGCGCCGATCCAGAGGCGGTCCGCAAGGTCCTTGGCGAGATGTTCGATCATCTGCATGCCATCTCGCGCGGCGAGGGGGATGCAAGCGAGGATGCGGCCTGGACGCTTCTCTACCAGGCCGAGCGCGACCTGAATGAAAGCACCACGCGCCAGATCGGGACGACGACATCCGACGCCACGCTGGACACGCTCTTTTCCGGACTCTTCCGGCATCTCGAAGCTGCCGGGGATCTCGATGCGCTGAAATCCGAGACCGCACTCGCGATGCATGGGCTTCGCGCCATCCTCACGGAACGCCATACCTCTGGCACGTTGCCCTACTCCTACTGCGTCGCCGGAACCGGCGAGGAGAGCTGGGAGAAGTCCAGGGCGGCGACAAGGGCCCGCAACCTGCAGCACGAGTTCCGCAAGAGCGTCCGGCCGGCTTCCGGGATCGCCGATCTCGACGGCGCGCGCGGCCTCATCCTCGAGGCGCCGCTCGCGCCCGGAGACTATCTTCTCGCCGGCGCGGCGCTCGCCCGCGGACTACCCGCGGTTCTGATCGCGCGTGAGGCTCTGGTCGAGGGGGTGCCCACATTCCGGGACGCCTCGGACGCGTTCCGGGATCTCGACCGGCGCGCGGTGGCTCAATACGAGGCGCTGGCGCCGCTCGAGCCGGAGGAGCTCATGGAGCGGCCGGACGAGGGCGATGTCGAGCGGACGATCGCCGCGCTCACGGTGCGTTGCAAGATCGTCGCGGATGAGCGCGACAAGCTGCGGGCGCGCGCGCTTTCCGACATGGACCGCCGCACCGCGCGGGACGCCGAGATCGAGAAGCTGATCCGGGAAAACGGTCTCGAGAAACCCTATTTCGAGATCGTGGCGAACGGGTCGAGGGCCGGGCATTCCCCGGAATATGCCCGGGTGCTGAACGGCGCACGCTTCAGGATCAAGGCGCTCGAGAAGGAGGTCGCCGAACTGAAGCGGCCCGCTGCCGGAAGCGAAACGCCGGAGCCGTAGGGGCGAACCTGGCTGCGCTGAGCAAATTGCGGAAAACGCAATTTGCTCCCCGAGGCCGTTCCGGAACCGGCCCACAGGCTGAAACATGTCAAAAACCATTCGTGTTTTCGCATCGCTACAGCATTATCCCGGGTGAACAGATACCATCCAGGATTGCCGCGAATGTCCCTGACTCCCCGTTCCAGGATCGGCCTCTGGGCCCTCACGCTGACCGGCTCCGCGGCGGCGCTGGCGATGGCGGCCTGGGCCGCCGGCGGAGACGTCCGCGAACTCGACCTCCAGCGGGCCGGACACGGCGCGACGGTGGAGTACCAGCTCACCTATGCCTCCGGCGCCTATGACGGCCTGGCGGCGGGCGGCATCGCCCTGACGGACCGCCAGTCGGCCGTCCGCCTCGAGGTCGAGAAGCAACTCGCAGGCCTGGCAACAGCGGATGAAGCGCGCGAGTCCTTCAAGGAAAGCCTGCGCTCCCTCGCCGGCATCGACGCCCGGGCCGGCCTGGTCACCGCGGAAGACGTGACGCGGATGGCGGAGGCCATGCTGTCATCGGACCGCGGCCTGCGAGGCCGTGTCGACGGGCTGATGGTACAGCTTACCGATGCGGGCCTGTCGCGGGAGTCCGCGTCGCTGAGCGTGATCGGGGTCCTGGCCGGCGTCCTTCAGGGCCACGGGGCCGCCGAGAGCTTCATCAAGGCGTCCGCCAAATCCATGGGGCTTCCGCCCGAGGTGACTGGCATCCTGCGCATGGCGTCGCAGGCCATCTATGCGGATGTGGCACAGATCCGGGTCGATTCCGGCTTCGTCGGCTCCCGCGCGGAACTCCTCCATGCATCCGCCCCCTCGGCCACCGCTCCGATCGGGTTTGGCGACCCCCTCGCCACCGTCCTGGAGGCGTTTTCGGCGCCCGCCGCAGACGAGGGCGATGAATATGCGCCCGGACCCGGCTGAGTCCGGGAGGGCCTTGCACACAGGAAGGAGCAACCATGAGCTACAAGAGATACATCATCGGGTTCGTGACCATCGCCCCGCCCCTTCCGGAGGCGGCGATCCGCACGGTGACGGAGTTCATCCGCCGCGAGGACGTGACCTCGAACGTGAAGGGGCTCGAGCTCGGCAGGGACCGGCTCTGGTTCGACAATGACGCCGCCTGGCGGCCCGGGATCGACGGCAACTTCTCCCCGGAAGCCTTCGCGGCCGGGCTTGCCGGCGTGATGGAGATGATCGGGACCGCGGCCGGCAGCACGACGGACGGAGAGTTCATCATCACCTGGGAGGGACTTTCCGGACGCGACCACCGGCGCTCGGTCTCGATCGAGGCTGGGCAGGTGAGGCTCTCGGGCCGCCGTGTCACGCCGGCCGAGTACGAGGATCCGGAGGAGGACGACCTTGCGCCCTGAGACACCCACCCGCCAGAGCGGACAGGAAAACACCTTGCCTTCAACTGACGCGACACCGATCCGCTTCGGCCAGGAGGAGCTGCTGCAAATCGTCCTCTGCACCGAGCCGCGCACCCGATCCGCCTACGGCCTTCATGGCTATCCCCCGATGTGGGTGGTGGTCGAGGCGGAGGGGATGGCGCTCCTGGCGCGGCCGGCACGAACCCAGACTCGCACACCCTGGGGGTGGGAGGCCGCCGACGGCGCCACCTGGGGATGGCATGACGGCACGAAATGGGTCGGCCAGCAGAGCAACGGCACCTTCGACTATCTCGAGCGGGCCGTCCGGGAAATGGTCTGCAAGGGCGGGCGCATCGTCTCCCTGCCGGAGGCCAAGGCTCCCGAAGCGGATGAGCCAGGTTTTTGAATGGCTTGCCGGTCATCAAAACGCCCGGGAGACCCCGTCCTTCAGGTCGGACCGGCTGCCACCCCTGATCTTCCGCAGGAAGAGTTGACGCCGCCGCTGAGAGCCGGGAACCGGTCGGCGCTAGGTATTTTCGCCGTGCCGCATCATCATGATCGGGCGACCGGATGGGGATCATGAGGGCTACCCGCCACGTTCTCCGGAGCCCCAGTGCTTCGGCCGGGATCAAAGGGAGGAATGGCGATGATGTCCGTCAGCACGAGAGAATACCGCGCTTCCGAGGTTGCCGGGTTCCGGCGGACGAACGAGGCCCATGGCGGCTTTTCGAACATGGCAGGAGGCTGGCCCATCGTCGTGGAGGGCATCCCGGTTCGCTCGACCGAGGCCTATTACCAGGCGATGCGGTTTCCGCATCTTCCGGAAATCCAGGAGAAGATCCTCGCGGAGACTTCCCCGATGATCGCCAAGCGCAAGGCCTACGAGTTCCTCGATCGGAGCCGAAAGGACTGGCATGACGTGAACGTCGCCGTCATGCGCCATGCGCTCCGCCTGAAGCTCAGCCAGAACCGCGCGCGTTTTCTGGAGCTCTTCGAGGGCGCTGCCGGACGGCCGATCGTCGAGATCTCGACGCGGGATCCGTTCTGGGGCGCGAAGCCCCAATCCGACGGCACGCTCGTCGGCTGCAACGTGCTTGGACGGCTCCTGATGGAGCTTCGCGCCACGCTCGAGGCCGATCCCGAAGCCTGGCGCGACGGCGTCGAGGCGCCAACATTTCCGAATGCCACGCTCCTCGGGCGAGCCGTCGGCTTCACCCCCGCGCCCGACCGCGTTCCGGAAACTCACGCGCAGCACCAGATGGATATCTGAACCTGTCCGGGAAGCACATTCCTGTTGACAAGCCCATCACAAACCAACATTTAGTGTAACATATTTGTTGGGTTGAATGATGAAGCAGCAACGACGCCCCCTCGATCCGGACACCGCCAGGCGATGGTCCGACCTCGGCCACATGGTCTTCATCGACGCGCTCACCTCCTCGGCGGTGCTGCAGGCGCGCCAGTTCGCCTTCCATGGCGGCACCTCCCTGCACCTGTCGTGGCGATCGCCGCGTTTCTCGGAGGATCTCGACTTCCTCCTGAACCGCGATCTCGGTTCGCGCATGGATGAGTTGATGCCGAAGATCCGGAAAAGGATGCAGGACCTTCTGTTCGCGATCGATCCCGATCTTTCCGTCGAGATCACGCCGAAGACGAAACCCGGGTCGAACCTTCTCAACTACCGCGTGGCGATCTCATCCCGGAAGGTCATCGGCAATGCCAAGGTCAAGGCCGAGTTCTGGCAGGTCGATCCTGGCTATCTCGACGGTTACCAGACGCGCTTCGCCTATCCGCTGAAGGATGGAGACCTCGTCTCGCGGGTCTCGCAGCCCCTGCCGGCGGCGACGCTCGAGGCGGCCTATGCCGACAAGCTCACCGCCTTCGCAACCCGGACGCACCTGAAATGGCGCGACGTCTTCGACCTCTGGTGGATCGGCCGCCAGATCGAGGTCGACGCCTCCGGGATGGCGGAACGCTTCCTTCACCATGTGACCGCCTATGACACGCTCGAGGGCCTCCCGCCCGCGGCGGCACTCCGGCGGTTCCTGGAACGCGATCCGGAAGCGATCATCGCCGAGGCGGACCCTGATCTGCGCAAATGGCTGCCGGATCGGCTCTGGGACAGCCTCCGGGGAGACGGGGTGCGCGAGATGGTCGCCACGGTGCGAAGCGGGATCGACCGGATCGCCACCGAGGTTGAAACCCTGGCGTCGGCACAGGACAGGAAGAAGGAGCCGCAGGATGAATACCCGGATCCGTGCCTTTGACCGGCTCCGGGAACTCCCGGAGGTCTTCACGCTGAACACCGCGGCCGCGATGCTTGGCGGCGACACGAACCTCGCGTCGACCTACATCGCGCGCTGGAAGGAGATGGGCTTCGTATCCTCTCTCGGACCCCGGACCGGGGTCCATTTCAACCTCCTGCGCAACCCGGAGGCCGCATCCGAGCGGCGCATGGAGGCGATCGCCTACCTCTTTCCCGGAGCGGTGCTCGGCGGGGTGAGCGCGGTCCATGCCGCGGGCTGGACGACGCAGATCCCGCGGCGGCTCGAAATCCTGATCCCGGTGCGGCGCTCCTGCCCGGCCGTCGATGGGGTCGAGATCGGTCAGCGGCCGCGGTCCTGGTTCCGGAAAGCCGCGTCCTGGATCGCGGCGCCGGGGCCGGTACCGGGGATCGATCCGGCCTTCGCGCTCGCCGATGCCTGGAAGACGGGCGACTGGCGCCCGGACCCGGACGACATCGAATGGGATGAGGTCGATGCCGAACGCCTTGAGCTGGCCTTTGCGGAGGTCGGGCTCTCCATCCCGGAAGACTGGCGGGACGAGATGGACGGGAGCCGGTCCGGGCCCGGTTTCTGAGCGCGCCCGGACCGCTTAGGCTCAGCAGGAAACCCCGCCGCCTTTCTTGGTGTTGATGTTGTCGAGCGTGTAGGCGCCGATCTCGCCATCCTCGGTCTCAATGTAGATGGTGTAGGAGCCGCCGCATTCGGGCATGTCCATCTTGATGTTGGTGCCACTATCGCCAACCAGACCCTCAGTGCTGCGCTCGCCGTCCGCGAGACGGATCGTCGGATCACCATCACCCCAGATCTTGATCGTCTGGCCGCTGACGTCGACGCCATCCGCAATTTCGGTGACGTTGGAAGAGGTCACGGTCTTTTCAGACAGGCCGTTGCCGTTCGGGAACTTGATGCCGCTCATCTGGTAGTCAGGCACCGTTACGCCGCTGTCGGAACCCGTCGTCCCAGCCTCCGTCGCGGCGGTCTCCGTCCCGGCCACGCCAGCAATGGCGGTATCTGTCAGGGCGCCAGTGCCCGCACCGGTCCCGCCGCTCGTCTCCGTCCCGGCCACGCCGGACGACGCGACATCGGTCGGGGTGCCCGCACCGGTCCCGCCGCTCGTCTCCGTCCCGGCCACGCCGGACGACGCGACACCGGTCGGGGTGCCACCCGCCCCACCATCCAGATCGCCAGCCAGCATCGTGATGGAGGGCGATCCACCGCCTGGCGTCTGGCCGGGCAACCCGGGCAGGAAAGCCGGAGCCGTCGGGCTTGCGCCACCCCCCTCCATGCTGGCGAGGACGAGCCCCTGATCGGCACTCACGATGCGCAAGGTCGGGGTGCTCGATGCCATGATAAGACCGACACTGTTCGCTTCGGAATCGCAGGCCGCCACGATCCTGTCGACGGAGCCGGACATGTATCCGTCGAATACGGTGTTCCCGATGACCAGGTGCGACTGGAAGCCAGGCGTCACGTCGGCGCTGGCCAGACGCGAAGCGAGCTTGCGGCAGCGCCGGCTGGTGACACCGTCGAGCGAGAAACGCACGACGCCCTTGCCAAGGCGATCGAATGTGACGCCGCCCTTGGCCCAGTCATGCCTGAGAGCGCCATCCCCGGTATCGGTAAATCCGGGCAGGGCATCGATTCCGATCGTGGAGGACACCTTTACCGTGCTCTGTCTTTCGATATCGGGAAGACGCGAGGAAACGGTAGACTGAACGAACGTCATGCTCCGCATGATGTGGTTGCTGGTCGAGTTCTCCTGCATCTCCCCGTAAAAGACGAGGCCGCCGGCGATCACGCCGAGGCCGACCGCGAGGGCGCAGACCAGTTCGACCAGGGCGAAACCGCGGTTGCGATGCGAAAGTCGAAGTTCCTTCATGGCGCGCCCCGTGAATCTCTGAGGTGAACGTGTTGGATTAATGATACGCTCCAAGCCTATGATCAACAACAATACTCCTTGCGTTTTCGCATTGTCGGGACGGGTGATTTCACGCGAAAATCAGGGATGCGGGAGAGTCTTGCGGAGCATTTGCGCCACGGGTGGAGGTCTCCGGAAAACCGCAAGGCGCCGGGTAGGGCCAATCGCGCCGGGATTGTCCTTGCCGGTCAACTCCAGGGCGCGGAATACTCGATCTCGCGGTGGAGGAATGTGGATTTCCGGATGGCGCGAAGTTCAGGCCTGGATCAATCGAACCGGATCTCTTCGTCCGGCCCGATATCCGCCCAGGCGTCCTCGGCCGGCAGTTCCCGGATCGCGGCCAACTCCTCCTTGACGCGCGCCGCCGCGCCATCGAACGCGCCGAGGGTCCGGGAAAGCGGGCTTTCTGGCGCGAAGGCGCGGGTGAAGACACCCCGGATCGCCGGCATCTCGGCCGCGCGCGGATAGGGATAACGCGCCGTAGGCAGGCCCATCAGTGCCGCCTCGGCCTCGTAGACCGCCTCCGGCACCACGTTGGCGAGGTAGTCGTTGCGGATCCCGCGCGCATCGAGCGCGTCGATCACCCAGGCCTCGAAGCTCCTGGCCGCCATCTCGCGCATCGTGCCCCAATAGGGGGTGGAGCGCGTCCGGTCCATCATCTCCGAACGCAGCGGGATCCCGGTCTGCCGGATCGCGGCCGCGACCGCGGCCAGCGCCCGGAGCTCCTCGCGATCCTCGAGCGTGAGCTGGCCGAGCTTCTCGCCCGGGCATTCCACCGCATAGTTGCCGGGCGATCCGGTGCGCCGGCCGAGATGGTTGTCGATCGCGTGGAACCATTCATGGGCGAGCGAGCCCGCGCCGCGGGTCTTGGTGAGGTTTATGACGACCTGGCCAGGTTCGTAATGCGCCGCTGCCGCACCGATGCCGCCCGAGCCGCGGGCGCCAAAGGCAAGGCCGAGCCTGCCGCCGAGCGAGAGCGCCTCGGGCGCGCAGCCGAGGACTTCTGACAGGTCCATCAACGCGTCCCAGGCATCGTTGAGGTCCTGCTGGCGCCGCGCCTTCTCGACGTAGTTGCCGAACTGCACGCCGCGGAATCCGAACGCCCCGGAAAACGCCTCCGGCGTGATGTCGCGGCCGCCGCGGCGGCCAGGCCCCACGCGCGGGTCGTTGCCGGCGCGGCGCTCCGCCGGGAGCCGTTTCAGCGCCTCGAACCGCGCCACGAGATCGTCGTAGTGCTCGACGAGGTAGCGCCGCGCCTCGTTGGCGCTCGCAAACGAGGCGAGGTCGACGAATTCCTTGCCGAGCTTGCGCCCGATATGGACCGTGGTCCCGGTGTTGCGGCGCTTGTAGAGGTCGAATTTCATCGCCTTGCCGGTCGCGGCCTCCGCTTCGGCCTCGAGACGCCGGCGAAAGCCGTCGATCGCCTCGCCGCGCGTCGCGCCATGGGTGAGTATCTCCGAGAACCGGACGCTTTTCTCGCGCGTGACCTCCCAGCGGGTCAGCGGCGGGTCGTAGCGGATGCCGTCAAGCCGCGTATAGGAGGCCTCGACGAGATCGTGGCCCTTCAGGCTCCGCTCATGGCCGAGGGTCACGTAGAGTTCCATCGGGCCCGCGACCTTCCGCGCCAGGGCGGCATGGTTCGGCGCGGCGAGGCGCTCCCGAAGCCGGTCGGCGGAGACGTCGCCGGCCAGGAGATCCATGCAGAACCGGCGCGTCTCCCGCACCTTCACGGCCCAGGCCGCAAGCTTGAAGCCGCGCGGCTTCGCAGGAATGAGATCGCGCGTCGCGCGCACGAAAGCCAGCATCCAGGGGTCGGCGCCCTCGCCGAGAAGGGCGCGCCAGTTCGGCTCCGGAAAGGAGCGCGCGAGCGGTTCCGCCGCGATGTCGGCATCGGCCACCTCGCGCATCCGGTCGAGGAAGCCGCGCCAGCGGTCCTTGGCGGCACCGTCGATCTTCTGTCCGAAATCCTCGATCATCTTTTCCCCGCTTTACGGCCGCCGGGAACATGATATTTTGGATATGCGAAAAAATGAAATTCGCGACCCGATTTTATGCATGATGAACACCGCTGCCGGCCGGCCAGAGAAACCGGCAAGGCCAGGAAGAACCGACAAGGATTAAGATGACCACGACCACCGCGCCGGCGAAAGCCGCGGCTGCCGCCGATCTGGCTCAGCTCTTCCAGGACCTGATGGAATACTTCGATCGCGAGCTGATCCTCATGGAGGGCAACTACGGGCTCACCGGGGAAGAGACCGACGAGGAGGTCGCGGAGCTCGATCCCGGAGACGAGGTGGCCCTCGCCGAGATGCGCACCGCGAAGAACTTCCGGCGCCGGATCGAGGCCGCGGCGGCCTGCTGATGCGTCGAAAGAAACCTGAAAGGATCTGATATAATGGTCTCTCCGAGACGCCGGACGGAGCCTGGCCGTTTCCCTTGGCAGGATGTCCGCCTGGAGCGACCGTCAGGGCTCGGCCTCGCCCGGACCTTGGCGCTCGCCGTGGCCGCATTCGTGATCTTCCGGGGCGGCCGGGATCTGCTGATGGCCCCGTACCCGCTGTGCTTTATTCTGGCCGTGCTTGCCATCCTGGCAGGCTGGCCGAAGAAGCGGCGGGTGCATCGGCACAGGAATGGCGCACCATTTTCCGGTGGATCGCGCCGGGATCGGACAGGCTTCACGGATCACTGGATCGATTGAGGTGCCGGGATTTTCTGATTTTGCAGTTATGATTCTCAGAGGTCATGCGACGAAACGGAGACGGACATGGGCTGGATCAATCTCGGGGACATCGATCCGAAATGCGGAACGGTCCTCATGCGCGCGGAGAGCGCGGAGTTCGACGGGGACTTCCGGGCCGATGCCGCCGAATCCGTTCCGGAAACCTGCGTTGGCGGCGATGATGCGGTCTTCCTCCTGAGATCGGGGACCGTCTTCCTTTCCGGGAAGAACATCCCCTCGGCGCTTGCGACAGTCGGCGCGCGGCTCGAGGGCGACACGATCGTCCGGCCCGGCCATCACGGCGACGAGGAGCGGTTTCCGATGACCTCCGCCGAGGGTCTGCGCGAGATCTTCCGGGCCGCGCATGCCTTTGGCGGGATCGACGGCATTGATATCTCGAGCCTCGTTCGCATCGGCCTTCCGGGGAGAATGGACCGGGAACCCCGTTTCGACGGCGAGATCACCTTCTACCCGGAGAAGACCTCGCTCTGGGCGATCATGCGGCGCGAACTCGACGGGTTCGATCTCGCCCCCGAGAAGGCGCCCGTGGAGGCCACTCCCATCGACACGGATGACGGCCCCTACGAGGGGCTGCCGCGCGAGATCCGGACCCGCGCAGACCTCGCCGAAATGCCCGCCTTCGGGTGGCATGGCACCGACGTCGAAGGCAACCCTATCGTTTTCCGGAACCGGTACGAGCATCGCGGCTGCGATGTGGCGGCCGGACGGGGTGATGACGCACCGTCCTGGACGCAGGATTGCTCCGCGCCCTGTCCGGATCGTTGCCACGAATGCGGACAGTCGGTCGAACCCCGGGCCAGCGAGTGGATCGGGCCGGAAGAGCCTGCGCTGAAGGCGCTCTGGACGGAACTGGAGGCGGTATCGCGCAAACCGGACCATGACGCTCCGGACATGGCCTGGTAGAAACGAAGGCACGATGCGCTACCTGATCAATCATCAAAATGCCCGGGAGACCCCGTCCTTCAGGTCGGGGAGGGATAGGCGATGGCGGCGGCTCGCCGCGGCCGTCAGGCCGTGCCAGCCAAGAAAAAAGGCCGCGGAGACTATCCGCGGCCTTTGAGGTTCGGGAGGATGCGGCTCTCGCCGTCCGGCCGTTCAGTTCGACACGACCCCGTCCAGGATCGGGTCGGTCCAGCCATCCGGGATGGTGACCTCGGGTGCCACCGGATCTTCGGTGGTGACGATTCCGGAGGTCACCTCGTCCAGAGCGGGGGTCGTGGTGTCCGCCGGCGCTTCGACGGGGCGGTGCCCCTTGGCCTTTTTGGCGAGCTGCCTGGCCTCCTGCAGCGCCTTGCGCGCATCCTTCTTGGCCTTCCGAACCGCCTTGCGGGTGTCGTGCTTCGCCTTCAGGTCGGCCTTCTTCGCCTCGCGCCGGTCCTTGATCTGCGCCTTGAACTCCTCGGCAGCCGCCTGGAAGTCACCAGCCTCCGTGGATTTCGTGGCCACGATGGACACTTTCGTCGGGGTGGCGCCGATGCCGGCAGCTACGGCCGGAAGGGCTGCGCAGCAGAGGATCAGGGCGAGCGTGGTCTTGATTGCCTTCATGTCTGTCTCCGTTTCGGGCGGGGTTACGGGGCGCCGCCTCCATCAAGCCGACATGGCGCCGTTTCTCATTTTCGCAATGTCCAAAATGGCCTGGAGGCCGGCCTGGGATCCTTTTCGTCCAAGGCGGCCTCGGCGGCGGCGCACCGACTCGGGGACGAACGCCAACAGTGCTTCTCTTTTTCGCGTGGTTGCGGTTCCATCATCTCATACCCGCATGGAGACCTCAGATGAGCAAGATCGCCCCCGCCGCCATCCATCGCCTCGCCGGGCAGGACGCCACCCGCACCTGCTGGCGCATGGCCGCCATCTACCGCTGCTGCATCAGGTACGGCAAGGACGAGGCCTGGGCCCTGCGCAAGGTGCGCGAGATCTTCCCGTCGGGCTCGCGGGACGCGGTCGTCACGAACTGGTTCACCGACATGGCGGCGCTTCAGGAGCGCCACCTGCGGCTCAACAGCGCGGTCGAGGACGCGCCGGGCATGGCAATGGCGGCCTGAGGCCTCGATGAAACGGCCCTTGGCCGGTCGCGAGACAGCGGCGGGCCTTGTTCCTTATAGGAGAGCGACAGCATGATCCGGCTCGCACTCGGGGTTCTGGAAGACCAGCTTTCACCAAAATGCCCGGGAAGCCCCGTCCTTCAGGTCGTGGAGGGATAGGGCCAGAAAACATACCGATCGCCGCCTCGCGGCGATGCCTGATCCGTCGTGTTGACAAAATGCGAATATCTTTGTCCACGTCCCTTGCTCGGTGAACCGCCGCACCCTATTCTCGCATCATGGAAGTGATCCGCGGCCACGTCTATCGCCTGAAGCCGACGCCCGAGCAGGACGCCCTCATGGCGCGGACCGCCGGCGTGACCCGCCTCGTCTACAACCTCGCGCTCGAGCAGCGCCGCACCTGGGGCGGGCGCCGCTACGGCGGCGGCAGGTCCCGGACCTTCGGTGCCAAGGGCCTGTCGGGCGAGCTTTCCGAGCTGCGCCGCACCTTCGACTGGATCGGGGCGGTGAGCCAGACCGCGCAGAACCAGGCGCTGATCGATCTCGATCGCGCCTTTGCGAATTTCTTCGAGGGAAGGGCCGGCTATCCGAAGCCGCGCCGCAAGGGGCGCGACGACGCCTTCCGCCAGGTCGGGCGCGAGATCGCGGTCCGGCGCCTGAACGCGAAATGGTCCGAGGTGAAGATCCTGAAGATCGGCTGGGTGCGCTACCGCGACACCCGCCCGCTCCGGCCCCGCGCCGATGGCGCGGTCGAGATCCGCAACGCCACGATCCGGCGCCGCGCCGGCGGCGGCTGGGAGATCT
>NZ_JAPDOG010000037.1 GCF_026013545.1 Defluviimonas salinarum | reverse complement strand
TCGCGATCTCGGCGGGCGAGCGCGGCACATGCGGGCTGCGGTCCTGGGTGCCGCCCGATCCGGTCACGGCACAGGTGATGAAAACGTCGCGGTTCATGGAAAGCGGCATCGGAATCCTCCCTGATTGCAGCGACTATAGCCGCGCCTTCGGTGATCAATTTACGAATAGCGAAAATGAATTATCCCGTTACGAAATCACTTGGCGACACATCGACGGTCAGACACAGCGCCGAACCCACCGCGTCGCTGTTCGCGATCCACCCACAATGACGTCTTTGCAGGATCATTTCCATTCCTTCGGATACAAAGCTCCGGCCCGGCATGGAAATCCGGAGTGCCTCATCGAAGTTGAGCTACTGTGAGGGGGCTCGGCGCCGCTCCTCGGGAACTGTGCGCGGGCCGGTTCATTTATGCTTTGGACGCGGCACGAAAGATTAAGTCACATGCGGATAGTCACCGTCGCATCGCCCTGTATCGACGAGACCGAATGCGCGGAACCCCGGCGTCCCGCGGCGCGCGCGATCCGCATGCGCGGCCAACTCGCGGTATCCGGGCCATGAAGGCGATGCCGGTCGAGCCAAACCTTCGGGCCGGCCTCGCGGCGCTGGCCGGCGCGGCGGCGCTGCTCTGGGCGGCGCTCGCCCTGCCCTCGCCGCTGGCCGGGATCGCGCTCGACCCGATTGACCGCTGGGCACTCTCGGTGCTGGCGCTGGCACTCGCGGCGCTCGGCTACGCGATGCGCTGCGGAGCAACGCGGTTCGGCGTGCTGGCCTTCGTCTTCCTGACCGGCAGCGGGGCGCAGCTCTACATGACCGAGGCGCTGTGGTTCCCGACGCTGCATTTGAAGCCGCAGAACGGCCGCGAATGGCTGATGGTCGCGGTGATCGCACTTGAGGCAGCGGTCGCGCTCCGGGCGCTCCGCCGGGCCCGGCAGGGGTGGGTCCTGGCGGAAGCCCGGCGGCGGCTCGGCACGGCACGGATCGCGGTCTATTTCGCGGCGAGCTTCATGCTCGGCGTTCCGCTCCTGATCTATGTCTGGCGCGGGGCCTACGGCGCCTATCTCGCCCATGTCGCGGTGACGGGCGCGCTGACGGTGCTGCATCTCGCGGTGCTGATCGCGATGAGCCAGGTCCGCAGCCCGATCCGCGGCGTCCACCGCGTCTCGCCGATCGTGCCCGCGACCTTCGCGGTTCTCGCGAGCCTGCTTCTCGCGCAGTTCGCCTTCGAGCACATCCCCCATGACGAGGACGAGGTCGCCTATATCTTCCAGGCGCGCACCCTGGCCGGCGGCGCGCTGACCGCGCCGGCCCCTCCCGAGGCGGCACAGGCGGGGCTGGAGGCCCATCTCTTCGAGATTAGCGACGGGCGCTGGTATGCCGCCGCGATGCCGGGCTGGCCGGCGGCGCTGGCGCTCGGGCTGGTGAGCGGGTTGCCCTGGCTCGTCAACCCGATCCTCGCCGGGATCTCGGTGCTCCTTGCCTATGACATCGCCCGGCGCAAGGTGGGGCAGGAGCAGGCCGATCTCGTGGCGGCGATGATGGCGTCCTCGCCCTGGCTGCTGGCGGCGGCGGGAACGCTGATGCCGCATACGCTGACGCTGGCGCTGATGCTCTTCGCCTGGTGGATGGTGCTGCGCGGCGGGTCGGACCGGACCGGCCTCCGGCGGCTCGCGGTCGCGGGCCTCGCGATCGGCTGGATCGTGGCGACGCGACCGCTCGACGGGATGGTGATCGGGGCGGCGACCGGGCTTTGGGTCCTCGCCGGGCCGGGCGGGTCGGCGCGGCGCGTGATGGCTTTCGGGGCGGGCCTTCTCGTCGTGGTGGGACTGCTTCTCGCCTACAACGCCGCGCTCACCGGATCGGCGCTGACGACACCGTTCGGCGCCTATATCGACCGGCACTGGGCGCCGGGTGCGGATGCCTACGGGTTCGGCGCCGATATCGGGGCGCCGGGCGGCCGGGAGGTGATCGACCTCTGGCCCGGCCATTCGCCGACGGAGGCCGCGGTCAACGTGCTCACGATGGCGGCGAGCCTGCAGTTCGACATGCTCGGCTGGTCTATCGGATCGCTGTCGCTCGTCATTGCCTTCCTGCTCTGGCAGCGGCCCCTGCGCCAGTTCGACGCGGCGATGATCGCGGTCGTCATCGGGGTCGTCGCGGCGCTGGCGCTCTACTGGTTTGCCGACAGCTACTACCTTGGCCCGCGCTACTGGTTCCTCGCGTCCTTTCCGCTGCTCTATCTCTCGGCGCGCGGCTACGAAGCACTCAGGACCCGGTTTCCGGGCCGGAACGAGGAAGGCTTGGTCCGCATCGACTCGATCCTCGGCCTGTGCTGCATCTTCGGCCTTGCGGTGTTCACGCCCTGGCGCGGGGTCGAGAAATACCATCGCTATGGCGGGTACGATCCGCAGCTGCGCGACCTCGCGGCGACGGGTCTCTTCGACGGTCAGGTGGTGATCGTCGCCGGGGGCCATCAGGCCGGGTCGGCTTTGTTTCTCAACGATCCCTGGCTTGACGGGTCGGCGCCAGTCTTCCTGCAAGATACCGGCGATCTCGACACCGAGGCGCTCGTAGCGGCGTTTCCGGGGCGCAAGGTGGTGCGGTTCGTGGCCGAGTGACCGGCCGGGCGGGTCAGCCGAGGAGCGCCAGCGAGGGGAAGGTCTCAAGCAGCCAGTAGGAGAACTGGCTGAAGCCGCCGGTCAGCATGAGAAGGCCGATGGTCCAGAGGAGAAGGCCCATGATCCGCTCGATCCGGTCCATGTTGCGCTTGAGGAAGGCCATGGTGCCCCGGAGGCGGGGAAAGAAGGCGGCGACGAGCAGGAACGGGATGCCGAGCCCGATCGCGTAGACGGCGAGGAGCCCGGTGCCGCGCAGCATCGAACCGTCCTGGGCGGCGAGCGCAAGGATCATGCCGAGCTGCGGGCCGATGCAGGGGGTCCAGCCGAAGGCGAAGGCGAGGCCGAGCACATAGGCGCCGAAGGACGAGCCGCCGCGGTCGCCGCCCGAGAACCGCGCCTCGCGGTCGAGGAACGGGATCCGGAAGATGCCGAGGAAATGCGCGCCGAAGACCATCACCACCGCGCCCGCGAGCATGGCGAATCCGTCCTGGTTCTGCAGGAAAAACTGGCCGAAGGCCGAGGCGGTGAAGCCGAGGAACAGGAATACCGTCGAGAGCCCGAGCACGAAGAACGCCGCCGCGACGAGCATCGGCCGCCGCCGCGCCTCGTCGTGGCTCATCTCGCTCATGGTGATTCCGCCGATGTAGGCGAGATAGGGCGGCACGATCGGTAGCACGCAGGGGCTCAGGAACGAGAGAACCCCCGCGAAGAGCGCGATCAGCGCGGCGAGCACGAAGCCCGCGTCCATGATGCCGGTTTCCAACATGGTCCCAGCCTTATCGCAAGCTTCGGGCGCCGTCACGGGGCCATTGCGTCACGGGCTCTCACAAGGTTGTGGAGGGCGCACGGTGTACCGCGCCGCAGGCTGTCCCGGCCCGGCACCGGGTCTGATCGTCGTCAAAAGGCCGCGCGGCGCGCCATGCGAAGATGATCTGGTCCATGAATGAGGCATGGAGGTAAAGGGAGGAGGGTCTCATGAACAAACTGGCAGTGGCTTGTGCCGCCGCGCTATTCGGGACGGCGGCAGCGGCGCAGGATTCCGCGCAGTTCACCTACGAGATGTTCGAGACCGCGGTGGGGCATGTGAACCTGGCCGAGTGTCCGGCGGCGCTCGCCGGAGAAGGCCGCTTCTGCCGCGTGACCATGCACAACGACGCCTTTCACGTCTTCGCCTTTTCCGAGGCCGGAGAGCAGCCGATGGTCGGGCTGAAGACCTGGTTCGAAGACGAGTTGGAGGTGGTATTCAAGTAGGCGATCGCGCCGGCGGGCGATCAAGGGCCCGCGCAAGGATGGCTCTGTCAGAAATGAAGAAGCCGGGTCGATGGACCCGGCTTCCATTGTCGTCCGCTCAGCGGCCGAGCGACCACCAGCCGCGGCGCTTGGGCTTGCTGTCGTCGTCCTCCGCGGCGCTCGCCTCGGCCATTTGCGGGTCGGGCTGGATCGGCGCTTGGGGTTCGGCGGCCGCGGGGCTCGGCGCCGGGACCGGCTGGGACGCGGCCACGGGTTCGGGCTGCTGCGCGACTTCGGGCTCGGCTACGACGGGCGCGGCGGCCGGTGCTTCCTCGGGCATCGCGTCCACGGCCAGTGCTTTCTCGGCCGGTGCAGCGTCGGCCGGAGCGGCCACGGCCGCCTCCGCATCCGCCTCGGGCGTGGCTGCGACGGGCGCGGCGGCCGGCTTGCGGGCACGGGGCTTGCGGGTCTTCGCAGGGGCGGCCTTGGCGCCTTCCTCGGCACCCGCCTCGGCCTCGGTCTCGGCCGGTTTCGCCTTGGCACGCGAGCGACGCGGCTTGGGCTTCTCCGCCGGTGCCTCGGCCACAACCTCGGCGACGGCCTCGGTCTCGGGAGCAGACGCTTCGGCGGTCTCGGCAGCCTCGGCGGAAGCGGCTTCAGATGCCGGAGCGGCCTCCTCGGCCGCCTTCGCCTTGCCGCGACCACGGCGGGCCTTGGGCTTCTTGGCCGGTTCCTCGGTGGCCGGCTCGGCCTCCGCAGCCTCCACGGCGTCCTCCGCCGCGGTCTCGTCGGCTTCCGCCTCCGCCTCGGCGCCGGTCTCGGGCGCGGCCGTGGCCTCGCCGTTGCCACCCTTCCGCCGCCGCCGCCGGCGGCGCTTCTTCTTGCGCGAGGGCTCGCCCTCGGCCCCGGCGGCAGGCGCCGCTTCGGCCGCGACCTCGGAAGTTTCCTCGACCTCGTCGGCCTCGTCCGCTTCCTCGACGATCTCCTCGTCTTCCTCTTCGAGGTCTGCCATCCGCAGCGCGTCGACCGAGACGACCGGGGTCGTCGGTTCGGGCACGAAGCGGGTCGCGGTCTTGAACTTCTCGATCGAGAAATCGGGGCTGACCATCGCCGGGTCGGCCTCGATCCGGATCGCCATGCCGTAGCGCGCCTCGATCTGGGCCAGATGCTCGCGCTTCTGGTTGATGAGGAAGTTCACCACCGCGACCGGGGCCTTCAGGAGCACTTCCTTAGAGCGCTTGCGCGTCCCCTCCTCCTCGAGCTGGCGCAGGATCTGCAGCGCGAGGCTGTCATCGGAGCGGATGATGCCGGTGCCGTGGCAATGGTGGCAGGGCGCGGTCGTGGCTTCGAGCATGCCCGGACGGAGCCGCTGGCGGCTCATCTCCAGAAGCCCGAAGCCGGAGATGCGGCCGACCTGGATGCGGGCGCGGTCGGTCTTGAGCTTTTCCTTCAGGCGCTTCTCGACGGCGGCGTTGTTGCGCCGCTCCTCCATGTCGATGAAGTCGATGACGATGAGACCGGCGAGGTCGCGCAGACGCAGCTGGCGCGCGACTTCCTCGGCCGCCTCAAGGTTGGTCTTGAGCGCGGTCTCCTCGATCGAGCCTTCCTTGGTCGCCCGGCCCGAGTTGACGTCGATGGCGACGAGCGCCTCGGTCACGCCGATGACGATGTAGCCGCCCGACTTGAGCTGCACCGTCGGGTTGAACATCGCCGCGAGGTAGCTTTCGACCTGATAGCGGGCGAAGAGCGGCAGGCCTTCGTGGTAGTGCTTCACGTTCTTGGCGTGGGACGGCATGATCATCTTCATGAAGTCCTTGGCCGCGCGGTAGCCCTCGGCGCCCTCGACGAGCACCTCGTCGATGTCCTTGTTGTAGAGGTCGCGGATCGTGCGCTTGATGAGGTCGCCTTCCTCGTAGATCGGCGCCGGGGCGATCGACTTGAGCGTGAGCTCGCGGATCTGCTCCCAGAGCCGCATCAGGTATTCGTAGTCGCGCTTGATCTCGGCCTTGGTGCGCTGGCTGCCGGCGGTGCGGATGATCAGGCCCGCGCCTTCCGGCACCTCCATCTCGCCCGCGATCTCCTTCAGCTTCTTGCGGTCCGCGGCATTGGTGATCTTGCGGGAGATGCCGCCGCCGCGGGCGGTGTTCGGCATCAGGACGCAGTACCGGCCGGCAAGCGAGAGATAGGTGGTGAGCGCCGCACCCTTGTTGCCGCGCTCCTCCTTGACGACCTGGACCAGCATGATCTGCCGGACCTTGACCACTTCCTGGATCTTGTAGCGGCGCGGCCGGGGCTTGCGCGGCTGGCGGATCTCCTCGGTCACGTCCTCGTCGGCGACCGACTCGATCTCGTCGTCGGTCTCGGAGGCGTGGTCGGCGGCGACATAGGGCTCCTCGCGCGGGGCTTCGGCGGAGGGTTCCTCCACCGGCTCCTCGGCAGGGGCGTCGGTGGCCTCGTCCGTCGCGGCAGCGGTCTCGACGTCGACCGCGGCTTCGGCCCGGTCGTCGTTCTCGGCCTCGTCATCCTCGCCGAGGTCGACGACCGTCATGCCGGGGATCTCGTCGCTGGTCACGACGGCATCGTCCTGCCGGCTCTTCTCGGCGCGGGGCTTGCCGCGGCGGCGCGAGCGGGTGTTCTCCTCGGCATCAAGCGCCTCGGCATAGGCGCGCTCCTCCTCGAGGAGCGCCTGCCGGTCGGCGACCGGGATCTGGTAGTAGTCGGGATGGATCTCCGAGAACGCCAGGAAGCCGTGGCGGTTGCCGCCGTAATCGACGAAGGCCGCCTGCAGCGAGGGTTCGACCCGCGTGACCTTGGCTAGATAGATGTTGCCGGCGAGCTGGCGCTTGTTGACGGTCTCGAAGTCGAACTCCTCGACCTTGTTTCCGTCGACCACCACGACGCGGGTCTCTTCCGCGTGGGTGGCATCGATGAGCATTTTCTTGGCCATGAAATCTTTCCGAACGCGGTTGGCGGCCGCCCCCCCCGGGGGCCGGCGCGCAAGCCGCGTTCAATTGCTTGGGCGAGTGACGGCGTGAGAACAGATGCGGGGGCGGCCGACGGCCTGCCCGGGTTCTGCTGCTCTGACCTCACGCGTTTCATCGCGGTTCTGTCCCGGACGCCTTGCGGCGTCCAACTCGGGCCCCGGCCCTGTCGGGGCTGCGGGGCGAATGTGCGGCCTTGCGGCCTATCGGCCTGCCGGTCCCGCGCTTGCGGCATGAGTGCCAAAGCGCGCGGATCGCCAGTGAATCTGATGGGCCGGACCGGGTCGCGAACGACCGGTCCCGGCATTGGCCGACATTAGCGGCGAAGTCCGGTCGAACACAATGGCGAATTTCGCCCCCGGCGCGGCCGAGGACGCGCGCCGTCGCGCCCTGCCCCGCGCAGGACGATTGCCGGAGACCGCGCCTCCGGCGGGTGCGTTCAGAGATAGTCGGCGCGCTGCAGCGAGTATTTCGCCATCTTCTCGTTGAGGGTCCGCCGCGGCAGGCAGAGCTCCTCCATCACCGCGGTGATCGAGCCCTTGTGGCGGCGCATCGTGTTGTCGATCAGCATCTTCTCGAAGCTCTCGACGTAATCCTTCAAGGGCTTGCCCTCGGTGGTGATCGCCGGCCCCGCCTCCTCGTTCTCGGCCATCAGAAGCGAGGCGATCGAGCCCGAGCCGCGGCGGTTCTGCAGAACCGCGCGCTCGGCCACGTTGATGAGCTGGCGCACATTGCCCGGCCAGGGCGCCTGCAGGAGCTGTGCGGCCTCCTGTGCCGTAACCTGCGGCGCCTCGCAGCCATATTCCTCGGAGAACTGCTCGGCGAGGCGGGTGAAGAGCGTGAGGATGTCCTCGCCGCGCGAGCGCAGGGGCGGCAGCATGATCTTCAGGGCCGCGAGCCGGTAGTAGAGGTCGGGGCGGAGCGCATCCTCGACGGTGCGGCCCTGCTCGTGGTCGTTGCAGATGCCGATGATCCGGGTCTCGGCCGGGGTGCCCTGGTCGTTGATGAAGGTCAGGAGCCGGGCCTGCAGCGGGTGGCTCAGGGCCTCGATGTCCTCGAGCACCAGCGTGCCGCCGCGCGCCTCCTCGACGAGCGGGATCTGGCCGCCCTCCTCGATCGGGCCGAAGAGCCGGGTGGCGAGCAACTCCTCCGAGAAGGCCGCGCAGGAGAGCACGACGAATTTCTTGCCGGCGCGGGGGCCGACGGCGTGGAGCGCATGCGCCACCAGCGTCTTGCCGGTGCCGGTCTCGCCGTCGATCAGCACATGGCCGTCGGCCTGGCCGAGGTCGAGGATGTCCTCGCGCAGACGCTCCATCGCCGGCGAGTTGCCGATCAGCTTCTTCATGATCGTCGTGCCGTCGGAGAGCTCCTTCCTGAGCGCGCGGTTGTCGAGGGTCATCCGCCGGGTCTGGCTGGCGCGCTTGGCAAGCTCGGTCATGCGGTCGGGGTTGAAGGGCTTCTCGAGGAAGTCGTAGGCGCCGACCCGCATCGCCTCCACCGCCATCGGCACGTCGCCGTGGCCGGTGATCATGATCACCGGCAGGCCGGAGTCGATGCTCATCAGCCGCTTGAGGAAGGCCATGCCGTCCATGCCCGGCATCTTGATGTCGGAGACCACGACGCCCGGATAGTCGGGGCCGATCACCTTCAGCGCGTCCTCGGCGCTGGCAAAGGTCTCGGTATCGAAGCCCGACAGCGCCAGCCACTGGCTGATCGACTGCCGCATGTCCTGTTCGTCATCGACGATCGCAACTTTCATAGCCCGCGCCATCGCTCACCTCACTCAGCCGCTTGCGTCTTCTCCGACAATATGGGGAGCTTGACTTCGAATACAGCCCCCCCGCCCGGCGCATTTCGCGCTGTAAGACGTCCTCCGAGGTCCTTGACGATCCCGGAGGAAATGGCAAGGCCGAGCCCGACGCCCTCGCCGGGCTTCTTGGTGGTGTAGAACGGCTCGAAGAGGTTATCGAGATCGGCGATGCCGTGGCCGTTGTCGCGCACCGCGAGCGTCGCGATCTCGCCCGAGGTGAGCAGGATCTCGACCTGCGGCTCGGGCACCTCCTTGGTGGCGTCGAGGGCGTTGCGAAGCAGGTTGATGATCACCTGCTCGAGCCGCACCCGGTCGGCCATGACCATCACCGCCGCACGCGGCAGGACCCGGCTGATGCGGACCGCGCGGGTGCGCAGGGTGGGTTCCATCATCGACAGCGCCGAGGACACGCAGGAGCGAACGTCTACTGGCTCGAACGCCTCGCCGCCCTTCCGCGCGTAGCTCTTCAACTGGCGGGTGATCGCGCCCATCCGCTCGATGAGGTCGTCGATGCGCTGGAACGAGGACAGGGCCTCCTCGGCGCGCTTGCGCTGGAGGAGGAGGCGGGCGCCGGCGAGGTAGGTTTTCATTGCCGCGAGGGGCTGGTTGAGCTCGTGGCTGACGGCCGCCGACATCTCGCCCAGGGCGGCGAGTTTCGAGGATTGCGCGAGGGTCTGCTCGGCCACGGCGAGGTCCTTCTGGACCTTCTCGCGCTCGGCGATTTCCCGCTGCAGGCGGGCGTTGAGCAGGCGCAGTTCCGCCGACTCCCGCCGTGCGACCACCGACTGCAGCCGCGCCCGGCGCGACAGGAAGTAGAAGATCATCGCCAGGAGCACCGCGAAGCCCATGATCTCGAGTGCCAGAACGGCGTTCACCTGCTCGCGGATCGAATCATAGGTGGTGAAGCTGATGAGCTTCCAGCCGCGGAACGGGATCCGCGCCTCGTTGCGCATCACCGCCTCGCCGCGGACATAGGCGTCGGGCGTGTTGTAGGTCCAGTCGGCGGTGAGCTGGAACGCGCGTTCGAGAGCCGAGGGCGCGGAGCGCACGGCGAGCGCCTGACCGATCGTGAGGCCGCGCCAGCGCGGCTCGGTCGAGAGGATCACCCGGTTCTCGCTGTCGACCACCGCGACCGCATCGGTGATGCCGGACCAGACCCGCTCGAACTTGGCGAGCTCGGCGCCGACCACGATCACGCCGACGACGCGGTTGTCGGAGAGGACGGCGCGCGAATAGGTGAACTCGAACCCGCCCGAGACGCGTTCGGAGAGCGTGAAGACGGTGTCCTTCGACCTTTGGGCGTCGACGAAATAGGCGGCACTTGCATGGCTTGAGCCGAGCCGGGTGCGGTCGGTGGCGGCCACGGTGCGGCCGGAGAGGTCGAGAAGCAGGATCGAGGCGGCGCCGATCTCGGTCTGGGCGGTGATGAGCCGCTGCGAGGTCACCGAGAAGTCGCCGGAGTTGAGCGAGGAGATCAGCGCCGGGTCGCGGGCAAGGAGGAGCGGCACCACCGAGGTGCGCTGCAGTTCGCTCAGGACATGGCCGGTGTAGAGCGCGAGGCGCACCTCGGCGCGGTTGCGGGTGGTCTCGCTGAAGCGGTCGGTGAGGAAGGCGTTGGTGTTCCAGATCACCGAGACCGCGGTGACGATGAAGGCGATGACGATCAGGCGCAGGAACCAGGGGTTGCGGATCATCCCGCCCGGCGTCGGCTCAATGGCCACCGGCAGGCCAGCGGAGGCGCTGCCGGTATCTGCGGCGTGCCCCCGCTCGTCTTTCGGTGTCGCCTCGTCGGACATGGCGCCAGTTTAAGCCTCGCGGGAGGGCGCCTCAAGCGGCCGCGCTCAGGCGAGCGCCATCGTGGCGGCGAGGGAGCGGAAAAGCACCGATCCGTCGGTGCCGCCATGCTCGGGCTCGGCCATCCGCTCGGGATGCGGCATCATGCCGAGGACGCGGCGGTTGGCGGAAAGGACGCCCGCGATGTCGGCGGTGGCGCCGTTCGGGTTGTCGGCATAGGTGAAGGCGATGCGGTCCTCGTCCTTGAGCCGCTTCAGCCCCTCGTCGTCGATCGTGTAGTTGCCGTCGTGATGGGCGATCGGGATCCGCACGAGGCTGCCCTTGTGCCAGCCCGAGGTGAAGGCGCTGTCGGCGGTCTCGACCCGGAGGTCGAGCGCCTTGCAGACGTACTTGAGCCCGGCATTGCGCAGGAGCGCGCCCGGCAGGAGGCCGGTCTCGGTGAGGATCTGGAAGCCGTTGCAGATGCCGATGACGTAGCCGCCCTTGCCCGCGAAGTCCTTCACGGCGGCGGCGACGGGCGATTGCGCGGCGATGGCGCCGCAGCGCAGGTAGTCGCCGAAGGAGAAGCCGCCGGGGATGCCGACGATGTCGATGCCCTTCGGCAGCTCGGCATCCTTGTGCCAGACCCGGACGACCTCGGCGCCGATGCGCTCGAAGGCGACGGCGAGGTCGCGGTCGCAGTTCGATCCGGGGAAGGTGATGACGGCGGCTTTCATGGGCGGTCCTCGGGCTGGTCGGGTTGGCTGCGCTGTAACCCAATCTTCGCGCCGGTTCCAGCGGCGGATTGGGGCGCTGCCCCAAACCCCGGGGTATTTCGGCAATGAAGAAGGTTCAGCGGGTGAAATCGGTGATGACGGCGACGCCGGGCGGCGCCGGGTGATCGAAGGCGGCGAGCTCGGCCGAGGCGGCGGAGAGCGCGACGCGGCGGGCGATGAGCGGGGTGAGGTCGACCCGGCCTGCGTCGATGAGCGACAGCAGGCTGGGATAGCGCCACGCGGGCATGCCGCGGGTGCCGAAGAGCGCGAGCTGGCCGGAATAGAGCACGTCCATCGGCAGGGTCATCTGGCTGTGTGTGCCGGCGGGCATGCCGATCTGCACCATGCGTCCGAGCTTTCGCAGGCTTTTCATCGCGCTGATGGTCGTTTCCGCGATCCCGAGCGCCTCGACGGCGACATCGGCGCCGCCGCCGGTGATCTCGCGGATTGCCGCGGGCGCGTCCTCGGTCGCGGCATTGACGGTGGCCTCGGCGCCCTGCGCCGCGGCATGGGCGAGTTTCTCCGCGACGACGTCGACCATGATCACGCGGGCGCCGATGGCCTTCGCGAGGAGGAGCGCCGAGAGGCCGATGCCGCCGGTGCCGAAGACCGCGAGCCATTCGCCCGGCTGCAGGGCGGCGCGGCCCGTGAGTCCGTGCCAGGCGGTGGTGACGCGGCAGCCGAGTGCCGCGGCGAGCGCGGGCTCCATCGTCTCGGGGAGCCGCGTCAGGTTGTGGTCGGCGCGCGGCACCGCAATGCGTTCGGCAAAGGCGCCGGGATGGGTGAAGCCGGGGATGACTTGCGTCGGGCAGGTCGTCTGGTTGCCGGAGGCGCAGGCGGGGCACTGGCCGCAGGCGAGGATGAAGGGGGCGATGACGCGGTCGCCGCGCGTCCAGCGGGTGACGCGGGGGCCGGTTTCCTCGACCACGCCGCAATATTCGTGGCCGGGGATATGGGGGAGCCGCACATCCGGGTCCGCCCCGGTCCAGCTGTGCCAGTCCGAGCGGCAGATGCCGCAGGCGAGGACCGAGAGGACCACCCCGTCGGCGGGGCAGTCCGGCTCGGCGACATCGGCTAGGTCGAGGGGGGCGCGGTACCCGATCAGGACCGCGGCGCGCATCAGCCGATCTCGACGGTGTATTTCTCGATCACGGTGTTGGCGAGGAGCTTCTCGCACATCCGCGCGACCTCGGCCTCGGCCGCGGCGCGGTCGGTCGCGGCGAGGTCGAGCTCGATCACCTTGCCCTGGCGCACGGCCTCGACCCCGGAAAAGCCGAGCGTGCCGAGCGCGTGGCGCACCGCCTCGCCCTGCGGGTCGAGGACGCCATCCTTGAGCATGACATGGACACGGGCTTTCATCGCGGGGCCTTTCAGTTGATCAGCGTCGGTTTGGTGAGATGCGTGGTCTGGGTCGGCAGCACGCCCAGGCGGCGCGCGACCTCGCTGTAGGCGTCCGTCAGGCTGCCGAGGTCGCGGCGGAACACGTCCTTGTCGAGCTTCTGGCCGGTCTTGATGTCCCAGAGCCGGCAGCTGTCGGGGCTGATCTCGTCGGCGACGATGAGGCGCATGAAGTCGCCGTCCCAGATCCGGCCGATCTCGATCTTGAAGTCGATGAGCTTGATGCCGACGCCGTAGAAGACGCCCGAGAGGAAGTCGTTCACCCTGAGCGCGATCGAAACGATGTCGTCGAGATCCTGCTGGTTGGCCCAGTTGAAGGCGAGGATGTATTCCTCGCTCACCATCGGGTCGCCGAGCGCGTCATTCTTGTAGCTGTACTCGACGATCGGGCGCGGCAGCGCGGTGCCCTCCTCCATGCCGAGGCGCTTCGAGAGCGAGCCGGCGGCGAAGTTGCGCACGATCACCTCGAGCGGGATGATCTCGACCTGGCGGATCAGCTGCTCGCGCATGTTGATGCGGCGGATGAAATGGTTGGGGATGCCGATATTGGTCAGCCCGGCCATGAAGAACTCGCTGAGGCGGTTGTTCAGGACCCCCTTGCCCTCGATCACGTCCTTCTTCTGCGCGTTGAAGGCGGTGGCGTCGTCCTTGAAATACTGGATGAAGGTCCCGGGTTCCGGGCCTTCGTAGAGGATCTTCGCCTTGCCTTCGTAAATCTTCTTGCGACGTGCCATGTAAGCTCCGTTCGACGGGCCGGGCGCCTCCGGCCTTTCCTCGCGCCGCTATAGGCCAGAAGGTTCGGTGCCGCAAGCCAAAGCCGGAACCGGGCGGCGCGGGCCCGGCGTTTCGGTCCCGGTTCCGGCGCGGCCGCCGGTATTGCAGACACTTGCACGTCGCGAGCGCGGCGGGCATATGAATAATAAAGCACCGCAAATTCCAGATGGGGATCCGCATGACCACTTTCGACGAGCGCGAGCAGGCTTTCGAGGCGATGTTCGTCCATGACGAGGAGATGAGATTCAAGGCCGAGGCGCGGCGCAACAAGCTGCTCGGGCTCTGGGCGGCGGGGCTGCTTGGCAAGGTCGGCGAGGCCGCCGACGCCTATGCCAGGGAGGTCGTCCTTGCCGATGTCGAGGAGGCCGGCGACGACGACGTGTTCCGCAAGGTCTATGCCGATCTCGAGGGCAAGGCCGACGGGCCGACGATCCGCGCCAAGATGATCGAGCTGATGGCCGAGGCCAAGCGCCAGATCGCCAGCGAGGCCTGAGCGCAGAGGTCCGGTCGGTATCGCGCCCGCGCGTTGCGCGAGTGCGGGCGTCCGGACTGCCGGCCTGACGGGGTTGGGCCGGCAAGACGTATCGACCACCAACCGATCCGCAATCCGGCGGCCGCGGCAAGCGTCGCGGCGAGCCACTTAAACGTCTATCTGAACACCTGCTGCACAATCGCGCGCATAGGCGTGGACCCAGAACGAGCCTTGCCAGGACGCGGAGAAATAGACGACCGCCGTATCGGTCTCGGGCGAGATGTAGATGCACTGCCCCCCGCGCCCGGACTTGTAGAGATCGCCGTCGGCGAACACGGCATCCCATTGACAGGATGTGCCCATGTCGGCCTCGCCGAAATGCGCTTGCATCCGGTCCCCCAGATCGCCGGCGAACCCCGCACCTTTCGCGGCCGCGCAGACCTTGGGCAGATAATCCCCCCCACGACCCGCTCGTCCGCAACGGCGGTCCAACTGGGCGTGTAGAGCGTTGCGTAGCGAGCCAGATCGCGCAGGCGCGACGCGAAGATGCCGACAGCAGAGGGTTCGCCCGCGGGTGACAGGCCGAGCACGGCGTCGCCCTCCATGCCCGCCTTGCTCCACAGCCGCTCGGTCAGGAGATCGTGGAACAGCTTGCCGGTGATCGCTTCCGCGATCATGATCATCGTCATCGTGTTCATCGAGGAATACTCGAAACGCTCGCCGGACGCGCGCAATGTGCCGGCCTGCTTCATCGCATCCGCGAACGAGGCGTTTTCCGGCAGGAACGAAGCCCCGGCGAAGGTCGTGTAGAACGTCGTCGTCGGATGATCCGGATCTCCGAGGTCCGCCTCCCGGATATCGAGACCGGACCTCTGGTGCAGAACGTCGGCGACCTTGAGCCCGTCCCAGGCGGTGCCACGAAACTCCGGCAGGTAGTGACCGACGGTCTCGCCGAGATCGAGAAGGCCGTCGTGTCGCGAAGGTGATGGAAACCGGACGGCGGCGTATCCTAGATCGCGCATTCCCCGTGGCGCCGCTGCGCGGGTGCGTGCTTGCGCCGGTCAGATGGCGAAAGAAACGGGTAGAAGTTAAAACCCGTGCGCCACGATTTATCGCGCCGGGATTCGCGGCACGGGAATGGATCAAGCCGCGATCCCGCAGCTGCGACCGATACCGTGGCGGGTGAAGAAAATGCGCCGGATCGAAGATCATCTTGATCAGGTTCGATTTGCATCGGCGCGCGCGGCATGGCACATCCTGCCGCAAGGCCGCGCGGATGCGGCCCCTTCTGAAAGGTTATGCGATGAGCACCTCCCTCTCCCGTCTGCTGGAAACCCGCGACTGGATCCTCGCCGACGGTGCGACCGGCACGAACCTGTTCAACATGGGGCTCACCGCCGGCGAGGCGCCGGAGTTGTGGAACACCGACCGGCCGGACAATATCCGCGCGCTCTACCGCGGCGCGGTCGAGGCGGGGTCGGACCTGTTCCTCACGAACACCTTCGGTGGCAACGCGAGCCGGCTGAAGCTGCATGACGCGCAAGGCCGGGTGCGCGAGCTGAACCGCGTGGGCGCGAGCCTCGGCCGCGAGATCGCCGATGCCGCGGGCCGTCCGGTCGTGGTCGCTGGCTCGATGGGGCCGACGGGAGAGATCATGGTGCCGATGGGGGCGCTCACGCACGAGCTCGCGGTCGAGATGTTCCACGAACAGGCCGAGGGGCTGAAGGAGGGCGGCGTCGACGTGCTCTGGGTCGAGACGATCTCGTCACCCGAGGAATTTGCGGCCGCGGCCGAGGCCTGCGCGAAGGCGGGCATGCCCTGGTGCGGAACGATGAGCTTCGACACGGCGGGGCGGACGATGATGGGCGTGACCTCGGCGGCGATGGTGGCGCTGGTGGATCAGCTGGCGAACCCGCCGCTCGCCTTCGGCGCCAATTGCGGTGTCGGCGCGGCGGACCTGATGCGCACGCTGCTCGGCTTCGTCGCCGCCGGGCCGGAGCGGCCGATCATCGCCAAGGGCAATGCCGGCATCCCGAAATACCACGATGGCCATATCCACTACGACGGCACGCCGGAACTTATGGCGGAATACGCTGTGCTGGCGCGGGATGCCGGGGCCACGATCATCGGCGGCTGCTGCGGCACGATGCCCGAACACCTCGCCTCGATGCGCCGGGCGCTCGAGGAGCGGCCGCGCGGCGCGCGCCCGACGCTCGACGAGATCGCGGAGAAGCTCGGCGGATTCTCCTCGACCTCGGACGGGACTGGCGCCGACGAGGGCGCAGGCCGCGAGCGGCGCGGCCGGCGGCGCGGCTGAGACCGAAGAAGGGGGCGCTGCCCCCGCCCCGGACGAGGTCCGGGGCTCCCCCGGGATATTTCGGGCAAGATGAAGAGGGTGCCGGGGCGCGGCGGTAAAGGGTACAACCGGTAGGCGCCGCGTTAAACGGGAATTGAGTGCCTCGGTCGGTCGCGGCATCCGGATGCCTGCGCGGGCCAGCGCCGGGAACGCCGGCGAAACATCGGATATGTCGGCACCTCGCGTTGATCCGCCTTGCGGGTTCAGCAGACCTTTGCCTGCGCAATGACATACAACTTGAAATCCGGCTTTCTGCAGAGATTTTTGTCTACTCAACTGTGTTTTCATGTCATTTTCCAGGTGTGTGGAACCGGCTGTGGGACGATTGGAGTCGAGGCATGCAGGATCCCATCCAGTCGGGACCGGAAACGAGTCAGGTCATCAATTCAACAGAATCACAATGAATCATTCATCGCATCCAAAACGATTGCTGCTCGCCGCCCTGATCGGATCACTTTCCGCAGTTGCCGTTGTCGCGCAAGAATCTCCGTCTTGCGCGAAGTACTCACGCCCACAAGCGGACCTTCCCGCGCATCTTCGATTTTGGGGAAATCCAGAAAATATTGATGCGTATGTTTCCGCGGGGATTCAGCTGTACCTTGAAGTAGAGCAACCACTTGTTATGCCGGTTCAGGCCAACGACGGCTCGTACTCAAATCTGAAACTGCGGCCATATCAAGACGTCGACGAGTTTATCGCACTTAATCCGAACTGTTGCGGGGTTCTAAGTTCAGGACCGGACGGGTTTGCACCCGATCCCTCCTGGCAGAGAGAGTTCGGGTATAAAGGTGTTGTGATAATTTGCGACCCAAAGATGATCGTTGCCGAGAGCGGCGAGTTAAGAAGTGTACCGCGCTTGATCATCTACGCGATCGACAGAGACGGTGCTGCGAGAGAGTTTTACTTTGATTGAAAAATAATTTCCAGATTGACGGACTTCGTGAGACCGCCAGGTCTGCGGAACGCATCAGACACCAGCATATGAACAATTTATATGCGCATTTCTTTACGCCGCGGGGACGCCGCCGATTAATCCGGAGATGGATCGCCTGACGGAGGGTCGCGGTACGTACTCGTCCAACGAAATCGGCTGCAATAATACACATGCCCGATTCCGTTGAATCAACTGGCTGACGGTCCGGGCTGACCTTTCCCCGACTCGTCGCAGCTCGCAGCTCGAATGGCGGGGATGTCGCGAACGGTGAAGCCTGTACGAAATATGGCCTCGGCGACCGGACTGCCGAAATCCCTCGCGGTCAGGCGCCGTCGGGTGAGGTTTCCTTTGAGTGGGGCGGGGCTGGACTCGCCGAACGGGTGACGGAGACCGGCGACGGAGGTCATTCACGGCGGAGCCCCGGTCTCGCGTGGGTCGCGCGGGTTCCGGTCGCATGGCCCGCGCGCGGGCCCGCGCCTTTGAGGGTGCGGGGTGGGCGGGCGAGGCGCCCGAAAAGGCGCGTCTCAGAACAGCGACAGCTGGTCGCCCGGCTTCGGCGGGGGCGCGAAGAACGTGCGGTCGAGTGGCGGCAGGTCGCCGGCAAGGCCGAGCCGCCGCGTCGCGATCGCGAAGCGGCGCGCGATCAGCTCGGCGTGGATCCCCTCGCCCCGCATCCTGCGGTCCCAGTCGGGATCGTAGTCCCGTCCGCCCCGCATCTCGCGGAGCTTGTTCATCACATGGGCCGCGCGGCCCGGCTCGGCCCGGGCGAGCCAGTCACGGAACAGCTCGGCCACCTCGTGCGGCAGCCGCAGGAGGATCCAGCTCGCCGCCCGCGCGCCGGCCTCGGCCGCCGCGGCGAGGATGCGCTCCAGCTCGGGCTCGGTCAGGACCGGGATCACCGGCGCGACCATGACCCGGACCGGCACGCCGGCAGCGGCAAGGGCCCGGATCATCGCCAGCCGCCGCGCGGGCGCGGGCGCACGCGGCTCCATCCGCCGGGCAAGGCCGGGGTCGAGCGTGGTGAGCGAAATGCCGACCTGCACCAGATCGCGCCGCGCCATGTCGGCGAGGAGATCGAGATCGCGCTCGACCAGTGCTCCGCGCGTGACAATCGAGATCGGGTGGTTCCAGTCCGACATGACCTTGAGGATCGCGCGCATGATCCGGTAGCGCGCCTCGATCGGCTGGTAGGGATCGGTATTGGTGCCGAAGGCGATCGGCGCGACCTGGTAGGAACGGCGCGCGATCTCGCGCGCGAGCTGCGCGGGCGCAGTGGGGCGCGCGACGAGCCGGGTCTCGAAATCGAGCCCGGCGGAGAGGCCGAGATAGGCATGGCTCGGCCGCGCATAGCAGTAGATGCAGCCGTGTTCGCAGCCGCGGTAGGGATTGAGCGACCGGTCGAAGCCGAGATCGAGGGAACTGACGGGGTTGATCACCGAGCGCGGACGCTCCTTGCTGACCTCGGTCCGGGCGAGCCGCTCCTCCTCGGGCATGTCCCAGCCGTCGGAATCGCGAATCCGCTCGTAGGGCTCGAACCGCCCGGCGGCATTTGCAGCGGCGCCGCGCGCCTTTAGGCGCAAAAACGGGTCGGGAGGCGGAAGGCTCATGCCAAAACCTAGAACAAAATAGGAACTCAAATCAAGCGCACCAAGCATTGTTATCGCCCCCTTGTCGCACACTGTCGCGCAATGCGCGGCCGATGTCGCAAATCGCCAAGTGATCTGGCATCATTGGTCGCATTACGGGCGCAAGAACCGCCAGGAGAGATCAGCATGGCCGACGAAGAAGACATCATCCTTTCCGAGCTCGATGACGAAGAGCTTGTGCTTCAGATGCACGACGACCTCTACGACGGTCTCAAGGACGAGATCGAAGAGGGCGTGCGCATCCTCCTGGACCGCGGCTGGACGCCCTATGACGTGCTGACCAAGGCTCTGGTCGCCGGCATGACCATCGTCGGCGCCGACTTCCGCGACGGCATCCTCTTCGTTCCGGAAGTGCTTCTCGCCGCCAACGCGATGAAGGCCGGCATGGCGATCCTGAAGCCGCTCCTGGCCGAGACCGGTGCGCCGAAGGTCGGCAAGATGGTGATCGGCACCGTCAAGGGCGACATCCACGACATCGGCAAGAACCTCGTCGGCATGATGATGGAAGGCGCCGGCTTCGAGGTCGTCGACATCGGCATCAACAACCCGGTCGAGAACTACATCGCCGCGCTCGAGCGCGAGCAGGCCGACATCCTCGGCATGTCGGCGCTCCTGACCACCACGATGCCCTACATGAAGGTCGTGATCGACACGATGAAGGAAAAGGGCATGCGCGAGGACTATATCGTCCTCGTCGGCGGCGCGCCGCTGAACGAAGAGTTCGGCAAGGCCATCGGCGCCGACGCCTATTGCCGCGACGCGGCCGTCGCGGTGCAGACCGCGAAGGACTACATGTCGCGCAAGCACAACAAGCTTGCCGCCGGCTGAACCTCAGCGGCGATGTAACGCTCCCTGTCAGCCCCGCGGCTTTGCCTGCGGGGCTTTTTTTTGGATCCGGGTTCACAAGACCCGCCTGCGGACACAGGTAGGGAGAAAGGAGGCACCGATGCCGAGAAGCCGTTTCTTTCTGATCCTCGCACTGGTGCTCGTCGCGGGCGCCGCGACGGTCGTGATGGCGGTGGCCTTTGCCGGAACCGGGGCGCCGGTCTGGCTGGCGGCAATGGGGCCGATCCTGCTTCTTGCGGCGCTGGTTGCGCATCTGCGGCGGAGGCGGCCATGATCCCGAGCGACGAGACCCTTACCGAGTCCGGCATCGGTCCTGCTCGCAAGGGGCGGATCCTGCTCATCGCCTGCGGCGCGCTGGCGCGCGAGATCCTCGACCTGAAGGCGGCGAACGGCTGGGACCATCTCGACCTCACCTGCCTGCCGGCGAAATACCATCTATGGCCCGAGAAGATCACCGAGGCGGTGACCGAGGCGGTGGCGAAGCATCGCGACGCCTATGACGGCATCTTTGTCGTCTATGCCGATTGCGGCACCGGCGGCGGGCTCATGGCGCGCTGCGAGGAGCTCGGCGTCGAGATGATTGAGGGTCCGCACTGCTATTCCTTTTTCGAGGGCAACGATGCCTTCGCCGCGCGCGAGGAGTACACCGCCTTCTATCTGACCGACTTCTTGGTCCGGCAGTTCGACGCCTTTGTCTGGAAGCCGATGGGGCTCGACCGCCATCCGGAGCTGCGCGACATGTACTTCGGCAATTACGAGAAGCTCGTCTATCAGGCGCAGACGGAGGATCCGGCACTCGACGCCAAGGCGCGGGACTGCGCAGCGCGGCTTGGACTAACTTACGAGCGGCGCTTCACCGGCTATGGGGATCTTGGGCCGGCGCTATCACGGCTTTGAACCAGAACGAATTTTCGGCGAAGATTCGCGGCGATTTTCGCCGAAAATCGCTATCCCGCGGCCTCGGCGGCGAGCTTGCGAATGCGGCCGACCATGGCGCGAAGGCCATTCGACCGCTGCGACGAGAGGTGCTCATCCAATCCGAGCCGGCCGAGTTCGGCAGCGGCATCGACCTCAAGAACCGAGCTCACTTCGAGGCCGGAATAGAGCGCGTGCAGGATCGCGATCAGCCCGCGCACGATCATCGCGTCGCTGTCACCCTGGAAATCGAACCGCGCATTGGCGCCCTGCCCCTCGATCAGCGGCCGGAACCAGACCTGGCTCGCACAGCCCTCGACCTTGGTCGCCGGAACCTGGAAGGCCGGGTCGAGCGGTGCCATCGCCTTGCCAAGCTCGATCACATGGCGATAGCGCTCCTCCCAGTCGTCGAGGAACTCGAAGGTCTCGGCAATGTCTTCGAAGGCGGCGCTGGCCATGGGCACACTCTCTTTCCTGCCTGTGACGTAGTCACAATCGGCGCTGAGGTCCAGCCGTCCACACCTCTTTTCACGGGCGCGCGGATGGGATACCCACATGTCGAGATGTAGGGGAGCCCTGACGATGCGCGTAGCTGTCGCCGGATTGTTGATTGTCGCCATGACGCTCGGGGCTTGCGAGGCCGCCAGGGAGAGCCGGCTCAACCCCGCCAACTGGTTCGGCGGCTCCACGTCGGGAACCGGGGTCGAGGTCCGCGTCGCGGCGGCGCCCCAGGATCCGCGCCCGCTCGTGGACCAGGTGACCGCACTCGAGATCGCGCGCCGGCCCGGCGGGGCGATCGTGCTGGCCACCGGCCTGCCGCCGACCCAGGGCTGGTGGAACACCGATCTCGTGGCCGAAAACGGAGGCGAGCCCGTCGACGGCGTTCTCACCTATCGTTTCGTCCTCTCGCCGCCCATCTCGACGCAGCCGGCCGGGACGCCGCAATCGCGCGAGGTCACGGCGGCGGTGCACCTGTCGGACGTCCGGCTAGCGGGCGTGCGCGAGATCGTCGTCCTCGGCACCCGCTCCAGCCGGTCGAGCCGGCGTTAAGTCGGGTCAGACCTGCACGACCCTGACAGCGCCGCCGCGCGCGGAGAGCGCGATCTCGCCCTTGCAGAGCCGGAGCGCGTCGGCGCCGAACACCTCGCCGCGCCAGCCCTTCAGCGCCGGGACCGAGCGGTCGCCGGCGGCCAGGAGGTCGAGATCGCCGGTCGAGGCGATCAGCTTCTGCGCCACACCGGTATATTCCGACTTGGCTTTCAAGAGCACGCGCAGGAGATCGGCAAGCGCCGAATCGACCTGAAGCTGCTCGCGCGAGGTGTCGGGTTTCGGACAGTCCTCGGGCTTTGCCGCCAGGCCGGCCTGCACCGCGGCGAGGATGCCCTCGGCGATGTCGGGGCGGCGCCCCTCGCGCAGCAGGAGCCGGGAGCGGCCGAGCTCCTCCTGAGTTGCAGGCTTGGTCGAGGCGAGTTCGAGCAGCGCGTCGTCCTTGAAGACCCGGCTGCGCGGCACGTTGCGGGTCTGGGCGTAGTCCTCGCGGAACCGTGCCAGCTCGCGCACGATGGCGAGGAAGCGGCCCGAGGTGGTGCGGGTCTTGACGCGCTGCCAGGCCTCCTCGGGCCGCGTGATGTAGGTCTCGGGATCGAGAAGCACCGCTTCCTCCTCGACGACCCAGCTCTCGCGGCCGGTGCGCTTGAGTTCGCGGGCGAGGAATTCGTAGATCACCCGCAAATGGGTGACGTCAGCCAGCGCGTAGGTCTTCTGCGCCTCCGAGAGCGGGCGGCGCGACCAGTCGGTGAAGCGGGAGGTCTTGTCGAGGTTCTGCTTGGCGATCTTGCGGACCAGCGTCTCGTAGCCGACCTGGTCGCCGAAGCCGCAGACCATCGCCGCGATCTGGGTGTCGAACAAGGGCACCGGAAAGACCTTGGCATCGACGAAGAAGATCTCGAGATCCTGCCGCGCGGCGTGGAACACCTTGACGGTGCCCTCGTGGCGGAAGAGGTCGTAGAGCGGTTCGAGCGAGAGCCCGTTCGACAGGGGATCGACCAGCACCGGCTCGCCCTTCTCGCCCGGCAGCGCGAGCTGGATCAGGCAGAGCTTGGAGTAATAGGTGCGTTCGCGGAGGAACTCGGTGTCGACGGTGACATAGGGCTGGGCCTTGGCGACGTCGCAGAACCGGGCGAGGTCTTCGGTCGTGGTGATCGTGTGCATCAAATGTCCTGGTCGCGCGGGGTCATCCCGCAGGTTCGTCCGTCTTAGGCGAGCCCTCCGGCCTTGAAAAGGGCGCCGGGCGAGAGCCGCGCGCAATGTCGCGCACCGTTGCCGGTCTGCGTCGCTTGCGCGCCGATCGGCGGCGGGGAAGCGGTCAGGAGCGGACCGGGGTGCGGTCGCCGCAGGCGAAGCGGCGCAGCACCGCCGGATAGAGCCTGTGCTCCTCGCGCAGCACCCGCGCCGCCAGCGTCTCGGCCGTGTCGCCGGCGAGGACCGGCACTCGCGCCTGGCCAAGGATCGGACCATCGTCGAGGACGGGTGTCACCTCGTGCACGGTGCAGCCGGCTTCCGCATCTCCGGCAGCGAGCGCACGGGCGTGGGTGTCGAGCCCGGGGTATTTGGGCAATAGAGAAGGATGGATGTTGAGCATCCGACCCTTGAACCGTTCGACGAACCCCGGGGTCAGGACGCGCATGAAGCCCGCAAGGCAGAGGATATCGGGCCCGGCCGCGAGGATCGGCTTCAGAAACTCCGCCTCGAAGGCGGCGCGGTCTCCGGCGAACGGGCGGTGATCCACGGCGGCAGTCGGGATGCCCAACGCCGCGGCCTTCTTGAGCCCGCCCGCCTCGGGGTCGTTCGAGGCCACGAGTACCGGCCGCGCCGGGTGGTCGCCGGTCATGCTCTCGCAGAGCGCGAGCATGTTCGAGCCGCCCCCCGAGATCAGGATCGCGACTCGCTTCAAAGAAGCCGGCCCCGGTAGCGGACCCCCTGCCCCGGCACGACGCGGCCGAGCTCGTGTACCGTCTCGCCCTCGGATTCGAGCAGGAGCCGCAGGTCGGCGGCGCGTTCGGGGGCGACGACGACGATCATGCCGATGCCGGAGTTGAAGGTCTTGAGCAGTTCGGGCTCCGCCATCCCGGCGGTCTCCGCGAGCCAGCGGAAGACCGGCGGCAGTTCCCAGGACGAGAGGTCGATCTCGGCGCCGAGGCCTTCCGGCAGGACCCGCGGCAGGTTCTCGGTCAGGCCGCCGCCGGTGATATGGGCGAGCGCGTGGACGCCGCCCGAGCGCACCGCGGCCAGCGCCTGGGTGACATAGAGCCGGGTTGGCGCGAGCAGCTCGTCGCCGAGCGTGCCGGCGCCGAACGGCGCCTTGGCATCCCAGCCGAGGCCCGACATCTCAACGACCTTGCGGACGAAGGAATAGCCGTTGGAATGGACCCCGTTCGAGGCGAGGCCGAGAAGCACGTCGCCATCCTCGACCCCCGCCGGCAGGTCGCGGCCGCGTTCCATCGCGCCGACGGCGAAGCCCGCGAGGTCGAAATCGCCGGAATGGTACATGCCGGGCATCTCGGCGGTTTCGCCGCCGATGAGCGCGCAGCCAGACTGCGCGCAGCCCTCGGCGATGCCCTCGATGATCCGGGCGGCCTGGTCAACGTCGAGCTTGCCGGTCGCGAAGTAGTCGAGGAAGAACAGCGGCTCGGCGCCCTGGCAGACGAGGTCGTTGACGCACATTGCCACGAGGTCGATGCCGATCGTGTCGACATTGCCGGTGTCGATGGCGATCCGCAGCTTGGTGCCGACGCCGTCGGTTGCGGCGACGAGGACCGGGTCGCTATAGCCCGCGGCCTTCAGGTCGAAGAGCGCGCCGAAGCCGCCGAGCCCCGACATCGTGCCGGGGCGCCGGGTGCGCTTGGCCGCCGGCTTGATCCGCTCGACGAGTTCATTGCCCGCATCGATATCGACGCCGGCATCGGCATAGGTGAGACCGTTCTTCCCCGCTGTCATCGCATCCCCCGGCTTCTGTCGCCGCTGCGATAGCCGAAACCGCTCGCGGGGGCAACGCGCGATCGGCCGAAGCCGCGCTCTCGCGCGCCCGCCGGCTGCTGCCACGTCGAGGCAGACGCGGTTGCGCCGCCCTGCCCCGCCGGACCACGACGCATCCGGCCGCTGTCCACGTGCTTTCGAGCCCGCCGCCGAATCGTTGCGGATGCCAGGTCCGGAAGTCGGGCGTTGCGATGTCGCGGGGCGCCGCGCCGGCTCGGTACCGTGTCGCGAGGCGCAAAGCCGATTGACCTGCCCCTGATCGCGCCTTAGTGAAGCCCCAGGTCGGGCCTGTAGCTCAATTGGTTAGAGCAGGGCGCTCATAACGCCTTGGTTGGGGGTTCGAGTCCCTCCGGGCCTACCATTCTTGTTTTTGTGTATTGTTTTTATTGTGTTTTTTGGAGAAAGTGGACCGCGATCTACACGGCGTGGTCCACATTGCTCAGGCAGAGCCAGATCGACGAACTGCTCCCATGGAATTACGCCGCCAACGTGTGACAGGAACACCGCTTACCGAGGATGGGCCAGGTCGGGCCGGTTGTCGCTGATGCGAATCGACGCCGTGCCAACCGGAGGGTCCGTACATCACCCGAACAGCCTGCTCGTCCGAATGTATGCCCGGCGTCTGCCGGCTGGAGCGCCCCCGCCCGTCCGCCGGTTGCCGTGCCCGCTGCGCAGCGGAGGCGGCGGGGCCGCGTCGGCTCGCTCAGCGCCAGGCCACGAGCCCGGTGCCAAGCATGACGAGGCCGAGCCCGGCCAGCTTGCGCAGCCCGATCGGGTCGACCGGCGCGCCGAGCCAGCCCATGTGGCTGAGCACCGCGCCGGTCATGATCTGGCCGGCGACCAGCAGGACGAAGAACGCGCCGGGGCCGATCCGGGGAATGAGGAAGGTCGAGCCGAGGATCATCAGCGCGCTCACCACACCGGTCAGGAACATCCAGCCCGGAAGCTCGCGCAGCCGGGCGAAATCGTCCATCCGGTTGCCGGCGGCGACGGCGAGCATCGCGGAGGTCACGAGCCCGAAGAAGTAGAACGGCACGTTGGCGAGGATCGGCGAGCCGACGAGGCGGCCGCTCTGGCTGAGGACCGGCAGATAGGTGGCCAGAAGGACACCCATGAACAACGCGAGCGACGCGAAGACGGCATAGGGCATCGGAACCTCCCGCGGTCGGATTGCACCATGAAAGTCAGAGCGCGGCCGAAGCGCAAGCGCTTTCGCGGCGCGGATGTTTGCGGATCATTACCCCTGCCCGCGGCAGTATGGGCCATGCCCCGCTACCGCCGCCCCCGCGTCCCCGGCGCGACGATCTTCTTCACCGTCGCGCTCGGCCAGCGCGGGTCGGGTCTCTTGGTGCGCGAGGTCGGGCGGCTTCGCGAGGCGGTGGCGATAACGCGGGGCGAGAGGCCGTTCGGGATCGATGCGTTCGTGGTGATGCCGGATCATGTGCATTGTGTTTGGACCTTGCCGGAGGGGGACGCGGATTATTCGGTGCGATGTGGGGCGATCAAGGCGCGGTTCACGCGTGGCTTGCCCGCCGGGCGGACGCGGGAAAGCCATGAGGCCCTTTGTGAGAAGGGCATATGGCAGCGGCGGTATTGGGAACACCACATCCGCGACGAGGCGGATTACGTGGCGCATGTCCGGTATTGTTGGATCAATCCGGTGAAATACGGGTTTGTCGGGAAGCCGACCGATTGGCCGTATTCATCAATCCATCGCGACATCAAGCGCGGATTGGTCGCGCCGGAAGGGTCCGGAATGGTACCCGAGGGTGATTTCGGAGAGTAGGGTGCGCTTCAGCGTACCGTTGTGTCGGGGGCGGGGACTCGAAGCGGAGTGGTGCGCTGAAGCGCTCCCTACGGTTTGCTTCCGGTTCCGGCACCCGCGACCACCGACCGGGAGAACCTCCAAAGCAGCCTCCATGGAGAACCTCCGTTCCAACAATCTGTTGATCGGCGTGGAATAAGGACCCCTGTGTTGGGGCGATCGGCGTCCAAACGGCACGCCCCCCTGATGCGAAGGTCCATCATGCTTCCGAGGTCATTCGGGGCAGAGTCTGGGATGCTGGTTGTAGAGACGATCGCGAAGATCCGGCGGGCGCATTTTCGGCAGAAGAAGTCGATCAAACAGATCTGCCGGGAGTTGAAGGTCTCGCGGAAGGTCGTTCGTAAGGTGATCCGGTCGGGGAAGACCGAGTTCAGCTATGAACGCGCGGTTCAGCCCCTGCTGAAGATCGGGCCGTGGCGGGATGAACTGGATCGCCTGCTCACTGAGAACGGTCGGCGCGTGAAACGGGAGCGGTTGACGTTGGTCCGGATACTCGAGGCGCTTCGTGGCCTTGGCTATGCCGGCGGGTATGACGCTGTCCGGCGCTATGCGGCGATATGGAAGCGGGAGACGAACGAGGCGTGCGCCGCTGCCTTCATCCCCCTGAGCTTCGACCCGGGTGAAGCCTACCAGTTCGACTGGAGCCACGAGATCGTTGTGTTGGACGGGGTGACGACGGTGAAGGTCGCCCATGTCCGGCTTTGCTACAGCCGGATGCCCTTCGTGCGCGCCTATCCACGCGAGACGCAGGAGATGGTCTTCGACGCCCATGACCGGGCCTTCGCCTTCTTCAGGGGGGCCTGCGCGCGCGGCATCTACGACAACATGAAGACGGAGGTCGATGCGATCTTCGTCGACCGCGACCGCACCTATGATCAGCCCCACCTGAGTGGTCCGATTTGATTGTTAGTGCATGACTGGCCTCTGGTCCATCGGGATGACGGATTCAGGGGCCGGCGGGCGGTAGCCCAGAGCACTGTGGGGGCG
>NZ_JAPDOG010000036.1 GCF_026013545.1 Defluviimonas salinarum | reverse complement strand
TATGTGAAGAGCGCGTCTGCCGGGGCGCGACGCGTTCCCCACACTCAACGACATGCACGCTCAACTGGCCGAGTTTTGCTCCGCCACGTGGACGGTTTTTACGCCGCCGTTGACAAAGGCGGGGCTTTCAAGAAAAGTGGTGCTCAGAAGCGCAACCTACGGCGTGCTCGGACTTTCAGTTTGAGGCGCCTTCAACTCCGCAATCAGTTTTTTCTTGCTCTCGGCAAGAGCCTTGATGCCCGAGAATCTAGCGGCACGCTTCTCCCGCGCGACATACCATTCCTCAAACAATGACTCGATCAACTCTATCAGTAGCTGAGCCTCTTGCGGGTCAACGGGAACAATGTGGTTAATGTCCTTCTCCATGTGCGCACCAATATTTCCGACGCCTCGCACATGGTCGATAGCTTCCACGCTATCGAGCGAAACACCTGAAGGAGCTTTGTCCGTTTTCACAAGTTCTTTTAAAGTGGTTATCTCAGCAAGCAGAGTATCTTTCTTGACGCCGCAGAAATCTCGGATCATTCCCTGAAGGCAGCGGCGAGAGAGAGTAGCTGACGCCTTCGGGCTAAGGTCGCGAATTCGACAAGCTTCAACGTAATCTTCTCGCAACGCGACCGGAATATAGTCGGGTTGTGGCTTTGCAATACTTTCTGGGAACAGGCGCCCAGAAAACAACTCGCCACCTTCGACGAGCTCCCACCTTTGGTCGTTTCTATTATATGCGTGTTTGCCAACCGTCACGTAGATCATTGGCAGGCGGCATTCTGGGTTTGCGCAACATGCAGCAACCGCTTCTAAGCCTACTGGTCCTCGTGCGGACTCAGTCATATAGAAGTGCAATTCAACTGTAGCAAAATCTTCTTTTGTGGCTGTCTGTGGCCGACCACAATGAGGGCAGGTCCAATTTCTTGAGAATCCTGTCATCCCCTCACCTCGTAAACTTCTTGTACTTCACCCGCTTCGGCTCCACGGAGTCCGGCCCCAGCCGCCGGATCTTGTCTTCCTCGTAGGCCTCGAAGTTGCCCTCGAACCATTCGACATGGGCCTCGCCCTCGAAGGCGAGGATATGGGTGCAGAGGCGGTCGAGGAAGAAGCGGTCGTGCGAGATGATGACGGCGCAGCCGGCGAAGTCGTCGAGGGCGGCTTCGAGCGCCTGCAGCGTTTCCACGTCGAGGTCGTTGGTCGGTTCGTCGAGGAGGAGGACGTTGCCGCCGGATTTCAGCAGTTTCGCCATGTGGACGCGATTGCGTTCGCCGCCCGAGAGGAGCCCCACCTTCTTCTGCTGGTCGCCGCCCTTGAAGTTGAAGGACGAGCAATAGGCGCGCGAGTTCACGGTGGCGTCGCCGAGCTCGATCTGCTCGGCGCCGCCGGAGATCTCCTCCCACACGGTCTTGTTGGCGTCGAGCGCGTCGCGCGACTGGTCGACATAGGAGAGCTTCACCGTGTCGCCGTAGCTGACGCTGCCCGCGTCGGGCTGTTCCTGCTCCGTGAGCATGCGGAAGAGCGTGGTCTTGCCGGCGCCGTTCGGGCCGATGACGCCGACGATGCCGCCGGGCGGCAGCGCGAAGGAGAGGTCCTCGATCAGCTGCTTGTCGCCCATGTGCTTCTTCAGCCCCTCGACCTCGATCACCTTGCCGCCGAGGCGGGGTCCGTTCGGGATGATGATCTGGGCGCGGGAGAGCTTGTCGCGCTCGGACTGGTCGGCGAGCTCGTTGTACTTGTTGATCCGGGCCTTCTGCTTGGCCTGCCGCGCCTTGACGCCGGCGCGGATCCACTCCAGTTCGCGTTCGAGCACCTTCTGGCGCGCCTTGTCCTCGCGGGCTTCCTGGGCGAGGCGCTTGGCCTTCTGTTCGAGCCAGGCGGAGTAGTTGCCCTCGTAGGGGATGCCGCGGCCGCGGTCGAGCTCGAGGATCCAGCCGGTGATGTCGTCAAGGAAGTAGCGGTCGTGGGTGACGCAGAGGATCGTGCCGGTGTATTCGATCAGGTGCTTTTGCAGCCAGGCGATGGTCTCGGCGTCGAGGTGGTTGGTCGGCTCGTCGAGAAGAAGCATGTCGGGCGCTTCGAGGAGAAGCTTGCAGAGCGCGACCCGGCGGCGCTCACCGCCCGAGAGCGTGTCGACATTGGCCTCGTCGGGCGGGCAGCGCAGCGCCTCCATCGCGACGTCGATCTGGCTGTCGAGATCCCACAGGTTCTCGGCGTCGATCTCGTCCTGGAGCTTCGCCATCTCGTCGGCGGTCTCGTCGGAATAGTTCATCGCAAGCTCGTTGTAGCGGTCGAGCTTGGCCTTCTTGGCGGCGACCCCGAGCATGACGTTGTCGCGGACGTTGAGCGAGGCGTCGAGCTGGGGTTCCTGCGGCAGGTAGCCGACGGTCGCGCCCTTGGCGGCCCAGGCCTCGCCGGAGAAGTCCTTGTCGATGCCGGCCATGATCCTGAGGAGCGTGGACTTACCCGCGCCGTTGACGCCGACGACGCCGATCTTCACGCCGGGCAGGAAGTTCAGGCGGATGTTCTCGAAGCATTTCTTGCCGCCGGGATAGGTCTTGGAGACGCCATCCATGTGGTAGACGTACTGGTAGGATGCCATGGGATGCCTCGCGCCGCTGAAATCTGGGTTCGCGGCGTTCTAGCTGGGTGGGCGGGGTGGCGCAACGGGGCATCGGCGCGGCTTTTCGCGGGAATCGGCATCCGTGGTAGGATCGTGGCCTCAGGAAAGGGAAATGCGATGATCGGGGGAAGCCATTCGAGCCTCCTCGCGCCGGTTGCCGTGCTGCTGCTGGCGGGGGCGGCCGCGGGCCAGTCGAGCGAGTACGAGCGCGCGCAGATCGTCGCCGAGCGCAAGCCCGTGATGGGCGATCTCCAGGACAACTACTGGGTTCTGTTCAACGTCAACAAGGGCGACAGCGAGGATTTCGCGGCTGCCGCGGCGGCGGCGCGGGAGATGTCGGCACTGATGACGCGGTTCGTGTCGCTGCTGGAGCCGGGCACTTCGCGCGGCGAAGCGCCGGGATCGCGGGCGAAGCCGGAGGTCTGGAGCGAGCCTGAGACCTTCGCCAGCGCCGTCGAGACCTTCCAGGAGGCCACGGCGGCGATGGCAGCGGCGGCAGCGACGGGCGACCGGGAGACCTACATGGGCGAGTTCGAGAGTTTCACAGGTGCCTGTACGGCCTGTCACGGATTGCGGCCGTCGAGCGGCGGGATGTTCCGCTTCGCCAAGGGCGAATGAGCGCGGCGCTCAGGTCAGCGTCTTGCCGAACCAGTGCGTCGCCGGCCAGCCGGTGTAGGCGGGGATATCGCCCCAGCCGTCGGAACGGTAGAGTGCCATCGCTTCGGTCAGTGCCTCGTTGGTGTCGAGCCGGAGCCGGGCGAGGCCCATGGTGCGGGCCTCGTCCTCGATCGCGCGCATCATGCGGCGGGCAAGGCCGTGGCCGCGCGCCGACGCGTCGACCCAGAGCCGCTTCACCTCGCCCACACCGGGCGAAAGCGTCTTGAGCGCGACGCAGGCGACGGGTTGGCCATCGTCGCGTTGCGCGATCAGGAAGGCGCCCCCCGGTGGGCGGTAGGAGGCCGCTTCGGGGTCGGGATCGGGTACGTGCGAGGCGGGCATGCCCTCAATCCGCTCGGACAAGAGATAGAGATACGCCGCGAGGCAACGGCGTGCCTCGAGCGCTTCCGGATCGACGCGGAGGATCGTTATGCGGTCCTGGAAAGACGTCATGGCGGGTGGCTCCACTTGTCGGGCGGAGGAGGCTCCATCATAGCCTGTCGTACAGGTCTTGGGCACGAGACGGCGTTCGGTGGATTTGACAATGCTCCCCGCGCGATAGCAGATGGTCCGGCAGAGTGCGAGAGAGGTATTCGATGCGGTCGGGAATGCCGGTGGCAGAGCCGGGCCAGACGGTCGGGCTGCTCGGCGGGTCCTTCGACCCCGCCCACGAGGGTCATGCTCATATCACGCGGGAGGCGCTGAAACGGTTCGGGCTCGACCGGGTCTGGTGGCTGGTCTCGCCGGGCAATCCGCTGAAGGCGCATGGGCCGGCGCCGATGGCGAAGCGGATCGCACGGGCGCGGGCGGTGATGGATCACCCAAAGGTCGTCGTCACCGATGTCGAGGCGCGGCTCGGTACGCGCTACACCGCCGAGACGCTGCAACACCTGATGGCGCTTTATCCCGGCGTAAGGTTCGTCTGGCTGATGGGGGCCGACAACCTTGCCCAGTTCCACCTCTGGAAGGACTGGGACTGGATCATGCAGAACGTGCCCGTCGGGATCTTCGCGCGGCCGGACACGCGGCTGGCCGCGCGGGGGGCGCGGGCGGCGGAGGAATATGCGCGCTACCGGCTGCCGGCGGAGACCGCGCGGCTCTTGCCGCGTCGCATGACACCGGCCTGGTGCTTCCTCGACATGCCCATGCTGCGCCTGTCGTCGAGCGCGATCCGGGCGCGTGGTGACTGGCGCAAAGGCGACACGGACAGCCGCTGACGGCGGCGGGGGCTTGCCGTGCGCGGCGGGCTGCGCCAGATTTGCGCCATGACGGAGGATCCAGCCACCCGCGTCTCGCGGCGTTTCGTGCTCAGCGGTCTCGCGGCCTGCGGGGCGGGCGCCGCGTGGGCCGAGGCGCCGCTGTCCTCGCCGCGCCCGGTGGCGCGGGCGGGGCTTGCCGGTGCGCCGGCGAATGCGGCGGTGGCCGCGGATCTCATCGCGGCGGCGCGGCTCACGGGCGACGTTGGCTATGTGGTGGCCGATGCTGCGACCGGCGAGGTGCTGGAGGCGCGGGGCGGCGACCGGCCGATGCCGCCGGCCTCGACCGCGAAGGTCATCACCTCGCTTTACGCGCTCGCCCATCTCGGTGCCGCGCACCGGTTCACGACGCGGCTGATCGCGACGGGGCCGGTCTCCGGCGGCAGGGTGGAGGGCGACCTCGTGCTCGCCGGCGGCGGCGATCCGGAGCTTTCGACCGACGATCTCGGTGACATGGTGGCGGCTCTGGCGGCGGCGGGGGTCCGGGAGGTGAGCGGGCGGTTCCTCGTCTGGGGCGGCGCGCTGCCCTATCTGGAGGCGATCGACGTCAGCCAGCCGGACTGGCTCGGCTACAATCCGGCGGTGTCGGGGCTGAACCTGAACTTCAACCGGGTGAACTTCGTCTGGAAGCGTGAAGGCTCGGGCTACAATGTCGGCATGGACGCCCGCGCCGCGCGGTTCGCGCCCGAGGTCCATTCGGCGACGGTGAAGGTCGCGGACCGGTCGGGACCGATCTATACCTACCAGAACGGCGGTTCGGTCGAGGAATGGACCGTGGCGCGTGCCGCGCTCGGCAAGGAGGGCAGCCGCTGGCTGCCGGTGCGGCGGCCCGACCTCTATGCCGGCGACGTGTTCCACACGCTTGCGCGGGCGCAGGGCGTGGCGCTGGCGGAGCCGGAGGTGGCCACGGCGATGCCGACAGGCACGGTGGTCGCGCAGCGGGAAAGCCGCGAGTTGGTCACGATCCTGCGCGACATGATGAAATATTCCACCAACATGACTGCCGAGGCGGTCGGCATGGCGGCCTCGCTCCGGCGGGGCGCATCGAGCCATGTCGCCTCGGGGCGCGAGATGGCGGCGTGGCTCGGGGCCGAGGCCGGGACGACGACGGCGCGGTTCGCCGATCATTCGGGGCTGGCCGGGGCGTCGCGGATCTCGGCGGCGGACATGGTGCAAGTGCTTGTGCGGCTCGGTCGCGGGGCGGGGATCCAAGGGCTGATGAAGCCGGTGAAGTTCAAGGACAGCAAGGGGCGCCGGGTTGCCAACCCGCCGGTCAAGGCGGTGGCCAAGACCGGGACGCTCAACTTCGTCTCGACGCTTGCTGGCTATGTGACGGCGCCGGGCGAGCGGGAACTCGCCTTCGCGATCTTCACCGGCGACATCGCTCGCCGCGATGCGGTACCGGAGGCGCAACGCGAGCGGCCAGAGGGCAGCCGCGCCTGGATCGGCCGCTCGCGGCGGCTGCAGCAGGACTTGATCGAACGCTGGGCGGCAGTCTACTCGGCTTGATCGCGACACATTTGTCGCGAAGGGGCGCGAAGGGCGCAGGTCGGTCGGCAGGATAACCTCGGGAGCGCCGGCCTGACCGGGCCCGTCGGGAAACGGGGGCGACATGGCGACGAATGGCGGTTTGCCGAACATCCTGCTGATCATCGCGGACCAGATGACGCCGTTCATGCTGGAGGCATGCGGCCATCGCGGCGCGCGCACGCGGCACATATCGGCGTTGGCGGACCGGGCGGTGAACTTCACCAACGCCTATACACCGAGCCCGATCTGCGTGCCCGCGCGGTCCTGCCTGATGACCGGGCTTCTGACCTCGACGACCGGGTGCTACGACAACGGCGATCCTTACCCCAGCTTCATCCCCACCTTCGCGCATTACCTGACGAATGCAGGCTATGACGCGGTGCTGTCGGGCAAGATGCATTTCATCGGTGCCGATCAGTTGCATGGATATGCGAGACGGCTGAACACCGATATCTACCCGTCGGGCTTCCTCTGGTCCTATCCGCTGCTACCCGAGGACGACCCGGAGGCCATGGCCTTCGACTTCGCGCCGCAATACCGGGCGGAGAATATCGGGCCGGGATGGACGGCCGAGCTGCAGTATGACGAGGAAACGCAGTTCCGGTCGCTCGAATACCTGCGCCATGCGCCGAAGGACCGGCCCTGGGTGCTGACGGTGAGCTTCACCAACCCGCATCCGCCCTATGTGGTGCCGCGCCGCTATTGGGAGATGTACAAGGACGCCGACCTGCCGCTGCCGCACTATCCAGAGGATATGGATGCGAAGTACTCCGATTTCGACCGGGCCTTCATCCGCTGGTACGGGCTCGACCGGAAGTCGATCCGGGAACCGGAGCACCTGATCGCGATGCGCCGGGGCTTTGCCGCGCTCGCGCATTATGTCGACGACAAGGTCGGCGAGTTGATGGATTTGCTGGACGAGCAGGGTCTGACCGACGACACAATCGTCATCTTCACCTCGGATCATGGCGAGATGCTGGGCGAGAAGGGGCTGATCCAGAAGCGCAGTCTCTACGAGTGGTCGGCGCGCATTCCCCTGATCGTGGCGATGCCCGGCGGTGCGCGGCGCGACATCACGACGCCAGTCTCGCTGCTCGATCTGCCGGCGACACTGGTCGATCTGGCCGGACAGGAGCAGGCGCTGGCGATGGAGGGGCGCACGCTGGTGCCGGCTTTGGAGGGCGGGACGCTGGAGGAGGTGCCGGTTATCGGCGAGTACCACGGCGAGGGCATCATGCGGCCAAGCTTCATGGTGCGGAAGGGGCCGTGGAAATATCTCTACTGCCACCGCTCGGCGCCGCAGCTCTTCAATCTGCGCGAGGATCCGGGCGAATGGGTAAACCGCGCCGGCGACCCCACCGTGGCAGGGATCGAGGCGGAGTTGAACGCGGTCGTCACCGGCGGTCGGTTCGACCTCGCGGCGATCGAGGCCGATGTCTGGGCGCGTCTACCCCAGAAGGCGGTCGTCAATGCCGCGATGGCGGCGAATGGCACTGCCTGGGACTACCGGGTGGCGGATGACGCCACCCGGAAGTACGTCCGCGCCTGAAGCCTGGGTCAGCGCCCGTAGCGCTCGGCGGTCAGACCGTCGAAGTCGATCTCGGGCTTCTTGCCCATCACCAGATCGGCGACCGCGCGGCCCGAACCCGCCGCCATCGTCCAGCCGAGCGTTCCGTGGCCGGTGTTGAGATAGAGGTTGCGGTAGCGCGACGGGCCGAGGATCGGCGTGCCGTCCGGCGTCATCGGCCGGAGCCCGGTCCAGCCCTCGGCCTGGCTGAGGTCGCCGCCCTTGGGGAAGAGGTCGCCGATCACATGGCGCACGGTGTCGGTTGCATGCGGCCCGAGGCGGTTCGAATAACCCGCGATCTCGGCGGTGCCGGCGACGCGGATGCGGTCGCCGAGCCGGGTGATCGCGACCTTGTGGGTCTCGTCCATGATCGTCGATTGTGGCGCGAAGCGGTCGTCGGTGACCGGCAGCGTCACCGAATAGCCCTTCACCGGGTAGACAGGCAGACGGATGTCGATCGGGTTGAGGAGGTTCGGCGCGTAGCTGCCGAGCGCGCAGACATAGGCGTCGCCGGTGACGAGGCCGAGCTTGTCGGTCCTGACACCCTTCACCTTCTCGCCCTCGACCGCGATCATCTCGATCTTCTGGCCGTAGTGGAAGGACGCGCCGAGTTCGGCCGCCTTCTCGGCGAGTGCGATGGTGAACAACCGGCAGTCGCCGGTGCGGTCGGCGGTGAGGCGGAGGCCACCGACGAACTTGTCCTTCACCTCTGCGAGCGCGGGTTCGGCGGCGATGCAGCCGTCGCGGTCGAGGACCTCGAAGGGGCTGTCGAACTCGGCCAGGACCTCCTGGTCGGCCTTGGAGCCCTTGAGCTGCTTCTCGGTGCGGAAGAGCTGCAACGTGCCCTGCTCTCGGCCGTCATAGTCGATACCGGTGTCGGCGATGAGCTCGGGCATCACGTCGCGCGAATAGTTCGAGATGCGGACCATGCGCGACTTATTGAGCGCATAGGCGGACTCGTTGCAGTTGGTCAGCATCTGCGCGCCCCATTTCCACATCTTGGGGCTGATGAGCGGCCAGATGAAAAGGGGGCGGCGCTTCATGAAGAGCCACTTCAGCGCCTTCATCGGCACGCCGGGCGCGGCCCAGGGCGAGGTCATGCCATAGGAAAGCTCGCCCGCATTGGCGTAGCTCGTCTCCAGCCCCGGACCGGGCTGACGGTCGAGAACCACGACCTCGGCGCCCTGACGGGCGAGATAGTAGGCAGTCGTCACGCCGATCACACCGGCGCCCATTACGACGATCTTCATGGTCCTGTCCCCGCTGATTCCGGTCCGCGCGCTACCATAGCATGGCTGGTGCGGCAATTCGGATCGGCGGCTGGTCTTATCGGGCCGCAAAAACTGGACTGCGTGGCGTCAGGGACTTGCGCTCAGTTGGGCTTGACGGCGACGAGAATGACCCCGAGCTCTTCCTCGGCATCCTTGAGCTTCTTCACGTTTTCGGCGGGCAGGGTGGCGGTATCGGCCTCGACCCCCTCCATCGCGAGGAGCGGGCTGCCGATCTCATTCTCCAGCCGCTGGATCGTGGCGAGCTTCTCGGGTTCCAGATGGGCGAGGGAGTAGAGCATGGTGGCCTCCTTGGGATCGGTTGCGCGGCCAGTCTAGCCCATCTACCGGGGAGCGGTCACCATGCCGGATGTCAGAGTGTCAGGTGCCGCACCCGCGCGCCCCATTCGATGGCGGCGGCGTGCAGGCGGTCGACGGTCAGTTCGTGGCGGACCTCCTCGAGGAGCCGCAGTTCGGCCTGGCGCAGCTTGCCGTCGGCGGCGGCCACGTCGCAGGCCAGCGCATAGGCGGTCTCCCAGAGCCGTTCGGGGAGCGCGTCGCGCACCATCGCGAAGAGCGTGTCGAGCCCGTCCTCTTCCTCCATGAGCTGGTAGACGGTCTGCGCGACCTCCTTCACCGCATCCATGTCGTAATCGGCGAAGACCGGCAGGTGATTCACCTGCCGCTCGATGGCGACGAGTTCCGAGGTGCGGATCGATTCATCCGAGACCGAGACCGTGACCATGATCGCGACGAGCGCATCCTGGGCGGAGAAGGCGGGGAGGGTATGGGTCACTGTCTTTGTCCTTCATGCTTTGCCAGGCAAATTATTGACGATCCGCCCCCCGTTCAATAGGAGACGGACCTTGCGGCACATGGGGTGCCGTCTCTACGGGATGAATGTCATGTCTCCTCTGCGCGACGCCGCGATGAACTCCAAAGCCTGGCCTTTCGAGGAAGCGCGCCGCGTGCTGAAACGCTACGAGAAGGCGCCGCCGGAAAAGGGCTATGTGCTGTTCGAGACCGGCTACGGACCGAGCGGACTGCCGCATATCGGCACCTTCGGCGAGGTGCAGCGGACGACGATGATCCGCCGGGCGTTCGAAATCATCTCGGACATTCCGACCAAGCTCATCTGCTTTTCCGACGACCTCGACGGGATGCGGAAGGTGCCCGACAACGTGCCCGAGCAGGCGATGCTGAAGGAAAACCTGCAACGGCCGCTGACCTCGGTCCCCGATCCGTTCGGCGAATACGAGAGCTTCGGCCATCACAACAACGCGATGCTCAGGCGCTTCCTCGACACCTTCGGCTTCGAGTACGAGTTCATCTCCGCCACCGACTTCTACCGTTCGGGCCGGTTCGACGAGATTCTGCTGCGCTGCTGCGAAAAGTACGACGCGATCATGGAGATCATGCTGGCCTCGCTCCGGGAGGAGCGGCAGCAGTCCTATTCCTGCTTCCTGCCGATCCATCCCGAAACCGGCCGGGTTCTCTATGTCCCCATGAAGAACGTCGATGCGGCGCGGGGCGAGATCACCTTCGACGACGAGGAGGGCCGCGAATGGACGCTGCCCGTGACCGGCGGACAGGTGAAGCTGCAGTGGAAGCCGGATTTCGGCGCGCGCTGGGCGGCACTCGGCGTCGATTTCGAGATGTACGGCAAGGACCACTCGACCAACACGCCGATTTATGACGGGATCTGTGAGGTTCTGGGCGTCAAGGCGCCGGAGCATTTCACCTACGAGCTTTTCCTCGACGAGCAAGGCCAGAAGATCTCGAAGTCGAAGGGCAATGGCCTCACGATCGACGAGTGGCTGACCTATGCCTCGACCGAGTCCCTGGGCTATTTCATGTACCAGAAGCCGAAGACCGCGAAGCGGCTCTGGTGGGACGTGATTCCGAAGGCGGTGGACGAGTATCACCAGCAGCTGCGCGCCTTCCCCGACCAGGACGATGCCCAGCGGCTGGCGAACCCGGTCTGGCACATCCACAACGGCAACCCGCCGGCCTCGGACATGGTGGTGCCCTTCGCGATGCTCCTCAACCTCGCCAGCGTGGCGGGAGCCAAGGACAAGTCGGGGCTCTGGGGCTTCATCAAGCGGTACGCCCCCGAGGCCACGCCCGAGGCGAACCCGCAGCTCGACCAGGCCGCGGAATTCGCGGTGCGCTACTTCAACGACCACGTCGCGCCGACACGGGTCTTCCGCGCGCCCTCCGACAAGGAGCGAGTGGCGATGGAGGAACTCGTGGCCCGGCTCAGGGCTTGGGACGGCGGGCTCGATGCCGAGGCGCTGCAGTCGATGGTCTTCGCCATCGGCAAGGAGCACGGGTTCGAGCCCCTGCGCGACTGGTTCACGGCGCTTTACGAGGTGCTTCTCGGTGCGAGCCAGGGACCGCGCTTCGGCGGGTTCATCGCGCTTTACGGCGTGGGCGAGACCGTGGCGCTCATCGAGCGGGCGCTGGCGGGCGAACTCGCGGCCTGATGCCGAAGGGGCGGTGCTTGACGCCGCCCTGTTTCGTTACTCGGACGACTGCCCGGACCGGTCGGTCCAGATCTCCCACCAGCCGCGCCAGCGGCGGGACAGGCCGTGCGCGGGTTCCCTGAAGAAACGCAAGCCGAGCGCGAATGCGTCGGTCCGCAGTCGCGCTTCCTCGCGCGCGGCCTGGGCACAGACCTCGTCACCGCCCTCGATTCCGGCAAGCGCCTCGATCAGCGTGGCGAGGTCGCGCACGTCGCCGAGCATCTCGCCAAGCGTGTCCGCCGCCATGACATGGGGATGCATCATCTCGGGCCAGACCGGCGCCAGAAGGCGGGCGTGGTACCAATGGTCCTTGACCCGTCTGCGCCAGCGATGGAGCCGTTCGGGCGTGGGCGAACTGGCGGCCTTCTCAAGCGCGTCCCGGGCGTCTTCCCAGCTCCGTTCCAGCCCGCCGGAAAGCGCGTCGAAGCCGCTGCCATGCGCTTTCCAGCCCTTGGCGCGGGCCGCGATCTCGTTGATCGCCTCGGCATGGGCAGCGTAAACGGCCTCGGTGTCCGGTGCGTCACCTTGCGGTGCAGCAAGCGCCTCGCGGAGGCGGATCTGGGTAGCCTGCGGTAGATGGAGCTTGGCCGCGATCCGGTCGAAGGTCTGCGACAAGACGTCGGCATCGCGCAGCGGCTCCATGAGGCGCGCGGCCTCCCTCAGCGCGTCGTTCTCGCGGCCGAAAGCCTTGAGGCCGGGGCGGACGAGTCGAAGTGCCGCGCGCGATTTCTTGATGTTCTTGCGCAGCTCGTGGACCAGTTCGGCCGGCGGCAGCGACCGATCCGCGATCAGCGCGCTTGAGGCCGCGAGTCGGTCGCGCACGATCCGGCGAACCGCCTTCGCGGCGTTCCTGTCTGCAAGTTCGAAAGCGAATGCCATGGTGTCATAATCCGGTCGGTCCGGGGCCGGTTTGGTCCCGAAAGCCCGTGGGGGCTATATTGCATTCATGTAATACCTGCGTGACAGGAGGCAAAATGCGGAACTGGCTCTGCAGTCCGGCCTTTGTGCTTATGCTGCTCGTCCCAAGCTTTCCTGCGCATGGAGAGGACGGTGCGGACATCCGAGGCGTGATCGGCGCGCAGATCGAAGCCTTCACGGTGGACGATTTCGCGGAGGCGTTCGGATTCGCCTCGCCGATGATCCGGCACATGTTCCAGACGCCCGAGAACTTCGCAAACATGGTGCGCCAAGGCTACCCGATGATCTGGCGCCCCGGCGAGGTCCGATACCTCGGGCTGCGTGAGGAGGGCGGGCGGATGCTGCAGCGGATGGGCTTCGTCGATGGCGAAGGGCGGCTCCACCTCTTCGATTACGACATGGTGCGAAGCAGCGACGGCTGGCGGATCAACGGCGTTCACCCCGTCGCCGCACCCGAGGTCGGTGCCTGAGGACAGCGTACGCCCGGCTAACGCGCGCCTCACCTGTCTGCGCTAGACCTTGGGGCCGAGGCCCTGAGCGGCCCGGAACCTTCCCCAATCGAGCATTCCCGGTACGACTTCCGGCGCGGAGGCTCTCGGCCGCCAGCTGCGGTCGGCCCAGGGATAGCTCGATCGGAAGCCAAGCAGGACAAGGGGTCTTAAGCGATGAACAAGGCGATCACAGACGGGCTGGTTCTCATGCCGCCCGCTTTCGAATACGGGCTCGATGTCTGGTCGAGCGGCGATGGCACGCCGGGCTCGTCGACGTGGGCCGGATCGCCCGAGGCCGCGCTAGTGACGGCGGAACAGGATTTCGGTTCCTGTCTCGAAGTGGTCAAGACAACCTCGGTCACCAAGCTGCGCTTCACCGGCGAGACGCCGCTGCTGCCCGGCTGCTACCTGCGCGTGAGGGCGCGGGTCAAGGCGATGAGCGGCAACCTTCCCGCCGTGCGGATCGCGGGCTGGGCCGGTGGCGCGGGCGGGGCTCATGTTTCGGGAGTCGTCGAGACCGGGCCGAGCGTCCAGCTCACGAGCTACGGACGGGTCGAAACCGTCGAGGCAATTGTCGGCACTGGCTATCGCACCGGGGTCGACATGGCGTGGGGCAAAGGCACGCTCTACGGGCATCTCGGGCTCGATCTCACCGGCCCGAACGGCGGCGTGGTCCGGATCGACGACATCGAGATCGAGGACGTGACCTCGGTCTTCCTGCGGACAATGATGGACTGGATCGACGTGCGTGACTACGGCGCCAAGGGCGACGGCGTGACCAACGACACGGCGGCCTTCGAGGCGGCGGATGCCGCCGCCGATGCGGCGGGTCGGACGCTTCTCGTTTCTGCCGGAACCTATCACCTCAACGCCGATGTCACGCTCGAGGCGCCGGTGCGGTTCGAGGGCCGGGTGACGATGCCGGTGAACCGCAGGCTGGCTCTGACCCGCAACTTCGATCTGCCGAGTTACGCGGCGGCCTTCGGCGACGAGGAACTCGGCTTCAAGAAGGCGTTCCAGGCGCTGCTGAACTTTTCCGACCACGACTCGCTCGACCTCAAGGGGCGGCGGATCGAGGTCACCGCGCCGATCGACATGCAGGCGGCAGTCAACAACAAGACCACCTTCGCCACCCGCAGGGTGATCCGCAACGGCCAGTTCAACGTGATCGACGGCCCGGCCTGGGTTCCGACGATCGTGACCTCGCAGGCGAACTTTTCATCGGCGAACCCGACGACTCTGAGTTCGGTCGCCAACATCGCCAACATCCCGGCCGGGGCGCTCGTCGAGGGCACCGGGGTCGGGCGCGAGGTATATGTGACGTCGGTCAATGTCGGCGCCGGCACGCTGACGCTGTCGAAGCCGCCCTGCGGTGCGGCCGGCACACAAGTCTACACATTCACCCGGTTCAAGTATGCGCTCGATTTCGGTGGCTTCGCCTCGCTGTCGCAGATGGCGCTCGAAAACATCGACGTCGCCTGCAACGGATACTCGAGCGGGATCCTGCTGCCGCCGTCGGGGATCGTCTTCCAGATCCGCGACAGTTTCATCTCGAACCCGAGGAGCCGCGGCATCACGTCGACGGGGAGCGGTTGCCAGGGGCTGATGATCGACCGCTGCCAGTTCCTTTCGGCCGAGGGTCCGCTTCGGGCGCAGGATCGCCAGAGCATTGCCTTCAACACCAATGCCAACGACGTCAAGGTGCGTGACTGCCGGGCGCTCAACTTCCGCCATTTCGCAGTGATGACGGGCGCCGGCAACCTGATCAGCGGCAACCACTTCTTCCAGGGAGACGGAAATGCCGCGGGGGTGCGGCTAGCCGGGCTGGTGCTGGTCGGCACCGATCTCAGGACCACGATCACCGGCAATTCGATCGACAACTGCTTCGTCGAATGGACGAACGAGCACGAGGTCGATCCGGGCTTTCTCAACCAGCTCTCGTTCGGCGGGCTGACGATCACCGGCAACGTATTCACGGCCTCGGACGTCGCGCCGTGGTTCAGCTGGATCGTGATCAAGCCCTATGGGGCGGGCCATTTCATCCAGAGCCTCAACGTCACCGCGAACGTGTTCAAGTCGTTCAACGGTTCGGTCGACAGGGTCGACAAGGTGGATACGACCTACGCGTCGCTCGATAACGGGCGGATGCGCAGCGTCTGGTTCGAGGGCAACACCTTCACCGGGGTCACCCAGTCGATTGCCAACCCGGTGATCTACGAGTTCAACCAGAGTTCTGCGGCAACGAGCTGGATCGTCGATGCCGGCGCCTATCTGCCGTTCGGCGGTTGGGCACGTACCGTGGAGTCGGTGATGCCCGAGGGCATGATCACCGGCCCGTCAGGTGAGCGGCGCTCGGACCAGCCCTATGTCCAGGTCACTCAGGGTGCCACGAAACAGCAAGTCACGCTCAACTGGGCGGCGGCGTCGAAAGGGCGGGTCCAGGTGAAGGTGCGTATGGACAATCCGATCTGAGCTGTCGTTCGCGGCCCTAGGCGGTTCGGGCGGGCGCGAGTGCCGCCCGGATCCCTTCTAGAGCGGGGGGGGCGGTGGTACCGCGGAAAGGATCTCGGCCCAGAGAAGCCGCTTGTCGACGGGCTTCGAAATGAATCCGTCCAGATCCAGCGCCATGTAGTGTTCGCGCTGTGTGACCGCGGCATCGGCGGTGAGCGCGACGACGGGAATACCTGCCCAGCCGGTGCCGGCGGTACGGATCTCGCGGAAGGTCGCCTCGCCGTCCATGTCGGGCATGTTCATGTCCAGAAGGACGAGGTCGAATTCCTCATCCGCGAGCCGGTCGAGCGCGTCGCCGCCGCTTTCGGCCTCGAAGGCCTCAATTCGCAGGCTGCGCAGCATCTGAACGACGATGAGGCGGTTGGTCGCGATGTCGTCGACGACCAGAACGCGAAGCCGGCCGTAGATGCTTTCGGCGCCGGTCTCGGGTGGGTCTGGCACCATCACGAAGGGAACCTCGATCCGCGCGACGGGGCTGCCGTCCGGCGCGCGCAGCACCGCGGCGCGGGCGCCCATCACTTCGGCGATGCGGTGCACGAGCGTCGTCGCGAGACCTTCGCCGCCCGGTATCGCGACGCGGTCCTCCGGCGCGCAGCCGGGACCGCGCGCGGCGATGGTGATCCGGAGCCGATCCATTCGTCCCGGCGCCAGTGAGCAGCGCATGTCGATCCGTGCCGGGCTGTCCGAGGAATGGTCCGACATCACGGCGGCGCTGAGATGGGTCAGGCACTTGCGCAACAGGATCGGGTCGAAGCGTCCGAATTCCGGCACTTCCGGGGCGATCTCGATCGACATGACCGGGTCTTTTCCGCCCTTTACCGGCAGCTTCATCGACGCCACCGCCTCTAGTTCGGCGCGGATCGCGGCGGTCACCGGGTGGAACCGGATCTCGCCCTCGCTGAGCGACGCGAGGTCGATCACGTCCTCCGCCAGCATCCGCAGGATGCGCGCCGCGGCTTCAACTTCCGCGGCGTGGCGCCGCGCGGTGTCGAGATCGCCCGCCTCGCGCAGGAGCTGGCTGTGCCCGAGCACGCCGTTGAGCGGGGTCCGCAACTCGTGGCTCATCGCCGAAAGGAACCGGCTCTTGGCGCGGTTCGCTGCGTTGGCATCCTCGATCGCGATAATGAGCGCGGTCTGGGCGCGGTGGTTCTGCACCAGTGAGGCGATGAAGTAGCCGACCAGAGCGACCCCACCCGCGATCGCAAGACCGACATGCGCCGCCGTTGGGTCGCCAAGGCTTTGCGCCGGAATCCACAAGAGGACCAGCGCCGGCGGGACGCTGCTGAGAATGCCCATTGGCAGATGAATCGATCGTACGATCGACACGTTGAGGAGCGCCCCGACGAGCGGCAGAAGCGCCGCGAACTTGACCAGCGGGCCGGGGATCATCGCGAGGAAAAGCGCCGGAACGCAGTAGAACGCGACGATGGCCGTCGAATTGGCGAGGATCAGCGCATGCCGGAACCGGGTCGGGTTGGCCGCGAACGCCGCTTGCAGGCGGAGTTGCAGGATGTCGCAGCCGACGCAGAGCAGGTAGGTGAAGAACACGAGCCAGAACGGCAGGAGCACGCCGAACAGCACGCAACTCAGCGCGATCCCGACCTGGCGAACGACGAGATCCGCCTCGAGCCGCTTTCCCTGACGCGACATCTCGTCCAGCCAAATCGCTCGGTCAGCCATACTCGCTCGTCGCTGATCTGGGCGTCATGTGGTCTGATGCGCTCCCGCGCCGGAGGTTCCGTGTCTCAAGTCACTCTAAGGTCATTCGAGTCGAGTGCATAGGCTTTCGCGAAGCCGCCGTTGAGAAGTCCGCCCGCTATGTCGAAGAGGACAAAGTGGAAATCGGCGAAGTCGACGTAGAGCTTCGCCTTGGGGTGATGCCCGAGCCACGCTGCCCGGAGCGCGTCGCGTCGACCGTCTTCGCGGGCGAAGAAGCGGGCGCTCGCCCGCAGCGTGAGGCGCGGATGGGTGAGCGGATCTCCCTTCGCACCGGATTCGCCGATCAGCAGCGAGGCGCGCGGATCGGCGCGCAGCGCGCGGGCGTGGACCGCGAGGTCGGAGACCAGCGTCATCGGCTCTCCCTCGGGACCGAGGCCGAAGGCGATGCGGCTGACGAATGGTGCGCCTGTCTCGGGCTCGATCACCCCGAGAGCCGCGGTTGTCGCCGCGGTCAGGAGTTCGCGGGCAAGGCCGCGCGCCTCGTCGTCGGTCTCGCGGATCGGATTGATCTTGTCGCGCATCGCCGGTCCCCGCTTGCATCTTTCGTGGCGTTCAAGCGGTACCAATCGCGGCCCGGGCCGGCAAGCGCGGCGCGTTTGCCCGGCCGGATCGCCCTGACCGCGAATCACATGGTCCCGTCAGCGCGGGTTGATTCGCGTCGCCGGGCTATCTGCACGGAATGCGGGACCGGACAGCCTGGAGGTTGAAGGCAGGGCGCTCCGTCGGCCGCTCCGCATCCGTCAACAACCAATGAATTGATAATCCATGGCAATTGTTGCTTCGGTACGAAAATATTTACAGAATTTTCCGATTATCTGTCAATTTTTTTACAAAAAAATCCAGTAGATAAAATAGGTTACACAAAAATCTGACAATGGTTTACAGTGGCGGCTGAACGGGCTTCGCGGCCCTCTGGTGGCTTTGCGCTGCTGGTCGCGGGCCTTCCCGGGGGGAAATCGGCACAGGAGGCGATGATGGGCGCAACGGATACAGCGGCGAAACGGGCGATTCCGGCGGGATTTGAGAGCGCGCATGTCACACCGGACGGCTACCGCAACATGTACGAGGCGTCGGTCTCGGACCCAGCCGCCTTCTGGGGTGAGGAGGGCAAGCGCCTCGACTGGATCCAGCCCTACAGCAAGGTGAAGGACACCAACTTCGACTTTGGTTCGGTCTCGATCAAGTGGTTCGAGGACGGCGTCCTCAACGTCGCGGCGAACTGCATCGACCGTCACCTTGAGACCCGCGGCGACCAGGTCGCGATCATCTGGGAGCCGGACGATCCGGCAACGCCGGCCAAGCACATCACCTACCGAGAGCTTCACGAGAACGTCTGCCGCATGGCGAACGTGTTCCTGAGCCAGGGCGTGATGCGCGGAGACCGCGTGGTGATCTACCTGCCGATGATCCCCGAGGCGGCCTACGCGATGCTCGCCTGCGCCCGGATCGGCGCGATCCATTCGATCGTCTTCGCGGGCTTCTCGCCGGATGCGCTCGCCAACCGGATCAATGACTGCGGCGCCAAGCTCGTCATCACCGCCGACACCGCGCCGCGCGGTGGCCGCCGGACGCCGCTGAAGGCGAACACCGACGCGGCACTCCTGCATTGTTCGGACAGGGTGCGCTGCCTCGTCGTCAAGCATACCGGCGACCAGACGACCTGGATCGATGGCCGCGACGTCGACGTGCTCGCGCTGATGCAGACCGCCGCCCCCGATTGCCCGGTGCGGCCGATGGGCGCGGAGGACCCGCTCTTCATCCTCTACACCTCCGGCTCGACCGGCAAGCCGAAGGGCGTGGTGCATACTTCGGGCGGCTATCTCGTCTATGCCGCAATGACACATCAGTACACGTTCGACTACAAGGACGGCGACATCTTCTGGTGCACCGCCGATGTCGGCTGGGTCACCGGCCACAGCTACATCATCTACGGGCCGCTCGCGAACGGCGCGACCACGGTGATGTTCGAGGGCGTGCCGACCTATCCCGATGCCGGTCGCTTCTGGGAGGTCTGCGCCAAGCACAAGGTCAACCAGTTCTACACCGCGCCGACCGCGATCCGCGCGCTGATGGGGCAGGGGCCGGAATGGGTCGAGAAGCACGACCTCAGCGACCTGCGGATTCTCGGCACCGTGGGCGAGCCGATCAATCCGGAAGCCTGGACCTGGTACGACAAGCATGTCGGCAAGGGCAAATGCCCGATCGTCGACACTTGGTGGCAGACCGAGACCGGCGGCCACCTGATCACGCCGCTGCCGGGCGCCACCGAGACCAAGCCGGGTTCCGCGACCCTGCCGTTCTTCGGCGTCAAGCCAGTGGTGCTCGAGGCCGAGAGCGGCAAGGTGGTCGAAGGCAACGGCGTCGAGGGCGTCCTCTGCATCGGCGACAGCTGGCCCGGCCAGATGCGTACCGTCTGGGGTGACCACCAGCGCTTCCAGGAAACCTATTTCCAGCAGTACAAGGGCTACTACTTCACCGGCGACGGCTGCCGCCGGGACGAGGACGGCTATTACTGGATCACTGGCCGCGTCGATGACGTGATCAACGTCTCGGGCCACCGCATGGGCACGGCCGAGGTCGAAAGCGCGCTCGTCGCGCACGAGAAGGTCGCCGAGGCCGCCGTGGTGGGTTATCCGCACGAGATCAAGGGCCAGGGCATCTACGCCTATGTCACGCTGATGAAGGGCGTCGAGCCGACCGACGATCTGCGCAAGGAACTGGTGAAGTGGGTCCGGACCGAGATCGGCCCGATCGCCTCGCCCGACCTTATCCAGTGGGCGCCGGGCCTGCCCAAGACCCGCTCGGGCAAGATCATGCGCCGGATCCTGAGGAAGATCGCCGAGAACGACTACGGCGCGCTCGGCGACACCTCGACGCTCGCCGACCCCTCGGTCGTGGACGACCTCATCGACAACCGCATGAACCGGGGCTGAGCGCATGAGCGATACGACTACCACTCCGGCCGTACTGATCCTGCTCGGGCCTCCAGGTGCCGGCAAGGGCACCCAGGCGCGGATGCTGGAGGAAGAGTTTGGCCTGATCCAGCTCTCGACCGGCGATCTGCTGCGCGCCGCGGTCGCGGCGGGCACGCCGGCCGGGCTCGCCGCGAAATCGGTGATGGAGGCGGGTGGTCTCGTCTCCGACGAGATCGTGCTGGCGATCCTCAAGGACCGGATGGCCGAGCCGGATGTGAAGGCCGGCGTCATCCTCGACGGGTTCCCGCGCACGGCCGGACAGGCCGCGGCGCTGGACGGGCTTCTGGCCGATGCCGGCCAGAAGGTTTCGGCCGCGATCAGCCTCGAGGTTGACGACGAGGCGATGGTCGGCCGGGTTGCAGGGCGCTTCACCTGCGCCAGTTGCGGAGAGGGATACCACGATACCCACAAGCGACCCGCGAAGGCGGACGTTTGTGACAAATGCGGCGGCACGGAGTTCAAGCGCCGGGCCGACGACAATGCCGAGACGGTGCGCGAGAGGCTCAAGGCCTATCACGCCCAGACGGCGCCGCTGATCGCGCATTATCGCAAGATGGGTGTGCTCGAGACGGTCGACGCGATGGGTTCCATCGCCGGGATCGCCTCGGCGCTCGGGCTCATCCTGCGCCGCGTGACGGCCTGAGGGAGACGGCGCCCCGACTGAAGGGGGCGCCGGCGGGAAACGAGGGAACTCAAGGGAGTAACACAAATGGCGGACAAATCTTCGTCCAACGCCTATTGGAAGGCCAACATTCGGCTCATTCAGGTCTGTCTGGTGATCTGGGCACTGGTCTCCTTCGGCTTCGGGATCATCCTGCGGCCGATGCTGATGGGCATCAATGTCGGCGGCGCCGATCTCGGCTTCTGGTTTGCCCAGCAGGGCTCGATCCTGGTCTTTCTGGTCCTGATCTTTTTCTATGCCTGGCGCATGAACCAGCTCGACCGCGAACACGGCGTCGAGGAGTAAGACGGAATGGAACAGTATACCCTTAACATCATCGTCGTCGGCCTGAGCTTCGCGCTCTATGTCGGCATCGCGATCTGGGCCCGCGCGGGCTCCACGAGCGAGTTCTATGCCGCCGGCCGTGGCGTCCATCCGGTCGTCAACGGCATGGCCACGGCGGCCGACTGGATGTCGGCGGCCTCGTTCATCTCGATGGCGGGCCTGCTCGCCTTCGGCGGCTACCAGACCTCGCTGTTCCTGATGGGCTGGACCGGCGGCTACGTGCTTCTGGCGCTGCTGCTCGCGCCGTACCTGCGCAAGTTCGGCAAGTACACCGTGCCGGAATTCGTGGGTGACCGCTTCTACTCGAAAGCGGCGCGCATCGTGGCGGTGATCTGCCTTCTCGCGGCCTCGATCACCTACGTCATTGGCCAGATGAAGGGCGTCGGCGTGGCGTTCTCGGGCTTCCTGAACATCAGCTACTCGACCGGTCTCTGGATCGGCGCGGGCATCGTCGCGGTCTACGCGGTGCTCGGCGGCATGAAGGGCATCACCTATACCCAGGTGGCGCAGTATGTCGTGTTGATCTTCGCCTACACCATTCCGGCGATCTTCATCTCGTTGCAGCTCACCGGCAATTTCCTGCCGCAGCTCGGCCTCTTCGGCACGCACCTGGAAAGCGGCCAGCCGCTTCTGGCCAAGCTCGACGAGGTGGTGACCCAACTCGGCTTCAACCAGTACACGGCGCATACCACGAGCACGCTGAACATGGTGCTCTACACCGCGTCGCTGATGATCGGCACCGCGGGCCTGCCGCACGTCATCGTGCGCTTCTTCACCGTGCCGCGCGTCGCCGATGCCCGCTGGTCGGCTGGCTGGGCGCTGGTCTTCATCGCGATCCTCTACACCACGGCCCCGGCCGTCGGCGCGATGGCCCGTCTGAACTTCATCACCACGGTCTATCCGGGTGGCGACATCACCCAGCCGCTCGAGCTGGAAGCGCGTCCGAACTGGATGAAGAACTGGGAAGCCACCGGCCTCCTGGCGATCGAGGACAAGAACGGTGACGGCAAGATCGAGTTCACCGCCGATGAAGCCACCAACGAAGTGACCAAGCTCGACCGCGATATCATGGTTCTCGCGAACCCGGAAATCGCGGGCCTGCCGGGCTGGGTCATCGCGCTCGTGGTCGCCGGTGGTCTCGCCGCGGCGCTCTCGACCGCGGCGGGCCTGCTGATGGCGATCTCTTCGGCCGTCTCCCACGACCTCATCAAGGGCGTCTTCAATCCGAACATCTCGGAAAAGAGCGAGCTGATGGCGGCGCGGGTCTCGATGCTGGTGGCGATCGTCATCGCGACGATCCTCGGCCTCAACCCGCCGGGCTTCGCGGCCCAGGTCGTGGCGCTGGCCTTCGGCATCGCGGCGGCTTCGCTCTTCCCGGTGATCCTCCTTGGCATCTTCTCCAAGCGGATCAACAAGCAGGGCGCCATCGCGGGGATGCTCGCGGGTCTTATCTCGACCCTGCTCTACATCTTCGCCTACAAGGGCTGGTTCTTCATCCCGGGCACGGCCTTCGCCGAAACGCCGGTGTTCGGAATCTCGCCGGAGGCCTTTGGTGCGGTTGGTGCGATCATCAACTTCATCGTCGCCTTCGTTGTCTCGAACGCGACCGAAGAGACCCCGGCCGAGATCCAGGAACTGGTGGAATCGATCCGCGTGCCGAAAGGCGCCGGCGCGGCCACCGGCCACTGATCTCCCACAATCAAGGCGCGTCCCTCTACGGGGCGCGCCACCCCGGACACGGAGGACCACGTGAGCGAGGACGTTCGGACCATTCAGGCTTTCCTCGAAACGGTCCATCCCTATGACAGTCTGCCGCAGGACGAGCTGGCGCGGGTCGCCGGCTCCTTCGGCCGCAGGCAGCTCGGCGCGGGTGCCGAGATCTACGGACATGGCGCCAAGCTGCCCGGCCTCTTCCTGATCGAGTCGGGCGGGGTCGAGATTCTCGATTCCAATGGCGCACTCGTCTCGCTTCTCGGCCCCCGAAACTCCTTCGGCGAACGCGGGCTGATGCGCGACGGCCGCGCCGCGACGACGGCGCGCACCACGGGCGCTGCGACGCTTCTGGTGCTGCCGGTGGCCGAGTTCCGCCGGCTCGTGAGTTCCGTCGAGAGCTTCGCCAAGTTCTTCAGCCGCGGCCGCGGTGCGGAGCCGCGCGGCAGCGACCTCGCCACCCGCCGCGTCGGCGAACTCATGGCGCGCGACCCGGTCGCCTGCGCGCCCGAGACCCCGGCCGCCGAGGCCGCGCGGATGATGCGCGAGGCCAATGTCTCGAGCCTCGGCGTCACCGATCCCGACGGCGTGCTTCTCGGCATTGTCACCACCCGCGACCTCGCGCACCGGCTGCTGGGCGAGGGCCGCGACCCGGCCACCCCGGTGGCCGAGATCATGACCGTGGACCCGGCCTCGCTCTCGCCCGAGGCGCTTGGCACCGACATCCTGCACCTGATGCTCGAACGCCGGATCGGCCATGTGCCGGTGACCGAGGCGGGGCGACTCAGGGGCATGATCACCCAGACCGACCTGACCCGCCACCAGGCGGTGAGCTCCGCCGTCTTGATCCGCGACATCGCTCTGGCCGAAAGCGCCTCCGAGATGGCCGAGACGACGGCGCGGATTCCGGGCCTCCTGCGCCAGCTCGTCGGCGGTCACAACGCTCACGAGGTGACGACGCGGCTCATCACCGACATCGCCGACGGGGTGACGCGGCGGCTTCTCGCGCTCGCGGAGAAGGAACTCGGGCCGCCGCCGGTTCCGTATCTCTGGCTCGCCTGCGGCAGCCAGGGCCGGCAGGAGCAGACCGGCGTTTCCGACCAGGACAACTGCCTGATGCTCGACGACGCGGTGACGGCGTCGGATATGCCCTATTTCGAAAAGCTCGCGAAAGTCGTCTCGGACGGGCTCGACACCTGCGGCTATGTCTACTGCCCCGGCGACATGATGGCGACGAACCCGCGCTGGCGCCAGCCGGTCCGGGTCTGGCGCGACTATTTCCGCGGCTGGATTCAGACCCCGAGCCCCGAGGCGCAGATGCTCGCCTCGGTGATGTTCGACCTGCGCCCCATCGGCGGCGCGGCGCATCTCTTCGGCGGCCTCCAGCAAGAGACGCTGGACGCCGCCGCGAAGAACTCGATCTTCGTCGCCCACATGATTTCCAACTCGCTCAAGCACACGCCGCCCTTGGGCCTCATCCGCGGCTTCGCGACGATTCGCTCGGGCGAGCACCGCAATCAGATCGACATGAAGCATTCCGGCGTCGTGCCGGTCACCGACCTCGCCCGGGTCTACGCGCTTCAGGGGCGCCTCCCGCCGGTCAACACCCGCGCGCGGCTCGTCGCGGCGGTGGAGGCTGGGGTGGTCTCGGCCTCGGGCGGGCGCGACCTGATCGAGGCCTACGACCTCATCGCCGAGACCCGGCTCGAGCATCAGGCGGCAAGGGTCAAGGCGGGTGAGAAGCCCGACAACTACCTCGCGCCCGCGAGCCTTTCCGATTTTGAGCGCAGCCATCTGCGCGATGCCTTCGTCGTGGTGCGCACGATGCAGTCGGCGCTTGGCCACGGCAAGGGAGCGTTGAATTGAAGGAGCGGCCATGCTGATCGATTTCATCTCCATCGTCGCAGCGGGCTTCGCCGCCGCCGGCCTCGTGATGGGGCTCAACCGGCTTTCCGGGCGGCGTCTGCCGAAATGGACAATGCCGGCGGGGGCGGGCGTGGCGATGCTCCTGTTCATGGTCTGGAACGAATACAGCTGGGCCGACCGGACCCGACTGACCCTGCCCGAAAGCGCCGTCGTCACCTTCAAGAACGAACGCAGCGACTTCTGGCGGCCCTGGACCTACCTCGCGCCGGTGACGACGCGGATGGCGCTGCTCGATCGCGGCCCGGAAGCCGGACTGCCCGCCGATCCCGGCCCCGAGATGCGCCACGCGAAGCTCTACCTGATGGAGCGCTGGCGGCCCTCCTACGGGCTCACGGTGCTCTTCGACTGTGCCGGCGCGCGGCGCGTTGACGCCAGCGCGGCCGGGGCGACCGCCGCCGAGCTGGCGGTCGCGGACTGGCAGGAACTCGACCCGGAGGATCCCGCGCTCCGGGCAGCATGCGAGGGAGGAGGCAATGGCAGAGGCTAAGAAACGCCACCGGGTCCTCATTATCGAGGACGAGGACAACATCGCGCTGGCGCTGGATTACGTGCTCACGCGCGAGGGCTACGACCACGACCGGATCGCCAACGGCGCCGAGGCGCTGCCGAAGATCCGCGATACCGCGCCGGATCTGGTGCTGCTCGACGTGATGCTGCCCGAGGTCTCGGGCTACGAGATCTGCCAGAACGTGCGGATGGACCCCAAGCTCAAGGACGTGAAGATCCTGATGATGACCGCGCGCGGCTCGGCGATGGAACGCCGCAAGGGGCTCGCGCTCGGTGCTGACGGGTTTATTGCGAAACCGTTCGAACTCAAGGAGTTGCGCGATGAAGTTCGCAAACTTCTCGAGCCCGGCGCCGAGGGAGCGGGAGGCGATGGGTAACGGCCTCAGCCTGCGCCAGCGGCTGCTTCTCTTCTTCGCGGCGATCGCCGTGGGCGGGGTGGTGTCGGTGGTGGGCGGGCTCTGGCTCGGATTTCAGCACTCCGGGTTGCCCGAAACGCAGTCGGCCTTCGTCACGGCGGGCGCTGTGGCGAGTTTCGGGATCATTGGCATCGCCGCCTGGGTCTGGCTGCTCTTCGACGAGAATGTCGGCCGCGCGCTCGACCGGCTCGCCGCGGGGATGCGGGCACAGGCCCATGCCGACGGCGCGGGCACCTTCGACGCGGCGCCGGGGCGCTACCTCGGCGATCTCGGCCCGGCCGCGACGGCCCTGACCGACGCGCTCGCCGAGACCCGGGATGCCCTTGCCGAGGCGGTGGAGCGCGAGACGACCCGCCTCAAGGAGGAGAAGGCCCGGCTCGAGGCGCTCTTGTCGGACGTGCCGGCGGGGGTGCTCCTGTGTTCGGGGGCGCATCAGCTGGTGTTCTACAACGGCCCCGCGACCGACATCCTCGGCGCAGGCGCGGCGCCCGGCCTCGACCGCAAGGTCTTCGACGCCTTGCGCGAGGCGCCCCTGATGCATGCCTACGAGCGGCTGGTGGCCGCGGGTGACGCCGAGGCGGTCTCGGATCTTCTGGTGGCGACGCGCGACGGGGCGCGGGTGCTTTCGGGCCGGATGCGGCTTCTCGAAGGCGGGTCGGCGCCGGGCTATGTGCTGACCCTGCGCGACGTGACCGGCGATCTGGCCGCCCATGCTGGTCGCGACCGGCTTCTGGAGGAGATCTTCGACCGGATCCGCCGCCCGGCGGCGAACCTGCAGACCGTCATCGGCGTCCTCGCCGAGGACGCGGGCAGCGAGGCGCTGAACGCGGCGCTGCTTCAGGAAGTCGGAACCCTCGCGGCCTCGGTGAAGGAGCTCGCCGACCGTTACGACGCGGCGCGCGGCAGCTGGGCGGCGCTGCCGTCGACGCGCTCGGCCGATCTCGTCGACGGCTTCCGGGCGCGGGCGGAGGCGGCGGGCGTGGCGGTCAAGGCCGAGGCCGACGACCTGATCCTGCGCTGCGACGGGTTCGAGACCGTCGCGCTGCTCGCAGGCTTCGCGCGGCGGCTGAAGGCGGCGGGGATCGCCGGGGCGGTGACGCTCCGGCTCGTCGAGGACGGTGCCGGCGCGATGATCGAGCTCGGCTGGACCGGGCCGGCGCTGACCGTGGGCATGCTCGAAGACTGGCTCGCCGGGCCGCTCGACCCGGCGGCAGGCGAGGCGACCGGGCGGGCGGTGCTGACCTCCCATGCCACCGAATGCTGGCCGGAAGCGGAGGACGGAAGGGCCGCGATCCTGCTGCCGATCCGCGAGGCGCGCCGGGCGGGTGCGCGTGTGGCGGCGATCGCGCGGCAGGTGGTCTACGACTTCGACCTGCTCCTCAAGCCACCAGCGGCGGAGCTCGCGGCGACGCCGCTCGGCGATCTCATCTATGTCGTCTTCGACACCGAGACGACCGGGCTTCTGCCCGAGGCCGGCGACGAGATCGTGCAGATTGCCGGGCTCCGGCTGGTGAACGGGCGGCGCATCCAGGGCGAAGTTCTCGACATGCTGGTCGATCCCGGCCGCCCGATCCCGCCCGGCGCGACCGCGGTGCACGGGATCTCCGACCGGATGGTGGCCGGCGCCCCCGGCATCGCCGAGGCGCTCACCCGGTTCCATCGCTTCGCAGAGGGCGCCGTGCTGATCGCCCACAACGCGCCCTTCGACATGACCTTCCTCAAACGGCGCGAGGCCGAGATCGGGCAGGCCTTCGACCACCCGATCCTCGACACGGTGCTTCTCTCGGCGGTGGTCTACGGCCAGACCGAGAGCCATTCTCTCGACGCGCTCGCCGCGCGACTCGGCATCACCATCCCCGAGGAGGCGCGCCACACCGCGATCGGCGACACGATCGCCACGGCCGAGGCGTTCCTGAAGCTCCTGCCGATGCTGAAGGGAAAGGGGATCGTGACCTTCGGCGATGTCTTGACCGAGGTCAGGAAGCACGGTCGGTTGCTCAGGGATCTGAACGCCTGAGCCTCGTCCCGACACGGCTCTGCCTCACGGCCGGGGCGCCGGGGGCAACGCGACGCCGGATCGCCGCTTATCGGCGGGACCGGCGTTCGGAACTCTCCGCTAGGGCCTGTTGACAAAAGGGATTCACACGGACGCCTGATCATGATTCAAGCTGGTATCTGCGATGGAGACCAGCTTGGCACGAGACCTGATGTCGGACGATGAGTGGGCGTT
>NZ_JAPDOG010000035.1 GCF_026013545.1 Defluviimonas salinarum | reverse complement strand
GTGTTACAACACAACTTCGCCGAACTGAACTCCCCACGCCCCGCAACCCATTGAAATCACGTGGCTGGAAACACCCGAAAGCACTCAAAACGACTATCAGCTGTCGAAGTTAGGAGGCCAGGTCAGCGACTATACCGGCGCTGCGGCCTTGCTGCACAGCCTGCCCGCCGCCGAATGGCTGCTGGCTGACCGGGGCTATGACGCGGACTGGTTCAGGGATGCCTTGAAAGACAGGGGGATAAAGCCATGCATCCCGGGTCGGAAGTCGCGCGGAAAGACCGTCAGATACGACAAGCGCCGCTACAAACGCCGCAACAGGATCGAGATCATGTTCGGACGTCTGAAGGATTGGCGCCGAGTGGCCACCCGATACGACAGATGCCCGAAGGTCTTCCTCTCTGCCGTCGCACTCGCCGCAACCGTCATGTTCTGGCTATGAAACAAGAACGAGTCCTGACCCTAGAGCAATACCGGCCATGAGTCGAAGCATCTGAAATTCCTTCTGTCTTACCGCAGGGGACTATATCACAGGACTTTGGCGAACCGGCGAATCCTAACAGCACTACGCCGTAAGTAGACGCTCCACCCACTCCGCCACGATCCGCCCCGGCAGCGCGTCCACCGCCCGCTCCGCGTCCCGCGCCAGATCGAGCCGCTTGCGGAGCTTCACCTGTGGTACCAGCAGGAAGATCGGCACGGTGGTCAGTCCGCGTCCCGTCTTTGCCCGCAAGACTACCGCGCGTCCCTTGGAGTTCAGCCGCCCTTCGGCCACCAGAAGGCTCGGCCCCCGGCGGCGATAGATGAAGCGCAGACGGAGACCGGTACGGCGTTCCCATTCACCCGGCGTGATGCGGCCACCCCGGGTGGATTTGCCGGCCGCCGGGGTCGGGATCGCCAGCCAGAACCCGTGTTTCGAGCGGATCAGTGGCCCGGTATCATGCGCGCCCACGATCACCGGAGCGTTCGACCAGACGAGGGCGGCGGCATTGAGGCTCTCGCCCGCCTTCGGATAGGTCGCGAGCCGGATCGAATTGCCGAGCCGCGCCCCCAGCCCGGCCCCGGCGATCTGCCGGCGCCAGGCGGTCTTCAGATCGATGCCCGCCGCGCGCACGGCATCGGTCACCGCCTTTTCGCCGGCGCGGATCTCGGCCCTCATCTGGGCGACGATGTCCGCGGTGATCTCGAGCTTCAGCTTCATGCCGGCCTCAGATCGAGCGTCCAGATCAGCCGCTCGCGGTCGCGGAGGGGCTCGCCCTGGATGAGGAAGCTCTCCGTGCCGATGACGATCAGATCGCCCGGGCGCGGGCTTGGCAGGTCACCCACCCGCACATCCACCACGGTGGTGTCGCTGACAAAGCGCCCGGCGCCGAAGTCGGTGACGCGGTCGGGCGCACGGGTGATGATGCGGATCGGGCGCTCCTCGGAGGTGCTGGCCGAGATCCAGAGCGCCGGCTCCGCCAGGGCGGCATGGGTGAAGATCCGCTCGATCGCGGCTTTGAGGACGGACATGAGGGGCTCCGGGCCTCGTCCGTCAGTTCGAGCTGTGAAGCCGGACGGCGAGGCGCGGCCGCTTGTTCACCGGCAGGATCGATGCTTCGGTCATCACGTCGATCCAGCGGCCCTTCTCGTCGAGATGCTGGCGGGCATAGAGCGGCAGGCCGATCGTGTTGGCGGTCTCGAGCAGGTTCGCGGGCCCGCCATAGGTGGTGAAGGTATCAAAGGTCCCGAGCGGGAAGGCGATCCCCTCGCCGGCCGGGATCAGGCGTTCGGCCGTGCCGTTCGCCAGCGTGACCGAGCCGTTGTATTCCTCAAAAAGGATGCCCGCGAAGGGGAAGGCGCGGCGGGTATCCTCGCGCAAGGGCTGGCCGCCGGTTGCGGAGAAGAACTTGTAGGCGTCCTCGGTCTTCGGATGGCTGATGAGCTTGTCGAAGAACTCCGAACTGACCAGCGCATGCGCGGTGGTCATGGTCTCGCCGAGAAGATTGTCCTCGATGGCGCGCAGCACGGTGCGGACTTTGGATTGGATGCTGGTGCCGGCGGTGCCGAAGACGAAGTCGACGGCGATCTGCTCGAGCCCGAACTCGGTGAAGTAGTTGTAGAGCGTGGTGCCACCACCGTCCTTCACGATGCCGCGGAGCGCGTTCATCTCCATGTATTCGCGGGTCTGGGCATGCTTGCGGCGCATGAGGGTGAGCTTGCGGCTCATCACCTCGACAAGCGGATCGGCGGCGTCCGAGACCCCGAGTGCCGGCTGCCCCTGGATGTCGGCGGGCAGGATCACGTCGTCATGCGGGATCCACGGGAGAGCGAAGCTGCGCATCGAGCGGCCCTCGCGGGTGCCGACGGTGGCGGGGCCTCCGAGGGGGACGGAAGGCAGCAGGCTGAGGACACCTTCGTATTGTTCGATGATGACGGCGCGCTGGCTGACGCCTTCAAAGCGGAAGAGGCCGATCTGGCCGAGGCGGGTATAGAGGTTCGGCAGGATGTTGATGGCCTGCGTCATCTCGGCCAGCGAATAGCCGCCGGCATCGAAGGGATTGCGGATCAGGGTCATGGGGAGGGCTCCGAGGGGAAAAGGGGAAGGGCAGGCAGGGGATCGCGGCAGCTTGCCGGGTCCGCGTCAGGTGCTGTCGCGGGCGACGATGCCCAAGGCGGCGATCTCGCCGAGCTTGGCCGCGATCTTGGCGGCATCATCGACGCTGCCGTCGTAAAAGAGGGCGGCGCGAGAGACGATCGCGGGCCCGCGCGCCAGTACGACGCCGGTGGCGTCGGCCAGCGTCGCATCGACGGCATAGAGCAGCACCGCGACCGCGGTCTCGGCGCCATCCGCACCGGCGGCACTCGAGAGAGTGTACTTGCCGCTGGCGGTGATCCTGCCCAGCACGGAGCCTGCCGGGTAGGGCAGGCCCGCGAGGAGGGTGATCGCTTCACGGGTGTAGTTCGGGTTGACCTCGTATTTGAGGACATCGCCCATGGAGGGCGGCTGGGTCAGGACGGGCATGGTTCAGGCTCCGGGTGTGGGGGTGGGATCAGCGCGGGGCGGCGGCGGACTTCTTCGCGGCCGCAATCAGCGGGCTTTCCTTCGCCAGTGCGGCCGGGGCGGTGGCGAGGATGCCGGCGGCATCGCCGCGGGCGGCGAGATCGGCGAGCACCCGGGCGCGCAAGGCCTCGGGTTTCAGGCCGCGGGACACGGCATCCGCGGCGTCGATCTGGACGCCGAGGCGGGCGGCCTGGGCGCAGACCTGCGCGACCTCCGCGGCCTCGGCGCGGATGGCCTCCGGCGTGGGGGCCGCTTCCGACGGTGCCCCCGCGCTTGCCGGGCTTGGGGTCTGTTCTGGCGCCCGTGCAGGAGTGGGTGCCGGTGCGGGCGTGGGACTGGCAACAGGCGCAGCCTGAAGCGGTGGCGCATCCGCCGTGGCGGCGGGTGGCGTTTGGATCTGGGCATCGACGGGACTGTTGCTCATCAGGGGATCCTTTCTGGGGCTGGCGGTGGTGCCGCGGAGAGCGGCGGCGAAGGTGCGGAAGGCGGTGACGGGATCGGACACCTCGTCGGCGAGACCGGCGGCCACGGCCCCGGCGCCGCGGTAGACGGCGGCTTCCGTGGCGAGCGCGGCCGCATGGGTCAGGCGGGACCCGCGCCCGGCGGCGACGGTCTCGGCGAAGAAGAAACGGACGACTTCGAGCTCGCGCTGGATCCGGTCGCGCACGGCTTCCGGCAGCGGCGCGTAGGGATTGGCATCGACCTTGTGGGCGCCGGCATGGATCAGGGTGACGGCGACACCCTCGCGGTCGAGTGCTGCGCTCCGATCGCTGTGGATGGCGAGGACGCCGATGCTGCCCACCGCCCCGGTGCGCGGCAGGATGATCCGCTCGGCCTGGGAGGCCAGCGCATAACCGGCCGAGAGCGCATGTTCCGCGACGAAGGCCTGGACGGGTTTCTGCGCCCGCGCCGCGCGGATGCGGTCGGCGAGATCGAAGGCACCCGCCACCTCGCCGCCGAAACTGTCGATGTCGAGGGCGATGCCGCGGATCGCCGGGTCCGAGACCGCCGCCTGCAGCTGCGCCGCGATGCCCTCGTAGGAGGTCAGCCCCGAGGACTGCCCGATCCAGGCGCCGCGATGCACGAGCGTGCCGGCGATTTCGATCACCGCGATGCCGTCGACCACCGCGAAGGGATGACCGCTCTCGGGTTCATCGCCGTGCGTCAGGCCGTCGCCGAAGAGCGAGGCCCGGGCGGGCCGGGTGGCGGCAGCCTGATCCACGACCGATGTTTCAAATCCCTCGACGCTGATCTCGCCACCGGTGATCCGGGGCCCGAGGCCTGCGAGGAAGGCCAGTGCCTTGGCGGGATCGACCATCAGGGGCGTGTTGAAGACGCGCTGGGCGATCTGGGTGTGATGCATCATCCCTCCTCCGCAGGCCGGGGTTCCCGGCCCTCGTCGTCCTCGGCGTCGGTTCCTTCGGGCCTGTCGGCCGGCTCCTCGCCTGCGGCCGTCTGGCCCACGCCTTTCGCGGGCGATCCCGGCCGGCGGAAGTCGAGGCCCAGTTCCGCCTCGCGTTTTCGTTCCGCGGCGATCTCGCGGTCGACCTGTTCGGCGTCATAGCCGCGCTCGGAGATGGCCTGGCTGCGGGACTTGAGCCCCGCCTCGATCTGCAGGATCTCCGCCGCGGCATCCTTGGCCGGATCGATCCAGTCCCACCTGGTGGGCAGCCAGTCGCAGGCGAGATGCGCGCGCCGGTCCCTTGCATAGCCGGGCAGGTCGATCGCGCCCGACAGCACCGCCATGTCCATCCAGCGCGTCCAGACCGCGCGGCAGAGCTGGTAGACCATGACCGAATGCTGGAAGGCCGAGATGCGACGACGGAAGTCGACGAGCGCAATCCTTGTGTTCGAGAAGTTGCCCCGCGCGGTGTCTCCGGTGAGATAGCCATAAGGCACGCCCAGCGCCGCGCCGATCTGCAGGAGTGTGCGGTACTGGAAGGGCTCGTAGGTCGATCCCGAATCCGGCGTCGCCGGCGTGGTCACGTCCTCGCCGGGATCGAGGCGCACCACCTGGCCGGGTTCGACCTCGAGATCCTCCTCCGCCGGGTCGAGTGCGGTCTCCGGCGCGGGCGAGGTGATGAACATCGCAAACATCGCTGCGGTCTTCTTCCGCTCGAGCTCGGCGTCATCGTAGAGATCGAGGGTGAAGAGTTTGACGATGGCCGCGGCGAACCGCGACACGCCCCTGAGCTGGCCGGCCTCCACCGGATCGAGGATGTGGATGACCTCGGAGGCCGGAACCCGGACGGTTTCGCCGGAAAGCCCCGGATCGGTACTGTCGCCCGGATGGCGGCGGAGGAAATGATAGGCGACGCGCCGGCCGATGCCATCGAACTCGATGCCCTGACGGATCGACCCCGCGCCGGGCAGGGCGCGGTTCAGATCGAGGGGCAGCATTTCCGAGGGCAGCATCTGCAGCTGCATCGGCACCGTGAGCCTGTCCTCGGGGCGACGGGTGCGGATGCGCAGGAAGACCTCGCCCGCGAGAAACACCTCGCGTGCGGCCCGGCGCTGCACCCCGTAGAAGTCGGTCAGCCCCTCGGCATCGGCCTCGTCGGTCCAGGCCAGCCAGAGCTTCTGCAGGTCTTCCTTCCGCGTGGCATCGGCGATCCGGGACGAGGGCTTGATGCCGTCGCCGACGACATGGTTGGCGAAGGCATCGACCGCGTTCGCGGCATAGCCGTTGTTGCGGGCGAGCCAGCGGGCGCGGGCGGTGATGGTCTCGCCCGAGGCGGCGATCAGCGTGTTCACATGCGCGCGGCTGGCGCGGAAGCCGCGCAAACGGCGATGGGACTGTGCCGCGTCGAAGCCGCCGATGATCGAACCGAGCCGGGCGCGGAAGGCGTCGAGCACCATCCTCAGAGCCCCTTCATCGCAACCGTGGCCCAGCGGCGCCGGCGAGCAGGGGCCCCGGAGGCAGTGGCGATACGGGCCTCGAGATCGCGGATTGCCGCGGCGAGCTCTGCGTCCGAGCCGTAGGTCACGGTCTTGCCGTCATAGCTCACGCTGCGCAGCCCCGCGTAACGCGCCTCCTGCAGCGCGGTGAGCAGCGCCCGCATCCGGTCGAGATCCATCAGTCCCTCATGAAGTTCGGCGTGTAGGCCCGGCGCTTGCGCCGCGGCGTGGTCAGGGTTCCGGCCCTCGGTTGGGCCGGGTCGGGGGATGCGGTGTCAGTGGGCACGGCGACGGGCATCCGGGTTTCCACCCCGGCCTGCGCCTCGAGCCGCCGCCAGGTGGCCTCGTCCCAGCGGTCGGCGCCGAGGATCCAGGCGGCGGCACGGGCATAGACGCGGGTATCGAGCGCCTCGTTCCGCTCGCGCAGCTTCTGCCATTCCTGGCGGGCATAGCCGCGCCGGTCGCGGAGGGTGACGAGTTGCTCGGCCACCAGCTGCTTCAGCCATTCGCTGTCGGCCCAGAGGGGCAGGTGAATCGTGCCCGGCGCATCGAGCACACCTGCGGCGCGGTCTTCGTCACTCGGCCGCTCGATCCTGAGGAAGCGGTAGGTCTCGGTCTTGAAGGTGGCGGTCGCCACCGACCAGAGCCGCGCGCCGCGGCGCAGGCGTTTGCCTGCCACGGTCGCATCGACGAAGGTCGGGCCCGACACGGGTGCCGCCCGGTTGAAGCCTTCGAGGCCCTTCAGGGGCGCCACCTGTTCGAAGCCGACCTTGCGCGACCAGGCATAGACGGCCGCCGCCTCGTAGCCGGTATCGATGCCGAGCCGTGCCACCGTCATGTGGGCGCCGTTCGCATGCTGCCAGCTTTGGCCCAGAAGCGCGGTCAGCCTGTCCCAGGCGGCCGGATCGGCCGGCCCGCCGGGGATGACAATGTGATCGACAAGCCAGCTCTCGTGCCCGCGCCCCCAGGCCCAGACATCGACCTCGATCCGGTCCTTCTGCACATCGGCACCCGCGGTGAGGAACAAACCGCCCGCTGGCACGGTGCCCGACCTCCACGCCTCGCGCCGGTCGGCGAGCCGCTGCCATTCCGGCGCATCGCCACTCTCGACCCAGGTCTCGCCCAGAAGCGTGTTGCGCGCGGCGCGCAGCATCTCGTCGGATCCTTGGGCCGCCAGCCAGTCCCGCGCGATCTCGGCCCAACTCTTCCAGCCCAGGGGCGAATAGAGCGCCGAGAGGTGGAAACCGATCGAGTTGGGATCGGCTGATGTCGCCGTGGCTCGCCACTCGCCGCGGGCCAGCATCCCTGTCTTGTGATGCTCGGCGATCGGCCGCTCGCAGTCCTCGCAGGTATAGGCCGCCGTCTCGGGTCGGCCCTTCGCCCAGCACAGGCGTTCGAACTGCAGCCACTGCATCGCACCGCAGTGCGGGCAGGGCACGAAGTAGCGCCGCTGGTCGGAGGCTTCGAACTCGCGCTCGATGCGGGAGAGCCCCCGGATCGTCGGCGTCGAGACCATGAACACCTTGCGGCGGTGCGCGAAGGTGGTGGTGCGGGCTTCCGCCAGCGTGACCGGATCGCCCTCCTCGTCGGCCGAGGCCGGATAGGCGTCGACCTCGTCGAGGAAGACGTAGCGGGCGGGCATCGAGCGCAGGCCCGTCGCCGAGTTCGCGCCGGTCAGCACCAGGATGCCGCCCGGAAACTCCTTCGACAGCATCGAGTTGCCGGCGTCGCGCGACCGGGCGGGGTTGACCCGTTCCCGGAGCGCCGGGCTGTCCGCGATCAGCGGGTCGATCCGGCCGCGCGAGGAGCGCTTGGCCATCTCGACGGTGGGCAGCACCGCGAGCATCGGCCCCGGCGCATGGTGGATGACGAAGCCGATCCAGTTGTTGCCGGCTTCCGTGGCGCCAACCTGCGCGGCCTTCATGAAGGAGATGCGCTGCGCCGGGTGGCCGGGCGAGAGCGCCTCCATGATGCCCCGCAGATAGGGCGTGCGGGAGGTCCTGTAGCGTCCCGGCTCGGCCGAGGCCCGCGAGGAGAGCCAGCGGTGCTGATCCGCCCATTCCGAGACCGTCAGGTCCGGATCGGGCCGAAGCCCGCGCGACCAGGCGCGCAGGATGTCCCCGGCGCCGTCGAAGCCGGGGTCGAGGCCCTCTGTCAGATTGCGATCGCTCGGATCACCACTATTATCCGAGCGAGACCCGGAGATCGGCGAGGGCGTCGAGCTGTTGGCGGACATGGGCTTCCAGCACCCTCTGCAGCACCGCGGTGCCGATCGTCACCGATGCCCCGGTCTCCCGTTCCACCTCCGCCATGATCTCGGCCGCCATCGTTGCCGCCACCCGTCCGGGCCAGGTCACCCAGTGATCCCGCGCCTCGCGGGCGAGCCGGAACACTAGCGTCTCGGCCCGCGCCCGGTCAACGAGCACGCCCTTTTTCTTCTGGATCGCGAGCTGGCGTTCCTGCGCCTGGTAGACCGTGAGCGCGGTGCGGGCCTTGAGGTACGACGTGCTGTCGCCCGGACCGCTCACCGCGCCGTCGCCGCCGAGACTGCGGCGCTGCTGATCGGGGTCGGTCATCCCGGCGCGCCGCGCGTCCGAGGCCGCCGCGTCGATCGAGCCATCGTCGTGAAGCACCAGTCGCCCGGTCTTCCGCGCCTTCTGCACGCCGCCGCGCGAGAGGCCGGCATGGGAGGCATAGTCCCGCTCGCTCATGCCCTTCATGGGATTGCGGGCTCCGATCAGAGCGACGATATCGCTCGAAGTTGAGTTGATTATGATCCGCGTCAGAGCGAAGTTGATCGCCACGGATCGATGCAACGCGCCCCTGGCAGCTTCGCATCGGCCCGACCCCGCATTCGGCGGGGCCCGCCTCCGTAGAAGGCGCCGCATGTCGCGCGCCCGACGACGGAGCAAGCGATGACAACCCCTACCGAGACCCAGTCCCTGATCCTCTCCCGTGCAGCAGCGCGGCCGGGCAACCTTGCTTTGCCGCTGCCCGACGGGCTGCACGGCGCCGCCGCGAAGATGGTGATCGGCAAGATGATCGACCGTGGTTTGATCGAGGAGGTCGAGGCAGACCTCCGCCGCGGCGAGCCGCTCTGGCGCGAGACCGGCGACGGTCATGGCACCACGCTGATCGCCACCGAGGCCGGCCTCGAGGCGATCGGGATCGAGCCGTTGGTCGCGAGTACGGTCGCCAGCGCGCGGCGGGCAAAGGCGGATCCGCAACCGGACCCGGCGCCGATCTCCGGGCGCGCGGGCACCAAGCAGGCGCAGGTCGTCGCACTGCTTGAGCGACCCGAGGGCGCGACCATCGCCGAGATCGCCGAAGCGACGGGCTGGCAGGCGCATACCGTCCGCGGGGCGATTTCCGGGGCGCTGAAGAAGAAGCTGGGGTTGCCCGTCACCTCGGAGAAGGTCGAGGAAAGGGGCAGGGTATATCGTATGGGCTAGACCGGCCCATTTTGCGCGATGGCTGCTTCGAGTCCGAAGCTGACCTAGGCCCGCGCTGTAAAAAAGATGTTGATCTGGCTCTTGATGGGCAGCTCGCTCACATTCGAGAAACCCGCTCCGCGCAGGAGGGACATCGTCTTGTCTGGACCCATGCAGGTGCCCAGTCCGGGGCCGCCTTGCGCAAGTGACTGGGTCATGCAGTGGAAGAGGCTGAAGCCATAGTAGACGGTGCCGAGCGGGTTGAAATTGTCTGCCAACCGATCGGAGGCGCGAGGTTCCATGACCATCAACGCGCCGCCGGGGGCCATCCGGCTCCGGATTTCGGCCAGTGTCGCTTCCGGCTCTGCGAGGTCATGCAAACAATCGAACATGCCCGCAAAATCAAACACCGGCTCGGCAGCGATGTCAGTGATGACGCCTTCAACAAATTCTACCCGGTCCGCTCCGGCATCTGCCGCGGCCGAACGCGCCTGGGACACGGAGTTGCCATCTGGATCAAATCCGGTGATCCGCGCTTCAGGATAGGCTTCGGCGAGCGCAAGTGAAACCTTGCCGACCCCACATCCGATGTCCAAAGCACGACCGCCAGACGCGAGGCGTTCCTCTATATCAGGCAACTGCTTCATCCAATAGCTCGCAAGGCGGCTTTTGTAGGCGCCGCCATTCATCAGGTCGAGCGCCTTGATCCAGTCTTCGTCGAAAGCGTCGAAATGCACACCGCCGCCTTCACGAAAGGCGCGTGCGACGTCTGAAGCGTGGGACAACAGCGACGGTCCTGCTAGGAAAAGGCCGCCCATGTAATGGTCTGTTCCTTCCGAAGCGAGCAAGAATCCGTGCTCATCAGGCATTGAAAATGCGCCGGTTTCCTCGTCGTGTTCCAGCCAGCCGGCTGCAGTCATACCGTTAAGCCATTCCTCAACATAGCGGGGTTGGAGGCCGGTCTTCTCCGCGAGCTTGCCGGAACTGACCGGTGTGCCGTCTTTCATCGCCTCGAACAGCCCGGACTTGAGCCCCAGATAGCCCATCCCAATTGCCATAGCGCCGGCCATATCGCGGTAGACGGCGTTGGCGAACTCTCCGATCCGTTCTTTGTCCATGACGACCCCCCCTTATTGGCGCGCGGGGCGGCGGACCCCCGAGTGCTGAGTCACAAAATAGCAGATTGCACCGCCTCTGTCGTTTCAGGCGGACACCGGGACGGCAGTTCCGCGCGCATTGCCGATATCGACCAGTGGGCGCGCGGGTCAGCCCCGTGCAGTCCCAGCGTTCCTTCCCCTCGCCATCTCCCACCGCCGCCCAGCGCGTTTCGCGGCGATCATGCCGCGAGCCTTTTCGCCTTCAGGGCGGCGAAGGCCTCGCCGGTTTCCATCAGCACCGCCTCTTCGCCCGAGAAGGACTGCCAGCGCTCGATGGCGACATCGACATAGGCCGGGTTGAGTTCCACGCCGTAGCAGACCCGGCCCGTGGTTTCGGCCGCGATCAGCGTGGTGCCGGATCCCATGAACGGCTCGTAGACCGCCTGACCGGGGTTTGAGTTGTTCAGAATCGGACGCCGCATGCATTCGACCGGCTTCTGGGTGCCGTGGACCGTATCGGCATCCTGATCGCGGTTGGCGATCTGCCAAAGTGTCGTCTGCTTGCGATCGCCTGCCCAATGGCCCTTGCCCCTTGCGCGCACGGCATACCAGCAGGGTTCATGCTGCCAGTGATAGTCGCCTCGGCTCAGTACCAGCCGGTCCTTGGCCCAGATGATCTGTGACCGGATGGCGAACCCCGCCGCGGTCAGGCTCTCGGCCACCGTCGGGGCATGGAGCGCGCCGTGCCAGACATAGGCGACATCGCCCGGAAACAACGCCCAGGCCTCGCGCCAGTCGGCGCGGTCGTCATTCAGTACCTTGCCGGTGCGTCGGGTTTTCGCCGCGCCCACTTGGTTGCGCCAGGAGGGATCATATTCCACGCCATAGGGCGGGTCGGTGACCATCAGCAGCGGTTTGATGTCGCCCAGCAGCCGGCCGACCACCTCGGCTGATGTGCTGTCGCCGCAGATCAGGCGATGGGCCCCGAGCTGCCAGAGGTCACCGGGCACCGACACCGGCGTGATCGGCAGCTCCGGCAAATCATCCTCACCCTCGACCGGGCCATCCGCGCCCAGCGCTTCGGGATCCCGCAGCAGCGCGTCCAACTCGCCGTCGCTGATACCCAGGAGCGCCAGGTCGAAATCCTCGGCCAGCAGCCCCGCGATTTCGTCGCGCAGCAGGGCCTCGTCCCAGTCGCCGAGCTCAGTCAGTTTGTTGTCGGCGATCCGGTAGGCCCGGCGTTCCGCCTCGTCGAGATGGCTGAGCCGGATTATCGGAACCTCTGTCAGTCCCAGCATCGTGGCGGCAAGCACCCGGCCGTGGCCGGCGATCAGTTCCCCGTCATCGGCGACCATGCAGGGCACGGTCCAGCCGAACTTGGCCATGCTGGCGGCGATCTTCGCCACCTGGTCGTCGGCGTGCATCTTGGCATTTCGGGCATAGGGGCGCAGGCGGTCGATCGGCCAGCTTTCGATCTGGCTCGGTGCGAAGACGAGGCTCATGGGCGGGTCTCTGATGTGCGGAAAACAAAAGCGCCCGCGAGGGGTTTCCTCCGGGCGCTATTCTTCGATGATCAATGGGTAGGTCAACGGGGGCAGCCTTGTCAATCGGAAAACGGAAGTCGATTCAATGTGTTCCGGGTGGGGTGGCTTCTGATCGGGGTGGCTTCCCCGAAGGTGGCTTCCCTGGATTCCTGCCGGGAATCCACCCTGGCCAACTCACGATTTCGTAAGTCTTTGATTTGGAGTCGATTTTCCGGGTGACGCCCGCGGGGTGGATTCCAAGTGGATTCCCCGGTGAGGAATCCAGTCGCTAGCGAACTGCCGCGCTGCGCCCCCCCGCATACATTCGACGCCGGGGAGGAACCAGCGGGAGGGGGCGTGCTACCCGACAGAGGGGCGCAGCGCAAGTGCGAAGCCTCAAAATAAAACTCAATAAGTCGCTAGAAAAAAAATATAATAACTTAAAAACAGTAGTTTAGGATCACTAGCTTGGTTTTGGCCGGGTGGATGAGCTTGTACGTCCCTTGCTGCTCACCTATCTTGCCTCCGCAGTAATGATATTTCGCGGAGCAGGCCAATGGCGTTCGAATACAACTTCCACTCTCTTTCTGAGCTCGCAGCTCTCCTCGGAGCCAACGAGGCGACCGAGGCGCTCATCAAGCCGCTGAGCAAGAACCACAACGACAAAAACCAGGTCTACTCCGGCTCGGACTTCCGTCCGCTCTACCCGATGTTCGATATGACGTTCAGCCTGCGTGGGCCCTCTGTCAGCGGCAAGAAGGGCGGCGCAACAACTGGCCAGTCTATCCCTGAGGCCGTGTTCACTGACTTCAGCTGGCTCGATCTTGCCGGCCATAGGATTGCTGCCCGCGGCGTCCGCATGATCATCTACCCGCAGTACCCGGAGACACGGCTCAGCGCGTTTCAGACGGTCGAGAATACCATGCCTGAGGCGATGTCCGTCGCCTACACCAAGACCTTTCCTGATAGCGTGCGGTATCTTGTTCTTGCGCGGCGTGGCAACGGCGCCGTGCTCGCCGTCATGGTAGTCGATCCCGGTCCGCAGTTTGTCAGCGACGTTCAGGCGTTGCCGCCTGCATCCGGTTCGAGGGTCTGGAAGCACCTCCGACTTCGCGTAACGGCAGATTCACGGCTGCAGACGAAGCTTGCTCGGGTAGCCGGAAAGCCGATGCCGGGGTGCCGGCTGGATTCGGCGGGCAACACTCTCCCGTTCAACGGCACGCAGGTCTGCGGATACACGCTCGAGCATGCGCTGGGCATCAATCCCAACAGCGACTCGCATGGGGACTTTGAAGGTATTGAGCTGAAGACGCACACCCAGAAGAAAGTGACCCTCTTCACGCCAGAGCCGGACATGGGGGTCTACGCTGAGAGCTTCCCGGAGTTCATGCAGAGCTTTGGTTATCAGGACAAGGAGGGGAACTGGCGCGTAACCGGAATCCATCGGGTCGATGAGCGCTGTGAGCAGAGCGGTCTGACACTGCGGATCGCGAACCACGAGCGCGGTACTTCTCTTGCGTCCAGCGCCGACAAGAACGTTCACCTCGCGCTTCTGACCGATGAGGGCATTCTGACCGCCGGCTGGAGCCTCGAGCGCATCCTCAACTGCTGGACCGCCAAGCATAACGAAGCGGTCTATGTCCCTGCGGTCAAGGTTACGGCGACCGACCTGGCGCTGATTGCCGAAGGCTACAGGTTCAGTGTTGAATTTTCTTCCGAGATCATGTGGTGCCGGGAAACTTCTGCCGAGCGCCTTTTTGAAGCGCTCTACAATGGCACGCTCTTTCTGGATCCCGCACCGAAGTTCTGTCCGGGGAAACCGCAACTGAACAAGCGCAGATCGCAATGGCGGGTAAACGACATCCGTGCCGCGGCGCGTGATATCTACACGGATGTGCGGATTATCAATCTGCAGCCCTGACGACCCTGTCTGTGCCCGAAAGAAGGCCCTGAAAACCAAACACCGCCGCGGTGCCTCTTATCGCGGCGGCGAGTTCGTCGAGCATCTGCTCGGTGCGCTGGCGACCAGGGCCCTTGACGGCGCACTCCCAGACTACACCGATCCGCCAGCCCAGCGCTGAGAGCTGCGCATCGTTACGAAGATCCCGGGCGACGTTGCCCATGATCTTCGTCTTCCAGAAGTCGGTGCGGGTTGCCGGCCATCGGAATAGCGGGCAGTCGTGACCATGCCAGAAACAGCCGTTCACGAAGAGAGCAACCCGGAATCGCGCAAACACAAGATCCGGGCGCCCTGGCAGCTTCTTATCGTGCAACCTGAACCGCAAACCCCGGGCATGCAGTCCGCGCCTTATGATGACCTCGGGCCTGGTGTCCGCCCGCCTGATGGCGGCCATGTTCCTGCTGCGAGTCGCCGGATCGTGGACATCAGCCAAATCGGCGCACAACCTCCGACCCCGATCTGTTCATCACCGTTTCGATGTGCGGCCGCATGATCCGCGCGACCTCTGAAAATACCGGAACAGCGACAGAGTTTCCGAACTGCTTGTAGGCCTGGGTGTCGGAAACCGGGATCCGGAAATCGTCGTCGTAACCCATGAGGCGCGCGCATTCCCGCGGCGTCAGGCGCCGCGGGTTCTTCATCGCCCCCCGGCTTACAAGGATTTCGGAGCCGTCCTTGAAATACCGGGCTGAAAGGGTGCGGGCGATGCTGTCGCCTTCAACCAGCCCGTAACCGAAGCCGTTGCCTTTCGCCTTATGCTTCGCGGCATAATTCACGAGGTATTCCCAGAGCTTGTCCGTGAGCGTGTACTTGTCGTTAACTTTTGCGTCCGGACCAAGAGTGAAATGTCCCTCCGCCTCCTCCGTACCGTCCTCCGGGTGCAGGATGTCCCTCATGCGGCGATGGCCGCGGGTCGGCACACAGAGGTCACTCCATGAGAACCCCGTATGCTCGCGGAAGCCGACCATCACAATGCGTTCCCGGTGCTGGGGCACGAAATGCGCCGCATCGATGATCATCGTGTGCAGGGTGTAACCGAGCTCGGAGGTCAGCTTGCGCTGAATCACTTCGAAGGTCCGCCCCTTGTCATGGCTCTTCAGATTCTTGACGTTCTCCAGCAGGAAGGCAGCGGGGCGATGGGTCTTGAGAACGCGGAGCACATCGAAAAACAGGGTGCCCTGAGTTTCATCCTGGAACCCATGCAGCCTGCCCAGCGCGTTCTTCTTTGATACTCCCGCGATCGAGAAGGGCTGACAGGGGAAGCCCGCCACCAGGACGTCATGCGACGGGATGTCATCCGGGTCGACCGCGCGGATGTCGCCGGCGATCGGGCGGTTGTCGGGAAAGTTGGCGAGGTAGGTCTGCTGTGCGAAACGGTCCCATTCGGAGGTGAACACGCAGCGCCCGCCAGCCGTTTCCATTGCCTTCCGCAGGCCGCCGATTCCGGCAAAGAGATCGATGAACGAGAACGACGGCGGCTCGGAACTGTCGCTCACCCGTGCCGCAATCTTCATCCGGAGGAGTTCGAGCACGCTCTCGCGTGGTTCTTCTTCCCCCCGCCTGAACCGGTAGATATGGCCTTCAGAGTAGCCGAGCGCCTTGGCTGCTTCCGGCACCGTGTAACCTGCCTTCATCAGCAGTTCTTCAAACTCTGTCATGTCTGCTCTCGCCTCTGGGAATTTTTCTGACACCATGGTGGTCATTGTTCCGTTTCGCAAGAACATAATGAAAACCCTACGAAGTGATTGATGCGCGAGCGACCCACGGCCGCACCTTCGGCATTACCGCCATCACCTCAAGATCCCGCAGCTGTGCGCCTGCGACCAGCCCGTCGCGGATCCAATCCAGCGCCTGCCACCAGTCGTCATAGGCGCGACGTGCCGCTTCGATCTGCTGCAGGTGCGGTGAGAAGGTGACCGGGCAGGCCAGGACTTCGACCGTGCGCCACTTGCCGCGGCTCAGCACCCGGTCGGTGCTGACGACGATGGTCGTGGCTCGTTCGCCATGCTGGTTGCGCTTCACTTCCACCGGAATGCAGCGGGGCACGGCGCCGGGCATCCAGTCGGGGGTGAGCCCGGCGCGGGCCAGTTCCGCCACGCGGATCGCCATGCGCTTGCCGCCGAGGCTGTCGGGTATGCCGGCGACGGTGGCGGCGATCACTTCGGCGTCCTCGTGGGTGTAGCCGCCGATCTTGTACTGGCCGCCATCGATCTTGCAGCCAAGTGCTGCACGCTGCAGCAGGACGTATTCGAGGCCGAAGCCGAAGCCTTCCTCGGCGACGTCCTCGGGAAGGGGGAGTTCCAGCTGGGCTTTCTCGACCCGGAACGCCCATTCCAGCGCCGCCTGCACGCCCAGCGCGCGTTTGACCCTGGTGCCGCCCTGGCGGCTGATCCGTCTCTGGAAACTCATGGCTGCAAATCCTCGGGTACCGCCGCCGCAACCGGATCGAGATCATGTTCGGTCGGCTGAAAGACTGGCGCAGGGTCGCAACCCGTTACGACAGATGCGCCAAGACCTTCCTTTCCGCCGTCGCACTCGCCGCAACCGTCCTGTTCTGGCTTTGACGATCAATGAGTCTGGAGCCTAGGAAGGGCTCTGGCCTTGCTTCTTGCACGCCATTCCCGCATGCGCTCTGAAAATCCTTCATCGGTTTCAAGTTTGATCGGCTCTTCCCCGTCAAGGCCTTCCAACACCTTCCGCATGGGCTTGCGGTTGCTGGTCATTTCCAGACACGCTTGGAGATCGACCAGAAGCTCGCGATAGACCATGAAGATGTTCTGGCGCGTGCCGATCAGATCTTTGAGGGTTCTTCCGTCCTCAAACTCGTAAAAGCGCGGAAAGTCCTGGATTGTCTGCTCCAGCCTGCCTTCAACGCCGGGATACTCCAAGAGCGCCAGCAGAGCGTCATAGAGCGCGCCTGCGCTATCCGCCGCCGCTTCCAGTGCCTTGTTGTCGTCGCTCTCTGATCTGAGGGCGTCGAGGTCGAAGTATCCCGATCTGAAGGCGTCCAAGGCGCCGACAAGGGCGACCTTTGTGGCGTCGTCTTTTGGTAGCCCGGCGATAGACGCGAAGGACTCGTGTAAGTCGGGAGTGACCAGATCGTCAGCCTCAACGTCGACGGCGTCTACCCAGCCCGGCGTAATCGTCTCTATGTCCATCGTTCCTGCCTCGCTCACGCCTCATAACCCAGCATCGCCTCGGTGGTCTTGTTCACCGATTCCCGAACAGGGTCCAGATTGGGCCGGGCATAAACCGCTGTGGACTGGCGACTCTTATGGCCGAGCGATCCGGCGATGATGTACCCCCTTCGTCCGGCCGCTAACGATCTTGCGTCAAATCTTATATAAGCAAGGCATGGCTCCGCTTCAGCGACGATGCACCTCTGCCGCTAGGCGGTCTTGCTTCTCAGGCGGACGGCGAAGGAAGAACCGCGTGAGATGACCCAATCGTTACTATCTTGATGCGCTCAACCGCCCCCGCCAGGATATTTCGGGGGCGTATTGTAAACAATTCTGCTCGCGATTTCCGACGATTTATAGAAGGGATTCTTCGGGCATTCCGACAAGCAGGCGTGAAGCCCTGTTTCAGCCAAGGGCTGTGGAACGCCACTTTGGATCGCTTCTCGATACGACGACTCGCACCCAGCTTCACACGTCGACCAAGGGAACAGCGCATTTACCTTGGTGAAGTCCCGAAAACTGAACGGGCCGACTTCGATCTTCGGGACTGAACTCTTGATATCATAGGAAAATCGGCTGTGTTGAGCGTCCGTCGCGTTCCGCCTTGTTTCTACGACCTTCGCGCTACGGATCACGTAGATGAGTTTCAACGCCGGCTCGCCATCCGGGTCCACTCCGACGTGGATTACATCCTCTTTGGCAAACTCCACATACGTCGCGACATCAAGGTGTGGGTACAGTCTGACCAAACCGTCTTCGGATGCGGTACCAAGATATCCGATGAATAGGGTGGCCTCCTTGCCTGCATCTTCAAGTGCCGCAATGACGGGATGCCGTTCTAGATCTTGCTCAAGCGACTTCTTCTTATCCATTGTTCGCCTCCCTCCAAGTGATTGTAGGAAGGAGATTATACACGCAAAAGGGGATTTGCGGAACGCGAGCGCCAACGTCGCCAGATGCGAGCGGTGCTTTTCTGGCCTTGAATCGTAAACGAACGAATGAGCATCGGTCATGCTGGACCGGCGCGACGGCCCACCCGGTCAGAATATCGCCTCGCGGGTACAGTCTGGTAGACGCGCCTCGCGGCGCTACACCGGCCGCCGGATTGAATAAGAAGCTTACGGCAACGGGTCATTGAAGCATTTTCAATCGGCGGCAAGCGCCCGGTGCGCTCGCCTGCGCGACGCAAGTTCAGAAGGAACAGCAGGATCGTTGCGGCGGCGAGGATCAGGCCCAGCGCCTTGCGCGCCGGGCCGTGGGTGAGGAGCCAACCAATCACCGCTGGCCCCGTTTCCAGTCGTCGAGCCTCGCATGGATGGTGACCGCGATGCCGGTCAGGGCGATGGCGATCAGCACCCAACGCAGCGTGTCGAGATAGGGCACGAGCGGCTGGATGCTGGACTGCGTTTCGGCCAGTACGTCCTGCAGCACCTCGACCCCGACCGCACCCACCGTCGCGGCTCCTGCGGCGCCACCCCCGCGCAGGGTGCGGCTTTCACCCAGGACTTCCCGCGCGGGCGGCACTTCCACGGCGAAGGGGATAGGGGGGGTCGGGAAGGGCTCGCCCCAGGACCGCGCGGGGCCGAGGTCGATGTGCATGAAGCCCGAGCGGGGATAGGTGCCGAAGCCGAGGAAGCCGACGGCCCGGGCGGCGGCCTCGAAGGCCACCGGATCGTGGTTGGCCATGGCGATGTCGAAGGCGGTGCCGGCCATGTGCTTCGAGGCCGGCGCTCCGCCGACGGCGCGGTTGTGCTCGGGGCTGCGGTAGGCGGAGCGGACGATCAGCGGCTTGCCAAGCCGGTTGCGCAGGGACTGCAACCTGTCCAGCGCTTCGGTGTTGATCCTGACTGCACCGGTGCCGCGGCAGGCGATCTCGGCAGGCGAAAAGCTGGGCCAGCGCCAGGTGGCCTCCGGCACATCGCGGTAGTGGGCGTAGGTCAGCGTCGGCATGGGGGTCCTCCAAATGAAGAACCCGCCTCTGAGGCGGGTCGGGTGGTGGCTTCAATGTCAGGGTGATGGTCGTCGTTCAGTCGGCGCGGCTGCGCTGGAACGCCTCGAACATCAGATCGCGCATGGCGCGGATATCGGTTTCGATGCGTTCCAGCCGGTCGGCGTCGGTCTTGCGATCCTCGGCGCGCTGGCGATCGACGCGCTCGCGTTCGGCGGCCAGTTCCCGGTCGAGGCGCTCGAGCATGGCCTCGTTCGTGAAGGCCTTGCGGGTCACGGTGGCGGCAATGGCGAGGCTGCCGCCCATCAGGGCGGTGATGGCTGCGGTCAGACCATGGTCGCGAAACGATTGCGCCACACTGTCGAGTAGCGTCGGCTTGTCGGTCATGCTGGGATTTCCGTCATCGGTCGGGGTGAAGGGCTGCTGCCGGGAGGCGATCATTGAGCCGATCGCGCCCCGTCTTCGGCTTCTGGCTGGCCGAGTGCCGCTGCGGCGCGATGATCTCGGCAAAAAGAATGAGCGCCCTCACAAGCGTCTCATGGCTGCGGGCTTTCTCGGCCAGACACTCCAGGCGCGGCCCGCGGACGGGGTCATCGGTCAGATCCTCGCACCAGCGTATGCGGCGCATGACCGTGGAGGGCGCCACCCCCTGCAATCGGGCGATCTGGCGCATCGAGAGGCCGGAACTGACATGCAAGAGCCATGTGTTGACCGAGACGGCCATCCTCTGGGGACTGCGCATCTTCATGTCACCACAGCCCGAGAACGCCGGTCGCGGTGGTCCCGGTGGCAAACACTTGCGTCACGCGAAACGGATAGACCGTGCTGGCCAACGCCGTGAAGGTAACGGTCTGGCCGCCCAACATCAGCACGCGGATCGTGCCTGCACCGTCGGCCATGAGGCCCCGCGTCGCATAGGCGAGGTCCTCGCCGTCGCTTGGCGTGATCGCACCGGCATTCGATGCCGGATCGCTTCTGAGGGGTGGCGTATACTGGTTTTCGTCGATGGCCGGCATTCCGCCGTCTCCTTCCTGGGGTTGCGCCAATGGCGACGCCTGGGGCCGCGGTGCGGCGGCACCGCATCACGCCCCGGGGCTTTCGAATGTGAGGGTATGGACCGCGATGCGCACGGCGCCGCCGGTGAAATCGGCACCATTCGCGGTGAGCCGGATCGGGGTGTCGGCATAGAAGGCCTGCGGACCGATCACCCCGATATTGCTGCTGCCCGGCGCGGTGCCGAGGCTTCCGCCGAACTTCCCGGGCTCGCCCGGAATGCCGCAATCGAATGACGTCGCGCCGGTGATCGCTTCGACCGTCCGGGTCGAGACGCCAAGCACGATCGCCCGATCCGGAATGACCATGGTCGACCCGTGCGACGGCCCGGACAGCGGGGACAGCAGATCCGCCTGCACGGCCAGGCCGGTTGAAGCCCCACCAGGGCCACGCGCCACCGTCACGCTCGGGCCCTGTGCAATCCATCCGAAGGCGTCGGCGAACGTCGTCCAGGCGCTGCCGTTCCAGACGGCGAAGGCCTGTTCCGCCGCGATCCAGGCGAGCCAGCCGGTACGCGGCACCAGCCGCATCCAGGCGCCGTCGACCCGGAAGGCCACGTTCAGATCCCAGCCTGCCCAGAGACCGGTGGCGCCCGGGGCCACGAGATGCCGGTCGCCATCGGCGGGGCTCGCGGGCGGCGCGGGGCGCGTGCGGTCAAGAACCGAGAGCTGCACCATCGCATCGAGCAGGCGCAGTGCCTCGTTGTGGGTGACATGCTTCTGGGCCTGCGCCGCCAGAAGATAGGGCAGGCAGAGATGGGTCGTGGTGTCGGACATGGGGATTCCTGGTAGAAAGGATCAGAACTGGAGCGTGACCGCGGCGGGGGTGCCGCGGCCGAGGCGGTTCGAAAGCTGGGAGACGCGGATCACCAGCGTCTGGCCGGGCCCGAGCGGGGCGCCCCAGTCGGCACTCTGCTCAGCGGCGGTGTAGAGGGCCGAGGTCGTGTTGCTGGTCAGCGTGCGCTTGACGGTTGCGCCGTGGCGGATCTCGACCTCGTAGGCCTCGTTCTTTTCATCAAGCGGCACCTCGACCTGCTCCCAGGCATCGGCGACCAGCGCGCGGGATCGCCGCGTCCAGCGGATCGTCAGATCGCCGGGGCTGCGCGCCGTTCGCCACGGCTGTTCGACATGAACCGGGGCGAACGGGACAAGGCCGCGACCGGTCGGCGTGAAGCCGAAGCCCGCGTAGCTGTCGTCGCTGACCGCCCGCACGGCCGGGCCCACCCGCCAGTTCCATGGGCGCCCGAGGTCGGCCTCGGCGATGGGCAGCGGAGCAAGGGCAGTATCCAGTACCACCACCCTTGCCCCTGCCGGGGTGGGATTGCCCATCGCCTGTTCCGTCCCCCGCTGGCCGCGCAGGAGGCGGGTCAGCCTATATCGGCCGGGGGCGATCAGTTCGGCCTGGCCTGCCTGGACGATCTCCCAGATACCTGCTGCCGTCTCGACCGCCAGCGCATTGGCGCCGCCGAAGAGGGCAACGTCGGTCACGCTTTCCAGCGTCCCCGAATGCAGGTCGACGACCAGCGCATTGCCGAGATCGAAGCGCGAGGTCGGCCCGGGGTGGAAGTCGAAGGCCAGCGTGCCGATCCGCGCCCGACTGCCGAAGGTCGTCAGCAGATCAAACCCGTCTGTCTATGCGCTGCGAAAGACCGCGATCTCGCCCGGCCAGGGGCTGGAATGGGCGGCGATCAGCGGGCGATGCGCGGGCTGGTCCTCGCTGATCTGCGGCAGATCCAGCATCACCACCTCCGGCGTGCCGAACACGACGGGGCTCGCGAGGCTCGCGGGCCGGGGATCGCCGGGTGGCAGGTCGTACGCGGCCCGGTCCTGGCGGACGGCCTCAATCCCCCGCGCCTCGGCATCGGCGACGGAGACGAGGCGGAATTCCACCTCACGGCCGTCATGGGCGAGCCGGATCACGTCGGCCGGATCGAGGGCAAGCCGTGACGGCGGCAGGCGGAAGGTGGCGCTTTCCCGGCCGATCCAGGCCTCCATCAGCGCGCGGCGACAGCGGCGTTCCGCCTCCTCGGGCGGAATCGCCATCGGGAAGCTTTCCGAGGCGATGCGGGTGGTATCGACGGTGATGCGGCGGGCCTCGACGAGGGCCGCGTCATAGTCCTCGTCGGCCCGGGCGACCTGCCATTTCAGCGCCTGCGGCAGTTCGGTCTCCTGGCCGCGGCTGAGTTCGAAGGCCTCGCCCTCGCGGGCGGCCACCAGATCGTCGATGGCCAGCGTCGCAACCGAGGCCCGGCCGCGCATGACGAAGCGGATCACGCCCTCGGTCTCGATGGCATCGAAACCGAAGTGCCGCGCCAGCGTGGAAATCGACGCGCGCGGGCTTTCAAGGGCGCCGATGACATAGCCCTCCACCGCGCCCCAGAGACCGGAGACGTCGATCAGCGCCTCAGATAGCCCGGCGCGCAGGCAGAGGTGGCGTACGAGGCCGGCCAGCGACACCGCGCCCAGCCGTCCCGTCAGCCAGTGGCCGAGCCGCCAGTTCGGGCCGTCGGTCCAGACGCCGGTGAGTTCGGGGAAGAACGGATAGGACCGCGCGTCCCAGGTCCAGGCGGCGCATTCGGGAACGTGCACCATCCGGCTGCCATAAACGGAGGACGTTGGATTGTTCGCGCCCTGATCCCACCAGAGATGACTGGCCTCGAGATAGGCGCGCTGGATCGCGTCGTCGCGCCCGCCGCGGGAGAAGTACGGGGTGAAGCTCTCCGAGGACTTCGGGTCGAAGAAGACGTTCGGCTGGTTCGTGCCCCGGTCGATGGCCGGGCACCCCAATTCGGTGAACCAGACCGGCTTCGACTGCGGCACCCATGACGTGGGCGTGGCGCTCTCGATCCCGCCCGGACGGTTGTAATGCGGATTCGACCACCAGGCGCGGAGATCCTTGTAGCGGAAGACCCAGGGCTTGCCCGCACTTCCGTCGGTGATCGGGGTGCGGATCTGCGCGGATCGGTCGGCCGCGCTGGCGTAGAACCAGTCGAAGCCTTCGCCGCCCGCGATGTTGGCCTGCAGGTAGGCGCGATCATGGATGGCGGGCCAGCCCTGCAGGGCATCGGCATGGTCGAAGCCATCGCGCCAGTCGGAGAGCGGCATGTAGTTGTCGATGCCGATGAAGTCGATGCTGGCGTCCGACCAGAGCGAGTCGAGGTGGAAATACACGTCTCCTGAGCCGTCGCCCGGCTTGTGCCGCTTCGTAGCCATTCTGATCCTCCGTTTTCCTTAACATAACGGCGGACCACTTCATTGGGGGAGGATCACCTTCATTTCGCCGTCCTCTCCCTTGCGTGGCGTTGAACACCACGATCCTGGCACATTGCGATGCCGTCCGGGGAGGGCGGCAACCATCCCATCTGACCTGGCCCGCTGTCATGAAGAACCGCAGAGGGCGGCCCTTCGCGTCCGTGACCGCATGCAGCTTGGTGTTCAGTCCGCCCTTCGTGCGCCCAATCAGACGCCCGCATCCCCTTTTTTCGCCCGCAGGCTCGAGGCCGTGCGGTGCGCTTTCAGATAGGTCGCGTCGATCATGATGGTCTTCTGCTCGGCACCTTTGGAGGCCAGCCCCTCCATCATCCGGGCGAAGACACCCATGTCACCCCACCGCTTCCAGCGGTTGTAGAGCGTCTTAGTCCGCCGCGCCACGCCCGCACCATAGTGTCCACTATCGATGGTGGACGCTATCCCGCTCTCTCACCCCGCGGCAGGGCGGTCACACCGGACGCTTACGGTTATTCAGGCGTTCCTTTATTAGATAACCTGTCTGCGCTATAATAGCATTTGGAGGACTGCCAGATGGTTCGGCTCGTTTTCGTGCCGGTGGCCTTGGGTTTCTCGATTGCGCAGGCCCAAGAGTTGAATGCCGCTTGCTATTCAAACGCATTTGTCGGGACCCACCGGACCAATATGGGGGAGGTCCAGTGCAAGGCGCCGGGCCCCTTGTATGCTGAATGCTGCTTTGGAACGGAGGCTTGCAACCATAAACTTTACATCAATTTCTTGCGGGACGGCAGTATCCGCGGGGTTTGGATCAAATCGCATGAACAGGGCCAACTGCAATTCGAAGTATCGGAGGAATGCAAACCCCTGGTGGGCCGACGTACTGGCGGAGTGCCAGCCGAAGACTGGGTTTTCAAACAGCCAAACGCCAATGTTGCAAAAAACGCGCAAGGGTGCTCGCTGCTTGATGCAGTGGAATTCTACACGATCCGAGAAACCGTCCTCGAGTGCAGAGTGAACGACGATCGCTTGGATTGCTGCGAGATCAAATGGCCCGCGGATAGGCCAGAAAGATACAGTAATTTCGATCCGCTCAACCCTCCGACCGATATTCATGCGTTCGAGTCCGCGTACAAACGCGAAATTCCCCAGTGTAATGAAAAAAGCATAAGCCTTGTTTTCGAAGGCGACGGAATGGTCGGCTGGAAAGACTTCACGGTGCCTCTGGAGCAGCGACCGAAGGTATCCCTTCCGCTGGATGAGCAATGCAGGCTGAAGCCTGGGACCATCCTGGATGGCGAGGAAAGACCCTTCGACCTTCGCCTGGACTTCAGTCGAGCTAATGTGAGAGCGGGAGATCCTGAAACCCAGTTTGAAATCGCAAGCTTCTGGATGAGGCAAGGCCAGCCAAGAAATGCCATAACACATTACACAGCTGCAGCGCGCGATAGCCATGGCGGCGCACTCCTTGAACTGGCGAGGATATTCGAACACGGACGTCGAGGCGTCGACCGCTACATTGAGGAGGCTGATCGCCTCTACGCGCTTGCTGCGGAACTGGGCGTCAAAGCAGCACAGCAAAAAGTCGAACAACGGTCACCTGTCCATAGACAGATTGAAGAGATGGTTCGGCAGGCTGAGAGCGGAGATGCCGACAGGCAGTATGATCTTGCTGTTCTTTATGCGACTGGCAAAGCCGTGGACATCGACTTCAAAAAGGCTTTGTACTGGATGGAGAAAGCAAGCGCACAAGAACACGCGCCGGCGTTGAATATGCTTGGATGGTGGTATGGCACTGGCCTTGCTGGAGTCCCCAAGGACGAGAATGCGTCGATCTCTTATCTAGAGCGGAGTATCTCAGCAGGCAGTGATTGGGCCCTCATCAGCCTCGCTCGCGTGATCTATGACGGCGAGGTCGATGTGGCAACGTCCGACTATTACGAGGCCCAGAGCTTGCTGTGGCGGGCGCTAGAGTCATCCGATCCCGAGGTGGTGCGGTCGGCTCGGTCCTGGCTTGCCGACATGAGAAGAGATCAGAGGGCCGTGGGGACGCGCAATGTCATCCGGCAACGGAGAGATCAGATCGACGCGATGGGGCGTGCGCTTCAGAACAGCGCCGATGCCGCCTTCGATGCCCTGCAGAACATGAAGTGAGTGGACTTTCCTGATACTCTCGGCCTGCGCGACGAACGTGGACGGCACGATCACTCTAGGCGCCATCGAAGGTCCGGCCTGGCACAACTCCGCCTCGATCGACACCAAGGTCGCGCATTTCACGGCCAAGTACGAGGCGATTGGTTACCCCCCCGGAAGCGAGGCAATGCAATCCTGCATTCTCGCATCGATGACCACATCCGAGACGGCGCCCGTCAATCCATGTCGGCAGCTTTCTCCTCGGCAGGGGCGAGTCTTGCGGATGCTGGACCCCGGCCGACGAACTGCACCGTGACGTCAACCGGAATGTCGGTCGGCGTGGTCGGTAATGTTCGGTGCAACTGACAGACGAAGATCGAGTGGCCTGCCCCCCGAGTGGTCCGAGGCAAAAGGCAATGCATGATCGGCCTCGGCGCTATCGGGATGATGCTTTGCGAGGCCGGCGGTCTGAATCCGAGGGCGCTGTGGGGTCGTTCACCCAATAGGTGCAGGCATGAGAGCCCCGGCCTCAGACAAGGCACGTCGGTGCAGGCAAGTAACGGCGGTTGCGTGCCCCCGCAACCAAAAAAATAACACAAATACAACCATTTGCAGGCGCCCCAAGGGGCGCTCTCCGCGTTCACGCCACGGCTGTGGAAGCAACGTGGAAGCAAACGGGATGACTTCAGGTGTGTGGCAGAAATGCTGCGCAAGGCCGGTAAGTGCGGCTCAATCAAAGCTGCCCGCTCAGCAGGTGCACCGGAGCGAGTGGCGCTCTTTGGTATTTGGCTGATCAGCCCCACCTGAGTGGTCCGATTTGGGAAGCTCCCGCGCCGCGGTTTTCTGTCGCGGCCTCTATCGCGGAGAGGAAGCGCGCGACCTCCTCGAGGCTGTTGTAATGGCAGACCGAGACGCGGATGCAGGACCTGAGCCCGAGCGGCTTCAGGATATTGCCGCAGTAGTGGTCGTCGTTGCGAATATGGACGCGGATCCCCTCGGCGCTCAGGAAGTTCACCAGCGCACCCGACTCGACCCCATCGAGCACGAGCGACACGACACCCTCGCGCGCCTCGGTGGACGCGCCGCCGATCAGCGTCACGCCGGGCATCTCGGCGAGGCCGCGCAGGTTCCCGGTGCCGTGCAACATCGCGCCCATGAGGCGGGCTTCGTGGTCATGGATCGCCGCCGCCGCCGCCTCGACCCGCGCGCGACGGTCCGTGGCGTCGGTGAAGTGGCTGCCGAGCCAGTCGAGATAGTCGACCACGTCGGAGAAGGTCGCGTAAGCCCCCGCGTCGCGGGTGCCGAGTTCCCAGACATGGGCCGGCCCGCCCACGACCTGCTCCTTCTTGCAGGCGGTCAGCCGGTCCGAGGCCCAGCCGAAGCCGTAGCCGTGGCGCGCGAAGACCTTGTAGGGCGACACCGCGTAGCCGTCGACGCCGTAGGCGGCGCAGTCGATATGGCCATGGCTCGCGTGCTGGATGCCGTCGACGATGATGAACGCCTCGGGCGCCTTTTCGCGGATCGCCGCGGCGATCGCCGGCACATCGACCGACATGCCGGTCACCGGAGAGGTCTGGACGATCGTTGCGACCCGGACATCGGTCGTGATGTGGCGCTGATATTCCTCCAGGCTCACCGTGCCCGTGGCGTCGTCGTGGACGGCGAGAAGGTGCGGCCACCCCGTCACGTCGGCCCAGCGTGCCATCGCGCTGCGCGAGGCGGGATGCTCGAGTGTCGAGCCGAGCATCACCCCGCCTTCGGCCGCGCCGAGCGCTGCGGTGCGGACCAGTCGGAACAGCACCTCTGTGCCGCTCTCGCCGACGAAGATCTGCCCGCCCGACGCGTTCAGGAACAGCCGCATGTCGGCGCGCCCCTTGTCGATCGCCGCCATCAGCGCCTTCGAGGCCGGGTTGTCGCGGCCCTGGTTGTCCGGGTAACCGGCATAGGCGGCCGAGGTCTCGATCACCGATTTGAGCCTCAGCGCCCCGCCGGCGTTTTCGAAGAAGACGCGCGGGCCCTCGAACGGGCAGGCATCGACATGGGCGAAGCGGCTGCGGACTTCGTCGAGCAGTCCGGGTTTGTCGGTGATCATTGGGCGCTCTCCAGGGCGGGGATGGCGCCGCGCAGGCGGTCGCCAATTGGGTCGAAGGGGGGGCGGGCGAGGATGCGCGCGATGTGGTTCTGGCCGAGGATGGCGACATGGACGGTGTCGCCGGGCTTGGCCATGCCGGCCTTGAGATAGGCGATGGCGAGCGACTTCTCGACCGAATAGCCGTAGGCACCCGACGAGACCTGGCCCGCGGGCGCGCCGTCGGCGAGGAAGACCGGCTCGCCTCCAGAGGCGTCGGCGAGGCTGGCGTCGATCTCGAGCATGACCATCTCTTCGCGTGGCGGATTGGCGGCGATCTTCTGCCAGGCGGATTTGTTGAGGAAGTCCTTGTCGGCCTTGATCAGCCGGTCGAGCCCGCTTTCCTGCGGCCAGTATTCCGGGCTGTAGTCGCGGCCCCAGGAGCCGTAGCCTTTCTCGACGCGCAAGCTCATCAGCGCGCGGCTGCCGACCGGGCCGGCGCCGAAGTCGCGGCCCGCATCCAGAAGGACGGTGTAGAGCGCGACCTGGTCGGCTTCCGCGCAGTGCAGTTCCCAGCCGAGATCGCCGGTGAAGCTCACGCGGAGCGCGATGACCTCGACGCCCGCGACGGTGATCCGCGCCGACGCCATGAACGGGAAGGCCTCGTTCGACAGATCCGCGTCGGTGAGCCGCGCGAGGATGTCGCGCGCCCTCGGCCCGGCGAGATTGAAGCCGCACATCGCCTCGGTGCGGGATGCGAAGGTCGTGCCCTCGGGCAAGGGCACGGCCCTGAAGAAGCGCTGGTGGAAGCGCTCGGCCATACCCGAGCCGACGACGAGGAACTCCTCCGCCCCGAGCCGGGTCACGGTGAAGTCGCCCGCGATCCCGCCGCGCTTGCCGATCAGGGGCGTGAGGCAGGACCGGCCCACCTTCACCGGCATCCGGTTGGCGAAGAGCGCGTTCAGCCAGTCCTCGGCGCCCGCGCCCTTGACCTCGTATTTGGCGAAGTTCGAGATATCGATGATCCCCGCCCTCTCGCGCAGCATCCTCGCCTCGCGGCCCACGGGCGCCCACCAGTTCTGGCGGGTGAAGCCGTAGGTCTCGTGATCCGGCTCGCCCTGGGCCGCGAACCACAGGGGATGTTCCCAACCGAAGTTCAGCCCGAAGATCGCGCCCATCTCCTTTTGCATCCCATAGGCCGGGCGGGTGCGGACCGGTCGGCCCGCCGCGCGCTCCTCGTTCGGGAAATGGATCTTGAAGCGGTTCGCGTACTGGTCCTCGACGCGCGCCCTGGTGAAGGCCCTGTCCGCCCAGTGGCCGAAGCGGGCGAGGTCCCAGCCGAACATGTCGAGCGTCGGCTCGCCCTCGACGATCCACTCGGCGGCGAGCTTGCCGAGGCCGCCTGATTGCGAGAAGCCGGGGATGATGCCGTTGCAGCAGAAATAGCCGGTCAGCTCCGGCACCGGACCGAAGAGCGCCGAGGAATCCGGCGACCAGATCATCGGGCCGTTGATCACGCGCTTGATGCCCGCCGTGCCGACGGCGGGAACCCGCTCGATCGCGCGCAGCATGTTCGGCTCGATCCGCTCGAGGTCATCGGCGAAGAGCTCGTGCCCGAAGCCCTGCGGCGTGCCGTCCTCGGCCCAGAACTTCATTCTCTTCTCATAGGCGCCGACGAGCAGGCCGAGGCCTTCCTGGCGCAGGTAGTATTCGCCGTCGCGGTCGGCGACCGAGGGCAGGCGGCGGCCGAGCTCGGCGATCTCCGCGATCGTCTCGGTGACGAAATACTGGTGCTCGGTCGGGATGAGCGGCAGCTCCAGCCCGGCCATCCGTCCGACCTCGCGCGCCCAGAGACCGGCGGCGTTGATGACCCAGGGCGTCGCGATGTCGCCCTTCCCGGTACGGACGATCCAGGTTCCGTCGGGTTGGGCTTCGGTGCCGGTGACGGGAGTGAAGCGGTGGATCTCGGCGCCCATCTGCCGCGCGCCGGTCGCATAGGCATGGGTCACGCCCGAGGGATCCACGTTGCCCCCGTCGGGCTCGTACATGATGCAGCGGATGCCGTCGAAATCGACGAGCGGATGCAGCCGCTCGGCTTCGTCGCGGCTCACCTCGTGGAAGTTCATGCCGTAGCGCTTCGCCTTCGCCGCCTGGATGCGCAGCTGATGCTCGCGCGCTTCGGTCTGGGCGAGGTAGAGCGAGCCCGGCTGGAAGATGCCGCAGCCCTGTCCGGTCTCGGCCTCGAGCTCCTTGTAGAGCTTCATCGTGTAGTGCTGGAGCCGCGAGATGTTGGTGACGTCATGCAGCCCGTGGATGTTCGCCGCCGCGTGCCAGGTCGAGCCCGAGGTCAGCTCCGAGCGTTCGAGAAGGACCACGTCGGCCCAGCCCTTCCTGGCGAGATGGTAGAGGATCGAGCAGCCGACGAGGCCACCTCCGATGACGACGGCCTGGGCATGGGTGCGCATGTGTGTCTGCCTTTCGTGCTGGCCGGGGCGCCGGCCGATTTGAACGGGGTTTCGCGTGTCAGCCAAGACCGCGGGCCTCGGAAATGCGGGTAAGCCAGTCGGGATCCATCTCGGGGACGGAGGACAGGAGCAACCTTGTGTAGTCGGGATGGGGCGGGGCGAGGACCTGATCCTTGCCGCCCTGTTCGACGACATGGCCCTTGTGCATCACCACGATCTCGTCGGCGATTGCCTCGACGGTGGCGATGTCATGGGTGATGAAGAGATAGGACAGACCCTGGTCCTCCTGAAGCCGCATCAGGAGCTTGAGGATATTCTCCTGAACGATCTGGTCGAGCGCCGAGGTAACCTCGTCGCAGATGATCACATCGGGCTCGGCGGCGAGAGCGCGGGCGATGCAGATGCGCTGCTTCTGGCCGCCCGAAAGCTCTGAGGGAAGCCGGTCGATGAAGTGGGCCGGCAGCTCGATCTGGTCGAGGAGATCGACCACCCGGCGCTCCAGCGCTGCCCCCCTGAGTCCATGATAGAAGGTGAGCGGACGGCCGATGATTTCCTCTACCGTCTGGCGCGGATTCATCGCGGTGTCGGCCATCTGGTAGATCATCTGTATCCGTCGCAACTGGTCCTTCGAACGCGCCGCGAGGGCCGGGGGCAGCACCGCGCCGTTGAAGCGCACGACGCCCGTCCGGGGTGGCAGGAGTCCGGTGACGACCCGCGCCGTGGTCGACTTGCCCGAACCGGATTCGCCGACGATCGCCACGGTGCGTCCGCGCGGCAGCCGGATCGAAACATCGTCGAGCACCGTCGCGGTCCCGTAAGCGGCGTCGACCCCCTCGACCGTCAGCACCGCGTCCTCACTCGCGCGCGCCGGCTTGTTCAGGAGCCGCACCGACCACAGCGACCGCGTATAGTCCTCCTTCGGCGCCGCCAGCATCTCGCGGGTCGGGGCCTCCTCGACCTCGGCGCCGTGGCGCAGCACCTTGATCCGGTCGGCCATCTGCGCCACGACCGCGAGGTCGTGGGTGATGTAGATCGCCGCCGCGCCATGCTCGCGCACCGCCTTGCGCATCGCCAGAAGCACCTCGACCTGGGTGGTCACGTCAAGCGCGGTGGTCGGCTCGTCGAAGACGACGAGGTTCGGCCGGGGCGAGATCGCCATCGCCGTCATCACCCGCTGGAGCTGCCCGCCCGAAACCTGGTGCGGATATCGCCGGCCGATCGTTGCGGGCTCGGGCAGCATCAGCGAGCCGTAGAGCGCCCTGGCATCCGCGGCGGCATCCGCGCCGGTCCTGAGCCCCTCGCGCACGCTGGCGGCGATGGTCTGGTCGATCAGCCGCTGGGCCGGGTTGAAGGAGGCTGCCGCGGATTGCGCGACATAGGTCAGACGCGTGCCCCAGAGCCGGCGCTTCTCGGGCTCGCTCGCGCGCACGAGGTCGATGCCGTCGAACTCGACCGAGCCCGCGGTGATCCGGCAGCCGGGGCGGGCAAAGCCCATCGCCGCGAGCCCGAGCGTCGACTTGCCCGCGCCGGATTCCCCGATCAGTCCCAGCACCTCCCCGCGCCGGAGCGTGAGGTCCACGCCTCGGATGATCGGCGACCAGCCGCTCTCGGAATGGCCCTCGACTTCGAGGCTGCGGATCTTCAGGAGGATATCGGTGTCAGACATCGTCACGCAGCCCGCTTGCGGTGTGAAGGAACCAGTCGACGACATAGTTTACGCCCACGGTGATGAGCGCGATCGCCGCGGCCGGGATCAGCGGGGTCAGCGCCGCCTTGAGGTCGTATTGCGCGAACTGGATCAACTGGGCGGTCTCGCGCACCATCGACCCCCAGTCGGCGCTCGGCGGCTGGATGCCGACGCCGAGGAACGACAGCGACGCGATCGTGAGGAAGACGAAGCAGAACCGGAGCCCGAATTCGGCCACCACGGGCGGCAGGATGTTCGGCAGGATCTCGCGGCGCATGACCCAGCCGAGCCCTTCGCCGCGAAGCCGCGCCGCCTCGACGTAATCCATCACCGCCACCGAGACCGCGACCGAGCGGGTGAGCCGGAACACCCGCGTGCTGTCGATCACCGCGATGATCAGGATCAGGTTGAGCGACGAGGCGCCGAAGATCGACAGGAGCATCAGCGCGAAGATCAGGCTGGGGATAGCCATCAGTACATCGACCGCACGGCTGAGAAGCTGGTCGAGCCAGCCCCGTCCGATCGCGGCGGCGAGGCCGAGCCCGCCGCCGATCAGGAAGGCAAGGAAGGTCGTGGCGAGCGCGATGCCGATCGTGTTGCGCGCGCCGTAGATCAGGCGGGACAGGATGTCCCGGCCGATCTGGTCGGTGCCGAGCCAGTGCTCGGCGCTCCACGGCGCGAAGGGCTGGGCGAAGACCTGCGCCTCGCCATGCGGCGCGATCACCGGGGCCAGGATGGCGACGGTCAGGTAGGCGACGATGATCACGAGCCCGAGATGGGCCGATGCGGGCGCCTTCTTCAGTGCCCGGCCGAGACGCTCGGCCCGGCTGCGACGGCTGCGAGGGCCAGAGGCGGCGGCGGTGATTGGCTGGCTCTGGGTCATTTCGGATGCAGAAGCCGGGGATTGGTGACGATGCCGATCACGTCTGCGATCAGGTTGAGCAGGATGTAGGTGGCCGCGAAGAACAGCGCGCAGGCCTGCACTACAGGGATGTCGCGCGATGACACCGCATCGACCGTGAGCTGGCCGATGCCGGGGTAGACGAAGACCACCTCGACCACCACGACGCCGACCACGAGATAGGCGAGGTTGAACGCGATCACCGTGGCGATCGGCGCCCAGGCATTGGGCAGCGCGTGCAAGAGGATCACTCGGCGCGGGCTCTCGCCCTTCAGCCGCGCCATCTCGATATAGGGCGAGGCCATGAGGTTCAGGATCGCGGCTCGCGTCATCCGCATCATATGCGCGACGATCACGAGCGTGAGCGTCAGCGCCGGCAGGACCGAGACGCCGATCCGTTCGCCGAAGCTCATCTCGGGCCGGACATTGGCGAGCGAAGGAAAGATCGGCCAGAGCGTTCCGAGCAGGAGGATCAGGATATAGGCGACGAAGAACTCGGGGAACGAGATCGTCGTCAGCGTCGCCGCGCTCGCGGTCCGGTCGTACCAGGAGTTTCGCCATAGCGCCGACGTGATGCCGAGCGCCAGCGCCAGCGGCACCGCGATCAGCGCGGTCATCCCGGCCAGGAACAGCGTGTTGGCGAGCCGCGGTGCCACAAGGTCCGCGACGGGTCGAGACCGGTCGATGCCCGAGGACGCGCGCCCCGAGAACGAAGTTCCGAGATCGCCCTGCACCAGGGCGCCGAGCCAGTCGAAATAGCGCACGACCAGCGGCTCATCGAGGCCGAGCTCGCGCCGGAATGCCGCGACGGCCTCTTCGGTCGCGGCCTGGCCAAGCACGGCCTGGCCGAAATCGCCTGGCAGCATGTCGACCGCCGAGAAGATGATGATCGAGACGAGGAACAGCGTCACGAGGCCAAGGCCCAGCCGTTTGACGATCGTTCTCAGAACCGGATGCATGGCGCTTGCCTCGAAGTCATAAGCGCCGACAGTGCCGGAATGCGGTCACAGGACCGATGGCAACATGCCGAGCGCGAGTAGATCTCATTCCATGATCGGGCGGGGTGCGCGAACAAAAAAAACGAGGTCATAGACCGCGAGTATTTTTGTTGTGACAAAGCCCCCCGTGACTAGGGTCAGGACCCATTGATCTGCTTGAAGCTGCCGCCGCCGGGTGATTCAAGGCTCCAGACTGACGGGGTTGATGATGAGCAATCTTTTCTGGCTGACGGACGAGCAGATGGAG
>NZ_JAPDOG010000034.1 GCF_026013545.1 Defluviimonas salinarum | reverse complement strand
CCAGGTCGATGCAGGCACGACGACGGGCGGGGCTCAGAAGTTTCCCCGTGCCGCCTCGGTCAGGATCAGCTTGTCCAGCGTCAGCTCCGACACGGCCTTTCTTAGCCGCTCGTTCTCCTTCTGTAGCCGCTTGAGCTCCCTCAGTTGGGCGGTTCCCATCCCGCCATACTGCATGCGCCAGCGATAGTAGGTCTGCTCGGTAATGCGCATCTCGCGGATCGCATCGACCCGTGCAATGCCTTGCCCGACAAGCACCTCAACCTGCCGCAACTTCATGACAATCTCTTCAGGTTTGTGCCGCTTCGTAGCCATTTCGATCCTCCGTTCTCCTAAACATAACGGCGGACCACTTCACTGGGGGAGGATCACTCCGTGAACTCCGACCTCGCGCAAGCGACGGCGCTGGCCGCGAGCCTCGACACGCGGCTCGGCCTCGGCGCCCATGGGCCGGTCTGGCGCGGCCAGGCCGCCGGGACCGGCTCCGAGGACCCCGCCGATATCTCGCGTGTCCGCGCGCGGCTGGAGCAGGCCGAGCGCCGCGCGGGCGCGATCCTTGAGGCCAATCGCGCGGTGCTCGTCAGCATGGCCGCAGCGCTGGTGGAGGCGCGGGAGCTGGCGGGGGAGGAGCTCGGGCGCTGGCTTGAGCAGATCGCCAGAATTCCGGAAGTTTCGACCCAAGCACCCGGGGCTGACGAATGTGCGGAGGCGTGAGACCATGGCCGTCGGCACCACCTCGACGGCGCGTTCGCGGCCAGGTCCGGAGAGCTCGCTTCCAGGCAAGAGGTCTCCGGAATTTCCTGCGCCTTTATCCACACTTACGAGTACGTCCCCTCAAGATCGCTCTCGCCTCCCCGCCGGCATCCCCGGTAATCTCGACCCATCGCAGGAGATCGGAGGCCGCGCCTCCACCGGATGGGAGCACCTCGGCCCGTGGCACGAGACCGGAGAAGTCATGCCGAGACGCAACTGGCGCCACACGCGCCGGTTTCGATCGCTCTTGCGACGACTCGCGGAGCCAACGAGGATCGGGCGGCCTATCATGCGTTCCTGCGCACCCTCGCCCGCGCGGCCGCGCGGGCCGACCATGAGGCCATTGAGGATGCCGCGCGGGACTGAGCGTGTCGGATCCAGTCGAAGGGAGAGAAGCTGATGGCAATCCCGGTCAAGCGCGTCGCTCTCTATGCACGGTATTCCAGCGACCTGCAGAGCCCCACCTCGATCGAGGACCAGTTCCGGATCCTGCGCGAACGTGCGACGCGCGAGGGCTGGGAGGTGGTCGCGACCTATCAGGATGACGCGATCTCGGGGCGAAGCCTTCACCGGCGCCCCGGCGTCCAGCAATTGATGCGTGATGCCAGGACCGGCGCCTTCGACGTTGTCCTGATCGAGCATGTCGATCGCCTCAGCCGCAACGTCGCCGACAGCGCCTCGACCTTTCAGAAGCTGACCTTTCTTGGCGTCGAACTGACGACGCTTCCGGACGGGCGCCTCAACACCTTGCAGCTCGGCATGCGGTCGATCCTGAGCGAGCAGTTTCTCGACGACCTCGCCGACAAGACCCGGCGCGGACTGAAGGGGCGCGCGGTGAGGGGCAAGTCCGCGGGCGGCAACGCCTACGGCTACACGGTCCTTCGCCGGTTCACCGAAGCGGGTGACCCGATCCGGGGCGACCGCGAGATCAACGCGCGTGAGGCCGCGATCGTCCGGCGGATCTTCGCGGCCTATGCCAGCGGCGTCTCGCCGAGGAAGATCGCCGAAGAGCTGAACGAGGACCGTATTTCCGGGCCCCGCGGGGGGCCATTGGGCACCTCGACGATCCACGGCAACCGGGAACGCGGCACCGGGATCCTGAACAACGAGCGCTACATCGGGCGCCTCGTCTGGAACCGCCTGCACCACCTGAAGGATTCCGACACCGGTCGCCGGGTCTCGCGCCCGAAGGCGGAGGAGGACCTCGCGGCCACCGAGGTGCCGCAGCTGCGGATCGTCGATGAGCCACTCTGGCAGGCCGTGCAGTCCCGCCAGGGCAAGCTGATCTCCAAGGGGAGCGGCGTGCCGGTCTGGGACCGCCGCCGCCCGCGCACGCTGTTTTCGGGGTTGATGGAATGCGGCTGCTGCGGCGCGGGGTTTTCCAAGGTCTCGAAGGACAGTTTCGGCTGCTCGGCGGCGCGCAACAAGGGACGGGCGATCTGCACCAACCGGACCGTGATCCGGCAGACGGACCTCGAGGCCCGCGTTCTCGACGCGCTGCAGCATCACCTGATGGACGAGGAGGCCCTGCGCGTCTTCTGCGAGGAATACGCGGCCGAGCGCAATCGCCTGGCCGAAGCGGCCAGTGCCGGGCGCGCCGGCCTCGAGAGGGAATTGCGACAGGTGACGACCGATCACCGCAAGCTCGTCGATGCGATCATCGCCGGCGTCCCCGCGGACCAGGTCAAGGACCGGATGATCGAACTCGACCAGCGGCGCAAGGATCTCGAGCGCCGCCTCGCGGTCGCCCCGGCCCCCGACCCGCTGCGGTATCACCCGTCGATGGCGCAGGCCTACCGCGCGCGCGTCGGCGCCCTCGTGCGCGGGCTGACCGACCCGGATGGGATGGCGGAGGCGAAAGAGGCGCTGCGGGGGCTGATCGAGAAGATCGTGCTGGTGCCGATGGCGAGCCCGGAGGGCGGGACCGCGCTCGGGATCGACCTCCACGGCGCGCTGGCGAGCCTGTTGCGGCTGGCGTCGGGCCTGCCGGCCTTGGCGGGCGCGAATGCCGGAGGATCCGCGGGAGCGGATTCTCAAGGCATTGATATTTCTGAAGAATTAGTGTTGGTTGCGGGGGCTGGATTTGGACACTGTTTTCGGCCCCACCGTTCGAATTCCGTCTCCTGAGCGAATCCCGGACGGGCATCGAGGCGCTTTACCTCACGCCCAACGCCTCAAAACCGTCACCGGGGCACGACCACGTCGTCAACATCTCGCCCGAAGAGGTACCCTCCGAGGCCGAGCTCGCGCGACTCGGGTAGGTCTCCGACATCATCTCCTTCGGCGAAGGCAATGATGCGGAGTACGAACTCGACGGCGTGGTGATCCCGAGGCGCGGGCCGCTGCTGCGCTACCAATGAGCGGCGCCTGGTGACGGTCGGCGGGCCTGCCCGGACAGCACTTCAGCCGCGGTCAACGAAACGGCCGCACTCTTGACCGCCCCGCCCAAGCCGAAGCCGCGGGCCCATCCCCATGTTCTGCTTGACAGAATCCGAATCCCGTCATTCACTGCGCTCGACGACTTACGGTTGTGTTTTCCAGAAAGACTATACCCTGACGCATTTGCGTGGAGGTGCTGCGTGTCCTTGCGTACCGGCTCTGCCTTGCCCCTTGATGCGACCTCGTTCGCTCTTGTCGGACCTCATGTCGCCCAGAATGCGCCTCTTCGCCGAACAGTTGTTAGATTCCGCGAGTTTGCGTCGATCATGTATCCAGAAAATCCGATGACCCATTCCGGTATGGCCTGGGCCCAATCAGAAAAGACCATCCCCGCCGGGATTTGTGAGGCCGGCCGATCGCAGGCTGCCAGCCGGGCCGGCAGTGATGCCCGCCGGTGCCGGATTCAGAAAATGCACCCCGCCAGATGGAAAAACCGATGCATGACCCTATCGCCAGTTCGCGACGGCCCTTGATGTCCGATTTGCCTATCCGTGGTTTTGGGCGACGTGCTCATTTAATTACGTCTTTCTTTGTCGGCGTTGCGCTTTTTTCAAGCCTTTCCGGACAAGTCGCCGCGCAGGCTGACGACCGGTATTCGGAATGCGCCCGCCTTCTCGAAACCGAGCCGCTTAACCAATTCGGCGCGCTGTCGAAATCGCGAGACTTCTCGATCCTCTCGAAGAATGGAGCGGCCAACAAACTGATCGGCGTCCAATGTTCCCGCGACCAGATTTACGACTATTTCGTGAACAACGGCTGGATCTTCCGAAGTGAGGGCAACATGCTGCTGACAACAAACCTCGGGACCTATGACCATAAATTCGCCTTTTGCTATCCACCAAAGTTTCCGGAGAGCTTGTTTTCCGGGCGATGTTCCGTTTTTGCGGCTGTCATGAGTCTTCGCGAGCATGTCGTGAACTTTTACATGCATGGATCAAAATAGGATCGAGCAATGCCCATTTATGTCGCGTCTCGCAACATCGACAACATTCCGTTCATGCCGTTCAATCACGAGTATCTGGTGTACATTCCATTGGGGGAGGAGAATAATTACGCGGCATGGCTTACAATTGGCGCTTTCCCAAGCGTCGAGCCGGAACTCCCACTTTTCGGAACGGGAACCAACCTTGCAGCAATAGAAATCGGAGGTGCATTGCGTGAATCTGATGACGCCTGGGCCGACGACTACTTTACCTATCTGACCGACTCCGATCCTGATAACGATCAACTTGGGGCAAATTTTACAATCTCACGGGAGTTTACTCCGCGCCCGATGAGTACGATCGCTGGCTGCCAGCCGGGTCGGCAGTGATGCCCGCCGGAGCCGGATTTAGAAAATGCACCCCGCCAGATGGAAAAACCGATGCTTGACCCTATCGCCAGTGCGCGACGGCCCTTGATGTCCGACTTGCCTATCCGTGGTTTTGGGCGGCGTGCCCATTTAATTACGTCTTTCTTTGTCGGTGTTGTGCTTCTCTCCGGCCTTTCCGGACAAGTCGCCGCGCAGGTTGACGACCGGTATTCGGAATGCGCCCGCATTCTCGAAACCGAGCCGCTTAACCAATTCGGCGCGCTGTCGAAATCACGAGACTTCTCGATCCTCTCGAAGAATGGAGCGGCCAACAAGCTCATCGGCGTCCAATGTTCCCGCGATCAGATTTACGACTATTTCGTGGACAACGGTTGGATCTTTCGTGGTGAGAGCAACATTCTCGTGACTACAAATCTCGGACCCCACGATCACGGGATCTCATTCTGCTATCCAAGAAAATTCCCAATGAACTTACTTTCCGGACGGTGCTCTGTCTTTGCGGCTATCTTGAGTCTTCGCGAGCATGTCGTGAACTTTTACATACATGGATCAAAATAGGATCGAGCAATGCCCATTTATATCGCGTCTCGCAACATCGACAACATTCCGTTCATGCCGTTCAATCACGAGTATCTGGTGTACATTCCAATAGGGGAGGAGAGCAATTACTCGGCATGGCTTACGATAGGCGCCTTCCCAAGCACTGACCCGGATTTGCCCCTTTACGGAACTGGCAGCATTATGACATCCCCAAACATTGGAGACGCTTTGAGTTTGTCGGACGACAAGTGGAGCGATTCCTACATTCAATATTTGACCGACTCCGAACCTGATAACGATCAATTTGGAGCCGAATTCTACAATCTCACGGAGGTTTACTCCGCGTCCGATGAATACGATCGATGGCTGGATCTTGCCGATATTGCGGGCGAGCTCAGCGGTCAGTTCGTTTACAAAATTGTGGATGGATACGCGCCCGCGGATGCGACCACCTTTGGCCCTTCCGTCAACTCCAATTCATTCGCGTCCTCGATCTTGAGGCTTGCGGCGCTTCAGGGCATCTCAATATCTGCTTTCTATACAGACGATTTAACGCCGGGTTATGGAACCCTTTTGGGCACCATCTCGGACGACTCCCTGAACGCTACCGACCAGACGATCGCTGGCGATGGACTGGTCGCACTCTTCGGAGGCGCGGGGGGCGATACGCTTGTCGGAGGGTCGTCGAGCATCTACCTGATCGGCGGCAGCGACGATCAGATCGACCAGATGATCGGTGGCAGTGGAAACACGACCTTTGTCGGTTACTACAACCTCAACGATCTCGGCCATTCGGACAGCTTTCACGGCGGCTCCGGCAATGACACGTTCGTGATAATTGACTGGTCCACAGCGCTGCCTGGCGGCATCCCGGATATCGTGAATCCACCGTCAGAACCGGGCACAAGCTTTGTTCATTCTGGTGAGATAACGACGCCGGGGAGTGTGATTTCCGGCGGCGCGGGGCTGGACCGGCTAACGTACGAATATGTCGGCGGCCCTGTCAGCATTCAGTTTTCGACACATGCCATCAGCGAAGTGGAAATCGTGACCGGCTCGGCATATACCGACGTCTTTTCGTTCTTTGGAGCACTTCCGGCCGAAGGCGTGATCATAAATCCCTACGAGTATCTGAATGGGTCGCCAACCTATCTCGATACAATCGATGTTTCGGGTGCGACCGCGCCTCAAGGTCTCGACGTGACCTTGGGTCCCGTATGGTCGATGCGGATCGGAGTAATCGGCGGAACTCCAGGGGATTATCCTATTGAAGCATACGGCGTGGATACGGTCATCGCAGGCGATGGTCGTGACTTGCTGAGGATCGATAATGGGCTTTCCAGCCTGCCCAGTGATCCGGGCGCGATCGTGGATCTCTCGGCGGGAACTGTCGAGTTCTCGACAAACGGAAACGTATACGGTGTTCAGAACTTTGAGCATGTGCTGGGCAGCAATTCCCGGGACACCATAACCGGTAACGGCGAGGCCAATATCCTCTTTGGCGGCGGCGGCGCAGACGAGATCGACGGCGGCGGCGGCGATGATATCATCTACGGCGACACGCCGGCCAGCATTCCGGAAACCATGCCCGGCTTCCTCGGTCACACGCCTGGCTACGACCTGTTTCACCAGATCTATCCAAACGGCGCCCCTGCCGCGCCCGAGGCGGTGGATATTCTGCGGGGCGGTGACGGAAACGACATCATCTTCTTCGGTACCGGCGACGTCATCGACGGCGGTGCCGGTTTCGATCGCGGATTGGCGAGCTTTTCCTCCGCCCCCGTCGAAATCAGTTCGGCGGACCATGGTGTCGAGTGGCTGGTCGGCAGCAGTGGTAACGACACGCTGACGGCCGCGACGGTTTCGACAGAGGTGTCCGCGCAGAAGATCCTTCTGACTATTGATACGTATCATTATGTGAACACCCCGGAAAACTATCCCTATTGGGAGAACTCCGCACCTGGGTACCTGTGGCGAGATTATGAACAAGGCTATGTGGAGATCAATGGCAAGACCCGCATCATAGACTATTCACCCTACACGATTGTCGAGGGCGGGGATGGGGACGACCAGATCACCTCGATCATGAATCTCGGCGACGTTGGCCGCGTGCTTCTTGCGGGTGGCATGGGGGATGATACCTATCATCTTTCCGGCAGTCACTACGTGCCCTTCGCCGACTTGTTCCTTGCCAGCAACAATTACACGGAGATTTATGATCTCGACGGCACCGGATCCATTTTTATTAACGGCCTGGAGATCTCGAACAGGGAATACTTGACACCTTTTACTGAGGTGTCTTACTTTGAACTTAATTTCGCTAATAATCATTTCTTTTTTCACGCCAATCCGCTGGAATATCCATATACAAGTCCGGATTTCTATGTTTCGAATACCGGTGCGAGCATTTCCGTCCAATACAGCGATGGCGACCTCCGGGTGATCTATCGAGACCAGTTGGATACGCCAGACAGTAGCGACGACCAGCTTCGCTTTCTCCTGATCCGCGACTTCGAACCCGGCGATTTCGGAATCACGTTCGCGGAATACAAGAACCCCGAAAAATCCATCGGCCACGGTACGACGCGCACGATCCGAACCCAAGAGTTCAAAGTCGGTGGCGGCGACGGTGATGACAGCCTGACGGGTGGTGACGAGACGGACGCTCTCGATGGCGGCCGCGGCAACGACATTCTTGACGCCAGGGGCGGCTCGGATCTGATTATCCCCGGCCTCGGCGATGACATCGTCACGACGGGTACGGGGTCCGACCGTGTCGTATTCGGCCCGGAAGACGGCAACGACATCGTCACCGATTTCGACGGGCTGCGCGACCGGCTGGTTCTCGATGGCCAGCAGATCAACCCGCATGCGCCGCAAGCCGGCATGACCATCGTTCAGTCGGGTGCCGATGTCCGGATCACCTATGGCGCGAATTCGTCGATCCTTCTGGCCGGGGTCAATCTGGATGCCTGGAAGTCCATCGTCGCGCCGCTTCCGACGATCGTCGGCACCTGGGACGATGACGACATCATTGGCACGTCCGGTAGTGACGTGATCAGCACCGGCGAGGGGCAGCACACGATATCGGCAGGGGATGGCGACGACTGGATCGTCTACACCTCCGGTTACCACACGATTTTCGGCTCCACGAGCAACAGGGGCTTCGACACTCTGGATCTGAGCCGGTTCTTCGCGGCCGACGTCGTCTTCAGCGTGAGCGGCAATGACGTGATCGTCGAAACATATGAGGGCGATCTGACGCTGACCTATCAGGCCTACTACAGCATCGGCAACCAGAACGCGAACATCGAGCGCATCGTCTTCGCTGACGCGGTCCTGGGCGAGCAGGACATCCTGAACCGCGTCATCACCGATCATGTGACCGAGGGCGATGATATCATCTACGGTACGCGGCGGAACGACACGATCGACGGAGGCGCCGGGAACGACACGATGATCGGCGGCGCCGGAAACGACTATTACTACGTCGACAGCCCGGGCGACGTCGTTGTCGAGCTCGCGAACGAAGGCACGTCCGACCGCATTTTCAGTCCACTCGACTGGACCCTCGGCGACAACATCGAGCGGCTCATCCTGACGGGAACCGCGGCCATTTACGGGACCGGAAACGCGCTTGGAAACCAGATCGACGGCAACAACGGAGCGAACCTGTTGTCCGGTCTCGATGGCGACGATGACCTCCGCGGCCTTGGCGGCGACGACACCCTCGATGGCGGCAACGGCAACGATCTTCTCGACGGGCATATCGGCGACGATATCCTCATCGGCGGCGCGGGGGCGGACGTGTTCCGGTTCCGGTCGACCAAATGGGGCACCGACACGATCGCGGATTTCAATGCGCTCGACGGCGGCGCCAATGAGGGCGACGTGATGCGCTTCGAGGGGCTTCTGACCGGTACCTTCGCCTATCTCGGCGACGGCGCCTTCACGGGAGGCTCGGACAATACCGAGGCGCGGGTCGAGGGCGACAGGGTGCTGGTCGACACCGATGGAAACGGCGTGGCCGACATCACGATCATCCTCACCGGACTGACGAGCGCGAGCCAGATCACGGCCGAGCACTTCCAGTTCGTGTGAGCGGCGGTTGCGGTTCTGCGGGCAAAGGGAAGACGGGCGCGCGAGGACGTTTCCCCGTCCTCCGAACCCGACGGCCGGGCCGCGACCAGGTCCGCGCGCTTTCCGGTGCGCGGGCTCGATCCCGCCGGCGGCACACGGGGTTCAGGATGGGTGCATTCCCGCAGCCCTGGGCCATGCCCAGGAGCACCGATCGCCGCGCCGCGCCGCTTGCCATCCGACAGATCGGACACGCGTTTTGGCGGACGCGACCGGGGCGCAATTAACGGATTGACGCATCACAGGACCCACGCATAGGTTTAACCAACTTTTGACAGCTCTCCTTCGAATTCAGAACTGGCGCTTGCCGGGCAGCCTTGCCTGCCGGCAGGCGAGGGACGGATGTTTGACATGCTTCGAGTGACCCTTTTTCTCTGTGCGGTCCTGGTTTCACTCTCCGCTGCGCGCGCGGACACCATCAGGAACCGGACCGACGGCCTCGTAACGCTCGGGGCGCGCACGTTCGATTTGCGCAAGAGGACGCCGATCCAGGATCTTCAGGTCGAGAATGAATTCGTCTCGCTCTCGGATGTCGACTGGATCTGGGATCTGACGCAAGCTGATCCACATCTGCAAAACACGGTTATCCATATCAAGGATCAAACTGCATTGCATGCGGGCGTAGAGCCAACATGGGCCCCGGACGCAGCGTCACGCTTTCACCCTGATCCGACTCTGCCGCCGCTTTTTGATCTCGACGGCTATAAGGTCGGCTGGCAGGGCCTCCATGAAGCGCCTGTGCGGGGCGACGTCCTTATCTTCCCCGAGTTTGACTCGAAGCGCTTCTATGCGCGTTGCGGTTTCGATCGCGCAGAGCCGAAGCCAATATTCTGCGCCGTGAGTTTCCGCTATATCCCGGATCGAAATCTCTTGGTTACGACGCGCATCTACCAGGTGACTGCGCCGCTGAACAACTTCGCCGAGATCGCGGCGCGGGTTGAGGCTTTGGTGAGATGTCTCGACGTCACCGAGGCGCTGCGCGCGGGTGAGAAGGCCCCGAGGATCCCCAACCTCGTGTCCGGCGATCTTGCTGCGGGCGGACGGTGCAGAGCTGCGCCTTCAAGTTGACCCAACGGAATATTGAGAGGAGCGGCGAGGGCACAAACAACGGATTGACGCACCGCGGGAATCACGCATAGGTTTAACAAACTTTTGACAGCTCTCCTTCGAATTCAGAACTGGCGCTTGCCTGGCAGCTTTGCCTGCCTGCAGGCGAAGGACGGATGTTTGACATGCTTCGAGTGATCCTTTTTCTCTGTGCGGCTGGCTTTCGTATCCGTTACGACGCGGATCAGACGATTGTAGTCGAAGCATACTGGCCCCCTTCCAGTCATGATCGGCAGCGATCTAACTCCCAAACTTAATGGAAAACAATGAAACAATCATCGTATCTAAGACGACTGTTGCTCGCCGTCCTGATCGGTTCACCTTCTGCAGTTGCCGTTGTCGCGCAAGAATCTCCGTCTTGCGCGATGTACGCACGCCCACAATCGGACCTTCCCGCGCATCTTCGATTTTGGGGAAATCCAGAAAATATTGATGCATATGTTTCCGCGGGGATTCAGCTGTACCTTGAAGTAGAGCAACCACTTGTCATGCCGGTTCAGGCCGACGACGGCTCGTACTCAAATTTGAAACTGCGGCCATATCAAGACGTCGACGAGTTTATCGCACTTAATCCAAACTGTTGCGGGCTTCTAAGTGTAGGACCGGACGGGTTTGCACCCGATCCCTCCTGGCAGAGAGAGTTCGGGTATCAAGGTGTTGTGATAATTTGCGACCCAAAGATGATCGTTGCCGAGAGCGGCGAGTTAAGAAGTGTATCGCGCTTGATCATCTACGCGATCGACAGAGACGGTGCTGCGAGAGAGTTTTACTTTGACTGAAAAAACCTAACAATTGGAGGAATTTATGAGTCTGCCAACGTCTGAACAAGTTATTTCCGCATTTCTTTATGGCTCGCTGACGCCTCCAAGCAATCTGGACATGGAGAGTCTGACGGAAGATCGCGCAGATTACCCGTTTACCGAAACCAGCTATGAAGACTACATGGACCTTACTACCGGCCCAGGACGTTTCGCGCTGGGTGCCAACTTCGAGGTCGTCCAAGCATTCTTCAATTTTGGACTTGCTCTGTACGATTCCGGCGCGCTTGACGACTTTAAGGACGCGAGCGGCGAGGCCAGTATACCGAAGGAAGATTTTCGATTGATACTTGACGAGTATATTGGCGGGTTTACGCGTATCTATATCACTCTTCAGCAGGCGGATTATGAGGATGGCTACGATGATTACGGATATAGATCCTTAATTTGGGGGTCAACGGCTTTTAAGATCAGCAACGACGCAAAGTTTATCGTAGGCGCGGACGGCGAATTGCGGATAGAGAATTTCTATGTCGAACCCCACCTACAGCAGGACTTTGACTGGGTTGGCGGCTCGGAAGCCATCAACTTAGCGAGCGAGGGCTTGGCATTCGCCATCGATCCATCCGGTACAGGGGTGAGGGTAGCTCTACCTATTGAAAAGGGGAGTCCGCAGTATGCCGTGACGTATACTGAGCAAGATTATCTGGCCGAGATCGACGTAATGTCTGGCTGGACCGGTAGCCTGGGTTTTCGGACGATCACGGCGATCAATTCCGTGATTTCTGATCTTTGGAATTCTGGTGTGATAAAGTTTTTAGATGGGAACAAACCTATTATTTATGGCAGCGACGGCGACGACGTAGTGGTCGCCAGTGCGACCAGCTTTATGTTGAACACCATGACGGAGACGTATGACATCTCTGATGAAAGCGCCCCGGTGTACTACAACATTCTGGGCGTGAACGTGCCGGTGGGATCGATACCGGGTTTCTTGCACAATTACGTGTCGAATGGCATTACTTACCTGACCGGAGCCGGTAGCGACACGATCGTCGGAAGTGAATTTGACGATAAGGTTCGAGCCGGGACCGGAAATGATACTATCTGGGCTTCCCTCGGCTCCGACGAGATCCGAGGCGGTGCCGATAGTGATGTAGTCATCTACGATTCTCCGCCGCCCGAGGGCTTTTTCGAGGCGCTGGCGGATCTTCTTTTTGGCTCCAGCTTTGGGCCTCTGCAGGCGGAGGTGCGCGGAGACACCATATCCCCGGGCGGCGCCCCGCATTTCGTCGTGACCAACCAGCCGTTGAGTGAAGACAACCCGGTCCCGACCGCAATCTGGACGGATGACATCCGCGAGGTTGAGACGCTGGTCCTCAGCACGCATAGCGACATCCTGCGGCTCAAGGACACGCTGGCCGACTACGCCGGAACGAAAATCCACGACGGCGGGAGCGAGGACAGTTCGGGCATCAGCGTTCCGCTCGTGCCGTACGCCGAGAATGAAATCACGCAGGCCTTCGTGCGCGGCGATGTCGTGTCGGTCGAAGATCTCGGCGGATCGGGGACGATCCGAATTGATCTCGACGACGCCTACGACCGCTTCAGCACAGACGCGGGTGCGGGTTACGTCGAACGGGACGGAAGCCATATCCTGATCTTCGGATTCGACGACGTCTTCGGCAGCGTTGGGCGTGATGAGATCATCGGAAGTAAAGCCAGCAATATGCTATTCGGTTTCGGCGGCGATGATCTGCTCATCGGGGGGCGCGCGACGGACCTTCTGGATGGCGGCGACGGCGATGACGTGTTGTACGGCGGCGTTTGGCCCGGAGTCGCGCAGGACGGTCAGGAAGCCGATCCCACCGACTACGAAGATGACGGGGTAAGAGACAACCTGGTCGGCGGTGCAGGTTTTGAGAAATATTACGCTTCTGCCTTTGACGTGATCATGGACGCCACGATTCATGCTGTCGACGAGGCCGCTGCGGCAGGTCCGGCGGCCGGCGAGGAGTATGCCCGGTTCTTCGCTGATGGCGACGGTGAAGTCTATTTCGACGGCCGCCAGCTTGGCGAAGCGGAACGTGTCGACAAGGATGCGTGGGATCGGTATCCGCCGACCGTCACCATTGCGATAGAGTCGCAGATCGATCTCTTCGTCGTCATGGATCCGACTGCAGGGCCGCTCCTCTACCGCGTCATGAAAGCACACACGCGGGCTTCCGACGGAAGACTGGTGTCCGAATACCTTCTGATCGTCGAAGACCCCAACGCGCGGACCGCGCTCTCGATCAGCGGTGTGCGCTACGATCCGGGAACCGGCCCCGGCACAGGCACGATCGACGGGCTTGTTAGTGGTGCCTCCGCCCAGATGGCTTCCCTCGCTTTCGATGCGACGATGTCGGCCACATCCCCTTCGAGCTCGTCGGTTCCGGAGATGGACGCCGACGCCTTCATCGCCGCCCTCGCGGCTGAAGCAGCGGAGCGCGCGCCCTACGCCGGCTTGGCCGACGCCTCCCTGTCGCTCATCGCCAAGCCCGAGCGGACATCCTCGCAGAAATCATCCGCCAATGGCAACGTTTCCGGCCAGACCTTTATCGCGGACGGGCATGACCAAAGGTCGACCGAACCCCAGCTGACGGAAGCGTCGACCACGATGTCCCTGGCGGCCGCGACGACGACATCGACCGGATTTCTCGGCATTAGCGTGGTCGAGCCGGATCCGATCCCCGATACCGAAGGCGATGATATCATCAAGGGCGGAAAGAACGACGATTACCTCGTCGCCACCGAAGGCGATGACAAGCTCACCGGGGCCGGCGGTAACGATACGCTCGATGGCGGCTGGGGCAACGACACGCTGAGCGGCGGCACCGGCAACGACACCGCGGACTACCGGTCCTCGCCGACGGGGATCGCGGCCTGGCTGGCGGACGGGGACGTGGTCACAGTAGGATTCGGCAAGTCCCAGTGGGACACGCTCCAAAGCATCGAGAACCTCATCGGCTCCGGCCTTGCGGACCAGATCGAGGGAGACAATGGCAACAATCTTCTGATGGGCATGGCCGGCAATGATGTGTTCATTGTCAGTGGCGGCAACGATACCCTCGATGGCGGCAACGGCAACGATCTTGTTGACTTCGCCCAGATCACGACCTCGAACGTCACCATCGATCTCGGCGCCGGAACTTTCGGCGGGGCCGCAGCGGGGCACACCTATATCTCCATCGAGTCCATCAGGGGCACCGGCAACGCCGCACAGGGCGATACACTGATCGGCAGCGACGAGCGCAACGACCTTTACGGATATGCGGGCAATGACCTGATCTCCGGCGCCGGTGGCGGCGATGTGCTGGATGGCGGCGACGGTGCGGACACGATCGACGGCGGGGCGGGCAATGACCTGATCGAGGGCGGGGCCGGAGCCGACAGCCTGACAGGCGGTGCCGGGGTCGACGTGTTCTGGTTTGCGCCCGGTGACTCCGGCAGCCAGCCCGGGACCTGGGACACCATCACGGACTTTTCCCAGGCCGAGGATTTCATCGAGATTTCCACGTCGCTCGGGTTCCGCTGGGTCGGGACGGATGCGTTTGAAGTGGGCCTCAGCGCCGGACTGCCCTACGATCTGCGCTACGAGATCGTTGGAAACGACACCCACGTGATGGCCGACACGGACCGCGACGGGGCCGCGGACCTGGTGGTGGTCCTGAACGGCGTTTACGCGCTGGACGTCGCGGATTTCTACGACACCATCGTTCATATCAAGTCGAGCGATCCGATCCTCGGCACCTCCGGAGACGATGTGATCGACGGCACCGGCTATGTCGACGTGATCGACGGGCTCGCCGGCAACGACACCATCTCCGGGCACGGATCCGGCGATAACATCTCCGGCGGTGACGGTGATGACCGCATCCTCGGCGGAGACGGCAACGATACGATCGACGGCGGACCGGGACAGGATACCCTGTTCGGCGATGCCGGCATGGACGAGATCCACGGCGGCGATGGCAACGACACGATCTACAGCCTGGCCGATGACGACACGCTTTTTGGCGAGGCTGGAGACGACAGCCTGATGGGCGGTCGTGGAAACGACGTGCTCTACGGTGGCATCGGCAACGACAGCCTGCACGGAGAGACCGGCGACGATCTCCTGTTTGGTGGAGACGGCGACGACACACTTTACGGCGACTCGACATTCGAATGGGTCGAGGGCATCCGCTATGTCTCTTCACCCGGCGACGACACGCTTTATGGCGGCGCGGGCAACGACCAGCTCTATGGCGACGCCTCCGACGACGAGACCCCGGGCAACGATTTCCTGTACGGCGAGGACGGCAACGACACCCTGAGCGGCGGGCTCGGAACTAACTACTTCGATGGCGGCGCCGGGTACGATATCCTGAATCTCTCGGACAATGACGACACGACCCTTCCGGGCGCAGGGGCGGTTGTGGTCGATATGGTTGCAGGGACCGTCACCCGTGTCGACAACTCCATGGACAGCTTCATCAACATCGAAGGGATCGAGACCACGGAACTCAACGATGTCGTCCAGGGCGATTCCGGGAACAACTGGATCTATACCGCCGGTGGCGACGACACTCTCCGTGGCGGCGCCGGGAACGACACCCTTCAGGGTGGGGCCGGCGACGATCAGCACTTCGGTGAGGATGGCGACGACCTGATCCAGGGCAGCATCGGGGCCGACTATTTCGATGGCGGCACCGGGATCGATACGCTCGACTTCTCCTACACCTCCGTCGGCGCAACATTCGACCTCGGAAACGAGACCGTCGTCTTCGTTGATGGCTTTACCGAAACCGCGCGCGCCTTCGAGAACGTCATCGGCGGGGGCGGCGCCGACACGCTCATCGGAACGGCGGTCGCGAACCAGCTTTCGGGCAACGGAGGCAACGATACGCTCTACGGCGGCGCCGGCAACGACACCCTTCAGGGTGGAGACGGCGACGATCAGCACTTCGGCGAGGACGGAGACGACCTGATCCAGGGCAGCCTCGGCACCGACTATTTCGATGGCGGCAACGGGATCGACACGCTCGACTTCTCCTACACCTCCGTCGGCGCAGCAATCGATCTGACGAGCGAGACGGTCATCTTCGACGGCGGTTTTGTCGAAACCGCGCGCGCCTTCGAGAATGCCATCGGCGGGGGCGGTGCCGACACGCTCACCGGAACCGCGACGGCAAACCAGCTTTCGGGCAACGGTGGCAACGACACGCTGAACGGCGGCGCCGGCGACGATCGGCTCACGGGCGGCACCGGAGATGACACGCTCTACGGCGGCAGCGACCATGACGTGTTCGTCTTCGCACCCGGGCATGGCAATGACACGATCGGCGACTACGACGTTCTCAATGACCTGATCGAGTTCTCCGGCATCCAGTTCTCCGATCTCATCGTCACCCAGAACGGCAGCGACGTGACCATCGATTACGGGTCCGGCGACATGATCACGGTCCTCAACGCGAGCGCGGGCGACTTCACCGAACCGGAGTTCAGGTTCGTCTGATCTGCATTGAATGGTGCGGCTGCGCGCGGGACGCGCGCAGCCTTCGACAATCGCTTTCGAGACCGGATAGTCCCTTGAAACCAGCCACGCCGGCGCCAAGCGCCCCGCACGAGCTCCGGGCGGCCCGCAACCGCGGTCTGCCACTCGTATCCTTGTCGTTCCTCTTCAGCGTCTTCGCGAACGTGCTGATGCTGACGGGGCCGCTCTTCATGCTCCAGGTCTACGACCGGGTGCTCGGCTCGCGCTCGGAGGAGACGCTGGTCGCGCTCTTCCTCCTCGTGGGCTTTCTCTACGCGCTGATGGCGCTTCTCGACTTCGCCCGCGGCCGGCTGATGGCCCGGTTCGGCGCGCGGCTGCAGGCCGCCCTCGATGCCCGCGTCTTCGAGGCGACGCTGCGGCAGGCGCTCCATCCCGTGGCCCGGTCGCAGCCGGCCTCCGCGCCCCGCGACCTCGAGGCGGTGCAGGCGCTTACCGCCTCGCCGGTACTCCTCGCGCTCATGGACCTGCCCTGGACGCCGCTCTTTCTCGCGGCGATCTTCGTCCTGCACCCGATGCTCGGCTGGCTCGCGGTGGCAGGCGGTGCCCTCCTGATCGCCGTCACGCTCGCCAACCAGGCGCTGACCGCGCGGAAGGTGACCGGCGCCCAGGCCTCCGCCGCCCGGGCCCAGAAGTTTGCCGAAAGCGCGCGCCAGGCCGGCGAGATCGTCCGCGCCCAGGGCATGGCCCCGGCAATGACGGCGCGCTGGACCCGGCAGCGCGACGCGGCGCTCGACGAGAGCATCGCCGCGAGCGACTGGACCGGCAGCTTCTCGGCGCTGACGAAGGCGCTCCGGCTCTTCCTGCAATCGGCCATGCTCGCGGTCGGCGCCTTTTATGTGCTGAAGGGCGAGGTGACCGGCGGCGCGATGATCGCGGGCACGATCCTGCTCGGCCGGGCACTCGCTCCGATCGAGCAGGCGATCGGCCAGTGGCCCCTGGTGCAGCGCGCCCGCGCCGCCTGGCTGTCGCTCGGCCGGTTCCTCGCCGAGATCCCGCCCGAACCGGGGCGCATGCCGCTGCCGGCCCCCGAGGCGGTGCTCGCGGTCCAGGGCCTGACGGTCGTGCCCCCGGGCGCCAGGGCGCCGACGCTCCGCAATGTCAGCTTCCGGCTCGAGCCCGGCCAGGCGCTCGGGGTGATCGGCAAGAGCGGCTCCGGCAAATCGACGCTGGCGCGGGCGCTCTTGGGGATCTGGCCGCCCGCCGCCGGCGAGATCCGGCTCGGCGGGGCGGCGCTCGACCAGTACGACCCGGCCGATCTCGGCACCCATGTCGGCTACCTGCCGCAGGAGGTGACGCTCTTTGCCGGCACCGTGGCCGAGAACATCGCCCGGATGGCGGTCGATGCCGACCCGGCAATGGTCATCGCGGCGGCCCAAAAGGCCCGCGCGCATGATCTCGCGCTGACGCTGCCCAAGGGCTACGACACCGTCATCGAGGGCGGCGACTGCCAGCTCTCTGGCGGCCAGCGGCAGCGCATCGCGCTGGCGCGGGCCTTCTACGACGATCCGGCCCTGATCATCCTCGACGAGCCCAACTCGGCGCTCGATGCCGAGGGGACCGAGGCGCTCAACCTCGCGGTGCGCGACGGCAAGGCGCGCGGCAAGGCGGTGATCATCATGACCCACCGGCCGATGGCGATCTCGGAATGCGACGCGCTCATGGTGATCGAGAACGGCATGGTGGCGAAGCTCGGCCCGCGCGACGAGGTGCTGCGCTCGATGGTGCAGAATGCCGAGGCGATCAATCGGAACATCGGAAAGGTCGGCGCATGACCGGGATTTCCACCTCCGCCCCCCTTCGCCCGGCGCTGCGCGCGACCCTGCCGGCCGTCGCCGGCCTCGCCGCGCTCGCGCTTCTCGTCGGCGGGCTCGGGCTCTGGAGCACCCAGACCCGGCTCGCCGGCGCGGTCGTCTCCTCGGGCGTGATCGAGGTCACCTCGAACCGCCAGGTGGTGCAGCATCCCGAGGGCGGCGTCGTCGGCGAGATCCTCGCCCGCGACGGCGACCATGTCGCCGCGGGCCAGACGCTCCTGCGCTTCGACGGCACCCTCCTTGCCTCGGAGCTCGCCATCGTCGAGGGTCAGCTCTTCGAACTCCTCGCCCGCAAGGCGCGGCTCAAGGCGGAGCGCGACGGCGCCGCGGATCTCGCCGTTCCCGCCGATCTCGCCGCCGCGATCGGAGACGAGGTCGCGGTCGCGGCTCTTGTCGCGGACCAGCGGCAGCTCTTCCTTGCCCGCCGCGAGACGCTGGACAAGCAGGTCGAGGGACTTGGAGAGCAGGCCGCGCAAGCGCGGAGCCAGATCGCCGGAACCGAGGCCCAGCTCACCGCGCTGCGGCGCCAGCTCGTGCTCGTCGGCGAGGAGCTTGCCGATCAGCAGTCGCTGTTCGACCGCGGCCTGACCCAGGCGAGCCGGGTGAAGGCGACCCAGCGCGAGGAGGCGCGGCTCACCGGCGACATCGGGCGGCTCGAGGCGGAGATCGCGCGCATCGGCGGCGGGATCGCGGGGATCTCCATCGAGACCCTGCGGCTCGGCGCGGCGCATCGCGAGGAGGCGTCGGCCGAGCTTCGCGACCTGCAGTTCCGGGAGATCGAGCTCGCCGAGCGCCGCCTCTCGCTGAAGGAGCGGCTTTCGCGGCTCGAGGTCCGGGCGCCGGTCGCAGGCACGGTTTACGGCAGCCAGGTCTTCGCGCTGAAGTCGGTGATCCAGGCGGCGGCACCGATGATGTACGTGGTGCCGCAGGACGCCCCGCTGCTCGTCGCCGCGCGCGTCGACGCTCTCCATATCGACCAGGTCCATGCCGGCCAGGCGGCGACGCTGCGCTTTCCGGCCTTCAACCAGCGCCAGACCCCGGAACTCGCGGGCCATGTCGTGAACCTCTCGGCCGACGCCTTCACCGACGAGCGCACGGGCTTCAGTTTCTACCGGGCCGAGATCCTGCCCGACGAGGGCGAGCTCGACCGGCTGGGCGGCCAGGCCCTCGTGCCGGGCATGCCGGTCGAGACCTTCATCAGGACCGAGGACCGGACGCCGCTCTCCTACCTGACCAAGCCCTTCACGGATTACTTCGCGAAGGCGTTCAAGGATTAGCGGGATAGCCGAGATCAGCAGTCTGGCCCGGCAGGAGGCGGAGATCTCCGGCCTGGCTTTCGGTCACGCGGTAAACCCGACCGTAGCCGCCAGGACCGAGGGCCCAGAGGACCTTGGGCGGTTTGGCAAGAAGCTCATCGATCTTCTTGTCCCAGTTGGCCCGCTGGCTGGCGGTAGCGAGGCCGGTCGTATCGAGGCCGTGGAGCCTCGCGACGACATAGGCACACATCCTGTCGATCTCACCAGGTCTCGTCTTGACCTCGCACTGGAGGAGAATCCGGTCGCTGCCTTGAGCATAACCGGTCACGTCGAAGCCCCACTTGCCGTTCTGAGAGCCGAGGCAGTCCGGCGGCCAGCCAAACTCGTCGATCAGGCGTCCGATGGCGCCGAGCGAGATGACGACTTCGATCGGAACACTGACCGGCGTTGGTCTCTGCGAGGAACTGCCGTGCCAGTAGAGGCTTTCCTTTGCGCCTCTCCTTGGAGTCAGGAAGTCGCCGTCAGGCAGTTCCTGCAGCACACCGAGTTCCAACGTCCTGAACAACCAGGCGATGTCACATTCCGGGATCCGGGCAATGTTCCGCGTGTCCAGGAAATAATCGGCGGGATCGCGCTTCAAGGCCCGCTCGCGCCGCGCGAGGCGCGGGCCGCCGAGGTACGCCTCCAGTCGCTCTCGCCACAATTGGATGTCCCCTGCGTCCATGCGAAGAATCTCGTGCAAGTGTAGCAACTCTCCCCCAGATCCGCGACGGGGAGCAACACCCTCGCGCAAGCTAGGTGTATCGTGCATCGTCCCGGTTGCTTTGTCGGCGCGACCGGTTAGAACTTGCTCATGACCTCGCAACCCGATCCTCGCGAGTTCGTCGGCGTCGGGCTCTACACGATCACCGATGCGGCGCAGCTCCTGAAGGCCCCGCCCCGGACCATCCGGCGGTGGATGGAGGGCTATGACTATTCCCGCGAGGGCGAGCGCCGCCATGTCGAGCCGCTCTGGCGGCCGGACCTTCCCGAGATCGACGGCGAGGTCGAGATCAGCTTTCGCGACCTGATCGAACTCCGCTTCGTCCGCGCCTTCACGGAGATCGGGCTCGGCCTGAAGGCGATCCGGAACTGCCTCGACGTCGCGCGCGACTGCATCGGCTCCGACCGGCCGTTCTCGACGGGCCGGTTCCGGACCGACGGCAAGACCATCTTCCTCGAGAGCCTCGGCCACAGCGAGGACCCGAAGCTCCTGGATCTCCGCAAGACCCAGTATGTCTTCCGCGACGTGGTCGAGCAGACCTTCCGGGACCTCGACCTTGAGGATGACATGGTCGCCCGCTGGCGGCCCTACCGTGGCAAGGAGACGATCGTCGTCGATCCGGCACGCGCCTTCGGCCAGCCGATCGCCACCGCCTTCGGGGTGCCGACCATCGTTCTCTTCGAGGCGGCGAGGGCCGAGGGATCCGCGGCGCGGGCGGCGGCGCTCTACGAGGTGGATCCCGCCGTCGTCCGGGATGCGGTCCGCTTCCACGAGGAGCTCGCCGCCGCTTGAAGGTGATGGTCGACGAGAACCTCCCGCCGGCCATGGCCAGGGCCCTCGCGGCCCTTTTCGTGGGCGAGCATCAGGTCGTCCATCTGCGGGAGCGATTTGGCCCCAGGGTGACCGATATCGAATGGATCACGGAGCTGAACCGCGAGGGCGGCTGGGTCATCCTGTCCGCCGATAGGCGCATCGCGAAAAACAAGGCCGAGCAGCGCGTCTTCCGCGCCTCGAAGCTCATCGCCTTCATCTTCGCGCCCGGCCTCCAGAAGGCACCGCTTCTGAAGAAGATGGAGCGCCTCATGGTGATGTGGGGCAACATCGAGAAGCAGGTCGACCTCGTCGGCGGCGGCTCGATGTTCGAAATCCAGGTGAAAGGAACGAAGCTCCAGCCGATCTAGGAGCTTTGTGGTAATGGGTTGTCAATTGACAACTGGCAAGTATGGAGCTATCTATTGTCGAGACCGAAACACCCTGACAAGGAGATCGAGGCGGTCTTGGTCGTGCTCGAGAAGATGGGGTGGAGCGTCCAAAAGGCCAAAGGCGGCAGCGCCCATAGCTGGGGGTTCGTCCTGTGCCCCGCGAATGCGCGGGACGCGTGCCGTTCCGGGGTGTTCTGCCGCATGTCGGTCTGGAGCACGCCCCGCAACCCGCAGAACCATGCGCGGGAGCTCCTGCGGAAGGCTGAGGGCTGCGTGATCAAAGGTGAGTGCAATGACGGCTGAGATGGAATTCGAGTTCGACCTGGTCTTCGCGCTGCCGGCGGCGGGCGCGGACGAGGGGGCCATTCTCGATGCGCTCTTCGAAGCGGGCTGCGACGATGCCGCCGTGGGTCTCGGTGCGCCGGGCATGGTCGGCCTGTCGTTCACCCGGTCGGGGGGCGATGCCGAGACGGTGATCATGGCGGCGGTGGACGCGGTCATGCCCGCCCTGCCGGAGGGCTCCGTCCTGCGCGAGGTGAAGCCGGACCTCGTCAGCCTCGCGGACGTGGCTGCGCGGCTTCATGTGACCCGCCAGGCCTTGCAGAAGCGGGACATGCCGCCACCGTCGCTGGGCGGGCTCTACAGGGCCGCCGAGATGCCGCCTTATCTCGAGCATCAACCGGGAAAGGTGAAGGATGCCCTGGAGGCGGCGCGGGGCTGGTTCGCCGCGGCGCCGGCCGCACAGCGGATCAACGCGCGGATCAGCCTCGAAGGCGCTCCGACCGCGGCCTGACACAAGAACTCAGGGGGCTCGCGGCTTGCGTAGTGCTCACCGTCAGGGTTGCGGCCCTTTCTGCCCGATCTGGCTCCAACGTTTCGTCGGTATGCCCCTGGTAAGGCGATCTTTCGCTTGATGGTAGGTGATGTCATGCGCGACGGAGAGCAACTTGGCTGCTTCGTGCCGGCTGCGATAACTCACCCCTTCAAATTCAAAGGATTTCCCGGCGCGAGATGTCTTGCTGATTGGCTCCGTGAGCGCCTCCTCGGGCGTCATGCCGCGTTTCAATCTGAACCAAAGGGTTCCTTTCCCGATCCCATACTCCTCGCACGCCGCTTGCTTGCTGGGCCAGATCCGGCCGAAAGCACGAAACTCCCGGCCATGGACTGCCTCGATCAGCTCCTTGTCGCTGCCCCATGCGAAGTTACGGGGTCCCCAGGGCTCGCTCCGGTCAGGTCGGATGAGGTTCAGCTTTTCTTTTCCCGCCGCATTCGTGTCCTGGTACCAAACGTCGAAGTCCCGCCATTCATAGACGACCAGCGCCGAGCTGCTATTCGTGCTGCGTTTCAGCATCCCAAGCCACTTCCGAAACAAGATCGTGCCGGCAAGAGGGTGGTCACTGTGAGTGCGAGGGTTCTCCGGAATCGGCCGCCCCTCCGTGATCGCCGACCGAACGACATGGACATTTAATCCGCGTTTCTTGGCAATTCGTCGCGCCGCGGCTTCTATTGACTGGTAGACGACACCGTCGACTGTCACCTGCTTTCCCTCGACGCGCCCCGTGCTGCCGCCGCCATTGGCATTCAGGCCTTTCGGATAGATCGTGTCCAGGCTCGCAATCCAACGACGCTCCTTGGCGGCCAGCTCCTCCTCGGACATGACACCTTCCTCGATGATTTCCATTTGGAAGTCGTCGATCCCGGTCGCGCGCATCGCCAGATAGAGCGGCGTCGAGCCACCTTGCTCAAAGGCGGAGCGGCAATGCTGCTTCAACCTCGACTTCGCGCCGCAGAAGCTGATCCCAACGTAGGACATTCCCGTCGATTCTTGTGTGATCAGGTAGACCACTCCGTAATCCTTATCGCGCTCGATCGGCGGCCGGGTTAGCGCGTCGTCGATGTCCCATCCATTCTTTAGGCGCGTATGGATACTGCGCCGATCACCATATCGATCGATGCGCTGGAGGAAGGACGTAATCGAGCTGTACTGGCCATTCGCCCCGGGATAGGCGTCGCCGTCGTAAAGGAAGCCTTCAGGTTTCCGTCGTCCGCCACCATAGTGGGTCATCCACTCCTTTTCGGGCAAACGCGCCGCATCCCGGACGATTTCCATCGTGATATCCCGGCCCAGGCGGCGACGCGCTGCGAGCCGCTGGTGGAAGGCTCCGGCATAGGGGAGTGGTTTATCCTGCAGGGCATCATAGACCTCCCGCAGATCCCGCCTGGCGCCGTTGATTATGACCCACGTGCGACGGGGGCTATACTTCGCCCTGAAGTCACGCGCGGTCGTGTGGATCGCTTCGGCGAGCCAGTCATCCGAGTACGCGCCATGTTTCTGTAGGCCGCGCTTTATCCGACCTTGCAGTGTCACTTCCGGCACGGCCGGAGGCGGCGAGACGCTCCGATAAAGATCTGCGAAGGAGCCGTAGTCACTTCCGGAAAACGGGATCGGGACTGGCAGAGTCACGTTGTGTGCGGGTTTCCTGGCGTTATTGCTGCTCATCCTGCCATCCGAAAAGTCTGTGTTGATGATATGGTTCCCTTGCGGTCGCCGCTCAACAAAAAAACCGGAAATCAGAGGGTAAGAGGAACACCTCGATGTTTGATCTGAGAGGCAATCACACGGCCCGCCTTCCCTTGGGATGACCTTCCTCACTTAACGTCCCGCCTCGCGTCGACTGACCTTTTCCAGAATGCCGTCCGACATCTCCGGATCGAGCTTCGCGTAGCGGTCGAGCATCTGAGCGGCGTGCTGGAAGCTCCATCCCATGTGGGCAGCCAGTTCCCCGATCGTGCAGCCGGCACGAACGAGCCGCGTCACCGCGGTCCCGCGCGCGTCGTAGAGGTGAAGCTCCTTGCGCAACCCGAGTTCGTCCCGCCAGTCCGAGATCAGCTTGCCAAGGCTGTTCGAGTTCGCGAAGGGCCGCCCCTCGCTGTTCACGATGAAGGTGTCCTGGTCTTTCGGAAGCCGCGCGATCAGTTTTGCAAGCGCCGGCGTCACCGGTACCGAGGCGAACTTCTTCTTGTTGCTCTTCTTCGTCCGAAGCAGGATTCGCTGGTGCCCACCCGGGGTCGTCTCGATATTGCGGTGCCCGAAGATCTGCAGATCTCCAGGCCGAAGCCCCGTTTCAACCGCGGCGATAAGGATGTTGCCGACGTAGCTCGGGGTGCCTTTCACGAAGGCGTCGATTTCGGCCTGGCTCCATACGATGTCAGCCCGGTTCGACTTCGCGCGTCGGTGGATCTTCAGGAGCCGGTGCTCGCCCAGAAGCCCGCGCTGGTAGGCGAAGGACACGATCCGCTGCAGCGTGGCCATCAGGTTGTCGCCGGTCCCGGGTGAGAAGGTGTCGCGCCAGTTGATGGCCATGTTGCGGATCTTCGGGGACTCGAAGACCGCGATCGGCGCGCTGCCGAATCTGGCCTCGATCCCGTCATTCTGGGCGATGTTTTTCTTGTGGTCCTGCCGTGTCCGCTCCGAGAGCTCTGCGAACTCGCGGGAGCTGAGAAACGCCTCGATGATCTCCCGGAACGTGCCCTTGACGTCCTGCCGCGCCGTGGTCGCGCGCTGGTAGACTTCCAGGTAGTCGATCGAGCCGACGCGGAACGGAGAGGTCCTGTCCCAGATCCGAGGACCACCACGCCAGGCGTAGTGGTACTCGGCCATGCGCCCGTCTGCGAGGCGCTTGCGAACCCTGTGGATGCCCTTGAGGCTGACCTTAACCATTGGCGGCAAACCAGGCATCGACCTCCGCCGAGGCGCCTTTCGCGGCCGGCTGGTCAGGTTTCGTCTGGACGCTGACGCGGTTGCCTTCGATGGTATAGGCATAGACCGTCAGACCATGCGCGAGAGCGGCGCGCAGGGCGCGGGCGATGTCCGCATCCGTCGCTTTTTCCTTGCGGGTCTTCTTGGATTTGAACTGGGACCTCTGCCGGTCTTCGCCGGGAAGATGATGGACGTTTGACATGTCCGTGCTCCTGATTTCGAGCGAAACCAGGCGGGCCGGTGCGTGCCGATACCAACTGCGGGAAGTGCGGGGGACGGATCAGCGCGACCAGAGCCCGCCGAGAAGGCGGGGGCTGGTCGCGGATATCTGGATGCCGGTGCGCGGGTTCTGGCAGGGGAAGCGGAAGAATGGATTCATCTGGCCAGCACCTCCGAGCATCATTGCCGCGGCATCCACCAGAACCCGTCAACGCGATTGCGCATGGGGCGAGATGCCGGCCCGCTTCGAGTGCGGGAATGTTTCAATGACGTGCTCGTGGTCGGCACGAACGCCGATCTGGGATGCGCCGGAACGAAGTTCAAGGACGGATGCACAATATTTTTCGCACCTTTCACCAAGGCGGCTCGAGGTGCGAGGGAGGGCTGCCGCAATCCACATTTTGCTTGCTTTAACGAATTGCATAATGGAAGAAAGAAAGCCATATTGTCAAGGGAGAGGTGTCATGCCGGAGAAGGGCGAGAAGACCGCCAACCTGAACCTGAAGATAACCGAGGAGGAGCGGTGGTCTTTCAAGGAGCTTTGCGTCAAGCATCGCATGAGTCAGGTCGACGGGTTTCGACTCGCGTTCAGGTTGCTCAGGGAGCACCTCGAAGGCAAGGCTGCCGGATCGGCCGAAGATTGAAGAACACGCCAGGGGACGGTGCATTTTGAGCAAGGACACGATCAACAACAACGCTTCGTTCATCTGGTCGATCGCTGACCTTCTCCGCGGCGATTTCAAGCAGTCGGAATACGGCAAGATCGTCCTGCCGTTCACGATCCTTCGACGCCTCGACTGCCTTCTGGACAGCACGAAGGAGGCGGTGCTCGAGATGGCGGCATCGCTCCCCGAGGAGACCGATGAAGAGGCCCGGGCGATGGTCCTGACCTCGGTCGCGGGCGCTGGCGGCCAGATTTACAACGCAAGCCGTTTCACCTTCGAGACGCTCCGCGCCCAGGATGCGGGCCAGCTCCGGGCGAACCTGATCGACTTCATCTCCGGCTTCAGCGCCAACGTCCGTGATATCTTCATCGAGAAGTTCGAGTTCACCGAGATCCTGAAGAAGCTCGACAACGCCGGCACCCTCTGGGCCGTCTTCGACCGTTTCTGCCAGATCGACCTGCATCCGGACGCCGTCTCGAACCTTGAGATGGGCTATCTCTTCGAGGAGCTGATCCGGCGCTTCTCGGAGGTCTCGAACGAGACCGCGGGGGAGCATTTCACGCCGCGCGAGGTCGTCCGGCTCATCGTGGACCTCCTGATCGCGAACGATCAGGAGGCTCTTTCCGGAAAGGGGATCATTCGCCGGATCTACGACCCGGCCTGCGGCACGGGCGGGATGCTCTCGACGGCGGAGGAGGCGATGACCGCGCTCAATCCCGGGCTCTCGGTCGACCTCTTCGGGCAGGAGCTCAACCCGGAATCCTTCGCGATCTGCGAGTCCGACATGCTCGTCAAGGGCCATGATGCATCGCGGATCGCGTTCGGCAACACGCTCACGGCGGATGCGCACCGCAACGAGACCTTCCACTACATGCTCTCGAATCCGCCCTACGGTGTGGACTGGAAGAAATATGCGGCCCCGATCCAGGCGGAAGCCGAGGAGCTGGGCATGGATGGGCGCTTCGGCGCCGGCACGCCGCGGATTTCGGACGGCCAGCTTCTCTTCGTCCAGCACATGGTTTCGAAGATGCGCTGGGATGAGACCGGCACACGCATCGGTATCGTGATGAACGGCTCGCCTCTCTTCACCGGCGGCGCCGGTTCCGGCGAGAGCGAGATCCGCCGTTGGCTCATGGAAAACGACTGGGTGGAGGCGATCATCGCCCTGCCCACCGACATCTTCTACAACACCGGCATCCAGACCTACATCTGGATCCTTTCGAACCGGAAGACGGAGGAGCGCCTCGGCAAGGTCCAGCTCATCGACGCGAGCGGCGAGCGGTTCTGGCAGTCGATGCGCAAGTCCCTCGGCTCCAAGCGCCGCGAGATCCCGGACGCGGCCCGGGCCGAGATCGTCCGGATCTACGGCGAATACCTGAACGGCAAGGCGGGTTATGGCGACGTGTCGAAGATCTTCGACACGACCGACTGCGGCTACCGCGAGATCCGGGTGGAGCGGCCGCTGCGGCTGAGGTTCGAGATCACGGAGCAGAAGGCGAAGGAATTCTGGGACGATGAGAAGGCGGCCCAGAAGGTCATCAAGTCGAATGTTTCGGACAGGTTCTTCGACGCCCTGGAAGAGCATTTCGCGGACATGCATGGCGAAGTGTTCGCGGATCGCGCGGCCTTCGAGCGGAGCATTGTGGAGGGCGTCCGGCTCCGCAAGGGCGGCACTGTCCCGAAAACGGTGCTGAAGGCGCTCATCGACCATTTCGGAGAGCGCGACGAGGAGGCCGAGATCTGCCTCGACAAGGACGGCAATCCGGAGCCGGATCCGAAGCTGCGCGATCATGAACTGGTGCCGCTCAGGGAGGACTGGCAGGAGTATTTCGCCCGCGAGGTCGCGCCCTTCGTTTCCGACGCATGGGTCGATGCGGGCTACATCGATGGCAAGGATAGAGAGGTTGGCCGGGTCGGCTACGAGGTCAACTTCAACCGCTATTTCTACCAGTATGCCCCGCCGCGGCCGCTGGCCGAGATCGATGCCGAGTTGAAGATGCTCGAGGCAGAGATTGCCGGGCTGCTGAAAGAGGTGGTTGCGTGAGCGAACTTGAAGCGCGCCGCCTCGCTGCGGCAAATCCAGCGTGGTCCGTCATCAAACTGAAGTTTCTCTCGACACTTCAGGGCGGGGGAACGCCATCCAAGGACAAGGAGGAGTTCTGGGCTGGTGGCGACGTGCCTTGGGTATCCCCCAAGGATATGAAGGTGCGCGACATCCTGGACACTGAAGACCACATCACTTGTGAGGCTGTAGCGCAGAGCGCGACTTCCTTCGTTGGACCCGGCTCTCCCATAATCGTCGCTCGGTCTGGAATTCTTCGTCACACGATCCCGATTGCTATCGCCCGAACCGAAGTAACGCTCAATCAGGATATGAAGGCGTTCCAAACGACCTCCGGGCTCGACCCGGAATTTCTGGCCTACTGGATCGAGGGCCAGAATAATGATCTTCTTCTCGAATGGAGACAGTTCGGCGCCACTGTTGAGAGCCTCGATACTGACCGCATGATGAATTGCCGGATGGCTCTTCCCGACCTCCCCACCCAGAAACGGATCGCCGCTTTCCTAGACCGCGAGACCGCGCGCATTGATGATCTGATCGCGAAAAAGGAGCAGTTGGTTGGCCTTCTCAAGGAACGCGGTAGTGCGGCGCGAGAAGAGATGCTTTGGGGTGACGGACCATCTACCAAGCTTGGGCATCACATTTCCATCCTGCCCGGCTACGCCTTTGGCAGCGCAAACTTCAGTGAAAACCCTGACGATATTCGGCTCCTTAGAGGCGCGAATGTCGGGGTCGATGAAGTGCGCTGGGACGATACCGTCTACTGGCCGAAGCAGGATGCAGACGGCTTCGTGCGGTTTTTGCTGGCTTCAGGCGACATTGTTATGGGCATGGATCGTCCCTGGATTTCGGGCGGCATCCGGGTGGCACAAGTCACAGAAGACGATCTCCCATGTCTTCTGCTGCAGCGCGTCTGCAAGATCTCGCCGCGTACAACGATTGACGGCCGGTACTTGAAGGCAATGATCGAGAGTAAGAAATTCGTCGCCTACTTCGAGCCAATCCTTACAGGGGTAAGTGTACCGCATATCAGCGGCGACCAGATTGCGAACTTCCGCTTTCCATTCATCAGACGAGATGAACAGTCGCGACGCATGGACAAACTGGAGCGGATCACGGGATCGATTTCTCCGATCACGCGAGCCACAAATACATCCATCGACCGCCTTCGCGAATACCGCGCTGCCCTGATCACCTCCGCCGTCACCGGTCAGATTGACGTAGAGACCTACGGCAAGGCCGGCACCGCCTCGGCGACGCTGGACCGCATCGAAGAGGAAATTCAGGGGTGAGCGACTTCCTCCTGCGGATCAACGGAGACACCCGATGCCCCGGCGGCATCAACGTGCCGCGGACCCCAGAAGACTGGGCCGTCGGCGTGTTCTTCGCCAAGCGGGTCAGAAGCGCTCCCTCCACCCGGGTCGATGGAACCAAGGGCGCGGCTCCGGCGCCAGGCGATCGCGTCTACCTCTGGATCATCGAGAGCGGCGACAACAGCCGCGGCCGCGGCCTGACCGCCGTCGCCACCGTGGACGCGGTCGATGAGGAAAGCGACCGCTACCGCCTGTTGGTGTCCGGTCTCGCCCTGCTCAGGAACCCGGCCTCGGTCGACCGAGCCGTTGCCAGCGCACCGACCGCCCGGATCGTCGCCGAGATCAAGCGTTTCCGCCCGGAGCGCATCTGGGGCCTCTCCGAAGCCGATGTCACGGTCATCGAGCAACTGATCGCAGGTGCGGGCGGCCTGCAATCGTTTCCCGCAACCGATCCCATTGCCGACGCGCTGCGACGTAACGGTGAAGGGATCGAGACTGCCATCGCTCAGCGCAAACAGGCCTGGATCAAGCCGCGCCCCGGCCAGGCGGAGTTCCGTAAGGCGGCATTCGAGCGACACCGCGGTCAATGCGTCTTCACTGAAACGGACGTAGCCGAGGCCCTCGAGGCCGCCCACGTCATCCCGCATACCGGCGAGCCCGAGTTCGAGCGTCCCGAGAACAGCCTCCTTCTGCGCCGCGATGTCCACGCCTTGTTCGACCTTTTCCTGCTGAGCATCGACCCGGCGACCGCCTCGATCGTGGTATCCAGGAAACTCGACGGTTCGCCCTACGAAGACCTTCGGAAAACCCCCGTCGATCACCAGTTGGCACGATCCGCGCTCGAGTTCCACTATCAGCACTTCCTCGAAACGGAATGACCATGACCAGTACCGCCCTGTCCCGCGAAAAGCTCCACACCGAGGAAGCGGTCGAGATCCATCTCGTCGAACAGCTCGTCGCGCGCCAAGGTTGGCGCGAACGCCCCTGGTCGGCCTACGACCGCAAGACCGCCCTCGATCCCGAGATGATCGAGGAATATGTGCGCACGACCCAGCCGGACGCCTGGCGGCGGCTTTGTGACCAGTATCCCGGAAAGGAGCGCGAGACGCTCCTGCGCCAGGTGGAGGCCCGCCTGAAGGCGGTCGGTACGCTCGAGGTTCTGCGGCAGGGGATCACGATCATCCCCGGCATCAAGATCTCGCTTTGCGGCTTCCGGCCCGCCTCAGGCCTCAACCCCGACCTCCAGCGCGCCTATGACGGCAATGTCCTGACCGTCATGCGGCAGGTGCGCTATTCGCTTCGTAGCGAGAACGCCCTCGACCTAGTGCTCTTCGTGAACGGCATCCCGGTCGCCACGATGGAGTTGAAGAATACCCTCACAGGCTCGACCTACCAGACCGCGGAGAAGCAGTATCGCAAGGACCGGTCGCCGAACGGCGAACCGCTCCTGACCTTCAAGCGCGGGGCGCTGGTCCACTTCGCGCTCGACCAGGACAACATCTCGATGACGACCCATCTCGAGAACGGCCGCACCCGCTTCCTCCCGTTCAACCGGGGCAGGGAGGGTGGCGCCGGCAACCCGGATGTCGAGAACGAGTTCCGCATCGCCTATCTCTATCGCGACCTCGGCGAACGGAAAGCCGTCTTCTCGCGCGAGGTTCTCCTGGGGAGGGTCGCGGAAAGGGCGAGGATTGCCGCGAGGACGGCGGGGCTTGGGATCTTCGGCATGTCTGACTCCTGGACGGCTGAAACGAGGGGACGGTGTCTCGGGATTGCGGCGGATGTTCGGCGATCCGGCAGCGGAATACGGGGTGGTTTCCCGTTTCCGCGATGCGTGGAATTATGCGAATAATTAATTGTGATCGATATCGCAAGAGGCTATTCTGCCGCCAGGCGAGTGACGTTGTCAGGGTGGATATCCCGCGCAGGTCTTCGTCGCGATCGAAGCGGAGACCGCGGAATGACGTCGCAGGACAACGAGACACTTCATCACCTTTCCAAGGCAGCACACAACCTGGAACTGGCCGGCTATCCCGGAGATGCCGAGGTCGTGCGCGAAAGATGCCGCGCACTTCGGGACAGGATCGAGGATGAGGCCCGCACCCGGCGGAGGGCCGAGCGGAACGCGATCCTTACGCAGGCCGATCGCGATGAGATGGCCTGTTTCGGGGTGCGTTTCGGTGAGATCCACTGGCTGCCGGCCACGCTGAACCTCTACGAATATGATCTCCAGGCGTGGCGTCATTTCGAGAGCCTCGCCGAGCGGAGATCAACGCGAAGAACCAGGAAGTTCGGCCATGATGTCCGGCGCCTGAAATATCCAGGGGCGGTTCTGGATGCGGGCTGGACAGGTTTCGTAGTGCGGATCGAGATCGCCCACTCGGAACAGGACTACGGGTATGTGCCACATTGGAGCGATGTCTGGCTCGCGGATGTCTATGTTGACCAACTTCCGCAGGCGCTGCGCCTGGCGCGCGTACTTCGCGATCGGTTCGTGATCGAAAATGCGCGCGAAGAAGGCAGCAGGGTCGACCCGAGATACCTCTGGACCGAATACAGGAAATACCGAAAACATAGACGCCTGCCGATCGAGATCTGATGCTTGGCCCGCGCGGCGCTGAGGGCGCTCGCGCCGCCGGCGGCTTGCAATGCGGCTCGAGATCTCGCCGCGGCGGTCCGGGTCAGTCGAACGGGGAGGGGTGTCGCGGCGTCGGGCCGCCATGCAGGGCGAGGATCTCGTCGACCAGGCCCTGGTCGATCGCCATCTCCTTGGCGCATTTCCCGATCCAGTCCGGGTTCCTGATCTTCCCGACGGCCAAGGCGAAGTCCTCCCGCGCCTTCACGCCATAGGCCTCCTCGGCGATTATCCAGGCCCTTTCCGGAATGTCGCCCCACCGCAGGATCATCACCGACAGGTCCAGTATGTCCCGGCTCAGGACTTCGGGCGCATACCAGCGGTCCGAGTTGGCCAGGAGCTTCTCGGCAAACATCAGTTCGCGGCTGAGCACCGGAACGCCGAAGCGAGGATCCACCTCGCCGTCGAGGCCGATCCTCGCTTCCCGCAGGATCTCGAACTTGATCGTGACGCCCTGGCTCCTGATGAAGGTGCGGATGCCGTACTGGTCGGCGCGCACCTCCCGCAAGACCTCGAGATCCGCGCCGGGCCGCAGGACCCGGTCGAGGCCGGATGCGCCCGCCAGGGCGGAGCGAAGATCCCGGTATCCCTCCCGGTCCGCGCACAGGAAGTCGACATCCACGCTTTCGCGGTATTCGTCGAGTTCGAGGACGATCGCGGTTCCGCCGCCGAAATAGCATTTCGACCTGGCGAAAAACTCCCCGTCGAGGGATCGAAGAACTTCCAGGATGGCGTTGTGATGATCACGCCTGAACGAGACCGGCGCGAACATCGGGGTCAGGCCGGCATGAATACGCCGTTGCCGAAGCGCGCGACAAGCACGTCGAGGAGCCTCTGCTCGCGGCGATCCAGCTTGTCCTGTTCGACGAACCGCCAGTTGCGCTCGTAGAGGCCGAGCGCTTCCGGACCGTCAACGACGGCGTCGTCGGGCCGGTTCCAGCACAGGTTGTGCAACTGCGGATATGCGTTCACATGGATCTGCATGCCCAATTCCTACCAGATGGGAGGGTTTTCTTCCAGTTGTTTCGCGCGCCTTGCAAGGTCGCCGGCTTGCTGAATCTGGTGCCAGGCACCCGCTTTTCAAGATGAGCCGCGCGGCGCCGCCGCCGACCCGTCCTCATCGAAGATATCCGGGAGCTCCTCGCCTCTCGCGATCATGTCGTAGTAGCGTTCCGCACCAAAGGTCCGCAAGGCATGGAGATCGCGCTCATCTTCGAGGCGCTGCTCCTCTTTCGCGTCGGCGCGCTGCCTGGCCTCCGCGGCGATGCCGCGCTCGATCGCCTTTCCGATGTATCCCATCGGGTTCTTCCGGAAATCGGCCGGCCGCGACAGGTGCTTTCCGACCAGGCCGGACAGATCGTCGAGCATGTTGCCATGATGGGTGTCGATTGCCCGGCGCAGTGCGGTCAGCTCGTCTCCGATAGGCGCGTAGGGCTCGAACAATATCCATGCGGTCGGGAAGTGGTTGAGAAAGCGGAGGCGGGTCTGCATGCTGCCCCGGCCGCTCTGGCCCTCCGGAATATCATCCGTGAAGGCGATAAGCCCCATCACGAACAGCTCGCCGTTCTCCTGCCCCACATGCGGAATCAATTTCCGCAGCACCACATCGAAGTAGTTGTTGGGACCGGAACCAAGCCATTTGCGGGTATGCTCGATATGGTCAGACAAGTCCGGCCGATGCCTCTCGAACGCTTGCATGATCCGCGCACTCGCTTCGACCGAGGGGTGTGGTGCCCCGGCCTTGTCCAGCGCATGCTCCATCGTGTGCCACTGAAGCACGGCCCAATCCTCCCTCGAGGTCAGGCCGATGGCCCCCCGCAGGAACGGATGATAGATCGCTCGCGCCAGGAGCGGCCCATGATAGGGCGCAAGATCTTCGGGATCGACAAGCGGGTCGTCCGGAAGAAGATTCTCGGAGTGGTTCGGGTATGCCGCCGCCAGGATGTCCTTGATCAGCGTGGGCATCCTGTAGATCCGCCGGCCATCCACGTGGATGGCATCCCCGTTATGCCATTCCATGTTCAAGCCGAAAACGGACCCGCGGCTGGCCTCTCCCGGACGGTACCCTCCAGTCCGATGCGAACGGCTGAAGGCGTCGATCACCTCGATAACGGCGGATCCGGCCACGATCTGCCGGGGCGTCGCGCCCTCCGGAGGAAACATCGCGTAGATTTCTGCCGGTGTGGCGTGGGGCCATCGCGTAAAAACGTCTTGCATGACTTCGTTCCTTTCCATGCGGCCGGCCTGCTGGCGCACCGCTTGTATCCCTTGACCGCCATCGTGCCGGGCCCGCTCCGGAGATGTCCCGGGTCTGTATCGCCCTGCACAAGGGAAGTCGAGATCTCCGCCCGGCCGGTTCAGGAGCCGGGCGGGCGGCCTTGCTCCGTTCAGGGCTCGATGCCCTCGTCCTCGAGCCAGGCGGCCCAGGCCTCGAAGCCCGCGAGCGAGACGGTTTCCTTCTCGATCGGCTTCAGCTGGCGCGTGATGGTCTCGACACTGCCCCAGTCGAGGATGCGCGGCTCGCCCTCGGCCGCCTCGCCGATCTTGTCGACATAGAGCTCGCCGGCTTCGGCCATCTCCTCGGGTTCGACCGAGATCGCCTCGGCGCCGTCGGCCATCACCGCGGCGACGTAGAGGCCGGCGGCCGCCTCGGCGCTCGCGGCGACGACGAGATACTCGCTATCCTCCGCGCTGCGCGGGACGCGGACCGAGAAAAGGGCGTTCGTGGCGGTGCTCATGGGTACTCCATACATGGATGTGGCGGTATGCGAAAAGATATGATGAAAACCTGAAACCGGAAAGAAATTCTTCAGATCGCCGGCTCGGTCTCGGCCTCTTCGGCGATCTCCAGGACCTCGAGGATTTCGATTCTCGCAGGATCGAAGACCGCGACATGGTCGCAGGCCGGGCCCTGGCCGGTCGGCGTGTCGTGGATGCCGCGCAGGATGACGCCGTCATGCCCTGCGGCGCGCGCGGCCGTGAGCACCGCGCCGAGATCGCAGACCACCTCGCGGGCTGATCCGTCGAACTCGACGGGGTTCTCGAGGGTGACGGTGCAGGTGAGCACCCGCGCGCCGGCGGGATCGGCCTGCATGGCCCGGGTTTCGAGCGCCTCGGCCTCGAGGATGAGCCGCTCGTAGCGGTCGTTGTCGCCGCGCCGCATCGCCCGGTCGGCGTCCCGCAGGAGCCGCTCGACGCGCGCCTCGTGCGCGTCCTGGTCAGGGACGAGGTTCCGGGCGGCGAAGAGCGCGTAGTCGCGCGCCGCCTCGAAATCGGAGGCGAAGAAGAAGGCGGCCCGGCTCGCGGCGTTGGAGGTGTTGAGGCCGAGCATCGCCGGATCAAAGCGGTCGAAAGCCTGGTTGGTGCCGTGGAAGAGCGCAAGCCGCATGAGAGGTCTCCTTCAAAGTGAAGGATATGGCCAATATGCGAAAAACAGTCAGACATAACGGCGATCCAAGAAAGGCGGCTCCTGCGGCGGCTCCTGCGTCGGGGTTCCCATTTTCGTTGCGGCGCCTTATTGAGCAGATTTAGCCGCAACCCCCTTCCTTCAGGGAGGGGTCGAGGCGTCTGTTTTCTTCCCGCCGTCTTTTCTCTTCCCGCGCGGCGGCGCGGCGCACCGCGCCGGTCCTGAT
>NZ_JAPDOG010000033.1 GCF_026013545.1 Defluviimonas salinarum | reverse complement strand
CCGAGCCGAGGCTCCAGCGACCGGTCCTTCAAAAACAGTCCCACAATCCCGCACATCTTCGACTCCCTTGGATCGTCTCCCCAAAACGCTAGCACCATTCCATACACACATCAACTCATAGGAAACAAATATTCATATTGGGCAACCCGGGCGAGATCCGACTCGCCCGGGTGCGCGGCGTGTCAGTAACGTTCGAGCGCCTTGGTGATCTTGTCGGGATCCCCGATATGGCGCGCCTTGTCGAGGTGGCGGCCTTCCCGGACGAACTGGATCCGGTGCCAGCCGATCCAGAAGGCGACGCCGAGCAGCGTCATCAGGAACTCGTGGCCCTGGAACGGATAGACCGCGCCCACTTCGGCAAGATCGACGGCCCAGGTCTCGTATCCGATCGTTGACATGATGGTTCTCCCTTCGTCACGAGGCTTTGAGGTTGGTGGCCAGATATGCCTTGTCGGCTTCGATGATCGCCGCCTTGGCGTCTTCGTAGGCATGGTGCTCGGCGTAATCGAGGCCCTGGAGTTCGACCTCTTCGGGGATCCTGAGCACGCCGACCGCGGCCTGGACCCTGGCGAGAGCCCAGCCCGGCACGAAGCCGAGGACGAGGAACATGATCACCGCACCGGCCGTCTGTCCGATCGGGTTGATCGTCGCGTAGCCCTCAAACGGCGACGACGGGGCGCCCCAGAGCAGGAAGCCGGCGATGATCAGGCCGATGACGCCGGAATAGCCATGCACCGCGACCGCGCCGACCGCGTCGTCGAGCTTGAGGCGGCGTTCGACCCAGTAGTGCAGGTGGTAGACGATCACGACCCCGACGGCGCCGACCAGCATCGCCTGGACCGGGTGGTAGAGATCGTTGCCGGCGGATGCGGTGATCACCCCGGCGAGGCCGCCCGAGAACGTCCAAAACGCATCGCCCTTCGACACCACGTAAGCCGCCATCAGCCCGCCCGAGAGCGACATCAGGAAGTTGAAGGTGATGGCCGAGAGCGTCGTCGGCGCGAGGTAGATGTTGGTCGCGGTCCAGGTGGTGCCGGTGATCTGGCCGCCGATCGCCTCGGGCGAGATCACGGGCACGTTGCAGGCCGCGTAGAAGCCCCAGAAGCCGGTGTAGATCAGGAACAGGCCGATGGTCAGCATCCACGGATTGTGCGGGGGGATGTCGCGCGGCGTCCCGTCGGCGGCGAATTTGCCGAGCCGCGGCCCGAGCACCATGATCACGCCGAGCGCGTAGCCGCCGGCGATCGCATGGATCACGCCCGACGCATAGGCGTCATGGTAGCCGAGGATCCGCACCATCCAGCCGCCATAGTGCCAGCCCCAGGCGGCGTCGATGATCCACCAGACCGACCCGATCATCACCGCGTGGACCCAGAGCGCGCTCGATCGGATGCGCTCGATCACCGCGCCCGAGACGATCGAGGCGGCGGTCCAGGAGAACAGCAGGAACGCCGCCCAGAAGACGCCGGTGATCCGGTCGCCGAGATTGGTGGCCATCGTCTTGGACCAGGGCAGGTTGGCGTCGCCCATCTCGTGGTTGAGGCCGCCGAAGAAGGGGAAATCCGGGAAGGCCCAGTAGATCCACCAGCCGAAGAAGAAGAACGTCACGGTGACCAGAGGGATGATCATGACGTTCTTCATCAATGTGTGCATGTGGTTCCTGCGCCGGCTCGCGCCGACTTCGTACATGCAGAAGCCGACATGGATCAGGAACATGAAGACGACCGTCACCCAGTAGTAGAACTCGGTAAAGACGGTCGATAGTGCTTCGAGATTACCGTTCACTTCGCGTCTCCCTGATTGGCGAGATTTTACCTCGCAGTGAAAGTAATTTCACAATGGGAAACTATTCGGATCGCGTGAGTCAACGAAATTTCGACTGTTGGACGGTCGGAGCGGCCGAAGTGACTGGGATTTAGGGAAACTTTCTTAACAAAAAAGCCCGGGCGAAATACCGCCCGGGCCCGTTGTCTCGGCTGGCTTACGACAGCTGGAACATCTGGTTGGCGATCACGACGACAGCAATGCCCGCCGCGATTGTGAGGTAGGGCAGGAACCCCGCCTTGCGCTTGCCGTGGTCGGGGTCGACGCCGCCGACGGTCAGGTCCTCGAGCATCTCGTGCGGGAACTTGCCCTTGTCGATGACCCAGTGCCGCCAGGCGAAGACCGGGACGATCAGCAGGATCGCGAAGATCGCGGTGCGCAGCGTGCCTTCGCCCCAGACGTTGGCCCCGGCGCCGATCAGCATGGCGTTGAAGAAGGCGAGGATGCCGCCGAGCCACAGCAGGATGTTCGGCGCCTTCCACGGCCGCTCGACATGGCCGCTGTCGATGCGGTGGATCCAGCCGGAATGCAGGTTGAGGAAGTTGAACACCAGGTAGCAGACGTTCGAGGCGGCGAGGATGAAGAGGTAGTCCGACATCATCAGCAGGATGAGGTTGAAGCCGAGATCGGTCCACATCGCCTTGGTCGGCGCGCCGTGCTCGTTGACATGGCTGAGGTAGCGCGGCAGCCAGCCGTCGACCGAACCCTGGTAGAGCGTGCGCGAGGAGCCCGCCATCGAGGTCATGATCGACAGGACGAGCGCGAGGCAGAGCATCACCACCATGATCGCCGCCACCGCCGAGCCGCCGCCGACCATGTGCGCCATCGCGCCGGCGACCGCGGTGCCGTCGACGATGCCCGGCTGCAGGATGCCCTCGACCCCGAGCACGCCCTGGAAGGCGAGCGGCACGAGCGAGAAGATCACGATGCAGACGAGGCCCGCGAAGAAGATCGAGCGGAAGGTGTCGGTCTTGGGGTCGCGGAACTCGCTGGTGTAGCAGACCGCGGTCTCGAAGCCGTAGGTCGACCAGGCGGCGATGAAGAGGCCGCCGAGGAACAGCGTCCAGCCATTGGTGTCCCAGGCGCCCGAGCTCGGCAGGAGCGGCATCAGGTTGGCGTTGAGCACGTCACCGGTCAGCAGCGGCACGAGGCCGACGATCAGGAGCGGGATCAGCACCGCGAGGCCGATGAAGGTCTGGATCTTGGCGGCGCGCGAGATACCGTGGTGCTGCGCGGCGAAGACGCCAAGCAGGATCACCGTGCCGATGATCGAGGTCGCGTTGATCCGCAGCGTCAGCCCCTCGTTGACGAAGCCGAGATCGACCAGCGTGATCTGCCAGGCGTTGATCGCGGCGTCGGCGCCGAAGAAGGAATTGAGGATGTAGCCCGCCGCGAGGCCGGAGCCGATCGCCAGCACCGGCGTCCAGGCGAGCCAGTTGCACCAGACCGACAGCGGCGCGATGATCTTCGAGTAGCGCACCCAGGCGGCCGCGCCATAGACCGAGGCGCCGCCCGATTTGTTGGGGAAGAGCCCGGCGATCTCGGCATAGGTGAAGGCCTGGATGAAGCCGAAGGTCACCGAGAGCATCCAGATCACCCAGGACGGGTTGCCGACCGTCGCGGCGATGCCGCCGATCGAAAAGAGCACCAGCGCCGGAACGCCGGAGGCCATCCAGAAAGCGTCCTTCCAGCCGATCGAGCGAAACAGCATGCCGCCTTCGCCCGCCTTCACCCCCGTGCCGGGGCTTTCATAGATCGTGTCGGTCATCGCGTTTTCCTGTCCTGTTGGGTGACTTTGGTCTTCTCGTGGGGCGGGCCGCGGCGGATCGCCGGGCCTGGTCCGGTCCCCGCAGGCCGAAACCGATTCGCGCTGTTTCGGCGGCGGGTGGCTCCGGCTGTTTCTCGGGCCGGGGCGGAGGGCGGGACGGGCTGCGGCGCGGCGCCGCATTGACGGCGCGAAGTGATTCGGCGCGCCATTGCGCCCGCAAGCACATGTTTCCCCAGTGCAATTTCGCACACCGCGGGGGCAGGGACCCGGAGCGCGGTGCCACGCGCACGCGCCGGCCCACCCTCGCCGAGGGGGAGATTGAGCAACGATTTCAGCCCGGAAGCCGGCATTTGTTGCCTCTTAGGAAAATAATATTCAGTTAAGTGTTGCTTTCGAAACCCACCTTCTGTCAACATCAATCCATCCGAACCGCCGGCCCATCACTCGGCGGAACAGCATCAGGGAGTTACGCATGACGGCATCTTGGCGATTCTCGACCCTCGGCGAGCGGCACCGAAAGCTCGGCTCGGCGCTCGAGGACTGGAGCGGAATGGGCACGGCCTGGTCCTATTCCGGCGATCCGGAGAAGGAGTACCTCGCGATCCGCACCAAGGCGGGTCTGATGGATGTGTCGGGCCTGAAGAAAGTGCATCTGACCGGCCCGGCCGCGAGCCATGTCATCGACCGCGCCACCACGCGCAATGTCGAGAAGATCATGCCGGGCCGCTCGGCCTATGCGGCGATGCTCAACGACGCCGGCAAGTTCGTCGACGACTGCGTCATCTACCGGATGGGACCGAACAGCTGGATGGTCGTGCACGGTTCGGGCCAGGCGCATGAGCAGCTGACGATGGCCGCGACCGGCCGCGATGTCTCGATCCGCTTCGACGACAATCTCCACGACCTGTCGCTGCAGGGGCCGCTCGCCGTCGAGTACCTGCAGGAGCATGTGCCGGGCATCCGCCAGCTCAACTACTTCAGCCACATGCACACGTCGCTCTTCGGCCTGCCGGTGACGATCTCGCGCACCGGCTATACCGGCGAGCGCGGCTACGAGATCTTCTGCCGCGGCCAGGACGCGCCGGGGATCTGGGACCGCATCCTCGAGGAAGGCGCGTCGATGGGGATCATCCCCTGCCGCTTCACCACGCTCGACCTGCTAAGGACGGAAAGCTACCTCCTGTTCTTCCCCTACGACAACTCGGAGATGTATCCGTTCGACAACGAGGGGCCGGGCGACACGCTCTGGGAACTCGGGCTCGACTTCACCGTCTCGCCGGGCAAGACCGGGTTCCGCGGCGCGGAGGAGCATTACCGGCTGAAGGGCAAGGAGCGGTTCAAGATCTACGGGCTGAAGCTCGAAGGCACGACGGTGCCGGAGAACGGTGCGGCGCTGACGATGGACGGCAAGCAGGTCGGCGTGGTCACGCAAGGGATGTATTCCAGCCTCAACAAGCATAACATCGCGATCGCGCGGATGCCGGTCGAATGTGCGGTCGACGGCGTGCGGATGACGGTCAAGTGCGACGCCGGGGAGATTCCCTGTGTCGCCCACTCCATGCCGTTCTACGACCCTGAGAAGAAGCGCCGGACGGCCAAGGGCTGAGGCGGTGGCGCGGCGCGGGGGTCGACCCTGCGCCGCGCATTCCGGCCGCACCGTCAGGGAGGAGCATCCATCAATGATTGAAACCACGATCACACCATCGATCGCGAGCCGCCCGGTCTACAGCCGGCTGGAGCCGCGGCCGGGCAAGGCGCATCTTCTCGTCGCCGATGCCGAGGGCGCCGAGGCGATCCTCGCCCTCGCCGAGGTGGCGCCGTCCGGCTTCTTCGACCACGCCCACGTCATCCATATCCGCAAGGCGACCGCCAGCACTTATACCGAGCGCCTGCGCGGCCTGAAGCCCGCGCAATTCTACTCGGGGCCGACCTACGAGGCCGCCGTGCCGCGGCTGCGCCGCACGCTTCTCGGCGCGCATATGGGCCTGCAGGTTTATCTCGCCGGCACCGAGAGCCTGATGGGCCAGGCGATGCAGGAGGCGGCCCAGGCCGGCATTCCTTACGGCGCGATCCAGGCCGAGCATCGCGGCTCGACCGCGCGGCGCATGCAGTGCGTGCACTGCAAGGGCATTACCGAGGACGTGACCACCGATCCCTTCGTCTGCTCCCATTGCGGCCTGCACCTCTTCGTCCGCGATCACTATTCGCGCCGGCTCGCCGCCTTCCAGGGCGTGCGCGTCGATGCCGAGGATCCCGGCAACATTCCCGAACCGGTGGAGCGTTTCAGATGAGCGCAGGAACAGAAAAAATCGACGTCACCGTGGCCGACGTCACCCCGGTGAACGAGCTTGTCACCCGCTTCCGCTTCGTCCGCAGCGACGGCGGGCCGATGCCGACGTTTTCCGGCGGCGCGCACACCGTTGTCGAGATGCAGGACGGCGGCCGCACCCGGCTCAACCCCTATTCGCTGATGAGCGATCCAGCCGATCGCAGCGGCTTCAGCATCTCGGTCCGGCGCGACGACGCGGGCCGAGGCGGGTCGCTCTACATGCACACCAAGGTCCATCAGGGCATGAAGATGGTGGTGAGCAACCCGGTCAACCTCTTCTCGCTCGATCTCAGGGCGCGCAAGCACCTGATGATCGCGGGCGGCATCGGGATCACGCCGTTCATGGCGCAGATCAAGCAGCTCACCGCGATGAACGGCAATTTCGAACTGCATTACGCCGTGCGCACCGCGGCACTCGCGACCTATGCTGACGAGCTGCATGCCACCCATCCGACGCGGGTGCACATCTACCACGACGACCGCGGCGAGGCGATCAAGCTCGAACGCCTGCTCGACGGTCAGCCGCTCGGCACGCATCTCTATGTCTGCGGGCCGAAGGGAATGATCGCCTGGGTGCGCAAGACCGCCGAGGAGCTTGGCTGGCCACGCGAGGCGGTCCATCACGAGGAATTCCTCGCCCCGGCCTCGGGCAAGCCCTTCGAGGTCAAGCTCGCCCTGTCGAACAAGGTGATCAAGGTTGGCGAGCACCAGAGCCTTCTGGAGGCGATCGAGGAGGCCGGGGTCGATGCGCCCTATCTCTGCCGCGGCGGCGCCTGCGGCCAGTGCGAGACCGACGTGATCGGCTATGACGGCAAGTTCCTGCACAACGACCACTGGCTGACCGACGACCAGAAATCCAGCGGCAAGAAGATCATGCCATGCGTGTCGCGGTTCGAGGGCAAGACCCTCGTGCTCGACCGATAGGAGGCGAGGATGACGATCAACTTCAACGACGAAACCTTCTACGGCGACTTCACCTTCCGCAACTCGCCGAAAGCGGTGCAAAGGTTCCCGTTCCCGTTCCCCGAGGACAGCTACATGTACTCGGTCAACCTCGAGCCGCACAAATCCTACCGGCCGGGCAGCGTTTACGAGCGCACCTTCGACGTCGACGAGCACTATGTCGCCGAGATGAAGGACCGGGCGCGGGTGCTGGCCGACGATCCGCTGCGCTGTCAGTCGCTGCCGCACATGACGCTGGCGGGTTGGGACCTGGTCGAGCTGATCATGACCGCGAAGGCGGAGGAATACCCCGACCTCTTCGAGCTGCACCGGGACGGCGACCGCTGGCGCTGGATCAACCGGCCGCTCGGGATCGACGACACCTTCACCTTCCTCGACGAGACGACGCTGCCCTACGGGCCGATGGAATACATCACCCGCCAGACCCAGGGCGATTTCGCGATCCTCGACCAGCGCGACGACAACCTGTGGATGGACGCCGGCATGGTCACCACCCAGGCCGACTGGTCGCTCGACTTCGACATCGGCATGAACTTCTTCGAATGGCATGCCCCGGTGCCGAAGGCGCATGAGATGGGCGTCTTCGTGCGCGCGCTGAAGTTCCTGCTCAACATCCAGCAGGGCGCGCCGGCTCGGCGGCTGAACTGGACGATGACGATCAACCCGCTCCTCGACACCAGCCCCGAGAACTACCACAAGTGGGGCGCGATGAAGCAGGAGCTGACGGCCGAGAACGTCGGCCGGATGATGCATCTCAGGGTCGAGCTGCAGACGCTGTTCCGCCTGCCGCGCTCGAACGCGCTGGTGTTCCCGATCCGCTGCTACCTGATCAGGCTCGAGGACCTGGTGACGGTGCCGAAATGGGGGCGCCGATTCCACCGGGTGATCCGCGACCTGCCGGTGGAGCTGGCGACCTACAAGGGCTTCATCAACAACCGGCCGAAGATCGTAGAATGGCTGTCGAAGTACGACGACGGCGCGCCGACCTCGCCGGGGATCTGGCCGGACTGAGTTCAGTCCGCCTGCGGGTAGGTGATGACCGACAGGTAACGGGCCGGCAGCTTGTTCAAGCCGACCGGCCCGTGCGGCGCGTCGGCGTCGAAGATCAGGCTGTCGCCCGGCTGCAGGAGATAGGTCTCGTCGCCGTGCAGGTACTCGACCTCGCCCTCGAGCATGTGCAGGAACTCGATCCCGTCGTGCTGGAAGGTCGGGAACACATCCGAGGTTTCGGTGAGCGTGATCAGGTAGGGCTCGACGATCACGCCGCTCGCATTGGCGCCGATATGACCAAGGAGGTGGTACTGGTGGCCCGCGCGGGTGCCCGCGCGCTCCATCTCGACCGCCTCGCCGGCCTTCACATGCATCGCCTCGCGGTGTTCCTCGTAGCGGCGGAAGAAGCCGGTGAGCGGCACGCTGAGCGCATTGGACAGCGTCTGCAGCGTCGTCAGCGACGGCGAGGTGACGCCGTTCTCGATCTTCGACAGCATCCCGATCGAGAGCCCGGTGCGCTTCGACAGTTCCGCGACCGTCATCGCCTTCTGGCGCCGGAAACTGCGCACCGCGCGGCCGATCGCCACTTCGAGCACCTTCTCGCGCGGCTCGGAGGTGCGGTGCGGATCCTGCTTCAGGGGCGAGGCGGCGGCGGCAGCCGTCTTCGACTTCGGAGCGTTCACGGTATGACCTCTTCCTTTGGGCTGCGCCGCTGCGCTAGTCTGCCGGAACGGCGCCAACGCAGGAAATCGTGGCCTTATATGGGGTAGAAAGATATTCCTGCAAGTGAAACCACCATACTCCGCGATGAAAAAAAATAGCAAGTACCTCGGCTTCCTGATCTTCCCCGGCTTCCCGATGGCCTGCCTGACCTCGGCGATCGAGCCTTTGCGCGCGGCCAACGAGATCGTCGGGCGCGAGGCGTTCTCCTGGACCGTGGTGGGCGAGAGCGGCGAGCGGGTGGTGTCGAGCGCGCGGGTCGGCTTCGACCCGGATGTGCGGCTCGCCGATCTCGAGGGTGTCGACCAGCTGCATTTCCTCAGCGGCCCGGCCGGACGGTTCGACAACCCGCGCAGCGCGAATGCGGCGGTGCGGAAGCTCGCGCGGCACGGGGTCGCGATCGGCGGTTTCAGCGGCGGGATCTTCCCGCTGGCGCGGAGCGGGCTGATGGACGGCCATACCTGCGCGGTGCACTGGTGCTACGAGGCGGCGTTCAAGGCCGAGTTCCCCGAGATCCGGGCCAGCGCCAACGTCATCACCATCGACCGGGGCAGGGTGACGGCGGCCGGCGCGGCGGCGGTCTTTGACCTGATGCTGGGGCTCATCGACGCCGAGCTCGGCGCCGAGACCATGACCGAGGTCGCCTGCTGGTTCCAGCATCCGCTGGTGCGCGGCGAGGACGTGAGCCAGCGGATCCCGACGCACCGGACCGACCGGACCGAGGACATGCTGCCCGAGGCGGTGGCGAAGGCGATCCGGCTTTTCGCCGAGCATGTCGAGCAGCCGATCCAGATCGCCGAGGTAGCCGAGGCGGTGGCGCTCTCGGCGCGCCAGCTCGACCGGACTTTCCAGCGCGCGACCGGGCAGAGCCCGCTGAAATACTACCGTATGCTCCGGATGAAGAAGGCGCGCCAACTCGCGCTCTATTCCAACGACACGATGACGGATATCGCGCTGTCGGTCGGCTACGCGAGCTCGACGCCGATGGTGCGCCACTACATCCAGGCCTTCGGCGTGACACCGCAGGAGGACCGCAAGGCGATCAACTCGATCCGCGTCCAGGGGAACGCGCCGATCCCCTCGGTCTAGGCCACGATCCGGCCGGGAGATTTCGCGGGGAGTCCGGGCGCCTCCCCTCCCCCTCGTGGGGAGGGGATGGGGGTGGGGGGGGCTTCGCGGTCAGCCGCCCCCCTCCCTCTCCCTCCCCCACGAGGGGGGAGGGAAGCGCCGAGGGGTCATCCGGCCCGTCAGGTCAAGGCCGCCTCAGATCGCGCTTTTCGCCGCCGCGACGTGCGCGTGATGCAGCGAGGCCGCGGCCGACCGCGGGCCGAGCACGCTGAACGCCTCGCCCGCGCGGTGGCAGAGGACGAAGGTGCCGAGATGCTCGATCATCGTGCGGTTGGCGCTGCCCGCCGCCATCCGGCGGGTGTCGAGGATGCAGAGCCGCTCGAACATGTCGGGCGCGCGGGCGCCGTCGATGTCGAAACGCACCCAGGCGTCGGTCTGCTCGGTCACCGAGGCGGTGTCGCCGAGGCCGGCCTTGACGATCCGCGAGATGTCCTCGTGGGTCGCGAAGGGCGCGGTGGCCATCCACTGGCCGGGACCGGTCCAGAAGAGGGCCCAGTCGCCCTTCGCCACCATCTGGCCGGGCACCGGCAGGGCGGTGCCGAAGAGCGCCGCGGCGGCCTTCGCGAGATCGGCGTCGCGGCCCATCCGGCAGGCGACCGAGGCGATCGCGACATCGGGGTTCTCGGTGATCGTGAGGCCCGCGAAGGTGTCGCGGCGCGGGGTGGCGCCGCCGAGCGGCAGCAGGGGGGCGAGGCTGTGATCAGGCACGGAGGCGGTCTCCTTCCGGGTCGATGAAGTGGGCGCTGACCACTTCGACCTCGACCTCTTCGTTGTTCAGCGGGTTGACGGCGCGGAGAGTCTCGCCCTTGCGGGCGCCGCCACTCTTGAGGAAGCCGAGCCCGACCGAATGGCCGAGGTTCGGCGAGAAGGCGACCGAGGTCATGTAGCCCTGGTCGTTCGCGGCAGTGGCCTCGGCGCCCACATTGATGAAATGCGATCCCGCGACGAGCGGCCGCGACCGGTCCACCGGACGGAAGCCGACGAGCGCCAGCACGTCGTCGCGGTTCAAGCCTTCGCGTTCGGAAAGCGTCGAGCCGATCGCGTCCTTCTTTTTCGACACCATTCCGGCCATGCCGAGATTGCGCGCGGTCGTGGTGCCGTTGAGCTCGTTGCCGGCGGCATGGCCCTTCTCGATCCGCATCACGCCGAGCGCCTCGGTGCCGTAGACCACCGAGTCGTACTGCTTGCCGGCCTCGACCATGGCGCGGATCAGCCCGTCGCCATAGCGCGTCGGTACCGCGATCTCGTAGGCGAGCTCGCCCGAGAACGAGATCCGGAAGAGCCGGGCGCGCAGGCCGCCGCAGACGGTGATCTCGCCGCAACCCATGTAGGGGAAGGCCTCGTTCGAGATGTCGTGTCCGGGATCGACGATCTTCTGTAGGAGCTTTCGGGCGTTGGGTCCGGCGACCGAGAACTGCGCCCAGGCCTCGGTCGTGGAGATGATCTGCACGTCGAGGTCGGGCCAGAGGCACTGGCGGCAGAACTCCATATGGCGGTAGACGCCGACGGCGTTCGCGGTCGTGGTCGTGGTGACGAAATGGTCCTCGGCGAGCCGCGCGGTGGTGCCGTCGTCCATCGCCATCCCGTCCTCGCGCAGCATCAGCCCGTAGCGGACCTTGCCGACGGCGAGCTTGGCGAAGGGGTTGGCGTAGACGCGGTTGAGGAACTCGGCCGCGTCGGTGCCCTGCACGTCGATCTTGCCGAGCGTCGTCACGTCGCAGATCCCGACCGAGTTCCGGGTGGCCAGCACCTCGCGGTCGACCGACTGGCGCCAGTGGGTCTCGCCCTGGCGCGGGAACCACTGGGCGCGCTTCCACATGCCGACCTCGACGAAGACCGCGCCCTGTTCGGCGGCCCATTTATGCGAGGGGGTCTGGCGGACCGGGCGGAAGTCCTTGCCCGCCGAGCGGCCGGCGAAGGTGGCGATCGGCACCGGCGTGTAGGGCGGGCGGAAGATCGTCGTGCCGGTCGCCGGGATCGACTTCGAGGTCAGTTCGGCCATGACCGCGAGGCCGGCCATGTTCGAGGTCTTGCCCTGGTCGGTCGCCATGCCGAGCGTGGTGTAGCGCTTGAGGTGCTCGACCGAGCGGTAGCCCTCCTGGTGGGCGAGCTTGACGTCCTTCACGGTCACGTCGTTCTGCTGGTCGATCCAGGCGCGGCCCTTGCCGTGCTTGACGTACCAGAAGGGCGTCACGTTCACCGGCGCGTCCTCGGCCTCGGGCAGCTCCGCCGCACGGGCGGTGATGCCGAGCGCATCGAGGGCTGCGACCGCGCCCGCGGCACCGGACGCGAGCGCGCCGGAGGTCGTGAGGTCGCCCGTCGCCGCGCCGGCGACGCTCATGCTCGGCGGCAGGTCGGCGCCCGGCACGAAGGCAGCGATCTTCGCGTCCCAGACCGGGCGGCCGCGCTGGTGGCAGGTCAGGTGGACGTTGGGGTTCCAGCCGCCCGAGACGCCGAGCGCGGTGCAGGCGATCTGGCGGGTCTCGCCGGTGCCGAGCCGCACGGTGATCCCGGTCAGGCCGAGCCGGCCGGCGCTGTCGATGACCGTGGCGCCCTTGAGATGGGTGGTCCCCGCCAGCGTCTTGCCCTCGGGCCGCGTGTCGATCACCGCGGCGACGCTCACGCCCTTGTCGATCAGGTCGGTCGCGGTTCTGAGGCCGTCGTCGTTGTTGGTGAAGATCGCGACCGTCTTGCCCGGCGTCGCTGCCCAGCGGTTGGCGTAGGCGCGGATCGCGCCGGCGAGCAGGATGCCGGGGCGGTCGTTGTTCTCGAACGGGATCGGCCGTTCGATCGCGCCGGCGCAGAGGAGCGTGCGCTTGGCGTAAATCCGCCAGAGGATCTGACGCGGCTTGCCGGCGGCAGGCACGGCGAGGTGGTCGGAGACCCGCTCCACCGCGCCGGTGATGCCGTGGTCGAAGGCGCCGATGACGGTGGTGCGCGGCATCAGCCGCACGTTCGGCATCGCCGCAAGCTCGGCGATCGCGGCGGCGGCCCAGTCGGCGCCCGACCCGGAGCCGAGCCGGTAGGTCTCGGCGATCAGGCGGCCACCGAAGAGGAAGTCCTCCTCGGCCAGGATAACCTGAGCGCCGGCCCGTCCGGCGGTCAGCGCGGCGGCGAGGCCGGCGGGGCCGGAGCCGACGATCAGGAGGTCGGCGTGCAGGAAGCCCTTGTCGTAGAGGTCGGGGTCGGTCTCCATCGACAGGCTGCCGAGACCGGCGGCGCGGCGGATGATCGGCTCGTAGAGCTTTTCCCAGAACGCCTTCGGCCACATGAAGGTCTTGTAGTAGAAGCCCGCCGTCAGGAAGGTCGACAGCCGGTCGTTGATCGCCAGCGCGTCAAAGCTGAGAGACGGCCAGCGGTTCTGGCTCATGGCCTCGAGCCCGTCGAAGAGTTCGGCCACGGTGGCGCGGGTGTTCGGCTCCTGCCGGGCGCCCGAGCGCAGCTCGACGAGCGCGTTCGGCTCCTCGGAGCCCGAGGTCAGGGGGCCGCGCGGGCGGTGGTACTTGAACGAACGGCCCATCAGCCGCACGCCGTTGGCGAGAAGCGCGGAGGCGAGCGTGTCGCCCGGGTGGCCCTGGAAGGTCTTGCCGTCGAAGCGGAAGTTCAGCGTCTTCGCGTGGTCGATCTGGCCGCCGGAAAGGCGGTTGGCCTGGCCGGAGCGGGGCGCGCCGGTGGCCTCTGTGCCGCCGAGTGGCTGGCCGTTGATACGGTTCATCTGGTTCATTTACTGCGTCCCTTCGACCGGGCCACGTCGCGGGCCAGTTCGACCTTGGAAATCTCGTGGGTGACGGTGTTGCGGGTGACGACGAGCCAGCTGCGGTCGCCCTGTTCGTGGTACCAGAGCTCGCGGTGCTCGCCGGCCGGGTTGTCACGGAGGTAGAGGTAGTCGTGGAACGTCTCGACAGCGTTCGCGGCCTGCCAGTCGGGGCGCTCGATCAGGTTCGCGTCGCCGAGATAGATGAACTCCTGGCTGTCGCGCGGGCCGAGCAGGGGGTGGTTGATGATCATGTCGGGACCTGTCAGTGCAAGTTCGGCTGGGCGCCCATGCCCTTTTCGTCGATCATCAGCCCCTTGAGGAACCGGTCGAAGCGATAGGCCTTGGCGGTGGAATGCGGCGTGTCGGTGGCCAAGAGGTGCGCGAAGGCCCAGCCCGAGGCGGGCGTCGCCTTGAAGCCGCCGTAACACCAGCCGCCGTTGAAGTAGAGCCCTTCGACATGGGTCTTGTCGATGATCGGCGAGCCGTCCATCGACATGTCCATGATGCCGCCCCACATCCGCAGAAGCCGGGCCCGGCCGATCATCGGCATCAGGCTCATGCCGCCCTCGCAGACATCCTCGACCACCGGCAGGTTGCCGCGCTGGGCGTAGGAGTTGTAGCCGTCGATGTCGCCGCCGAAGACGAGCCCGCCCTTGTCGGACTGGCTGACGTAGAAATGCCCCGCGCCGTAGGTGATGACGCCGGGCAGGACCGGCTTCAGCCCCTCCGAGACGAAGGCCTGCAGGACGTGGCTCTCGATCGGCAGCCGCATCCCGGCCATGCCCATGACCTTCGAGGAGGAGCCCGCGACCGCGACCCCGACCTTGCCCGCGCCGATGAAGCCGCGGGTCGTCTCGACGCCCTTCACGCGGCCGTTCTCGATGCGAAAGCCCGTGACCTCGCAGTTCTGGATGATGTCGACGCCGCGCGCGTCGGCGCCGCGTGCATAGCCCCAGGCCACCGCATCGTGGCGCACGGTGCCGCCGCGGCGCTGCAGAAGCCCGCCCTTGATCGGGAAGCGGGCGCTCTCGAAGTTGAGGAACGGCGCCATCCGGCGCACGCCCTCGGTGTCGAGAAGCTCGGCATCGACGCCATTGAGCCGCATCGCGTTGCCGCGCCGGCGCATCGCGTCGCGCTGCGCGTCGGTGTGGCAGAGGTTGAGCACGCCGCGCTGGCTGACCATCGCGTTGAAGTTGAAGTCCTGCTCCAGGTTCTCCCAGAGCTTCATCGAGAACTCGTAGAAGGGCTCGTTGCCGTCGAGGAGGTAGTTCGAGCGGATGATCGTGGTGTTGCGCCCGACGTTGCCGCCGCCGATCCAGCCCTTTTCCAGCACCGCGACCCGGTGTTGGCCGAACTGCCTGGCGAGGTAATAGGCGGTGGCGAGCCCGTGTCCGCCGCCGCCGATGACGATGATGTCATAGTGCGGTTGCGGCGCGGGATCGCGCCAGGCGGGCTGCCAGCCCTTGTGGCCGGTCAGGGCCTCCTTGATGACTTTGAAGCCGGAATAGCGCATGGCGATCCTCGTTGACGTTTCCGGCACTCTTGCCGATTTCGGCCGCGCACGCCCCGCGCAATTCGGACGGCGACCCTTCCATTTCGGACATCGGGGGTGCGATGGTGTCGGGGCATGGCGGGCAGGGGCGTCGCGGCTCCTTGACGCCACCGGGGCGGTCGACTAAGTAGCAAAGCTCTGAGCGGGCGTTGTGTAGTGGTAAGACCTTAGCCTTCCAAGCTAAAGACGCGGGTTCGATTCCCGCCGCCCGCTCCAGTCATTTCCAGACAATTCCAATCTTGCGCTTCGCCGCCTCCCGGCGCGCTTCGCGCGTAACAAGCCGGGCGGTTTCCCGCCCGGCCCTGGTGTCACGGATCTCTTTTCGCCGTCAGGCGAACTTGCGGATCTCGCCCGAGCGCAGGCGGCCGAGGTAGCTTTCAACCTCGCGCTTGACGATCGGCATCAGGACGTAGAGCCCGATGATGTTGACGACCGCCATCGCGAAGATCGCGGCATCGGAGAAGTCGATGACCGGGCCGAGGCTCGCCGCCGCGCCGACGATCACGAAGAAGCAGAAGAGCAGCTTGAAGATCAGCTCCTGCGTCTTGCCCTCGCCGAAGAGGTAGGTCCAGGCCTTGAGCCCGTAGTAGGACCACGAGATCATCGTCGAGAAGGCGAAGAGCACCACCGCGATCACAAGGAGATACGGGAACCACGAGAAGGCCGAGGCGAAGGCGGCCGAGGTGAGGCCGACGCCGGAATTGCCGTCGATGGTCGCGATGCGGCCGGTGGCCTCGTCCATCACATAGCGCCCGGTTTCGGGATCGACGATGAGCTGCTGGGTGAAGATGATCACCAGCGCGGTCATGGTGCAGATCACGACGGTGTCGATGAAAGGTTCCAGAAGCGAGACGAAGCCCTCGGTGATCGGCTCCTTCGTGCGCACGGCCGAGTGGGCGATGGCAGCGGAACCGACGCCTGCCTCGTTCGAGAAGGCCGCTCGCTTGAAGCCCTGGATCAGCGCGCCGACCGCGCCGCCGGCGATGCCCATGTCGGTGAAGGCTCCCGCGAAGATCTGGCCGAAGGCCCAGCCGATGTTGCCGATGTTCATCAGGATGATGATGAGCGCGGTGCCGCAGTAGAGGATCGCCATGAAGGGCACGACCTTCTCGGTCACCTGGGCGATCGACTTGATGCCACCGACGATGACGATGAAGACGATGATCGCGAAGACGACGCCGGTGATCCAGCCCGGATACTCGCCGAGCACGCCCGAAAGCTGCTGGTGCGCCTGGTTGGCCTGGAACATGTTGCCGCCGCCGAACGAGCCGAGGATGCAGAACACCGCGAAGAGCGCCGCAAGGACCTTGCCCCCCGGCTTGCCGCGTTCGGCAAAGCCCTTGGTGATGTAGTACATCGGACCGCCCGAGACGGTGCCGTCCTCGTATTCGTTGCGGTACTTCACGCCGAGCGTGCATTCGGTGAACTTCGAGGCCATGCCGAGGAGGCCCGCGAGGATCATCCAGAACGTCGCCCCGGGGCCGCCGATGCCGACCGCGACCGCCACGCCGGCGATGTTGCCTAGACCGACCGTGCCCGAGAGTGCGGTGGCGAGCGCCTGGAAGTGGCTGACCTCGCCCGCGTCATTGGGGTCGGAGAAGTCGCCCTTCACGAGCTGGATCGAGTGCCTGATCACCCGGAACTGGATGAAGCCGAAATAGAGGGTGAAGACCGAGGCGGCGACCACCAGCCAGGCCACGATCCACGGGAAGGAGGTTCCCGGGAAGGGGGCGAAGATGAAATTGACGAACCAGCCCGTGGCGCTCGCGAAGGTCGCGTTGATGGTTTCGTCGAGCGTCTGGGCGCCTGCGGTGCCCGCCAGAAGCGACAGCCCTGCCGCGGAGGCCGCGATGCGCGTTTCCCTGATGTGTTTCATGTCACGTTCCCTGTGCTGTTCCGGTCAAGGCACGATGGTGCAGGGCACCGGCGCGATCTGCGCGAGTGTGCCCGCGACAGAGCCGAAGAGCCGCTCTACAACCGTGGAATGGCCGGTCCGGCCGATGAAGATCTGTAATGCGCCATGCTCTTTCGCGATCTCGCAGAGCGTTTCGGCGACATGGCCATAGCGGATCTCGGTCGAGATTTTCACGCCTCTGCCGGACAGATCCGCCGCCAGCGGGCCGGTCACGGCGCTTTCGGCGCGCTTCAGCTCCTCGGTGCGGCGCTTGTGCCGCTCGGCGATCTCCTCCGGCGTGAGGAAGGAATAGGGTGACCATTCAAGCACATGTGCGACGAGCAATTCGGCGCCTGCCGCTTCTGCCCGGGCGACGGCATAGTCCACCGCCCGTCGGCCGGCGGTGCTTCCGTCGTAACCGGCAACATATATGTTTGCCATTTCTCTCTCCCTTGTTATGCCCCGAGGCTTCGGGTGGTTCAGTGTCGCCCGATCCGAGCCGCAATCCGTCCCTCATTTTCAGGATGACGCAATTTTCTTCGAAATATCTGCGGAATATCCTGGTTGCAGTCGAAGAATATTGCACATTGTCAAGATATTCGCTCGTTCATTGCGTCGCGGCGTCTCGGGCCCCTGCGACTTTCGCGCCGCTTGCCCCGCGCGCGCCCTCGGCCTAAACCCTCGGGCAGGAACGGAGGCGCAATGGCACGACATCAATCCACCGCGGTCGAGGATCGCGCCGCGTCGAAGCGCGTCGGCGCGCTCGGCGGGCTCTGGCCCTTCATTGCCCCGTATCGGGGGCTCGTCGTGCTCGCCGGTCTCGCGCTCACGCTGACGGCCTCGGTCTCGCTTCTCCTGCCGCAGGCGGTGCGCCGGGTGATCGACGAGTTCGGCAACGGCGCGGAGCTGCTCGACGGCTATTTCGGCGCCGCGATCGGCATCGCGGCGCTGCTCGCGCTCGGCACCGGGGCGCGCTACTACCTCGTGACAAGGCTCGGCGAAAGGGTCGTGGCCGACATCCGCCGCGCGGTCTTCGACCGGGTGATCGGGATGAGCCCCGCCTTCTACGAACGCACCCTGACCGGCGAGATCATCAGCCGGATCACCACCGACACGACCCTGATCCTGTCGGTGATCGGCTCCTCGGTCTCGGTGGCGCTGAGGAACCTCCTGATCCTCGTCGGCGGGCTCGTGCTGATGATGCTGACCTCGGCCAAGCTCACCGGCCTCGTCTTCCTGATCGTGCCGGCGGTCATCGTGCCGATCATCACCCAGGGACGGCGGCTGCGCCGCCTCAGCCGCGAGAACCAGGACTGGATCGCGGCCTCGTCCGGCGCGGCGTCCGAGGCGCTGGGCGCGGTGCAGACGGTGCAGGCCTTCACCCACGAGGACCATTCGCGCAGGGACTTCGGCCGGGTGACGGAGAAGGCATTCGATTCCGCCAGGGCCCGGATCCGCACCCGCGCGGTGATGACGATCATCGTCATCTTCCTCGTCTTCGCCGGGGTCGTCGGCGTCCTCTGGATCGGCGCGCGCGACGTGCGTACGGGCGCGATGACGCCGGGCGCGCTGGTGCAGTTCGTGATCTACGCGGTGATGGCGGCGGGCTCGGTCGCGGCTTTGTCCGAGATCTGGGGCGAACTGCAGCGCGCGGCCGGTGCAACCGAGCGGCTGGTGGAGCTTCTGGGCGCCGGTGACAGCGTGACCGACCCCGAGAAGCCTGTCGCGCTGCCGCGCCCGGTCCGGGGCGAGATCGGCTTCGAGGGCGTCACCTTCCACTACCCGACCCGGCCCGAGCAGTCGGCGCTCGAGGCGGTCGATCTGCATGTGAAGCCCGGCGAGACGGTGGCGCTGGTGGGGCCGTCGGGGGCGGGCAAGACGACCGTCATCCAGCTTCTCCTGCGCTTCTACGACCCCGACCGGGGCCGCGTCACGCTCGACGGGGTGCCGCTCGACGCAATGGCGCGGGCCGATTTCCGCCGGGCGATCGCGCTGGTACCGCAGGACCCGGTGATCTTCGCCGCCTCGGCGCGCGAGAACATCCGCTACGGCCGCCCCGAGGCGAGCGATGCCGAGGTCGAGGCCGCGGCCCGCGCCGCCGCCGCGCATGACTTCATCGCGGCGCTCCCCGACGGCTACGGCACCTGGCTCGGCGAGCGCGGCGTGATGCTCTCGGGCGGGCAGAAGCAGCGCATCGCCATCGCCCGAGCGATCCTGCGCGATGCCGCGGTGCTGCTTCTCGACGAGGCCACCTCGGCGCTGGACGCGGAAAGCGAGCGCGCGGTGCAGAAGGCGGTCGAGGTCGTGTCGAAGGATCGCACGACGATCATCGTCGCGCACCGGCTTGCGACCGTGAAGAAGGCGGACCGGATCATCGTCTTCGATCACGGCCGCATCGTCGCGACGGGCACCCATGACCGGCTCGTGGCCGAGGGCGGGCTTTACGCGCGCCTCGCGCGGCTGCAGTTCACCGAGGGGCTGGCGGCGGAATAGACGCGCCGGTTGTCGCGCAGCTCCAGTGGCCGCGGTCGGCATCTGTCGATTTTACGCCGCGTCGCGATTGCCGCGCCGGTCTTGCCCCACGCGCGCTTTGCCCGCATCTTCGGATCAAAGCGGACCCGCCAAGCGGGCTGAGGGGAGAGACCAGATGGGCAAGTTTTCGGGTGTGGCCGACCGGGACGCGGTCGAGCGCGAGATGCCGTATGAGGAGCGCGACCTGCCGGTCACGCTCTACCAGTTCCTGACGAGAACCCGTGACGCGCATGGCGCGCGCAGTGCGATCAGCTTCCAGATCTTCTCGGACCCGCAGGCGAAGGCGGAGACCTGGACCTGGAACCAGCTCCACGGCCGCGTCACCCAGGCAGCGAACCTCTTCCGCAGCCTCGGCGTGGGCGAGAAGGACGTCGTCGCCTATCTCCTGCCGAATTGCCTGGAGACCGGGGCGACGCTTCTTGGCGGCGCGGTCGCGGGCATCGTCAATCCGATCAACCCGCTTCTCGAGCCCGAGCAGATCGCCGCGATTCTGCGCGAGACCAAGGCCAAGGTGCTGGTGACGCTGAAGGCCTTCCCCAAGACCGACGTTCCGCAGAAGGCCGCCGCCGCGCTGAAGCTCGCGCCGGGTGTGCAGACCGTCCTCGAGGTCGATCTCAACCGCTACCTGACGCCGCCGAAGTCCTGGATCGTGCCCCTCGTCCGGCCCAAGAACCCGGTCGCGCACAAGGCCGTGGTCAAGGATTTCAACGCCGAATGCGCGAGGATGCCCGCCGACCGGCTCACTTTCGAGGATGCGAAGGCTGACCGGGTCGCGGCCTTCTTCCATACCGGCGGCACCACGGGCATGCCCAAGGTGGCGCAGCACCTCTACTCGGGCATGATCTACAACGGCTGGCTCGGCGGCACGCTTCTCTTCGACGAGACCGACGTGCTGATCTGCCCGCTGCCGCTTTTCCACGTTTTCGCGGCCTATCCGGTCTTCATGTCGGTGATCGCGGCGGGAGCGCATGTGGTGATGCCGACGCCCGCCGGCTATCGTGGCGACGGCGTCTTCGACAACTTCTGGAAGCTCATCGAACGCTGGCAGGTCACCTTCCTGATCTCCGTCCCGACCGCCATCGCCGCCTTGATGCAGCGCCCCGTGAATGCCGATGTCTCGACGCTCAAGATCGCGATCTCGGGCTCGGCGGCCCTGCCGCTGGAGCTCTACAACCGTTTCGAGAAGGCGACAGGCGTGCAGATCGCCGAAGGTTACGGGCTGACGGAGGCGACCTGTCTCGTCTCCTGCAACCCGGTCGATGGCACGAAGAAGGTGGGCTCGGTCGGTCTGCCCTTGCCCTATACCCATGTGCGGATCCTGCACACCGATGCCGAGGGCGGCGTCACCAAGGAATGCGGCACCGACGAGGTCGGCGAGATCTGCATTTCCAATCCCGGCGTCTTCGAGGGCTCGACCTATACCGAGGTCGACAAGAACCGCGCGCTCTTCGCCGAGGGGCGTTATCTCAGGACCGGCGATCTCGGCCGGATCGACGCGGACGGCTATCTCTGGATCACCGGCAGGGCGAAGGACCTGATCATCCGCGGCGGCCACAACATCGACCCCGCTGAGATCGAGGAGGCGCTGATGGGCCATCCGGCCGTGGCCTTCGCCGGCGCGATCGGCCAGCCCGACGCCTTTGCGGGCGAATTGCCCTGCGCCTATGTCGAGCTGGTCGCGGGCGCGGCGGTCACCGTCGAGGAACTGCTTGACCACGCGAAAGCCCATATCCGCGAGCGCGCGGCGGTGCCGAAGCATATCGAGATCCTCGACGAGCTGCCGAAGACCGCGGTGGGCAAGATCTTCAAGCCCGACCTGAGGAAGCGCGCGATCGAGCGGGTCTATGACGCGGCGCTCGCGGAGGCGGGATTCGCCGTGCACGTGAAGGAGGTTGTCGAGGACAAGAAACTCGGCCTCGTGGCGCGGCTCGAAAAGACCGGAGAGGTCGACACCCAGGCGCTGAAGCAGAAACTCGGCGAGTTCACCCGGCCCTGGGACTGGGCGTAGCGGCGGCGCACCGATGCGCCGCCCTGCAATGGCGTGTGTCCTGCCGGTGAGCGGGCCGCGGGCCGGGCGGGGCAGGATGGCAGCGAATTCCGCGACGTCCGGGCGCTTCCTCCGCCGGCTGGGCGGAAACCCGCTTGGCCACACAAATGCCTTTTTTATGAGTGAATAGATAACGCGGGGGAAGGGGTTGCCTGAAGGAATCGGGCGACGAATTGAGAGCGGTTATTATGAGCTGCCACGCCAAGTTGTCCGCGTTCGCGGCCCGCTTCGTCAAGCGCGACGACGGGGCCGCTACGGTCGAAGCCGTGATCTGGCTTCCGTTCTTCTTCATCCTGTTTGGATTTCTCGCCGATGTCTCAATGGTCTTTCACGGCCAGTCGAAGCTCTTGGTGATCGTTCAGGCCGCCAATCGCAACATGTCGATCGGCAGGCTCAAGGACGTGAGCGCGACACAGAACTTCGTGCTTGCCGAGACCGCCAAATTTACCCCGAACGCAAAGGTGTTGACCACCGATGTCGCGGGCCTGATCACGACGACGGTCAGCGTGCCGATGGCGGATCTCGACCTTTTCGGCGTCGCCGACATCTTCGGTGGCGGATGGATGAACGTCACCGCAGAGCATCTGAAGGAGATCTGAGGCATGACCCGCCGTCGGTTTGAAATCTCCCGCTTCGTGTCCTCGGAAGAGGGCGGAATCACCGTCCTTAGCCTCTACATGTTCCTGGCCATGCTGGTCGTCGGCGGGCTGGCCGTGGACTACGGCAGCGGCGTGGCCTCCAAGACCGAGCTCCAGGTCGCCGCCGATGCGGCGGCCCATGCCGCGCTCTACACGCGCGAACTCAATACTGCGGACGTTGCAAAGGCGAAGGCGATCCAAATCGCCGCCGCCGCCTTGCCGCCCGGCAAGTACGGTACCGTCCTCAAGCCCGAGGACATCGTTTTCGGCACCTGGGACGGTGCCGCGTTCACCCCCGATGCCGGGTCTGACCGTGCGGTCGCGGTTACCACACGGCGCTCCGTTGCGGACGGCAACGGTGTCATGACCTACATGCTGGGGCTCGTGGGATACGACGCCTGGGACGTCGTCTCCACCTCGGTGTTCGAGACCTACTATTCGGACTGCGAGGATGAAGGGATCGTGTCGCGGCTGCGGTTGGAGATGCAGTCGAACGGCTGGTTCTCCAACGGGATCTGCCTGCATTCGCAGGACTATGTGAAGGTCAGCTCCAACAACCTCTACGATCCCGGCGTCATCGTCTCGATGCCGGACAAGCGCAACCTCGAACTGCCGAGTTCGGGATTCACCTCGAATGTGGGCTTGAAGGAGGCATTGCGCGACAGTTCCTACCAGATCCGGGTCCTCAACCGCATCGACACGATCATCAAGAGCGTAAACGCGCCGAACGATCCGGTGGTCGGGATCATGACGCCTTCGACCCCGCCCAGCGAGTATTACCGGAGCTACATCACGAGCCCGACGCAGATCACGATCAAGGCCAACGGTCCGACCGGGCTCGACCCGACCAAGTTCAAAACCGGGCGCATCCATTACATGGACTGCAAGAACGACAACACCCACAAGCAGATCGGATCGGGATTCAACCTCGTGAAGATGGTGATCATCACCGATTGCCGGCTGCAAATCGCCTCTGGCGCGGTCATTCAGGACGCGGTGATCATCACTACCAATCCCGATGCGAAATCGATCTACGCCTCGTCGGACATTGTCATCGGCAAGAACGATCATTGCGTGGTGGGAGGCGACGTGCAAATCGTCACCAAGGGCGGGGTCGAGTTTGCCGCTAAGACCAGTATCTACGGCAGCCAGATCCTCGCTGCGGGCGACGTGTCTTTGACCGCCAACGCGGACGGGTTCGAAGGCGTGTCGATCGTCGCGGGCGGGAAGGCCGACGTGACGTCGAACGGCAAGTTCGGGTTCTGCGACGGCCAGGGCATGGGGAACAGCTACGCGGCCCGCTATTTCCGGCTTGTCCACTGACCGAGCAAGGACGCGAGGACACCGCTCCCCAAAGCTTGCCGGCCGGTGCCGAAAGGTGCCGGCCGAAATGTTTTTCCACCGAAAGTGGAGTTGCGACATGACCTTGTCGTGAAACGGCGCGGAAATCCACCGCAGGCATTGAATTCTCTGCCGCATGCCGGTTCAGTGGAACCGGACAGGGAGGGATGTCATGCGCTATTCCGGGCTCAGGGTCTTCACCGAGGGGCTGTTCGGCAACAAGGGCTGGAAACCGGCCTGGCGCGACCCTGAACCGAAGCGCGAATACGACACCATCATCATCGGCGGCGGCGGGCACGGGCTCTCGACCGCGTATTACCTCGCCAAGAACCACGGGCTGACCAATATCGCGGTGCTGGAGAAGGGCTATCTCGGCGGCGGCAACGTGGGACGCAACACCACGATCGTGCGCGCGAACTACTTCCTGCCCGGCAACCAGGAGTTCTACTCACACTCGCTGAAGCTCTGGGAGGGGCTGGAGGCCGAGCTCAACTACAACGTCATGCATTCGCAGCGCGGGCTCATCAACCTCTTCCACTCCGACGGCCAGCGCGACGCCTTCGCGCGGCGTGGCAATGCGATGATCAACCAGGGCGACGATGCCGAGCTTCTCGACCGCGAGGGGGTGCGGAGGCATCTGCCGTATCTCGACTTCGAGCAGACCCGGTTCCCGATCTACGGCGGGCTTTTGCATCGCCGGGGCGGCACCGCGCGGCATGACGCGGTGGCCTGGGGCTATGCGCGGGGCGCGGACCAGCGCGGGGTGGACCTGATCCAGAACTGCGAGGTCACCGGCATCGACATCAAGGACGGGCGCGTCACCGGCGTCCAGACCACGCGGGGCGCGATCAAGGCGAAGAAGGTCGGCATCATCGTCGCCGGCCGCTCGGGCCAGGTCGCGGCGATGGCGGGGATGCGGCTGCCGATCGAGAGCCACATCCTGCAGGCCTTCGTGACCGAGGGGCTGAAGCCGGTGATCGACCATGTCGTCTCGTTCGGGATGGGGCATTTCTACATCTCGCAGAGCGACAAGGGCGGGCTCGTCTTCGGCGGCGACCTCGATTTCTACGCCTCCTATGCCGCGCGCGGCAACCTGCCGATGGTCGAGCATGTGATGGAGGCGGGTATGACGCTGATGCCGATGATCGGCAAGGCGAAGGTGTTGCGGTCGTGGGGCGGGATCATGGACATGACCCCGGACGGCTCGCCGATCATCGACAAGACCGATGTCGGCGGGCTCTATATCGACTGCGGCTGGAACTACGGCGGCTTCAAGGCGGTGCCGGCCTCGGGATGGTGCATGGCCCATCTGATGGCCACCGGGGAAAGCCACGAGGTTGCCCGCCGCTACCGGCTCGACCGTTTCGCGACCGGCCGCCTCCTCGACGAGGAAGGCACCGGCAGCCAGCACAACCTGCATTGAGGTACGACCCATGCGCATAACATGCCCCCTCTGCGGCGAGCGCGACCGGCGCGAGTTCTACTACTACGGCGATGCCGTCTATGCCGACCGACCGGCCGCGGATGCCGCGCCGGAGGCCTGGGACGATTACCTGCACCTGCGCGACAACCCGGCGGGGGAGACGCGCGACCTCTGGTATCACGAGATGGGCTGCGCGGCCTGGATCGAGGTCACGCGCAACACCGTGACCCACGAGATCCTCGCGACCCGGCTGGTTGCCGGGCGAGAGGGCAAGAAGGCGGCCGCGAAGGGCAGGGGGAAGAAGGCATGAGGATCGAGGGCAGAGGCCTCGTCGACAGGTCGGCTCCGGTCGGCTTCCGCTTCGATGGCAAGGACTATACCGGCTTTCAGGGCGACACGCTGGCCTCGGCGCTTCTGGCCTCGGGCGTCCGGGTCTTCGGCCGGTCGTTCAAGTACCACCGGCCGCGCGGGGTGATGACCGCGGGTTCGGAGGAGCCGAACGCGCTCGTCACCGTGGGGCGCGGCGCGGGTCAGGTGCCGAACGTGCGCGCCACGCTGCAGGAGATCCACGCCGGGCTCGAGGCGCGGGGGCAGAACTGCTGGCCCTCGCTCGGCTTCGACGTGATGGAGGTGAACGACCTCTTCTCGAACTATCTGAGCGCCGGTTTCTACTACAAGACCTTCATGTGGCCGCGGAAGTTCTGGGAGGCGGTCTACGAGCCGGCGATCCGCCGCGCGGCCGGGCTCGGTGCGCTGTCGCGCCAGTCGAACGACGAGCATTACGAGAAGGCCTTTGCCTTCTGCGATCTCCTCGTGGTCGGCTCCGGCCCCGCCGGCCTCATGGCTGCGCGGGAGGCGGCGCGGGGCGGCGCCGAGGTGATCCTCGCCGAGGAGGATCACCGGATGGGCGGGCGGCTTCTCGCCGAGACGCACGAGGTCGGCGGCCAGTCCGGCGCCGGCTGGGCGGCCGCGACCGTGGCCGAGCTCGCGTCGATGCCGAACGTGCGGCTGATGCCGCGGACGAGCGTGATCGGTGCCTATGACAACGGCACCTACGGCGCGCTCGAACGGGTGGGCCTGCATGTCGCGACCCCCGCGGCGGCGCTGCCGCGCGAGTGCTTCTGGCGCATCGTCGCGAAGCGGGCGGTGCTCGCCTCGGGCGCGCATGAGCGCCAGATCGCGTTTTCCAACAATGACCGGCCGGGCGTGATGACGGCGGGCGCGGTGCGGGCCTATCTCAACCGTTGGGGCGTAGCGGCGGGCCAGAATGTCACGATCCTGACCAACAACGACGATGGCTACCGCACCGCGCGCGACCTGATCGCGGCGGGGCTGCACGTCGCGGGCGTGATCGACGCCCGTGACGACGCACCTGCGGCGGGCGACCTGCCGGTCCGGACCGGCGTGCGGGTCATCGACACGGGCGGGCGGATGTCGCTGCGCGAGGTGGTGGTGGCCGACCGGGACGGAAAGGTCTCGCGCATCGTCACCGATTGCCTCGCGGTCTCGGGCGGCTGGAACCCGGCGCTGCATCTCACCTGCCACATGAACGGCCGCCCGGCCTGGCGTGAGGACATCGCGGCCTTCGTGCCGAAGCCGGGGATGGTCCCGGGCCTGACGGCGGCGGGGGCGGCGAACGGCACGTTCTCGACGCGGGCCTGCCTTGCCGAGGGAGCGGCGGCGGCGGCCGAAGCGCTCGAGTCGCTGGGGCGGGGCGCGGCGCCGGCCGACCTGCCCGAGGCCGAGGACGGCGCGGTGCGGATCCGCGCCTATTGGGAGGTGCCGGGCGGCAAGCACCGTGCCTGGCTCGACTTTGCCAACGACGTGACGACCAAGGACGTGCGGCTCGCCGCACAGGAGAACTTCGCCTCGGTGGAGCACATGAAGCGCTACACCACGCAAGGCATGGCGCCGGACCAGGGCAAGAACTCCAACGTCGCCGCGCTGGCCGTCCTTGCCGACGCGACCGGCCGGGGCATTCCAGAGACCGGGACCACGACCTTCCGGCCGCCCTATGTGCCGGTCTCTATCGCCGCGATGGGCGCGGGCGGGCAGGGCAAGGGTTTCGCGCCGCAGCGTTTCACCACCTCGCACAAGGCGGCGAGCGAACGCGGCGCGCCGATGATCGAGGCCGGGCTCTGGTACCGCCCCTCCTACTTTCCGCGGCCGGGCGAGGCGACCTGGCGCGACGCCTGCGACCGCGAGGTCCTGATGGTGCGCGACCGGGTCGGGATCTGCGACGTCTCGACCTTGGGCAAGATCGATATCCAGGGGCCGGACGCGGGCCGGTTCCTCGACCTCGTCTATACCAACACCTTCTCGACGCTGAAGCCGGGCCGGGTGCGCTACGGACTGATGCTGCGCGAGGACGGGCTGGTGCTCGATGACGGCACCACCGCCTGCTGGGGTGAGAACCATTACCTGATGACGACGACGACCGCGGCGGCGGGGCTGGTGATGCGGCATCTCGAATTCGTCCACCAGGCGCATTGCCCGGACTGGGACCTGCGGATGATCTCAGTGACCGAGGCCTGGGCGCAGTTCGCCGTCGCCGGGCCGCTCGCACGCGAGCTTTTGAACTCGGTGCTCGAAACGCCGATCGACGGCGAGGATTTCCCGTTCCTCTCCTGCGGCACCGTGCGGATCATGGGGATCGAGGCGCGGCTCTTCCGGATCTCGTTCTCGGGCGAGCTCGGGTACGAGATCGCGGTGCCGGCGCGCTACGGCGAGGCGCTTTACCGCGACCTCGTGGCGCGGGCGGAGAACCTCGGAGGTGGGGCGTACGGCATGGAGGCCTTGAACGTGCTCCGGATCGAGAAGGGCTTCATCACCCACGCCGAGATCCACGGCCGCACCACCGCCTTCGATATCGGGCTGCAGGGCATGGTCTCGGCGAAGAAGGACTGCGTCGGCAAGGCGGCGAGCCAGCGCGAGGGCCTTGGCGGGCCGGAGCGTGAGCAACTCGTCGGCCTCCGGCCGATCCCGATGTCGCGCCAGATCGGCGCCGGGGCGCATCTTTTCAACGAGGGGGCGGAGCCCGTTTCGGCCAACGATCAGGGCTATGTCACCTCGGTCTGCTATTCGCCGACGATGAAGACCTATCTCGCGCTCGCGTTCCTCAAGGACGGCCGCGCCCGGCATGGTCAGCGGGTCCGGCTGGTGGACCACCTGCGCGGCACCGATGTCGTCTGCGAAGTCATGAACCCCATCTTCTTCGACCCGGAAGGAGGCCGTGCCCGTGCCTAGCCTGATCGAAAAATCCGCCTGTGACGGCCTGCTGCCGGTCTCGGCCGGCGGCGTGACGCTGAGCGAACCCGCGCCGGAGCGGATCACCTCCGTCGCGCCCTTCGCCGGCAAGGAGGCCGCCGCCGGAAAGGCGCTGAAGGCGCTCGGCCTCGGCTGGCCCGGGCCCGGCACGTCCATCGGGGGCGAGGGGCGGCTCTGCCTCTGGACCGGGCGCGGACAGGCCTTTCTGATCGGCGCCGAGCCGGAGGGACTTGCCGGCATCGCCGCGCTCACCGACCAGAGCGACGCCTGGGCGCGGATGCGGCTCGAGGGCGGGGGGGCGAAGGCGGTGCTGGCGCGGCTGGTGCCGCTCGATCTCGGGGCGGGGGCGTTCCCGGTCGGGCGCGCGGCGCGCTCTGGGCTCGGCCACATGGCGATGATCCTCCACCGGAGCGGCGCGCAGAGCTTCGAGATCATGGTCTTCCGCTCGATGGCGGCGAGTGCGGTGCATGAGCTGCATCAGGCGATGACGGCGCTCGCCGCCCGCGCCGCGCTCTGAGGCGGGGCCTGTGTCCCTCCGCGCACGACCAGGCGATGGCGTGCGTTCGGATGCTTGAGGCGCAAGTCCGGCGACTGTATTGGGGGCGGGATCGAGGAGTGCCGCCATGCCAGTCTTTCTGACCACCGCCGAGCCGGATTTCGAAACCGCCTTCGCCGCGCTCCTGTCGGCCAAGCGCGAGGATGCGCCGGATGTCGACGCGGCGGTCGCGGCGATCATCGACGACGTGCGGACGCGCGGCGACGCGGCGGTGATCGGGCTGACCTCGAAGTTCGACCGGCTCGACCTCAGCCCGGAGACGCTGGCCTTTACGCAAGACGAGATCGCGGCGGAATGCGCCAAGGTGTCCGACGAGGACCGCGCCGCGCTCGAACTCGCGGCGGAGCGGGTCCGCGCCTATCACGAACGCCAGATGCCCGAGGATGCGCGCTGGACCGATGCGGCGGGGGCCGAGCTTGGCTGGCGCTGGTCGCCGGTCTCGGCGGCGGGGCTCTATGTGCCGGGGGGCTTGGCCTCCTACCCGTCCTCGGTCCTGATGAACGCGATCCCCGCCAAGGTCGCGGGGGTGGAGCGGCTGGTGATCGCCTGCCCGACGCCGGGCGGTTCGGTCAACCCGCTGGTGCTGCTCGCCGCGCGGCTTGCGGGCGTCGATACCGTCTACCGGATCGGCGGCGCGCAGGCGATTGCCGCACTTGCCTACGGCACGGCGACGATCCGGCCGGTGGACAAGATCACCGGGCCGGGCAACGCCTATGTCGCGGCCGCCAAGCGGCGCGTCTTCGGGCGCGTCGGCATCGACATGATCGCGGGGCCGTCGGAGATCCTCGTGATCGCGGACAGGGACAACGACCCGGACTGGATCGCGCTCGACCTTCTCAGCCAGGCCGAGCATGACGAGAGCGCGCAGTCGATCCTCGTGACCGACGACGCAGGGTTCGGTCGGGCGGTGGCGGTGGCGGTCGAGAAGCGGCTCGAGACACTGGAGCGCCGGGCGATCGCCGGGGCGAGTTGGCGCGATTACGGCGCGGTTATCGTTACGCGCGATCTTCACGAGGCGGCGGCGCTGTCGAACCGGGTGGCGCCCGAGCATCTGGAGCTGTGCGTCGCCGACCCCGACGGGCTCGCGGAGCGGATCACCCATGCCGGGGCGATCTTTCTCGGGCGCTGGACGCCGGAGGCGATCGGTGATTACGTCGGCGGGCCGAACCATGTGCTTCCCACGGCGCGGTCGGCGCGGTTCTCGAGCGGGCTTTCGGTGATGGATTTCCTCAAGCGCACGACCATCGCGAAGATGACGCCGGCGGCGCTTGCCGCGATCGGTCCCGCCGCGGAGCGGCTAGCGATCTCGGAAAGCCTCGAGGCGCACGGCCTCTCGGTCCGCGCCCGGCTCGACCAGCTGAACCGGAGGGAGGCGCAATGAGCCGCATCTGCCAAATCGAGATCGACGACCGCGGACTGGCGGCGCCGACGCCGGAAGTGGAGCAGGAACGCAAGGTCGCGATCTTCGATCTCCTGGAGGACAATTCCTTCGAGCTGCCGGCGAAGGACGGCGACACGGCGCCCGAGGGGCCCTTCCGGCTTGGTCTGGCGATCCGCGAAAAGCGGCTCGTCTTCGACATCGAGACCGAGAGCGGCGAGAGGGTGGCGGAGTTCCACCTGTCGCTCGGCCCGTTCCGGCAGGTGGTGAAGGACTATTTCCAGATCTGCGAGAGCTATTTCGAGGCGGTCAAGCGCCTGCCGCCCTCCCAGATCGAGGCGATCGACATGGCCCGGCGCGGTATCCACAACGAGGGCGCGCGGGTGTTGCAGGAACGGCTCGAAGGCAAGGCGGAGCTCGACATCGACACGGCGCGGCGGCTCTTCACCCTCATTTGCGTGCTGCACTTCGGAGGGTGAGCTTGGATCGTACGCTGCCGCACTCGGTGCTTTTCTGCTGCGATCACAATGCCGTCCGTTCGCCGATGGCGGAAGGGATGATGAAGAAGTTCTACGGCCATGCCTGCTATGTGCAGTCGGCCGGGGTCCACAACGATCTGGAGGTCGACGGCTTCGCGGTCGCGGTCTGCCAGGAGATTGGCGTGGAGCTGTCGCGCCACCGCTCGCGCAGCTTCGAGGAGATGCAGCAATGGGGCGACGACCTGTCGGGATTCGATCTCGTCGTGGCGCTCTCGCCGGCGAGCCAGCGCCAGGCGCTGGAATTCACCCGCTTCTTCCACCTCGAGGTCGAATACTGGCCGGTGATGGACGCGACTGGAATCGGCGAGACACGCGAGGCCAAGCTCGCCTCCTACCGGCTGGCGCGTGACCAGATCAAAGCCCGGATGATCCGCCGCTTCGGCCCGCCGACGGAACCGCAATAGCCGCAAAGCGGCCGGAAACTGACGCAACGGGGATGGGAAGTCCCCGCCCTGCGCAATATGGTGCGCGCCGCAGCCAATGGAGTGAGACATGACACGCGCCACGATCGAAGCCTATTACGCCGCCTTCAACCGTGGCGACACCGACGCCATGCTCGACACGCTCCATGACGAGTTCGCCCATAACGTGAACGAGGGCGCGACCCGGCTCGGCAAGGAGGCCTTCGCCGACTTCTGCCGCCACATGAGCGAGACCTACAAGGAAGAGCTGACCGACATGGTCGTCTTCTCGAACGAGGACGGCACGCGGGGCGCGGCGGAATTCGTGGTGAACGGCACCTATCTCAAGACCGATCCCGGCCTTCCCGAGGCGCATGGCCAGAAATACGTCCTGCCGGCGGGCGGGTTCTTCTCGCTGAAGGACGGCAAGATCACCCGCGTGACGACTTATTACAACCTCCAGGACTGGATCCGGCAGGTCTCCGCATGACAATAGAGGTTCTTGTCCTCGAGGACGACGCGCTCGAGGCGGCACTCGACGACGTGGCGAAGCTCCGGATCGCGGTGTTCCGCGACTGGCCCTATCTCTATGACGGCGATCTCGGCTACGAGAAGCGCTACCTCAAGACCTATCGCCACAGCCCCAACGCGATCCTCGTCGGCGCCTTCGACGGCAGCCGGCTGGTCGGCGCCTCCACCGGCACGCCGATGGAGGAGCATGGCGATGAATTCGGCGCGGCCTTCACCGGGACAGGGATTCACCTGACGGACATCTTCTACTGCGCCGAATCGGTGCTGCTGCCGGACTATCGCGGCCGCGGGCTCGGCCATGCCTTCTTCGATGCGCGCGAGGCGCATGCCCGCAAGCTCGGCCGCAGCCATTCGGCCTTCTGCCGGGTTGTGCGACCTGAGGATCACCCGCTCCATCCGGCGAGCTACCGGCCGCTCGACGCTTTCTGGCGCAAGCGCGGCTACGCGCCGCTCGAAGGGGCGGTGGCCGAGTATTCCTGGAAGGACATCGGCGAGGCGGAGCCGACCACGAAGCCGATGCAGTTCTGGATCCGAGAGCTCTGAGACCGACGGGAGAGAGACCATGAAAGTCGCCGCCGCCGCCTATCCGCTTGACTGGTTCGACGACTGGTCGACCTACGAGGCCAAGATCTCCGCCTGGGTCGCCGAGGCGGCGGGGCAGGGGGCAGAGCTTCTGGTCTTCCCGGAATATGCGGCGATGGAACTCGCCTCGCTCGGCGGCCAGGCGGTCGCGGGCGACATCGCCGGCGCGCTGGTCGAGGTGGACCGGCACCGACCGGCGGCGGAGGCGCTGCATGCCCGCCTTGCAGCCGCGCACGGGGTCCATATCCTCGCGGCCTCGGGCCCGGCCTTCGGCCTTGCCCATGCGGGCGGGCGCCCGGTGAACCGCGCCAGCTTCTTCGGTCCGAACGGCCTTCTTGGCCATCAGGACAAGGCGATGATGACCCGCTGGGAACGCGACGGCTGGCATGTCGTGCCGGGCGACGGGCTGCAGGTCTTCGACACCGCGCTCGGCCGGATCGGTATCCTGATCTGCTACGACAGCGAGTTCCCGTTGCTGGGCCGGGCGCTTGCCGAGGCGGGTGTCGAGATCCTGCTCGTGCCCTCCGCGACGGAGACGCTCGCGGGCTTCACCCGTGTCCGGGTCGGCGCCATGGCCCGCGCGCTCGAAAACCAGCTCGTCGCGGTGCATGCGCCGATCGTCGGTGTCGCGCACTGGTGCTACGGGATGGAGGAGAACACCGGCGCTGCCTCGATCTACGGCCCGCCAGATCACGGCTTTCCCGCGACCGGCATCCTCGCCGAAGGCACGTTCGGCCAGCCGGGCTGGACCTATGCCGAGGTCTCGCGCGAAGCCATCGCGGCGGTCCGCGCCGATGGCGGCGTCTTGAACCTCAGCCACTGGCCCGAGCAGCTTTCCCAGCTACACAAGGTTGCAGTCCGGGCCGAAACCTGAGATTGCGCTTGAAATCGCGCGCCATCGGGCGCAATTAGTGCGCGCCCGGCGTGGACCCGGGCGGAACAACTATGGAGTGACCATGGCCAAGGAAGAAGGTCTCGAATTCCCGGGCGTCGTCAAGGAACTCCTGCCGAACGCGACGTTCAGGGTCGAGCTGGAAAACGGCCATGAGATCATCGCGACGATGGCAGGCAAGATGCGCAAGAACCGCATCCGCGTTCTCGCCGGCGACAAGGTTCAGGTGACGATGACGCCCTATGACCTGAGCAAGGGGCGGATCAATTACCGCTTCAAGTAAGGTGCGCCCGCGCCTCATTCTCGGCTCGGCCAGCCCGCGCCGGAAGGATCTTTTGGCGCAGCTCGGCCTAGAGCCGGACGAGATCCGCACGCCCGATATCGACGAAACCCCTCTGAACGGCGAACTGCCGCAGCCCTACTGCGCCCGCATGGCGCGGCAGAAGGCCGAGGCGCTGCCCGCCAGCGCCGACGAGGTCGTGCTCTGCGCCGACACCACCGTGGCGCTCGGCCGCCGGATCCTCGGCAAGCCCGTGAGCGCGGGCGAGGCGGCGGAGTTCCTGCTGAAGCTCTCGGGCCGGCGCCACCGCGTGATCACCGCCGTGGCGGTCAAGCGCGGCGACCGGCTCTGGGAGCGCGCGGTGGAGACCGTGGTGAAGGTGAAGCCACTGTCGGACATGGAGATCAACGCCTATCTTGCCTCCGGCGAATGGCAGGGCAAGGCCGGAGCCTACGGCATCCAGGGCCGGTTCGGCGCCTTCATTCCCTGGCTTCAGGGCTCGTTTACCGGGGTGGTCGGCCTGCCGGTCGCCGAGACCGCGCATCTCCTGGAAGCCGCCGGGATCGACATATACGGAGTGGACGCATGAAGGGCCGGGTCGTCGTTCTCGGGACGTATCGCGGCCGCGAGGCCGCGGCGCTGGTCGTCGACGGGCGGCTCGAGGACCTGCTCGTCGAGGCCGCCGACGAGGTGGATTTTGCGCCCGGCGCGATCCTGCGCGGCACCGTCGACCGGCAGATGAAGGGGCAGGGCGGCGTCTTCGTGCGCCTGCCGGGTACCCGAGGCTTTCTGCGCGAGACCGGGGGCCTGTCCTCCGGGCAGCAGATCCTCGTCCAGGTCGCGGGCCACGCCGAGCCGGGCAAGGCCCTGCCGGTGTCGACGCGGCTTCTGTTCAAGAGCCGGCTCGCTATCGTCACGCCCGCCGCGCCCGGCCTCAACGTCTCGCGGCGGATCCGCGATGCCGAGGAACGCGCGCGGCTCGAGGAGATTGCGGCCCTAGCAATGGCCGGTTCAACATCGGGCCTGATCCTTCGTTCGGCCGCCGAGGGGTCGGAGGCAGAGGAAATAGCCGCCGATATCGCCGAGATGCGGGAACTGGCCGAAGCCGTGCTGGCCGACGTGAGCGGCGCGCCGGAGCTTCTGGTCGATGCGCCGGGCCCACATGAGGAGGCCTGGCGCGACTGGTCCGACCCGGCGCCGGACGAGATCGCCGAGGGTGCGGACGCCTTCGCGCGCCACGGAGTCGAGGAGATGATCGACGCGCTTCTGACGCCCGTCGTGTTGCTGTCGGGCAGCGCGCACATGGCGATCGAGCCGACCCGGGCGCTGATCGCGGTCGACGTGAACACCGGCGCCGACACCTCGCCCGCGGCCGGCCTCAAGGCCAATATCGCCGCCGCTCGCGAACTGCCGCGGCAATTGCGGCTGCGCGGGCTTGGCGGCCAGGTCACGGTTGATTTCGCGCCGATGCCGAAGCGCGACCGCGCCACGCTCGACCAGCAGCTGCGCGCGGCCTTCAAGGGCGAAGCGGCCGAGACGAGCCTCGCGGGCTGGACGCCGCTCGGCAATTTCGAAATCCAGCGCAAGCGAGATCGGCGCCCCCTGGCGGCGCTTCTCGGGGAAGGCGCGGAATGAGCTGCCCGATCTGCGGCAAGGAGACGGACCCGAAGTACCGGCCGTTCTGCTCGAAGCGCTGCGCCGACGTCGATCTCGGCCGGTGGCTGACGGGGGCCTATGCGATTCCCGGCGAAGACGACGATGTTCCGGGCGACGAAGAACTGCCGGAACGGCGACCGCATTGATGGGCGGGCGCCGCTCGCTCCGCCGCTGCGGGGGGCGACGAAAGGCGCTGGACATATGCCTTGCCGACGGTCACTTTTTCGGTGAATCCCTCTGGACAGCCACGCGGCACTCGCCTAAGAACGCCGGGCCGGGCGGTAACGCCCCCGGTGCCCAGATAGCTCAGTTGGTAGAGCAGCGGATTGAAAATCCGCGTGTCGCTGGTTCGATTCCGGCTCTGGGCACCACCTCCACGCCCTCAAGATCACCGAAAAAACCATATAAAACACAAGGTTATAGCTAGCCTCGGGGCGCATTTTCGTGGCGTCGCCCGAAATGGCGGATGTGCCTTTTTCCTGCGGATTCGATCTTTTGTCACATGAAAAGCATGGCAAAAAGCATTGCAAAAACGGTGAAGGGCGGCGTCAGCCGCGCCCGCCGTCGTCCGACGACTCGCCGCTCTTCCGCCGAACCGGGAAACCCTTCTCGTCGAGTCCCTTCTGCTTTCGCAGCTCTTCGATTTCCTCGCGATGTTGGCCGAGCGGATGGGGCGCGGGTGGTGAAACGTAACCTGCCATTTGAACCTCTGTTGTTGAGCTGGCGGGGTGCCGGTGGAGGGAAACACCGGCAACCCGCCCGCCTTTGTGGGGACCGACACCGCCAAGCGCGTCCCCGTGGGCCCGGCTAGGAGCAACCGGGCCGAAGTTAATCAGAACCTGACGGAGCTAGCCCCGCGAGGGTTCAAAAGACCGCCGTATCGCACTTGCTCCGCAATCTCCTCCTGAATTTTCAGGCGGATGGTTTCGGCGATGGTCGAGGACAATTTCGCCGCAACTTTTGGGTCCGAGAGCTCGCCGCCGCCTTCGACATGAACGTTCGCGATCACGTCGCCCGAGAAAGATACAGACGTGCTGCCACCGTCGGTTCCTGCGCCCCCCATATCGACGGGAATCTTCCGCCCCTTGGAAAGCGGGACTACCGCTTCATTCGGGTGGAGTACCGCGGGAATACCGGACGTGTTCGCCGTCCCCTCGCGGAAGTGCGGGGCATGCGCGAAAGCCGCGATGGGCATGGCTGCCGATCCCATCGCCGGGCGGTCGGAGTACCCGACTTCCGAGTGAGCACCGAAGAGCCCCATTGCGAATTGTGCGAGCATGCTGGAGCTACCCCCGCAGGAACCGGAAAAGGCGAGCATATCGAGGAACGCTTTCACCGTTTGATCGGCGAGGAGGTCGGCGAAGACGCGGACCATGGACTCCGCGAACGACTGTAGACCCAGCTCGCCCGTGGCAAACACGTCGCTCAGGGCTCCGGACAGGTTATCCAAGGCCTCGGTTTTGATCGTGGCGCTGGCGTCGATCCAATCGGGGACCGAGTCCTTCCACTCTTTCACCGGGTCGCGGCTGGCCTTCCGGGCAGCCTCGGTCAGACGCGCTTGCACATCGATCTGCCGCAGCATTGCGAGTGTGGCGGAGTCCACGTGACCGCCGGTCAGTGCCATAGCCTCGCCGAAGAGCTTGGTGGCCTCCTCGCTCTTGTATGTGCTATTCGCGACGGCCTCGTGTTCGTACTGGACCGCTTTCAGGCGGTTCAGTTGTTCCGCTAGATCATTGCCCAATTTCTCGGCGTCCGACTTCCCGCCGCGGCCTTTCCGGTCGGGCTTGTTCGATGCGCTCAACTGGTCCTGAAGCTGTTTCTGCCGTTTGGCGAGGGCGTCTAGGCTCCAGACTCATTGATCGTCAAAGCCAGAACAGGACGGTTGCGGCGAGTGCGACGGCGGAAAGGAAGGTCTTGGCGCATCTGTCGTAACGGGTTGCGACCCTGCGCC
>NZ_JAPDOG010000032.1 GCF_026013545.1 Defluviimonas salinarum | reverse complement strand
GCCAGGCGGATGATCTCGCGGCTCGTCTTGAAGTATTTGAACGGGTCAGGTTTCGACATCAAGCGGCGCTAGTCGGCGCCCTGCCTCGCCGCAAGCCAGGTTCCTCTGACACCGCCCGACGAGATGTTTGTGAAGATCAACGGCGAGCGGCACTACCTCTGGCGGGCCGTCGATCATGAGGGCGAGGTTCTCGAGAGCTTCGTGACGAAGACGCGGGACAAGAAGGCGGCATTGAAATTCCTCAAGAAACCAATGAAGCGCTACGGTCGTCCGCACATTTTCGTCACCGACAAGCTGCGCTCCTATAGCGCCGCATTGAAGGAGGTCGGTGCGGCCGACCGCCAGGCAACTGGTCGCTGGCTCAACAATCGGGCGGAGAATTCGCACCTGCCGTTCCGACGACGAGAACGGGCGATGCAGCGGTTTCGGCGTATGCGAAGTCTGCAGATGTTCGCCGCCGTCCACGCCTCCGTCTTCAACCATTTCAACTTGGAGCGCAGCTTCTACTCGAGGGTAAATTTCAAGAAGAACCGCGCCGCCGCTCTCGCCGAGTGGCGCGGCCTCGGCGCGTCATAAGGGACAGCAATCCTGCCCTTGTGGAGACGGGTTCGAATTGGTCTGACACCACCACTTGGACCCTTGCGTTTGCGAATTTCCTTGAGGTTTCAAGCAGACTCGTCGCACGGTTGTTGTGGGGCCTACTTGCGTGGCACCTCAAGTCGACTTCGTGAGTAGGCGGGCCGTCATCGATGCGATTCAAGGGCTGGATTGTCACGACCTTAGTCATTGCAATCACGCAAGCCTTGCTGTCGCTTCTCCTGATCCTTCAGCACGATGCCATCTATTCCGAGCTTCTCCGGCAACGGGTCGCCGTGATAGCGCAAACGACAGCAGAGACGTTTCGTCCGATCCTTGACCTGGGCCTGCCAATCTCGATGCTCCGCGATGGCGATGCCATCCTGGCGCGCGGCATCGCCATTGATCCAAGCATTGTCGCTGTTCACGCGATCAATCCTACGGGCATCGTGGCCCACACGACCGGATCGAAACCAGGAACAATTGACGACAATGTGCTCACGGCAATGCGGCTTGCCGATCAAGATGTCTGGGGGCACGAAACCAGCGATTTGATTTATAGCGGTTTCTCGATCCGCCCGGCAGAGGGCGCCCCGCCTTCGGGTGCGGTCGTCGTGGAGTATCCGCATGACAAGTTGGATGCCGCCTCCCGAAACATCGCGCGGATCACGCTGCGCAGCGCCCTTGTCATACTTTTGGCGACATCGGCCTTGGCTTTCGTTCTGATCTACCTCGTTCTCGACCGTCCTAGGCGCAGACTGGCCGACTTGCGAACCATCTTCGAAGCCACCCGCGCCGGGCAATCCTATGATGCCGGGTTAGCGGAGGCGAAGGCGGGCAGTCTCAATCATGAACTGCTCCGACTGGGACAAAACCTGCAGGACGCGGACGCCGCGTATCGAAAATTGCAGTTGGCCATTGCGCAACCCGATGGTGCTCATTTGCAGTCCGAGGACAGGTCGTCTAAAGACGATGGGGATGAGGGGAACCTGAACGCGGGCAGGCTCAAGGCCGTGATCATGGCGCGCCTTCTTCCGATCACGGTGTTGCTTCTCGTCATCTCCGCCATCATGCTAGGCACCGTCGCAACCCGAGCCGTGACACGATCCATCGAGCCGGAGCTGGCTGCGCGCACAGACCTGATCGGCAACGTCGTCAGCGAGAACGTCCAGCGCGCGCTCGACAGCGGCATAGCGCTGAACGAGATCGTAGGCGCTGACCAATTCTTCGGTGACATGCTCAAGAGGTTGCCTGAGGTCGCCTACATCGCCGTCGCCACGGGACGGATTGTGATCGAAGCCGGGAACCGCATCGACCCGTATCTCGCGCCGCCGCGGGAACGACGGGATGTTCGCAGCCATCCAATCGTCCACGATGGAGAAGAGGTCGCGTATGTGGTCATCGACATCGATCCGCGGCTGATCACCAAACGGTTTCACAGCGTGTTCCTTGATGCAGTCGTGATCCTGCTGGTTACCATGCTGCTGGCCAGCGAAGTCATGCTTCTGCTCTCGGGACGTGCCCTCGCCGAGGGCCTCGAACAAGTGCAAAGGCTGAGTGCGATGCAAGCAGCCGGGAATTTCTCGCGCAGAGTGATCGCGAAGGGCCAAGGCACTATCGGGATCATTTTGAGGACATTGTCAGAACGCGCCATCGTCCTTCACGCTTCCTTTAGCGAGGCGGTCGAAGTGGCCGGTGGACAACGGCAGGCCGCCCTGCGGCGTATTGGCGACCGGTTCGGATTGACCTCTGGTGCGCCGCGCCTGCTCGAATCCTCGTCGTTTGGGGACATTCGGCTGGCACTTGTCCTCTTTGCTGCAGCGGATGAACTTCCATTGGCCTTTCTCCCGATTTACACGCGCGCAGCGGAAAACCTGTGGCCCTGGCTCGACCAGGCCGTGTTGATCGCGCTGCCGCTCGCCGGCTATCTGCTGGCAATCGTTATGATGTCGCCCTATGCGCGGGTGCTCGTGGAACGGTTCGGCGTCAGACGGCTGTTTGTTGCGGCATCCATCCCGACGGCAATAGCCCATCTGGGGCTTTTCGCGGCCGCAACCGCGCAAGAGATCATCTTCTGGCGCACCGTTACCGGTTTCGGCTACGCGATTGTGACTCTCGCGGCGCAGGACTATGTTTTGAGTGTCGCGTCGAAATCGAACCGCGATAGCTTGCTGGGTGTCTTCACGCTGGTTCTCTTCGGCGGCGTGTTCACCGGCGTCGCTCTGGGTGGCGTCCTCGCCGACCGCCTCGGCCCGGCCAACGTATTTCTGGTCAGCGCCGGTCTGATAGCGGCCTCCGCCCTGCTCAGCACATGGCTGATCGCACCGGACGTCGGCAAACGCCATGATCCGCACGCAATTCGAACGGTCCGGACGAAGTGGACAGCGCTCAGGCACCCGCGCCTAATCGTCTTGATACTGGGAATCGTCATTCCTTCTGCTGTCGTTCTGCAAGCTTTCATCTCCTATCTCGTTGCGCTCACGCTCGATGCGCAGGGGGCATCCGCCGCCGAGATAGGTCGGATCCTGATGCTGTTCTTCCTGACTTTGATGGCAGTAGGCCCGCTGGCGGGTCGGCTATCGCAGCACCTGAAGGGCTCTCACGCTCTCCTTTGTGTCGGCGCCGCTGGTGTTTGCGGAGTCGCGCTGCTGCCGGCAGCCCTCCACCCGTCACAGCTTTCGATGGCTCTGGCGATGGTCGCCACGGGTGCCGGTAGCGCCATGATACGGGGTGCGCAGGTTTCCATCGCGTTGCTGGTGGCCGAGACCGACCTCGCCGAGATCGGACCGACCGCAGTTCTGGGCGTTCTGCGCACCGGCGAAAGGCTTGGAAGCATCGTCGGCCTAGTCCTTATCGCCGGGCTTGCCGGCGTGGCAGGATATACCGCTGCGATTCTCGCGGTCGCCCTATGGACGATGACAGGTGGCGTCGTCTTTGGCGCCCTGAATTTCAGGCATTTGTTGACAAGAAGGTAAGCTGGACGGTCAGCTATCTTGATTGTCGATAGGAGCGATTCCATGAAGCTCGTAAGTGCATGTGTTGCCGTTGTTACGCTGATCTTTTCGTCCACGTTCGAGGCGGCTGCCGAAACCAAGACGATCCTTGGTGTCTGGTACGAGGGGTGCGAGCACCTTTGCGAGGGTTTGAAGGATGCTATTGCTGAAAGCGGTTTCGATGCACAGGTTCGAAGTGTTGATATTGCTCAGGACAAGAGCCTTTTGCGGGGCGTGGTGGAAACCGCGCGAAATGATCATGTCGATCTGGTTGTCACGTTCGGGACAAGTGTGACTCTCGGGATTATCGGCACGCTCGACGAGGTCGGGGACCCTCGGTTTCTTGACGATATTCCAGTGGTCTTCACGGTGGTTGCTGATCCATTCGGCACGCGCATCGCCGAAAGCTTTGAGCGCAGCGGCCGGGAAAACGTGGCCGGCACGTTCAATCGCGTCCCGGAAGCCGTGAATATCGAGATCATCCGGCAATACGATCCCAGCTTCAAAAAACTCGGACTTCTTTACCATGCCAATGAGCGCAACTCCGTGATCAAGAAAGAAGAGCTGGAGACCCTGCTGCCCGACCTTGGAATCGAGTTTGTTGCTCTGGAACTTGATCCAGGCAATCCAGGCGTGCCGGACCCAGCGCTGATTCCGGACCGTATGGCCGAGTTTCGGGAACTCGGCGTGCGCTGGATGTATCTCGGATCGAGCTCGTTCCTTCGCTTCAACGGTGATCTTTACACCTCGTCCGCCGTTGAGAATGGCATCGCGATTGTCAGTCCCTATGAGAGCCTCGTTCGGGAAAATCGTGCTCTTCTGTCTATTGCTGCCCGATACTACGATGTCGGGAAACTGGCTGCTGATCAGGCTCTTGCCATCTTGCGTGATGGAGCCGTGCCGGGCGACCTGCCTATCCTGCGGGCGTCCGATTTCGCATATGTGGTCAACATGGATGTAGCGAGAGACCTCAATCGGATCCCGCCATTTGCCTTTCTACAGATTGCAGATATCGTATCGAACTGAATTTCCGAAGGGCGCTCGGGGAGGCGATACACGTGGACTTCGAGTTGCTTTCGGCCTCCACTACTCGCAAGTCGAAGGTCCGCTAAGGGCCGTGTGCGCCTATCTGGTGCACAGCGTCTCGCAGAAAAATCTCGCACCGCAGCAATTGCCTGCTGTCGCCTAGAAGCCACGTAGAAGCCGACCCGTCAGGCTCCGCGTCGCCCGCGATCGCTCAGCGAACGCGCCGCCGCTACCGCACCCTCGCCCTGCGCTCCCTCTCGCTTGCGCGTTCCCGTAACCGGTCCGCGACCTGCTGATACCTGTTGAGCGCGTGCAGTGGCTGCGCCCGGTTGTAGTGCCGGTAAGCCATGTCCAGGGTGGCGTGTCCGAGGACGTCGCGGGTGATGCCGGCATGGGCGGGGTCGCATTCGGCGATACTCGTCGCGGTCAGGACATGAAGCATGTCCGTGGTGCGCCGAACCACCCCCAGACCCAGGGCAAGATCGAGCGGTGGCACCAGACGCTGAAGAACCGCATCCTGCTCGAGAACGACTACCTGCCGGGCGCGCTCGAACAGGCCATCGACGCCTTCGTCGAGCATTACAACCATCGCCGTTACCACGAGAGCCTCGGCAACCTCACCCCGGCCGACGTCTACTTCGGCCGCGCCAACGACGTTCTCAGCGAGAGGAGGAAGATCAAGGAGCTGACCATGAAGCGGCGCCGCTTGCTCAATCAACAGCACGCCGCATAGGATCGAAACCGATGAGCCAGATCCTCCAAAGGCCCATCACGTCAGGACGCCCACTTTATCTGACGGCGGACATGCTGCAGGATGCCCTGAGAAAAAGTGGTGAAGCCTGTCTGTCACCGCGAAGTCGTCCGTCATTACCCGGAGGTCTTCGCGCTGTCGGAACGTCGGGCGTGCCGGGCCATGGGCTTCGGACGGTCTTCCCACAGATACCGGTCACGGCGCGATCCGGCGGTGGAACTGCGGATGCGGCTTAAGGAGCTGGCCGAAAGCCGGGTCCGCTACGGCTACAGGCGCCTGCATGTCCTGCTGTAACGGGAGGGGTGGAACGTGATCCATAAGCGGACCTGCCGGCTCTATTGCGAGGAAGGCCCGTCGATCCGAACCCGGAGCCTCAGGCGGCGGCGCGCCTGCCGCTATCGGTCGGCGCGCTCCGAGGCCGATGCCATGAACGATGTCTGGGCCATGGACTTCAGTCGGACAAGCTCTTCGACGGTCGGCGGTTCCGGATCCTGACCATCGTCGACTGCCACACGAGAGAGGCTCTCGCGACCTGTGCGAGGACAAACTTCCGTGCCTACCAGGTCATCGAGGAGCTCGACCGAATCGTCAGGACCAGAGGCAAGCCGCGGAGCATACGCGTGGACAACGGCCCCGAGATCGCCGGGCGGCTGCTCGACCATTGGGCCTACCTGAACTAGGTCGAGCTCGACTTCTCCCGCCCCGGAAAGCCCACGGACAATGCCTTCATCGAGGCGTTCAACAGCCGCCTGCGTCAGGAATGCCTGAACGCGTCATGGTTCCTGTCGATGGATGATGCCCGCCGGCGGATCAATGACTGGAGGATCGACTACAACGACCAGCGGCCGCATTCGGCACTCGGAAACTTGACGCCGAGCGCCCTTGCGGCCCGGCTGAAACCAGCCCGGAAGGTCGCATGAAGCCCGGATCAAAGACAGGGGCAAGACCAAGGGGAGTCAATTCAACCGATCCGACTGGTCCACCCGCAGGGGCGTACTCCAATCCGGGGCAGGATTGCGTGCCGATTGACAGGCCCCCGTAACCAACCGCTTCAACTCCGAGCTCGGCCTCTCCAGCCGCCCCTATTCAAGGCCGACCGCGCCGCCGCTCTTGCCGAGCGGCGCGGTCTCTACGCGGTGTAAGGAACGCCGTCACTGTCCAAGCTGAGAGTGGTTCGAATTCGTCTGACACCATCCGTCTGACTTTTCTATCGAACGACCGGCTACCGTAAGGCGTCGCGTCGTAGCATCTCGATGATTTCTGGTCTTTCATCATGTACGAGAAGCAATGCGAGATCGTCGACCTTCACGCGCTGCAAGATTTGACGGGCACCATCCGAAGGGCTGTCAGCCATCAGGATCCGATCCTCCGGAAGGCCGAGGTCGAGGCTTGCCTGGCGAATGATCCCCGAAACCTCCCCCGGCCGTCGGCCCCGCAGATATTTCGGGTTCTCCGCGGCCACGACGTAGTCCGGATCGAAAGCCAGGGCACCCGCCGTCAGGGCGCGGATATCCGCGTCGGACCGGTCGCCCGCGTGAGACAGAAGAACGAATCTCCGCCGCGCTGGCAGCACGGCCATCGCCGACGCCACGGCCGCAATCGAGTGAGGATTGTGCGCGAAGTCGACGAAGATCCGCGCACCACGCACCGCAAATTCGTTGGCCCGGCCGGGGTTGTCTGTGGGATCGCTTCTGAACCGCGACAAGGTCGCGGAAATCGCTCCGTCGGGAATGTCGAGGGCGCGCGCAGCAAGCGCCGCGGCAAGCACGTTCTCGATGTTGTAGCGCGCCGCGCCGCCCAGGGTCAGGGGCACGTCCTCGACGGCAATCAACGCCGTTTCTGTATGACCGTCTGACAGCATGATCAGGCCGTTTTCGAGCCAGGCGCAGGGGGCGCGGCGCGAACGGGCGGTCCGGACCTCGGCATTATCGGTGCTGAGTGAGAACCACGCTTTTGGCGCGACAGCCTTTTGGGCGGCCTCAACAACGTGGGGATCGTCCGCATTCAGGATCAGAACGCCGTGCGGCGCGAGTGCCCGGTGTACGGCCAGTTTGACATGGGCGAGTTCGGACACCGTGTTGATGCCGTACTGCCCGAGGTGATCGGCCGCGATATTCGTCACGACAGCCGCCCGAGCCCGCGTCACCGGCACCCCGCGCCGCAGGATGCCGCCCCGCGCGACCTCGAGCACGCCAAGCTCCAGTCGCGTGTCGCGCAACAGAAGTCTTGCACCCGCGGGGCCGGAATAATCACCCTTGTCCAGGATATCGTCGCCGACCTTCACGAATTCGGTGGAGGACAGGCCGGACACCAGCCCGGCCGCCTTGCCCATCGCCGTAATGAGCCGCGTCGTCGTCGTCTTGCCATTCGTTCCGGTGACAAGCGCAATTGGAATGTCATGAAGATGCGACCAGTCGGGGGATCCCGGAAGATCGCCACTTTTCCAAGTCGCTGATCCCGCGCCATGCCCGAGCGTCAGAGCATCATCGTCAAGCAGCCGGTCGACCCCGCGTCGTGCGGCTTCCGCGACGAGGGCGACCAGTGCGGGGTTCTCCTCGGCTTTGCTGACGCGGCGCAGATCCGCGATCATACGCTCGATTGGGATCTGATCGATCTGCAACAGGCCGGTCGCCGTGTAGTACCACGCCGCCTCGACGATAAAGGCGGCGGTAAAGAGCTGGTCCACCGCGGCGGGAAAGAAGAGGCTCGCACCGCCATCAAAGGGCCGCGTGCGGATTTGCGTGGAAGTCCAGCCAAGCCCGTCGAGTAGGCCACGAGCGTGATGGACCCAGGCTTGCAGCATTGCATGCGGATCGAACCCGGAGACCAGACCATCGCCAACAGCGCCCGGTTCCGGCCCGTAAAGGTTCGGTCCAAGCAGCCTGCGGCAGCCATCCAGAACCAGCGCTGGATGATCGGGCACCGGGATCTCCAAGAGGTCCTGCAAAGCATCGGAATGTGTCACCTGGCGCCCCGTTCAGTCCGACTCCTCGGTCTCGACCCGCGCGAGGCGCACGCCGCGTTCGTCGCGGATCAGTTGATCCGCCCCGGACATCAGTTCCTCGAATTCGGGGGCGGGGCGCTCGACGCGGATCGGCTTGGCGGTGACGATGGCCTCGCGCTCTGCCTTCTTGAAGTAGATGATCTGCTTCCACGAACGCGCCAGTTCGTCGGCGAACACGACGAGGAGATCGCCCGGCTGCGCCGCCTGCAAGGCCAAGTCGACGGCTTTTGTTTCGCTTTCGACGAGCGTGATGCGATTGCCTTCGACACCCCCCTTTAAAAGCTCGTCGCGGATCATCTCGGGCACTTCCATCGGCCCGCGTCCCCGGCGGTCATCGTCCGGTTTCAGGAAGTAGTGGTCGAAATGCCCGGCAAGCGCCTGTGCCGCCGCCACGATATCCTCGTCGCGGCGATCACCCGGCATGGCCGAGACGACAAGCCTGCGCCCCTTGACGTCGAGCCGGTCCGCGAGGCCCGCCATGGCGGCGATGGCGGCGGGATTGTGACCATAGTCGAGGATGACCTTGAACGGGTGTTCGTCGAAGACGTTCGTCCGACCCGGCACCTGGAAGAAAGAGGTATCGAAGGTCCTGAGCCCGTGGCGGATATTGTCGAGATCAAGCCCGAACGCATAGGCCATGGCGCAAGCGAACATGGCGTTCTGCACGTTGTAGAGCGCCTTGCCCTCCAGCGTGGCCGGGATGAGATGCGACCAGAGAACCGGCATGTGAAGACCGTTGGCGTAGATCGTGATCATGTCGCCGTTCATGGCTTTTTCAAGCACCACGGCACGGCCCCCGGCCTGGATGTGCTCCTTCACCAGCGGATGGTCGGAGTTCGTCGTCACGTAGCAGATATGCGTGGCCTTGCAGAAATCGGCCATGCGCAGGCAAAGAAGATCGTCGGCGTTCAGGACGACCGTATCGGTCGCGGTTTCAACGACGACGCGCTTCACCACGGCAAGCTGTTCGAGCGTGTCGATCCCGCCCATTCCGAGGTGGTCGGCGGCGACATTCAGACAGGCCGAGACATCACAGCGCTGATAGCCGAGGCCGGAGCGCACGAGGCCACCGCGAGCGGTTTCCATCACCGCAAAATCGACCGAGGGGTCACGCAAGACCATTTGCGCCGAGGCGGGGCCGGTCATGTCGCCCTTCACGGTGAGCTTGCCGTCGACATAGACGCCATCGGTCGAGGTCATGCCGACGATCTTGCCAGAGGATTTCATGATATGGGCAAGCATGCGCGAGGTGGTCGTCTTGCCGTTCGTACCAGTGATGGCGCCGATCGGAATCCGCGTTCGCCTGCCTTTCGGGAAGAGCATGTCGATGACCTTGCCGGCCACGTCGCGCGCCTTGCCCTCGGACGGCGCGACATGCATCCGGAATCCGGGCGCCGCGTTCACCTCGACAATCGCGCCGCCGATATCCTTGTAACTCTTGGTGATGTCTTGCGTGAGAAAATCGACGCCACCGACGTCGAGCCCCACCGACTTGATCGTCCGCTCCGCCATGTCCCTGTTGTCGGGGTGGCAGACATCGGTCATGTCGATCGCGGTCCCGCCGGTCGACAGGTTCGCGGTAGAGCGCAGGTAAAACGTCTCGCCTGCCGGAAGGACGGTTTCGGCGGTATGCCCGGCATCAGCCATCAGCCGTTCTGCCTGATTGTCGAGTTCGAGATTGGTCAACACCTTCTCGTGCCCGATGCCCCGGCGCGGGTCGGAGTTCACGATCTCGACAAGCTCCGCGATCGTGTGCTTGCCGTCGCCGATGACATGGCCGGGCACGCGCTTGGCCACCGCCACCAACTCGCCGTTGACCACCAGCATCCGGTGATCCATGCCGGTGACAAAACTCTCGACGAGGATACCGCGGCTCTTGGAGTGCGCCTTGGCCTCGTCAAAGGCGGTTTCCACCTGCGCCTCTTCGGTCAGGTTGATCGAAACGCCGCGACCGTGATTGCCGTCGAGCGGCTTGACCACGACCGGAAAGCCAATGCGTCGCGCCGCCCGGACGGCCTGGGTCGGCGAATAGACCAACCGCTGTTGCGGCACCGGCAGGCCGAGGTCGTTCAGCATGTTGTGGGTATCTTCCTTGTCGCAGGATATCTCCACAGCGATATGCTTGGTCTCGCTCGTGATGGTCGCCTGGATGCGTTGCTGGAACTTGCCGTGGCCGAACTGCACGAGCGAGTTGTTGTTGAGCCGGATCCACGGGATGTCACGATCCTCGGCCGCCTTGACGAGCGATCCGGTCGAGGGCCCGAATTCCTTGCGCTGCGCCATCAGGACGAAGCTTTTCAATTCGTCCGGGAAGTTGAATTCGGGGTCGAATTCATACTCGACCTGCGCCTTCAGTTCATCGGGCAGGAGATGCATCAGAAGCCGGATCGCCAACTGTCCGGCTTCCAGCCCGACATCGCGCTGGTGGTATTGGTAGACGAGATTGTACTGCCCCGGCACGCCGGTCGAGCGGGTGCGGCCGAACGTGACCTCGGATCCCGCGACGCCCTGTATCTCCAGCGCGACATGTTCGGCGATATGGCCGAGCCAGGTGCCTTCGCCTTCGCGCAAGCGTCGGATGAAGCCACCCGGTTCGCGGTAGGAGCAGCCATGCTCTTGCAATCCCGGCAACGCCGCGACGAGCGCATTGATCCAGTCCTCGCCGATCCTTGCCGAAGGCCAGTCCTCCAGGATACCAAGGTCGACGACGTAGCGAATGACGGGAAATCCCGCCCACACGTTCGGGCCGACAAACACGTTCGTCGAAACGATTTTCATTGCGGATCTCCTCCCCTTTATCGCGCGGTCAGCTGGTCGTGACCTTCTGGTTTGGCAGCGCGCAGAACGCTGCGTGTTCATCCGGTGGATAGGCGTGCCGTCCCACCAGGTCGTAGCGGCAACCTTCCCCCATCACATGTACCTTCAGGTCGAGCAGCGTCAGCGCCTGACCGCGCGAGGCGTCCCACATCGATGAATGAGAAAGGCTCGAAGCATCGACAACGGTGACCGTACCTGAGCCGACTACTTCCAGGACGCCATCGGGTCCGATGAAGGCAGCTGTATCCTCGTCGATGCCGAGGCCGATCAGGAACGGATTGTAGGATGAAGCGGCCAGCAGTCGGCCGAGCCGGTTCCGCTCGGTGAAGTGCTGGTCGATGATCACCGCGTTCGTCAGCCCGAGGCCCGGCGCGAGGTTCACTGCGCCTTCGGTGGGGGCCGAATTGCTGGCGCCCCCCGCTATCATATGTTCCGACATGATCGAAGCGCCGGCCGACGTGCCCGCGACGACGACGCCAGCGGCGTTGCGGCGCCGGATCTTCTGGGCAATTCCAGTGCCGCCGAGGATGGTCGAGAGGCGCAACTGGTTGCCACCTGTCAGAAAGATACCAGATGCCTTGTCAAGCATGTCGAGATAGCGCGGGTTTTCGCAATCAGCGCGTCGGCTGATCGGCAGGAAGTCAACCTCGGCGGCGCCGAGATCACAGAAAATCCGGTTGTAATCCGCTCCCGTCGTCTCGAGTTCCGATGCCGTCGGGATGACAACGATATTGGCATCCTTGCCGCCCGAAAGGTCAACGAAGCGGCGGTGGATGTGCAATTCCTTCACGCGATCCTCGCCGCCTCCGATCGGGATGATGAAGCCGCGGGGAAGGTTTTTACTAACTGGAGCTGGACACATGCCGCGGCTGTTCCCTGGATATGCCCGAAAGGCTGGTTGCGTTCCCCCCAATGCGGCCGACCGCCCCCCCAAACAAAGTTCAGTCTGGCGAAGCTACATTTTCGCTGCAAGCGTTTTACCAGTTCCGAATGGCGGAAACTCTCTGGATTCCTTCTGCGCAGGCAGAAGACCACGGACATTTCCATAGCTTGTGTCGAAACTTTGCAGCGAAACCTTGCAACGAAACCTTGCCCCACGGGATTGTGGCTCACTACGTCGAGATGGTGGAACCGCTGCGCGTTCGACCTAGTCTGCAGAGCCCTCGGACCCTAGACCCCATGATCGCGGGGTGAGCTGACCGGATGTGTGGCCTCTCCTGCGGCATTCTCTGATCGAGGGTTGCGCCAGAATGGCTGGCGCCTGGCCTCAGGAATGGGGGAGAGACCGGATGCAGGATACCATGTTCATCGGGCTGGATGTCCACAAGGCGACAGTGTCCGTCGCCATTGCCCGCGGGGGGGCGCGCAGCGGAGAGGTCCGCCATTGGGGCACGCTCCCGCACCGTTCCGACCACATCCGGAAGCTGGCCGAGAAGCTGGCGGGCGATGGATGCCGCCTGCATTTCTGTTACGAGGCTGAACCCTGCGGTTACGGCCTCCACCGCAAACTCACGGAACTGGGGCATGGCTGCATGGTCGTGGCGCCCTCGCTCATTCCGGTAACGGGAACTTAGGCCCTCACCAGATTTGTGCAACTAGGCCTTGTTCCAGGAATACGAATAGCGAAGAGGCTGAGAGATGAAAGCCCTGAAAAAAACATGCTGCTGCTGACCCCGGTCTGGGTCATAGGCTTCGGCGTGACCTGGTTCATGGCTACGGGCGCTGTTGTCGGCAAATCCTCCTATAGGGATGATCCGCACCTGTCGCAGTGGTCGTCCGTCCTCCTCATGCTCGCCTTCCTTGGCCTGGTCGTGTGGACTCTGGGCTACATACGCAATCTCCGCGGCGTGACCGAGTTCATGGTGTATATGGGCTGGATAGCCCTAGCCCTGGGGTCGATCTACGGTTTCTTCGCCGCGCTGCTCTATGCCCTGGCCTACATCACGAACCCGGTCGTGCTGCTCTGCATAGCCGCTTACCTCATAGCCGCCGCGCAGCTATTCTTCCCGAGGCACGTAGACACCTGAGGTGTGAATGTTGATTGGAGCGCAATAAAAGCTCTGGCGAAGATATGGCGCAATTCGACGGATTCTGACGCAGTATTTGGTATTTGCGCAGTCTTTGCCGGGCCGACATACCAGATTCGAGATCGTCGAAACACTCCAGGCCGAAATTGACGCCTGGATCGTCCACTACAACACCGAGCGCCTGCATCTGGGCTGCGGAAACATGGGCGGACGGACCCAAGAAACCGTCATGTCTGTCAACGGCGGCGTAAAATCCTGCCACAGTGGCGGAGCAAAAGTCGGCCAGTTGTGGGCGTGCGCCTTAGAGCGTGCGGCCCCCATCAGGCACGCACGTTCCAATGCGCATTGGCCGTCAGGCCAATTCTTTGAGGTGTTGAACGGCGTGGAATAAGGACCCCTGTGTTGGGGTGATCGGCGCCCAAACGGCCCCCCCTGATGCGAGGGTCCATCATGCTTCCGAGGTCATTCGGGGGCAGAGTCAGCGGCTCAGGCGCGGTTCTTGAGGCGCCAGCCCGTGCTAGTCGCGCAGCCGCTCAAAGATCCGCGTCGCCGTGTGCCGCTGCTTCGCCAACTGGCGTTTATCGTCCTCCAGGATCTGGTCGATGATCGGAATGAAGGGATCGAGCTTCGGCCGGACAGGTGGCCTCGACCGACGATACCCCGGCGGCACCGAGTGCTTCAGGATCATTGCAACCGTCTTGCGGGCGATGCCAATCATCCGCGCGGCTTCGCTCTTGCTCATCCCGCCGACATGGCAGGCCCGGCCCGCCCGACCGTAAAGGTCCGCAGCATACATCTCCCCGCCTACAGCTCGTTGCCTCAGGCGAAAGATGCGGAATCTTACTCCGCGACGGTCAGGACATCAGACCGTTTCCGCTGAGCGTTTTGTCTCCGGGATTCGCAATCATCAGTCTCTCGTTCTACGCAAGGTATCGTTCGATTGCCGGATAACTGGTCAGCCGATCTTGAAAGGCACGACCTTGCGCAAGCGAGAGTCGACGAGGATTTTCCGATCAGTGGGGGGTACGGAGCGCTGCGGACAGTTTTCTCGCTCGCATAGCCGGCAGGACAGGCCGATGAGGTCGTAGGCGTCACTCTGATCGACTGCGAGGTCATCGGCATAGATGATCGAGCGTGCATAGGCGACGGGGCTGCCGAGGGCGATGGCGTAGCGGCGGATCGGTGCCCGATACCCGCGGCTCCTCTTGGTGATCGTACGCGCGACGCTGATGTAGCGTTCACCGTCAGGCGTCTCTGCAAGTTGACGTACGATCTCGCCCGGCGTCTCGAAGGCCTGGTGTACGTTCCAGAGCGGGCATGCGCCGCTGAACCGCGGGAACTGAAGGCGGGTTGCACTATGGCGTTTCGTGATCGTTCCCGCCCGGTCGACACGTACGAAGTAGAAGGGCACGCCGGGCGCGCCGGGGCGCTGAAGTGTGCTCAGCCGATGTGCGACCTGTTCGAGGCTGGCACCGAAGTCGGCGGCGAGGATCTCGATATCGTGGCGTCTATCCCGCGCGGCTGCAAGGAATCGACGATAAGGCATGACGGTGGCACCCGCCGCGAAATTGCCGAGTGCGATGCGCGCAACTTCCCTGGCTTCGCGGCTGTGCAGTTTCGACTCGCCGAGAATTCCGTCGATGATCTCGCGGTCCTCGATCTCGGCGATCCGGTGCCACAAGTGAAAGCTCTGGCTCTCGCCGGGCATTCCCGCATTGATGCGCAGAAGCCGCCGCTTCATGTCGAGGTCGCTGATCTCGTCGAGCGCCATGCCGCGGCGCTCGAACGTTACGGATATGCCGTGCCGGGTGGCAAGCCGTTCCAGCGCGGCTTCCTTGTTGGTCGTGCCGTCGATGGCCGCTTCCTCGGCACGCCGCTCGCCCGCGCGGTCGAGCTCGTCGAAATAGTTGTCGTGGTAGTGGAAGTAATCTCGTACCTCCTCGTAGGGCTGTGGCTCCACTCCGGTCGCGTCGCTCAACAGTTCGGAATCATACTGGGCGATTCGTTCCTTCAAGGACTGATAGCTGCGATGCAACGCAAGAAACGCCTTTGTGAACTCGGGCGAGTTCGTGATCGCAGAGTTGATTTCCTGACGCGACGGCGCCGCCTTCGCGAACAATGGATCGGCAAGCGCCTCGTGAAGATCGGCTGCAAACCGCTCATCGTCATCCGTTGCCAGGGATGCAATCTCGATCCCGAACTTGTTCATCAGGGCGAGGATGACCGCGGCCGATATCGGGCGCTGGTTGTTCTCGAGTTGGTTGAGATAACTCGCTGAAATATCAAGAAGCTGAGCGAATTCGCGCTGGGTGAGCTCCTTCGCCTGTCGGATGTTGCGCAGCTTGGCTCCGGCGAAGATTTTCCTGTCGTGCATCGGTTTAATCACCTGTTTGCAATTGCGAACGTGACGGATGCGAAGATTTGCAGGGTAACCTGACTGCTCCTATCCGCACCCTTCCGCGGTTGTTACGTCTGGTCAACAGCGCGGAGGCAGCAGGCAGAAGAGAGAGTCGAGCGAGCAGGCGCCGGGGGGGCTGCAATGCGGATTTACCAGCGTGAGCGTGGTCGTGCCAGTACAAAGATAAGCCTGGGAGATATATCGGTCGCGGTTCTGGTCGCGGCGACGATTGCGGTGGCGGCGCAGATCGAAGTGCCGTTCTATCCTGTTCCGATGACTTTGCAGACTCTCGCGGTCTTGAGCGCGAGCCTGATCGTCGGTTTCCGGCGCGCCTTGGGGGCGATGGGCATCTACCTTGCGGCCGGTGCCTTGGGCATGCCGGTCTTCGCCGGTGGCACCGGAGGCATTGCAATCCTGTTCGGGCCGACGGGTGGCTACCTCGCCGGATTCGTCCTCGCGGCGGCCTTCTGCGGCCTGGCGCGCGACCTTGGGCTTACACGGGCCAATTCTGGCTGCATCGCCGTCGCACTGATCGGCGCGGCGCTGGTATATCCAACGGGTCTTCTCCGGCTCGGTGCCGTCGTCGGCTGGGACAAGCCGGTACTCGAATGGGGGCTCTATCCCTTTGTGGCGGGCGATCTGGTCAAGGCAGTGATCGCCGTTCTTTTTTCCCGGGGCGCAACGCGGCTTGGGCATCTTTGGGGGGCACCATGAAGGACATTCTCGTCGATCTCGAAGCGCGGCGGAACGAGGCCAATCTCGGCGGCGGCCAGCGCCGGATCGACGCGCAGCACGCGCGCGGCAAGCTCACGGCGCGCGAGCGCATCGAGCTCCTGCTCGACGAGGGCTCGTTCGAGGAATTTGACATGTTCGTGGCGCATCGCTGCACCGAGTTCGGCATGGAGGCCGACCGGCCCTCGGGCGACGGCGTCGTGACCGGCTGGGGCACGATCAACGGCCGCATGGTCTATGTCTTTTCCCAGGACTTCACCGTCTTCGGCGGCTCTCTTTCGGAGACCCATGCCCAGAAGATCTGCAAGATCATGGACATGGCGATGCAGAACGGCGCCCCGGTGATCGGGCTGAACGATTCCGGCGGCGCGCGGATCCAGGAGGGCGTGGCCTCGCTCGCGGGCTATGCGGAGGTGTTCCAGCGCAACATCATGGCTTCCGGGGTGGTGCCGCAGATCTCGGTCATCATGGGGCCCTGCGCCGGCGGCGCGGTCTATTCGCCGGCGATGACCGACTTCATCTTCATGGTGAAGGACACCTCCTACATGTTCGTGACCGGCCCCGACGTGGTGAAGACCGTGACGAACGAGATCGTCACCGCCGAGGAACTGGGCGGCGCCTCCACCCATACGAAGAAATCCTCGGTCGCCGACGGCGCCTTCGAGAACGACGTCGAGGCCCTGGCCGAGGTGCGCCGGCTCGTCGACTTCCTGCCGCTCAACAACCGCGACAAGGCGCCGACCCGGCCCTTCTTCGACGACGTGGCGCGGGTCGAGGACAGCCTCGACACGCTGATCCCCGACAACCCGAACCAGCCCTACGACATGAAGGAGCTGATCCTGAAGGTCGCGGACGAGGGCGATTTCTACGAGATCCAGAAGGATTACGCGGGCAACATCATCACCGGCTTCATCCGGCTCGAGGGCCAGACCGTGGGCGTGGTCGCCAACCAGCCGCTGGTGCTTGCCGGCTGTCTCGACATCGACTCGAGCCGCAAGGCCGCGCGCTTCGTGCGGTTCTGCGACGCCTTCGAGATCCCGATCCTGACCTTCGTCGACGTGCCGGGCTTCCTGCCGGGGACCGGGCAGGAATACGGCGGCGTGATCAAGCACGGCGCGAAGCTGCTCTTCGCCTATGGCGAGGCGACGGTGCCGAAGGTCACGGTGATCACCCGCAAGGCCTATGGCGGGGCCTATGACGTCATGGCCTCCAAGCACCTGCGCGGCGATTTCAACTACGCCTGGCCCACCGCCGAGATCGCGGTGATGGGCGCCAAGGGCGCGGTCGAGATCCTCTACCGCTCGGAACTGGCCGACAAGGACAAGATCGCCGAGCGGACGAAGAACTACGAGACCCGCTTCGCCAACCCCTTCGTCGCCGCCGAGAAGGGCTTCATCGACGAGGTGATCATGCCGCACGGAACCCGCAAGCGGGTGGCCCGCGCCTTCGCCTCGCTCCGGACCAAGAAACTCAGCAATCCCTGGAAGAAGCACGACAACATTCCGTTGTGAGATCGGATGGCAAGATGTTCAGGAAGATATTGATAGCCAACCGGGGCGAAATCGCCTGCCGGGTCATCAAGTCCGCTCGGAAGATCGGCATCGCGACGGTCGCGATCTATTCCGACGCCGACAGGGACGCGCTTCATGTCCGCATGGCCGACGAGGCGGTGCGTATCGGCCGGCCGCCGGCGAACCAGTCCTATATCGTGATCGACAACGTGATGCGCGCGATCCGCGAGACCGGCGCAGAGGCTGTCCATCCTGGCTATGGCTTCCTCAGCGAGAACGCGAAGTTCGCCGAGGCGTTGGAGAGGGAAGGCGTCGCCTTCATCGGCCCGCCGAAGGGCGCTATCGAGGCGATGGGCGACAAGATCACCTCGAAGAAGATCGCGATGGAGGCGAATGTCTCGACCGTTCCGGGCTACATGGGCCTGATCGGGGATGCCGACGAGGCGGTGAAGATCGCGGGCGAGATCGGCTATCCGGTGATGATCAAGGCCTCTGCCGGCGGTGGCGGCAAGGGGATGCGGATCGCCTGGAACGACCAGGAGACCCGAGAGGGGTTCCAGTCGTCGAAGAACGAGGCGGCGTCCTCTTTCGGCGACGACCGCATCTTCATCGAGAAGTTCGTCACCAAGCCGCGCCATATCGAAATCCAGGTGCTCGGCGACACGCACGGCAACTGCGTCTATCTGAACGAACGCGAATGCTCGATCCAGCGCCGGAACCAGAAGGTCGTGGAGGAGGCGCCGTCGCCCTTCCTCGATGCCGCGATCCGCAAGGCGATGGGCGAACAGGCGGTCGCGCTCGCGAAGGCGGTGGGCTACTGCTCGGCCGGCACGGTCGAGTTCATCGTCGATGGCGAGAGGAACTTCTACTTCCTCGAAATGAACACCCGGCTTCAGGTCGAGCATCCGGTGACCGAACTGATCACCGGTGTCGACCTTGTCGAACAGATGATCCGGGTCGCCGCCGGCGAGAAGCTGCCCTTCGGCCAGAAGGATATCGGCATCAACGGCTGGGCGATCGAGAACCGCGTCTATGCCGAGGATCCCTATCGCGGGTTCCTGCCTTCGATCGGGCGGCTGAGCCGCTACCGTCCCCCGGCCGAGATTGCGACGGCAGACCATGTCGTGCGCAACGACACCGGGGTCTACGAGGGCGGCGAGATCTCGATGTATTACGACCCGATGATCGCGAAACTCTGCACCTGGGCGCCGACGCGGGCGCAGGCGATCGAGCATATGCGCGTCGCGCTCGACAGTTTCGAGATCGAGGGGATCGGTCACAACCTGCCGTTCCTTTCCGCCGTCATGGACCATCCCAAGTTCATCTCGGGCGACATGACGACGGCCTTCATCGCCGAGGAATATCCCGACGGCTTTTCCGGGGTCGACCTGCCGCAGGAGGCTTTGCGCCGCGTCGTGGCCGCTACGGCGGCGATGCACCGGGTGGCCGAGATCCGGCGCACCCGCGTCTCGGGCCGGATGGACAACCACGAGCGCCGCGTCGGCACGGACTGGGTCGTGATCGCGCAGAACCAGCGCTTTCCCGTGGCGATCCGCGCGGATCGCGGCGGCGCCACTGTGGAGTTCGGCGACGGCACGATTCACCGGGTGGAAAGCGACTGGACCCCGGGCGACCCGCTCGCGACGCTCGACGTCGACGGCGCCCCTCTGGTGCTGAAGGTCGGCAAGATTACCGCCGGGTTCCGGGTCCGGACACGCGGCGCGGCCCTGGACGTGCGCATCTACACGCCGCGGATCGCCGAGCTTGCCGCGCTCATGCCCGAGAAGCTGCCGCCGGACACCTCGAGGATGCTGCTCTGCCCGATGCCCGGCAAGCTCGTCGCGGTCGCGGTCATCGAGGGCGACGAGGTCCAGGAGGGTCAGGCGCTTGCCACCATCGAGGCGATGAAGATGGAGAATGTGCTCCGCGCCGAGAAGAAGGTGCGGGTGACGAAGATCAACGCGGCCCCCGGCGACTCGCTCGCCGTGGACCAGATCATCATGGAGTTCGAATAACCCACCGAGAAGGAAGTCATGGACGCCTGGAAAGCACTCGCTGCACGCGAACTGAAGACACGGACGCCGGACGATCTGGTCTGGCACACTCCGGAGGGGATCGACGTCCTGCCGGTCTACACGGCCGATGATGCTGCGAACCTGCCCCATATGGGCTCGCTGCCGGGCGCCGCGCCCTTTACCCGGGGCCCCCGCGCGACCATGTATGCGGGCCGCCCCTGGACGATCCGGCAATATGCCGGCTTCTCGACCGCCGAGGAGAGTAACGCCTTCTATCGCAAGGCGCTTGCCGCGGGGCAGCAGGGCGTCTCGGTCGCCTTCGACCTCGCCACCCATCGCGGCTACGACAGCGACCACCCGCGCGTCGTGGGCGATGTCGGCAAGGCGGGTGTGGCCATCGACTCGGTCGAGGACATGAAGATCCTCTTCGACGGCATCCCGCTCGGCGAGATTTCGGTGTCGATGACGATGAACGGCGCGGTGATCCCGGTTCTCGCGAGCTTCATCGTGGCTGGAGAGGAACAGGGCGTCGCGCGCAGGGACCTGTCGGGCACGATCCAGAACGACATCCTGAAGGAATTCATGGTGCGGAACACCTACATCTATCCGCCCGAACCTTCGATGCGGATCGTCGCCGACATCATCGAGTACACGTCGCGCGAGATGCCGCGTTTCAACTCGATCTCGATCTCGGGCTACCACATGCAGGAGGCCGGCGCGAACCTCGTGCAGGAGTTGGCCTACACGCTTGCGGACGGCAAGGAATACGTGAAGGCCGTGGTCGCGCGGGGCATGGATGTGGATGCCTTCGCCGGGCGGCTGTCGTTCTTCTTCGCCATCGGCATGAACTTCTTCATGGAGGCCGCGAAGCTCCGCGCCGCGCGCTTCCTCTGGCACCGGATCATGTCCGAGTTCAACCCGAAGAAGCCGGGCAGCCTGATGCTGCGCACCCATTGCCAGACCTCGGGCGTGAGCCTTCAGGAACAGGATCCCTACAACAATGTCGTTCGCACCGCCTACGAGGCGCTGAGCGCGGTCCTCGGCGGCACCCAGTCGCTGCACACCAACAGTTTCGACGAGGCGATCGCGCTTCCGACCGAGTTCTCGGCCCGGATCGCGCGCAACACCCAGCTTATCCTCCAGAACGAGACGGGCGTGACCCGCGTCGTCGATCCGCTCGCCGGGTCCTACTACGTCGAGAAGCTGACCGCCGATCTCGCCGATGCGGCCTGGAAGCTGATCGAGGAAGTCGACGCGATGGGCGGCATGACCAAGGCCGTCGCGTCGGGCATGCCGAAGCTTCGAATCGAGGAGGCCGCCGCACGGCGGCAGGCGGCGGTCGACCGCGGCGACGAGGTGATCGTCGGCGTCAACAAGTACCGGCTGGCACGCGAAGACGAGATCGAGGTGCGCGAGATCGACAATTCCGCCGTCCGCGCGGCGCAGGTCGCGCGGCTTGAACGGATCCGGGCGACCCGCGATCAGGCCGCCTGCGACAAGGCGCTGGCGGATGTCGAACGCATCGCGAAAGACGGCGGCAACCTGCTGGAGGCGGCCGTCGCCGCCGCCCGCGCGCGCGCCTCGGTGGGAGAGATTTCGATGGCGATGGAAAAGGTGTTCGGACGGCACCGGGCCGAGGTGAAGACGCTCGCCGGGGTCTACGGCGCGGCCTACGAGGGCGACGAGGGCTTCGCGGCGATCCAGAAGGACGTCGAGGCCTTCGCCGAGGAGGAGGGCCGCCGCCCGCGGATGCTCGTGGTGAAGATGGGCCAGGACGGCCACGACCGCGGCGCCAAGGTCATCGCCACGGCCTTCGCCGATATCGGCTTTGACGTCGATGTGGGGCCGCTGTTCCAGACGCCCGAGGAAGCGGCGCAGGATGCGATCGACAACGACGTTCATGTCGTCGGAGTGTCGTCCCAGGCGGCGGGTCACAAGACACTCGCGCCCCAGCTCGTCGAGGCGTTGAAGCAGAAGGGCGCGGGCGACATCCTCGTGATCTGCGGTGGGGTGATACCGCAGCAGGATTACGACTTCCTCTACGAACGGGGCGTCAAGGCGATCTTCGGGCCGGGAACCAACATTCCCGCCGCCGCGAAGAATATCCTCGCGCTCATACGCAGCGCGCGCGCCGAAGAGGCGATGCGCCGCGACCGCTTCCCCGCGACGCCGCAAAAGCCGGCGCGCAACACGACCGGGTAAGGGGGCACGTATGAACGACCAGACACCCAGCGAGACGCTCCGCGACGCGGCCCTTCGCTACCACGAGTTCCCGAAACCGGGAAAGCTTGCGACCCGGGTGACGAAACCGATGGCGACCCAGCGCGATCTGAGCCTCGCCTACAGTCCCGGCGTCGCCGAGGCCTGCACGCGGATCGCCGAGGACGAGGCGGATTCCTACCGCTACACCTCGCGCGGCAATCAGGTCGCGGTGATCTCGAACGGCACCGCGGTGCTTGGCCTCGGCAATATCGGGGCGGCCGCCTCGAAGCCCGTGATGGAGGGCAAGGTCGCGCTTTTCAAGAAGTTCGCCAATATCGACGGCGTCGATATCGAGGTGAACGAGACCGATCCCGAAAGGCTCGCCGAGATCGTGATCGCGCTCGAGCCGAGTTTCGGCGCCGTCAATCTCGAGGATATCGGCGCGCCCGCCTGCTTCGAGGTCGAGCGCATCTGCAAGGAGCGGATGAACATCCCGGTCTTCCACGACGACCAGCACGGCACCGCCATCGTCGTTGCCGCCGCCGCGCTGAATGCGATGCGGCTCGCCGGGAAATCTCTTTCCGACATCAAGATGGTCGCCATCGGCGCCGGTGCCGCCGGGATCGCCTGTCTCAACCTCCTTTGCGACATGGGGCTGAAGCGGAGGAACGTCTGGCTCTTCGACCGGCGCGGCGTGATCTACAAGGGGCGCGAGAACGTCGACGCGACCAAGGCGCTTTACGCGCGCGATGCCGATGACGGGCCGATGGAGCAGGTCATCGAGGGCGCCGACATGTTCCTCGGCCTCTCCGGCCCCGGCAACCTGACCGGCGAGATGGTCGCGAAGATGGCCAAGGATCCCGTGATCTTCGCGCTCTCCAACCCGACGCCCGAGATCCTGCCGGAAGAGGCGAAGGCGGCGCGCGAGGACGTGATCATCGCGACGGGGCGCTCGGACTATCCCAACCAGGTCAACAACGTCCTCTGCTTCCCCTTCATCTTCCGCGGCGCGATGGATGTCGGCGCGACCCAGATCAACGAGGCGATGAAGGTCGCCTGCGCCAAGGCGCTCGCAGACCTCGCGCGCAAGACGACCGCGGCGGAAACCGCTGCCGCCTATCGCGGCGAGCGCATGGTCTTCGGCCGCGAGTACCTGATCCCCAAGCCGTTCGATCCCCGGCTTCTCGGTGAAGTTGCAAGCGCCGTGGCCAGGGCCGCGATCGGCAGCGGCGTCGCGAAGCGTCCGATCGCGGACATCGCCGCCTACAAGGCCGAGCTCGACCGCTCGGTGTTCCGCACCGGCATGATCATGCGGCCGGTCTTCGAACTCGCGCGCCGGAGCGAGCGCCGCATCGTCTTCGCCGAGGGCGAGGACGAGCGCGTGCTGCACTGCACCCAGTCGATGCTGCTCGACGGCATGGGGCCGCCGATCCTGATCGGCCGGCCCGACGTGATCCGCCAGCGCATCGACCGCGCCGGCATCTCGCTGAAGCCCGATACCGATTTCGAGGTCTGCAACCCCGAAGACGACCCGCGCTACCGCGACTACTGGCAGAGCTACCACGCGATACTGGAGCGCCGCGGCGTCACCCCCGACCTCGCCCGGACCCGGCTCAGGACCAGCAACACCGCAATCGCGGCGATCATGGTCCATCGCGGAGAGGCGGACAGCCTCATCTGCGGCAGCTACGGTCTCTACCTCGATCATCTCCGACACGTCGAGCAGGTGTTGGGTGGCCTGCCGGATGGCGACGGCCAGACGCTTCATCCGACTGGCGCGCTCTCGACGATCATTCTCGACGACGGGGCGATCTTCATCGCCGACACGCAGGTGCGCCCCGATCCCAGCCCCGAAGAGGTCGCGGAAACCGCGATCTCCGCCGCGCGCCACATCCGGCGCTTCGGGATCGAGCCCAAGATCGCGCTCGTGAGCCATTCGGTCTTCGGCAACCTCGACATCGCGTCGGGACGCAAGATGCGTCGCGCGGTGGAGATCCTCGATGCGGCCGGGGTGGACTTCGCCTTCGAGGGGGAAATGCAGGCCGATCACGCGCTGAACCCCGACCTGCGCGCGCGAGTGTTTCCAAATTCCCGCCTTCACGGCGCTGCGAACTGCCTCGTCTTCGCCAATGTCGATGCTGCGTCCGGCGCTGCGAACGTCCTGCGCCAGCTCGCGGGCGGGCTCGAGATCGGGCCGATCCTGATGGGCATGGGCAACAAGGCGCATGTGGTGAACAGTTCGGTCTCCGCCCGGGGGCTGTTCAATATCGCCGCGTTGGCGCGGGCGCCGGTGCAGTCCTATGCGTGACGGACGACCCCAATTAGGACACCCGCCGAAGGGTCCCGCGCCGGCGAGGAAACGCTAACGCACACAAGTCAAGGGAGGCTGCAGTGGCAACATATCGCGAAGTCTACGACGGTTGGAAAGCCGATCCCGAGGCGTTCTGGCTCGACGCCGCAAAGGCGGTGGACTGGATCAAGGCGCCCGAGCGCGCGCTCGACGGATCGACCGCGCCGCTCTACCAATGGTTCCCGGACGCGACCTGCAACACCTGCTGGAACGCCGTCGACCGCCATGTCGAGGCCGGGCGCGGCGATCAGCCCGCCATCATCCATGACAGCCCCGTCACCGACAGCAAGACGACGATCAGTTATGCCGAGCTGAAGGACCGCGTCGCGCGGCTCGCAGGCGCGCTGAGCGGGCGGGGTGTCACCAAGGGCGACCGCGTCATCATCTACATGCCGATGGTGCCCGAGGCGCTCGTCGCGATGCTCGCCTGCGCCCGGATCGGGGCGGTGCATTCGGTGGTGTTCGGCGGCTTTGCCGCGCATGAACTCGCCGTCCGGATCGAGGACGCGAAGCCGAAGGCCGTGATCGCCGCCTCTTGCGGGATCGAGCCGGGACGGGTCGTCGAATACAAGCCGCTGCTCGACGAGGCGATCCGCCAATCGGCCCACAAGCCCGACTTCACCGTGGTTTACCAGAGGCCCATGTGCAAGGCGGCGATGGAGCCGGGCCGCGACCTTGACTGGGACGAGACCGTGGCCGCCGCGACGCACGCGGATTGCGTGCCTGTCGGCGGCGCCGATCCGCTCTACATCCTCTACACGTCGGGGACGACCGGTCAGCCGAAGGGCGTCGTGCGCCACAATGGCGGGCATATGGTGGCGCTGCTCTGGACGATGAGGAACCTCTACGACGTGAAGCCGGGCGACGTCTACTGGGCCGCCTCGGATGTCGGCTGGGTCGTCGGTCACAGCTACATCTGCTACGCGCCGCTGCTGATGGGCTGCACCACGATCGTCTTCGAGGGCAAGCCGGTCGGCACGCCCGATGCCGGCACCTTCTGGCGCGTAATCGAGGAACACGGCGTCAAGGTCCTGTTCACCGCGCCGACCGCACTTCGCGCCATCAAGCGCGACGACCCGAGCGCCGAACATGTCGGCCGCTACGACCTGTCGGGCCTTCAGGCGCTCTTCCTCGCTGGCGAACGCGCCGATCCCGACACCATCCTCTGGGCGCAGAAGCACCTGAAGAAGCCGGTCATCGACCATTGGTGGCAGACCGAGACCGGCTGGGCCATCGCCGCGAACCCCCTCGGGATCGAAGAGCTGCCGGTAAAACCCGGCTCGCCCGCCGTGCCGATGCCGGGCTACGACATCCGGATTCTGGACGAGGGCGGTCATCCGCTGCCGGCGGGCACGCTTGGCGCCATCGCGATCAAGCTGCCGCTGCCGCCGGGCACGCTGCCGACGCTCTGGAACGCCGAGGACCGGTTCCGGAAGTCCTATCTCAGCCACTTCCCCGGCTACTACGAGACCGGAGATGCGGGCATCATGGACGAGGACGGCTACGTCTCGATCATGGCGCGCACCGACGACGTCATCAATGTCGCCGGACACCGGCTTTCGACCGGCGCGATGGAGGAGGTTCTGGCGAGCCATCCCGATGTCGCCGAATGCGCGGTGATCGGGATCGGCGATCAGCTCAAGGGCCAGGCGCCGCTCGGGCTCATCTGCCTCAACTCCGGTGTGACGCGCGATCCGGCCGAGATCGAGAAGGAATGCGTCAAGCTGATCCGCCAGGAGATCGGGCCGGTCGCCGCCTTCAAGCTCTGCATGGCTGTCGACCGGCTGCCCAAGACCCGCTCGGGCAAGATCCTGCGCGGCACGATGGTCGCCATTGCGGACGGGGCGCCGTGGAAGATGCCGGCGACGATCGACGATCCCGCCATCCTCGACGAGATCAAGGAACGTATCGGCGGGCTGGGGCATCCGGCCGGCTGAATTTTTTGGAATGGGAGAACCAAGATGACACGAGACGTTGTAATTCTGGACGGCGCGCGGACCGCGATTGGAACCTTCGGGGGATCGCTGTCGGGCGTGGCGCCGACCGCGCTTGCCGCGGCGGTCGCAAAGGAGGCGCTGTCGCGCAGCGGGGTCGAGCCGGGCCAGATCGGCCATTCGGTCTTCGGCCACGTGATCAACACCGAAGGGCGCGACATGTATCTCGCCCGCGTCGCGGCCGTCGAGGCGGGCGTGCCGCCCGAGGCACCGGCGCTGACCGTCAACCGGCTCTGCGGCTCGGGCGCGCAGGCCATCGTCAATTCGGCGCAGCACATCATGCTCGGCGATACTGACTTCGCGCTCGCCGGCGGGGCAGAGTCGATGTCGCGCTCGCCCTATTCGACGCAAGCCGCGCGCTGGGGCCAGAAGATGGGTGACATGTCGATGACCGACATGATGGTTGCCGCACTCAGCGATCCGTTCGGCAATGGCCATATGGGCGTCACCGCCGAGAATGTCGCGGACGAGCACCAGATCTCGCGCGAGGCGCAGGACGCCTTCGCGGTCGAAAGCCAGGCGCGCGCGACGAAGGCCATCGCGGAGGGAAGGTTCAAGAGCCAGATCCTGCCCATCGAGGTGAAGGTGAAGCGCGACATGGTGCCGTTCGACACCGACGAGCACCCCAAGGCCGGCACGACGATGGAAAGCCTCGGCAAGCTTAGACCCGCCTTCCGGAAGGAAGGTTCGGTGACGGCGGGCAACGCCTCGGGACTCAACGACGGCGCGGCGGCGGTGGTGCTCGCCTCGGCCGAGGCGGCCGAGAAGGCAGGGCTGAAGCCCCGGGCGCGGCTTCTCGGCTACGCCCATGCCGGGGTCCGGCCCGAAGTGATGGGCATCGGCCCCATCCCCGCCGTGACGACGCTCCTGACGAAGCTCGGCATGGAGGCCGGCGATTTCGACGTGATCGAGTCGAACGAGGCCTTCGCGGCGCAGGCCTGCGCGGTCAATGCAGGGCTCGGTCTCGATACGGCCAAGGTCAATCCGAACGGCGGCGCGATCGCGCTCGGCCATCCGATCGGCGCGACCGGCGCGATCATCACCATCAAGGCGATGTACGAGCTGGAGCGGATCGGCGGGCGCTACGGGCTCGTCACCATGTGCATCGGCGGCGGACAGGGGATCGCACTGGCCATCGAACGCCTGCGGTAGCGCGGCGGGAAGCCCCCGCAACGGACGGTGCGTGCCCCTCGCTCCCCGGGGCGGCCCGTTGCGGGGGCAACCGGACATGCGCGTGGACCGATGGGAAGGACGATCACATGACGGAAAACAATGCATCGAACGGCAGGGGTGCCGAGCACATGAGCGACTATTGGGATCTCATGCTCCGGGTTCAGCAGGTGATGCTGCGTGCCGGCGCGGCTTCGGTGACCCGGATCTTCGACCGGGACTTCGCGGCAGTCGATCCGACTGCGATCGGGCGTGCCTACCTCACCCTCGGCCTGTCGATGCTTCGGCGCCCAGGCGACCTCGCCGCCATGCAGGCCTCGGTCCTGTCGAATATGGCCAAGCTTTGGACGGCGGGCTGGGCTCCGAACGGGCAGGCGGCGAGGGATCGCCGGTTCAGCGGCGAGGCCTGGGAAAGCGATCCGGTCGCACGCGTGTCGCGCGACGTGCATCTCGCGATCGAGGAGGCCACCAAGGAGGTTCTCGACCGCTTTCCTGCGGATTCCCGGGAACGCCTCAGCGTCGAGTTCTACACCCGCCAGATCCTGAGTGCGCTGTCGCCCAGCAACGTCCTCGCGCTCAATCCCGAGGCGCGCGCCCGTTTCCTCGCGACGCGGGGGAGGAGCCTGATCACCGGCTTCAGCAACCTCCTTGACGACATCGAGCGCGGTGGCGGCCGGCTGGCCATCAGCACCGCCGACCCCGACGCCTTCGTCGTCGGCCGTGACCTCGCCGCGACGCCGGGCAAGGTCGTCTTCCAGAACGATCTGATCCAGCTCATCCAGTACGAGCCGATGACCGAAACGCAGTTCAAGCGGCCGCTTCTCTTCGTGCCGGCCTGGATCAACAAGTTCTACATTCTCGACATGCGGCCGAAGAACAGCCTGATCCGCTACGCGCTGGAACGCGGCCACACCGTCTTTGCGATCAGCTGGGTCAATCCGGGTCCGGAGCATGCCGGAAAGAGCTTCGAAAGCTACATGAACGAAGGCGTGATCGCGGCGCTTGACGCGATCGAGAAGGCGACCGGCGAGAAGAAGGTCAACACGATCGGCTACTGCATTGGCGGCATTCTCGTGAATGCCACGCTCGGCCATCTCGCCGCCACGGGGTCCGACCGCATCGCGACCTCGACGACCCTCGTCACCATGACCGATTTCAAACAGGTGGGAGAGATTGGCATATTCGTCGATCAGGTCCGGCTGGAGACGATGCGCGCACATCTTGAAAAGACCGGGCATCTGGAGGAGCACCAGCTTCGCGACATGTACGCGATGCTGCGCGAGAACGACCTGATCTGGCCGTTCTACATCGCGAACTACCTGATGGGCGACAAGCCGCCCGCCTTCGACCTGCTGTTCTGGAATTCGGATTCTACGCGGCTGCCCGCGGCGATGTTCCTCTGGTACCTGGAGAACATCCACATCCGCAACGGGCTCGGGACGCCGGGCGCGATCACGCTCAACAGCACGCCCATCGACCTTGGAAAGGTCAAGGTGCCGTGCTTCGCGATTGGCACGAAGGACGACCACATCGCGCCCTGGCAGTCGGTCTATCCCGCGACGAAGGTCTTCGGCGGCGACGTCAGGTTCGTGCTCGGAGGGTCGGGCCATATCGCGGGTGTCATCAACCCGCCGGGCGAAAAGGCGAAATACGGCTACTGGGTCAGGGACGATTACCCGGACGATCCCGAGGCTTGGCTCGACGGGGCGGAGTACAATGCCGGGTCGTGGTGGCCGGTTTGGGCCGAATGGCTGGAATCTCAGGACAGAGCGAAGAAGGTGCCGGCCCGCGTGCCCGGCGGCGGCGGTCTCGACGTGATCGAGTCTGCGCCCGGCTCCTATGTACTCGCGAGATGATCTTTCATCCCGCTGCCGGCCGGCGCGGGACCGATACCTAACAACGAGGAGAACAAGATGACACGGACAGCAATCGTCACCGGAGGGTCGCGCGGTATCGGCGCGGCGATCTCGAAGGCCCTTCAGGCCGCGGGTTGCAAGGTAGCGGCGAACTATGCCGGCAACGATGAGGCGGCGGCCGCTTTCACCAAGGAAACCGGCATCCCGACCTACAAGTGGTCGGTCGCGGACTACGACGCCTGCGCCGCGGGCATCGCCAAGGTCGAGGCCGATCTTGGCCCGATCGAGGTTCTGGTGAACAACGCGGGCATCACCCGGGACGCGCCGTTTCACAAGATGACGGCCGGGAAGTGGCGCGACGTGATCGACACCAACCTGTCGGGCATCTTCAACATGACCCACCCGGTCTGGCCGGGAATGCGCGAGCGCGGCTTCGGAAGGATCATCAACATCTCGTCGCTGAACGGCCAGAAGGGCCAGTTCGGACAGGTGAACTACTCGGCCGCAAAGGCCGGCGATATCGGGTTTACCCGGGCGCTTGCGCAGGAGGGCGCGGCGAAGGGGATCACGGTCAACGCGGTCTGTCCGGGCTACATCGCGACCGAGATGGTGATGGCGGTGCCCGAGCAGGTGCGCGAGGCGATCGTCGGCCAGATCCCGGTCGGCCGGCTCGGTGAGGTCGACGAGATCGCGCGCTGCGTGACGTTCCTCGCGTCCGACGAAGCCGGCTTCATCACCGGTTCGACGATCTCGGCCAATGGTGGCCAGTACTTCAGCTGATCGACCGGTACCACCCCGCAGACGAGGGCCGCAGAGATGAACGAACGCACCACCGACATAGACCCCGTCGAAAGCCGGGAATGGCAGGATGCTATCGCCGACGTGATCGAGCGCGACGGCGCGGATCGGGCGCATTTTCTTCTGGACAGGGCTGTGAGCCAGGCCCGCGCGGCGGGTGCGATGCTGCCGTTTTCGTCGACGACCCCGTACCAGAACACGATCCCGGCCGACGATCAGGCGGAGTTTCCCGGCGATCTGAAGATGGAATGGCGCATCCGCACCATCAACCGCTGGAACGCGATGGCGACCGTGGTTCGCCGCAACAAGGAGAGCAGCGAATATGGCGGCCATATCGCGTCCTTCGCCTCCTCGGCGGTGATGTACGACATCGGACTCAACCATTTCTGGCGTTCGAAATCCGCGATCCATGGCGGCGACCTGGTGTTCTTCCAGGGCCATGTGATCCCCGGCATCTACGCGCGGTCGTTCATGGAAGGCAGGATCAGCGAGAAGGAACTGGAGAACTTCCGCTCCGAGGTCGCGGGCGGCGGGCTTTCCTCCTACCCGCATCCCTGGCTGATGCCGGATTACTGGCAGTTTCCGACCGTCTCGATGGGGCTCGGCCCGCTGATGGCGATCTACCAGGCGCGGTTCATGAAATACATGCACAACCGCGGCCTGATCGACATGGCCGACCGCAAGGTCTGGTGCTTCCTCGGCGACGGCGAGATGGACGAGCCGGAAAGCCGGGGCGCCATCGACCTCGCGGCGCGGGAGGAGCTCGACAACCTGATCTTCGTCGTCAACTGCAACCTGCAGCGGCTCGACGGGCCGGTCCGGGGCAACGGCAAGATCGTGCAGGAGCTCGAAGGCGACTTCCGCGGCGCGGGCTGGAACGTGATCAAGCTCTTGTGGGGCAAGGGCTGGTGACGCGCTGCTGGAGAAGGACGTGACCGGCCGGCTGCGCCAGCTGATGGACGAGACGGTGGACGGCGACTACCAGACCTTCAAGTCGAAGGACGGCGCCTATATCCGCAAGCACTTCTTCGGCAAGTATCCCGAGACGGCGGCGCTGGTCGAGGACTGGAGCGACGAGCAGGTCTGGTCGCTGAGCCGCGGCGGGCATGACCCCGAGAAGGTCTATACCGCCTTCAAGCGCGCGGCCGAAACCCGCGGCCAGCCGACCTGCCTTTTGGTGAAGACCGTCAAGGGCTACGGCATGGGCTCGGCCGGCGAGGGCCAGAACGTCACACACCAGCAGAAGAAGCTGGCCGAGGAGCAGCTGCGCGAGTTCCGCGACCGCTTCAAGATCCCGGTCGAGGACAAGGACCTGCCGAAGGCGCCCTTCGTCAGCCTCAACAACGCGCAGAAATCCTACCTCGCCGACCGCCGCAAGGCGCTGGGCGGCGACTTCCCGAAGCGCGACTGGCGGAATGCACCGAAGCTCGACATCCCCGCGCTCGACAAGTTCGAGGGCCAGCTCAAGGGCACCGGCGACCGCGAGATATCGACGACGATGGCCTTCGTGCGGATCCTGACGACGCTTCTCAGGGACAAGGGCGTGGGCAAGCATGTCGTGCCGATCGTGCCGGACGAGAGCCGCACCTTCGGGATGGAGGGGCTGTTCCGCTCGGCCGGCATCTACAATCCGCTCGGGCAGAACTACACGCCCGAGGATGCCGACCAGATGATGTTCTACAAGGAGACGACCGACGGCCAGGTGCTGCAGGAGGGCATCAACGAGGCCGGTGCCATGGCCGACTGGATTGCGGCAGCAACGTCCTATTCCAATCACGGCGTGCCGATGATCCCGTTCTTCATCTACTACTCGATGTTCGGCTTCCAGCGGATCGGCGATCTGGCCTGGGCCGCCGGTGACAGCCGGGCGCGGGGCTTCATGCTCGGCGGCACGGCGGGCCGGACGACGCTGAACGGCGAGGGGCTCCAGCACGAGGACGGCCACAGCCACATCCTCGCGGGCACGATCCCGAACTGCATCAGCTACGACCCGACCTTCAGCTACGAGGTGGCGGTGATTGTTCATCACGGGCTGAAGCGGATGTTCGTCGACCAGGACGACGTCTACTTCTACCTGACCCTGATGAACGAGAACTACGCCCATCCCGACATGCCGATGGGCGTCGAGGAGGACATCATCAGGGGTCTCTACCGGTTCCGGGAAACGAAGAAGCCGGGCAAGAAGCACGTCAACCTCGTGGGCTCCGGCACGATCCTGATGCAGGCGATCAGGGCCGCCGAGATACTGAAGGCCGACTTCGGGGTCACTTCCGACATCTGGTCCGCCACCAGCCTCAACGAGCTTGCCCGTGACGGTCAGGACTGTGCGCGGCACAACCGGCTCAACCCCTTCGCCGACGAACGCGTGCCCTTCGTGACGCGGCAGCTGCAAAAGGCGCAGGGCCCGGTGATCGCCGCAACCGACTACATGAAGAACTACGCCGAGCAGATCCGTGCCTTCGTGCCGAACCGCTTCACGGTTCTCGGCACCGACGGCTACGGCCGCTCGGACAGCCGGGTGAACCTGCGGCGATTTTTCGAGGTCGACGCGAACCACATCGCCGCCGCGGCCATGGTCGAACTTTACCGCGAAGGGGCGGTGACGAAGAAGGACCTCGAGGCGGCGCTCAAGAAATACGACATCGACGGCGGCAAGCCGAACCCGCGGCTCGCGTGACGGCCGAAACGAGGAGACAGATCATGGCAATCGAAGTGAAAGTGCCCGATATCGGCGACTTCTCCGACGTTCCGGTCATCACCATCCTGGTCAGTGTCGGCGACAGCGTCGCGGCGGAGGACCCGCTGATCGAGCTGGAAAGCGACAAGGCGACGATGGAGGTACCCTCTCCCGCCGCCGGCAAGGTTGCGGAGATCAGGGTAAAGGAGGGCGACAAGGTCTCCGAAGGCTCGCTGATCCTACTGCTGGAGGGCGACGGCGCGGGCGCGGCGCCGGCAGGGGACGAGAAGAAATCCGCCGCCCCCGCGCCGGCCGGCGCGCACCCGGCTGCCCCCGCCGCACCGGCCGCGCCCGTCGCGGCGGCGCCGTCCGCCGTCACCGATGCGGGCTTCGGCAAGTCCCATGCCTCTCCCTCGGTGCGCGCCTTCGCCCGGCAACTCGGCGTCGATCTCGCGCGGGTCAACGGCACCGGCCGCAAGGGCCGCATCCTGCGCGAGGACGTGACGAACTTCTTCAAGGCGACCGCCGCGCCGGCCGCTGGCGCGGCCGCGCCGGGCGGCATGGGCATCCCGCCGATCCCGGCGGTCGACTTTACCAGGTTCGGCCCCGTCGAGGACGTGGAGATGCCGCGGATCAAGAAGCTTTCGGGCCCCGCGCTGCACCGCTCCTGGCTCAACATCCCGCATGTCACCCACAACGACGAGGCCGACATCACCGGGCTCGACAAGTATCGCAAGGAACTCGACGCCGATGCCAAGGCCGAGGGCTACCGCGTGACACTGCTCAGCTTCGCCATCAAGGCGAGCGTGTCGGCGCTGAAGACCCACTGGGAGGTCAACAGCTCGATCCATCCCGATGGCGACAAGCTCATCCGCAAGTCCTACTACCATATCGGCTTCGCCGCCGACACGCCGAACGGCCTCGTCGTGCCGGTGATCCGCGATGCCGACCGCAAGGGGATCATCGAGATCTCGAAGGAGCTTGGCGAGATCTCTGCCAAGGCCCGCGACGGCAAGCTGAAGGGTGACGACATGTCGGGGGCGAGCTTCACCATCTCGTCTCTCGGCGGGATCGGCGGCACCTCGTTCACGCCGATCGTCAACGCACCGGAAGTGGCGATCCTCGGGCTCACGCGGTCGAAGCTCGGGCCGGTCTGGGATCCGGTCGCCGAGAAGTTCGTGCCGCGCCTGATGCAACCCATGAGCCTCTCCTACGACCACCGCGCCATCGACGGGGCGCTCGCCGCGCGGTTCTGCGCGACGCTGAAACACCTGCTCGGCGATGTGCGCCGGCTGATGCTCTGAGGGGGCCGCCATGGAAGTGAAAGTGCCCGACATCGGCGACTTCTCCGACGTCCCGGTCATCGCGATTCTCGTCTCGGTTGGCGACACCGTCGCCGCCGAGGACCCGCTGATCGAACTTGAGTCCGACAAGGCGACGATGGAGGTTCCTTCGCCCGCCGCCGGCAAGGTCAAGGAGATCAAGGTCAAGGAGGGCGACAGGGTCTCCGAAGGCGCCCCGATCCTCGTCCTTGACGTTGAAGGCGCGGCGGCTGCTCCCCCCGCCCGCGCCGAAAGTCCCGCTCCCGTCGCGCCGGTCTCCGTGGCCGCAAGTGGCACCGCGACGGGAGCCGGCGACATCCACGGCGAGGTCGTCGTGCTCGGCTCCGGCCCCGGCGGCTACACGGCCGCCTTCCGCGCCGCCGATCTCGGCAAGAAGGTCGTGCTGGTCGAGAAGGACGCCACGCTCGGCGGCGTCTGCCTCAATGTCGGCTGCATCCCCTCGAAGGCGCTTCTCCACGCCGCCAAGGTCATCACCGAGGCCGGGGAGATGGCCGATCACGGCATCACCTTCGCCAAGCCCAAGGTCGACATCAAGAAGCTCGAAGGCTGGAAAGCCTCTGTCGTCAAGCAGCTCACGGGCGGGCTCTCGGGCCTCGCCAAGGGGCGCAAGGTTCAGATCGTGAACGGCTATGGCCGCTTCACCGGCCCGAACATGATCGCGGTCGAGAAGGACGGCAAGGTGACGAAGGTCAGCTTCGACCAGTGCATCATCGCCGCCGGCTCAGAGCCGGTGACGCTGCCCTTCATCCCGCATGACGACCCCCGCGTGATCGACTCCACCGGCGCCCTGGAGCTCGACGGCATCCCCAAGCGCCTGCTCGTGCTCGGCGGCGGCATCATCGGGCTCGAGATGGCCTGCGTCTACGACGCGCTCGGCTCGAAGATCACCGTCGTCGAGCTGATGGACCAGATCATCCCCGGCGCCGACAAGGACATCGTGAAGCCCCTGCACAAACGGATCGAGGGCCGCTACGAGAAGATCCTGCTGAAGACCAGGGTCACGGCGGTCGAGGCACAGAAAGGCGGCCTCAAGGTCACCTTCGAGGACGAGAAGGGCGGGACAATCACCGACACGTTCGACAAGGTGCTCGTCGCGGTCGGGCGGCGGCCGAACGGCAAGCTGATCGACGCCGAAAAGGCCGGCGTCGCGGTCGACGAGCGCGGCTTCATCGCCGTTGACAGCCAGCAGCGCACCGGCCAGCGCCACATCTTCGCCATCGGCGATGTCGTCGGCCAGCCGATGCTCGCCCACAAGGCGGTGCATGAGGGCAAGGTCGCCGCCGAGGCCGCGGCCGGGCAGAACCGACACTTCGACGCCCGCGTCATCCCCTCGGTCGCCTATACCGACCCCGAGGTCGCCTGGGTCGGGCTCACCGAGGCGCAGGCGAAGGAGCGCGGGATCAAGGTCGGCAAGGGCAGCTTCCCCTGGGCCGCCTCCGGCCGCTCGCTGTCTCTGGGCCGCTCCGAGGGCATGACCAAGGTCCTCTTCGACGAGACCGACGACCGCGTCATCGGCGCCGGCATCGTCGGCCCCAATGCCGGCGACCTCATCGCCGAAGTCGCACTCGCCATCGAAATGGGCGCCGACGCCGTCGACCTCGGCCACACCATCCACCCGCACCCGACGCTCAGCGAAACCGTCAACTTCGCCGCCGAAATGTTCGAAGGCACGATTACCGATCTCATCCCGCCCAAGCGGAAGACATAGGAGAGAGCCAATGGACTACAAGGAAATCATGAAGATGTTCGATCCCGACCGGATCGCGAAGATGTTCAACGCGGAAGAGTTCCAGTCCGCGCTGAAATCGGCCGCCGACCAGCCCTTCGACATGGGCGAACTTATCGCCAGCAACCAGAAGAACTTCGAGGCGATGATGGCCGCGAACCGGGCCGCCGCCGAAGCCTACCAGGACTTCTATCGCAAGCAGATGGCGATCTTCGAGGAGGTGACCTCGGGCGCGCAGGAGGAGATCAAGAAGGCGAACAAGCCCGGCGGTACGGGGACGCTGGATCCGAAGGAGGTCTACCGTCGCGCCGTCGAAAAGGCGCTGATCCTGATGGCGGAATTCGCGAGTGCCGCCCGAAAGGCTCAGGACGACGCCGCCGCCATCATGGAGGCCCGGGTGAAGGAAGCCGTGCGCGAAGTGCGGAAGGGCTGACCGGGCAAGCGTTCCCGGCATCCCACCCGACACGCGCGACAGATGGAGGATCCACGATGAATGCGGAAGTCGAAGCCCGGCCGGTCAACCTGATCCTGCTGGGACCGCCCGGTGCGGGAAAGGGTACGCAGGCGCGGATGCTCGCCGAGGCGCACGGCCTCGTCCAGCTTTCCACCGGCGACCTCCTGCGCGAGGCGGTCGCAGCGGGAACCGAGGCGGGACGCGCCGCTAAAGCAGTCATGGAGGCGGGTGGTCTCGTCCCTGACGATGTGGTCCTTCGGGTTCTCATGGAGCGCCTCGACCGGGACGACACCGGCGCCGGCGTGATCCTCGACGGCTTTCCCCGGACCATCGGTCAGGCCGAAGCGCTGGAGGCGCTGCTGGACGCAAGGCAATCCGGCATCGACCTCGTGATTTCTCTCGACGTCGACGACGCGGCGATGATCGAGCGGGTGGTCGGACGCTATACCTGCGCGGCGTGCGGCGAGGGTTATCACGAGGTGAGCAAGCGACCGTCGAAAGACGGCGTCTGCGACAAGTGCGATGGCACGAGTTTCAAGCGTCGCGCCGACGACAATGCCGAGACGGCGGGCCAGAGGCTCAAGGCCTACCACGCCGAAACGGCGCCGCTGATCGCCTTCTACGACACACGCGGAGTGCTAGTGAGGGTCGATGCCATGGCCGATATCGACGAGATCGCATCCGTGCTGACGACAATGGTTGATACGGCGAAATCCTAGTCAAAACGGACGGCCCGCATCCGGATGCATTGTCGGGCGAACGTAACAAGGAACACGTGAAATGATCGCACAACAACACGCAAACGATTATTGGAAAGCCAATCTCCGCATCATCCTGTGGAGCCTCGTCGTCTGGGCTTTGGTGTCCTTCGGCTTCGGGATCATCCTGCGGCCGATGCTGATGGGCATCAATGTCGGCGGCGCCGATCTCGGTTTCTGGTTCGCCCAGCAGGGCTCGATCCTCGTCTTCCTCGCACTGATTTTCTTCTACGCCTGGCGGATGAACCGGCTCGACCGCGAACACGGCGTCGACGAGGTGTGACGGTCATGGACCAGTATACGCTTAACCTTCTCGTCGTCGGTGCGACTTTCGCGCTTTATATTGGCATCGCTATCTGGGCTCGCGCGGGCTCGACCGCGGAGTTCTACGCCGCCGGCCGCGGCGTTCACCCGGTCCTGAACGGCATGGCAACGGGAGCCGACTGGATGTCGGCAGCCTCATTCATCTCGATGGCGGGCCTTATCGCTTTCGGGGGATACGACAGCTCGGCCTATCTCATGGGCTGGACCGGCGGCTACGTGCTTCTGGCGATGCTGCTTGCACCTTACCTGCGCAAGTTCGGCAAGTTCACGGTGCCGGAGTTCATTGGTGACCGGTTCTATTCGAAGGCAGCGCGGCTTGTGGCCGTCATCTGCCTCATCATCGCGTCGATCACCTACGTTATCGGTCAGATGACTGGCGTCGGCGTCGCGTTTTCGCGCTTCCTGGAAGTGTCGAGTTCGACGGGTCTCTACATAGGCGCGGCGATCGTGTTCGCATATGCCGTTCTCGGCGGCATGAAGGGCATCACGTATACCCAGGTTGCGCAATACGTCGTGCTGATCTTCGCGTACACGATCCCGGCGATATTCATCTCGTTGCAACTGACGGGAAACCCGATCCCGCCGCTCGGTCTCTTCGCCGACGCCAAGTCGACGGGAGAACCGCTCCTGGTAACGCTCGAGGGGCTGGTGACCGATCTTGGATTCAAGTCCTACCTGACCCAGGAGGACACGACGCTCAACATATTCCTCTTCACGGTGGCGCTGATGATCGGCACCGCGGGCCTGCCTCATGTCATCGTCCGTTTCTTCACCGTTCCGCGGGTCGCCGATGCGCGGTCGTCGGCGGGCTGGGCACTTGTCTTCATAGCGCTGCTCTACCTGGTCGCTCCCGCCGTGGGGGCCATGGCCCGCGTGAATCTCATCACCACATTCTATCCCAACGGTACCGGCGCGGATGCCCTCGCGCTTGCCGACATCGAGACCAAGTCCGAGCTTGACTGGGTCCGCAACTGGCAGAAGACCGGACTCCTGACGGTCGAAGACAAGAACGGGGACGGCCTGATTCAGTATGTCGGCGACAAGGACGCCAACGAGCTGACCGTGAACAATGACATCATCGTTCTGGCCAACCCGGAAATCGCCAACCTGCCGGGCTGGGTCATCGCGCTCGTGGCCGCGGGTGGTCTTGCCGCCGCGCTATCGACCGCGGCCGGTCTTCTGATGGCAATCTCGTCGGCGGTGTCGCACGACCTCATCAAGGGGCAACTCAATCCCAACATCTCGGAAAAGGGAGAACTTCTGGCGGCGCGGATCTCGATGGGGATTGCCATCGCGGTCGCGACCTATCTCGGCCTCAACCCTCCGGGCTTCGCAGCCCAGACGGTGGCGCTTGCCTTCGGAATCGCCGCGGCGTCGATCTTTCCGGCGCTGATGATGGGCATCTTCTCCAAGCGTGTGAACGACAAGGGCGCCATTGCGGGCATGCTTGCCGGTCTGATCGTCACGACGGTATATATCTTCCTGCACAAGGGCTGGTTCTTCGTGCCCGACACCAACAGCTTCACGGATGCCGATCCGCTGTTGCTGTCGATCAAGTCGACCTCGTTCGGCGCCGTCGGAGCGCTGATCAACTTCGTTGTCGCCTACGTCGTTTCCAGCGTGACCGAAGAACCGCCGGTCGAGGTCCAGGAGCTTGTGGAATCGATCCGCGTCCCGAAGGGTGCGGGTGTGGCCACCGGGCACTGACCGCCACAGAAATCGGCGCGTCCCCAGGGGGGGCGCGCCGTCACGGCCCGGATCGACGCTCCGGGTGATCCGGAGACAGAGCATACGGGGATCAGCGATGAACATCCACGAATACCAGGCCAAGGCCCTTCTGCGCAGCTACGGCGCGCCGGTGTCGGACGGCCGCGCCGTCCTCAGGGCCGAGGAAGCCAAGACCGCCG
>NZ_JAPDOG010000031.1 GCF_026013545.1 Defluviimonas salinarum | reverse complement strand
GAAAATCCTCCCACCCTCCCTGTCGCCAGAAAGGGCAAAAAGTGGCCGACTTTTACGCCGCCCGCAGCCGGATCATCCCGCCGCTACCGTGGCCGACTATTGCTCCGCCGTTCTCACGCCATTCGCGCACTCCGCGAGATTAGATAGGATGGTGAAGGATTTCTGATGCGGGCCGCGGCGCGAGGGTGCAGCCTGGTGCCGGGTCGGCCCGCGTTGGAGGTTCTTCACCTTTGCAGACCTTCGATTGAGAGTCGGAATCGTGCGGCGGAGTTCGAGAATGCGGTCATTCGCAGCGAGCGCAGAGTGTCGAGTGGATCAAAGGGTCGGAAGGCGAACAAAGAGTGAAGCCGCGTGTCCGCTCCGATGTTAGGTGGCGATAGCCCTTGCTTGCTCGCGCAGGATGAACTTCTGGATCTTTCCGGTGGACGTTCTTGGAACAGGCACGAACACGAACTTTCCGGGAACCTTGTAGGGTGCAAGGTGCTCGCGGCACCACGCGCGAAGCATTGTCTCATCCGCCTTCTGACCTGCTGCAAGTTCGACAAATGCACAGGGCGTTTCGCCCCATTTTTCATCGGGCATTGCAACGACGGCCGCGACCGCGACGGCAGGATGCCGGTACAGTGCCTCTTCGACTTCGATCGAGGAAATATTCTCACCGCCCGAGATGATGACGTCCTTTGACCTGTCCTTGAGCTGGATGTAGCCGTCGGGATGCATGACCCCCAGATCGCCCGAATGGAACCAGCCGCTGGCGAAGGCCTCCTGCGTCGCCTTGGGATTGCGGAAATAGCCCTTCATGACGACATTGCCGCGGAACATGACCTCTCCCATGGTCTTGCCATCGCGCGGCACGGGGCACATCGTCTCGGGGTCTAGAACGTCCAGCTGTTCCAGCGCCAGATAGCGCACGCCCTGACGGGATTTCAGCGTGGCCTGCTCGGCGCGGGGCAGCCCGGACCAGTTTTCGTGCCAGTCGTTGACGACCGCCGGGCCATAGGTTTCCGTTAGCCCGTAAAGATGGGTCACGTCAAAGCCCGCATCCCGCATGTCGGCAAGAAGCTTTTCAGGGGGGGGCGCGGCGGCCGTGAAGAATTGCACGGTACGGTCAAGACTGCGTTTGACCGTATCCGGCGCCGAGATCAGCAGCGACATCACGATGGGGGCGCCGCAGAGGTGGGTCACGCCTTCATCGGCGAGGGCATTCCAGATCGGCTCAGCACGCACCTGCCGCAGGCAGACATGGGTGCCGATGATGGCCGACATCGTCCAGGGGAAGCACCAGCCGTTGCAGTGAAACATCGGCAGAGTCCACAGATACACCGCATGTTTCTGCATCGAAGTCGTCAGCGCATTGCCCTGCGCCAGCAGGTAGGCGCCCCGGTGATGCGACACCACGCCCTTGGGGTCGCCGGTGGTTCCGGAGGTGTAGTTGATCGAGATGGCGTCCCACTCGTCCTCGGGCATCAGCCAGGCGAAATCCGGGTTGCCACGGGTCAGGAACACCTCGTAGTCGGCGGCCTCGAACTGTGTCCGTGCACCGTCGTATTCCGGATCGTCGTATTGGATCAGGACAGGCTTCACCGTGGCAAGTGCAAGAGCGTCCTGCATCAGCGGCATGAACTCGCGGTCCACGATCACGAGCTTGGACATGGCGTGATCGAGCTGGAACGCGATGATTGCCGCGTCCAGCCGGGTGTTGATTGAATGCAGGACCGCGCCGCACATCGGAACGCCAAAATGGCATTCGAGCATCGCCGGTGTGTTGGGCAACAGCACCGACACCGTGTCGCCGCGCCGGACCCCGTTCTTGGTCAGTGCCGAGGCAAGCCGCCGCGAACGCGCATAGAACTCCGCATAGTTGCGACGCAGCGTGCCGTGAACAATCGCGGTGTGGTCGGGGAAGACGCTGGCAGCGCGTTCGAGAAAGGTCAGCGGTGTAAGCGGCTGGTAGTTCGCCGGGTTGCGATCCAGACCGGTATTGTAGGGATTTTCCACCATAAGCCTCATTTATCCTGCCATTGCGGCGCGCGTTTTTCGATGAACGCTCCGATGCCCTCTTCCGCATCGCGGGCGAGCATATTTTCGACCATCACGCCGGAGGCGTAGTCATAGGCCTGCGCCAGCTGCAGCTCGCGTTGAACGTAGAACGCACGTTTTCCTGTGGCGAGCGTCATGCTGGATTTGGACGCGATCTTGCGGGCCATCTCGATGGTCGCCTCCCTCAACGCATCGGGGGCGACAGTCCGGTTGACCAGCCCAATCTCGGCCGCGCGGGCAGCCGATGTCATGTCCCCCGTCAGCAGCATCTCCATCGCGTGTTTGCCCGCCACGTTCCGCGACAGCGCCACCATCGGCGTGGAGCAGAACAACCCGATATGGACACCCGGCGTGCTGAATTGCGCGGTGTCCGCGGCAATGGCGAGATCGCAGCTGGCGACCAACTGGCAGCCCGCTGCGGTCGCGATCCCCGTGACCTCGGCGATGACGGGTTTCGGGCAATTCACAATCGATTGCATGACGCCCGAACACAGCGCCATGACCTTGGTGAAGTAGGCTTTGCCGCGATCCGGGGCGGACCGGCCGGCGGTCATTTCCTTGAGGTCATGCCCCGCGCAAAAGGCTGCTCCGTGTGCGGCTAGGATGACGACCCGTACAGAGGGGTTTGCCCCTGCCTCGGCAATGGTTGCGCCCAGCTCGCCCAGCATCGCTTCGGACAGGGCGTTGCGGCGCCGCGCGTCGTTCAGCGTCAGGCGCATAATGCCGTCGTCATCCAGATCGCGCAGCAGGATATCGCTCTCTTGCACAGGTTTTCTCCCTAACCGGTGCCTAAAGGACGTTGATCTCGACGCTGTCGGCGAGCGTGTTGGCGATGAAGCAGTAGCGATGGGCGCGGTCCTGCATTTCATCCAACGTCTTGTTGTCGACCGCGAAGCCGGTATCGAAACGCACCACCGGGTGCAGGTCGATACGCGTGACTGACATCTGTCCTTTGGGGTTCTTGCCGAGATGTGCAACTGCGTGATCGTGGTAGCTGGCCACCGGCCACTTCGCCTTCGCGGCCAGTGCCAGGAAGGTCATCATGTGGCAGCTAGACAATGCCGAGGCGAGCGCTTGTTCGGGGTTGGTGTTTTCCGGTTTGCCGCCCCAATCCGGGGCGGCATCCGCTTGCACTTCATAGCTGTTGTTGTAGCGCACGACATGCTCGGCAGAATACTTGCCCAGCTCGAAGCCCGCTTCGGTACGGTGCCAATGCAGTTCGATCGAAAGGTCGGACATGGCTACTTTTCCAGTCTGGTTGATGACAATCAGGCAGCGGCAAGGCTTTTTTGCGGATCGTAGAACGGGCGCTCCACGATCCTCGCACGCGTCGGGCCGGACGCGGTCACGACCTCGACTTCCGCGCCGATCTGCGCAGCATCCAAAGAGACCATGGCCAGGGCGATGTTCTGTTCCAGCCGCGGCGAATAGACGGCCGAGGTGACCTTGCCAACGAACGCACCGCCCTTGTTGACGGTCCAGAAGGTGGTGTTCGGCCCTTTGAGTGGCGACCCGTCGATGACCAGCCCGACCTGCTTGCGGCAGACGCCCTCTTCCTTAATCCGGCACAGCGCGGCCTTGCCGATGAACTCGGCCTCCATGTCGAGGCTTACGAGGCGACCAAGCCCAAGCTCGTAGGGATTGGTGTTGATGTCGGCGTCGGCGTGATAGGACAGCATGCCGCCCTCGATGCGGCGGACCGACGAGGTATGGCCGGGTTTCAGGCCGAAAGGCTTGCCCGCCGCCATAATCTTTTCCCATAGCTCGTCGCCGCGCGACCCGTCCTGCAGGTAAAGCTCATATCCCAGTTCGCTCGACCAGCCGGTGCGCGACACGATCAGCGGAATGCCGTCCAGCTCCACTTCGCGCAGCCAGTAATACTTGAGGTCCATGATGCTGTCGCCGAAGAGCGCCTTCATCACCTCGCCGGATTTCGGCCCTTGAAGCTGGAGCGGCGATACATCCGGTTCGCGGATCGTCACATCCATGCCCGAATGCACGGCGACGCCCTGTGCCCAGAGCAGGATGTCGCTGTCCGCAAGCGAGATCCAGAAGTGGTTCTCCGCCAGGCGCAGCAGGATCGGGTCATTCAGGATGCCGCCTTCGGCATTGGTGATGAGAACATACTTGCATTGCCCGACCGCCATCTTCGAAAGATCGCGCGGGGTCAGCATCTGAACGAACCTCGCGGCATCAGGGCCGGTGATCTCGACCTGACGCTCGACTGCCACATCGCACAGGATCGCGTCGTTGATCAGGTTCCAGAAATTCTGTTCCGGATCGCCGAAGTCGCGCGGGATGTACATGTGGTTGTAGACCGAGAAGCCCTTTGCGCCCCATCGGACCGTCGCGTCGAAATACGGGGATTTCCGGATCTGGGTTCCGAAACCGAAATCGTCTGATTTTGCCATTCTGATTGCCCTTTCCTGCGGGTCCTCACGGACCACGAGATCTTGTCGAACTGGCCGTGGTTTTAGGGGCAATCAGCTTGCAAGATCGGACTGAAGATTCATACCGAGCAGACTGAACGGACCAAATTGATGTTCAACTCAGACCGTTCGGACTTTGCGCGTCCGTTGAGCGCGTTCTCGGGTCACTTCGCTGGTTGGGCCAACAGCTGGGCAAGGTCCGGCTGCACCGATTTGACCTCGCGTGTCACGAAATAGGTCATGTAACGGTCTATCCCGAGTTCCGCCGACAGCATGTCTTCCATCAGCGTCTGGAAGGCCGAAAGGCTGGTTGTGACAACGGTCATCACGTAGTCCATCCCACCGCCAGTCGCGACGCAGTCGGTGACCGCGTTAAGGCTGCGGATATGCGCCTCGAAGCGGTCAAAATCCGTCTTGCGGTGGCTTTTCAGAGAAACAGTTACGACGACCTTGGAGACATCGACTATCTTACCCAGCGCAAGGTCCGCACGGTACCCGCGGATCAGGCCCGCCTTCTTCAGCCGGGCAAAGCGCGCCCAGCAAGGAGTAGAGGAAAGCCCTACCAACTCCGCCAGCTTCGATTTACTGAGCTGACCATTCTGCTGCAACGCGCAAAGGATACGAATGTCGGCGGCGTCGAGGGCAGTCGGTTTCATTCCTCAAGAGCCTCTACATATCGACATTTCCCGAGTACTCCCGCTGCCCAACGATATAGGTCACAAATTTCTACCTATTCGGAGGCTCCATTGCCAACCGTCAAATTGCGCTTTCGTCACTTGTCTTGCGGGCAAAACGACGTGGTGCTGCGTAAAGAACAGCCGGTCTCCGCATCACAGCAGACATAGTATTCCCCCATGTCTGGCTGGCGAGGACGGGACCAGACCGGACATTCGTCGCTTCCGCAGCGAAAGACCGCAATCCGCCGTTCCTGTCGCCAGCCGCGGGTCATCCGATTTACCGAGAGATGGGGAGCGGTTTGGCCGAGGGGCCGCAATCATGCACCGGGGTCTGGCTCGTCTTTTGACTGAAATCCCTCGGCCTCATGCCAGTGCATCAGGATCATCTCGGCCTTGATCCTCCCCCACCGAAGTGGCTCGCCAACTGGGATAGATTTGTCCCGTCGAGGAGGACCAAAGATGGCAGGAAAGCGAGACAAGCCCGAGGACATCGTGTTGAAGCTGCGGCAGGTCGAGGTGCTGCAGGGGCAAAGAATGACGATCGGCGACGCGGTTCGGCAGATCTGCGTTGGACTGCCCCCATCGAGTGGTCCGTGTTGATTGTTGGTGCATCATCGGCCTCTGGTCCATTGGAAGGAAGCTTTCCGGCGCGGGCGGGCGGTAGCGGCTCTGTTGCACAAATCGGCTGATGGCCGAGATTCCCCTATCCCCGGGCAGACTCATCCCTCGGCTTCAGTGACAGGTATGCCGAGCGCAGTGTAGCGGTTCAGGATGGCGATGCGGACGTGGAGCTCCGCAACCTGGCGGTCAAAGTCCCGCGCCATGAGCCGCTGGCCCAGCAGTTTCACGCAGTGCATCTTCGTTTCGACGCGGCTCCGGCGGTGGTATCCGCTCCATCGTCGCCAGAGCGCGCGGCCGAGGCATTTCGAGGCGCGCAATGCTTCGTTTCTTGCGACCGCCCCGGCGGTGACAGTCTTCCACGGCTTGGCATTCTTCCGTGGTGGGATGACGGCCTGAGCGCCGCGGTCAGCAATCGCATCGTGGCACTTGCGGGTGTCGTAGGCACCGTCTGCGGTGACGCTACCGATCTCTTGGTCCGCCGGGATCTGGCCGAGCAGGTCAGGCAGCACCGGCGCATCGCCGACATGGCTCCCGGTGATCTCGACGGCACGAACCTCCAACGTCTGCTCGTTGATCCCGAGATGGATCTTCTGTGGTTGCCGCCCGCGGTGCAAGACGTTTCTGATCCAGTAGGCAGGTGCTCGAAGTGCGGTCTTCTGTCAGGCCTGTATGTGCGGCCCTTCATTGCCGCTGGCCGGGATGGTGATCTGCGGAGCAGGTCCAAAATCTTGCGCGCGAGCTTTGAGGCTCCGGTCCATCTGCTGGTTTTCCCGATCCGGATCGCTTCGATCGTTTGCCCATTCTGGTCGTCGACTTCGTACCCCCCTTCACCGGCGCGTGGCTGTTCCTTGCGATGAGATGATCACGCAACCGATGCCAGCGCCGGATCCCTATAGTTCTCCCCTTTCGTCAGCATGGCCCAGATCGCGCGGGCCATCTTGTTCGCAAGCGCGATCGCGACCAGCATCCTCGGTTTGCGAGCCTGCAAGCGCGACAGCCACGATCCCTCGGGGATGGATTGCCGCCCCATCCAGTTCAGACGTGACATTGCGCCAATGATCAACAGGCGCCGGATATCGCTTTGGCCTGCCTTTGAGATCCTGCCAAGCCGCACCTTGCCGCCCGAAGAGTGTTGCCGTGGCACGAGCCCCAGCCACGCGGCAAAGTCGCGCCCCCTTCGAAAGCTTTTGATGTCGGCAACAAACGCTGTGATCGCCAATGCGACCATCGGTCCGACACCCGGCATCGTCTGAAGCTGCTTTGCGACATCGGCAGATGCCATGAGTTCCTTGGCCTTCCGGGTCTTGGCGTCTATCTGAACTGTCTTGGCGGCGATTTCTGCGAGGAGGTCCCGGCATTCGTCCTGCACCAGCCCGGGCAGGTCGCAATGCGGTTCATCCAGGATCGCCGCAATACGCTTGACCTGATGGATACCCACGGGAATGACGTGGCCGTATTCATAGCAGATCGAGCGGATGGCATTCACCAAATCCGTGCGCTGGTGGACCAGGCGTTCGCGAGCCCGGAACAGCACGGCCATCGCCTGCTGCTCTTCGGACTTCGGCTCTACAAAACGCATTTCCGGTCTCTGCGCGGCGATCACGATCGCTTCGGCATCGGCGGCGTCATTCTTTTGGCGCTTCACGAAGGGGCGCACATACTGCGGTGCGATCATTTTCACCTCATGCCCCAGGCCGATCATCTCACGCGCCCAGTAATGGGCGCTGCCGGATGCTTCCATGACCACAATGGCCGGGAGATGATCCGCCATGAACTTGCGGAACTGTGCCCGCGACAGCTTCTTGCGAAAGCGCAACTCGCCAGCCATCGACGCTCCGTGGAGCTGGAACACATTCTTTGCCAGATCTACCCCGATCATCGTATCCTTCATTTGCCGTCCTCTCCGCTACGTGGCCTCGACACCACGACCTTGGCACATTGCGATGCCGTCAGGGGTGGGCGGCAACCATCCCATCTTGCGGTATTGGCGTCTGCGATGGGTGCCATGCTTGCGGGCCAGCCATTCGCCATCGCCCAGGAACTTGATCCCTGTGCTGTCTACCAACAGGTTCAGCGGACCCGGCGACCGGCGGCTCGAGATACCGACGGTGATGTTCTTCTGCCTGCGGCTCAGGGTCGAGAAGTCGGGGACCGGCCAATCCAGCCCGGCCATCTGGAGGATGCTGGACACCATCCCCGTCGTCTGCCGAAGCGGTAGGCCGAACAGCACCTTCACCATCAGGCAGAACTGTATCGCGGCATCGGAATATACCGGTGGCCGGCCTGAACACCCGGCCCTGGCGGCAAGCCACACCATGTCCTTGTCGAGCCAGATCAGCAATAATCCGCGACGCCTCAGCGCTTCATTGTAGGACTTCCAGTTCGTCGTGCGGTAGCGGGCAGGTTCGGGCTTGTTCATGCCGAACGTCTTAACCTACCGGATTCGCAACGTGAATCCTTCCGGCGCCGAGTTCTACAACAACGCCCATTACATCAGAATTATCGACTGCAAGTCATCGTGATGACCACAGGATCGACCACGCCATTGACGTTCGACAAGCCCGCGTGAGCGGGCACCTCTCGCAGTTCCCGGTTCGCTGCGAGAAACTGACAGGGGTGCCCGATCAGAATCTTGGGGATGAGGCCGGGCACCCCTGCCCGCGGGAAACCGGCGCCTGAATTTCGCCTCCCCGCTGCTTGGCACTACCCGGTCAAGCAGGCGCCAAGCACCCCCTCTCCGAATCCAGAGTACCCCCCGGCGCGGCGGTCTTCACAGCGATAACGGGGCGGAAGGTGTGCCCAAGTGTAGTAACACCGCCCCCCGACACCATCGGTGTTCCAAGGTGGGCCTGCAATGACCCACAAGGGAGAGCGGTCACGCCATCAGAGCCGGGGCTGGAGGAATCCCGGTCTTGGGTCACTCCGGCGCTCAGGCCGCCACCTGCTCGGCCCTCGGGTAACGCAGCGCCATCGTCGCCCCCCGCGCGACGTTGAGCACCATCAGCGCCGCCCAGAGCCCGTGATTGCCAAAGGCCCCCGGCAGGACCGCGAGCGCCACGCCATAGATCGCGACCGAGACCAGCATCGCGTTGCGCATCTCGCGCGACAGCGTCGCGCCGATGAAGATGCCGTCGAACATCCAGCTCGCGATGCCGATCACCGGCGCCAGCGCGATCCACGGCAGGAACGAGCGCGCGGCAAGCCGCACCTCGGGTTCCGTCGTCATCAGGTCGATGAGCCACGGCCCCGCGAGCCAGAAGCCCGCGCCGAGCGCCAGCGCTCCACCGATTCCCCACTGGCTCGTCACCACCGCGGCGCGGCGCACATGGGACGCGCGCCGCGCGCCCACCGCCTGGCCCACCAGCGTCTCGGCGGCGAAGGCGAAGCCGTCGAGCCCGTAGGCGGTGATCTCGAGGAACTGGAGCAGCACCTGGTTCGCCGCCAGCGTCACGTCGCCGAAGCCCGCGCCGAGAAAGACGAAGGTGGTGAAGGCCCCCTGCAGCACGACCGACCGCACCATGATGTCGCCGTTCACCTGCATCATCCGCGCCACCCGCACCCGGTCGAATACCCGGGCCCAGTCGCGCCACTGCCCGCCCGCGAACGCCCCCCGGCAGAGCCAGAGCCCGAGCCCGAGCCCGGTCCATTCCGCGATCAGCGTCGCCACCGCGACGCCCTCGACGCCCCAGCCGAAGCCAAGCACGAAGAGGAAATCGAGCCCGATGTTGAGCCCGTTCATCCAGAGCTGCAGCACCAGCACGCTGCGCGTGCGCTCGACCGCGATCAGCCAGCCGGTGACCGCATAGAGCGCGATCGTCGCCGGCGCTCCCCAGATCCGGATCGCGAGATAGGCGCGCGTCAGCCGCTCCACCTCCTCGGAGGCCGGCGCGAGCAGGAAAGCCGCGTGGAAGAGCGGCACCTGCAGCACCATGAAGGCGAACCCGCCCATGAGGCCGATCATGAGCGCCCGCATCAGGATCGCCCCGGTCTCGGCGGGGTCTTGCGCGCCGTGCGCCTGCGCGACGAGGCCCGAGGTGCCCATCCTCAGAAATCCGAATATCCAGTAGAGCGCCGCGAGCACCACGGCGCCCACGCCGACCGCGCCGATCGGCGCCGCCTCCCCCATCTGGCCGACCACCCCGGTATCGACCGCGCCCAGCAGCGGCACGGTCGCGTTCGACAGGACGATCGGCAGCGCGATCCTCAGGACCCGCCGGTGGGTGATCTCATCCATCCCCGCGGCCCGGCATCAGGAAATGCCCGGTCGCCTGCGCGAAGAGCCGCGAGCGGTTGTCCTGCCAGGCCTCGACATGGACCGAGGCATAGCGCCGCCCCGAGCGGTTCACCCGCGCCCGCGCATAGGCGTCGCGCGGCAGGCCGGTGCGCAGGTAGTCGACGGTGAAGTCGATGGTCTTCGGCAGCCGCGGCAGATGGCCGGGATCGAGCGTCTTGGGATCGAGCCGGCCGCTCTCCATCTCCTCCCAGATCAGCGACCACGAAAGTTCAATGATCGAGGCGACCTCGAGGAAAGCCGCCGTCGCCCCGCCATGCAGCGCGGGCAAGAGCGGATTGCCGATCAGCCGCTCGCCGAAGGGCAACACCGCGGTCAACTCGTCGCCGCGCCGCTCGAACTCGATGCCGAGAAACTGGATGAAGGGCACGCCGTGCACGATCGCCCGCAGGGCCGCGTCGCGGCGTTCCTTCACGACCTGCACGGGCTCGGGTTTCGGCCGCCGGGTCATGCCCTGCCCTCCGCGCGTTCTACGGTGAAGGCGCCGGTCGCGGTGGCGACCGGACGGCTCAGGTCCTCGTCATGGGCGGTGGCGCGGACGAAGGCGACGGTGCGGGTGATGTTGTAGCATTCCGCCCGCGCGGTGATGCGCTGGCCGGGCTTCGCCGGCCGCATGTAGTCGATCCTGAGGTCGATCGTCGCGGTGCCGCCGGGATTGGAGGGATGGCTCATCACCGCCGCCCCGCCGCAGGTGTCCATCAGCGCGGACACCGCGCCGCCGTGGATCACCCCCGTCTCCGGGTCGCCGACAATGCGCGCGTCATAGGGCATCGAGATCACCGCCACCCCGTCGCCGATCTCGTCGAGCACCATGCCGAGCGCGCGCGAGTAGGGGATCGCCTCGATGAACTGCCGCGCAAGCGCCTGCTTCTGCTCATTCATGCCGTCGTCCCCGCAAAGTTCCGCCGGCCGATTTATTGGCGCTTGCCAAATCCGTCGCAAGTGCTATCTTCCGCAATTGAGAATAATTCGCAATCGCAGGATACCATGCACAGCCCGGACGTGAACACTACCGCCCTGCCCGAAATCGGCCTCGCGCGCCTCGGTCAGTTCCGCCCGCGCCGCCTTCTGCTGGTGGCCGCGCTCGTCGCGCTTGCGCTGGCGCCGGGCGAACTCGGAGCGCTCACGCGCGGACTGATGCAGGATGCCTTCGTCCAGGTCTCGGCCTTCGTCGCGGCGACGCTTCTCCTCTTCTACGGGCTCGAGAAGCTCTTCCGCTTCGACATGGGCGTGGCGATGGGCAAGGCCAAGACGATGCAGGTACCGATCGCCGCCTTCCTCGGCGCGACGCCCGGCTGCGGCGGCGCGGTCGTGGTAGTGGCGGCCTATGCCTCGGGCAAGGTCTCCTTCGGTGCGGTGGTGGCGACGCTGACGGCGACGATGGGCGACGCGGCGTTCCTGCTGATCGCGACCCGGCCCGAAGCGGCGCTGGTGCTCCTGCCGATCCAGTTCACGGCCGGCATCCTCACCGGCTGGCTCATCGACCGCTACGTCGCCGTCGACTACCGCCCGCAGGGCGGGGCCTGCGAGATTGCGCCGCGGATCGGCCAGACCCGCCTGCGCGACTACGCCTATCTCGCCGCCGCAATCCCCGGCCTGATCGTCGGCGCCGCGCAGATCGGCCAGATCGAGATCACCCAGATCCTCGGCGTGCCGGTCGCGGTCTTCGCACTCGCCGGCGTCTTCACCGGCCTCGCGATCTGGACCATCTCGCCCGTGACCGCGATGACCAACCCGGCCGACCGCCCGGTGACCCGGATGGCCGAGGAAACCTCGTTCATCTCAGTCTGGGTGATCATCGCCTATCTCGCCTACGACTATGCCGCCGCCTATGCCGGGCTCGACCTCAAGGCGCTCTTCCAGTCGATCGCGCCGGTGCTGCCGCTGATCGGCGCCGCCATCGGCTTCATCCCCGGCTGCGGGCCGCAGGTTCTTGTCGCGACGCTGTACGTCAACGGTGCGATCCCGTTCTCGGCGCTTCTCGCCAACGCGATCTCGAACGACGGCGACGCGCTCTTCCCGGCGATCGCGCTCGCGCCCCGCGCGGCGATCATGGCCACCGTCTTCTCGACGATCCCGGCCCTGATCGTGGCCTACGGCCTTTACTTCTTCGCACCCGGCTTCCTCAACTGACCGGGCCTCTCATCCGAGTTGTCTGGCGGTTCTCCTGCGGCTAGGTTTCGCGCGAGGAGGACCGCCATGCCGGATGAGCTCTTGAGCTTCAAAGAGATGTGCGCGCGTTTCGACGTCACGCCCCGCACCTTGCGTTACTACGAATACATCGAGCTTCTGGCGCCGCAGAAGGACGGCCGGTCGCGCTTCTACACCCCGCGCGAGGTGGCGCGGATGACGCTGATCCTGCGCGGCCGCCGCTTCGGCTTCAGCCTCGAAGAAATCCGCCAGTGGCTCCTGCTCTACGACGCGAAGGGCACCGAGGAACAGTACCAGGTCTGGATCGACATGGCGGACCGCCAGCTCGGCGAACTCTCACGCCAGCGCGACGAGCTCGACGCCACCATCGCCGACCTCCGGGAGCTGCGCGACAGGACTGCCGACTCTCTGAAACGCTGATTTCACGTCCTTCGGCGGCCTAAGAAAATGTCCCTGACGCTGGGTCAATCATTAACGACATTACGTCACGAATTTTCTGACGCCACGTTACAGTGACGTGCGCGTAAGCTTCGCTTGTATGGTGTGGGCAACTGACCAATTTCCCGTAACATGACGCTACGACAATCATGGGACGGCGACTGATGACAGATACACTGATGACCATTCGCGAAATGTGCGAGACCTTCGATGTGACCCCGCGGACGCTTCGCTTCTACGAGGCGAAGGAGCTTCTCTACCCGATCCGCGACGGCCAGAAGCGGCTCTTCACCCGGCGCGACCGCGGCCGGCTCAAGCTGATCCTGCGCGGCAAGCGTTTCGGCTTCAGCCTCGAGGACATCCGCCAGCTTCTCGACCTCTACGACATGGACGACCAGCACCAGGTCCAGATCCGCGAAGTCGTCGCCCGCTCCCGCGAGCGGCTCGCCGAGATGCGGCGGCAGCGCGACGATCTCGACACGCTCATCTCCGAACTCGCCGAGATGATCGATATGGGCGACCGGCTGATGGCCGAGAAGGCAAAGACCTCCGAATAACAACCCTGAGAGAGACCCAACATGAGCTACACGGCGCCGACCCGCGACATGCAATTCGTCCTGAACGAGGTTCTGGAGGTCTCGTCGAGCGACGTGCCGGGCTACGGCGAGCTCGAGCCGGACTTCACCTCGGCGATCCTCGAAGAGGCGGGCAAGCTCGCCCGCGACGTGCTCGCGCCCCTGAACGCGAGCGGCGACCGCGAGGGCTGCCGGCTGGAAAACGGGGTCGTCTACACGCCCGAGGGCTTCAAGGCGGCGTTCGAGGCGATGAAGGCCGGCGGCTGGAACGGGCTCGACCTGCCCGAGGCCTATGGCGGGCAGAACCTGCCAACGATCATGTACACGGCCGTCGGCGAGATCTTCGTCTCCGCCAATATGGCCTTCAACATGTACCAGGGCCTGACCCACGGCGCGGTCGGCACGATCCTCGCCCACGGGACCGAGGCGCAGAAGGCGACCTATGCGCCGAAGATGATCAGCCTCGACTGGACCGGCACTATGAACCTGACCGAGCCGCATTGCGGCACCGATCTCGGCCAGATCCGCACGAAGGCCGAGCCGCAGGATGACGGCAGCTACCGGATCACCGGCCAGAAGATCTTCATCTCGGCGGGCGACCACGACATGGCCGAGAACGTCGTGCATCTCGTCCTCGCCAAGGCGCCGGGCGGCGGCGAGGGCACGCGCGGCATCTCGCTCTTCATCGTGCCGAAGTTCCTTGTGCACGAGGACGGCTCGCTCGGGCGGCGCAACGGCGTCTCGGTCGGCAAGATCGAGGAGAAGATGGGCATCCACGGCAACGCCACCTGCGTGATGAACTACGACGGTGCCGTGGGCTATCTCCTCGGCGAGCTGCACCGCGGCATGTCCGCGATGTTCACGATGATGAACGAGGCGCGGCTCGCGGTCGGCATCCAGGGCTACGCGGTGGCCGAGCCCGCCTACCAGGCCGCCGTCACCTATGCCAAGGAGCGGCTCCAAGGCCGTGCCGTGACCGGGGCCGAGAACCCCTCAGGTCCGGCCGACCCGCTGATCGTCCATCCCGACATCCGCCGCAACCTGATGGACCAGAAGAGCTTCCTCGAGGGCGCGCGCGCCTTCGTCCTCTGGGGCGCAGCGCTTCTCGACCGCGCCCACCGCTCCGACGACGCGGCAGCCGAGGGGCTGATCTCGCTCCTCACGCCGGTGATCAAGGGCTTTTTGACCGACAAGGGCTTCGAGGCCGCGGTGAACGCCCAGCAGATCTTCGGCGGCCACGGCTATATCGAGGAACAGGGCATGTCGCAGTTCGCCCGCGACGCCCGGATCACCATGATCTACGAAGGCGCGAACGGCGTGCAGGCGCTCGATCTCGTCGGCCGCAAGCTCGCGGCCGACGGCGGCAAGCCGGTGATGGCCTTCTTCGAGATTGTGAAGGGCTTCATCAAGGAGAACGAGGGCGACGAGGCGCTGAACGCCGACTTCCTCGAACCCCTGAAGGCCGCCTCCAAGGATCTCCAGGCCGCGGGCATGTATTTCATGGCCGAGGGCATGAAGAACCCCAATGCCGCGCTGTCCGGCTCCTACGACTTCATGCATCTCTTCGGCCATGTCTGCCTCGGCCTGATGTGGGCCCGCTCCGCGAAGGCGGCGCAGGCCGCGCTTGCGAACGCCGCCGCCGACCGCGCCTTCTACGAGACGAAGCTCGCGACCGGGCGCTACTACATGGCGCGCCAGCTGCCGCTGACCGCGACCCACCTCGCGCGGATCCGGTCGGGTGCCGAACCTGTGATGAGCCTGCCGGCGGAGGCGTTCTAAGCTTTCGCGGAAGACCTCGTGCACGACCGGGCGCCCGCCGGGGGCGGGCGCCTCCCACGCCGGAGACGAGAATGCCGAAACGCCTGCGCCTGACCCGCCGCTTCCCCGCCGCGATGACCAACGACGCCTACCGCAGGCTCACCCGCTTCGCGGCGGAAACCGGGCTGACGACCGACGAGGCGCTGACCTTCGTCTTCGAGCATTTCGCCAGCGTGACGGACCCCGAAACGCTCGGCCACCGTGTGCGGCTCTTCAAGGCCGGGCTTGATGAGCGGACGGCGTGAGGCGCGGGATGGAGAGGGTGGAATGGGTATTTGGACAATGAAGAAGCAGCAGGCGCGCCCCGGCTTCCCCGCCGGCCCGACCGATGCGGGTGCTTCTCGGGAAGACCGGGGCGACTTCTCCATTGGCGGTCATCGGCTCCCCAGCCTGTACCGCACGGAAAGGGTCGCCCGATTCTGGTTAACAAGCCGTTCTTCTTCATTGAGGAAATACCCCGCGGGGGTGTGGGGGCGCGAAGCCCCCACTCCCGCCGCCAGCCAAGGGAGCGCGGCATGACGGCGAAACTCCACTGCTTCGGCGAGAGCGGCAACGCCTACAAGGCGGCACTGACACTCGAGCTTTCGGGCTACGACTGGGAACCGGTCTTCGTCGATTTCTTCGACGGCGCGACCCGCAGCCCGGAGTTCCGCAAGCTCAACGTGATGGGCGAGGTGCCGGTCTTCGAGGAGGAGGGCACCGTGATCAGCCAATCCGGCGCGATCATGTACCACGCCGTGACCCGGACCGGCAGGTTCGGCGGCGCCGAAGGCGAGGCCGAAGAAGTGCTGCGCTGGGTGCTCTGGGACAATCACAAGATGTCCTCGCAGGCCGGCACGACCCGGTTCCTGATGAATTTCCTGCCCGAGGCGAAGCGCCCGAAGGAGGTCATCGACTTCCTGCAGGCGCGCCTGAAAAACGCCTACGCGACGCTCGACACCCATCTGAAGTCCCGCGACTGGATCGTCGGCGCGTGCCCGACCATCGCCGACATCTCGGCCTGCGGCTACCTCTATTACCCCGAGCCCTTCGGCTTTGACGCCAAGGACTGGCCCGAAATCGACCGCTGGCTGGGCAACATCTCCGCCCTGCCCGGCTGGAAACACCCCTATGACCTGATGCCCGGCAATCCCGCCGACCGGGCTCCGAACTGACCGGAGGACTTGATGACCGAAGCCTTTATCTACGACGCCGTCCGCAGCCCCCGCGGCAAGGGCCGCGCCGATGGCAGCCTGCACGAGGTGACCTCCGTCGCGCTCTCGGCGAGGATCCTGAACGCGGTGAAGGAGCGCAACGGGCTCGACGGCCACGCGGTCGAGGACGTGATCTGGGGCAATGTCACGCAGGTGGGCGAACAGGGCGGCTGCCTCGCGCGCTCCGCCGTCCTGCTCTCCGATCTCGACGAGCGCATTCCCGGCCTCGCCATCAACCGCTTCTGCGCCTCCGGCATGGAGGCGGTGAACCTCGCCGCCAACCAGGTGAAGGGCGGCGCCGGGTCTGCCTATATCGCCGGTGGGGTCGAGATGATGGGCCGCGTCGCGATGGGCTCGGACGGGGCGGCGATCGCCGTCGATCCGAGCCTCGCGATGAAGACCTATTTCGTGCCGCAGGGCATCTCGGCCGACATCATCGCGACCGAATACGGCTTCACCCGCGACGAGGCTGACGCCTTGGCCGTGGAATCCCAGAACCGCGCCGCGAAGGCCTGGGAGGAGAAGCGTTTCGCGAAGTCCATCGTGACGATCCGCGACCAGAACGGCCTGCCCATTCTCGACCATGACGAATACATGCGCCCCGGCACCGACATGCAGACCCTCGGCGCCCTCAAGGCCAGCTTCCGGGACATGGGCGAGGTCATGCCCGGCTTCGACAAGATCGCTCTGATGAAATATCCCCATCTGGAGCGGATCAACCACATCCACCACGCCGGCAACTCCTCCGGCATCGTCGACGGCGCGGCGGCCCTCCTCATCGGCAACAGGGAATTCGGCGCGGCGCACGGGCTGAAACCCCGCGCCCGGATCCGGGCCACCGCGAAGATCGGCACCGATCCGACGATCATGCTCACGGGTCCGGTGCCGGTGACGGAAAAGATCCTGAAGGACTCGGGCATGAAGGTCTCCGACATCGACCTTTTCGAGGTGAACGAGGCCTTCGCGTCGGTCGTCCTGCGCTTCATGCAGGCCTTCGACGTGGATGCGGGCAAGGTCAACGTCAACGGCGGCTCGATCGCGATGGGCCACCCCCTCGGCGCCACCGGCGCGATCATCATCGGCACGCTCCTCGACGAACTCGAACGCACAGGCAAAGGCACCGGGCTTGCCACGCTCTGCATCGCTTCCGGCATGGGCGCGGCCACCATCATCGAGCGGGTCTGACCGATGCCGGTGATCGACAAGACGACGGTTCCGGTCAAGACCGGCTCCATCTACCCCGAGCCCTATGCCAGCCAGATGGCTGGGCGCTCCTCGCTCCGCCTCGGTGACGCCGGCGGGCTGACGCAGTTCGGCGCGAACGAGGTGATCCTCGCGCCCGGCGCCCTCTCGTCTTTGCGCCACTGGCACCACCGCGAGGACGAGTTCGTGATGGTGACAGAAGGCGAATGCACGCTTGTGCAGGACGCGGGCGAAACCGTGATGCGCGTGGGCGACTGCGCGGCCTTCCCGGCCGGCGATCCGAACGGGCATCATTTCATTAACAGAAGCGGGGCAGAGGCACGGTTCCTCGTGATCGGCTCCCGCATGAACCCCGAAAAAGCCACCTACTCCGATGTCGATCTGGAAGTGGAGTTGAAGGACGGCAAGGCGACCTTCACCCACAAGGATGGCACGCCCTACCAGGGAGACAGAACATGAGCGACTTCACCTATTCCGTGGACGCCGACGGCGTCGCCACCCTCACCTGGGACGTGCCCGGCAAGTCGATGAACGTGATGACCCGCGAGGCCTTCGGGCTGGTCGACGAGATGGTCGACCGTGCGCTCTCCGACGACAAGGTCAGGGGCATCATCGTCACCTCCGGAAAGAAGGACTTCGCCGGCGGCATGGACCTTAACGTGCTCGCGAAGATCCGCGAAGAGTCGGGCGACGACCCCGCGCAGGCGCTTTTCGACTTCACCATGTCGGGCCACCATATCCTGCGAAAGCTCGAACGCGCGGGCATGGATCCCAAGACCCTGAAGGGCGGCAAGCCCGTGGTCTGCGCCATCCCCGGCACCTGCGCGGGGATCGGCACCGAGGTGGCGCTCGCCTGTCACCGCCGGATCATGGCGGACAATCCGAAGGCGAAGATCGGCCTGCCCGAGATCCTCGTCGGCCTCTTCCCCGGCGGCGGCGGCACCACCCGCTTTTCCCGCATGGTCGGCGCGATGGCGGCGGCACCGGTGCTCCTGGAAGGCAAGATGCTCGATCCGAAGAAGGCCAAGGCCTCCGGGCTGATCGACGAGGTCGTCGCGCCGGAAGACCTGCTCGCACGCGCGAAGGAATGGGTGCTCGCGGCGACCGATGCCGAGATCGTCAAGCCCTGGGACCAGAAGGGCTGGAAGATGCCGGGGGGTGCCCCCTACCACCCGGCGGGCTTCATGACCTTCGTCGGCGCGAGCGCGATGGTGCTCGGCAAGACGCAAGGCGTCTACCCCGCGGCCAAGGCGCTTCTGTCGGCGGTCTACGAGGGCGCGATGGTGCCCTTCGACACCGCGCTGAAGATCGAGGCGCGCTGGTTCACGCAAATCCTGATGAACCCCTCGTCGTCGGCCATGATCCGGTCGCTGTTCCTCAACAAGGAGGCCTTGGAGAAGGGCGCGAACCGGCCCGCCGTCGCGGACCAGAAGGTGGCGAAGGTCGGCGTGCTCGGCGCCGGCATGATGGGCGCGGGCATCGCCTATGTCTCGGCCAATGCCGGCATCGAGGTGGTGCTGATCGACGCGAGCCAGGAATCCGCCGACAGGGGCAAGGCCTATTCCGACGGGCTTCTCGACAAGGGCATGAAGCGGGGCAAGGTCACGGCGGAGAAGAAGGCAGAGGTGCTCGGCCGGATCACCGCCACCACCGACTATGCCGCGCTTGCCGGCTGCGACCTCATCGTCGAGGCGGTGTTCGAGGACATGGGCGTGAAGGCCGAGGTGACGGCGAAGGCCGAGGCGGTGATCCCCGAAGGCGCGGTCTTCGCCACCAACACCTCGACCCTGCCGATCACGGACCTCGCGAAGGCCTCGAAGCGGCCGGAGCAGTTCATCGGCATCCACTTCTTCTCTCCGGTCGACAAGATGATGCTGGTGGAGATCATCAAGGGCAAGGAGACCGGCGACGTCGCGGTGGCGAAGGCCCTCGATTTCGTGCGCCAGATCCGCAAGACCCCGATCGTCGTCAACGACGCGCGCTTCTTCTACGCCAACCGCTGCATCATTCCTTACATCAACGAGGGCATCCGCATGGTGGCCGAGGGGGTGGAGCCGGCGCTGGTGGAGAACGCGGCGAAGCTCCTCGGCTTCCCGCTCGGACCCTTGCAGCTTGTCGACGAGACCTCGATCGACCTTGGCGTGAAGATCGCCAAGGCGACAAAGGCGGCGATGGGCGCGGCCTACCCGGACAGCGCCGTCGACGAGGTTCTCTTCGCGATGGCCGACAAGGGGCGCCTCGGCCGCAAGGCGGGTGCCGGGTTCTATGCCTATGACGACAAGGGCGGCCGCACCGGGCTCTGGGAGGGTCTCGCCGAGAGCTGGCCGGTGTCCGGGGACCAGCCCGACCTGAGCGCGGTCCAGCACCGGCTGATGATGGCGCAGGTGCTGGAGGCGGTCCGGGCGCTGGAGGAAGGCGTGCTCGAGGACATCCGCGAGGGCGATGTCGGCGCGATCCTCGGCTGGGGCTTCGCGCCCTGGTCTGGCGGGCCGTTCTCCTGGCTCGACATGATCGGGGCGGAACGGGCGGTCGCGATCTGCGAGGGGCTCGAGGCGGCGCATGGCGCACGGTTCGCCGCCCCGAAGCTCCTGCGGGAATTGGCAGCGAAGGGCGAGGGCTTCTACGGGCGCTTCGGCTCAGAGGCCAAGGCGGCCTGAGGGGGCGAAGCCGGGGGTTTCACACCCCCGGACCCCCGTGGGGTAATTCCGCAATGAAGACGATCAGGCCGGGTCGAAGGCGTAGCCGAAGCGGCTGATGTCGGCGGCGCAGACCTCCGCGACCGTTCCGGCATCCGCGTCGCTGTAGTAGCGGCGCCAGTCCCGGGCGCGGTCCGACAAATTGGCGACGGCCAGCGGCGCGAGGCGGAAGCCGAGATGCGCCTCGAACGGGCGGATGTCCTCGTCGAGATGTTCGAGCCGGAGGAAAAGGTCGCAGCGTTCGCGGCCCGCCCCGGTCGTGACATAGCGCGCATAGGGGTGGCCGGCGAGCGCCGCGCGCGTTTCGGGAGCGTTCAGGAAGCCGCTGAAGTCGCGCCGTCGCGCGAGCGTCACGGCGGGATGGTCGAAGCTCTGGGCCTTCAGCCAGTGGTAATAGCTCACGACCCGGTCCCAGGGATTGCGCACGAGGGTGACGACGAAGAACGCGGCGATCTCCTCCGGGCGCGCCAGCCCCTCGATATCGGCGAGCGTCGCGTGCTTCCAGAGCCGCCCGGCGGTCTCGACGCCCTTCAGCCGGCGCCGGCGCTGCTTCGCCTTCGGCGTATCGCCCACGAGCACGTCGTCCTTCATCGCCCGGCTCTCGAGCGCGAGCGCCAGCGCCGTGCCGCCGGTCTTCGGGATGTGGATGAAGATGTAGCGGCGGCCGCGCGACAGGATCATGGCGCCGGAGGTTAGCGCCCCCGGAGCGCGATGATAAGGCCCGCCGCGAAGATCAGGCCGATCCCGGCCACCGCCCGCAGGTCGAGGACATCGCCCCAGAGCACGAAGGCCCAGAAGGCAGAGGCCGGCAGGATCACATATTCGAAGATCGCCACCCGGCTCGCCTCGGCGATCTGGTAGGCCTTGATCATCAGCCCGACGCCGATCAGCGATCCGGCCGCCTGCACGAAGGTCCAGAAGAGGAAATCCGGCGAGGGCCAGACCAGCCCGCGCAGGATGAACCCGTCCGCGCCCTCCGGCACCGCGGGCTGCCAGAGCGCCAGCACCGCACAGCCGACGAGGCCGAGGAGGCCGAGCATCGCGAAGAAGCCCAGAAGCAGCGTCTCCGCACTCTCGCCCTCGCACCATTGCCGCGTCGCGATATTGCCAAGCGCATAGAGCGCACCCGCCGCGATCGGCAGCACCGTCGCCAGGCCGATCGCACCGCCCTGCCCCGGCCCGAGCACGAGAATCGCCCCGGCGAAGCCGAGCACGACGCCGGCGACCCGGAACGGGCCGATCGGGATGCCGAAGGCGAAGCGCGAGATCAGGAGCGTGAAGATCGGCGCGGTGAAGAGCCCCGCCGCCACCGTCGCCACCGGCAGGAAGGCGAGGCAGCCGAAATAGATGAACATCGCGACCCCGTGGATCGCGCTGCGCAAGGCGACCGCCCCCGGTTTCCGAGGCCGGAGCCTCAGGCCAAGCGGCACCGCCACCAGCGCCACGATCGCGAAGGCCATCACGGTGCGGGTCGCGTGGAACTGCCAGAGCCCGGCCTCGCGCGCGATCACCTGGACGTAATTGTCGGTGTACCCGATCGCCAGCGCATAGCCGAGGATCGCGACCGCGGCGAGCAATGTGCGGTTGGTCTCGGGCATTATCGTCGCGGTCGCCATGGTCTCTCCGGATGTCGGTTCATGCTTCCCAACAATCTCAGCCATCGGCAATAATCGCGTCCGTTAGCGACACGGGACCGGTCGGGGAGGACCAAATGGGCTGGATGGCGGACGAAACCGGGCTGGAACGCAATGCGGCGAATTTCGTGCCGCTGACGCCGCTCTCCTTCCTCGAGCGGGCGGCGGATGTCTTCGCGGGCCATACCGCGCTGGTCTATGGGACCACCCGCCGCAGCTACGCCGAGTACCATGACCGGGTGAGCCGGCTCGCCTCGGCGCTCGCCAGGCGCGGCATCGCGCCGGGCGACGTTGTCGCCACGTTTCTGCCGAACGTGCCCGCGCAGGCCGAGGCGCATTTCGGCGTGCCCGCCGCGGGCGCCGTCCTCAACACGATCAACACCCGGCTCGATGCCGACACGGTCGGCTACATCTTCGGCCACGGCCAGGCGAAGCTCGCGCTCGTCGACACCGCTTTCCTGCCGCTCGCCGAGGAGGCGGTCGCGCTGATGGAGGGGCCGGCGCCCGAGATCATCGAGGTTCCCGATCCGCACGCCGGCCATCCGGCAAGCGGCCGCTACACCGAGTACGAGGCGCTCCTCGCCACGGGCGACGCCTCGGCGCCGTGGAAGATGCCCGAGGACGAATGGGAGAGCCTCGCGCTCAACTACACCTCCGGCACGACCGGGCGGCCGAAGGGTGTGGTCTACCACCACCGCGGCGCCTACCTGCTCTCGATGGGCACGGCGGTGAGCTGGAAGGTCGGCATCCATCCGGTCTACCTCACCATCGTGCCGCTCTTTCACTGCAACGGCTGGTGCCACACCTGGATGATGCCGACCGTCGGCGGCACGGTGGTCTGCTGCCGCGACATCACCGCGAAGAACATCTACGACGCGATCGCCGACGAGGGCGTCACCCATTTCGGCGGCGCGCCGATCGTGCTCAACTCGATCATCAACGCGAAGGACGGCGACCGCCGCAACTTCGACCACGTGGTCGAGGTCTACACCGCCGGCGCGCCCCCTCCCGCCGCGACCCTCGCCGCGATCGAGCCCTTGGGCTTCCGCGTCACCCAGGTCTATGGCCTGACCGAAACCTACGGCCATGTCACCGAATGCATCTGGCGCGACGACTGGGACGCGCTGCCGCAGGAGGAGCGCGCGGCGATCAAGGCCCGCACCGGGGTCCTGATGCCGATGATGGAGGACATCACCGTCCACGACGAGAAGGGCCATCCGGTGCCGCGCGACGGCCAGACCGTGGGCGAGATCGCGATCCGCGGCAACGCCGTGATGAAGGGCTACTACCGCAACCCCAAGGCCACGGCGGAGGCGTTCAAGGGCGGCTTCTTCCGCTCCGGCGACATCGCCTTCCAGCACGAGGACGGCTATATCAAGATCACCGACCGCGCCAAGGACATCATCATCTCGGGCGGCGAGAATGTCTCCTCGGTCGAGGTCGAGGGCGCGCTGATGCACCATCCCGCGGTGTCGCTCTGCGCCGTGGTGGCGAAACCGGACGACAAATGGGGCGAGGTGCCTTGCGCCTTCGTCGAGCTGAAGGAGGGGCGCGAGGCGACCGAGGCCGACCTCATCGCCTTCGTCCGCACCCGGCTCGCCGGCTTCAAGACCCCGAAGAAGATCGTCTTCTGCGACCTGCCCAAGACCTCGACCGGCAAGGTCCAGAAGTTCGAACTCCGCGCCCGCGCGAAAGACCTCTGACCGCGCACCACACTTCATCTTGCCCGAAATATCCTCGGGGGGCGCGGGGGGGGCAGACAGCCCCCCGCCGCCGAACACCCGCGCGCCCGCTCCCCAATTGTTCGCCCCCCGCCGATCGGTTATCCTCGCCCCGAACGAGGCAGCGAGCAGGCCCGCCCCGCCCATGACGGCGCTCAAGGAATATCAGCGGCTGGAATGCACCGGCCTGTGGCGCGACGCCGCCGACGGGCAAAGGCGCGAGGTCATCGTGTCCTTCGGCGACGCGACGCTGGTGATCTCCGAGACCCGCAGCGCCCGCGCGCTCACCCACTGGTCGCTGCCCGCCACCCACCGCCGCAATCCAGGCCGCCGCCCCGCGATCTACAGCCCCGGCCCCGACGCCGGAGAAGAGCTCGAGATCGATGACGAGGCGATGATCGCCGCGATCTCCAAGGTCCACCGCCTGATCGCGGCGCGCCGCCCGCATCCCGGAAGACTTCGCGGCATCCTCCTTGGCGCGCTCCTCGTCGCGGTCCTCGCGCTCGGCCTCGCCTGGATGCCGCAGGCGCTGATTCGCCACACCGCCGAGGCGCTCCCCTTTTCCAAGCGCCAGGAGATCGGCCGCGCGGCTCTCGCCGACCTCACGCGGCTCACCGGCCCGGCCTGCGCCGCGCCCGAGGGGCGCGCCGCGCTCCAGCGGCTGCGCAACCACCTCGTCGGCGCCTCGGGCGACGTGATCGTCGTGCCCGACGCGCTCGGCCGCGCGGCGCACCTGCCCGGCGGCCTGATTCTCATAGCCCGGCCGCTGATCGAGGCGCAGGACACACCCGAACCCGCCGCCGGCGCGATTCTCGCGGAAAGCCAGCGCCTCCTCGCCGACGACCCGATGATCGACCTTCTTGACCACGCCGGGCTGCGGGCGACGCTGGCGCTGCTCACCACGGGCGACCTGCCCGCGGGCGCGCTCGCGGGCTACGGCGAACGCCTGCTGGCCCGCGTGCCCGCGCCGGTCACGGACCAGGGGCTCCTGAAGCGCTTCGCGGCGGCGGGCCTGCCCGCCACGCCCTATGCCTACATGCTCGACCCGAGCGGCGAGAGCGTGCTCGGCCTCATCGAGGCCGATCCGTTCCGCAAGATCGCCCCGCCCGGCCCGATCCTGTCGGACAGCGACTGGGTCGCGCTTCAGGGAATCTGCGCCAACTAGGGGCGCGGGAAGGCGTCGCTGAAACCCGCCCTGCGCACCGCTTGCAGCGCAGCGGCCAGCGCGCCGGGGTCATCGAACGGCCCGGCAAGCACGGTATTTATCTTCCGTCCCCTCGCGCGCTCCTCGACCACGGCCGCACCAAAGCCGAGCTCGAAAAGCTTGGCCGCCGCGCGATCGACCCGCGGCATTCCGACGAAGGCGCCCACCTGAATGTAGCGTCCGCCCGCCGCCTCCGCGCGCGAGAGCGATGCGACCTCCCCAACCCGGACCTCCGGCTCTGCGACAGCGGCCGGTTCCGGCTCGGCGACGGCGGCCGGTTCCGGCTCGACCGGCTCCGCCACAGCGGGCGGCGGGGCCTCAGCCGGCTCGGCAACCTGCGGCTCGGCAACCTGCGGCTCGGGCGTCTCGGCCTCCGGCGCCTCGATCTCGGGCGCCACGGCCTCAGGCGTTTTCGCCGTCAGCAGCTCCGCCGGGGGACCATCGGGAAAGGTCGGCTCATCGCCGCAGATCGGCGTGCGGTCGCGCGCGAGCCGGGGCTTCCATGCCACCGTCCCGCCGGCGTCTTCCCGCAGGAAGACGCAGCCCGCCGTGTCGACGTAGCGGTGCCCTTCAAAGCCCGCCGGCGGCTCCTCCGACGGAGCGTACGGCTCCGTGCCCGATTGCGCAATGGCGCCGCCCGCCGTGAAGAACGTCACAAGAGCGGTCGCCAAGACCTGCCTTTTTACCTGCATTGCCCGCCTCGGTTCTTGGTCCCGGCAGGATGCCAAAGGCCACCGGAAACGTAAAGGAGAAAGCCCTATCTGGTGCCGAACATGCGGTCTCCCGCATCCCCTAGCCCGGGCACGATATAGCCGTGTTCGTTCAGCCGCTCATCCACCGCCGCCGTCACGATCGGCACATCCGGATGCGCCTCCTTCATCCGGGCGATGCCCTCGGGTGCCGCCAGAAGACACATGAAACGGATATTGTTCGCCCCCGATTTCTTCAACAGATCCACCGCCGCCGCCGAGGAATTGCCGGTCGCGAGCATCGGGTCGAGCACGATCACCAGCCGGTCCTCCAGCTCGGCCGGCACCTTGTAGTAATACTGCACCGGCTGCAGCGTCTTCTCGTCGCGGTAAAGCCCGACGAACCCCACCCGCGCTGCCGGGATGAGCTCAAGCACCCCGTCGAGAAGTCCGTTCCCGGCCCTGAGGATCGAGATCAGCGCGAGCTTCTTGCCGGTGATCACCGGCGCGTCCATCGCGCAGAGCGGCGTCTCGATCCGCTTCGTCCCCATCTCCATCTCGCGGGTGATCTCGTAGGCCAGGAGCTGGCTGATCTCGCGCAGGAGCCGGCGGAAGGAATTGGTCGAGGTCTCCTTTTCGCGCATGATCGTCAGCTTGTGCTGGACGAGCGGATGGGTGACGACGGTCAGATGCTCAAGCATGCGCTTTCTCCAGTTTCTTCAGTATGTTTTCGCGCGTTTTCTCATCGCAGAACGCGGCCTTGGCCGAGGTTTTCGCGATCTCGTCGAAGACGCCCTCGTCCCAGTCGAAAGCCGTGGCCAGACGGTCGTATTCGCGCGCCATCGTGGTGTGGAAAAAGGGCGGGTCATCGGTCGAGACCGTCACCTTGACGCCCCGCTCGCGCAACTCGTGGATCGGATGGGACCGCCAGTCCTGATAGAGACCGAGCGCGATGTTCGACCCCGGGCAGACCTCGAGCACGATGCCCCGCTCGGCCAGCTCGTCGACGAGCGCCAGATCCTCGATGGCGCGGACGCCGTGGCCGATCCGCTCCACCCGCAAGTCACGCAGCGCGTCTCGGACGCTCTCCGGCCCGCCCCATTCGCCGGCATGGGCGGTAAGCCGCAAACCGGCTTCGCGCGCCGCATCAAAAGCCCAAGAGAAGTCCTTGGGTTTGCCTGATTTTTCGTCACCGGCTAGCCCGAAGCCGACAACCCAGTCGCCCGCCGTCTCGGCGGCGCAGAGAGCCACCTCCTTGGCCTTCTCCGGGCCGAGATGCCGGATCGGCGTGACGATGCCCCTGAGCACGATCCCGTCACGCCGTTCCGCGAGGTCCGCAGCTTCGCGGATCGCGTGGAGGAATTCCCGCCAGGCCGAGAGATCGCGGCCGCCGCAGAAGTCGGGGCTGAGGAAGGTTTCCGAATAGATCACGCCCGCCGCCGCGCTTTCCTCGAGCACCGCGAGCGTCAGCCGGTGGTAATCCTCCGGCGTCTTCAGGGGCTCGGTTGCCGCCTCGTAGACCTTCAGGAAGTGCCAGAAGTCGTCATAGGCATAGTTGCCGCGTTCGTCGAAGATGCGCGCGATATCGACCTTCTTCTCGGCGGCGAGGCCGCGGATAAAGCCGGGCGGGGCGGCGCCTTCGAGATGCAGGTGCAGTTCGACCTTGGGCAGCAGGCCACTCATACGCGCGCCCCGTTTCGGTAAGACGTCTGTACGGCGGCTGTACGCGCGCTGCACGCCGGGACGACGGGACGTTCAAAGCCAAACGGTCTCACAGGAAGCTCCTTCCCGGCCCCTGCGACGGCACCCCGAGATGGGCCGCGATCGAGGCCCCGACATCGGTGAAGCCGACATGGCCTAAGCCGCGAGCCCCCGCTCCATACGCGACGACCGGCACCCGTTCGCGGGTGTGATCGGTGCCGCTCCAGGTCGGATCGTTGCCGTGATCGGCGGTGAAGACGGCGAGATCGCCGGGCCGGAGCTTCGCGAGGAACAGGCCGACCTGCCCGTCGAACCATTCGAGCGCGCGCGCATAGCCCGACACGTCGCGCTGGTGGCCAAAAAGCGTGTCGAACTCGACAAAGTTCGCAAAGGTCAAGGAGCCGGGCTCAGATGTATCGGTAGTAGCGAGTAAATGTTCGAAAAGTACAGCGTCCGGACCCTTCTTCACATCGTCAATGCCCCGGCGCGAGAAGATGTCGCCGATCTTTCCGATCGCATGGACCTTGCCGCCGGCTTCCTGCACCCAGTCGCAGAGCGTCGGCGACGGCGGCGCGATCGCATAGTCGTGGCGGTTCGCGGTGCGGCGGAAGTTGCCGCATTCGCCGGTGAAGGGCCGCGCGATGACGCGGCCGACCTTCATCGCATGCAGCGTCGGCGCAAGCTCCTCGCAGAGCTTCAAAAGCCGGTCGAGCCCGAACGCCTCCTCATGCGCGGCGATCTGGAACACGCTGTCGGCCGAGGTATAGCAGATCGGCCAGCCGGTCCGCAGATGCTCCTCGCAATGGGCCTCGATGATCGGAATCCCCGAGGCATGGCAATTGCCAAGCGTCCCCCCGATCCCGGCAAGCCGCGCGACCTTTTCCATCAGGTCAGCCGGAAAGGCGGGCTCGGAGTCGGGGAAATAGTGCCAGTCCCAGGGCACCGGCACGCCGGCCAGTTCCCAGTGACCCGAGGGTGTGTCCTTGCCCTTCGAAACCTCGGTCGCCGCGCCCCAGAGGCCCTCAGGCTCGGCATCGAACCCCTTCATCGCCGCGCCGGACGCAAGCCGCACCGCCGCGCCGAGCCCGAGCGCTTCGAGATGGGGCATCCGCAGGGGGCCGGACCGCCCCTCCTCCGCTTTGCCCGCCGCGCAGGCTTCGGCGATATGGCCGAGCGTATTGGCACCTGTATCGGGACGGTCGCCGTTGAAGAAGGCGCCGGCATCCGGCGCGCCGCCAGCGCCGACGCTGTCCATCACGATCAGGAACGCGCGCGCCATCAGCCGATCCTCTTGTGGATCAGCACCGGCTCGTCCGGCTCGTCGTCCTCGATCCGGATCGCCGCTCTCACCGACGCCACCGCCGCCTCGGCGGCGGCAGGCGTGGCGGCGTGGATCCGGACCAGCGCCTCGCCCTTCTCGACCGGCTCGCCGACCCCCATGATCTGCGACAAGCCGACCGAGGGGTTGATCCGGTCGCCGTCCCGGAGCCGCCCGCCGCCGAGATGAACCACCGCCTGGCCGAGCATCTCGCCGTCGATATGGGCGACGAACCCGTCGCGCGGGGTCACGAAATCCACGACCACCGGCGCGGCCGGCAACCGGTCGGGATAGCGCTCGACGAAATCCGACGGCCCGCCGAGCGCCGCGACCATGCGCCCGAAGGTCTCGGCCGCGCGGCCCGATTCCAGCGCCTCCTCGATCTGGTCCGCCCCCTCGCCCGCGTTGTCTGCGAGCCCGGCAAGCGCCAGCGCCTCGCCGCCAAGCGCCACGGTCACGTCCCACAGGGCCTGGTTGACCTCGACCCCGGTCAGCGTCTCCATCACCTCGATCACCTCAAGTGCGTTGCCGGCCGAGGCCGCTAGCGGCTGGTCCATGTCGGTGATCAGCGCCACCGTCATGCAGCCCGCGCCGTTCGCGGTCGAGACCAGCGACTGCGCCAACGCCTCTGCCTCCGGCAGCGTCTTCATGAAGGCACCGGAGCCGACCTTGACGTCGAGGATCAGCGCCTCGAGCCCGGCGGCGAGCTTCTTCGAGAGGATCGAGGCGGTGATCAGGTCGATCGACTCCACCGTGCCGGTCACGTCGCGGATCGCATAGAGCCTCCGGTCGGCCGGCGCGATATCGGCGGAGGCGCTGACGATGGCGCAACCGATCTCGGCCACGAGCCGGTGCAGTTCTTCCACCGAGACGTCACAGCGGTAGCCGGGGATCGCCTCAAGCTTGTCGAGCGTACCGCCCGTGTGGCCGAGGCCGCGCCCTGAGATCATCGGCACGCAGGCGCCGCAGGCCGCGAGCGCCGGGGCGATGAGGAGCGAGGTGCAGTCACCAATCCCGCCGGTCGAATGCTTGTCGACCACCGGCCCCGGCAGCTTCCACTCGAGCACCCGTCCGCTGTCGCGCATCGCCCGCGTGAGCGCGACCCGGCCGTCCGCGCCAAGCCCGTTCAGGAGCACCGCCATCGCGAAGGCGCCGGCCTGCGCGTCGGTCACCTCGCCCGAGGCGAGCCCGTCCGCGAACCAGGTCGCGGCTTCGTCCTCCAGCCCCCGTCGATTCCGGACGCCCGCGATGATCGAGCGTGCATCCATCTCAGCCGCGGCCCATGTGCTCGACCCCGAAGCGGCCGGGCAGGAGGTCGCCGATCGTGGTCTCCATGATCTTGCCGTCCAGCGTCGAGAGCGTCACGGCGACGTCGTGGCGGCCGAACTCGGCCAGCTTCTGGCGGCAACCGCCGCAGGGCGAGATCGGCAAAGGGCTGTCGGCAACGACGGCGACCTCGGTCAACTCGGTCTCGCCGGCCGCGACCATCGCCGCGATCGCACCTGCCTCGGCGCAGGTACCTTCGGGGGAGGCCACGTTCTCGACGTTGCAGCCGGCATAGACCCGGCCGGAGCGGCCGCGTACCGCCGCGCCGACCTTGAAATGGGAATAGGGCGCATAGGCGTTTTCCCTGACCGCGCGCGCAGCATCCGTGAGCGACATCACACCCTCCTTGTTACCGCTCCGAGACTGCGTCCGCAGCCGCGCCGATGCAAGGTCGCTCGGCCGTTTCGACGGCGAAACCTGGCGCCTTGCGAATTTCCGCGTGCCCGGAGCTCCGGGCGTGATATGACGATCAGCAAACCGGCGCCTCGGCTGTGCAAAGGGACTTTCGCGACGCCGCAATATAGTTTAATGCTAAACGAGTTTTCACGGGGAGGATGAGGCATGGACGACGCCCGGCAGGAAAACGCGCGGCAGGCCGCGCTCGAATACCACGAATTCCCCAAGCCCGGAAAGCTCGAGATCCGGGCAACGAAGCCGATGGCCAACGGCCGCGACCTTTCCCGCGCCTACTCGCCCGGCGTCGCCGAGGCCTGCCTCGAAATCAAGGCCGATCCCGCTACCGCCTCGCGCTACACCGCACGCGGCAACCTCGTCGCGGTGGTGACGAACGGCACCGCCGTCCTCGGCCTCGGCAACATTGGCGCGATGGCCTCGAAGCCGGTGATGGAGGGCAAGGCGGTCCTCTTCAAGAAATTCGCCTCGATCGACTGTTTCGACATCGAACTGAACGAGCCCGACCCGGTCAAGCTCGCCGAGATCGTCTGCGCGCTGGAGCCGACCTTCGGCGCGATCAACCTTGAGGACATCAAGGCGCCCGACTGCTTCATCGTCGAGAAGATCTGCCGCGAGCGGATGAATATCCCGGTGTTCCACGACGACCAGCACGGCACCGCGATCGTCGTCGGCGCGGCAGCAACGAACGCCCTCCACGTCGCGGGCAAGGCGTTCGACAAGATCAAGGTGGTCTCCACCGGCGGCGGCGCGGCCGGGATCGCCTGCCTCGACATGCTGCTGAAGCTCGGCGTCCGCCGCGAGAACGTCTGGCTTTGCGATCTTGAAGGGCTCGTCTACGAGGGGCGCGAGGCGCAGATGACGCCGCAGAAGGCCGCCTATGCGCAGGGCAAGACGCCCGCGACGCTCGACGAGGTGATCGAGGGGGCGGATCTCTTCCTCGGCCTCTCCGGGCCGGGCGTGCTGAAGCCGGAGATGGTCGGGAAAATGGCCGCGCGGCCGATCGTCTTCGCGCTTGCCAACCCGACGCCCGAGATCCTGCCCGACGAGGTCCGCTCGGTCGCACCGGATGCGATCATCGCCACCGGGCGCTCGGACTTCCCCAACCAGGTCAACAACGTCCTCTGCTTCCCGTTCATCTTCCGCGGCGCGCTCGACGTCGGCGCGACCGAGATCAACGACGCGATGCAGCTGGCCTGCATCGATGGCATCGCAGCACTTGCCCGCGCGACGACGAGCGCCGAGGCCGCAGCCGCCTATCGCGGCGAGAAGCTGACCTTCGGGGCGGATTACCTGATCCCGAAACCCTTCGATCCGCGGCTCATCGGCACGGTCGCCTCGGCCGTGGCGGCGGCGGCGATGGAGACCGGCGTCGCCACCCGCCCGATCGACGATCTCGAGGCCTACAAGCAAAAGCTCCAAGGGTCGGTCTTCAAATCCGCGCTGATCATGCGCCCGGTGTTCGAGGCCGCCCGCTCCGCGAGCCGCCGCATCGTCTTCGCCGAGGGCGAGGACGAGCGCGTCCTGCGCGCCGCCAACGCGATGCTGGAGGAGATGACCGACCGGCCGATCCTGATCGGGCGACCGGAGGTTATCGAGCGGCGCTGCGAACGCGCCGGCCTGCCGATCCGGCCCGGTAGTGATTTCGAACTGGTCAACCCGGAAAACGATCCGCGTTACCGCGACTACTGGGCCAGCTACCACGATCTGATGGCACGCCAGGGAGTCACGCCGGATCTCGCCCGCGCGATCATGCGCACCAACACCACCGCGATCGCGGCGATCGCGGTCCACCGGGGCGATGCCGACAGCATGATCTGCGGCACCTTCGGCCAGTATCTATGGCACCTGAACTACATCCGCCAGGTCCTGGGGCGCGACGGGCTCACGCCGCACGGCGCACTGAGCCTGATGATCCAGGAGGACGGGCCGCTCTTCATCGCCGACACCCATGTCAACGCGGTGCCGACCCCGCAGGAGATCGCCACCACGATCTGCGGCGCGGCGCGCCATGCCCGCCGCTTCGGCGTCACGCCGAAGGTCGCGCTCTGCTCGCATTCCAACTTCGGCAATCTCGACACCGACTCGGGCCGGCGGATGCGCGCGGCGATGGAGATCCTCGACGCGAAGGGCGTCGATTTCGCCTATGAGGGCGAGATGTCAGCCGATGCGGCGCTCGACCCCGAGTTGCGCGAACGGATCTTCCCCGGCAGCCGGATCGAGGGCCCGGCCAACATCCTCGTCTTCGCCTATACGGACGCCGCCAACACCGCGCGCAACATGCTCAAGATGCGCGCGAACGGGCTCGAGGTGGGGCCGATCCTGATGGGCATGGGCAACAAGGCGCACATCGTCACGCCCTCGATCACCGCGCGCGGGCTCCTGAACGTCTCGGCCATCGCGGGAACCCCGGTCGCCTACTACAGCTGACCCGCCGGGACAGAAAAGAATCGGTGCGGCCGAGTTTTCAGCGGCCCGCCGAAGAAATTTGCAAACCCCGATCTAATTAGCTCCAAGACGCGTAATTCAGGAAGGTTTGCAAAAATTTGCGGACCGCACCATCAACTTTCTGCAAATTTTTTGCGTCCCGCCCCGCTTGTGACCGGTAACACCATTGCGTGGCGCGGACAGCCCCGCATAACTTGCCTCAGGCTTTGGAGGAGGCACGACAATGGGATATTCCGAGATCTATTCTGGCTGGAAGGCGGACCCGGAAGGCTTCTGGATGCAGGCGGCCGGGGCGATCGACTGGGTCAAAGCCCCATCGAAAGCGCTCTTCGCCGAAAAGGCACCGCTCTACGAATGGTTCACGGATGCCGAGGTCAACACCTGCTGGAACGCGGTCGACCGCCATGTCGCGGCCGGACGCGGCAACCAGGTGGCGATCATCCATGACAGCCCGATCACCCATTCGGCGCGCGAGATCACCTACGCCGAGCTGAAGGACCGCGTGGCGGGCCTCGCCGGCGCGCTGAAGGCCAAGGGCGTGGCAAAGGGCGATCGCGTGATCATCTACATGCCGATGGTGCCCGAGGCGCTCGAGGCCATGCTCGCGTGTGCCCGTCTCGGTGCGATCCATTCGGTCGTGTTCGGCGGCTTCGCCGCGCACGAGCTCGCGGTGCGCATCGACGACGCCAAGCCGAAGGCGATCATCGCCGCCTCCTGCGGGTTGGAGCCGGGCCGCGTCGTGCATTACAAGCCCCTCGTCGACGCCGCGATCGAGCAAGCCAAGCACAAGCCCGACTTCACGCTGATCTTCCAGCGTGAGCAGGAGACCGCAAAGCTGGTCCCCGGCCGCGACTTCGACTGGCACGAGGCCCAGGCGGGGGTCGAGCCGGCCGACTGCGTAGCGGTCGAGGGCAACCATCCGGCCTATATCCTCTACACCTCCGGCACGACCGGCGCGCCGAAGGGCGTCGTCCGCGCCACCGCGGGCCATCTCGTCGCGCTCAACTGGACGATGAAGAACATCTACAACGTCGAGGCGGGCGACGTGTTCTGGGCGGCCTCGGACGTGGGCTGGGTCGTGGGCCACAGCTACATCTGCTACGCGCCGCTGATCGCCGGCGCGACGACCATCGTCTTCGAGGGCAAGCCGGTGGGCACCCCCGATGCCGGCACCTTCTGGCGCGTCATCGAGGACCACAAGGTCAAGAGCTTCTTCACCGCGCCAACCGCGCTCCGCGCCATCAAGCGCGACGACCGCGAGGGCGAGTTCATCAAGAAGTACGACATCTCGTCGATGCAGGCGCTGTTCCTCGCCGGCGAGCGCGCCGATCCCGACACCATCACCTGGGCGCAGACCCATCTCAAGGTGCCGGTCATCGACCACTGGTGGCAGACCGAGACCGGCTGGGCCATCGCCGCCAATCCGATCGGCATCGAGGAACTGCCGGTCAAGATCGGCTCCCCCTCGGTGGCGATGCCGGGCTACGACGTGCAGGTGCTCGACGAGGGCGGCCACCCGGTGAAGCCGGGCACGCTCGGCGCGATCGCGGTCAAGCTGCCGCTGCCGCCGGGCACGCTGCCGACGCTGTGGAACGCCGAGGAGCGGTTCCGCAAGTCATACCTCAACCACTTCCCGGGCTATTACGAGACCGGCGACGCCGGTTATGTCGACGAGGACGGCTATCTCTACATCATGGCGCGCACCGATGACGTCATCAACGTCGCGGGCCACCGGCTCTCGACCGGCGCGATGGAGGAGGTGCTGGCCTCCCATCCCGATGTCGCCGAATGCGCGGTGATCGGGGTCGCCGACCAGCTCAAGGGCCAGATGCCGGTGGGCTTCCTCTGCCTCAACAAGGGTTCCAAGCGCGACCATGCCGATGTCGTCAAGGAATGCGTGAAGCTCGTGCGTGACCAGATCGGCCCGGTCGCGGCCTTCAAGCTCGCCACCGTCGTCGACCGGCTGCCGAAGACCCGCTCGGGCAAGATCCTGCGTGGCACGATGGTCAAGATCGCCGATGGCGAGGACTACAAGATGCCCGCGACCATCGACGATCCGGCGATCCTCGACGAGATCACCGTGGCGCTCGGCGGGCTCGGCTATCCGGCAGACCGAGGCTGAGGCTTGGAAAACCTGCCGCGTCCGGACCTTCCGGACGCGGCCGTTTACCTGACGTTTCAGACAGGTTGGCGCACGAGTTTTCATCGCGTACAAACATTCCAACATGCAACCGTTACTTGTATCAATCCATTTTCCGCCAATCCAGGGGCGGGCGAGGCCGCGCGATGCACGACAGCGATCCGGTTTCCGTTACGTCAACTAATGAGGCGAGCGATCCCGGCCGTATGACCCTTTTGGGGCACGACTTGCGCGCGGCCGTATCTGACATTATCGGCGGCCTGCGCCTGGTCGATCACGACAGCCTGACCGACGCGACGCGCCTGCAACTTGAGCGGGTGCGCGCCTCAAGCGAGACCCTCGCCCGCCTGCTCGAGGAAGGTTTGGCGATGGTGCTCGGCGAGGACGATTTCGCCGCCACCCACCCCGCCAACCTGCAGATCGCCCGCTTTCTCTACGATATCGAGATGCGCTGGTCCGGCCGCGCCAGCGAGAAGGGGCTCGAGTTCCGTGTCACCCGCGCCGAGGATGTGCCGCATGTGCTGACGCTCGACCGGATCGCGCTCGAGCGGGTGCTGTCGAACCTTCTGTCGAACGCGATGAAGTACACCGACGACGGCACCGTCAGCCTTGACGTGCGGATGGCGCCGTCCGGTGCGCTGCTTCTGTCGGTTGCGGATCAGGGGCCGGGCTTCTCCGATGCGGCGCTGACCCGGCTGTTCGAGTACGAGGGCCGGCCCGACGGGACCGCGAAGCCGGGCCACGGGCTCGGCATGCACATCTCCAAGCACATGACCGGCCGGCTCGGGGGCAGGATCGCCGTCGAGAACCGTCCCGACGGGGGGGCGCTCGTCACGCTGGAACTGCCGCCCGACACTTGGACCATTGCCGCAACGGAAGCGATGGCGGAACTGCCCGATCTGAGCCGCACCAAGGTACTGGTCGCAGAAGACAACCCCACCAACCAGACGATCATCGCCCACATGCTGTCGAAGATGGGCGCCGAGTTCGAGATCGCCCACGACGGCGTCGAGGCGCTGCACTGGCTCGAGCGCGAGGATTTCGATCTCGCGCTGATCGACATCGAAATGCCCCGGCTCGGCGGGATCGAGGTGATGCGGACCCTGCGTGCCAATGGCCGCATCCATTCGGACATGCCGATCATCGCGGTCACCGCCTATGTGCTGCGTGCCAACCGCGACGCGATCTATGCCGCGGGCGCTGACGCGATCCTCGCCAAGCCGCTTGCCGGGATCGATACGTTCGGCCAGACGATCGCCCAGGTGCTCGGCCGCACCGCGGAACCGCAGGAGCAGTTCCTCGCGACAGAGGAGACCGCCGAGTTCGACCGCGAATGCTTCGACCGGCTCATCGACATCGCCGGCCCGGCGGCGTCGTGCGAGCTGATGGAACGGTTGAACGCCGATCTGCGCAAGACCGAGCGCGGACTCGTGGCGGCCCTCGCCGATGGCGACCGCGCCGCGATCCGGGCCGAGACGCATGTGCTGATCGCGCTCGCGGGCGCCGTCGGCGCCGCACGGCTTCAGGCCCTCGCGCAGGTACTGAACACGACCGCGCATCGGCGCGAAGCGATCGACCTGTCGACACTCGGCCACGACGCGCTTACCCAGCTCGACTGGCTCATCCGTTTCGTCTCGCAGGAGCGGACACGAATGGGCGACACTGCATGACACGCCGGCCGCTGCTGCTTGTCGAAGACACGCCGTCGCTGCAACTGGTCTACGAATCGGTGTTGAAGACGGCCGGACACGCGGTCCGCTGCGCCGACGACGCCGCCTCGGGCCTGGCGCTGTTTCGGACGCTGCAACCGCCCGTGGTGTTGCTCGACCTGATGCTGCCCGACCGGGACGGCCTCGATCTCCTGAGCGAATTGCTCGCGATCAAGCCCGACACGCGGATCATCGTGATCACCGCGCACGGCTCCATCAACAAGGCGGTCGCGGCGATGCGGGCGGGCGCGCATGACTTCCTCGTCAAGCCCTTCGACGAGCAGAGGTTCCTGAGCGCGATCGGAAACGCCCTCGCCGATGCCGGGCCGGGACCGGCCGCCAAGCCCTCCGGGTCCGTCACCGCGCCGCCGGGCGAGTTTACCGGAACCTCCGAGCCGATGCAGCGCGTCTATGCCAAGATCCGCTCGGTCGCGCGATCGATGGCCACGGTCTTCATCACCGGCGAGAGCGGCACCGGCAAGGAGCTCTGCGCGCAGGCGGTGCATGACCATTCGAACCGCGCCCACGGTCCCTTCGTCCCCCTGAACTGCGGAGCGATCCCGCCGGAGCTCCTGGAATCGGAGGTTTTCGGCCATGTGAAGGGCTCCTTCACCGGCGCAATCGCCGACAAGCAGGGCGCGGCCGCGGCGGCCGATGGCGGCACGCTCTTTCTCGACGAGATCTGCGAGCTTGACCTCAACCTGCAGACCAAGCTGCTGCGGTTTCTTCAGACCTCGACGATCCAGCCGGTCGGCGCCGCCCGTGCGCGCAAGGTCAATGTCCGGATCATCTGCGCGACCAACCGCAATCCGCTGCAGGAGGTTCGCCGCGGCCGGTTCCGCGAGGACCTGTACTACCGGCTCCATGTCGTGCCGATCCACATGCCGCCGCTTCGCGAGCGCGGCGCCGATGTCGTCGCGATCGCCGAGGCCGGGCTGACCCGGTTCGCGCAGGAGGAAGGCCGCAAGTTCAACGGCATCGACCCCGAGGTGGCCACGCTCTTTCAGCGCCTCGACTGGCCGGGCAATGTCCGCCAGCTTCTGAACGTCTTGCGCCACGCGGTGGTGCTGAACGACGGGCCGGCCGTGACCCGGGCGATGCTGCCGATCGAGCTGCATCACGAGCTTGAACACCGCGAGGACGAGACGCCAGAGACACCGCGCCCGCATGTCACGCTCGAAGGGCTGATCGGGCGGACCCTTGCCGAGGTCGAGCGAATGGTGATCGAGGAGACGATCTCGCGCCACGGCGGCTCGATTCCGAAAGCCGCGCGGGTGCTCGACGTCTCGCCCTCGACGCTCTACCGCAAGATCGAGGCCTGGAAGGCCGCGGACTAGCGGATCAGACGAACTGCTCGCGGGTCAGCCGCTCCTCGAGCCCGTGGCCGGGATCGAAGAGGATGCGGTGGCGGATCGCCGGCTCCGAACGGACCTCGACCGAGACCACGTTAGGCGCCGAGCGGCCATCGGCATCGGCCATGACCGGGCGCTTGGCGGCGTCGAGCACGTCGAAACGCACCTTCGCGGTCTTGGGCAGGAGCGCGCCACGCCAGCGCCGGGGCCGGAACGCGGCCATCGCGGTCAGCGCCAGCACCTCGGCGCCAATGGGCAGGATCGGCCCGTGGGCGGAGTAGTTGTAGGCGGTCGATCCGGCCGGGGTGCAGACGAGCGCGCCGTCGCAGACCAGCTCCTCCATCCTGACCTTGCCGTCGATGGTGATCCGGAGCTTCGCTGCCTGTGGACCGGCGCGCAAGAGCGAGACCTCGTTGATCGCAAGCGCCTCGTGCAAGGTGCCGTCGACGCCGACGGCGCGCATGACCAAGGGGTTGATGACCTCTTCCTCGGCCTCGGCGAGCCGGGCAGTGAGCCCTTCCTCGTCGTATTCGTTCATGAGAAAGCCGATCGTGCCGCAATTCATGCCGTAGACCGGCACGTCCATCGCCTGGGTCGCGTGCAGCGTCTGCAGCATGAAACCGTCGCCGCCGAGCGCGACGATCACCTCGGCCTTCTCGATCGGGGTCGACCCATAGGCCGCCGCGAGCCGGGCGAGCGCGGCCTGCGCGACCTCGGCCTCGCTTGCCAGAAATGTGATCTTCGTCCGCTCCGACACCACTGGCCCCGCTTGCGTTCCTCGTGCATTGATCCACCGACAGGACCACGAAGACAACCCCATCCGGCGGCGCCACGCCGCGCCGCCTTAGGAAAGTCGCCCCGATGCCGATCCGTCCCCCGCTTTCCCGTCGCAGCGTGCTGGCCGGCCTGACCGCCCTCGCCGCCCCGTCCCTGATCCGCGCGCGCGCCGCCTGGGCCGCCGAGGGACGTCCCTTCGTGCAGCCGCCCCTGAGCGAGGGCCAGGCGCTGGACGGAAAGCGCGTCTTCGACCTCTCGGTCGCGCCCGGCGCGCACGAGTTCCGTGCCGGGGTGGAGACCCGCACCATCGGCATCAACGCCCCATTCCTCGGCCCGATCCTTGCGGCCCGCGCCGGCGAGACGCTGCGCATGGACGTGGCCAACGGCCTTGCCGAGCCGATGACGCTGCACTGGCACGGGCTGCACCTGCCCGCCGCCGCCGATGGCGGACCGCATCAGTCGATCGCGCCGGGCGCGGTCTGGCAGCCGGAGTTCAACCTTGCCCAGAAGGCCGGAACCTTCTGGTTCCACGGCCATCAGCATGAAAGGACCGGTGCGCATGTCTGGGCCGGCATGGCAGGCGTGATCCGGGTCGCCGATGACGAGGAGGACGCGCTGCCCCTGCCTCGCAGCCACGGCGAGGACGACTTCACCCTGATCCTTCAGGACCGTCGCTTCGATGCCGACGGCCAGATGCCCTACGAACTCAACATGCACGACCGCATGGCCGGGATGCAGGGTGACGTGATGCTGGTGAACGGCCAGGTCGGCCCGGTGCTCGAACTCGACGCGCCGCTGATCCGGCTCCGAATCCTCAACGGCGCCAATGGCAGCTTCTACGGTCTCAGCTTCTCCGACGAGCTGACCTTCCACCAGATCGCCTCGGATGGCGGGCTTCTCGCCGCGCCGGTCGCCATGCGCGGCGCGATCCTCAGCCCCGGCGAGCGCGGCGAATACCTTGTCGACCTCTCCGACGGCGCGGCGGTGATGCTTCGCGCCGAAACCTTCGGCGCCGAAGTTACGATGATGGGCATCACCGGTACGCATGACGTGTTGGAGATCCGGCCGCGCAGGGCCCGCGCGGCGCCCCCCCTGCCCGACCGTCTCGCCGAGCTTCCGGCGCCGCCCAAGGCGACCGGTGCGGCGCGCGACTTCGAGCTGGCGATGACGGGCATGGGCATGATGGGCGATTTCACCATCAACGGGCGGCGCTACGACCACGGGCGCATCGACTTTTCCGTGCCGCTCGGCGCAACCGAGACCTGGACCTGGACGAACCGGACGCCGATGCTGCATCCGATCCATATTCACGACGTCCAGTTCCGAATCCTCTCCCGCAACGGCCAGCCGCCGGCGGCGCATGAGGCGGGGCTGAAGGACACCGTGCTGATCCGGCCGGAGGAAACCGTCGCGCTCGGGATGTCGTTCCAGGACTACGCCGATCCCGAGCTTCCCTACATGTACCACTGCCACATCCTCGAACACGAGGATGCCGGCATGATGGGCCAGTTCACCGTGGTCTGACGCGGCGGGCGAAAAGTTTCCTATAGTGGAATTCGTTTCGCCTGCGTATCAAAACAGGTCGGATTCCGCGCTTCCGACCTCCCACTTCCTCCGCTACAACCCCGCCATCCCGCTGGCCTCAGGAGACGCTTATGGACACCGCAATCCGCGACACCGGATTTTTCACTGAACCGCTTTCCTCCCGCGATCCCGAGCTTTTCGGCTCGATCCGCGACGAGCTTGGCCGTCAGCGCGACGAGATCGAGCTGATCGCCTCGGAGAACATCGTCTCGCTCGCCGTGCTCGAAGCGCAGGGCTCGGTGCTGACCAACAAGTATGCCGAGGGCTATCCGGGCAAGCGCTACTACGGCGGCTGCCAGTATGTCGACGTCGCCGAGACGCTGGCGATCGAGCGCGCCAAGGCGCTCTTCAACTGCAACTACGCCAACGTCCAGCCGAACTCGGGAAGCCAGATGAACCAGGCGGTGTTCCTGGCGCTCCTGAAGCCCGGAGACACCTTCATGGGGCTCGACCTCAACTCGGGCGGCCACCTCACCCACGGCTCGCCGGTCAACATGTCGGGCAAGTGGTTCAACGTCGTCTCCTACGGCGTGCGCGC
>NZ_JAPDOG010000030.1 GCF_026013545.1 Defluviimonas salinarum | reverse complement strand
CAAGAACGCCCGCCGTGTCGCCACCCGCTACGACAAGACTGCCGAAAGCTTCCTGGGTTTCATCGACATAACCTCGATCCGCCTCTGGCTCCGCCAATTGTCAACATGACCTAGATCGCGGCCCAGTCGGTGAACCGGTAGGTGACGCGCGGGGCGCGCGGCGGACGCGGCTTGCGGTCTCCGGTGCGGGGCTTCGGAACGGGCGGGCGCGGGGCTTGTCGATTCATGACTCTCTCCTTCGTTCACGGAAGGACATGGGGGCCGGCCGGCGCGGATCCAGAAATGTGTCGGTCCGCTGGCGGGGACGTGAGATCATGTGTTGCCGGCCGGGATCCGCGTTGAATGTCGGGACCCCGGCCTTTGCCACCCGTCGGCCCCTTCAAAATGCCTTTCGTCAATACGGAAAGGATAGCATTTGTGGTTCCGCGCGACAGGTCGGGAAATCCCGACCCTGCGGACTGACCGTCCGGTGCGGGCGCGCCATCCACGCGGGATCAGGGCTGCTCGTCGTCGAGCGCCTCCATCCAGCCGTTCTCCCAGCAGAGGTGGTCGACGGAATTGACCGTGTACGGATTGGCGGTGAACCTCCGGCCGGCGCGCCGGGCCTCGTAGCCTTCGTCGTAGCTCGCGCCGCGGGTATCCGCACGCGGCGCATGGCCGCCGCTCTCGCCGATATGCGCGGCGTATTCGGGGTATGACATCAGGTCGGGCAGGTCGATCCGGCCGGTCCGGTGCCGCAGCGTCTCGCTGCCGCGGTCGGTGAGCCGATAGGCGCTGTCCCCGACCGGCTCGAGGAGCCGGGCAATCTCGAGCTGGCGGACGTGGCGCGCGAGCCGGTCGCGGATGGCATCGGGCGGCAGGGCGGGGCGTTCGTTCGCCTCGCGGAAAAGCGCGTCGAGACGGGCGGCGCAGTCGTCGAGGGTCACCGGTCCGGCCTCCGCCCCGTGCAGGATCAGCGCGAGGAGGCTCGGGGTACCAAGAAGGGGAAAGTCGTCCTGAAACATGCGCTCCACCCGGGGCTGACTGTGGTCCTGAAAGCCTATGCGGAGAGCGGGCGGAGGGTAAAGGGTCCGCGCTGGCGTTTGCGGGGGTCAGATCATCGCGAAGTCGGTGAAGCGGTAGGTCCTGGGCATGCGCGGACCGGGCGGCGGCGCGGGGCGGTAGATGCGGGGCGTTTCGCGGCGGGGCTGGGGGCGGGGCATCGGTCTGGCCTTTCCTTGCTGGGTTTCGATGGTTCATCCTGCAACGGACCTGTCAGCGCGACGTCAGACCGTCGGGCGCGCCGTCGTGAAATCTCCGGCAATCGAGCGTCAGTTTCCGCGCGCGCCATCCCCAGGGCGGCGTTCGGCGCCCCGGAACCGCGACGCAATAGACTCACACGAAGGGGTTCTCGGGATAGCCAACGCCGGTGAGATAGAGCCCGTCGGGCGGCGAGACCGGCCCGCAGGCGGTGCGGTCGCGGGCCTCGAGCGCGGCGCGCACGTCCTCGGGCGCCCAGGACCCGGCGCCGACACGTTCGAGCGTGCCGACGATGGAGCGGACCTGGTTGTGCAGGAAGCTCCGGGCACGAAGCTGGAAACGGTACTCGGTTCCCTGCGGGATCGCGTGCTCGGTGATCGTGATCTCGTCGAGTGTTTTCACCGGGCTCTTCGACTGGCAGAGAGTCGAGCGGAAGGTGGTGAAGTCGTGATGGCCGACGAGATGGGCGGCGCCCGCGCGCATCGCTTCCGCGTCGAGCCGGTTCAGCACCCGCCACGCCAGCCCCGCGTCATGGGTGAGCGGCGCGCGGCGCGCGATCAGCCGGAAGAGGTAGCGCCGCTCGTTGGCCGAGAAGCGGGCGTGGAAGTCGTCGGCGACGCGGGCGGCCTTGAGGATCGCCACCGGGGCGGGTTTCAGGTGGAAGTTCAAGGCCTCGGATAGACGGAACGGGTCCCAGTCCTTCGCGAGGTCGCAATGCGCGACCTGGCCCGTGGCGTGGACACCGGCATCGGTGCGCCCCGCCGCCGCGATGCCGGGGGCTTCCGCTTCGAGCTTCCGGAGCGCGGTTTCCACCGCCTCCTGCACCGAGGGCTGGCCGGATTGCCGCTGCCAGCCCGAAAACGGGCCGCCGTGATAGTCGATCAGAAGCGCGTAGCGGGGCATGGCCCTCCCTAGCCGCCGAGACGCGGCTTGGCAATCGCCCCTACACAGCCGTGGCCGGGGTGCCTATCTTGGGCGGAAAGGCGAGGGGCAGGTCTTGGGTATCGGTGACATCGCGGACGATCTTCTGCGCGGGCTCGGCGGGCTCGGCTCGGGGCTGACCGAGGCCTTTTCCGACCCGGTGATCCGGCTCGGCGTCACCGGGCTTTCGCGGGCCGGCAAGACCGTCTTCATCACCTCGCTCGTCGCCAACCTGATGGATCGCGGCCGGATGCCGGGGCTCAGGGCCGCCGCCGAGGGGCGGATCCTCTCGGCCTTCCTCCAGCCCCAGCCCGACGACACCGTGCCGCGCTTCGACTACGAGGTGCACCTCGACGAGCTCACCGGACCCGCGCCGCGCTGGCCCGAAAGCACCCGGGCCGTCAGCGAGTTGCGGCTGTCGTTCCGGCTCGCCGAGGCGGGGCTCTTCGGCGGGATGCGGGGGCCGCGTACGCTCCATCTCGACATCGTCGACTATCCCGGCGAGTGGCTTTTAGACCTCGCGCTTATGGAACAGGACTATGCCGGATGGAGCGCCGAGGTGCTCACCCGGATAGAGCCCCGCGTCGAGGCGGCCGGCTACATGGCGCAGATCGCCGGGCTCGATGCGGCGGCGGCGCATGACGAGATGCGGGCGAAGGCGCTGGCCGAGGGCTTCGCTTCCTATCTCGGCGCCGCGCGGGCGGCGGGCTATTCGGACTGTACGCCGGGCCGGTTCCTTCTGCCGGGCGAGCTTGCCGGCTCCCCGGTCCTGACCTTCGCGCCCCTCCCGAAGCCCGCCGAGACCCCGCGCGGCGCGCTCTGGCGCGAGATGGAGCGGCGCTTCGAGGCCTACAAGGCCATGGTGGTGAAGCCCTTCTTCCGCGACCATTTCGCCAGGATCGACCGTCAGGTCGTGCTGGTCGACGCACTCGGCGCGATCCATGCCGGCCCCCGCGCGGTCGAGGATATGCGCCGGGCGATGGCCGGCATCCTCGCGGCGTTCCGGCCGGGCCGCACCGGCTGGCTCACCGGGCTTCTGGGTTTGCGCCGGGTGGAACGCATTCTCTTCGCCGCGACCAAGGCCGACCACCTGCACCATTCCGAACACGCCAAGCTGACCCGGATCATGGCGGCGCTGATGCGCGAGGCCAAGGACCGGGCCGAATTCGCCGGCGCCGAGACCGCTGCGATGGCGATCGGCTCCCTGCGCGCCACCGTCGAGGAGAGTGTCCGCCACGAGGGCCGCGTGCTCGACTGCGTGCGGGGCCGCCTCCTCGACGGCGGGCGCGAGGCGGCGTTCTATCCCGGCGAACTGCCCGACAATCCCGCCGCCCTCCTGGCCCCCGCACGGGAGGGGGCGACCCAATGGCTCGACGCCGATTACGCGGTGATGGCCTTCGCGCCGGCGGTGCTGAAGCTGAAGCCGGGCGAGGGACCGCCGCATATCCGGCTCGACCGCGCGGCGGAATTCCTGATCGGGGACCGGCTGTGAGGATCGTGGTCGAGAGCGCGGGGCCGGAGGACGTTCCGGCGATGGCGTCGATCCTGTCGGACTGGATCGACGCGACCCCCTGGATGCCGCGGCTCCACAGCATGGCAGAGGACCGCGGCTTCGTCGCGGGACTTCTCGCCAGCCACGAGGTCCTGGTGGCGCGGGCAAACTGGGTCGTGGGCTTTCTCGCCCGTCAGGGCGGCGAGATCGACGCGCTCTATGTGGCCGCTACGGCGCGCGGACGGGGCGTCGGATCGGCGCTGCTGGCGGCGGCGGGGGCGGCGGAGTCCGATCTTTCGCTTTGGACTTTTCAGGCGAATGCCGGGGCGCTGCGGTTCTATTCTGCGCGCGGATTTGTGGAAACGGAACGCACGGACGGCAGCGGCAATGCGGAGCGGCTGCCGGATGTCCGGCTGGTGCGGAAGGCGGGAGGTGCGGCATGACGAAACCCAAGGGTCCGGTGCTGATCGAGATGGAGCGGCCCGCCGCGGAGGGTCCGGCTGAGGCGCCGCCGGTTCCCGAGCTGCAGCCCGAGGGCCAATCGATGCAGACGGTGGCGGCGCTCGGGGCCCGGCGCCGGTCGCCGCTCGGCCGGTTCTTCTGGACCACGGCCGGTGCGCTCTTCGGCTTCGTGCTGTCGATCTCCGCCTGGCGCTTCGTCGAGACCCTCCTCAGCCAGAACCCGCTCCTCGGCGGCATCGCGGCGGCGCTGGTCGGGCTCTTCCTTCTCGCGGCCGTCCTGATTGCCCTCCGGGAATGGGCCGCCTATGGCCGCCTCGCGCGGCTCGACCGGGTGCACCGCGCCGCTCTCGATGCCCTCGCCTCGGGCGATCTGAAACAGGCGAACCGCGTCGCCGACCGGCTCGTCGCGCTTTACGAGGCCCGCGAGGACACCGCCTGGGGCCGTTCCCGGCTCGCCGAGCGGCGGGGCGAGGTCTTCGACGCCGACGCGCTCCTCACGCTCGCCGAGGCCGAGCTGATGGCGCCCCTCGACCGCGCCGCGCGGGCCGAGATCGAGGCCTCGTCGCGGCAGGTCGCGACGGTGACCGCGATCGTGCCGCTGGCGCTCGCCGATGTCGCGGCCGCGCTCATCGCCAATCTGCGCATGGTGCGCCGCATCGCCGAGATCTACGGCGGCCGCGCCGGCACGATCGGCAGCTGGCGGCTCCTGCGCGCGGTCCTTGCCCATCTCGTCGCGACCGGCGCGGTCGCGGTCGGCGATGACCTGATCCAGTCGGTTGCGGGCGGCGGGCTTCTCTCGAAGCTCTCGCGCCGCTTCGGCGAGGGGGTGATCAACGGCGCGCTGACCGCACGGGTCGGGGTCGCGGCGATCGAGGTCTGCCGGCCCTTGCCCTTCGCCGCCCTGCCGAAGCCCAAGGTCACGAACCTCGTCAGCCGCGGCCTCGCGGGGCTTTTCGGTGGGGCGGGAGAGACCAAGGGGAATTCCTGACTTTCCTCGCGGGCCGCCTTCGGTATCAATGGAGGCGATGAGCCCGGACGCAGATCCGGGGCGGCAGGAGAGATGAGGCATGGAAGCTCTGCTCGTATTTGCGGCACTCGTAGCGCTCGCGATCCCGGTCCTCGTGATCGTGCTTTTGGTCGCGGTCTCGGGTCTCAGGCGCCAGTTCGCGCTGCTGGAACGGCGCGCGGCCATGCTGGAACACGAGGTGAAGGACCTGCGCGCAAGGTCCCGCGCGGCGCCTCCCGAGGTGCCCGCGACGCCGGCCGTGCCGGACCTGCCCGAAATGCCCGCGCCGCCACAACCTCCGGCGCCCGAACTGCCGGAAGCGGCCGAGGCACCACCGATTGCGCCCGGCCCCTGGGAGAACCTGCCCCCCGCCGCCGCGCGGAGCTCTGAGCCGGTCGTGGTGGCGCGGCCCGAGCGGGGCTCGACCCTCGGCGATTGGCTGGTCGCGAACTGGGTCTACGCGGTCTCGGCGCTGTCGCTGGCGCTTGCCGGGATCTTCCTCGTGCAATACGGGGTCGAGAACGGGCTCCTGCCGCCGCCGATGCGGGTCGCCGCGGCGATCCTCCTCGGCCTCGCGCTTATCGGCGCGGGCGAGTGGCTGCGCCGGCGCTGGGGCGACAGCGAGCACTCGGCCACCGCCTATCTTCCCTCGACCTTCTCCGGGGCCGGGCTCGTCTCGATCTTCGGCGGCGTCCTCGCAGCGCGCCAGCTCTACGAGTTGATCGGGCCGGAGGTCGCCTTTGCCGGGCTTCTGGCCACCGCCGCGCTCGCGGTCGTTCTCGGCTGGTTCCACGGACCGTTCCTCGCCGCCGTAGGCCTCCTTGGCGCCGCCGCCGCGCCCTTCCTCGTCGGCGGCGAGAGCGAGGCGCCCTACTGGCTCTATGGCTATTTCGCGGTGATCGCGGGCGCAGGGCTCGCCATCGACACGATCCGGCGCTGGGCCTGGGTCTCGGTGCTCGCGCTGGTTCTCGGTCATGCCGGGGCCTGGCTCACCTTCGCCGGAACCGGCGGGGGCGGCTGGTACGCGCTGACGCTCACCGTCCTCGTGGCGCTCGCCATCCTGATCCCGGCGCGCGGGATCCTGCCCGACCATCAGGGGCCGATGCTCGCCGAGGCGCTCTGGCGCAAGGGGCAGGGCGGCTGGCCCCACTTCCCGACCCGGCTCGCCGGCGGCGCGGTGGCGGCGGCGGCGGTCATCCTCACGCTCCTGCCCGCCGAGACCGGGGCGGAAAGCCTCCTCGTCTTCCTCTGCCTCGCGGCGCTGGCGCTCGCGCTCACCACCTGGTCGGGCCCCGCGCCCGCGCTTTCCGACCTGACGCTCCTGCCCGTGGCGGGGTTCCTCCTGCGGCTTGGGCTGGAGGGGCTCGACCGCTGGCCGCTCGCCCGCGAGTTCGCCGCCCGCGCCATCCATCTGCGCGAACCCGAGACCGCGCCGCCGCTGACCGCGACGCTCCTCCTCGCGCTCGCGCTCGCGGTGACGCTGGCTGCGGCCTGGGCGAGCGGCGGGGCGGGGCGGCTGAAACCGTTCTGGGCGGCGGGCGCGGCCCTCGCCGCGCCGCTCACCGCGTTGGTGATGGAACTCTTCTGGGCGCCCTCGGCGGTGCTCGGGACCTATACCTGGGCGCTCCATGTCATCGGCCTCGCCGCGATCATGGTGGCGCTGGCGCTGGGCTTCGCCCGCGCCGACGGCGAGGACCGCCGCCGCGCGGCCTATGCCACGCTCTCGGCACTGTCGCTGATCGCGCTCGCGCTGTTCCTGATCACCACCAAGGGCGCGCTGACGCTGGCGCTCTCGGCCCTCGTCGTCGCGGCCGCCGCGCTTGACCGGCGGTTCCGGCTGCCGGAGATGGGGCTCTTCATCCAGGCCGCGGTGATCGTGCTGTCGTGGCGGCTCGTGATCGACCCCGGGCTCGCCTGGGCGGTGGACGGAGCGGCTCTCTGGGAGGTCATCGCCTCCTATGGCGGCGCCGCGGCGGCGATGGCGGCGGGGCTTTTCCTCCTCTCCGGGCTCGAGCGGCGCGCGGCGCGGGTCTTTCTCGAAAGCGCCTTTGCCGGCTATACGGCGCTCACGGTCAACGTTCTCCTGACCCGCTGGCTGACGACGCGCGGAACCGGCGAGTGGGTCTTGTCGCATTGGGGGCTCGCGCTCAACGCGATGCCCTGGCTGGTGCTGATGCTGGTGCAGCTCTACCGGTTGCAGCTTGGCGGCGTGCTCCGCTGGCTGCGCTGGGCCATTGCGGGGATCGCGGCGCTGATCGGCTTCGGCGGACTTCTGCTCGCGACCGGGCCGGCGAACCCGCTCTTCGCCCGTTTCATCGGCGGGCCGGGCGCGCCGGAATGGCGCGTCTACGGCCCGCCGGTCCTCGACACGCTCCTCGTCGCCTATGGCCTGCCGGGGCTCCTCCTGCTTCTGGGCGCGGCGCGGCTCGGCCATCTGAACCGCTGGCTGCGGATCGGCCTCGGCGCGGTCGGCGTGGCCTTCGCGGCGCTCTATGCCGGGCTCGAGATCCGCAGGCTCTGGCGCGGCGACGACCTCTCGGTGCCGGGCGTCACGCAAGGAGAACTCTACAGCTACACGATCGCGCTGATGCTGGTGGGCGCGGTCCTCCTTTACCAGGCCATCGCCCGGCGCTCGCAGGACCTGAGGCGCATCGCCATGACGGTGATCGCCCTGACCATCGCCAAGGTCTTCCTGATCGACGCCTCGGGGTTGTCCGGCCTGACGCGGGTCGCCTCGTTCCTCGCCCTCGGCCTTTCGCTCGCGGCACTCGCCTGGCTCAACCGCTGGGCGGCCGGCCGGCAGGGCGGCGTCACTCCGCCGGAGTGATCGCCACGCGCTGGCGCAGCTCGCCGGTCTCGGCGTCGAGGATCAGGATCTCGTCCGCCTCGGTCACCACCGCGACCCAGCCGCGGCCCATCGTTACTGCCTCGGCCTTGGCGCCGTCGGGCAGGGCGATCGCCGAGGGCAGCGCCGGGCGCGGCTCCAGCGCCTTCGGGAAGCGGATGACAAGCAGCCCGATGATCGTTATCAGGCCGACGATCATGGTCCCGGCCAGAACCGAGACCAGAACTTTCAGGAAGCGGAGCTCCGGCGGCGTGCCGGTGCCCTCGTCGTTCGGAGCTTGATTGATGTCGGATGCCACCGGCCCTGTCCTTACCGTCGTGATCGGGGAGAACCCGCCCGACCGCCTTGATAAGGCGCTCGCCCGCGATGTGCCAGAGGAAGCCGCCCTGTCGCGCTCGCGGCTCGCGAAGCTTCTCGCCGAGGGCGCGGTGACGCACGCCGGCGCCCCCGTCACAGACGCCAAGGTGAAGGTGGCCGAGGGCGAGGTCTTCGAGATCGCGCTCGGCCCCGCCGAGGCGGTCGAGACCCGGCCCGAGGCGATTCCGCTGAATGTCATCTGGGAGGACGACGACCTCATCGTCATCGACAAGCCCGCCGGCATGGTGGTCCATCCCGCGCCGGGCTCGCCCGCGGGTACGCTCGTCAACGCGCTCCTCCATCATTGCGGCGAGACGCTCTCGGGCATCGGCGGCGAGCGGCGGCCGGGCATCGTCCACCGCATCGACAAGGACACGACCGGGCTTCTCGTCGTGGCGAAGTCCGACCGGGCGCATTACGGGCTTGCGAAACAATTCGAGAAGCACAGCGTCACCCGGCGCTACCTCGCGCTGGTGCATGGCGCGCCCGATGCCGCCGACCCGCGGCTGCACGGCGTGAAGGGCACGAATTTCGAGGCGGGCGGGATTCTCAAGATCACCACCCAGCTCGCGCGCCACAAAACCGACCGTCAGCGCCAGGCGGTGCTGTTCCACGGCGGTCGCCACGCGGTGACGCGGGTGCGCGTCCTCGACCGCTTCGGCACCCCGCCGTCGGTGGCGCTCGTCGAATGCTGGCTCGAAACCGGGCGCACCCACCAGATCCGCGTCCACATGGCCCATGTCGGCCACGGGCTCGTGGGCGACCAGACCTATGGCGGCCGACGCAAGCCGGCGGCAAAGGCGCTCGGGCAGGGGGCGGCGGAAGCCGTCATCGCCTTCCCGCGCCAGGCGCTCCATGCCGCGACGCTCGGCTTCGACCATCCGGTGACGGGCGAACGGCTCGAATTCGAAAGCCCGCTGCCGGAGGATTTCGCCGGGCTCCTCGCGGTTCTCGGTGACAACTCGCGCAATTCCGACTAAAATGCTTTACAATTTCTGACAAGACCGTGATCGGACCGACACAAATCTGGCAGAGCGACGGAAACCGGCTCATCTGACGTAAAACTACCGATGATAGGCCTTGCGCCTTGCGCGGATATCCATGCGCGCCTAGGTTGCTTGGTCCTTGTAAGGAACAGGGGGTCTGAATGACGAGTTACGCCAATCTTCCCGCTCCGAGCCCCGAACAGGGGCTGAACCGGTACTTGCAGGAAATCCGCAAGTTCCCGCTTCTGGAGCCCGAAGAGGAATACATGCTGGCCAAGCGCTGGGTGGACCACGAGGACAGCTCGGCCGCCCACAAGATGGTCACCTCGCACCTGCGCCTCGCCGCGAAGATCGCGATGGGCTATCGCGGCTACGGACTGCCGCAGGCCGAGGTGATCTCGGAGGCCAATGTCGGCCTGATGCAGGCGGTCAAACGCTTCGACCCGGAAAAGGGTTTCCGGCTTGCGACCTACGCGATGTGGTGGATCCGCGCCTCGATCCAGGAATACATCCTCAGGTCCTGGAGCCTCGTGAAGCTCGGCACCACCTCGGCGCAGAAGAAGCTGTTCTTCAACCTGCGCAAGGCGAAGTCGAAGATCGGCGCGCTGGAGGACGGCGATCTCAGGCCCGAGCATGTCGCCAAGATCGCCCATGACCTCAATGTCACCGAGGACGAGGTGATCGACATGAACCGCCGGCTCGCCGGTTCCGACGCCTCGCTGAACGCGACGATCGGTTCGGAGGGCGAGGGCACGGCGCAGTGGCAGGACTGGCTTGAGGACGAGGATGCCGACCAGGCGGGCGACTACGAGGCGGCCGACGAGCTGGCGATCCGGCGCGAGCTTCTGGAGGCGGCGATGGCGGTCCTGAACGACCGCGAGCGCGACATCCTGATCCAGCGCCGGCTGCAGGACGATCCGGTGACGCTCGAGGATCTCTCCGGCCAGTACGACGTGAGCCGCGAGCGGATCCGCCAGATCGAGGTCCGCGCCTTCGAGAAGCTGCAAAACGAGATGCGCAAGCTCGCCAAGGACAAGGGCATGGTGGTGCCGGCCTGACCGGGCGGCACCACCGATCCCCCGGCCCGCGCCGCCCTTGCTTGCCGGACGCGGGGCCGTCGGGTAGCTGTCAGCGACAGCGCAGGCTGCGGGAGGGTAGGCATGACCACCGTCAACTGGGGCGTTCTCGGCGCCGCGAATTTCGCCCGCGAGCACATGGCCCGCGCGATCCACGAGGCCGAGGGCGCGCGGCTCGCCGCTCTCGCGACCGCGCATCCCGCCAAGGCCGAGGGGTTCCGGGCCTTCTGCCCGGACCTGACAGTCTACCCGAGCTACGAGGCGCTGCTCGCCGATCCCGGCATCGAAGCGGTCTATATCCCGCTACCGAACCACCTTCACGTCGAATGGACAAGGAAGGCGCTGCAGGCCGGCAAGCATGTACTGACCGAAAAGCCGATCGCGATGACGGCGGACGAGATCGAAGCGCTGATCGCGCTTCGCGACGCCACCGGGCTTCTCGCTGCCGAGGCCTACATGATCGTCCACCACCCGCAATGGCAGCGGGCGCAGGCGCTCATCGCCGAGGGGGCGATCGGGCGCGTGCTCCATGCGGATGCCCATTTCAGCTATGACAACCGCGCCGATCCCGGCAATATCCGCAACCGTCCCGAGACCGGCGGCGGCTCGATCCCCGATATCGGCGTCTACACCTACGGCTCGCTGCGCTGGGCGACCGGGGCCGAGCCGGTGACGCTCCGCACCCGGATCGAACGCGAGAACGGCGTCGACACCTTCGCGCTCGTCTCGGGCGACATGGAGGGACCGGGCGGGCGATTCAGTTTCCACGCGATGACCTCGATGCGGCTCTTTCCGCGCCAGGAGGTGGTGTTCCAAGGCGAGGCTGGGCTCCTCCGGCTCACCGCGCCGTTCAACGCCGGGCTTTTCGGAGAGGCGCAGCTGCACCTTTTTCGCGCGGGACAGCCCGACCATCTCGAACGCTTCCCCGGCGCGCGGCAATACTGCCTCCAGGTCGAGGCCTTCGGCCGCGCGGTCCGGGGCGGCGCGCCCTTTCCCTGGCGGCTCGAGGACGCGCAGGGCACCCAGGCGATGATCGACCGGGTTTTCGCCGCGGCGGAGTGACGCCGCCGCGTGCGTCGCGGTGTAATGAACGCGGGTTTGCCCTATATTGAAGGGCATACGAAAAAGCGGAGGATGGTCATGAAGCCAGTACGCACGCTTGTACTCGTCGCCGGCGAGGAAAATGCCCGGCTTCTCATCAACGACGGAATCGGCAAGGGGCTGACGGAACGCGCCGGACTGTCGGTCGCCCAGTTTGCTGATGCCCAGATCGAGTACGAAGACCGGCCCGGGCGCCAGACCGGAGGCCCCGGCGGTACCGCGCGCCACGGGTTCGACACTCACGGACACGATCAGGAGATCGCCCGCTCGAACTTCGCCCAGCATGTGGTCGAGGCGGTGCAGGAGACCTGGGCGCGCGTCAAGCCCGATCGGCTGATCGTTGCCGCACCGCCGAAGATGCTCGGCGCCTTGCGCGCCAAGCTGACCGGTGCCCCCGCCGCGGCGCTGCACGGCGATCTCGCCAAGGACCTCGTGAAGGTGCCGGTGCACGACCTGCCGCCGCATTTCGCCGATATCCAGCCGATGTGAGGCCCGCCCTCAGCGGTCAGGCAACGCCGACTCCAAAAAGCGCAGCATGTTGCCGCCCATCACCTTGGCGATGACCGGCTCCGAAAGCCCGGCGTCGATCAGCGCCCCGGTCAGCGCGGCAAGCTCCGAGACGTCGAAGGCGACCCCGACCGAGCCGTCCCAGTCCGAGCCGAGCGCGACATGGTCCTCGCCGACAAGCCGGATCGCGGCGACGATCGTCGCAGCGATGCCCGCCGGGCTGTCGTCGCAGGTCACGTCCTTCCAGAAGCCGATGCCGATCAATCCGCCCTTCGCCGCGATCGCCTGCATCAGCGCGTCGGGATAGTTCCGCACCGTCTCGCAGTGCGAGCGGATGCCGGTATGACTGACCACGACCGGGACATCGACCATCGCCAGGACCTCGCGCGCCACCTGTGGCGAAGCATGGGCGAGGTCGATGATCATGTGGCGCTCGACCATCGCCCGCACCGCCTCGCGACCGAACGGCGTCAACCCGCCCCCGGCCTCACCGTGCAGCGAGGCGCCGAGCGCGTTGTCGAAGAAATGGGTGAGCCCGATCAGCCGGAACCCGGCGTCGTAAAGCCGGTCGAGACTGGCCAGATCGCCCAACAACGCGTGGCCACCCTCGGCGCCGAGGATGCCGCCGGTGACCCGCTCGCCCGCGTCCCGGCGCGCGAGAACCTCGGCGAGGTCGGCGCGGGTGCGGACGATCTTCAAGGCGCCGGGCGCCGCCGCCTCGGCCGCCGCCAGCGCATCGGCCTGCACCAGCGCGCGCTCGGTCAGGTCGCGCCAGGCCCGCAGGGGGCGCAACTGGCCGATGAATAGCCGGGTGATGTCGTCGGGCGCATCGGCGGTGTTCTTTGCGTAGTTAAGGCCGGAGGGGCTTTTGGTAACGGTGGTAAACACTTGCAGCGCGACATTGCCCTCGGCAAGGCGCGGCAGATCGACATGGCCGCGATCTGAGCGCCGCGTCAGGTCGCGGTCCCACAGCAGCGTGTCGGCATGGAGGTCGCCGATGATCAGCCGCTCGTGCATCGCCTTGGCGGCCGGACTCACCGGCCAGGGATCATGCGCGGCGACCGGGTTCAACCGGCGGTCGACGATGCCGGGGGCGAACGTGAAGAACCCGGCCGCGCCGAGGACGGCGAGCAGAAGGATCAGCCTGAGCAGGATTTTCGCCATCCGGGCCTCGCGGTCAGGTTGCGCCCACTCTTCCCGACCACAGCACCCCGGTCAATCGCCGAGGCCGAGCGCGGCCATGTCGACGCCTCGCGCCCGGAACCGCGCCACCACCCGATCGAGAAGGTCGTCGCGCCCGGTGTTGAGCATGCCCGCGCCGAGGAACCAGTGCACGAAGGCCTCGAACGGATAGGTCCGCTCGAGCGCGGTGCGGAGCGCGTCCGCCACTGCGCCGGGGTCGGGCGCGGTCTCGGCGCAGTGATGCAGGTCCGAGCGGCCGCAGAGCACCGCCGGCACCCGGTGGAACATCCCCTCAAGAGCCGTGGCCGACGAGATCGAGACCGTGACCGCGCTGGCCGCGAGGATGTCGTGGACATTGGCATCGGTGACGATCACGCCGGGCAACTCGCGGGCGCGGTCCAGGACCGCCCCGGTGTCGCCGGTGCGGTTGCGCGGATGGGCCTTGACGATCAGCTTGTGCTCGCCCCGCGCCGCGACCACCGCCTCGAACATCTCGGCCTCGCGCATGTGGCGCATCCGCTCGACCGGCTCGCTGTCGCCCTGCAGGAAGACCGCGATCGCACCGCCTGCAAACTCCGCGCGCCGGATGGGCTGGTCGTAGCGGCTCAGCCGCTGCCCGACGATCCGCCGCGCATGGGCGGCAAAGAAGGATGCCGCGGCTTCGGGATCCTCGGCGCCGGGATCGAACGCGGCACTCGCGAGGCTCGAGTCCGCGAAGATGCCTTGCGCGTCGCAGTACCAGAACGGGAAAACGTAGGCGAGGCCGGTGTTCAGAGCCCGCGGGTGGCGGACCGCGCCGTTGTGGATCAGGTGGAGGTCCGCCGTCTCGCCCATCTCCGCCAGCGCCACGCGGTCGCGCCAGCGGGTCTCCACCCTTACCCCACGCGCCCGAAACCCGGCCGCGAGCTTCTGGAAGAGCCCCGGCAGCGCGGCCTCGTCGGGGTCGAGCATGTGGCCCGGGACATGCAGGACAAGACCCGGCCCCGCGTCCCGGCCGGGGTTCATCCCTCCATCGCCTCGAGCTCGTCGATCATCCCGGCGATCATCGACAGCCCCTTGTCCCAGAACTTCGGATCGCTGGCGTCGAGCCCGAAGGGCTTCAGGAGCGCCTTGTGGTGCTTCGAGCCGCCCGCCTTCAGCATCTCGAAATACTTCGCCTGGAAGTCCGGCAGCCCCTCCTCGTAGACCGCGTAGAGCGCGTTCACGAGCCCGTCGCCGAAGGCATAGGCATAGACGTAGAATGGCGAGTGGACGAAATGCGGGATATAGGCCCAGAATGTCTCGTAGCCCTCCATGAACTCGAACGCGTCGCCAAGGCTTTCGCCCTGCACGCTCATCCAGAGCGCGTTGATGTCCTCGGGCGTCAGCTCGCCCACGCGCCGTGCGGCGTGGAGCTTGCACTCGAAGTCGTAGAAGGCGATCTGGCGGACCACGGTGTTGATCATGTCCTCGACCTTTCCGGCCAGCAGCACCTTGCGCTCATTTGCATCCTTCGCCTGCGCGAGGAGCTTGCGGAAGGTCAGCATCTCGCCGAAGACCGACGCGGTCTCGGCCAGCGTCAGCGGCGTCGACGCCAGCATCTCGCCCTGAGGGGCCGCCAGCACCTGATGAACGCCGTGGCCAAGCTCATGCGCCAGCGTCATCACGTCGCGCGGCTTGCCGAGGTAGTTGAGCATCACGTAAGGATGCACCTCGGTCACGGTCGGATGGGCGAAGGCGCCGGGTGCCTTGCCGGGCTTCACGCCGGCGTCGATCCAGCCCCTGTCGAAGAACGGCTCGGTCAGCGCGGCGAGATCCGGCGAGAAGGCGGCATAGGCCGAGGTCACGGTATTGCGCGCCTCCTCCCAGCCGACGGTGCGCTTGGTCTCGATCGGCAGGGGCGCGTTTCGGTCCCAGACCTGGAGCTTGTCGAGCCCCATCCACTTCGCCTTGAGCCGGTAGTAGCGGTGCGAGAGCTTCGGATAGGCGGCGACGACAGCGTTCCTGAGCGCCTCCACCACCTCCGGCTCGACATCGTTCGACAGGTGCCGGCCGTGCTGGGGCGTGGGCATCTTGCGCCAGCGGTCCTCGATCTCCTTCTCTTTCGCGAGCGTGTTGTGTACGCGCGCGAAGAGTTTGACATTGCTTCCGAAAACCTCGGCGAGAGCGCGCGCCCCGGCCTCGCGCCGCCCGCGCTCGGGCTCCGAGAGGAGGTTGAGCGTGGCTTCGAGGCTCAGAGGCTCCGCCTCTCCCTTCACTGTGAATTCCAGCGCTGCCATCGTCTCGTCGAAGAGCTTGTTCCAGGCCGAGGCGCCGACCGTCGACTGGTCGTGCAGGAACCGCTCGAGCTCGTCCGAAAGCTGGTGCGGGCGCAGCGCCCGCATCCGGTCGAAGACCGGTTTGTAGCGGGCGATGTCGGCGTTTGCGTTGAAAAGCGACGTGTAAGCTTCGTCCTCGATTCGGTTGAATTCCAAGGAGAAAAACACGAGCGGCGTGGTGAAGTCGGTGACCTTGTCCTGGCAGTCCGACATGAACTTGGCGCGCGCGGCGTCGACCGTGTTCTGGTAGTAGCGCAGGCCAGCGTAGGACATGATCCGGCCCGCCACCGCCTCGATCCGCTCGTAGGCCCGGATGCAGCCGAGCATCGCGGCCGCGTCGAGCGTGGCGAGCTTGCCCTCGTAGCTGGCGGCGAAATCGGCGCAGGCCTGTTCCAGCCAGCCCATGTCACGCGCCAGTTCCGGCGCGTCGGGGGCGGTGTAGAGATCGCTCAGGTCCCATTCCGGCAAATCGCCGAGCCCCCCGGCGGCGGCATGGGTGTCGAAGACCGGGCGCGGCAGGCGGATGGGCATGGGAAACTCCTTTTCTGTCCGCCCAAGACATAGGGGCGGCGGGCCGGGCAAGGCAAGCGGCAAGGGGTGGAAATCGCCCCGCCGCGGGGTGTTGCGGGCGGTCCCGCCGCGCCCTAGTGTGGCGCGGTCGGGGCAGAGGGGATATCGGACATGACCTATGGCGTGGGGCTTCTCCTGAACGAGGGCATGGTGCTTTTGTCCGACACCCGCACCAATGCCGGGATCGACCACATCTCCTCCTACCGCAAGATGTTCAGCTTCGAGGTGCCGGGCGAGCGGGTCGTCGCGATCCTCACCGCCGGCAGCCTCTCGGTGACGCAAGCCACGATCGCCAAGCTGCAAGAGGCGGTGGAGGACCCCGAGGCCTCACCCGAAACCTCGATCCTCCTCGCGCCGACGCTCCTGAAGGTGGCCGAGATCGTCGGCGCCACGCTCTGGGCGGTGCGCGACGCGGTCGACCAGCGGCTCCGCACCGGCGGCCAGTTCGGCCCCGCCTCGATGATCGTCGCCGGCCAGCGCAAGGGCGGTGTGATGCGGATGTTCCTGATCTACCCGGAGGGCAACTTCATCGAGGCGACCGAGGACACGCCCTTCCTGCAGATCGGCGAGCATAAGTACGGCAAGCCGATCCTCGACCGCATCGTGCGGCCTGACACCTCGCTCGCCGACGGCCAGAAGGCGGTCCTGCTGTCGATGGATTCGACGCTGCGCTCCAATCTCTCGGTCGGGATGCCGCTCGACCTCGCCGTGATCGCGCGCGACGAATGCCGCGTCACCCAGCAGCGCCGGTTCGAGCCCGGCGACGCCGATTTCCGCCGCACCAGCGAGGCCTGGTCGAAGGCGCTCCGGTCGAGCTTCGGAAAGATCCCGCTCTGACGCCTCAGCGGCTCGCGTCGAACAGCGCCGTGGCGCGGCGGTAGAACTTGTCCCGCATTTCGGGGCCTTCCATCATCAGCTCGTGCTCGGCCGAGCCGACGAGGTCGAACTCCGACCCCGGCCAGCGGTGCATCCGGTCGTGGATCGCCGGGGCGCAGACGATGCGCTCCTCGGCGCCGAGCACGGTCAGGCAGGGCAGGGCGGGCGAGGGCATCTGCCTGAGCGCCCGCGTCTCGCGCAGCGCCTCGCCGAGCCATTGCAGCGTCGGCCCGCCGATCGCGAGTTCGGGATGGGCGATGAGCTGGCGGCGCATGAAGGCGAACATCTCCTCGTTGCGGGTCAGCACGTTGCCCTCGAATGGGGCTTCCAGCACATAGGTCATCGGCGAGGTCGTCGGCACCATCCGGTGGCCCTGCCCGAAGGGCGGCGCGAGCGTGACCAGCGTCCAGGCGACGGGTCTCAGCGCCCAGTGCATCTTGATGCCCCACATCGGCGCCGAGAAGGTCACCGCGTGGACCGGCAGCCCGTCATGGATCGCTCTTAGCCCGATGCAGCCGCCCATCGAATGGCCGACGAGGTAATAGGGCTCGGGCAGGTCCTCGGCGCGGACGAACTCCAGCAGCGCCGCCACATCCCTCTGGTAGTCGAGGAACTCGCCGACATGGCCCGGCGCCCGGTCGTCCAGGAGCCGGTCGGCGATGCCTTGGCCGCGCCAGTCGATCGTCGCCATCGCGTAGCCCCGCGCGGCGAATTCCGCCGCGGCGGGGCCGTATTTCTCGACATATTCGGTGCGGCCGGGGAACAGGAGCACCGTCCCCTTCGCTCCCTCGCGCCAATGCGCGGCGCGGACGCGCACGCCGTCCGAGGTGTCAAGCCAGACGCAGGTCTCACCTGCGGGCGCCTCGGCCACATCCGCGTGGAACGGCGCGCGTTCCATCGCCCTACGAGAGAACCGCGCCGAGCTGCATCGCGAGCCCCATGTCGCCGTCCACGCTGAGCTTGCCTTGCATGAAGGCCGCGGTCGGGTTCACGTCGCCCGAGAGGATCCCCTCGAAGGTCTCGCGGTCGGCGGTGAGCGTCACGTCGGCCTCCTCGTCGCCCGCGCGCACGCCGGCGGTGTCGAGCATCAGAGCGCCTTCGCCCTCGATGATGAATTTCGCGCGGCCGGCGAATCCGCCCGACAGTTTCTCGCTCAGGGCGGCCACGGCCGCATTCACAACGTCGCTCATTCTTCCTCCAATTGTGACCGCCGGGGGCCTTTCGCTGACCGGCGCGCATCGGCTACACTCTGCCGTGTAATGGGACGTTTCGCCACCCCGCTCGGATCGGTTTTCGCGGCCTGTGCCGCCGCGTTACTGCTTGCCCTGCCGGTTTCCGCCGGCGCGGCGACGCTCGACGAGCTTTACGCCGAACTCGCCGACCCTGACAACCGGGAGTGGCAGAGGACCCAGTCCGATATCCTCCGCGAATGGTCCAAGTCCGGCTCGCCCGCGATGGACCTCCTGCTCAAGCGCGGCCGCGAGGCGATGGAGGCCGGCGACCTCGAAGCTGCGATCGAGCATCTCACCGCGCTCACCGACCACGCGCCGGATTTTGCCGAGGGCTGGAACGCGCGCGCCACCGCCTATTACATGGCCGGCCAGTTCGGTCCCTCGGTCGCCGATATCCGCCGCACGCTCGCGCTCAACGACCACCATTTCGGCGCGCTCTCGGGGCTCGGCCTGATCTTGGAGGAACTGGGCTATGATACCCGCGCGATCGAGGCGTACCGCGCGGCCCTCGCTATACATCCGCACCACGAACGGATAAGGGAATCGCTCGCCCGGCTTGAGCGCAAGACCTCCGGCACCAGACTCTAGGAGCATCCCATGGCGGCGGAGACGAGGATCACGGCGGTCCTCGGCCCGACCAACACCGGCAAGACCCATTACGCGATCGAACGCATGCTGGCGCACCGCACCGGCGTGATCGGCCTGCCGTTGCGTCTCCTTGCGCGCGAGGTCTACGACCGCATCGTCGCCCAGCGCGGCCCCGCGGTCGCAGCTCTCGTGACCGGCGAGGAGCGCATCGTCGGCGCCCGCGCGCAGTACTGGGTCTGCACCGTCGAGGCGATGCCGACCGAGATCGGCGCCGATTTCCTCGCCGTGGACGAGATCCAGCTCTGCGCCGACCCCGAGCGCGGCCATGTCTTCACCGACCGGCTGCTCCATGCCCGCGGCCTCGCCGAGACGCTGTTTCTCGGCTCCGACACGATGCGCGGCGCCATCGCGGCGCTGGTGCCGAAGGTGCAGTTCCTCAAGCGCGAACGGTTCTCGACCCTGAGCTACGCAGGTTCGAAAAAGATCAGCCGGATGCCCGCGCGGTCGGCCGTCGTCGGGTTTTCGGTTGAAAATGTCTATGCGATGGCCGAGCTGATCCGCCGCCAGAAGGGCGGCGCGGCGGTGGTGATGGGGGCGCTCAGCCCCCGCACCCGCAACGCGCAGGTCGCGATGTACCAGAACGGCGACGTCGATTACCTCGTCGCCACCGACGCGATCGGAATGGGGCTCAACCTCGACATCAACCATGTCGCCTTCTCGGCCACGGCGAAGTTCGACGGTTGGCGGATGCGCCACCTCTTCCCGCACGAACTGGCGCAGATCGCCGGGCGGGCGGGGCGGCACATGACGCCCGGCACGTTCGGCGTGACCGGTGAGGCCTCGCCCCTCGCCGACGAGGTCGTGAACGCGATCGAGAACCACCGCTTCCGCCCGATCGAGCGGCTGAACTGGCGCTCGGGCGAACTCGACTTCGGCACGATCGACCGTCTGATTTCCTCGCTCGAAGCGCCGCCCCAGAACGAATGGCTCATGCGCGGGCGCGAGGCGGACGATCTGCGCGCGCTGAAATCGCTCGCCGAGATCGGCCAGATCCGCGACAGGGTCCGGCATCCGCGCGACCTGAGGCTCCTCTGGGACGTCTGCCGGATCCCGGATTTCCAGGGCATCTCGTCGCAGGAACACGCCAATCTGCTGCAAAGGATCTTCGGCTTCCTGCAGGACGGCCACGTCCCCGACGACTGGCTCGCCGCGCAAATTCGCCGCATCGACAAGACCGAGGGCGACATCGACTCGCTTTCCAAGCGATTGGCGTATATCCGCACCTGGACCTATGTCGCGCAGCGTTCCGGCTGGGTCGCCGACGAAAGTCATTGGCGCGACGAGACGCGCGCTGTAGAAGACCGTCTGTCGGACGCGCTGCATGGCGCGCTGACGCAGAGATTTGTGGACCGGCGGACGAGCGTCCTCCTTCGCCGGCTCAAGCAGAAGGAGAGCCTTGTGGCCGAGGTGAACGACAAGGGCGAGGTGACGGTGGAAGGCGAATTCGTCGGCCGTCTCGAAGGGTTCCGTTTCAAGCAGGACGGATCGGCCTCGCCCGACGAGGCGAAGACGCTGAAGCAGGCGGCCTACGAGGCGCTCAAGCCCGAGTTCCACCTGCGCGCGGACCGCTTCTACAACGCGCCCGACACCGAGCTCGACTTCACCGAGCAGGGCGGCCTCATGTGGGGCAATTCCGCCGTCGGCAAGCTCGTCAAGGGCGCCGAGGCGATGAAGCCGCAGGTCGAGGCTTTCGTCGACGAGGAAGCCGGTTTCGACGTCGCCGAGAAGGTGCGCCGCCGGCTCCAGCATTTCATTGACCGCAAGGTGGCGACGCTCTTCGAGCCGCTGCTGACGCTCCAGCGCGACGAGGCGCTTGCCGGGCTCGCCCGCGGCTTCGCCTTCCGTCTTGTCGAGGCGCTGGGCGTCCTGCCGCGCGAAGGCGTGGCCGACGAGGTCAAGGCGCTCGACCAGGACATGCGCGGCGCGCTGAGGAAACACGGCGTCCGCTTCGGCCAGTACACGATCTTCCAGCCGCTCCTGCTGAAGCCCGCGCCGACGCGGCTGCGGCTCGTGCTCTGGTCGCTTAACGAGGGGCTCGACGAGTTCCCCGAAAGCCCGCCGCCGGGTCTGGTCACAGTGCCGAACATCCCCGACGTGCCGAAGGGCTATTACACGCTCTCGGGCTATCACCCTGCCGGTGCCCGCGCGATCCGCATCGACATGCTCGAACGGCTCGCCGACATCCTGCGCGGCCAGGACAGCAAGGCCGGCTTCGAGGCCAACCCGGACATGCTCTCGATCACCGGCATGACGCTCGAGCAGTTTGCCGACCTGATGGCCGGCCTCGGCTACAAGGGCGAGAAGGGCGAGCGCGAGAAGGTGCGCTCCGAACCCGTCGCCGCGCCCGCCGAGGAGGGCCAGAGCGCCAATCCGATCACCGAGGAGGAGGCCGCCCTCCAGACCGTGACCGAGACCGAGGTCTTTTACACCTTCACCTGGGCGCCGCGCCCGCGCGCGCCGCGCGGCGAGCGTGGCGAGCGCCCGGAACGCGGCCGCCGCAACGACCGCGGCCCGCGCGAGGGGGCCGAGAAGCGCGAGGGCAAGCCGCGCGGCGACCGTGCGGAGCGCGGCGACCGCGGCGGCAAGCCCGGCAAGGGTAAGCCGGGCGCCAAGGGCAAGCGCGACGAGCAGGGCGGCCGCCAGTTCGAGTCGCGCCCGCCGAAGAAGGACCGGATCGACCCCGACAACCCCTTCGCCGCGGCGCTGATGGGGCTCAAGGACAAGTTCTGAGGCGGCGTTGGCGGCCGAGGGGCGGATTCGCGTCGACAAGTGGCTGTGGCAGGCGCGGTTCTTCAAGACCCGCAGCCTCGCCGCCGCGACGGTCTCGTCGGGACATCTTCGGCTCAACGGGGCAAAGACCGCGAAGCCCGGCCATGCCGTCGGCCCGGGTGACGTGCTGACCTTCCCGCAAGGCGGACGGATCCGCGTGGTCTGCATCCGCGCCTGCGGCACTCGCCGCGGCCCCGCGCCCGAGGCGCAGGCGCTCTACGACGATCTTGCCCCGGATCCCGCCGAACCGCGCGACACCGTGCTGCCGGAAGCCCCGCCTGAGGAATGATGTCCCGGCGTCGCGACCCGGCCGCGACTGGCCGCTCTTTCCGGCCCGGCCCGTCTTGAATGATCCCCGTCATGGGGCTAGGTAGCAGCGTGAAGCCAAAGCCCGGATCCGCGCCATGACCTATGTCGTCACCGACAACTGCATCGCCTGCAAATACACCGACTGCGTCGAAGTCTGCCCGGTGGACTGCTTCTACGAAGGCGAGAACATGCTGGTCATCCACCCGGACGAGTGCATCGACTGCGGCGTCTGCGAGCCGGAATGCCCCGCCGACGCGATCCGCCCCGACACCGAGCCCGATCTCGAGACCTGGGTCGAGTTCAACCGGAAGTACTCCGAGATGTGGCCGGTGATCACGCAGCGCAAGGATCCGCTTCCCGAGGCGGAGGAACGCGACGGCGAGACCGGCAAGCTCGACAAGTACTTCTCCGAGACCCCCGGCGCGGGCGATTGATTCGAGGCGCGCCCCCTGGGCGGCGGCGAATCGACAATATCTTGTGGTTTCGGCGGAAAACCGCCCAGCGCAACCATGTTTTGACGACCCCATATGTCGTATTTGATTGACGCGCTGCGATGCGGCGCTTCCGGATATGCCATTTTTCTGATATATTTCCGTTACAACTGGATGAGGATTGCTCACCGTCGCCGTTGCGTCCCTCCGCAGCGGAAGGTGTTTTAGGCCAAGTATGATTGCTGTCCGGAGATCGCGTATCCCCGGCGGTATCGTTTGGTCTCGACGGTGGGGTCCGTGCGAGGATAGGCGTATATGACCAAGACCAAGAAGACCGACTTCCGCCCCAACGAATTCGTGGTCTACCCGGCGCATGGCGTTGGCAAGATCATGTCGATCGAAGAGCAGGAGATCGCCGGGCTGAAGCTCGAACTCTTCGTCATCTCCTTCGAGAAGGACAAGATGACCCTGCGCGTGCCCACGCACAAGGCGACCGAGATCGGCATGCGCCAGCTCTCCTCACCCGACCTGATCACCAAGGCGCTCGAGACGCTGAAGGGCAAGGCCAAGGTCAAGCGCGCGATGTGGTCGCGCCGGGCCCAGGAATACGAACAGAAGATCAACTCGGGCGACCTCATGGCGATCGCCGAGGTGGTCCGCGACCTCCACCGCACCGACGACCAGCGCGAGCAGTCCTACTCGGAGCGCCAGCTCTACGAGGCGGCACTCGAACGGCTGACCCGCGAAGTCGCCGCCGTCTCCGGCGTCGACGAGGCGGGCGCGCAGAAGAAGGTGGACGACGTCCTCCTGTCGCGCGCGGCCTGACCTTTCAGGGGATGCAATGATGAGACCGCGGGGGGCAACCCCCGCGGTTTTTCTTTGCGCGGGGGGCTGCGCCGGGGGTATACGTCGCGGCCGCGCCGAGACCAGCTCCGAGCCGTGAACAGACTCCTCCCGCCGTCCGTGATAGAGTGCGGAATGGTTGCTGGGAGGAGGTTCCATGACGAGAAATCCGTTTGGGCGTCGGTGGTTATGGCTCCTGGCAGGACTCCTCGTCGGCGTACTGGCCAGCTTGGCTCCCCTGCGTTCGGCCGCACAATCGGCCGCGTGCGATCCCCAAGGCATCGCGAACCATCACGCCGCCGTCGCCGTTTTCCGCAAGCTGCAACTGGAGATCGCGACCCTGATGCAGGCGCAGTCGGAGGCGATCCTGGAGGTCGCGCAGGGGGTCGTCATCAGCAGCTTGGATGACGGCGGCTTCTTCGGGCCGACCGGGTTTCTCGGCAAGCGCATGGACAAGGGCCAGAGCGCGATCAAGTCCATCCTGACGTCCGGTCGCCGCCTGCCGATGGACGAGGATGCGCAGGCGCGGCTTTCCGAGATCGAAACGAGCGCGGACGCAATCGTCTCGGTCGGCCATTCGATGGTGCCGCTGCTCGAAGCCGGAGAGATCCGGCAAGCGACCGGTCTTTATGCGGAGCAATCCGTACCGGCCCAGGTGGTCGCCGTCGGGGCGGCCTATACCGTTTCCTCCGGACTGGAGCGGCAGGTGAAACGGATGTCGCTGCACTGCCGCTGAGGCTCCCCGGCAGGCCACGGCCGCGCGATCAGGCGTCGTACACGTCCGGAGACCACCGGATGCCAGCCCGGAGCGGACCGCCGCTGGCGGCCACCCGGACACGGGCTCGGGTTGTCAGAAAGGTCGATGCCATGCCACGGTCAGTGCTTTAGTGACAGGAGTACAGGAAATGCGCTCATTTTGGATGGCTGTCCTAACCGGCCTTTGTCTCGCCCTCTCTGGTCTGTCAGCAAACGCGCAGGAAACCGCCAAGGAACTCGCCGCGAAGGCATCCGACGAACTGCGACTGCTGACCTCGTTACAAGTGCTTGAAAGGATGACGAGCCAGGTGAACCATTTCCTCGTCTACAGCATCGAGGCGGAGCGCGGCGGCTGGCGCGTGATGGAAAAGGAGATCGGAAACGACTACGCCATCCGCAGCAACGCGGACAGGGCCGCGGCGGAAGTCGCCACAGCCTATAACAGCGTGAAAAAGAGCAAATTCGCCACGGACGACGAGTTGAAGGGCGCCGAAGCCGCCTTCGAGAACGTGAACGTGCTCATCGCATTGGCGCCTCAGATTGCGGACTTGATTTTGGCGAAGGACTTCGATGCCGCGGCGGCTCTTTACAGGGAGACCGGGCAATCGGCTTACGACGGCGCCAATCGCGGCGCGCAAAGCGCGACGACGACGGTGCAGAAGCGCCTCGGGAAGACGCTCCTGAGCATTCGTGTCGCCAAGTAATCCCGCGTTGATCGACATCGTTCTCCTTAAAGGCACGGCGAGCGTGTGAAACCGTTCCGTCTGGGAGCGATGCCCGTCATGTCCGCACGGCGGTTGATGCGGCCACTGTGGACCTCGATGAACCCGCCTACCGCTCCCGCGACAGCCGGTGGAAGAGATGCGTGAAGGTCGCGGCCCCGAGAACCGGGATCACGAGGTTCACCACGGGCAGCGACAAGGGCGCGGCCATCAGCATCCCGGCGACCCAGATCTGACCGGAATGGCGCTTCCGCAGCGCCCGCGCGCCCTCGCGCCCGAGCCGCCGCATTGCCGCCATCTGGAAATATTCGCGCCCGAGCAGGTAGCCGTTCACCGTCCAGAACATCAGCGGCGCGAAGGGGCCGACGAAGGCGTAAAGGACCAGCGCCAGCACGTTCACCGCGACGAGCACGCCGAAGAAGTTGATGCTGTCGATGAGTGTGTCCATCCAGGCCACGTTCGGCGCCGGCGGCAAGCTGGGATAATGCCGGTCCTCCACCGCGTCGGCGACCGTGTCGAGGAAAAGCCCGGTGAAGGCCGAGGCGACCGGCACCATCAGGAACACCGAGAGCCCGATCATCAGGAGGAGCGAGCCCCAGCTCATCAGGGTCTCGACCCAGGTGACCTCGCCGACGAAGGGCAGCCAGATCGCGTCCGGCACGAGCCAGGCCACGACCTGCGCGAAGCCCGCGTAGACCGCGACCAGAAGCGCCAGCGACAGCGCCACGCCAAGGAGCACGACCTTGAGAAAGCGCCGGTCGCCGAGCTGCCCGAGCGCCTTCAGGAAATCGCCGAGGATCATTCCGACACCCACGTCGTGATCGCCGCGATGTCGGGCCGGGGCCGGTCCGGCGGGGTCGTGGTCTCGGTGCCGATGTGGATCAGCCCCGCGACCCATTCGCCCGCGCCGAGCCCGAGCCCCTCGCGGCAGAACTCCGCGTCATGGACGTGCCAGCCGGTGAGCCAGGACGCGCCCCAACCCGAGGCGAGGGCGGCGTTGAGCAGCGTCAGGCAGGCCGCGCCCGCCGACAGCACCTGCTCGATCTCGGGCACCTTGACCGTCGGGCGCGGCACATGGACGACCGCGACCGCGAGATCGGCTTCCGAGAGCTGCAGAACGCCCTTCTCGATCCGCTCCGGCTCAAGCCCCATCCCGGCGCCGCGCCGCCGCGCAAGCGCCGCGAGCCGGGCAAGTGCCGGCTTTTCCAGCACGAGGAACCGCCAGGGTTCGAGCTTGCCGTGATCGGGCACCCGCGCGGCGGCGGTCAGGATCGGCAGAAGCTCCTCGCGGGTAGGCGCCGGAGCGGTGAGGATCTTCGCGGGCCGCGAGCGGCGGGTGAGGAGAAACTCCATCGCGGCGGGATTGGGGATCGGCATGTCGTGCTCCGTTCGGGTCTCGCCCTGATGTCGGTCAGCGCCGCGCCGGGGTCAAGCCGCTTCGGTCAAAGGAAATAGGCCGCGAGCCGGGCGATATGGGCCGAGACATGGGCCTGCCACTCCGGCCCCGGCTGGCGCGCCGCGAGCGTCTCGCCAAGGGGATCGGGCGCGCGGATCGCGGAGCCGGTCAGCTCCTCCAGCACCGCATGGCCGCAGAAGGGCACATGCGCCTCCGAATAACCGCCCTCGTGGACGAGGACGAGCCGCCCGCCGCACAAGGCCTCCGCCGCCTCGCGAAGCTGCCGGGTCATCGCCCGGAAGGTTTCGGCCGTCGCCAGCATCCGGCCCAGTGGATCGACCGCCGAGGCGTCGAAGCCGCAGGCCACCACGATCGCCTCGGGGTGGAAACGGTGAAGTGCGGGCAGCACGATCCGCTCCATCGCCTCCAGATAGCTCGCATGGCCGGTACCCGGGGGCAGGGGAATGTTGATGTTGAAGCCGTGGCCCTTGCCCGCGCCGCGCGCCTCCGGCCCGCCGGTGTCGAGCGGGTAGTTCCGCTCCTGGTGCAGCGAGATCGTCAGCACCTCGGGATCGGTCCAGAACACCGCCTCGGTGCCGTTGCCGTGATGCACGTCCCAGTCCACCACCGCGATCCGACGCGCGAGCCCCGCTGCCTGCGCCGCGCGGATCGCGACGCCGATGTTGTTGAGAAGGCAGAAGCCGTTCGGCCAGTCGGGTAGGCAGTGGTGCCCCGGCGGGCGCGACAGCGCATAGGCGTTCTTCGCGCGCCCCTCGAGCACCGCCCGCAGCGCCCCGGCCGCGAGCCCCGCCGACAGCGCCGCGATCGCGTAGCCGCCCGGCCCGAAGGGCGCGCGCAGGCCAAGCTCGCCGCCTCCCGCCTCCGAGGCCGCCTCGAAGGCGTCGAGATAGCTGGCGGGGTGGACCCTCAAAAGAACCTCCCGGCTCGCCTCCGGCGCGGACTGAATCGCCATTTCCCGAGCAAGTCCCGTGACTTCCAGAAGGTTCTTCAACCTCCGCTTGGTCTCCGGACTCTCCGGCAGACCGGCTCCGGGCTGCACAAGCCCGCCCGTCTTCAGCGTGAAGGCATAGTTGCCGCCGCCATGCCAGAAGCAGCGCTCGTCTGTGAAGAAGGCGGTGGTCATCGGATCCTCCCGGGCTCTGGCGGCCAGCCTAGCGGCGGGGTAGGACTTGGGCCAGAGGAGAACGCCATGACCGATCTCAGCCATCTGGCCCGGCCCGGCGCCGAGATCGCGGTGCGGGTGACGCCGAAGGCCTCGCGCAACGCCGTCACGCTCGTCGATGGCGCGATCCGGGTGCAGGTCACCACCGTGCCCGAGGACGGCAAGGCCAATGCCGCGGTGGTGAAGCTGCTCGCGAGGGCGCTCGGTATCGCGAAGTCGCGGCTCACGCTGGTGCGCGGCGCCACCGCGCGCGACAAGCTCTTCCGGATCGAGGACTGACGCTCAGCCCTCCAGCCGCACCGGCTGGCCATGCGGCGTCGCGAGATAGGCCCGCTCCCAGTCGGCCCGGACCCGCTCGGCCTCGCCCCGCGCCGCCATGCCGGAGCGGTCGAGCAGCCCCTCCAAGGCCACGAGCCAGGCCGCCCAGTAATCCGCCCCGCCGTCAAGCTCCCGCACCGCGCCGCGCGCCTTCAACTCGGCGCCGAAGGCTGCGGTCCAGTCGGTCCAGCCGAAATGCCCGGCCTCGTTCAGCGCCACGGTCAGCGCGAAGAGCTGCGCCTGCCAGGGCTCGTCGAACTGCGCGGGCGTGGTCACGGCGCCTCCAGGTAGCTTTGCCAGAGGTCGAGCGTCACCTCGTCGCCGGGGCCCTCGGCCGCGCCCCAGAGATCGGCGGCGGCGAAGGCGACGGTGTAGAGCGTCTCGGGATTCTCGCCGAGCCCGTGGGCATTGGCATCCGGCAGCACATGCGGCCCGTGGACGAGCACCACCGTGCCGGTCTGGCCGGCGGCATAGGAGGGCAGGCGGGTATGCCCGCCCGCCACGAAGGCGTTCCGCGCCGGCAGTCGGGTCTTTACCCGGTCGCCGACGGCAAAGCGCGGGGCGGGGCCGGGCCGCGCATAGGGCACCCGGCGCGCGAGCGCGGCGCCGACCGCCTCGCCGCGCAAGGCGCGCGCGTGCAATGGCGCCGGATCGGCCCGGCCCGCGGCCAGTTCCGCCCGCGTCACAAGCCCCTTCGCGACGAGAAGGTCGGCAAGTGCGGCGAGCCATTTCTCGTAATAGGAGAAGCGCGCGTAATCCATCGGCGCGAGGCATTCGCGGGCATGGCGCGAGGTGTCGATGTTCCAGGCACCGAGCCCGCCCGCCGCGAGCGTCAGCGCGAGCGCCTTGCGATGCCACTCCGCGGCGAAGGGCGGCGCGTCCTGCGGCACGGGCACCACCGCGCCGTCGCCGTAGCGCCCGCCCATGTCATGGACCCGGCTCATGCCGGACGCTCCGGCAATCCGGTCCCGATCATCGAATCGCGGGTAACGAGCGCCGCCAGCGCCGCCTCGTCCAGCCCCTCGCTCCCCTCGGGCCGCATCGGCACCACGAGGTAGCGCACCTCGGCGGTCGAATCCCAGACCCGCACCCTCTGCCCCTCGGGCAGGGCGACACCGAACTCCGCGAGCACCTTGCGCGGCTCGCGCACCGCGCGGGCGCGGTAGGCGTCCGACTTGTACCAGGCCGGCGGAATGCCGAGAAGCGGCCACGGATAGCAGGAGCAGAGCGTGCAGACGACCATGTTGTGGGTCTCGGGCGTGTTCTCCACCGCGACGACATGCTCGCCCTGCCGGCCGGAAATGCCAAGCTCCGCGACAGCGGCGGTGGCGTCGGCCAGGAGCCGGTCGCGAAAGGCGGAATCGCTCCAGGCCCGCGCCACCACCCGCGCCCCGAGATGGGGGCCGACCTTCTCCTCATAGGTCTCCAGGATCGCGTCGAGCGCGGCCGGATCGACGAGCCCCTTCGCGGTGAGGATCGTCTCCAGCGCCTTCACCCTCAGCGCGGGGTCAGAGGGCAGCAGGGAATGTGGATGATCGGGGTCGTCATGGGGCATGCGCGAAGGATGGTCCTCCGGCCGGGCCTTGTCCAGCCTCGCGCGGGCGGGACGGGCGGGATGAATCGCTTGACCTCGCCCGGCTTTGGCCGTAAACGGCGCGAACGGAATTCGGGGGGCTGCCACGGCAGCGCCCATTGATGTTATCGGAACGCCGGGCGCAAGGCCCGAGAAACAAGGAACGAACCCATGTCGCGCGTTTGCGAACTGACCGGTAAGGGCCCGATGTCGGGCAACAACGTGAGCCACGCGAACAACAAGTCGCGCCGTCGTTTCCTGCCGAACCTTAACGATGTCACGCTGATCTCCGACGTGCTTGGCCAGTCGTACAAGCTGAAGATCTCGGCCGCGGCCCTGCGCTCGGTCGACCATCGCGGCGGGCTCGACGCCTTCCTCGCCAAGGCGAAGGACGAAGAGCTGTCGGCGAAGGCGCTGAAGATCAAGAAGGACGTCGCGAAGGCCCAGGCTGCCGCCTGAGCGGACCGTCTGACGTGACCCGAAACGGCCCCGCCCCGGCGGGGCCGCTTCGTTTTGTCCCTTTCCCTTCCCTGCGGAGCCGCCGTATCACGGGGCCATGACCCGGCCGACGTTCCGCTCCGCGCTGATCCTGACGCTCGCCCTCGCGCTCGCCGCGATGGGCGTCGCGGCCGCCGCCGCGCGCGGCCAGGTCCGGGCCGGGGGCGAGGCGCTCGTCCTCTGCTCCGGCGCGGGCCTTGTCCAGGTGCCGCGCGACGCGACCGGCGCGCCCTCCGGCCCCGCCCATCTCTGCCCCGACCTCGCGCTCGGCCTCCTCGCCGCAGTCACCGATCCCGCCCCTGCGGAAGCAGCGCGCCCCGTGACGCCGGTCAAGACAAGCCTGCCCGCGGCGAAGCGGGTGCCCGGCGCGGCCGCGCCTGCGCCCTTCGGCGCGCGGGGGCCTCCGGTTCCGGTGTGATCGCCCTTCGATGACACCGAAACCAGAGGAAATAACATGACATTCCTGAAATCCGCCCTGACCGCCGCCGCGGTCGCCTTCGCCCTTCCCGCCGCTGCCGCCGACACGATCGTGGTCAGCGACGCCTATGCCCGCTTCATGCCCGGTGCGATGGCCGGCGCCGCCTTCATGGTGATCGAGAACCAGGGCGACAGCGACGACCGCCTGATCGGCGTCGCCTCCGGCATCGCCGCCAAGACCGAGCTGCACACCCACACGATTGGCGCCGACGGCGCGATGCAGATGCACCCGATCGAGGGCGGCATCGCGCTCCCCGCCGGGGCGAGCCATGCGCTCGAACGCGGCGGCGACCATCTGATGTTCATGGGACTGGAAAGCCGCCCCGCCGAAGGCGAGACCGTGGCCGTCACGCTGACCTTCGAGAAGGCCGGCGAGGTCGCGGTCGAGATCCCGGTCGACAGCGCCCGCTAGGGCGCCTCGCCGGGGCAGAGTGCGGCCACCCAGTCGGGTACGATCCGGCTCGCCGGGCCGTGGCGGGCTTCGTCGAAGATGTCCGCGTTCTCGGCGGGTTCGAGGTTCAGCATCAGCGTCCGCGCGCCCGCCGCGCGGGCGGCACCGGCAAAGCCCGCTGCCGGATAGACCGTGCCCGAGGTGCCGATCGCGACAAAGAGATCGGCCGCCGCGAGTGCGGCGCCGATCGCCTCCAGATGGTGCGGCGTCTCGCCGAACCAGACCACGTCGGGGCGGGCCGCCTCCGCCCTGCAGGCGGGGCAGCGGTCCTCGGGCGCCATCTCCCGCGGCGCCGGCCAGCGGTGGCCGCAGGCGGCGCAGCGCGCGGTCAGATGGCTGCCGTGCATGTGGATCACCGGAGCGCTGCCGGCCTGCTCGTGCAGGTCGTCGACATTCTGGGTGACTAGCGTCACCTCGCCCTCCCAGTCGCGCTGCAGCCGCGCCAGCGCCAGATGCGCCGGGTTGGGCTTCGCCGCCCGCACCCGCTCGCGCCGCCAGTTGTAGAAATCGAGCACGAAACCTGGATCGCGCGCGAATCCCTCAGGCGTCGCGAGGTCGCGCCAGTCGTAGCGCGACCAGAGCCCGCCGACATCGCGGAACGTGCCGAGCCCGCTCTCGGCCGAGATCCCCGCGCCGGTCAGGATCACGATATGGGCACCGGGTTTTGACATCCTGTCGTCCTTCTGGCATCGCCCGGGGCCGGGAGGCCCACGATGCACCGTATACTCTTCGTCTGTCTCGGCAACATCTGCCGTTCGCCCGCCGCCGAGGCGGTCTTCGCCGCCCGCGCCGCCGCCGCCGGGCTTGCGGTGGCGGTCGACAGCGCCGGCACCGGCGGCTGGCATGTCGGCAATCCGCCGCATCCGCCGATGGTCGCCGCCGCCCTGCGGCGCGGCTACGACCTCTCTGGCCTGCGCGCCCGGCAGGCCGTGGTGGGCGACTTCACCGCCTTCGACCTCATCCTCGCGATGGACGGCGCCAACCACGCAGCACTCGAGGCGCTCCGTCCCCGCGGCCACGCCACCCCGCTCGCACTCTTTCTCGACGGCGTGGCGGGCTCCGCGCCGCGCGACATGCCCGATCCCTATTACACCGGCGATTTCGACACCGTGCTCGACCTCGTCGAAGCCGGCGCGGACGCGCTCATCGCCCGGCTACTCCACAGGGGGTGAGGCGACGATACCCTATTCCCCGGAAAACTGTCGCCGCGCATGATACAATCCCGCCCTCAACAATCACACAAGGGAGGACGGGACATGGGATTTTATCTGTTTCAGGGAAGCTACGCGCCAGCCGCGATCAAGGCGATGATCGAGAAGCCGCAGGATCGCAGGGCCGCTGCCGCGAAGATGATCGAGGCGATCGGCGGCAAGCTGCATCACATGTTCTTCTGCTTCGGCTCGGATGACATCGTCGCGCTGGTCGAGGCGCCCGACGACAAGGCGATGATCGCCGGCTCGATGCTGGTCGGGGGGTCCGGCTCGATGTCCGCAGGCCGCACCACCAAGCTCATCTCGATCGAGGACGCGATGGCCGCGATGAAGGCGGCCCAGGACGCGGCCCCCTCCTTCAAGTCGGCGCTCGACTGAAACGGGACCGGGCGAATGGCGCCCGGTCACCGCTCTCGGGACAGATTATGGTGCGACGCTCAGCCGACCAGCTTGGCTGGGTAACCCTCGGCCTTGAGCGCGGTCAGGATCGCCTCGGGCGCCGAGGTGGTCTTCACCTCGGCGGTTTTGGCGGCGACATTGACGACCACGTCGGCATTGCTGTCGAGGTCGATGATCGTGCGCTCGACCACGGCCTTGCAGTGTCCGCAGCTCATGTCCGGGATGAGGAACTTCATCGCTTTTACCCTTCGCTTTGCCGCATAGATCGGCCCGCGCGGCGCCGCCGTCAAGGGCTCAGGCGGCGACGCGGCGCATCCGCTCGGCGACGATGCGTTCGGCGACGGCGTTCGGGCCGACCCCCTCGGCCGCGGCGGCGCTCAGGATTGCCTCCATCGTGCCGTCGAGCGCGTCGAGCTTGGCCGCGACCCAGCTCTGCCGGTCGGCGATCTTCAGGATCTCGGCCGCGACATTGATGATGCCGCCGCCATTGGCGACGAAATCCGGGGCGTAAAGGATGCCGCGCGCCGCCAGCCGCGCGCCGTCCTCGGGCGTCGCGAGCTGGTTGTTGGCACCGCCCGCCACCGCGGAGACCCGCAGCTCGGGGATCGTCCCCTCGTTGAGGATGCCGCCGATCGCGCAGGGCGCGAAGATGTCGGCGCCCGCGCTGTAGATCTCGCTCTCGGCCACCGCCTCGGCCGACCATTCCGCGACCGCTCCGGCAACGCGCGCCGGGTCGATGTCGGTGACGATCAGCCGCGCCCCTTCGCCGTGGAGCAGCGCGCAGAGATGCCGCCCGACGTTGCCAAGCCCCTGTACCGACACCGTCAGCCCGTCGAGATCCGCGCGCCCGAACCGGTGCTGCGCCACCCGCCGGACCGCGTTGAAGACGCCGCGCGCGGTCACCGGCGAGGGATCGCCGGAGGCGAACGCCCCGCCCGCGAGCCCGGCGACGTAAGCGGTCGTCTCGGCCAGCACGGCCATGTCGGCGGTCGTCATCCCCATGTCCTCGGCGGTCCAGTATCGGCCCGAGAGCGTCTCGACCGCGCGGCCCATCGCGCGCAGCAGTTCCGGCGTCTTGTCGCGCGCCGGATCGCCAAGGATCACCGCCTTGCCGCCGCCGAGCGGCAGGTCCGCCGCCGCGTTCTTGAAGGTCATCCCGCGCGAGAGCCTGAGTACGTCGCCAAGCGCCTCGTCCTCGCTGCGGTAGACCCGCATCCTGAGCCCGCCCGCCGCCGGGCCGAGCGCGGTCGAATGCACGGCAATGAAGCCGACAAGCCCCGCCTCCCTGTCCTCGACGCGATAGACTTCCTCGTGCTCGGCGGTTTCGACCGGCGTGATCTGCATGGCAGGCTCCGTGAATGATGCGAAGTCCAGAATACCACCGCTCGTGCGGAGGTTTTCGCCAATATCCACCTTTGATGTTCTTTCATGTGGTGATATTAACTAAATGTAACGGTCAAGAAGGTAAAATTCCCCATGGACGCCATAGACCGCCGGATTCTCGCGGCTCTCCAGCGCGACGGTCGCCTCACCGTGACCGACCTCGCCGCCGAGATCGGCCTGTCGCAGACGCCCTGTGCCCGCCGTCTTGCCCGACTCGAATCCGAAGGCGTGATCGAGGGCTATTCGGCGCGGATCGACCAGCACCGGGTCGGCCTGCCGGTCTCGATCTTCATCTGGGTCGAGCTGGAAAAGCAGTCGAAGGACGCGATCGAGGCCTTCGAACGCGCGGTGAGGGGCTTCGACCGGGTGATGGAGTGCCACCTGATGACCGGATCGCGCGACATCCTGATGCGGGTGGTGGCGGCCGACCTCGCCGATTTCGACCGCTTCCTCGAAGAAAAGCTGATGCGGGTGCCGGGCATCCGCTCGACCCGCTCCTCCTTCGCGCTCCGCGCGATGGTCAAGCGCCAGGTCCTGCCGGTCGGGTGAGCGCCGGGCGGTGGCGGCCCGGATGTGCTATAGTCGCGGCTCGGGCCAGCGCGGCCTTGCGAAATCAAACATAGGGGGACGAAATGACCGCAATCCTCACGAAGCCGGCGGTTCTGACTGCCGTTATCCTGGCGCTCGCGGGTCCTGTATGGGCGGACGACGCGGCGATGACCGAAGAGGTCGTGCACCGTCATCTGGCGGCCTTCGGGGCGGGCGACATGGACGCCATGCTCGCGGACTTTACCGACACGTCGGTGATGATTGCCAACGGCACGGTCATGACCGGCCCCGAAGAGATGCGCCCCGCCTTCGAGGCCTTCTTCGCCGAGTTCGGCAAGCCCGACGTTGTCTTCGAGATGACCGGCGAGGTCTACAACGGGCGGATCGGCTACATCACCTGGCACGCCGACACGCCCGACAATACCTACGAGACCGCCACCGACACCTTCCTTGTCGAGGATGGCAAGATCGTCGCCCAGACCTTCACGGCCAAGATCACGCCGAAATGAGCGCGACCGTCAGCCGGTGATCCGGAACTCCCCGTCAGGTGCTGTGGCGGGGTCGGCGGCTTCGGTCCAGACATCGGTGACCTGGGCCGCGCCGGGGCCCTCGCTCATCGCCGCGACCATCTCCTCGACGGCCGCCTCGGGCCCCGCGACCAGCGCTTCCACCGAGCCGTCGCCGCGGTTGCGGACCCAGCCCCTGAGGCCGAGAAGCCCCGCCTCGGAGCGCGCCCAGGCGCGGTAGGCGACGCCCTGGACATGGCCGGTGACACGCACGCTGTAGGCAATCTCCTTCATCGCTTGCTCTTTCTCTGGCGGCCGGGCCGGTCGCCCCTCTAACATAGCACGAAACACTCCAAAGTGCGTGGCCGCCAGGGGGGCAGGAAACATGAAGATCGTCCGGACCGATTGCGAACTCGAAACGCCGCAGCTCGATGCCGAGCTGCGCCGGCGCGGCGAACTCGTGCTCCTGCCCGAGGGCGTGAGCGAGGCCGCACTCGCCGCCGAGGTCGCCTCGGCCGACCTCCTCGTGATGTGCTACACCCCGGTGACCGCCGCGGTGATCGCCGCCGCGACCCGGCTCAGGGGCATCGTCAAATACGGCGTCGGCATCGACGCGATCGACATCCCCGCGGCGATCGCTAAGGGCATCCCGGTCGTCAACATCCCCGAATATGCCGAGGAGACGGTGGCCGAGGGCGCCTTCACCCTGATGATCGCGCTCGCGAAGAAACTGGTGCCGCTTGACCGCCAGATGCAGGCCGAGGGCTGGGCCTGGCCCACGGCGCGCTGGATGGGCAGCGACATCGCCGGCAAGACCGTGGGCATCGTCGGGCTGGGCCGCATCGGCAAGAGCTTCGCGCGGATGGCGGGGCAGGGGTTCCGCGCCCGCGTGATCTCCTTTACGCCAGGCATGAGCGCCGAGGAGATGGCCGCGCACGGGGTCGAGAAGGTGGAGGACCTGCACGAGATGCTGGCGCAATCCGATTTCGTCTCGCTCCACTGCACCCTGAACGAAACGACCCGCCACATCATCGGCGCGGCCGAACTCGCCGCGATGAAACCCGCGGCCTTTCTCATCAACTCCTCCCGCGGCGCGCTCGTCGACGAGGCGGCGCTGGTCGCCGCGCTGACCGAGGGCCGGATCGCCGGCGCCGGCCTCGACGTCTTCTCTTCCGAACCACTGAGCCTTTCCGGCCACCTCATGAGCCCGCTCTTCAGGCTCCCGAACGTCCTGCTGCTGCCGCACCTGACCTTCTACACGGCCGAAGCGATGGAGCGGCTCGAACGCGAGACGCTGGAGCGCTGCGACGAGGCCCTCTCCGGCCGCCCGCTCCTGGTGAAATCCCGCGACCCTCGGCTCAGGGCGCAGGAACAGGGCGTGCGCTTCGGGTGAGGCCGAGGGCCAGTGATCCGCCCGCCGCGCGACCGGCGGGCGGCATCCTTGCTCAGGCGTATTTCCGGATCTCGCCGCGCGCGAGCCGTGCCCGGTAGTCGTCCATCTCGCGCCGGACGATCGGGGCGAGGAAGTAGAGCCCGAGGATGTTCGGAACGCAGATCAGGAACACGAGCGCGTCCGAGATGTCGAGGATCGGGCCGAGCTGGACGACGCAGCCGAGGGCCACGAAGGCGCAGAAGATCAGCTTGTAGACCGTCTGCCCGGCATCGCCCTCGCCGAAGAGGTAGGTCCAGCCCTTCAGGCCGTAATAGGACCACGAGATCATCGTCGAGAAGGCGAACAGGAGCGCCGCGAAGGCCAGAGGCAGCGGGAACCAGCTCAGCTGCCGCTCGAACGCCGCCGAGGTCATGGCGACCCCGGTCGCCTCGCCGGCGAAGCCCGGATCGGCGACTTGGCTCGTGCCGATCACCATCGCGGTGATGGTGCAGATCACGATCGTGTCGATGAAGGGCTCGAGAAGCGAGACATAACCTTCCGTCACCGGCTCGTCGGTCTTGACCGCCGAATGGGCGATCGAGGCCGAGCCGATGCCGGCCTCGTTCGAGAAGACCGCGCGCTGGAAGCCGATGATCAGCGCGCCCAAGGCGCCGCCCGCGACCCCCTCGCCGGTGAAGGCGCCGGTGAAGACATTGGCAATGGCCTCCGGGATCGCGGTGAAGTTCATCAGGATCACGATGATCGCGAAGACGCAGTAGAAGACCGCCATGAAGGGCACGATCTTCTCGGTCACGCGCGCGATCGACTTGATGCCGCCGATGATCACGGCGAAGACCACCGCGGCGAGGATCAGCCCGATCAGCCAGCCATAGCCGTCAAGCCGGCCGCCCGCGACGGTGTTGAGCTGCACATAGGCCTGGTTCGACTGGAACATGTTGCCGATGCCGAGCGCGCCGACGAAGATGCCGATGGCGTAGAAGGTACCGATGACCTTGCCGAAGCCTTCCATGCCGCGTTCGGCGAAGCCCTTCGACAGGTAGTACATCGGCCCGCCCGAGACCGAGCCGTCGGGGTTCTCGTTGCGGTACTTCACGCCGAGCGTGCATTCGACGAACTTCGTCGACATGCCGAGGAAGCCCGCGAGAATGAGCCAGAACGTCGCCCCCGGCCCGCCGACGGTCACGGCGACCGCGACGCCGCCGATGTTGCCGATGCCCACGGTGCCCGAAACGGCGGTGGCCAGCGCCTGGAAGTGGCTGACCTCGCCCGCGCTATCCGGGTCGGCATAGTCGCCGCGAACCAGCTCGATCGCGTGCTTGAAACCGCGCAGGTTCACGAAGCCCATGTAGAAGGTGAAGAACACCGCCCCCGCGACGAGCCAGAGGACGACGAGCGGCAGGCCGGCGCCGAAGAGGGTGACCTTGAAGAAGACGATCTGCCCGATCAGGGTCGCGAGCGGGGCGGTGAGGTTGTTGATGGTCTCGTCGATGCCCGCGGCGAGCGCGGGCGACGGCAGGACGGCGAGAGGCAGCAGGGCTGCGATCAGACGCGACATGGTTCCTCCGTTTCCTTGGTTTCGCTTTCGGGCCGGACCCCGAGGGCCGCAGTCGGGCCCCTAGGGCACGACCATGACCGGCACCGTCGCGAGCTGGACCAGGTTGCCCGCGACGCTGCCGAAGAGCATCGCCTTGAGCCCGCTCTGGCCCTGCTTGCCGATGACGATCTGCGCCGCGCCGTGTTCCTCCGCGATCTCGGCGAGGGTCTTTGCCGGATGGCCGTGCTGGACGATCCCCTCGCAGTCGATCCCGGCCGCCCTGAGCCTGGCCAGCGCCGGATCGACGATGGTGGCGCGGGCCCGCTCGATCTCGGATTCCCGCCTGGTGTGCCGCAGGGCGTTTTCTTCCGGCGTGTTGAACGAGTAGGGCGACCATTCGATGACATAGGCGACGAGCACCCGCGCACCGGATTTCCCCGCCCGCTCCATCGCGTGGTCGAGTGCCCGGGCCGAGCCGGGGCTGCCGTCTGTCGCTAGCAAAACCGTATTGCTCATCGGTCCTCCCTTGGTTGCGGTCAAGTGAGTTGGGGCGGCTGATCGCTGCCGCCCGGATCATGAGATTTGGTATCCGGCAACCGTAGCGGGTGGGGATTCCCGATGTTAGGGCCAGACTGCGAGGCATCCTGAGTCCAGAATGGGGCGCCGTTTGGGGTGCGGCGGCTCCTTTTCCGGCCGGCGGTTCGCGGTCCTGCGCGGGCGGCGGGGCAGGGGGTCCGCGCCCCGCGTGGCCGCCCTCGATCCGGGCCGGAGCGCGGAGATGATGGCCGCGCGCGGGGGGCGAAAAGGTCGATGACCTGAGCGCCTATCCTGCTGCGGGCGGATGTCGTCCCGCTTCGCTGCACGCTCAAGGATACGACGCGGCACATCATCGGCAGGGCGGAGCTCGCCGCGATGAAACCCGCTTCCGCCCTCATCAACTCCTCCCGGGTGCGGACGCTGGACCGCTGCGACGAGGCACTCTCCGGCTGGCCGGGCCTCGCGATATCCCGCGCCCCGCGGCTCAGGACGCAGGGAACCCGCGCGCGCTTCGCCTGGATCCCGTTCGGGCCGGGGCGATCCGCACCGCGGCCCTGCGCCTCCCCTCCCCCTGGTGGGGAGGGGATGGGAGTGGGGGGCAAGCCGGTAGCGGCAGGGTCACATCCGCCCCGATCCTCCCCGAGACCGCCCCGCCCGCCGGGGCTTGCGGGGCTCGGCGCCATACGCCAGTCTCTGGCCGCAAGTGACGCAGACCAGGGGGGCGCATGGTTCCGTTCTTTCTCACGCTGGCGAGGCTCTTCCGCGCGATCCGGCGATCGTGGGGCGATCCGGCCTTCCGAACGACGGTGACCCTCGTGTTCGCGACGGTCCTCAGCGGCACCGTTTTCTACCACAATGTCGAGGGCTGGAGCTGGCTCGACGCGCTTTACTTCTGCGTGGCGACGATGTCGACGGTCGGCTACGGCGACTTCGCCCCCCAGACCGATGCGGGCAAGATCTTCACCATCGCCTTCATGCTGCTCGGCATCGGCCTCTTCGTGGCACTCGTCGGCCAGATCGCCAACGCGCTCATCCGCCGCAAGGAGTGACGCAGCCGCAGCGCGGACCCTTCTCCCCCATTGACCGCCCGCCATTTCCCGCGCATATCCGCGCCATCATGACCGAGCTCGCCCAGATCCGCAATTTCTCCATCGTGGCCCATATCGACCACGGCAAATCCACCCTTGCCGACCGGCTGATCCAGCTGACCGGGACCGTCGCCGAACGCGACATGAAGTCCCAGCTGCTGGACTCGATGGATATCGAGCGAGAACGCGGCATCACCATCAAGGCCAACACCGTCCGCATCGAGTACCCGGCGAAGGACGGCAAGACCTACATCCTCAACCTGATCGACACGCCGGGCCATGTCGACTTCGCCTACGAGGTCTCGCGCTCGATGCGCGCCGTCGAGGGCTCGCTCCTCGTCGTCGACGCGACGCAAGGTGTCGAGGCCCAGACGCTGGCCAACGCCTACCAGGCGATCGACGCCGACCACGAGCTCGTCCCGGTCCTCAACAAGATCGACCTGCCCGCCTCCGAGCCCGAGAAGGTCAAGGCCGAGATCGAGGACGTGATCGGCATCGACGCCTCGCAGGCCGTGCCGATCTCCGCCAAGACCGGCATCGGCATCCCCGACGTGCTCGAGGCCATCGTCGCCCGCCTGCCCTCGCCGAAGGGCGACCGCAGCGCCCCCTTGAAGGCGATGCTCGTCGATTCATGGTACGACCCCTATCTCGGCGTCGTCGTCATGATCCGCGTGATGGACGGCGTGATCAAGAAGGGCGACCGCATCAAGATGATGCAGACCGGCGCGCTCTACGGCGTCGACAAGCTCGCCGTCCTGAAACCGCAGATGGTCGACATCGCCGAACTGGGCCCGGGCGAGATCGGCGTCTTCACCGCCTCGATCAAGCAGGTCCGCGACACCCGCGTCGGCGACACCATCACCCATGAGAAGAAGCCCTGCGACAAGGCGCTGCCGGGCTTCAAGCCCGCCCAGCCGGTGGTCTTCTGCGGCCTCTTCCCGGTCGACGCCGCCGATTTCGAGGCGCTCCGCGACGCCATCGAGAAGCTCGCCCTCAACGACGCCAGCTTCTCCTACGAGATGGAGACCAGCGCGGCCCTCGGCTTCGGCTTCCGCATGGGCTTTCTCGGCCTTCTCCACCTCGAGGTCGTCCGCGACCGGCTCGAGCGTGAATACGATCTCGACCTCATCACCACCGCGCCCTCGGTGGTCTTCAAGCTCCACATGCGCGACGGCGAGGTGCGCGAGCTGCACAACCCCGCCGACATGCCCGACCTCACTTACGTCGACCATATCGAGGAGCCGCGGATCAAGGCGACGATCATGGTCCCCGACGACTACCTCGGCGACGTGCTGAAGCTCTGCCAGGACCGCCGCGGCATCCAGATGGACCTGACCTATGCCGGCTCCCGCGCGATGGTGGTCTACGACCTGCCGCTGGCCGAGGTCGTCTTCGACTTCTACGACCGGCTGAAATCGGTGACCAAGGGCTATGCGAGCTTCGACTACCAGATGCTCGAATACCGCGAGGACAACCTCGTGAAGATGTCGATCCTCGTCAACGACGAGCCGGTGGACGCGCTCTCGATCATGGTCCACCGCGACCGCGCCGAGAGCCGCGGCCGGGTGATGTGCGAGAAGCTGAAGGAGCTGATCCCGCGCCACATGTTCAAGATCCCGGTCCAGGCCGCCATTGGTGGGAGGGTCATCGCGCGCGAGACCATTGCGGCCATGCGCAAGGACGTGACCGCGAAATGCTACGGCGGCGACGTCACCCGGAAGAAGAAGCTTCTGGAGAAGCAGAAGGCCGGCAAGAAGAAGATGCGCCAGTTCGGCAAGGTCGAGATCCCGCAGTCGGCGTTTATTTCCGCGTTGAAGATGGATGGGTAATATGGATGTTTACAAAGTTGATTGGACTAAGCGCGGCGAAGAACTCTTTAGGTCATGTTGACAATTGGCGGAGCCAGAGGCGGATCGAGGTTATGTCGATGAAACCCAGGAAGCTTTCGGCAGTCTTGTCGTAGCGGGTGGCGACACGGCGGGCGTTCTTGAG
>NZ_JAPDOG010000003.1 GCF_026013545.1 Defluviimonas salinarum | reverse complement strand
GCTTCGGCTCGGCGCGGGGCGCGGCGGGTTTCGCCGCCGCCGCGGGGCGCGGCTCGGGCTTCGGCGCGGCTTCGGGCGCCTTGGCCTTCGGCTCCGGCGCGCCGCCGACGCGGTTCGACAGGCCGAGCCGGTGGACCTTGCCGATCACCGCGTTGCGGGTAACGCCGCCGAGTTCCTTGGCGATCTGGCTCGCCGACTGGCCTTCGGCCCACATCTTCTTCAACGTCTCGACGCGCTCGTCGGTCCAGGACATGACTGACCCTCGGGTTGGCAAGGCACAAGACGGCGCTCATCGGGCGATGCGCCGTCCGGCCTCGAATGAATTTCGCCCCATTCTATCCGGGACGCGCCGAGATACAAGCAAGGGCGGGGAGTTTCAAGCGCCCGACGTGTCGTCCGGGCCGAACCGCACCGGCGGCTGCGCCGCGCGGTTGACCGAGAGCGTGAAGATGTCGGGACGCGCGTAATGGCCCGCCACGTCGAACTTGCGCCGTGACGCGCGGGCGCGCGCGACGTCGATCTCGGCCGAGAGGAGGCCCTTCTCGGCATGCATCGGGCCGGCCTCCACGCCGCCGAAGGGCTGGTAGACGACCGCATCACCGGGATTGATCCACTCGCCGGGGTCGGGAAAGATCTCGTCGCGGTGGGGCAGATCGGCGGGGATGTCCGCCGCCTCGATGGCGGTGGCGCAGCCGATGACCCAGACGCCGCCCTCGCGCGCGATGTGCTGCATCGTGGCCAGCCAGGTCGGCCCGCTGTCCCAGGTCGGCGCGACATAGATGTCGAGGTTCTGGGCATAGAGCGCGAACCGCGCGAGCGGCATGTAGTTCTCCCAGCAGATCAGCGCGCCGACGCGGCCGACGGCGGTCGGCACCACCCGCAGGCCCTGGCCGTCGCCGCTGCCCCAGACCATGCGCTCGGGATTGGTCGGCATCAGCTTGCGGTGGTTGTTGCGAAGCGTGCCGTCGGCGTCGATGATGGCGCAGCTGTTGAAGAGCGTGCTGCCGCTGAACCGGCCGTCGATCTCCTGGTGGCCCATCACGACCACGACGCCGTGCTCGCGGGCGGCCTCTCGGACGGGGCGCAGCCCGTCGCGCGACAGATCGACCGAATTGGCCTGCGACAGGCGGAAAAGCGCATCCGTCGCCGCCATGCCGCGCCCGGGCAGGAGCCGCCAGACGAAGGTCGGGTAGCCCGGCAGCCAGACCTCGGGAAAGACCACCATCTCCGCCCCGCCGGCCGCGGCCGCGCCGATCAGCGAAACGGCCCGCTCGAGCGATCGCTCAATATCGAGATAGACCGGCGGCTCCTGGACGATGCTGACCTTCATGCGTTCCTCTCCCCTTGATCGGGCGATGGTAGCACAAACGGGGGCGGAACGCGGCGGCCGAAGGTTTCGGTGGACAGGCGCGGGTTTAGCCGCTATGCGGCGGGCCATGACGCACCGGACCCAAGCCTTTGCCCGTCCCCGACGCCGCCGCACCCGCGCCTGACGTCCGTCACCCGGTGGCCTCGCCACACCTCCTTCACATCGTTGACTCGGGCCCCCCGCTCAGGCACCCATTGACCTTCCCATCCGGAGTCCATCCATGATCCCGTCGATCCTTCCCACCTACAACCGCGCGCCCCTCTCCTTCGAGAAGGGCGAGGGCAGCTGGCTCATCGAGGCCGACGGGACGCGATACCTCGACCTCGGCGCCGGGATCGCGGTCAACGCGCTCGGCCATGCCAATCCCGACCTCGTCGCGGCGCTGACCGAACAGGCGGGCAGGCTCTGGCATGTCTCGAACCTCTACCAGATCCCCGAACAGCAAAGGCTGGCCGACCTTCTGGTGGAAAACACCTTCGCCGACACCGCCTTCTTCACCAATTCCGGCACCGAGGCGGCGGAACTCGCGATCAAGATGGCGCGCAAGTACTGGTACGAGAAGGGTGCCCCCCGCGAGGAGATCCTGACCTTCGAGGGCGCCTTCCACGGCCGCTCCACCGGGGCCATCGCTGCCGCCGGGTCGGAGAAGATGGTAAAGGGCTACGGCGCCCTGATGCCGGGCTTCCGGCAGCTGCCCTGGGCCGACATGGCGGCGCTGAAAGCCGCGATCAGCGACAGGACCTGCGCCGTGATGGTCGAGCCGATCCAGGGCGAGGGCGGCATCCGCCCGCTCTCGGACGCCGACATGAAGACGATCCGCCAGCTCTGCGACGAGACCGGCGCGATTCTCATCTTTGACGAGGTGCAGTGCGGCGTCGCCCGCACCGGCCGGCTCTTCGCCCACGAATGGTCGGGGGTGACCCCGGACATCATGATGGTCGCCAAGGGCATAGGCGGCGGCTTCCCCCTGGGCGCGGTGCTCGCCACCGAGGCCGCCGCCAGCGGCATGACCGCGGGCACCCACGGCTCGACCTACGGCGGCAACCCGCTCGCCTGCGCGGTCGGGGCCAAGGTCATGGAGATCGTGACCGACCCCGGCTTCCTCGCCGAGGTCAACCGCAAGGCGGCACTCCTGCGCCAGAAGCTCGAAGGACTCGTCGCCGCCCATCCCGGCATCTTCGAAGGGGTGCGCGGCCAGGGCCTCATGCTCGGCCTCAAGTGCAAGGTCGCCCCGGCCGAGGTGGTCAAGGCGGGCTACGCAAGGCAGATCCTGACCGTGCCCGCCGCCGACGAGACGCTGCGGCTCCTGCCGCCGCTGACGATCACCGACGAGGAGATCGCCGAGGCCGTCACCCGCCTCGACGCCGCGGCGGCGGAACTGGAAACCGCGCCTGCCGCTTCTTCATTGTGAAAATACCCCCGGGGGTCCGGGGGCAGGCAGCCCCCGGCGCTCGCCACAAAGGACGACGCCGATGAACCATTTCCTCGACATCCACAAGACCTCGCCATCCGACTTGCGGGCGATGATCGACCAGGCCCGCGCGATGAAGGACGCGCGCAACAACCGCCCCAAGGGCATGGCCGATGACGCGACGCCGCTTTCGGGGCGCATGATCGCGCTGATCTTCGAGAAGCCCTCGACCCGGACCCGCGTTTCCTTCGATGTCGGCGCCCGCCAGATGGGGGCCGAGACGATGGTGCTCTCGGGCAAGGAGATGCAGCTCGGCCACGGCGAATCGATCGCCGATACCGCGCGGGTCCTGTCACGCTATGTCGACCTGATCATGCTGCGCACCTTCGAGGAGGCGACGCTTCTGGAGATGGCCGAACACGCGACCGTGCCGGTGATCAACGGGCTCACCGACTCGTCGCATCCCTGCCAGATCATGGCCGACATCGTCACCTACGAGGAGCATCGCGGGCCGATCGCGGGCCGCAAGTTCGTCTGGTCGGGCGACGGCAACAACGTCTGCTCGAGCTGGCTCCACGCCGCCGGCCAGTTCGGCTTCGACCTCACCTTCACCGGCCCCGAGACGCTCGATCCCGATCCGAAGGCGGTCGCCTTCGCCCGCTCCAGGGGCTCGACCGTCGAGATCCACCGCGACCCGCTTGTCGCGGCCGAGGGTGCCGATGCGATCGTCACCGATACGTGGGTCTCGATGCACGATCCCGAAAGCGCCCGGGAGCGGCGGCACAACCAGCTTCGCCCCTACCAGGTCAACGCGCAGATGATGGGAGAGGGCAAGCCCGACGCGCTCTTCATGCATTGCCTGCCGGCGCACCGCAACGAGGAGGCGACGAGCGAGGTGATGGACGGCCCGCAATCGGTGATCTTCGACGAGAGCGAGAACCGGCTTCACGCCCAGAAGGCGATCCTGCGCTACTGCCTCGGGGCCTGAGCGCCGGTCTCGCGCACCACGAGCTCTGCCGCCTGCGGACCGGCGAACCAGGCGCGGACGGCGTCCAGGAACACGGTGACGGCGCGGCGCGGGCGGCCTGCCAGCCGCCCCGCCATCAGCGTCAGACCCGGCAGCGGCGGCCGCAACGGCACCTCCGCGAGCTCGGCGCCGCCATAGCTGGACCTTGTCCTCGGCCGCATGTTGAGAACCGCGAGTCCGGTCCCCGCGCCGACAAGGCTGCGGATCATTTCCGTCGAGGATGACGTCGCGACGATCCGGGGGGCAATCCCGCCCGTCTCGAGGAGCCGCCGCGTATATGCTCCGGCAAGCGGCAGGTCGAGCAGCACCAGATCCGCGCCGTTCAGGTCGGCAAGCGTCGCCTCGCCCCGCAGCGCCAGCGGATGAGCGACCGGCGCGAGGATGTAGGGCGGTATGTCGAGAAGCGCCTCGGTCTCGATGCCGGGCCGGACCTCGCCACCGGCGAACAGGATCACGTCGAGCCGTCCCTCGATCAGCCCGGCTTGCGCGCTGTCATTGTCGCAATCCCGCAGATCGACCCTGAGGCCGGAGCTCGCGGCCATGAGCGGCTGAAGGATTTCCGGCAGGAACGCTGGGGCGACCGGGGCGTAGTAGCCGATCCGGAGGTCGCCCGCGAGCGAGGCGCCGAGCGCGTGACCCTCCGACATCACTGCGTCGTATTCGTCCAGAAGCGCCTTGATCCGCGCCGCCAGCGCCCGCCCGGCGGTGGTCGGCGCGATGCCCTTCGCACGGTTGCGGGTGACGAGAACCGTGCCGAACTCGGCTTCGACCTTGTCGATGGCGGTCGCGACCGCCGAGGGCGCGACATGCAGCGCCGCCGCTGCCCCGGTGATGCTGCCATGCTCAGTCGCGGCGAGATAGGCGCGCAGCAGGCGCAGCGACAGCCGAAGGTCTCCTTGCATGCCGTATCCTCTGATTTTCAGAATTATATGGCAGATTAAAGCTGTTTTTAAAGGGAATCGTTTGGACGCATGATCGGTCCGCGTAACAGGGAGTTGCCGATGTCAGAGCGAACAGATCCTTCCGGATCCGCCCTCAAGGGCTGGCACCATGTGCCCGAAGTGCCGATCCGGGTCTCGCCGTTCTTCACCTTGCCGCCCGATCCGGGGCGGATGCTGCGCTGGCTTGCGGTGCGCTGGCTGGCGCTTGCCGAAAACTCGATCCTTATCGGCGTGGCGCTGGTCTCCTGGGCCTGGTTCCAGCCGTCGCTCGAGGTCGCGCGGACGCTGGCACCGGGTTGGATCGCCGGAATCTGGCTGCGCAACTTCGTCCTGATCGCGCTCGTGGCGGGAGGCCTTCACCTGTTCTTCTTCACCCTCCGTCGGCAGGGCGATCGCCTGAAGTTCGACCCGCGCGAGCTTGCTCGGTCCGGGCGGCAGTTCAGCTTCGGCGGGCAGGTCCGCGACAACATGTTCTGGACCCTGACGAGCGGCGTCGGCTTCTGGACCGCCTACGAGGTGCTGATGTTCTGGGCGATGGCCAACGGCTGGGCGCCGGTGCTGGCCTGGTCAGCGCATCCCTTGTGGTTCGTTGCGCTCTTTCTCCTGACCCCGGTCTGGATCTCGTTTCACTTCTACTGGGTCCACCGGGCGTTGCACTGGGGACCGCTCTACCGGATCGCCCACAGCTTGCATCACCGCAATGTCAATGTCGGCCCCTGGTCGGGCCTGTCGATGCACCCGGTCGAGCATCTGATCTTCTTTTCTTCGATCCTGATCCATTTCCTGATCCCGGCGCATCCTCTGCACATCCTGTTTCACATGCAGCACCAGTCGCTGACGGCGGCGACCTCTCATACCGGATTCGAGAACCTGCTCGTCAGGGACCGCAAGCGTCTTGCGCTCGGGACGTTTCACCATCAGATGCACCACCGCTATTTCGAGGTGAACTACGGCAATCTTGAGATGCCGTGGGACAAGTGGTTCGGCTCGTTCCACGACGGCACATCCGAAGCGCATGAGAGGATGAAGATCCGGCGGCAAAAACTCGGACGCTGAACGCGGTTCCGGCGGAAGGCTCAGTCGCTCGCGCTCCAGGTCATCGAATAGAGCTCGTCGGGTCTCATCACGAGTTCGAGCCCGATCTTGACGCAGACCGCGAGCACCAGAACCGCGAGCAGGATCCTGAGCTGCTCGGCCTTCAGCTTCAGCCCGATCCCGGCGCCGATCTGCGCGCCGATCACGCCGCCGACGAGGAGGATCACCGCGAGCACCATGTCGACGGTGTGGTTCGTCGTCGCGTGCATGAGGGCGGTGAAGGCCGAGACGAAGATGATCTGCAGAAGCGAGGTGCCGACCACGACCCGCGTCGGCATGTTCAGAAGGTAGATCATCGCCGGCACCATGATGAAGCCGCCGCCCACCCCCATGATCGCGGCGAGAAAGCCCACCGCCGCGCCGACGCCGAGCGGCGGGATCACCGAGATGTAGAGGCCCGAGGTGCGGTACTTGATCTTCAGGGGCAGGTTGTGGACCCAGTTGTGCTTCTTGCGCGCCGGCACCGCGCCCGGCTTGCTCGCGCGGCGGATGGCCCGCAGGCTCTCGACAAACATCAGCGCGCCGATGGCGCCAAGGAACACGACGTAGAAGATCCGCACCAGAAGATCGACCTGACCGAGGGCCTTCAGGTGGTTGAACACCACCATGCCGAGGCCCGAGCCCGCGAGGCCGCCGACGAGCAGCGTCCAGCCCATACGGAAGTCGACGGTCTTGCGCCGGATATGGGCGAGGATCGCCGAGACAGAGGAGGCGACGATCTGGTTGGCCGAGGTCGCCACCGCGACCGCCGGCGGCACGCCGATGAAAAAGAGAAGCGGCGTGATTAGAAAGCCGCCCCCGACGCCGAACATGCCCGAGAGAAGCCCGACGACTCCGCCGATCGAGAAGAGAAGGAACGAGTTCACCGAGACTTCGGCGATCGGCAGATAGAGTTGCATGATTCCCCGAGCCCGCATCGCCTGGCACGCCAACTTATCATTCTGAAATCCGTATTCAACGGCTCCGTTGGGCGCGCGCCCATCGTGGAACCGTCGCCGCATTGTGACAACCGGCTGGTCCGCTGGTAGCATGAAAGCTTCGCCCCTTGGGTCGCGAGGGAGGAATGCCCTTGTCCGCCAAGTCGCCGCCGCAGCCCGCCTATCGCTGGGTGATCGCAGCCGCCTCGGCCGCGATGCTTGCCGTCGCCGTCGGGCAGCTCGCCAACGGGCTCTCGGTCTTCGTCATCCCGCTGGAGACGGAGTTCGGCTGGGCGCGCGGGTCGATCGCGCTGATCAACTCGGCCTGCGTCGTGGGGATCGGCCTCGGCGGGCTCCTGATGGGGCCGCTCGCCGACCGGGTCGGCGTGCGGCGGGTCGCCCTTGTCGGCGCGGTGGCGGTCGGCGGGGCGATGCTTCTGGCGGCGCAGGCTTCGGCGCTCTGGCAGTTTTACGTCGTCTTCTTCCTCGCCGGGGCGTTCGGCGGTGGTGCGCTGGCCGGGCCCCTCGTCGCGCTCACCGGCAACTGGTTCGCGGTCGGTTCCGGCCTTGCGATCGGCATCGTCGCGGCGGGGCAGGGCGTGGGGCAGGGCGTGGTGCCGTTCCTCACAGTCTACCTGATCGAGGGGCTCGGCTGGCGCGGCGCGCTCGCCGCTTCGGGGCTGATATCGCTCGCGATCCTCCTCCCGCTCGCGGCGCTCCTGCGCGCGCCGCCCGCCCGGTTGCCCGGGCAGGCCGAGGCGGCGGAGAACATGCCGCTGCCGCTCTCCGTCGTCGTGCCGTGGCTGAGCGCCGCCGCCCTCTTCTGCTGTACGCTGATGTCGGTGCCGCTCATGCATCTCGTGCCCTATATCCAGGGCTGCGGCATCTCCGCACCCGAGGCGGGCGGGGTGCTCTTCCTCACGCTGGTGGCGGCGACCCTGGGCCGGGTCGCCTTCGGCCGCCTCGCCGACATGATCGGCGCGCTCGGCGCCTATATGGCCGCTTCGGCCTGGCAGACGGCGCTGGTCTTCGGCTTCGTCCAGATCGGCGATCTCGACACGTTCCTCGTCTTCGCGCCGGTCTACGGCTTCGGCTATGGCGGCGTGATGACCGGGGTGCTGACGACGACGCGGCTCCTCACGCCGGCCGCGCGGCGGGCGACCGCGATGAGCGTCATCCTCGCCTTCGCCTGGCTCGGCCACGGGGTCGGGGGCTATCAGGGCGGGCTCTTCTACGACCTCACCGGCACCTATACCGTGCCCTTCGCGAACGCGGCGATCGCCGGGATCGCCAATCTCGTGCTTCTCGGTCTTCTCTGGCACGCGCTGAACCGGCGGCGGTTCGGCCCGGCCTGAGCCCGATGGCGGTCAGCCCCGGCGCGGCTTGGCGCGAAGCGTGGGCTCGGCCTCGGTCGGATCCTCGGGCCAGGGATGCTTGGGATACTGGCCGCGCATGTCCTTGCGCACATCGGCATAGGAGCTGGCCCAGAAGCCCGGCAGGTCGAGCGTGGTCTGGACCGGGCGCTGGGCGGGCGAGAGCAGCGTGATGCGCAGGGGCAGGCGCTTCGGGCCAACGGTCGGGTGCCGGGTCACGCCGAACAACTCCTGAAGCCGGACCGAGATCGAGGGATGGTCGCCCTCGTAGTCGATGGGCACCTGCCGGCCGAGCGGGGTTTCGAACTGCGCCGGGGCGAGCCGGTCGAGGAGTTGCAACCCCTCCCAGCCGAGCGCGTGGCGCAGCGGCTCCGTCAGGTCGAGGTTGCGCAGCTCGCCTTCGGTGCGCTTGCCCTTGAGATGCGAGAGGAGCCAGTCCTCGGCCCGGTCAAGGAGGCCCGCGTCGGAGAAGTCGGGCAGGTCGGCGCCCTCGCGGCGCAGAAGCTCCACCCGCGCGCGGAAGCGGCGGGCCGGTTCGCTCCACGGCAACCCGATCTGGCGGAGGCCGTCGAGTGCGGCGCGGGCGGTGGCCTCGGCGGGTGCGTCGGGCCAGTGGCGGTCGTCGAGGACGAGCGCGCCGATCCGCTCCTGCCGCCGGGCGGTGACGCGGCCCTCGCGGCGGGACCATTCGCAGACATCATGCCAGCCGATCCGCTCGGCGAAGAGGCGGCGCAAAGCGGCCTCGCGGATCGCGATGCCCTGGCGGATCCGCGCCTCGCGCGGGTCGCCGTCGAGATCGGTCGCGACCAGAAGCCGTTCGGCGCCGAGCGGATCGCCCTCCGTTGCGATCGCGCCCTTGCCGCCGGAGAGCACATAGCGCGGCCGGTCGCCCGTGCGCCGGAGCCCGATCCGGTCGGGATAGGCGAGGGCCGCCATCTCGGCCAGGCTGAAGCCTTCCGCGATGGGCGCGACCATGCGGGCAAGCCGCTTCGCCTCGGCGCGGATGCGTTCCACGGTGCCGCGGTCGACCCGGTGCGGGTGGTCGGCCTCGTAGCCCTTCGGATCGCGGATCGCGGCGAGTCGCAGGGCAAGATCGGCCGGGGCGCCGCGCAGGGGATCGCGCTCGGCGAGAAGGGCGGCGAGCACCGCCGCCTCGGGCCCGGCGGTGATCAGCATGTGGCCAAGCCGGGGATGCAGCGGCAGCGCCGCGAGCGCCCGGCCGTGGGCGGTGATCCGGCCCGCGTCGTCGAGCGCGCCGAGGGCCGTCAGAAGGGCGCGCGCCTCGGCAAGCGCGGGGGCGGGGGGCGGGGTGAGGAAGGCGAGGTCCGCCCCGTCCGAACCCCAGAGCGCCAGTTCGAGCGCGAGCGCGGAAAGGTCGGCCGCCTCGATCTCGGCTGGCGGGAAGGCGGCGAGGCCGCCTTCCTCGCCCCTGGTCCACATCCGGTAGCAGGTGCCCTCGGCGACCCGGCCGGCGCGGCCGCGGCGCTGCTCGGCCTCGGCCCTGGTCACCCGTTCGGTGACGAGCCGCGACATGCCCGAGCCGGGATCGAACCGCGCCCGCCGCGCGCGGCCGGCATCGACCACGGCGCGGACATCCTCGATCGTCAGCGAGGTCTCGGCGATCGCGGTCGCGAGCACCACCTTGCGGCCTGTCGCGGCGGGCGCGATCGCGGCGCGCTGGGCGGCGAACTCCATCGCGCCGAAGAGCGGCCGCACCACGCAGTCGCCCGACAGGCGGCCCGCGAGTGCGGCCTCGACCCGGCGGATCTCGCCCTCGCCGGGCAGGAAGACGAGGATGCCGCCCGAGGTCTCGGCGGCGGCTTCCGTCACAAGGCCCGCGACGGCGGCCTCGAAGCGCATGGACTTGTCCACCGGGCGGGCGAGCCAGCGCGTCTCGACCGGGAAGGCGCGGCCCTCGGAGGTCACGGTCGGCGCATCGTCGAGAAGGGCGGCGACCGGGCCGGCGTCGAGCGTCGCCGACATCACCACGAGGATCAGGTCGGGCCGGAGCGCGCCGCGCACCTCCCAGGTGAGTGCCAGGCCGAGATCGGCGTTGAGCGAGCGTTCGTGGAACTCGTCGAAGATCACCGCGCCGATGCCGGCAAGCTCGGGGTCGGACTGGATCATCCGGGTCAGGATGCCCTCGGTCACAACCTCGATCCGGGTCTTGGCGGAAATCTTGGCCTCGCCGCGGATGCGGTAGCCCACGGTCTCGCCGACGCGTTCGCCAAGCGTCTCGGCCATGCGCTCGGCAGCGGCGCGGGCGGCGAGCCGGCGCGGCTCCAGCATGACGATCCGGCCTGCGGTCAGACCGGCCTCGAGAAGCGCGAGCGGTACCCGCGTCGTCTTGCCGGCGCCGGGGGGCGCCATCAGCACGGCGCGGCCCTCCGCCCCAAGGGCGGTGACAAGCCCGGGCAGGGCCGCGTCTATGGGGAGCCGGTCGCGCACATCGCGCTTATCGCCGTTTCAGCCGGCCTTTGCCATAGAGCGTGTCCATCGAAATCTCGACGACACGGAGATGCCCGTTGCCAAGGGGGGCGTAGTGGAGCGTGAAGGGGAACCGGACCTTCTCGGCCAGCTCCTTTTCGGAAAAGCCTTCAAGGCGGCGGTATTCCCCGGTGCAGGCGAGGCCGCCTTCGACGGGACGGGGATCGGTCAGCATGACCCGGCTGCGCCGGCGCCCGTCGAAGAGGAAGAGCTTCAGCTTGCAGGCCTCGGCCGCCGGTACGTCGCGCAAAGCGGCATAGAGCGCGGTCAGCGGATCGACCGTGCCGCCTTGGGTCGCAGGGTCGATGTCGTCCGGGCGCGGCGGTTTCGGCGGCTTGTGGACCTTCACCTGCGGCACGCCGTTCTCGTAGCGCATCACCGATTGCGACTGGCGCTTTCCGGTGTCGGCATCCTCCTCGTAGCGCGTGGGCGTGAACACGCCGTCGCGCACCATGCCCTTCGCGCGGGCGTCGTAGCGCATCCGCTTCACCAGCGCGAGGAAGCCGCCCGATTGCAGCACGCCCGAGGCGGCGTAGCGCGCGCCCGTGATCGTGCCGCTGACCGAGAGCGACCCGGCCGGGAGGCCGCGGAGAGTGAGGTCGAAGATGGCGCTCTCCTTCGGCCCGGCATGACCAGGGCCGGGCGCCAGAGCCACCGCGAGCGCGGCCCCGGCTAGGCAACGGAGAAGGATCCTCATGGCACCGCTCGTCGTTTTTTCGCGCCGAGCCACTGGACATCGGCGCCGCCAAGCAGGCAAGAAAACCACCGAGAGGTCAATTCACGACCGCGTTGGATCAGCAAAAGGCCGCCGGAACCGTAACATGGACATTACCGAACTTGCGGGCCGGCTGGCCCAGGGCGACCGGAGGGCGCTGGCGCGCGCGATCACGCTGGTGGAGAGCGGCCGCGCCGATCACCGCGCCGCGGCGGCCGCACTTCTGGACGCGCTCGGCGGCGGGCGGCAGGCGCTCCGGATCGGGCTTTCGGGCACGCCGGGCGTCGGCAAGTCGAGCTTCATCGAGGCGTTCGGCACGATGCTGACCGGGCAGGGGCTCAAGGTCGCGGTTCTGGCGGTCGATCCCTCGTCGTCGCGCTCCGGCGGCTCGATCCTCGGCGACAAGACGCGGATGGAGCGGCTGTCGCGCGATCCCCTTGCCTTCATCCGGCCCTCGCCGAGCCAGACCCATCTCGGCGGCGTCGCCCGGCGCACCCGCGAGGCGGCCGCGCTCTGCGAGGCGGCGGGCTTCGATGTGGTGCTGATCGAGACCGTGGGCGTCGGCCAGTCCGAGACGCTGGTCGCGGAGATGGCCGATCTCTTCATCCTTCTCCTCGCCCCCGCGGGTGGCGACGAGTTGCAGGGCGTGAAGCGCGGGATCATGGAGATGGCCGACCTCATCCTCGTGAACAAGGCCGATGGCGAGCTGAAATCGGCGGCGCGGCGGACCTGCGCGGATTATGCCGGGGCGCTCCGGCTCATGCGCAAGCGGGCCCGCGACCCGGAGGGCTTCCCAAAGGCGATGTGCGTCTCGGCGATGGAGGAGGAGGGGCTGGAGGCCGCCTGGGACGAGATGCAGGTGCTCGTCGAATGGCGGCGCCTGCATGGCCATTTCGACCGCCGTCGCGCCGAGCAGGCCCGGCACTGGTTCGAGGAGGAGGTGCAGCAGGGGCTTCTTGCGCGGCTGACCGCCGATCCCGCTGCGCGGGGGCGGATGGCCGAGCTTGGCCGCGCCGTCGAGGAGGGCCGTGCGACACCCGCAAAGGCCGCCGAGGCGATGCTCGCGGCCCTCGCGGGCCGGGCGGAGGACTGACGGAACCGGACGGCCGGGCCTTGCGCCCGGCCGTGCGATGAGGGCTCAGCCGACGATGGTCGCCTCGGTCGCGGCGCGCAGGTCAGCCTCGCTCACGCCATCGGCCATCTCGACGATCTTCAGACCACCGGGAACGACGTCGAGAACGCCGAGATTGGTGATGATCCGGTCCACGACGCCCTTGCCCGTCAGGGGCAGGGTGCATGCCTTCAGCACCTTCGATTCGCCGTGCTTGGAGGTGTGGTCCATCACCACGACGACGCGACCGACGCCCGCGACGAGGTCCATCGCCCCGCCCATGCCCTTCACGAGCTTGCCGGGGATCATCCAGTTCGCGAGATCGCCGTTCTCGGCCACTTCCATCGCGCCGAGGATCGCCATCGCGATCTTGCCGCCGCGGATCATCGCGAAGCTCTGGGCGCTGTCGAAATAGGAGGTGCGGGCGAGCTCGGTGATCGTCTGCTTGCCGGCATTGATCAGGTCGGGATCCTCCTCGCCCTCGAAAGGAAAGGGGCCCATGCCGAGCATGCCGTTCTCCGATTGCAGCGTCACCTCGACGCCTTCGGGGATGTAGTTCGACACCAGCGTCGGAATGCCGATGCCGAGGTTGACGTACCAGCCGTCCTGCAGCTCCTGCGCCGCCCGGGCGGCCATCTGGTTGCGGTCCCAAGCCATCACACGGCCTCCCGTTTGCGCACGGTGCGCTGTTCAATGCGTTTCTCGTGCTCGCCCTGGATGATCCGGTGCACATAGATGCCCGGCAGGTGGATGCAGTCGGGGTCGAGCGAGCCGCGCGGCACGATCTCCTCCACCTCGGCGACGCAGATCTTTCCGCAGGTCGCCGCCGGCGGGTTGAAGTTGCGCGCGGTCTTCCTGAAGACGAGGTTGCCGGTGTCGTCGGCCTTCCAGGCCTTGACGATCGAGAGGTCGGCGACGATGCCCTTCTCGAGGATGTAGGTCTGGCCGTCGAAGTCCTTGTGCTCCTTGCCCTCGGCGATCACGGTGCCGACGCCGGTCTTGGTGTAGAAGCCCGGAATGCCCGCGCCGCCCGCGCGCATGCGCTCGGCGAGCGTGCCTTGCGGGTTGAACTCCAGCTCCAGCTCGCCCGAGAGGTACTGGCGCATGAACTCCGCGTTCTCGCCCACATAGGACGAGATCATCTTCCTGATCTGCCGCGTCTCGAGCAGCTTGCCGAGCCCGAAGCCGTCCACGCCACAGTTGTTCGAGGCGATGGTGATGTCCTTCACGCCGCTCTCGACCAGCGCGTCGATCAGAAGCTCCGGAATGCCGCAGAGGCCGAAGCCGCCCGACGCGATGAACATGCCGTCGAAGAGAAGCCCGTCGAGGGCCTCCTTCGCTGTGCCATAGACTTTCTTCATGGTCGCTCCCCGAACTTTCGTTGCCGAAGTTGTGGCGCGCGGGCGCGGCGCTGTCAATCGCCGCGCCGCAGCAAGGGCGCAGAAGCGGCGGATCTGGCCGCGCCGGATTGCTCAGATCAGACGCACCTGGGTTCCGACCGGCGTGATCTCGAACAGTTCGGCGATGCTCGGGTTGTAAAGCCCGATGCAACCGTCTGACGATCGCCGGCCGATCTTGCGGGTGTCGTGCGTACCATGGATCAGATAGGCGGGCCAGTCGAGATACATCGCGTGCGTGCCCAGCGGGTTTTCCGGCCCCGGCGGCATGTAGCGCCAGTCGGGGAACCGTTCGAGTTGCGAAGGCGTCGGGGTCCAGTCCGGGCCGACCTTTTTGCGCACGATCTTCGTGTAGCCGCGCCGCGTCAGTTCGTCGCTGCGCGGGACCGAGGTCGGATAGATCCGGTAATCGGTGCCGTCCCCGCTCCAGAAGTGGAGGCTGCGGGAGACCGTGTCGGCGACGATGATCGCTTTCCCAAGATCGTCGAAATGGTCGCGCCAGTCCTGCCGCACGAAGCTCGAGACGTTGCGCCGGGCGCTGTCCGGCTCGGCTCTTGCCACGGCCGGAACGATCAGGGCGGCGCCAGCGCAACCGAGAAGCTGGCGCCGCGAAATCGTCTTTGTTGTCATGTGTTTGTCTTTCCCGATGGCCTGCTCCGGCGACTTGGTGCCAGAGCCGGGCAGGTTCGACAAATCACATAGTCTTGAATCGATACGGGGTCGCCGGTCGCCCGGACGCGCGGTGGCGCGGACGGCGCGAGCCGGGCCTCAGCCGGCTTTCGCCGCGCCCGCCTTCTTCTTCGTGGTCGTCGCCTTGGCGGAGGACTTCTTCGCGGGTGCTTTTCGCGCCGTCGCCGCCTTCTTCGGTGCCGCCTTCTTGCGCCCGCCGCCCTTCTTGGCGGCCTTCTCGGCGATCAGCGCTAGCGCCTCGTCGAAGGTGACGGCTTCAGGCACCATCTCCTTCGGCAGGGTGGCGTTGACCTTCTCCCATTTCACGTAAGGCCCGTAGCGGCCCGACATGACCTGGATCGCGCCGCCGTCGGGGTGGTCGCCAAGCTCGCGCAGCGGGGCGGGGGCGGAGCTTCCGCGGCCGCGGCTGGCCTTCTGGGCCAGAACTTCCACCGCGCGGTTCATGCCGACGGTGAAGACCTCCTCGACATCGGGCAGGTTGGCATAGACCTTGCCGTGCTTGACGTAAGGCCCGTAGCGGCCGATCCCGGCCTCGACCAGTTCGCCGTCCTCGGGATGCGGTCCGATCGGGCGCGGCAGGTCAAGAAGCATCAGCGCCCGCTCGAGGTCGAGCGTTTCGGCCGACCAGCCCTTCGGCAGGCTCGCGCGCGGCGGTTTCGGTGTCTCCTCGGTCGCCTCGCCGCGCTGGACATAAGGTCCGAAGCGGCCGGTGCGGAGCGAGACCGGTTCGCCGTTCACGTCCTCGCCGAGTACCCGGTCGCCGCCCGCCTCGGCCTCGCCGTTCACCGCCGAAAGCGCGCGGGTGTAGCGGCAGTTCGGGTAGTTCGAGCAGCCGATGAAGGCGCCGCCGGAGCGCGCGGTCTTGAGGTTGAGCCGCCCCTCGCCGCAGGTCGGGCAGACGCGCGGGTCCGATCCATCGGCGCGCGGGGGATAGAGATGCGGGGCGAGGAACTCGTCGATCTTCTCGAGCACCTCGCCGATCCTGAGATCGGCGGTCTCTGCGATGGCGGCGGTGAAGTCGCGCCAGAAGCGGGCAAGCACCTCCTTGTAATCGCGGTCTCCGGCCGAGATCTCGTCAAGCTCGTTCTCGAGATCGGCGGTGAAGTCGTATTCGACGTAGCGGCGGAAGAAGTTCGTCAGGAACGCGGTGACGAGCCGGCCCTTGTCCTCGGGGATGAGCCGGTTCTTGTCTTTCCGCACATAGTCGCGGTCCTGGATCGTGGTGACGATCGAGGCATAGGTGGAGGGCCGGCCGATGCCAAGCTCCTCCATCCTTTTGACGAGCGTGGCCTCCGTGTAGCGCGGCGGCGGCTGGGTGAAATGCTGCTCGGGGGCGATGCTGCGTTTGTCGGCCTTCTCACCTTCCATGATCTGCGGCAGGCGGGCGCCGTCCTCGTCGCCCTCCTCGTCGCGGCCCTCGTCATAGACCTTGAGGAAGCCGTCGAATTTCACGACCTGGCCGGTGGCGCGCAGCACGACCTCGCCGTCCTGGCTGGCGACGTCGACGGTGGTGCGTTCGAGCCGGGCGGCGGCCATCTGGCTCGCGATGGTGCGCTTCCAGATCAGGTCGTAGAGCTTCCTCTGCTCGCCCTCGACCTTGAGCTTGTCGGGCGAGAGGCCCATGTCGGTCGGCCGGATGCATTCATGCGCTTCCTGCGCGTTCTTGGCCTTGTTCTTGTACATCCGCGGGCTGTCGGGGACGTAATCCGCGCCGAAGCGACGCTTGATCTCGTCGCGCGCGGCCATCACCGCCTCGGGCGCCATGTCGATGCCGTCGGTCCGCATGTAGGTGATGTGGCCGGCCTCGTAGAGCCGCTGCGCGGCGGCCATCGTCGCCTTGGCGCCCATGCCGAACTTGCGGGAGGCCTCCTGCTGCAGGGTCGAGGTCATGAAGGGTGCGTAGGGATTGCGGCTCGCGGGTTTCGCCTCCACCGATTTCACCGTGAGGTCGCGCGAGGTGATCGCCTGCACGGCAAGCTCGGCGGCGGTCTCGTTGGCGAGGTCGAACTTGTCGAGCTTCTTGCCGCCGAGGACGGTCAGGCGGGCCTGGAACTCCTGCCCGCGCGGGGTGGCGAGCGTCGCGGTGACGGTCCAGTATTCGCGCGCCTTGAAGGCTTCGATCTCGAGCTCGCGCTCGACGATGAGGCGGAGGCACACCGACTGGACGCGGCCGGCCGACTTAGCGCCGGGGAGCTTGCGCCAGAGCACGGGCGAGAGGTTGAAGCCGACGAGGTAGTCGAGCGCGCGGCGGGCGAGATAGGCCTCGACCAGCGCCCCGTCGACATCGCGCGGCTTGGCCATCGCCTCGGTCACGGCGGCCTTGGTGATCGCGTTGAAGGTGACGCGGCGGACGGTCTTGCCCTTCTTGAGGCTCGAGGCGAGCGCCTCCTTCAGGTGCCACGAGATCGCTTCGCCCTCGCGGTCGGGGTCGGTGGCGAGGATCAGCGTGTCGTCGGATTTCAGCGCCTCGGCGATGGCGCGGACATGTTTCCGGCTGTCGCTCGCGACCTCCCATTTCATGTCGAATCCCTCGTCGGGATCGACCGATCCGTCCTTTGGCGGCAGGTCGCGGACATGGCCATAGGAAGCGAGAACGGTGTAGTCGGAACCGAGATACTTGTTGATTGTCTTGGCCTTGGCGGGGGATTCTACGACGACGACGGCCATGACTTCCTCTTGTAAACGGATTGTCTGCTCTGGGCGCGTTACATGGGCGGCAAGGGCGGGGCTTGTCAATGACCGGCCGCTTGGCGGCGCTGCGCCGGGGGTGGGGAGGGCGTCGGGGGCGCTGCCCCCGCCCCGGACCAGGTCCGGGGCTCCCCCGGGGTATTTTTGGCAAGATGAAGGGTGCGGGGCGGATGCGGCGGTTCAGTCGAGGCGCGACAGGAGGCCGCCGGGCTGGCGCTGGATGCGGCCTTCGAGTTCCAGAGTCAGGAGTTCGGGGGCGATGGTGGCGCTCGGCAGGGCGAGGTCGCGGATGAGCTGGTCCTCGGCCATCGGGCTCGGCCCGAGGCGGTCGAGGATCTGGCGGTGGAGCGTCGCCATGTCGCGCCATGTGCGCTGCGGCTCCGGTTCGGGCGCGCGTGCGGCGGCGTGTTCGGGGGCGGCGGTGACGGGGGCCAGCGCGGCGAGCACGTCCTCGGCGCCGCGCACCAGTGTCGCGCCGTCGCGGAGCAGCAGGTTGCAGCCCGCGGCGCGGCCGTCGAAGGGATGGCCCGGCACGGCGAGCACGTCGCGGCCCTGGTCGAGCGCCAGCCGGGCGGTGATCAGGCTGCCCGAGCGCGCCGCGGCTTCCACCACCACCACGGCACGGGCGAGGCCGGAAATGATGCGGTTGCGCAGGGGAAAGTGCCGGGCCTGCGGTTCGAGCCCGATGGGCTGTTCGGAGAGCCGCAGGCCCCTGAGTGCAATCTCGGAGGCGAGGGCGGCGTTTTCGGCCGGGTAGGTCGCGTCGACGCCGCCCGCCATCACCGCGACGGTGCCCGTGGGCAGCGCCGCCGCATGGGCAGCGGTGTCGACGCCGCGGGCAAGGCCGGAGACGACGGTGACGCCTGCCGCGCCAAGCCCCTCGGCGAGCTTCCGCGCCATCCGCAGCCCGAGAGAGGACGCGTTGCGGGCGCCGACGAGTGCCACCATCGGGCGGGAGAGAAGCGCGGGGTCGCCGAGGCACCACAGCACCGGAGGCGCGTCGGCAAGCTCGGCGAGGGCGGGGGGATAGGCGGGGTCGTGGCGGCAGAGGAGCCGCGCGCCGGCGGCCGTGCCGGCCTGATATTCCTTGAGGATGACGGGTTCGGGGCAGGGTTCGTAGCCCTGGACGCCCGCCGCCTTAGCGATCCCGGGCAGGGCGTGGAGGGCCGCCTCGGCGGAGCCGTATTCGCCGATCAGCCGCCAGAAGGTCACGGCGCCGACCCGGCGGGAGCGAATGAGGCGGAGCCACGACAGCCTGTCGTCTTCCTTGGTGGGTGGGGTGAAGGGGGTGGGGTAAGATAACAAACCTTTATCCCTCGTGCCTTCGCCTCATTCGCAAGGCCACTATGCGGGCTCAAGGTTAATCATCGGTTACGATTCGCGACGATTTGCGGAAGATGCGAAAAAAGTTCTCCTAGAGCGGGCCGATACGATCACGCATTGGGAAAGGGTTTCACGATGCAACTGCTTCATCTCACCGAGGACGAGAACGGCGTGTCGCATTTCGGCGATGCCGGAATCGCTCTGGCCATGGGCGACTTCGCGCCGCCGGCTCCGCCGCTCCTTCTGTCGGAAGCGGAGGTGGCACGCGCGCTTGTCTACCTGACGCTTCCGGCCGGCTGGGACGGGGCGAAGCACCGCTCTCCGCGCCGCCAGGTCGCGTTCTGCCTGAGCGGCAGGCTCAGGGTCGAGGCCGGCGACGGCGAGGTCCGGGAGATCGGCCCGGGCGGCATATGGCGCATGGAGGACGTCGCCGGCAGCGGCCACACGACCGCCGTGCTCGGCGACGAGGAGGTGCGGCTGGCGATCGTCCAGCTCGAGTGACGGGCGCGGCTCAGGCCGCCGAGCCGCCGACCGTGAGCCCGCCGATCAGGAGCGTCGGCTGGCCGACGCCGACCGGCACCCATTGCCCGGCCTTGCCACAATTGCCGACGCCGGGATCGAGCTTCATGTCGTTGCCGATCGCGCGGATGTTCTTCATAGCGGTCGCGCCGTCGCCGATCAGGGTCGCGCCTTTGACCGGCTCGCCGACGACGCCGTTCTTCACCCGGTAGGCCTCGGTGCAGGAAAAGACGAACTTGCCGTTGGTGATGTCGACCTGGCCGCCGCCGAAGCCGACCGCGTAGATGCCGTCCGTGACCTCGGCCACGACGTCTTCGGGGCGGGCCGCGCCGCCGAGCATGTAGGTGTTCGTCATCCGCGGCATCGGAATATGGGCGAAGCTCTCGCGCCGGCCGTTGCCGGTCGGCGCCACGCCCATCAGCCGGGCGTTCTGGCGGTCCTGCATGTAGCCCACGAGCACGCCGTCCTCGATCAGCACGTTCTTGCCCGAGGGGGTGCCCTCGTCATCGACGCTGATCGAGCCGCGGCGGTCGGGGATGGTGCCGTCGTCGAGCACGGTCACGCCCTTCGCGGCCACCTGCTGCCCCATGAGACCGGCAAAAGCGGACGTCTTCTTGCGGTTGAAATCGCCCTCGAGCCCGTGGCCGACCGCCTCGTGGAGGAGAATGCCGGGCCAGCCGGCGCCGAGCGCCACGTCCATCACGCCGGCCGGCGCTGCCACCGCGCGCAGGTTGACGAGCGCGATCCGGAGCGCCTCGCGCGCTGTCGCCTGCCAGTGCTCGGCGGTCATCAGGCCGGTCAGGCCGGAGCGCCCGCCGCTGCCGTGGCCGCCGGATTCGCGGCGGCCGTTTTCCTCGACGATGACCGAGACGTTGAGCCGCGTCATCGGGCGGATGTCGAAGACGAGGCCGCCCTCGGGCCGGAGGATGAAGACCTCTTGCAAGGACGCCGCGATCGTCGCCGAGACCTGCACCACGCGGGGATCGAGGGCGCGGGCGAAGGCGTCGATCTCGCGCAGGGTCTCGACCTTGAGCCCGAAGCCCGCGTCGGCCATCGGGTCGGCGTCGGTGTAGAGCTTCACGTTGGTGCCCGCGGGCGGCGGCGCCATCACGCCGCCGCCGTCGCCGACGGCAAGCCGCGCGGTCTCGGCGGCGCGCTTCAGCGCCGATTCGGAAACCTCGGTGGAATGAGCGTATCCCGCGACCTCGCCGTTCACCGCGCGCAGTCCGAAACCCTCGGACGCGTCGTAGCTCGCGTTGCGCAGGCGGCCGTCGTCGAAGACCAGGGCCTCGGAGCGGCGGCGTTCGAGGAAGAGCTCGCCATCCTCGGCGCCCTGCGTCGCCTCTCGCAGAATCGCCAGCGCGCGGTCGGGGTCGAGATGGGTCTCGAACGGGGAAAACCGGGTGTCTGACATTGTCACTTCCGTCGCTGTCCTTGATTTCGATCAAAAAGCGGCGCTTGGCCGCGATGGTTTCACTTGTCGCATTGTCACTAATATGATTTGACGAAGCCCGGATACAACCGGTCCGGCCCGCGGTTTACTCGGGGATCGTACCGGCACTGGAAGCGGCAGGACAAGCCGCGGCAGGAACGGGAACACGATATGCGCTTTGCGACCAATCTTTCCGGCCTCGGGGCCGCCCTCACCGCCACATTCGCGGCCACCGTGGTCCGGGCCCAGGACGGGATCACCGGGCTCGAGATCGTCGGCAAGCCGGTCGCCGACGGCACCGGCTTCCAGCCGGCGGCGACCGAGCTCGCGCGCGACCAGCAATGGCTCGACGGGATGCTGCTTTGGCTCTGCATCGGAGTCGTCGCGCTGGTGATGGGGCTCTTGCTGGCGGTCATCCTGCGCTACAACAGCCGCGCCAACCCGACACCGGCCCGGTTCACCCACAACACGCCGCTGGAAATCGTCTGGACGCTGATCCCGGTCCTGATCCTCGTGGTCTTGGGCGCGTTCTCGCTGCCGATCCTCTTCAAGCAGCAGGAGATCCCGGAAGGCGACGTGGTGATCAAGGCCATCGGTAACCAGTGGTTCTGGTCCTACGAATACCCCGACGAGGGCATTGCCTTCGACAGCTTCATGCTCGGCCGCGACGGGCTCGAGGCGGCCGGCTACAGCCAGGACGAATACCTCCTCGCGACCGATACCGCGGTCGTGGTGCCGGTCGGCAAGGACATCGTGGTTCAGGTCACCGCCGCCGACGTGATCCATGCCTGGACGATCCCGGCCTTCGCGGTGAAGCAGGACGGCGTGCCGGGCCGGATCGCGGAGCTCTGGTTCAACGCCGACCGTGAGGGCATCTATTTCGGCCAGTGCTCGGAGCTTTGCGGCAAGGACCACACCTACATGCCGATCACCGTCAAGGTGGTGAGCCAGGAGGTCTATGACGACTGGGTGGCGCGGACCAAGACCGCGGGTCTCGGCACCTCGGCGCCGGTCGAGGTGGCTTCGGCCAACTGACGGAGAGGCGCGCGGAGACGCGCGCCGCCAAGGGGAGGGGAGCGATGAGCGATCTGAGCGCCGTTGACCACGGGCAGGAGGCGGGCTTCGGCGATTACGTCCAGCTCCTGAAGCCGCGTGTGATGTCGCTCGTCGTCTTCACCGCTATGGTCGGGCTGATCGTGGCGCCGGTGTCGGTGCATCCCTTCGTCGCCTTCACCGCGATCCTCTTCATCGCGCTCGGCGGGGGCGCCTCGGGTGCCCTCAACATGTGGTACGACGCCGACATCGACCGCGTGATGCGGCGCACCCAGAGCCGCCCGGTCCCGGCCGGACGGGTCGGCGCTGGCGAGGCGCTCGGTCTCGGGCTCGCGCTCTCGGTCCTCTCCTGCCTGATGCTGGGCTTGGCGGCGAACTGGTTCGCGGGCGCGTTCCTCGCCTTCACGATCTTCTTCTACGTCGTCGTCTACACGATGTGGCTGAAGCGGCGGACGCCGCAGAACATCGTGATCGGCGGTGCGGCGGGGGCCTTCCCGCCGATGATCGGCTGGGCCGTGGCCACCGGCGGTGTCAGCGTCGAGAGCGTGCTGATGTTCGCGCTGATCTTCATGTGGACGCCGCCGCATTTCTGGGCGTTGGCGCTGTTCATGAAGGACGACTATTCCCGCGCCGGCGTGCCGATGCTGACCGTGACCCACGGCCGCGCCGCCACGCGCAAGCACATCCTCGTCTACACGCTGCTGCTCGCCCCGTTCCCGGTGGCGCTCGCGCTCACCTCGATCGGCGGGCCGGTGACGCTGGTCACGGCGCTCGTGCTCAACGCGCTCTTCATCCGGGGGGCTCTCCGCATCTCCCGGCGCGACGACGCGGCGGCTGAGGCCGATGGCTACCGGGCCGAGAAGGCGTTCTTCAGGTTCTCGCTCGCCTATCTTTTCCTGCATTTCGGCGCGCTCCTCGTCGAGGCGAGCCTTGCGCCCTTCGGGCTAGGAGGCTGGTGATGGCGATCCGTCAGGCACATGAGATCCACGGTCGCCGCCTTGGCCGGAACCTCGGCCTCGGGTTGGTGCTCGCCGTCTTCGTAGCGCTCGTCTTCGGGCTGACGGTGGTCAAGATCTCGCATCTGAAGGAAGGCAAGCTGCCCGCCGCGGAGGCCTCGCAATGAGCGTGCCCCGGAGCAATGGCCGCATCGCGGCGATGCTTGCGGGCGTCGTCCTGACGATGGGCGTTCTGGCCTGGGCGGCGGTGCCGTTCTATTCCTGGTTCTGCCAGGTCACCGGTTACGGCGGCACGCCGAGCGTGCGGGCCGGGAACGCGGGCGACGTGCTCGACGAGATCGTGACGGTGCGCTTCGACGCCAATACCGCGCCGGACATGCCGTGGGAGTTCCACCCCAAGCAGACCGAGATGAAACTCAAGATCGGCGAGACCGGGATGGCCTTCTACGAGGCCTACAACCCGACCGACAAGCCGGTCGCGGGCACGGCGAGCTACAATGTCGCCCCCGACCTCGCGGGCTACTACTTCTCCAAGATCCAGTGCTTCTGCTTCACCGAACAGGTGTTGCAGCCCGGCGAGCGGATCGAGATGCCGGTCGTCTTCTATGTCGATCCGGAGCTGGTGAAGGACCGCGACGCGGGCTCGATCCGCAACATCACGCTGAGCTACACCTTCTTCAAGACCGAATTGCCCGAGGCGCAGGCGGCTTTGTCGCCCGCCGGGGGTGAAAACTATAACTGAGGCCCAATCAGGGAAACCGACATGGCGCACGCTAAGAATCACGACTACCACATCCTCAAGCCCTCGCTCTGGCCGCTCCTGGGCGCCGTCGGTGCCTTCGTCATGCTGTTCGGCGCGGTCCTGTGGATGAAGGGCATCACGCCGTTCATGTTCCTCGCCGGCCTCGTGCTGGTCCTCTATGTCATGTACGGCTGGTGGGCCGAAGTCGTGCACGAGGGCAACACCGGTGACCACACCCCGGTCGTCCGCATCGGCCTGCGCTACGGCTTCATCCTGTTCATCATGTCCGAGGTGATGTTCTTCTCGGCGTGGTTCTGGACCTTCTTCAAGCACGCGCTCTACCCGATGACCGAGGGCTCGCCCGCGATCGACGGTGTCTGGCCGCCGGCCGGGATCGAGACCTTCGACCCCTGGCACCTGCCCCTTATCAACACGCTGATCCTGCTCTGCTCGGGGGCGGCGGCGACCTGGGCGCACCATGCGATCGCGCATGAGAACAACCGCAAGGACATGATCTGGGGCCTCGCGCTGGCCTGCGGCCTCGGCGCGCTCTTCACCTTCTTCCAGGCCTTCGAATACAGCCACGCCGCCTTCGGCTTCGCCGGCAACATCTATGGTGCGTCGTTCTTCATGGCGACCGGCTTCCACGGCGCGCACGTGATCATCGGGACGATCTTCCTCCTGGTCTGCATGATCCGCGCGATGAAGGGCGACTTCACGCCCGAGCAGCATGTCGGCTTCGAAGCCGCCGCCTGGTACTGGCACTTCGTCGACGTGGTCTGGCTGTTCCTCTTCGCCGCGATCTACATCTGGGGCGCCTGATCCGGCAGCCCTGACGGAAATCACGGACGCGGGGGGCAAACGCTCCCCGCGTTTCGCTTTGAGGACCCCATGAACCGCGCTCTCTCCGCCCTGATCCTCGGTGCCCTGGGCATCGCCGTTCTGCTGTCGCTCGGCGTCTGGCAGCTCCGACGGCTTGCCTGGAAGGAGGGCGTGATCGCCGCCATCGAGGCGCAGATCGGTGCGGATCCGGTTCGGCTCTCGACGATCGCCGCGCCGGATCCGGCGGCCGATCTCTATCGGCCGGTCACGGTTTCTGGGCGCACCACGGGCGAGGAACTTCTGGTTCTCTCCGGCCGGAAGGGCGAGGGCGCGGGGTTCGAGGTGATCGCGGTTTTCGAGACCGACGACGGCAAGCGCGTGCTGCTCGACCGCGGCTTCGTTCCCGAGGCGGCGCGGGACGATGCCCGCCCAGCGGTGGCGCTCGAGGTCACCGGCAACCTGCACTGGCCCAGGGAGGCCGACAGCTACACCCCTCCGCCCGACGCCGCCACCGGGCTCTGGTTTGCCCGCGATGTGGCGGCGATGTCTGAAAACGTCAACACTATGCCGCTTCTTGTCGTTGCCCGCAAAGTGACCGGCGATGCCCAAGGTATCGTCCCGGTGCCGGTCGACACCTCCTCCATCCCGAACGACCACCGCCAGTACGCGATCACCTGGTTTTCGCTGGCAGGCGTCTGGGCGGGGATGACAGGGTTTCTTCTCTGGCGTATCAGGCAGCGGACCGATTGAGGAACTGACATGCGCTACATCTCGACGCGGGGAGAGGCCCCGGTTCTTGGCTTTGGCGAGGCGATGCTGACCGGGCTCGCCCGTGACGGCGGGCTCTATGTGCCCGAGACGATCCCGACGCTTTCGGCTGACGAGATCCGGGCGCTCGGCGGGCTCTCCTACGAGGAGGCCGCGTTCCGGGTGATGCGGCCCTTCGTCGGCGACGCCTTCACCGACGATGAGTTCAAGAGCGCCATCGCCAGGGCCTACGCGGGCTTCGGCCACAGCGCGCGCGCGCCGCTCGTGCAGCTCGCGCCCAACCATTTCCTGCTGGAGCTGTTCCACGGGCCCACGCTCGCGTTCAAGGATTTCGCGATGCAGCTCATCGGCCAGCTCTTCCAGATCGCGCTGGGGCGCGAGGGCAGGCGGGTGACCATCGTCGGCGCGACCTCCGGCGATACCGGCTCGGCGGCGATCGAGGCGTTCCGCGGCCTCGACAATGTCGATGTCTTCATCCTCTTTCCCGAGGGCCGCGTCTCGGAAGTGCAGCGCCGGCAGATGACAACGCCGGCCGAGGCAAATGTCCACGCGCTCGCGCTGAAGGGCGATTTCGACGATTGCCAGGCGCGGCTCAAGGACATGTTCAACCATTTCGAGTTCCGCGACGCGGTGGGGCTTGCCGGCGTCAACTCGATCAATTGGGCGCGGGTGCTGGCGCAGGTCGTCTACTACTTCACCTCGGCGGTGTCCTTGGGCGCGCCTGACCGCAAGGTGAGCTTCACCGTCCCCACCGGTAATTTCGGCGACATCTTCGCGGGCTACATCGCCAAGCGCATGGGCCTGCCGATCGACCGGCTGGTGATTGCCACCAACCAGAACGACATCCTGCACCGCTGCCTGACCACCGGGCGCTACGAGATGGACGGAGTGAAGCCTTCGATCTCGCCCTCGATGGACATCCAGATCTCCTCTAATTTCGAACGCGCGCTCTTCGACGCCTATGGCCGCGACGGCGGGGCGGTGGCGAAGCTCATGGCCGAGATGAAGGAGACGGGCGGCTTTACCGTGAGCCAGGGTGCGCTTGAGACCCTGCGCGAGCTTTTCGCCTCGGGCCGCGTGTCGGAAGAGGAGACGCTCGCCACAATCGCGGCGATGCACAAGGCGACTGGCGAACTTCTCTGCCCGCATACGGCTGTCGGCGTCGCGGTGGCGGAGGCCCACCGGGACGAAGCCGTGCCGATGATCACGCTCTCGACCGCGCATCCGGCGAAGTTCCCCGATGCGGTCGAAAAAGCCACGGGTCAGCGCCCGGGGCTGCCCGAACGCATGGCCGACCTTTTCTCGCGCCCCGAACGTGTTACATCTGTGCCGAACGACCTCGCCCGGCTGGAGGCGATGGTCCATGAAAGGCGCAAGGTTTGACGACCCAACTGACGACGCTGCCCAACGGCCTCAGGATCGTGACCGAGCGGATGCCGGGGCTCGCCTCGGCGGCCACCGGCCTCTGGCTGACGGCGGGCGGGCGGCATGAACGGCCCGAGCAGAACGGCATCGCGCATTTCCTCGAACACATGGCCTTCAAGGGGACGAAGCGGCGTTCGGCGCTGCAGATCGCCGAGGAGATCGAGGACGTGGGCGGCTACATCAACGCCTATACCTCGCGCGAGATGACCGCCTATTACGCGCGGGTGCTGGAGGCCGACGTGCCCTTGGCACTCGACGTCATCTCCGACATCGTGCTCAATCCGGTCTTCGATCCGAAGGAGATCGAGGTCGAGCGGCATGTGATCCTGCAGGAGATCGGCCAGGCGCTCGACACGCCCGACGACATCATCTTCGACTGGCTGCAGGAGGCGGCCTTCCCGGACCAGGCGATGGGGCGCACGATCCTCGGCCCGGCCGAGCGGGTCTCGACCTTCGGACGCGGGGATCTGACGACTTTCGTGGGCGAGCATTACGGGCCTGACCAGATGATCCTTTCCGCCGCCGGGGCGGTCGATCACGATGCCATCGTCAAGGCGGCCGAGGCGATCTTCGGCGGGCTGAAGCCGGTCGGTAGCGGGCTGATCCAGCCCGCGCGCTGGTCGGTGGGCGAGCGGCGCGAGGTCAAGGAACTGGAGCAGGTCCATTTCGCGATGGGCTTTGAGTCGCCCTCGGTGCGCGACGCCGATTTCTACACCGCGCAGGTCTACACGACCGCGCTCGGCGGCGGCATGTCCTCGCGGCTCTTCCAGAAGATCCGCGAGGAGCGGGGGCTCTGCTACTCGATCTATGCCCAGGCCGGGGCCTATGACGACACCGGCATGATGACGATCTATGCCGGCACCTCGGCCGAGGAGATCGGCGATCTCTGCGGGCTGACGATGGACGAATTGAAGCGCGCCGCCGACGACATGAGCGAGGCGGAGATCCTGCGGGCCCGGGCGCAGATGAAGGCGGGGCTCCTGATGGGGCTCGAAAGCCCCTCGGGCCGGGCCGAGCGGATGGCGCGGCATGTCTCGATCTGGGGCCGGGTCCAGAGCGTGGCCGAGACCACGGCCGAGATCGACGCGGTGAGCTGCGGCGCCGTGCGCGCCTTCGCCGAGCGTCTCGCCGGAGGGGCGACCACGGCGCTCGCGCTCTACGGCCCGGTGGAGGCGGCGCCGGCGCTCGGCCAGCTTCGTGAAAGGCTCGCCGCCTGATGTTCTTCGGGCGGCGCAGGGTCCGGATCGAGACCGAACGGATGAGCCTGCGCCTGCCTGCGCATTCCGACTATCGCGACTGGGTGTCCCTGCGCGAACAGAGCCGCGCATTCCTGACGCCGTGGGAGCCGTCCTGGTCGCCCGACCACCTTACGCGCAAGGCCTTCACCAACCGCGTCTACTGGGCGCAGCGCGCCCAGTCCGGCGGCACCGCGCTGCCGCTGTTCCTGGTCCGCCGCGACGACGAGACCCTCCTCGGCGCGGTGACGGTCGACAACATCCGCCGCGGGCCGGCGCAGGCGGCGACGATCGGCTACTGGATCGGCGCCGCCCATGCGCGGCAGGGCTACATGGCCGAGGCTTTGCGCGCGGTGATCCACCATTGCTTCACCGAGCTCGACCTTTCGCGGCTCGAAAGCGCCTGCCTGCCGGAGAATCTCGCCTCGCGCGGGGTGCTGGAGAAATGCGGCTACAAGTACGAGGGCGTGGCGCAGAGCTACCTGCAGATCAACGGCCGCTGGCGCAACCATGTGCTCTACGCCAACCTGCGCGGCGACCGGCGCGGGCGGACCGAGGCAGGCTGAGCCGCGTTCAGCTTCCGAACACGTCCTGGTAACAGCGGCGCAGGAACGGGCTGCGGCGTCCGAAGATCGAGGCGGGGATCGCGGAGCCCGGCAGCTCCCAGAGCTCGTAGCCGGGATCGAGGCAGTGCGTGCCGAGCCGCGTCATCCCGAGATCGCGGCAGATCTGGGCGCCCCCGAGGGACACCGATATCGAACCCATCCCGTGAAGGTAGACCTCGCGCCGCGCCAGCGTCTCGAGGAAGCTCACGAAGGAGGACAAGAGAAGCGGACCGACCGCTTCGTGGCCACGGCGAATGACCACGGCGGGGCTGTAGCCGAAATAGGTGCCGGGCAGGATCGGCCGGCGCATCCGCTCGAGCGACAGGTCCGCCTCGATCAGCCGGCCGGTGCGGAACAGTTCCTCGTCCTCGGGGTTGAGAAACGGCAGCGTCCATTTCGCCACCATGCGGTCGCCCCGCATCACCACCGCCCAGTGATCGCGGAAGGCGTCGTAGATCGGCAGGAACACCCGTTCATTGGCGGCAAGCTCTTCCGGCAGGGCATCGAACTCCTCGATGGCGAGGGCGATCGAGGCCAGTGCGGCGTCCCGCCAGGAGCCATTGTAGACCGCGTCGACGACCTCATCGTCAAGGAGCCGGTAGGCGCCCCGGGCTGGCGCCGCGCGCCGCGCTTCCCAGTCCTCGCGGCAGGCGACGATCTCGTCGTGGCTCCAGCCAAGCGCCTCGGAGAGCCGGTGTTCGAGGTCGCCGCGGATGAAGGAGAGCGAGCGTTCGTACTTGCCGATGGCATCGACGCTGACACCGAGCATGTCGGCGAGCATTTCCTGGGTCACACGGCCATGCGCGCCGGCATGCGCGCGCCAGGCGCGCAGCTTGGTAGCGAAGAGGGAGCAGCCATCGGTCATCGTGCCTCGGTCGTTGGCGGCCGGAGGGCTCCTAGAATGACCCCATGAGGGGTGGTCTGCCAAGGGACTTACGGGTGGTTACGGGTTCTTCCGCCTCCGCCGGATCGCGTCGGTGGTGGGGCGCGGGGCGCTCGGGCAGTCTTGGATCAGGTTCTGAAGCCAAGGAATGATCCGATGACCCACCGCATTTCCCCCATCTCCGCCGATCTGCTGTTCCTGTCGTCTCGCGAGCCCGGCGCCCGCGTCGACCGGCCAGTTCCCGAGGAGCCTCCGCATGAGCGCAAGACCCGCCGCGCCGGGTGGTTCGCGGCCCTCCGGCACCGGCCGCCGCTGGCCTGACCCCCCGGTTGCCGGAGCTTCTGCGGCGCGTCACGCCTCCTGTGTCATCAGGAACCGTGTCGCCATCGAGAACAGCTCCGATTGCGAGGCGATGCCGAGCTTCGCATAGGCGTGGCGGCGATGCACCTTCACGGTTCCTGGCGAGATGCCCAGCACATCGGCCGCCGTTGGCGTCGAATGACCTCTCAGGATCAGCTGGACGACTTCGGCCTCGCGCGGACTGAGGACATCGGCCCCGAAACCCACCAGCCGGTCGTCGATGACCTCGGCCGCGACAGCCTCGACGGTCCCCTCCGCACCCCATTGTTGCAGAACGGCGGCGCGGATCAGCGGGAACGCCGCGGCGAGGGCCGCATTGTCCTCGGGGGTGAAGACGGGCCGGCGCAGGCGGCGGGCGAGCGACAGGACCAGCCAGCGTTCCGCTCCGTCCGGGATCAGCACGCCGATTTCGTCGCCGATGCGGATCTTGCGGTAGAAGTTGCGGTAGTATTCCGAGCGGAAGAACGCGTCAGGGGCGAGGTCGCGCAGGCGGTAGGCGCCCGGTTCCTGACGGGTACGGCAGGCCTTGTAGAAGGGATCGAGAAGGTAGGGGCCGGTCGCGTAGAAGGCGACGGTAATCGCTGCCTGCACGTCGTCGAGATCGTGAAACAGCGCCTGCGGCGGGGCGCCGCCGTCATAGCGTGTCACCACGAGCGAGTCGAAGCTGCAGCACAGTGCCAGCACGCGGCGGAGTGCGGCGGGAAACCGCGGGCTTCCCAACGCTCCGATCAATTCGGCCAGAGCGGTGCTCCATTCGGCCGGAAAAGATACGCCTTGCATCATCTCGACACTTCAGATGCTATATGCCCCTATAGGTATATGTCTGTAGCTGAATTTACGGTGTTACGCCATAACGTGTAGGCTTTCCCGATCCGAACCGGCTGTCAGGAGGGAAGCATGGCCAAAGCCACTCGCGCCAATTCAGGGACAGGAGCCACCAAGGTGGCAACGCCAAAGACCACGCTACAGGGAGCCGTCATCCTCGGGTGCGCCGTCCTCGCCGCGAGCGGCGCCGGGGCCGGGGAACTCGCCATCTACAACTGGGCCGACTATTTCGCCGCCGACACGATCGCGAACTACCAGGCCGAGACCGGCGTCGAGGTCGCGCTGGATTACTACGATTCGAACGAGGTGCTGGAAACCAAGCTCCTCGCGGGTGGAAGCGGCTATGACGTCGTCTTCCCCGCGGCCGTGAACGCGGAGCGCGAGTTCAAGGCCGGCGGGCTCCTGCCCGTCGACCCGGCGCGGCTGGAAAACTACGGCAATCTCAACCCCGACATCCTCGCCGCACTCGACGCCGTGCCCGGCGGCCGACAGCTCGGCGTGCCCTATACCTGGGGCACGATCGGCATCGCCTACAATCCCGCCCTGGTGGCCGAGCGCATCGGCGATCAGCCGGTGGACACGCTCGACCTCATCTTCAAGCCGGACCTCGCGGGCCGGCTCGCGGATTGCGGCATCGCCATGCTCGATTCCCCGGTCGAGGTCGTGTCGGTCGCGCTGAACTATCTCGGTGCCGACCCCTATTCGGAGGATCCGGGCGAGCTGGCGCGTGCTCGCGATCTTCTCGCCGCGGCGACGGCGTCCGTCCGCTACTTCAGCAACCAGAAGGCCACGGCCGACCTTGCCTCCGGCAATATCTGCGCCGCGCTCGTCTACAGCGGCGACGCCGGCATCGCGCAGATGCGCGCCGAGGAAGCGGGCAGCGGCGTCGAGGTCGCCTATGCGATCCCCCGCGAGGGCACGCTGATGTGGATCGACCTGATGGCGATCCCGGCGGATTCCCGGCGCGTCGACGAGGCCTATGCCTTCATCGACTACATGCTCAGACCGGATGTCATCGCCGACGTCACCAACACGGTCTTCTTCGCCAATGCCAACGCCGCGGCGGATGCCCATGTCGATCCGGCGATCCTCGCCGATCCCGGCTTCTATCCGCCGCCCGAAACGCTGGCGCGCCTGTTCCCGGACCGCAGCCTCGACGCCCGGCCGCTGCGCAGCCGGACCCGGCTCTGGACCGAGGTGAAATCCGGGATCTGACGGCGCCCGGCAGCGGGTGAGGGGCAAAGACGCGGCATCCGGCGGCAAAACGCGCTATGCTGTCGCCGGAGGCTTCCATGACCCTCATCCGGCTTCTTGTTGTTTTGCTGGCTGTGACGGCGGCCTTGCCCGCCGCCGCCCAGAGCCGCCGCCCGAGCCATTGCATCGCCATTGCCGACGCGGCTCCCGGCATCGAATACCTCCACCGTGCCCGCTACGGCGACCCGCTGCCGGCCGACACGGTGCGGCTGTCCTATGTCGGCCATTCGACCTACTTTCTTGAGACCCACGGCGGGCTGTCCCTCGCCACCGACTACACAGGGATGCTTGGTCCCGCCGACGTGGTTCCCGATGTCGTCACGATGAACCGCGCCCACAGCTCGCACTGGACCTCCGAGCCCGACGAACGCATCCCGCATGTGCTCCAGGGCTGGGACTGGACCGGGGAACCCGCCGACCACCATCTCGACCTCGGCGAGATGCTGGTGAGGAACGTGCCCACCGACATCCGCCGCCCGGGCGGCGGGGTGGAGCCCTACGGCAACTCGATCTTCGTCTTCGAGGTCGCGGGGATCTGCATCGGCCATCTCGGCCATCTCCACCACGAGCCGGACGAGGCGCAATATGCCGCCCTCGGCAGGCTCGACGTGGTGATGGCGCCGGTCGATGGCGGCATGACGCTCGACCTGCCGACGATGATCAAGGTGCTGAAGCGGCTCCGCGCCTCGATCGTGCTGCCGATGCACTGGTTCGGCCCGGTGACGCTCGTCCGGTTCCTCTCCGGCATGGAGGACGCGTTCGCGGTCGAGCTGCGCGAGGAGACCGTGCTCGAGGTTTCGCTCGCCACGCTGCCCGCGCGGCCGACGGTGATCGTGCTGATGCCGCGGCTTCTCGACTGAGCGCCCTTGCCGGATGCCGCCGGGCGTGCTTGATCAGGGATCATGCTGAACCCCGCCGACGCTGCCTTCGCCCAACGCCTCGCCACGCTCCTGCCGGAGGGCACGCTCGCGCCGGCGGAGCCGCGCTATCTCGAGGAGCCGCGGCGCCGCGCGGTGACGCCGCAGGCCCTCCTCGCCCGTCCGCGCGAGACGGCGGAGGTGGCCCGCATCGTTTCCGCCTGCGCACAGGCGCGGGTCGGCCTCATTCCCTGGGGCGGCGGCACCGGGCTCGTGCTCGGTCAGGTCCAGCCGGAGGGGCCGGCGCCGGTGATCCTGTCGCTGGAGTGGATGAACCGGCTGCGCGGGCTCTGGCCCGAGGAGAACCTGATGATCGTCGAGGCCGGCATGACGCTCGCCGAGGTGCAGGCGGCGGCGGACGGGGCGGGGCGGCTCTTCCCGCTGTCGCTCGCCTCCGAGGGGACGGCGCGGATCGGCGGCAACCTTGCCACCAATGCCGGCGGCACCGCCGTCCTGCGCTACGGCAATGCGCGCGAGCTTTGCCTCGGGGTCGAGGCGGTCCTGCCCGACGGCTCGGTGCTGAACGGGCTGACGCGGCTCCGCAAGGACAATACCGGCTATGACCTGAAGGACCTTCTCATCGGCTCGGAAGGCACGCTCGGCGTGATCACCGCCGCCACGCTGCGGCTCTTTCCGCAACCGGCGGCGACCGCCACCGCGCTTCTCGCGGTGATCGGGCCGGAGGCGGCGCTTGAGCTCCTGACGCTCGCGCAGATCCGGACCGGCGGCGCGGTCACGACCTTCGAGCTGATCCATGCCCAGGGGCTTCTTTTCCTCGACGAGGCCATGCCCGAGCTGCGCCAACCCTTCGCGGATCGCCCCGACTGGTCGGTGCTGATCGAGATCGGCCTCGCGCCCGGCCTCGACCCCGAGGCGGTGATGACCGGCCTCTACGAGGCGGCCGAGGCTGGAAGCCTTGTCCGCGACGGTGTCATCGCGCAGAGCGGCGCGCAGGCGCGGGCGCTCTGGGACCTGCGCGAGGCGCTGCCGGAGGGTAACCGCCGGATCGGCGCGGTGGTCTCGCACGACATCTCGCTGCCGCTCTCGGAAATCGCGGAGTTCCTGCGCCGCGCCGGGCCGGTGATCGCCGCGATCGGTCCGTTCCGGGTCAACTGCTTCGGCCATCTCGGCGACGGCAACCTGCATTACAATGTCTTCCCGCCGAAGGGCGGGCGTGCCGCCGATCATCGCGACAAGGCCGGTTCGATCCAGCGCGCGGTGCATGACCTCGTCCACGCGCTCGGCGGCTCGGTCAGCGCCGAGCACGGGATCGGGCGGCTCAAGACGCGTGACCTTGAGGCCTATGGCGATCCCGCGAAGCTCGCCGCGATGCGGGCGATCAAGGCGGCGCTCGATCCGGCCGGGATCATGAATCCGGGCGCGGTCCTCGCCCCCTGAGGCGCGAAGCCCCGCCGGTGGAGCGACCGACGGGGCCCGGGCGATTTGAAGTCACATGAGCTGCAAGCTTCGACCGGCTCGCGCCGGCTGACCCGACGCTAGCAGGCAATCCGTTACCGAATGGTTAATTCCGCGCGTCGGGCGCGAACTTCGGCAAGCCTCAGAACCCGAGATCGGGCCGCGCCACCATCAGCCAGAAAACTGCGACCAGCGCGCCGAAGGCGGGCCAGCCAAGTGCGAACCATATCCGGTAGAGGCGCCGGGCTTCGTCCGGCAGCGCCTCACCGCCGGACGCTGCGGCGCCCGCGAGGTCGCGGATCCGGATCTGCAGCGCGACCACCGGCAGCCAGCAGGCCAGCGCGAGGAGATAGAGGCCATAGGTCGCGACCAGCCAGGGTTCGAAAAAGGAAAATCCACTGAAATGGACAAGAATTGCGCCCGTTATCGGCTGAATGAAGCCCGCCGGTGTCGTGAATATCCAATCCGCGACGACGACACCCGTGGCCACGCCATGCACGATGCGGGGCTCGCCGCGCCGCATTGCCCAGACCATCTGGAAGGCGGTGCCGATCCCAGTGCCGAAAAGGACGGTCGAGGACAGGATGTGCAGCCACTTCACGGCGAGGTAGGGATCCATCAGCGTTCCTCCGCCAAGGCGAGGTGTACGAGGATCAGGGCCATCACCGGCAGGTTCTTGAGAAGCTCGCCAAAGGGCGCGAGCCACAGATCCGGCGCGAGGATGCTCAGCCCCGAAGTGTATGCGGCCACGAGCGCGAGCTGCGCCCAGCCCACTTGGCGCGGCCGCCAGTCCCGCAGGAGCGCCGCGGCCAGCGCGAGGTCGAGGAGCCCGCCGGCCCGCGCCAGCATGACGAGCGCGGCCTCGGGCAAGGGCGCGGCGGCGAGGACGGGCGTGAACGCGGCCGGTGGCAGCAGGAGCCCGAGAAGGCCCGAGACCAGCCACATCGCGGCCAAAACCAGCCGGAGCAGCGGTTTCAGAAGGTAGAGCCGCGCCTGCCACAGGTCCTGGGTTCCGGCCGGGCGGCGGCAGAGGAAGCGCGAGACCGGTTCTGGCCGCGCCGCGATCCGCGCGAGCAGCGGCGCGGGATCGGCCGCTATACCCTGCCTGAGCTGCGCCACCGCCGTGGTCGAAACGGGGCCAAGCCGCAATGCATCGCCGACCCGGCCCGCGACCCTCGCGAACCGGTACGGCACCCTCAGGACCGGCGCCGGCGCGAGGCCGAGCCAGCTCCGCAATAGTGCGGAGAGCGCATCCTGGCTCAGGTGCTCGGGGCCGCCGATCTCCCAGGCGCCTTCGGCCGGTCCGGCGCCCGGCGGGGCGGCGAGGCAGTCGGAAACGACGGAGGCGAGGTCATCCGCGTGGATCGGGTTGCAGGGCTCCGCGCCCGTGCCGACGACGACGCGGCGCACGGGCAGTGCCGCGAGCGCGCGGAGAAGCGAGGAGCCGCCGTAGGACGTGTCGGCCAGAACCAGGCCGGGCCGGAGGATCGTCACATTTCCTGCGGCGCGCGCCACCGCCTCGCCGCGCCGACGCCAAGCGGCGAAAGGCGTGTCGGCCGTGATCCCTACCGCCGAGATCAGCACCGCCCGGCCCCCGTCCCGCGCCGCGTAGGCCGCGCGTGGCGCGGCCTCGTGGACCGCGGCAAAGGCCGCGTCCGCGCCGGTCAGCAGCCCCGCTGCGATGACGAGATGCGTGCCGTCGGCCAGATGCGGCGTCCAGAAGGCCGGAGTGTGACAGGCGGGATCGCAAAGATCGACGCGGAGCACGGCGAACCCCATGGCCGCTAGCCGCTCCGGCCGCCGCGCCACGGCCACGACCGCGTGCCCCCCCGCTCGCAGCGCAAACGCGATGTGACGGCCGATAAACCCGTCCGCGCCGAGGACAAGAACCCGGCTCACCATCGTGATCCGCCCGTCGCCATGCCGAAGCCTGCCCGTTCGTTTTCTTGGCCGCAGCCTAGATGCGGGGCCGGGCGGTGAAAAGGGTGCCCGGTGCTCCGGGGGCATGCCGCTTGAGGGTTTATTTCGCGGCCGTTTGCCGCTAGACGGGGCGTCGCGAACAGAAAATCCCCGAGGTCCACGATGCCCCGATCCGCGCTTGCGGCTTTTGCCGCTGCCGTCTCGCCGTCCCATGCGCCGGCCTTCCCGCTTTCCGCCGCAGGGATCCGGACCGAGGTGCTGTCGGGCCTCACCGTGGCGCTCGCTCTGGTGCCCGAGGCGGTGGCCTTCGCCTTCGTGGCCGGTGTCCATCCTCTCGTCGGGCTCTATGCGGCCTTCCTCGTCGGGCTGATCACGGCGCTGATCGGCGGCCGGCCCGGCATGATCTCGGGCGCTACCGGCGCGCTCGCGGTGGTCATGGTCAGCCTCGTCGCCGCGCATGGGGTCGAGTACCTCTTCGCCACCGTCGTCCTGATGGGGCTGATCCAGATCGCTGCGGGTCTCCTGAAGCTCGGCAAGTTCATCCGGCTCGTGCCGCATCCGGTAATGCTCGGCTTCGTCAACGGCCTAGCGATCGTCATCGGCCTCGCACAACTCGAACATTTCCGCCTGCCGGACGGGCAGGGCGGGCATGCGTGGCTGAGCGGCGGGCCACTCGCGACGATGCTGGCGCTCGTCATCGCCACGATGGCGATCATCTGGGTGATGCCGCGGCTCACCCGCGCCATTCCCGCGCCGCTGGCCGGAATCGGTATCGTCGCCGCGCTGGTGATTGGCTTCGGCATCGAGGTGCCGCGGGTCGGCGACCTCGCCTCGATCCAGGGCGGGCTGCCGTCCTTCCACATCCCCGCCGTGCCGTTGAACTGGCAGACGTTCGAGATCATCCTGCCCTATTCCGTCATCCTCGCCGCGATCGGCCTCATCGAGAGCCTCCTGACCCTCAACCTCGTCGGCGAGATCACCGGCAAGCGCGGCGGGGCGAGCCAGGAATGCGTGGCGCAGGGCGTGGCCAACACGGTCACCGGCTTCTTCGGCGGCATGGGCGGCTGCGCGATGATCGGCCAGTCGATGATCAACGTCACCTCGGGCGGGCGCACCCGGCTCGCTGCCGTCGCCGCGGCGCTGTTCCTTCTCTCATTCATCCTCTTCGCCGCGCCGTTGATCGAGGAGATCCCGCTCGCCGCGCTCGTTGGCGTGATGTTCATGGTGGTGATCGGCACCTTCGCCTGGCAGAGCTTCCGCGTCCTGATGAAGGTGCCAGCGACCGACGCCGTGGTGATCGTCCTCGTCACCGCGATCACGGTGGCGACCGACCTCGCCACCGCTGTCGTCGCCGGAGTCATCGTCTCGGCACTCGCCTATGCCTGGCAGAACGCCAAGCGCATCCATGCGACGATCCGCGAGACCGAGGACGGGGCGAAGGTTTACGCGGTCGAGGGGCCGCTCTTCTTCGGTTCGACCGACGGGTTTGGCGAGCTTTTCACGCCCGAGGCCGATCCCGACCGGGTGATCGTCGACTTCGCCGCGAGTAGGGTTGCCGACCAGTCGGCGCTGGCCGCGATCGAGGCGCTGGCGGCGCGCTACGAGGCCTTTGGGAAAACGCTGTCACTGCGCCATCTCAGCCGCGACTGCCACCGGCTTCTCAATCGTGCCGGCCAGCTGATGATCGACAGCGACGACGACCCCGAATACGGGATCGCGGTCGATTACGACGTGAAGGCCGGGGCGTTCGGCGCGGCGCATTGACCGCTTGAGGCGCTTACTCCTGACCGGGTCGCAGCATCTCGAAGACCTCGGTCACCACCGAGTAATCGCGGTACCCGCCGCGCGCGAGCGGCTGGAACCGGGTCACGTCGAAGCGTCCGTCGACGAGGCAGTCGTCGCGGAGGTGGATCCCGGTGACCTCTCCGAGGACGAGGAAATTGTCGCGGCCGAGCAGCTCCACGATCCGGTTGATCCGGCATTCGAGCACCGCCGGCGCGCCACGGACATGCGGGCAGGGGATGGTCACGCAGTCGTCGCGCTCGACCCCGGCGAGGGTGAACTCGTCGGTGTCGGGCGGGTAGGTGCCTGAGGTCAGGTTCATGCGCTCTCGGGCCGCGTATTCGACGATGTTGACCGCGAAGACGCCGCTCTCCTCGATGTTTCGAAGGCTGTCCTTGCGACCGGTCGAGGCGAACATGACCTGCGGCGGTGTGTAGGCGATGCCGTTGAAGAAGGAATAGGGCGCGAGGTTGTCGCCCGTCGTCCCGCGCGAGGAGATCCAGCCGATCGGCCTGGGCGTGATGATCGCGTTGAACGGGTTGTGCGGCAGTCCGTGGCCGTCGGCCGGGCGGTAGAACATTGCGGACCTCATAGGGTTTGAACCGATCCTGCCCGCATGTTAGGGGCGATTTCCAGCGGATTCGGGGAGTGGCGCGGCTTGTACAGGCTCGAGGAGGAGACCGAGGCGGACTGGTGGGAAGTGGAGGCGCTTTACGACCTCTGCTTCGCGCCTGGGCGGACGGCGCTGTCCTCCTATCGCCTGCGCGACGGCGTCGCGAAGGTGGCGGAGCTGTGCCTCGTCCTGCGCGACGTTGACGGCACGCTCGCAGCGGTGATCCGGTACTGGCCGGTCCTCGTCGGCGGGCGGCGGGTGCTGCTCCTCGGGCCGGTCGCGGTCCACCCGACCCGCCAGGGCGAGGGGCTGGGCGGCATTCTCATCCACGAGAGCCTCGCCGAGGCGGCGCGGCTCGGCTGGGAGCGGGTGCTTCTCGTCGGCGATCTGCCCTATTATCGCAGGTTCGGTTTTGCCAGGTTGGAGGGTGTCGAGATGCCGCCGCCGACCAACCCGGACCGGGTGCTCGGCCGGGCACTCAAGCCCGGCGCATGGGACGGGGTGAGGGGCACGGTCACCAAGTTCCAGGAGACGCGGCCCGATTGAAGCGGCGCGGAGCGGTGCATATCTCTGGAAGATGAAGAACGATGCCGCCCTTCCCGAGCCGGTGCCGCCGCAACTGCCGGTTACAGCGCTGCCACCTGACGCGCTGGCCGAGATTTCGGTGCTGGCGCTCAGGCTCCAGCGCGCGAACGGGCCGGTGATGCGGGCTCTGAACGCCTTCGGGGGGCGGATCGAGGCGCGGATGACCGGCCTGCCGGAGAACCTGCGCCGCCTGATCGAGACCGGGATGGTCGAGATCCTTGCCGGTGCCTACGAGGTCGCCGGCCGGGTAGGAGCGCACCGGGCGTTGCCGGACACGGGCAACTGGGGCCACCGCGCCGCCGTCGCGACGGGCGGGGCGCTCGGTGGGGTCGGCGGGCTCGGTACGGCGCTGGTGGAGCTTCCGGCCACCATCGCGTTGTTTTTCGGGGCGATGCAGAAGGTCGCCGGGCAATATGGCTTCGACCCGGCCTCGGCCGAGACGCGGGCGGTCTGCATCGAGGTCTTCGGCGCCGGCGGGCCGCTCGCGGAGGATGACGGTGTCAACACGAGCTTTCTCGGCACGCGGCTCGCGGTCAATGGCCGCGCGGTGCAGGCGCTCATCCAGCAGGTGGCGCCGACGCTCGCGGCGGTGATCGGGCGCAAGCTCGCAACCCAGGCGGTTCCGGTGATCGGGGCGGCGGCAGGCGCGGGTCTCAACCTCGCCTTCCTGTCCTACTACCAGGAGATGGCGCATGTCCGGTTCGGCCTGAAACGGCTTGCCGATCGGTACGGGGCCGCGCCGGTCGATACCGCGTTCCGCGAGGACGTGAGACGCCTCCGCGCGGGTTAGGTCCGCGCCTCGGTTGTCAGATGTCCTGCGTCGACAGCCAGTTCATCACGCCGGCGCGGATGTTCGTGACGCCGCTCGCGCATTCGCGGTCGATCACCTCGCGCAGTTCGGTGAGGTCGACCCGCCGGATCAGGTGCTTGACCGGACCGATTGATGCCGGCCGCATCGACAGCGTCCTGAGGCCGAGCGCGGCGAGGCATAGCGCCTCGATCGGCCGGCCGGCATCCTCGCCGCAGAACGACAGCTCGGTGCGGGCTTCCTCGCAGCGGGCGACAATCTGGCGGATGAACGAAAGGAAGCTCGCGTTCAGCATGTCGTAGCGGCGCCGGACCTGCTCGTTCTCGCGGTCGGCGGCGAAGAAGAACTGTTTGAGGTCGTTGCCGCCGATCGAGATGAAATCGGCAAGCTCGAAGAACTCCTTCGGCGCGAAGGCGAGCGACGGCGTCTCCAGCATAGCGCCGATCTCGAGCGCGCCGGGCAGCTGGTGGCCGAACTGGCGCTCGCGCTTGACCTCGTCGAGCAGCATCTGGCGGGCGGTGCGGAACTCGTCGAACTCCGCGATGAAGGGGAACATGACCGAGAGCGGCCGGCCCTTGGCCGCGCGCAGGAGCGCCTGGAGCTGCATCCGCATTACGCCCGGCTTGTCGAGCGCGACGCGGATCGCGCGCCAGCCCATCGCCGGGTTGGGCTCCTCGACGCGCTTCATGTAGGGCAGCACCTTGTCCGAGCCGATGTCGAGGGTGCGGAACACCACGCGCTTGCCCTTCGCGGCATCGAGAACGCCGGAATAGATGTCGGCCAGCTCGCCCCGCTTCGGCACATGGGCGCGGATCAGGAACTGCAGCTCGGTGCGGAAGAGGCCCACCCCCTCGGCGCCGGAACCGGCGAGCGAGGGCAGGTCGGCCATCAGCCCCGCGTTCATGTGCAGCGCGACCGTCGTGCCGCATTTCGCGGTCGCGGGCAGGTCGCGCAAGGAGGCGTAGCGGCTCTGCGCCTCGGCCTGCATCGCGATCTTGTCGCGGAAGGCGGCGGCGACGGTGTCCTCTGGGCGCAGGTGGACGACGCCCTGGTCGCCGTCGACGAGGATCGCGTCGCCATTCAGCGCCTCGGTGGTGATCCGTTCGGCATGGATCACCAGAGGGATCGCGAGCGCGCGGGCGACCACGGCGGCGTGGGAGCCGACGGAACCCTCCTCGAGCACGATCCCCGACAGCTTGCGGCCGTAGTCGAGAAGCTCGGCCGGGCCGATGTTGCGCGCGACGAGGATCGGGTTCTCCGGCATCTCGGCACCGGTATCGGCGCCCTGTCCGGTCAGGATCCTGAGAAGCCGGTTCGACAGGTCGTCGAGGTCATGGAGCCGGTCGCGCAGGTAGGGGTCGGGCACCGACTCGAGCCGCGCCCGCGCCGCCGACTGCTCCTTCTCCACCGCTGCCTCGGCCGAGAGGCCGCGGGCGATGTCCTCTTCCATCCGCCGCATCCAGCCGCGGGAATTGGCGAACATCCGGTAGGCTTCGAGGACCTGGCTCTGCTCCTTGTCCTGACCGTCGGTCATGGTCAGCATCGCGTCGACCGAGAACCGGAGCTGCTCGACCGCCTCCTTGAGGCGCGCGCGTTCCTTCTTCGGATCGTCGCCGACCGGGTTGGTGATCACGACCCGGGGCTCGTGCAGCCAGACCTTTCCCTCGGCCGCGCCCTCCTGGCCGGTTGCGCCCTTGTAGAGCACCGGCTGCTGGTGCAGCGCCGACAACGCCTCGCCCTCGCCGACGAAGGCGCCGAGCTCGGTCATCTCGGCCAGCACCATCGCGACGACCTCGAGCGCGTAGATCTCGTCGTCGGAAAAGAGCCGGGCCTGCTTCGACTGCACGACGAGCACGCCGAGCTTCTCGCCGAGACGCTGGATCGGAACGCCGAGGAACGAGGAATAGATCTCCTCGCCGGTCTCGGGCATGTAGCGGAAACCCTTCTCTGCGGGCGCGTTGGCGGTGTTGACCGGCACCGAGGACTTGGCGACGCGGCCGACCAGACCCTCGCCGAGCCGCATCCGGGTCTTGTGAACCGATTCCGGCTTCAGGCCTTCGGTGGCGCACAGCTCCAGCGTCTCGTCATCGCGGAAAAGGTAGATCGAGCAGACCTCGGATCGCATCGAATCGGCGATCAGGTGGGTGATGCGGTCGAGCCTTTCCTGCCCGGCGCCGGGCTCGGCGAGCGTGTCGCGCAGACGGCGTAGCAGCTTTCGGCTTTCGCTTTCGGTACGGTCAGGCATCGTCTTTCCTCAACGCCCTGCGCGGCGCCTGCCCCGGTTAGAGCACAGCGTGAGCGAAAACGAAACAACCTGATGATGTGCCGGACAAGGGACTGTTAGCAGGACGGAAACGGGCAGCGTCCGTCGAAGAGGTCTGCCTTTTCATTGTGCAGTTCGGTCAGGAAATCGATCACCGCGCGAACGCGGGGCGCCCGGTGGATGTCGATATGGGTCACCGCCCAGAGCGTGCTGCGTTCGACGATATCCGGCCGCCACCGTCGCAGCCTCGGATCGGCATCGGCGACGACGCAATCTATGAACCCCACGCCGAGCCCCGCGCGCACCGCCGCGATCAGGTGGCCTTCGGTGTTGCCGCGCAGCGCCACCCGGCTCTCCGGCAGGTGCCGCGCGAGCAGTTGCATGAACCCGAGCGCCTCGCGTTCGCGGGGCAGGCCGATGACCGGCGGGGCCGGGCCGAAATCGCTCTCGGCCGCGCAATAGAGCGACATCGCCGTCGGCCCGATCCTGATGCCCACCGCGTCGGGCTCGGTTGGCTGCATGACGCGCAGCGCGATGTCGGCATCACGGCGCGACAGGCGCAGGACGTCGAAGCCAGAGGCGAGCGTCAGTTCGAGCCCCGGATGCTTCGCCAGGAGGCGCGGCAGGTTGGGCACGATCAGCGCGTCGATCATCGCGTCGAGTGCAGTCAGCCGCACCGGCCCCTCGACCCGGGTGTCGTGGCCCTGGATCCGGCCCTCGGCCGACAGCGCCATTTCCTCCATCTGCTCGGCCTGGGCGACGGCGATCTCGCCCGCGGCGGTCGGCCGGTAGCCGTCTGTGAGCCGGTCGAAGAGCCGCGTCGCGAGCTGGGACTCGAGCGCGAGAACCCGCCGTCCGACGGTGGTGGGATCGACCTGCAGGCTGCGCCCGGCCGCCGCGAGGGTGCCTTCGCGGGCCACCGCGAGAACGTATTTCAGATCGTCCCAGTTCATGGCTGCATTTTTGCATGCCGAAACGGTGAAATCACTTGTTTTCGACGGGTGCCGTCGTCGGCGATACTCGACCACAGGCCAAGAGGTCACAAGAAAACTCAACGATACAACAGGATACCGCCTGAGAAAGGAGGAAACGATGCGTGTGCATCGAACCGCCGCGTCATGCATTCTTGCCGTGACGCTCGTTACCGCCCAGCCATCCCCAGCAGAGGAATCCGCCATGACCGATACCCAGCTCACCGATCTCGTCGCCCGGTTCGAAACCGCCGTGAACGGGCATGACGCCGCACTTGCCACGGATCTCTTCAGCCCCGGCTTCGTCGATCACGCGCCCTGGCCGGGCCATACCCCCGACGCGGCGGGCTTCACCGCGGGGCTCGCGGAGATGACCGAGGCCTTTCCCGACTTCCGGGTCGAGGTGCTGCAGACGGTGGCCCAGGGCAACATGGTCACCTGGCGCTTCGCGGTCAGCGGGTCCCAGCTCGGATCGTTCATGGGGGCGCCGGCGACCGGCAAGACCTTCAACATCGAGGCGGTCGACATCCTGCGCATCGAAGACGGCCGCATCGCCGAACATTGGGGCGTGATGGATTCCGCGACGATGATGGAGCAGCTCGGGCTCTAGCGGCCGGAGTCCGGTTGCCGAGAGAAGCGGCGGCCCGTCCGGGGCCGCCGGACCGCTCAGGCCTTCTCGAGCGCGAAGGCGTCGTGCAGCGCCTGCACCGCAAGTTCCATGTACTTGCGGTCGATCAGCACCGAGACCTTGATCTCGGAGGTCGCGATGACCTTGATGTTGATGTTCTCGGCCGCGAGGGCCGCGAACATCCGCGAGGCCACGCCCGACTGCGAGCGCATGCCGATGCCGACGACCGAGACCTTGGCGACCTCGGTGTCCACCACGAGATCGTCATAGACGATGGTGCCGGCGGCGCGGGCATCCTCGAGCGCCTTCCGGGCCCGCGCGACCTGGTTGGTCGGGCAGGAGAAGGTCATGTCGGTCACCGCCATCGTGTGACCCTCGTAGTTCTTCTCCGAGATGTTCTGGACGATCATGTCCACGTTGATCCCGGCTTCGGCGAGGGGGCCGAAGATGCCGGCGGCGATGCCCGGCCGGTCCTCGACCGTGACGAGCGTGATCTTGGCTTCGTCGCGGCTGTAGGCGACGCCCGAGACGGCTTTCGATTCCATGATATCCTCCTCGTCACAGACCAGGGTTCCGGAGTTTTCGTCGGTTTCCTCGAACGAGGAGAGCACCCTGAGGCGCACCTTGTAGCGCATCGCCAGCTCGACCGAGCGGGTCTGCAGGACCTTGGCGCCGAGCGAGGCCAGTTCCAGCATCTCCTCGAAGGCGATCTTGTCGAGCTTGCGGGCCTTCGAGGTGATGCGCGGGTCGGTGGTGTAGACCCCGTCCACGTCAGTATAGATGTCGCAGCGTTCCGCCCCGAAGGCGGCGGCGAAGGCGACGGCAGTGGTGTCGGAGCCGCCACGGCCGAGCGTGGTGATCCGGCCTTCTTCGCTGAGGCCTTGGAAGCCGGCGACGACGGCGACCTTGAAGCCTTCCTCGAACTTGGCGTCGATGTTCTCGCGCGGGATCGACACGAAGCGCGCCGAGGAATGGGCCGAGGTGGTGTTGATCGGCACCTGCCAGCCCTGCCAGCTGCGCGCCGGGACGCCCATCTCCTGCAGGCGGAGCGCCATGAGCCCGGCGGTCACGTTCTCGCCGCTCGCCACGACCGCGTCATATTCGCGCGCGTCGTAGAGATGCGAGGTCGTCTCGACCCAGCCCACGAGTTCGTTGGTCTTGCCCGACATGGCCGAGACGATGACGATCACGTCATAGCCGCGCTCGACCTCGCGCTTGACCTTTTCGGCGGCGTTGGCGATGCGGTCGAGATCGGCCACCGAGGTGCCGCCGAATTTCATCACGAGAAGCGGCATTCCGGCCCCCCTGTCGCCCCGAGTCAAGTCGCGCGCTTCTTATGCGGGCGTTGGGCGAAGGGCAAGGGGCGACCGACGTCGCGTCAAGCCCCGAGCAGCGGCGGATCGTCGCTCGTCAGCGAGCAATGGCTGATGAGCCAGCTGCCGTCCTCCTGCCGCCTGAGCAGGTTCAGCGACTTGCCGTCATCCGAGCCGTCGCCCTCGGAATAGGCCACGAGGCACCAGCCGAGGTCGCCGGCCGATCCTGCCTCGATCACGGTCAGCGTCTTGGCGCCGCCAGGCGCGGTCCAGTCGCGGTGCAGCGCCTCGATCGCGGCGCGTCCCTTCGTTTCGGGCGCGTAAGGTGACAGGAGAACCGCGTCCAATGTGAAGAGCGCCGCGCAGCCCCTGGCGTCGCCGGCGCGATAGGCGGTCACCATGCGGTCGAAGAGGGCTTGCGCCTCGTCCCGGAATGTCATGGTCGGTTCTGTCCGCGTCACAGGGGAATGGGTCGTCCGGCGTAATCCTCGTAGCAGCCGGTCGTCGCGACGCCGAGCGCGTCGAACCGGTTCAGCAGCCCGTCGACCGAGGTCGCGACGTCGATATCCGCGTCGGTGCCGCCCATTTCGGTCTGGACCCAGCCCGGGTGATAGATGCCGACGGCGATGCTATCGAGCGCGAGATCGGCCGCGAGGTTGCGGCCAAGGTTGACGGCGGCGGCCTTGGAGGCGCGGTAGACATAGCTGCCGCCGGGCGCACGGGCCTGTGAACCCATCACCGAGGGGATGATCGCGATCTTGCCCTGCGCGGCGCGGAGATTGGGCAGGAGCGCCTGGACGGTCAAAAAGACGCCGGTGACATTGGCGGCGAAGCTCTCGGCCCAGATCGAGGCCGGATAACCGTCCGCGAGGTGCTCGCCCCGGTCGAGATAGACCCCGGCATTGCACACGAGCAGGTCGAGCGGTGCCGCCCCGAACGCCTCGGCCATCGCCCGGATCGACGCCGGGTCGATCACGTCGAGGGTGAGAAAGCCTGCGCCGGCGCCATGGCGCGTCGTGCCGATCACCGCGTCACCGCGCGCCCGGCAGGCGTCGAAGAGGGCTCGTCCGATGCCCCGGTTCGCGCCGGTGATCAATATCCGCATCTGCCCTTCCGTTGGATCATCCGCCCCGAGCGCGGGCCGAAAGGTGGGTTGGGCCTCAGCCTAACCCAAGGCGGGGCGCCGGAAAACCCCGCGGGCATCGCGCCGCCGCCGACGACGGCCGGGCGTCAGTTGGTTTTTCGCGCCGGCATGAAGGGCAGGGGCGCGACCGGGATGCCGTCCTCGATCAGGCGCTTGGCATCCTCTACCCGCGCCTCGCCGTAGATCGAGCGTTCCGGCGCCTCGCCCTCGTGCATCGCCCGCGCCTCGGCGGCGAAGTTGAGGCCGACATAATCGGAGTTCTGCTCGATCTGGCGGCGCATCGCGGCAAGCGCCTCCTCGGCCTTGCTCGCGGGTTTCGACAGCGGAGCCTCGACCGCCGCCGCCTTGCGCGCCGGGCGCACGGCCGGGGCCATCAGGGTCTTGGTGACCGATGTCGAGCCGCAGACCGTGCAGGAAATCATGCCCGCGCCGAGCAGCCGGTCGAAGGCCTCGGCGGACTGGAACCAGCTTTCGAAGCTGTGGTCGTCGGCGCAGGAAAGCGCGTAGCGGATCATGGTCCCACCCTGAAGAGTCACTGCTCTATTTGTGCAGAACGCCGCAAAAATCAAGCGTTTCCGGCGATGCAGCAGTTCAGCTTCGACGGGTCGAAACTCGCGAGCATGTCCTTCAATTCGGGCTCGTCCACGCGCGCGGCGGCCTTGGCCGGTGCGAACCATTTGCGGCGCCGCTGGCCCTTCTCGGGATAGTCGGAGCACATTTTCTCGACTTCAAGCGGGAAGACCGAGACGACGACGGGCTGGACCGAGCCGTCGTCCATGACCTTGTCATAGGTGAAGAGCCCGGTGCAGTGGTCGCAGGCCCAGCCCTTGGCGCCGGCTTCCTCGAACGCCTCCTGGCGAGCCGCTTCGGCATCGCTCTTGCCTTTCATCGGCCATCCCTTGGGGATGACCCAGCGCCCGGTGTCGCGGCTGGTGATCAGGAGGATCTCGACCCCCTTCTTCTTCGTCTGCCGGTAGCACAGGGCTGCGAACTGCGTTGCCGCCTTTCTCGCGGCAGAGGATTTCCCGTCATGCTTCTTCATTGGCTGCCCGAGGCCCTCGGAGACCCCAGTCCCTCAATAGATACCGCTCTTTGCATCCCGTTCTTTCGTGGGAATGTGACGAGCCTAGCACGGAACCGCGGGCGTCGCCACTGTCACGGGGCGGGCGTGGTCCCGCCGAGGATCGCGGCGAAAGGACCGGTGTCGATATTGCCGCCCGACAGGATCACGCCGACCCGACGGCCGCGCATCCGCGCGCCTTCCTGCAGGAGCGCGGCGAGCGCCGCCGCCCCGGCACCCTCGGCGACATTATGGGTATCGGCGAAGAGGATTCTGACCGCGGCGGCGACCTCATCCTCGCTCACCGCGAGGATCCGGGCCGCGCCCGGTCCGTAGACGTCGAGCGCGGACTGCACGGGAACCCGGACCGCCATCCCGTCGGCGAAGGTGCGGGCGCTCGCGGTCTCCACCGGCTGCCCGGCCTCGGCCGAGAGCTTCGCGCCGGCGGCCTCGGTCGAGACCACGCCGATTACCTCGGTCGAGAGCCCGAGCGCGTCGCGCGCCGCGATCACGCCGCAGATGCCCGAGCCGCAGCCGATCGGCACGTAGACGGCGTCGAGCGGCGGGGCGGCGCGGAAGAACTCGAGCCCGTAGCTTGCCACGCCGCGCACCAGCTCGGTGTGGTAGGGCGGCACGGGGAAGAGACCCTCGGCCGCGGCGGTGCGCATCGCCTCCTCGCGGGCGGTGTCGAAATCCTCGCCGAACTCGCGCAGTTCGGCGCCGAAGGCGCGCATCGCGGCGTTCTTCTCGACCGAGTTACCGTGGGGCACATAGACGACGGCGCGTAGGCCGACGGCGCGGGCGGCGCGGGCCTGGGCCTGGCCGTGGTTGCCGCGCGTCGCGGTGATGATGCCGGGGCAGTCGGGGTGGGTACGCCTCAGCCAGTCGATGAAGGTGATCGCGCCGCGGGCCTTGAAGGCGCCGGTGGGGCCGTGGTTCTCGTGCTTGACCCAGACCTCGGCGCCGGTCCGCGCGGCGAGCTGGGGCCAGGCATATTGCGGCGTCGGCGGCATGTGGCGGTGGACGAGGCGGGCAGCGTCCTCGATCTCAGGGAGCGTGAAGAGCATCGGTCTTTCAGGTTTCAGGAGGCGAGCGCGGGCAGGCCGGTTGCCTCCCCGAGTGCCGTGTAGAAGGGGTCGAGTGCCGCACCGGCGGCAAGGGGGGCGAGGGCCGCGGTGGCGGCGGCGGCGAGCCGCGCCCCGGCCTCCCCGTCGGCAAGCGCGACGATTCCGGCCGCGAGCTCGGCGGCGCTTGCGACGTCGATCGCGGCCTTGGCTTCGGCGAGCGCGGTGTAGGCGGGGGCGGAGTTGGAAATGTGCGGGCCGTGCAGGATCGCCGAGCCGTGGGCGGCGGGCTCGAACGGCGTGTGGCCGCCGCGGTCGACGAGCGATCCGCCGACGAAGGTCATCCCGGCGGCCCGGTACCAGAGGTCCATCTCGCCCATCGTGTCGGCGAGGTAGACGGTCGTGTCCGGGTCGGGTCGCGCGCCGCGCGAGCGGGTGGCGAAGGCAAGGCCGCTCGCGCGGATCAGCGCCTCGATGGCGTCGCGGCGCCGCGGATGACGCGGGGCGAGGATCAGCCGGAGGCCGGGGATCTTCAGGCGCGCCCTGGCGAAGGCGTCGAGGACCGCCGCCTCCTCGCCCTCGTGGGTCGAGGCGGCGAGGAGCGTGGTTTCACGAGGAAATGGAAGCGATTCAGAGGTGTTGCGGGCGGTTGTTGCGGATTTGAGATTCACGACCGGGCCGAACCGGGCGGAGACGAGGCCGAGGTCGCGGAACCGGCCTTCGGAGCCGGAATCCTGTGCCGACAGGTAGCGGATCGCGCCGAGGATCCGGGCGGTGAGCGAGCGCAGGCGGGTCCAGTTGCGATAACTACGCGCCGACATCCGGGCGCCGATCACGAGGACCGGGATACCACGCGCGGCGCAGGCGGCGAGGCGTTCGGGCCAGAGCTCGTTCTCGATGACGACGAGCGCGGCGGGCCGCCAGCGGTCAAGGAAGCGGCGGACCGCGCCGGGATAATCGAGGGGCGCGAGGTCGGCGTGCAGGCGTGTCTGCTGCCAGCTTCGCGCGAGGTCGCGCCCGGTCTCGGTATTCGCGGTGACGAGGATCGACAGGCCCGGTGCGCGGGCGATGAGGGTGTCGATCACCGGCCGGGCCGAGGCCAGTTCACCGTTCGAGGCGCCATGGATCCAGACGAGCGGGGCCGCGCCATCGCGCTTCGGCCCGCGCCCGAGCCTTTCGTCGAAGCTCTCGTGTGCGAGGCGGCCCATCGCCACCGCGATCTGCAGTCGGAGCGCGTAAAGCCGGAAGGCGATCTGGGCGAGGAGGCGGTAGAGGAGCACGACGGGCCGGCCTTGTTGCGGTCGGGTCGGACTAGACCAGCCGCGGCGGGGCATGGCAAGGGGTGTGCGGGCCCCGGCGGGAGCCGGGAGGGCGCTGCCCTCCCGGACCCTCCCGGGGTATTTCTGCAATGAAGAAGGTCAGTTGCCGAGGATGGTCGGCAGTCTCAGACCGTGGTCGCGGGCGCAGTCCCTGGCAATGTCGTAGCCTGCGTCGGCGTGGCGCCAGACGCCCGAGGCGGGATCGTTCCACAGGACGCGTTCGAGGCGTTTCGCGGCCTCCGGCGTGCCGTCGGCGACGATCACGACGCCGGAATGCTGACTGAAGCCCATGCCGACGCCGCCGCCGTGATGGAGGCTCACCCAGGTCGCGCCCGAGGCGGTGTTGACGAGCGCGTTGAGGAGCGGCCAGTCGGAGACGGCGTCGGAGCCGTCCTTCATCGCTTCGGTCTCGCGGTTGGGCGAGGCGACGGAGCCGCTGTCGAGGTGGTCGCGGCCGATGACGACCGGTGCCTTCAGTTCACCGGAAGCGACCATTTCGTTGAACATGAGCCCGGCGCGGTGGCGGTCGCCGAGGCCGATCCAGCAGATGCGGGCGGGGAGCCCCTGGAAGGCGATGCGCTCGGCCGCCATGTCGAGCCAGCGGTGGAGGTGCTGGTTCTCCGAGAAGAGCTTCTTCATTGCCGCGTCGGTCTTGGCGATGTCCTCGGGATCGCCCGAGAGCGCGCACCAGCGGAAGGGGCCGATGCCCTTGCAGAACAAGGGGCGGATGTAGGCCGGGACGAAGCCGGGGAAGGCGAAGGCATTCTCGAGCCCTTCGTCCTTCGCGACCTGGCGGATGTTGTTGCCGTAATCGACCGTGGGCACGCCCGCCTCGTGGAACGCGACCATCGCGGCGACATGGCGCTTCATCGAGGCGCGGGCCTCGGCTTCCACCCGTTTCGGGTCGCTTTCCTGCGCCGCGCGCCATTCGGCGACGCTCCAGCCGAGCGGCAGGTAGCCGTGGACAGGGTCATGGGCCGAGGTCTGGTCGGTGACGATGTCGGGGCGGGGTCCGCCCGCCCTCATGCGGCGCGCGAGTTCGGGGACGATCTCGGCGGCGTTGCCGAGGAGGCCGACGGACTTGGCCTCGCCGGCCTTGGTCCATTTGTCGATGAGGGCGAGCGCTTCATCGAGCGTCTTCGCTTTCTCGTCGAGGTACCTGGTGCGCAAGCGAAAATCGATCCGCGTCTCGTCGCATTCCACGGCGAGGCAGCAGGCGCCCGCGAAGACCGCGGCGAGCGGCTGGGCCCCGCCCATGCCGCCGAGGCCCGCGGTCAGGATCCACTTGCCCGTGAGGTCGCCGCCGTAGTGCTGGCGGCCGGCCTCGGCGAAAGTTTCATAGGTTCCCTGCACAATGCCTTGGGTTCCAATGTAAATCCACGATCCGGCCGTCATCTGACCGTACATCATGAGGCCCTTGCGGTCGAGCTCGTTGAAATGCTCCCAGGTGGCCCAGTGCGGCACGAGGTTCGAATTGGCGATGAGCACGCGTGGGGCGTCGGGATGGGTCTTGACGACCGCCACGGGGCGGCCGGACTGGACGAGGAGGGTCTCGTCGGCCTCGAGGTCCTTCAGCGTCGCGACGATGCGGTCGAAATCGCCCCAGCTGCGCGCCGCCCGGCCGATGCCGCCGTAGACGACGAGCTCGTGCGGGTTCTCGGCAACGTCGGGATGGAGGTTGTTCATCAGCATCCGAAGCGGGGCCTCGGTGAGCCAGCTTTTCGCATTCAGTTCCGTACCGGTGGGCGGGTAAATGTCGCGGGTGTTCTTGCGGTCGAGGTCGAGCATCTGGGTCTCCGTCAGTTCAGCGCGCCGGAGCGGGCGAGGCGGTCGAGATTGGTGAGAACCCGGCGCAGGGTGGCGCGGGTGGGTTGGGCGGTATTGATGCAGTAGCTCCACGGTGCGGCCTCGGCGGCGAGATAGGCGCGCTGGGCGAGCTCCATCTGGATCGCGTGGACGCCGGTTTCCGGACGGCCGTAATGGCGTGTGGTCCAGCCGCCCTTGAAGCGGCCGTTGATGACGGTGTCCGCGCCCTCGGTCTTCAGGCAGGGATCGGCGGTCGCGCATTGCATCCGCGCGGCGCAGGTCTCGCCGCCGTTGGTGCCGATCGAGAAGACCGGGAGCCTGCCCTCGAACAGGAACGGGATGGTCGAGCGGATCGAATGGCAGTCGTAGAGCACCGCCACGCCATGCCGGGCCTTGACGCGGGCGATCTCCTCGGCGAGCGCGGCGTGGTAGGGCGCGTGGTAGCTGTCGCGGCGGGCGAGGATCTCGTCTTCGGACGGGGTTTGCCCGTCTTCCCAGATCGGCTCGCCATCGAAATCCGTGACCGGGCAGAGCGCGGTCGTGTTCTGTCCGGGATAGAGCGAGATGCCGTCGGGGTCGCGGTTGGCGTCGATCGCGTAGCGGTGGACGTTCATACGCACCACCGTCGCGCCGTCGAGCAGCCCGTCGTAGAGGCGGCCGATATGCCAGTCGGTGTCGGCGAGCGCGCGGCCGTTCGCGTTGAGCCGGCCGGTGAGCTCGTCGGGAAGCCAGGTCCCACCGTGGGGCTGGCCGAGCACGATCGGGCTGTCGCCCCGTTCCACCTCGAAGATGTTCATGTGACGAGCTCCGGCAGGGCGAGGCCGGCGGCGGCGGCGATGTCGCCGGTCGCGACGAGCCGGGCGGCGGTCTCGAGGTCGGGCGCGAGGTAACGGTCCTCGGCAAGGGGGGCGACGTCGCGGCGCAGCCGGGCGATAACGTCCTGCAGCGGCCCAGAGGTTCTCAGCGGCGCGCGGAACTCGATGCCCTGCACGGCGCAGAGAAGCTCCACGCCGAGGATGCGGTCGAGGTTCTCGACCATGCGGCGGAGGCGCCGGGCGCCATGGGCGGCCATCGAGACGTGATCCTCCTGGTTGGCGGAGGTGGGTGTGGAATCCGTCACCGTCGGATGGGCGAGGTGCTTGTTCTCGCTCATCAGCGCGGCCGTCGTGACCTCGGCGATCATGTAGCCAGAGTTCAGGCCGGGGTCGGGGGTCAGGAAGGGCGGCAGGTCATGGGACAGTGTCGGATCCACCATCAGCGCCACGCGGCGCTGGGCGATGGCGCCGATCTCGGCCAGCGCCAGCGCGATCATGTCGGCGGCGAAGCCCACGGGTTCGGCGTGGAAATTGCCGCCGGAGACGATCATCCCGGCCTCGGTGAGGACAAGCGGGTTGTCGGTGGCGGCATTTGCCTCGATCTCGAGCGTCCGTGCGGCCATGCGCAGGACGTCCATTGCTGCACCCGTGACCTGCGGCTGGCAGCGGATGCAGTAGGGGTCCTGCACGCGGGTGTCGCCGTCGCGGTGGCTTTCGCGGATCTCCGAGCCGTCGAGAAGGGTGCGCAGGAAGGCGGCGGATTCGATCTGGCCGGCATGGCCGCGCAGGCTGTGGATCTCGGGCTGCAGCGGCGCGGTGGAGCCCATGATCGCGTCGGTCGACAGCGCCGAGGTCACGAGCGCGGCTTGCGCCGCGCGCCAGGCCTCAAAGAGGCCTGCGAGCGCGAAGGCGGTGGAGAACTGGGTGCCGTTGATGAAGGCGAGCCCTTCCTTCGGCCCGGGCGGGATCGGGGAGAGGCCCGCCGCCGCCAGCGCCTCGGCGCCGGGCAGCACGCGGCCCTCGAACTCGGCCTCACCTTCGCCGATCATCACCGCGGTCATATGGGCGAGGGGGGCGAGATCGCCGGAGGCGCCGACCGAGCCCTGCGCTGGGATGACCGGTGTCACGCCGCGGGCGAGCATCTCTTCGAGTAGCTCGATCAACTCCCAGCGCACACCCGAGGCGCCGCGGCCCAGTGAGAGCAGCTTCAGCGCCATCATCAGCCGGGCATGGGCGCGCGGGATCGGCGCACCCACGCCGCAGCAATGCGACAGGATCAGGTTGCGCTGGAGCGTCGCTGTGTCCTTGGGCGCGACACGGACCGAGGCGAGCTTTCCAAAGCCGGTGTTGACGCCGTAGACCGGTACGTCGCCGGCGGCGGCAGCGGCGATGGCGGCCGCCGCGCGGTCCACCGCCCCTTTCGCGTCGCGGTGGAGGCGGGCGGGCAGTTCCTCGAAATAGAGCCTTGCGAGTTCCGCGAGGGTGACGGCGCCGGGCTTAAGCGAGAGGGATGTCAATCCAGCCTCCGATGATGCACTGATGGAGAGGGTTGAAGCCGAAACGGTAGCTGAGTTCGGCCGGATGCTCGGCGTTCCAGACTGCGAAATCGGCGCGCAGGCCCGGGGCGATCCTGCCCCGGTCGCTCAGGCCAAGGGCTTTCGCGGCGTTGCAGGTGGTCCCGGCCAGCGCCTCTTCCGGCGTCATGCGGAAGAGCGTGCAGGCCATGTTCATCGCCAGCAGAAGCGAGTTCATCGGCGAGGAGCCGGGATTGAGATCGGTCGCGACCGCCATCGGGACACCATGCTTGCGCAAGAGGTCGATGGGCGGGACTTTGGTTTCGCGCAGCGCGTAGAAGGCGCCCGGCAGGATCACGGCAACGGTGCCGGCCTCCGCCATCGCGTTGACGCCGGCCTCGTCGAGATACTCGAGGTGATCGGCCGAAAGCGCGCCGTAGCCCGCCGCCATCGCCGCGCCGCCGAGGTTGGAGAGCTGCTCGGCGTGGAGTTTCACTGGCAGGCCGAGCGCCCTGGCCGCGTCGAAGACGCGGGCGATTTCCTGCGGCGCAAAGGCGATGCCCTCGCAGAAACCATCGACCGCATCGACCAGCCCCTCTGCGTGCGCGGCCTTGAGCGCGGGCAGGCAGACCTCGTCGAGATAGGCGTCGGCGCGGCCCTTGTAGTCGGGCGGGATCGCATGGGCGCCAAGAAAGCTCGTATGAACCTCAACCGGCCGCAGGGCGGCAAGCCGGCGCGCGGCGCGCAGCATCCTGAGTTCGGTGTCGATATCGAGTCCGTAGCCAGACTTGATCTCGACGGTCGAGACGCCCTCGGCGATCAGCGCGTCGATCCGGGGCAGGGCGGCGGCGATCAGATCCTCCTCGCTCGCGGCACGGGTCGCGCGGACGGTGGAGACGATGCCACCGCCGGCGCGCGCCACCTCCTCGTAGCTCGCGCCGTTGAGCCGCATCTCGAATTCGTTCGCGCGGTTGCCGCCGTGGACGAGGTGAGTGTGGCAGTCGATCAGCGCCGGCGTGACCAGCCTGCCGCCGAGATCGTGGCGCGGATAGTGCGCGACGGCGGCGGGGATCTCGTCGGCCTTGCCGGTCCAGAGGATTCCGTCGGGGGTCACCGCGGTCGCGGCGTCCTCGATCAAACCGTAAGGCGCGTCGCCAGTCAGCGTCGCGGCACGGCAGTTCACGAAAAGGGCGTTGGGCTGTCGCATGGAAGGGACCGGTGTTGGGCGAATTCGGTTGCCGACTCATGTTCTAGGCCAGTATAGGTAATATGTCTAGACATAAAGGGGCCGACATGATCTTTGCGAAACGTGCGCTCTTGGCCCAAGGATGGACGCGGGATGTCCGGGTGACGGTGGGGGAGGGGCGGATTGCCGGTGTCGCGGCAGGGCGGCAGGCCGAGCCCGGCGATGCCGTCGTCGACACGCTCCTGCCCGCGCTTTCGAACCTGCATTCGCACACGTTCCAGCGCGCGATGGCCGGGATGACCGAGTACCGCGCCGAGGGGCGCGAGAGTTTCTGGACCTGGCGCGAGCTGATGTACCGTTTCCTCGACCGGCTCACGCCCGAGGATGTCGAGGCGATCGCGGCGATGACGTTCGTCGAGATGCAGGAGGCGGGCTATGCCGCGGTGGGCGAGTTCCACTATGTCCATCACCAGCCCGGCGGGGCGCGCTACGCCGATCCGGCGGAACTGTCGGCGCGGATCCTCGCCGCGGCGGAGGCGACCGGCATCGGGCTCACGCATCTGCCGGTCCTCTACACCTATGGCGGCGCGGGGCGGCAGGCGCTCGGTGGCGGCCAGCTTCGTTTCGGTAACGATCTCGACGGGTACGCGGGCCTTTTGGCCGCGGTGCGCCGCGTGGCGGGCGGGGCGTCGGCCGACACAAGCGTCGGTGTCGCGCCGCATTCGCTGCGCGCGACCTGCCCGGAAGATCTGGCCGAGGTTCCGGCACTCGCCGGGGGCGCGCCGATCCACATCCACATCGCCGAACAGCCGAAGGAAGTGGCCGATATCTCCGGCTGGCTCGGCGCCCGTCCGGTCGAGTGGCTCATGGCGAACGCGCCGGTCGGCGCCAATTGGTGCGCGGTGCATGCGACCCACATGACCGCCGTCGAGACGGAGGCTCTGGCACGGAGCGGGGCCGTGGCGGGGCTCTGCCCGATCACCGAGGCCAATCTCGGCGACGGGCCGTTTAACGGGCCGGGATGGATCGCTGCGGGCGGGCTTTTTGGTCTCGGATCGGATTCCAACGTGCGGATATCGCTGACCGAGGAGCTCCGGACGCTCGAGTATTCGCAGCGCCTGCGCGATCTGGAACGCAACGTGATGGTGCCGGGCGCGGGGTCCGTCGGAGGGTTCCTCTACACCGAAGCTGCGCGAGGCGGCGCGCAGGCACTCGGCCGTTCGGCCGGGGCGATCGAGGCGGGGCTCTGGGCCGATCTCGTCGCGATCGACGCCGGCCACCCGGCGCTCTGCGGTCTGGGCGACGAACAGCTTCTCGACGGGCTCTGCTTCGCGGCCTCGGACGCGGTGGTCACCGACCTCTGGTCGGCCGGGCGGCACCGGGTTCGGGAGGGCCGGCATGTCGCGCGCGCGTCCGTCACGGATGCCTACCGCAAGACTGTGGCTGGCCTCGTGGCACGTCTGTAGGTCGGCTCAGACCCGGTCGAGCACCGCAACAAGGGCCGGCGCGCCTTCAGTCGCTGTGCGCGCGGCACGGTCGAGAAGCGCGACGGCGCCCTCGGGTAGCACGCTGCCGCCCACGCGGCAGTCCGGCCCGAGGGAAAGCAGCGCGTGCAGGCGGCCCGGCGCGTCGTCGAGCGCGGTTTCCGTTCCGGCGTCGAGCACGCGCACGGCGGCCCGGATCCGCGCGGGATCGTAGATCACGTTGAAGTCGCGGACCGCGCCGGCGATCCGCGAGCACTCCGCCGGCAGGTCGCCCGGAAAGGCCAGCGGCGCGAACGGCAGCGCCGACAGCCGGCCTTCCGGCGTGTCGAGGATGAGACCCTTGCCGTCGATCACGGTGAGGATCCGCGCCAGACCCGGAAAGGCCGAGAACGGGCCGTCGGTGCCGACCTCGGCGATCGACAGCCGCCAGAGAAGCGCGTCCTGCTCTTCGCTCCGGGCGATCTCATGCGTGATGCCGCCGCCGTTCTTCCACGGCTGCGTTGCGAAACCGAAGGGGGGGATCACCTGCATTGCTTGCGCTTTTCCTCAGTCAAAAAGCCGATATGATCGGACAAATAGCACAAAGACGGTTTCTGTCCATGAATGATGACCCGAGCGCCGACATAAGCAGCTACCGCGACGTGAAGGCGGATATCCTGCGCCGGATCACCGAGGGCCACTGGGCGCCGGGGACGCTGCTGCCGGGCGAGGTGGAGCTTGCCGAAAGCTTCGGCGTGGCACGGGCGACGGTCAACCGGGCGATGCGGGAGTTGACCGACGAAGGGCTTCTGGAGCGTCGGCGCAAGGCCGGCACGCGGGTGCGGCCGATGCCGCTGCGCTCCGCCCGGTTCGAGATCCCTTTGGTGCGGGCAGAGATCGAGGCGACCGGCGCGGTTTACCGCTACGCGCTCCTGTCGCGGGACGCGCGGCAGGCACCGGATTGGCTACGCGCGCGGCTCGGGCTCGCAAAGGGCGCGCGGGCGCTGCATCTGGCCTGCCTGCACAGTGCGGACGGCGCGCCCTACCAGTTCGAGGACCGCTGGATCAGCCTTACGGCACTGCCGGCGGCCGAGGAGGCCGACTTCGCCGCGTCGGGCCCCAACGAATGGCTGGTCAAGGCCGTCCCCTATTCGGAGGTCGAAATCAGCTTCCTCGCCACGGCGGCGGACCCGCGGATCGCCGGCTACCTGTCGATGGATCCGGGCGAGCCGGTCTTCACCGCCGAGCGCACGACCTGGTGGGAGGGCAGGGGGATCACCCATGTCCGGCTCTATTTCGCGCGCGGTCACCGGATGACGACGCGTTACTGAGCGAGGATGCGCGTCGCGGCAACGATCTCGGCAAGCGCCTCGGCGGCGGCCGAGAGCGGGTTGGCGGCATGGCGCACGAGAACAATGGGCTCGCCCGGCCCGGCGTCGGTGAGCGGGCGGGCGACGAGTGGTCTGCCATCATGGCTGTGCCCGGTCCGCGGACAGGTATAGCTGAGGCCGATTCCGAACCCGTTTGCAGCGAGGCTGCGCATGGTTTCCAGCGAATGCGCGCGATGAGCGATCCGCGGGTCAAACCCGGCGCGGGTGAAGAGCGCCCTCATGTGGCTGAGGCTCAGACCCTGGTCGGCGAGGATCAGCGGCTCGGCCGCCAGCGCTGCGAGGCTCAGGTCGGGCAGGGCGGCAAGAGGATGCGCGGCCGCGAGGATCGCATGGGGCTGCAGCCGGGCGATTTCGCGCCGCTCGAAACCTGCATCGAGGCCGAGGTCGTAGGTGATCGCGAGGTCGATCCGGCCATGGGCCAGATCGTCGGCGAGCGCTTCGAAGCCGCCGATGCGAGGCGTTACCGTCAGGTCGGGACGCTCCGCCGCCAATCCGGCGAGCAGCGGCGCGAGCATCAGCGAGGCCAGATCCTCGAAGAGGCCGAGCGCCACAGGCGCGGCGCGGCGGGTCTCGCCGCGGGTCAGCCGGCGCAGATCGGCGAGGATGCGCTCGGCCTCGTCAAGGAAGTCACGTCCGAACGAGGTCGGCGTCACCGGCCCGCCGGGCCGGCGCAGGAACAGTGCGTTGCCGAGTTGCGCCTCGAGCTGGGTCAGCGCGACCGAGAGCGCCGGCTGGGAGACGTTCAGCGCCTCGGCCGCCGAGGTCATGCCGCCGGCGCGGGCGACAGCGGTGGCATATTCGAGCTGGCGGAGCGTAATGGATAGCATGGGATTATGGCTTCGATTTCGAATTATTATTTGAGTTAATGATGGCGTGACGGCAGGGTCGGCGCAAGCGAACGGAAGGAGAAAGCATGGAAACGCCCCTCGTGACGACGGAAATGGCGGAGGCCTATCAGCGCGACGGGGTCGTGCTGGTCAAAGGCCTGTGGAAGGACTGGGTCGACGTGATCCGGGCGGGCATCGAGCGCAACATGGCCGAGCCCGGGCCTTACGCGGCCGAGAACCTCAAGCCCGGCGAGGGCGGGCGGTTCTTCGACGATTACTGCAACTGGAGCCGGATCCCGGAGTTTTCCGAGGTGATTCGGAACTCGGACGTGGCCGAGGTGGCGGCGCGGCTGATGGGCAGCGATACGGTTCAGGTCTTCCACGACCATGTGCTGGTGAAGGAGCCGGGCACCTCAAAGCCCACGCCCTGGCATCAGGATGGCCCCTACTACTTCGTAGAGGGGCGCCAAACGGTCAGTTTCTGGTCGCCGGTCGATCCGGTGCGCGAGGCTTCCCTGCGCTGCGTCGCGGGCTCGCACCTCTGGGAAAAGGAGGTGCTGCCGACGCGCTGGTTGTCGGAGGAGAATTTCTATCCCGATCCCGAGACCTACATGCCGGTGCCCGATCCCGATGCCGAGGGAATGCGGATCCTCGAATGGGCGATGGAACCGGGCGACGCGGTGGCCTTCGATTTCCGCACGCTGCACGGTGCGCGCGGCAACCTGACGTCGACCCGTCGGCGGGCCTTTTCGCTCCGGCTCGTCGGCGCGGACGCCCGCTACGTCGAACGCCCGGGCCGCACCTCGCCGCCCTTTCCGGGGCACGGGATGCAGCCGGGCGCGCGGCTCAGGGAGGACTGGTTCCCGTACCTGAAGCGCGGCGCGGTGTGAGCGGCGTCCGCACACCGTTCGGCACCACCCGGGCGGGCGATGCCGTCGAAAGGGTGGAGCTGTCGGCGGGCGGTTTGCGGGCCTCGGTCCTGACCTATGGGGCCATCCTGCAGGATGTCCGGTTCGGTGGCGTTCCACATAGCCTGACGCTCGGTTCCGACCGGCTGGCGGACTACGAAGGCGCGATGTGTTGGCATGGCGCGCTGATCGCGCCGGTGGCCAATCGGCTGGGCGCGGGGCGGGCGTGGCTGCAGGGACGCGAGATCGTTCTGGAACGGGCGGCGCAAGAGAATCATCTTCTGCATTCCGGGGCCGCAGGCACCCATGCCAGGCTGTGGCGGATCGAGGATCTCGCGCCGGACCGCGTCACGCTTGCCGTGAATCTGGCGCATGGCGAGGGCGGGTTTCCGGGCCGGCGCAACATCCGGGCGGAGTATTCGGTGACGCCCACGTCGCTGCGGCTGGCGGTGAAGGCGCGGACCGATCGTCCGACACTCTTCAACGCGACCAATCACAGTTACTGGAACCTCGACGGGTCGGAAAGCTGGACGGGCCACCGGCTGCGGATCGACGCCGCCCGGATGCTCGCGGTCACCGATGATGTCGTGCCAACCGGTGAGATCAGGGAGGTGACCGGAGCGACATTCGATTTCCGCACGGACCGCGAGATCGCGCCCGGCGATCCGGCGCTCGACAGCTGTTTCTGCCTCTCCGATGATCGACGGCCGCTCCGGCCCGTGCTGCGGCTTCGCGGCCGATCCGGCGTGACGATGGAGGTCGCGACGACGGAACCCGGTGTTCAGGTCTATGACGGGCGGGATGCGATCCGGCCGGGACGGGTCGGCTATGAGGGGCTGGCCATCGAGACACAGGGCTGACCCGATGCGCCGAACCATCCCGGATTTCCGTCGATTGAGCTCATGCCGGGGAAGGCGTGCGAACAAGTCACCGAATGGCGGTTCTCGGGGCCGGATCGATCGTAAGGGGGATAAGCCCCCCCTTACGCAACGCCCGTGCGGTCGGTGGGTTGGAACCCACCTTACCTGCCCTGCGAATCAGCCCTCTCCCCGTGTCACGCCGCGATACCAGCTGACGATCTTCGACCGTTCCTCGGGTTCCATGAACGAGGTGTTGGCGGGCGGCATCGCGTGGCTCACGCCGGCCTGCAGGTAGATCTCGCGCGCCCAGGAGGCGACCTGCTCGCGTGTTTCGAGAATGACCCCCTTCGGTGCGTAGGGAATGCCCTCGAAGAACGGCTCGGAGGCGTGGCACATCGAGCAGCGGCCAAGGACGATGTTCTCGACGTCCTCGAAATCGGCCGCCGCCGCGAAGCGCGTCGCGGCGGGGGTGAGCCGGGCCTCGGTCGGCTCCTCGGCGCGGAACATCGGCGCGGTCGAGAGCCAGGCGATGACGAGGAACAGCAGCGCGGTCACGGCCCAGGTCCAAGTCGGGTTGCCCTTCCGGGCGTGGACCGTGTTGAAGTAGTGCCGGATCGTGACCCCCATCAGGAAGACGAGGCTGGCGATGATCCAGTTGTACTCGGTGGCGAAGGCCAGCGGGTAGTGGTTCGACAGCATCATGAAGAGCACGGGCAGCGTCAGGTAGTTGTTGTGGGTCGAGCGCTGCTTGGCGATCTTGCCGTATTTCGGGTCAGGAGTACGGCCGGCCACGAGGTCGGCGACGACGACCTTCTGGTTCGGGATGATGACGAAGAACACGTTCGCGCTCATCACGGTCGCGGTGAAGGCGCCGAGATGCAGGAGGGCGGCGCGCCCCGAGAAGACCTGCGTGTAGCCCCAGGCCATGATGACCAGGATCACATAGAGCGCGATCATGAGGCGCGTGTTGTCGTCGCCGAACTTCGATTTGCAGATGTTGTCGTAGAGAAGCCAGCCGAGCCCGAGCGAGGCGACGGAGATGACGATCGCCAGCCAGACGGAGATGTCGAGCACCTGCGGATCGACGAGATAGAGATCGGCGCCAAGATAGTAGACGAGCGCCAGCAGCGCTGCACCCGACAGCCAGGTCGCGTAGCTCTCCCATTTGAACCAGACGAGGTCGTCCGGCATCTTTTCCGGCGCCACGAGGTATTTCTGGATGTGGTAGAAGCCGCCGCCGTGGACCTGCCATTCCTCGCCATCCGCCCCGCTCGCGAGATTGCGGTCGCGGTGCAGCCCGAGGTCGAGCGCGATGAAGTAAAAGGATGAGCCGATCCAGGCGATCGCGGTGATCACATGCAACCAGCGCACCGCGAATTCCAGCCAGTCGGCCAGCACGATGAAGTCGTACATTCGGCTCCTCCTTCAGGATTGTCTTGCGAATGACGCTATACCGAAGTTCATCTTCCTGATAATCCTTGGAATATCTCAGAACTTTCAATGAATGCCGAATAATACCTGGCTGGGGCGCGGCAATGGCCTATGTGAACAATATCAAGATGTTCGTGCGGGTCTTCGAGCTTGGCTCGATGTCGGCGGCGGCGCGCGATCAGCGCACCTCGCCCGCGGTCGCCTCGGCGCGGATCGCCGAGCTTGAGAAGCATCTCGGCGTCAGGCTCTTCAACCGCACGACGCGACGGCTGCAGCCGACCGAGAACGGGCGGCTTTTCTATGAAGGCGCCCGCAAGGTGCTGGAAGCGATCGACGATGCAGAGGCGGCGGTCATGGCCTCCACCCGGAACCTGCGCGGCACGGTCTTCGTCGCCGCCCCCCTCGGCGTCGGGCGACGCTTCATCGCCCCGCACGTGCCGGAGTTCAAGGACGAGTACCCCCAGATCGATGTCCGGCTGCGGCTCTCGGACCGCAAGATCGACGTGATCGGCGAGGGGCTCGATATGGCGTTCCACCTCGGGCTTCTGGAGGATTCGACCCTTAAGATGCGGCTCGTGGCGGAATGCCCGCGCATCCTCTGCGCCGCGCCCGCCTATGTCGCGGCCCGGGGTGATCCGGCCGATGGCGAGGCGCTGGTGCAGGGGCGCCACGATTGCCTGAACCTGCGCTTTCCCGGCGCGCCGGAGTTCCAGTGGACGCTGGTCACTCCCGAGGGGCCGCGGCGCTACGAGGTCGCCGGGCCGTTCGAGACGGATGACGGCGATGTACTCACCGGCTGGGCGCTCGACGGTCGGGGGATCGTGATGAAGCCGATCTTCGAGGTGGCCGAGTATCTGCGCGACGGGCGGCTGGTGCCGGTCGCGCACGCGACGCCGCCGGTGCCGGTGCAGCTTTCCTGCCTGACCCAGCACCGAAGGCTGCGCGACCCGAAAATCCGGGTCTTCACCGATTTCATCGTCGCCAAGTGCCGCGAAGAACTTGCGCGAGCAATGGACGGACTCGCCCTGCCGGGCTGAACGGCCGCCGCAGCGTCAACCGAGGAGCCGGTCGAGCAGCTCAGCGAGCCGTGCGGCCTCGCGCGGGTGGAGCTTTGCGCCGATCGCAGCCTCCATCGCGGCCGCATATACCGGCCACATCGCGCTGCGCGTCCGCCGGCCTTTCGCGGTGATCGTCAGGATCTGACCGCGCCCGTCCTCGGGGCAGGGGGTTCGCGAGATCAGCCCCGCCGCCGCGATCCGCTGCAAGAGCCGCGACAGCCCGTATTGCGGAAGGAGCAGACGCTGCTGCAACGTGTTCTGGCGCAGGCCGTCCGGGCCCGCGCGCTCGATCTCGAGAAGCGCGTCGTACCATTGCAGGCACGGCAGACCGGCATCGGCCAGATCGCGTTCGATCCGGTCCCGGGCCCTTTCGGATGCCCGCGCGAGGCGGATCCAGATCGCCTGTCCGGGCCGCGAACGCGTGTCATCGCTGTGCATCCGCGAACATATACATGCGTATGCATCCGGATTGAAGAGGGAATGAATCCGATTATATGCATGCGCATGCATCTACTTCCGCGAAAGGATCCTCACATGCCTGCGAAACTCGTGCTGATCAGCCATCACCTCTGCCCCTATGTACAGCGCGTCGCCATCGCCCTTGCCGAGAAGGGGATGGAGTTCGAGCGCATCAACATCGACCTGTCCAACAAGCCGGACTGGTTCCTCGAGCTATCGCCGCTCGGCAAGACTCCGGTTCTGACCGTGGATGGCAGGCCGATCTTCGAATCCGCCGTGATCCTTGAGTATCTCGAGGAAATCGGCCCTGAGCCGCTACACCCGGACTCGGCGCTCGAGCGCGCCGAGCACCGCGGATGGATGGAGTTCGGATCGGCGGTCCTGAACGACATCGCCGGGCTCTACTCGGCGGCGACGGCCGAGGCGTTCGAGGCGAAGCGGCAGGCGCTCGGCGCGAAGTTTGCCCGGATCGAAGCGCGGCTCGGCGAGGGCGAGCTGTTTGACCGGCGCGGCTTTTCGCTGGTTGACGCGGTCTTCGCGCCGGTCTTCCGCTATTTCGACGTTCTCGACCGAACCGGCGATTTCGCGGGCATCGGGGCGCTGCCGAGGCTCGACCGCTGGCGCCGGGCGCTCGCGGCAAGGCCCTCGGTCCTCGGGGCTGTCGCCGCGGACTATCCCGAGCGGCTGACGGAGTTTCTGAGGGCGCGGCCGTCGTATCTCGCGGGGCTGATGGCCTGATGCGGTAGCGCCCCCGGTCTCGGCCGGGGCGCGCCAGGGGCCTTGCGGCGGAACGTGCGCGGCGGCCGGTTCAGTCCAGCCCCGCCTTGCGCAATCCGCCGACATAGATCTCCAGTTGCTTTGGATCGCGCAGGTAGAACAGCCGTTCCGCGACGAAGGCGCAGGTGATGCCGGGGCGCCGTTCCTTGAGCTCCGCCACCGCCTGCGCCGCGCGCTCCGCCTCGCCCAGATTGCCGAGGGCAGAGGCCTTGATCGCGGTCGACCAGTAATGCGAGTTGGGCACCGCCTCGGCGCGCTCGGCCCAGTCGGCGGCGGCCTCGAAATCCTCCTTGAACAGTAGCGCCGTCGCGCCATAGGCGAGAAAAGCCCATCGGTAGGGATCCGCGGGGCTGAGCCGCACCGCCTCGTCGAAGCACGGCATGGCGCGGTCGAGCTCGCCGGCATAGGCGAGCGAATCCCCGAGCCCGCAATGCGCCTGCGCCATGTTCGGGTTGAGTTCCGTGGCGGTCCGAAGCTCGGCCAGTGAGCGGTCGTATTCCCCGCGCGCGAGGTACACCCGGCCCAGAGCGAAGCGGCCGACGGCGTCGTCGGGATCCAGCCGGCAGGACTTGCGCGCAAGCTCCAGCGCCTCGTCGAGAAGGGCGGCGACGTCTCCCGCCTCGAAATAGATGGCGGAGATCACCATCGCGTAGGAGAGCCGCGCATAGGCCGCGGCGAAGTTCGGGTTAAGCTCTACAGCGCGGCGGAAATAGCGCTGCGCCTCGGCATTCGTCTCGGCGGCGAATTCGTACTGGATCGCGAGACCGCGGTGATAGCAGTCCCATGCGTTCATCTCGTCAATGCCGAGCGTTCGGGCCGCGCGCCCGGCGAGCCGCTCCAGCTCAGCCTCGACCGAGGCGGCGATGGTTTCGGCAAGCTCGTCGAGCACCGCGTCAAGTGTCTCGCCGGCACGGTCGTAACGCGTCACCCAAAGGTAGCGGCCGGTGCCCGGTTCGGCGAGTTGCACGGTCAGGCGCAGATTTGGCCCCAGGGTGCGCAGCGACCCATGCACGATGTAATCGAGCCCGAGATCGCGGCCGAGCGCGCCGAGTTCGCTCGCCGTCAGCCGCTTGCCCCCGAGGCCGGGACTGGCGCGGACGTCGAGCCAGCGGAAGCGCGACAGGTTCGTGGTGATGTCGTCGCAGAGGCCCTCGGCGAAGGCGTTCTCCTCGGCGCCGGGCATGATCGTCGCGAAGGGTACGACGGCGATGGCGGGGCGGGTCGTTTGGGCCACCTCCTCGGCCTCGGTGGGGCCGGGTTCGGGCAGTCGCTCCGCCGCTTCGACCGGTGCCATGAAGGCCTCGCCGCGGATCTCGCTCATCAGCCGCTGCAATTCGTGCCCGGGGCCGACGCCGAGCTCCTTCATCAGCTGGGCTTCGTAGAGCTTGTAATGCTGGATCGCCGCCGCCCGTTCGCCCGACTGGGCGAGGATGCGGACCAGCACCATGTGGGAGGCGTCGCGCAGCGGGTCGAGCGCGACAAGCCGGCGCGCGGTGTCGAGCGCCGCATCGGCATTGCCGGCCTTCAGCTGCGCTTCGGCGGCGCGCTCGAACACCCGGCAGGCGAGGCTGCCGAACCGCTGGCGCTCCGAGACGATCCAGTCCTCGAAATCGCTCTGCTGACCATAAAGCCCGTCGAGCAACGGCCCTTCCATCAACTCGATGGCGCGGATCGCGGCCTCGGGCGCGGGGTCGGCGGCCAGTTCGGCGAAGCGGTCGACATCGACGCTCACCGCCTCTGCGGCGAAACCGACGCGGTCGCCCTCGGTGCGGATTGTATCGGCATCGCCGTCGAAGCTCCTGCGCAGCTTCGAGATCGCCTGGCGCAGGCTCTGCCGCGCCTGTTCAGGGAACCGGTCGCCCCAGAACAGCGCCATGAGCCGGTCGCGTGACGGCGGCATGCCGGTGTTGAGCGCCAGATAGGCGACGAGCCCTTGCGTCTTGGCGCCCGCGATCGGCACCTCGGCCCCGTCGGGACCGGCCACCGTCAGCTTGCCAAAGAGCCTGATCGTGAGCATCGCAGTGCGTCCCCCCAAGGGAAAGTGTACGCAAAATTGCCCGACAAGGGAAAGGTTTCGGTCGGAACCGACGGAATTTGCAGGAGAATCCAGAATTGACGGCGAATTCACGGTGGCTTTTGCCCCGGGATCACGGCGCGATCCCAAGGTTCGGGCAAAAAGGTCTTATCAGCGAAAGCCAAAACTGGGAGACTGACAATGACCGCGATGACCAAGTTTTCGACCGCCGATCTGCCCGTTCCCGAGATCATCGGTCCCTATTCGGAGTGGCCGCGCCGCGAGAAGCTGCGGGCTGGGACACCGCGCCGCCGCCGCGCCATCGCCTATGCCTCGGGCCTCGCCGCCCTCGGCATCTTCGCCCACTGCGCCGTGCCGCTTCTCGTCTGAAGCGGCACCGAGATCAGGACAGGACGGACCCATGACCAAGTTCGAGACCAGACTCACCGACCAATCCCGCGCCGACCGGGAGCGCCATGCCTCGACCGGCATCCGCGCCTCGATCCTCGACACCGTCGGACACACCCCGATCGTGCGGATCAACAACCTCGGCCCGAAGCATGTCGAGCTCTACGTCAAGATCGAGGCCTTCAACCCGATGGGTTCCGTCAAGGACCGGCTCGCGCTGGGCGTGATCGAGGCGGCCGAACGTGACGGCACGCTGAAGCCCGGCCAGACCGTGATCGAGGCGACTTCGGGCAATACCGGGATCGGGCTCGCCATGGTCTGCGCCCAGAAGGGCTATCCGCTCGTCGTCACGATGGCCGAGAACTTCAGCGTCGAACGGCGCAAGCTGATGCGCTTTCTTGGCGCGAAGGTGGTCCTGACCCCGGCTTCGGAGAAGGGCACCGGCATGATCGCCAAGGCGCGCGAGCTGGCCGAGAAGCACGGCTGGTTCCTCTGCCGCCAGTTCGAGAACGAGGCCAATCCCGACGTCCACTCGCGCACCACCGCCGAGGAGATCCTCGCCGATTTCGAGGGGATCGGGCTCGACTACTGGGTGTCGGGCTTCGGCACCGGCGGGACGCTCAAGGGCGTGTCGCGGGTCCTGAAGGAGAAGAGCCCCGGCACGCGGGTCGTCGTCGCCGAGCCCGACAACGCCCGGATCCTGTCGAGCGGGATCGAGCAGGCGCGCAATCCCGACGGCAGCGCCGCGGCCAGCCATCCGGGCTTCCGCCCGCACCTGATGCAGGGCTGGACGCCCGACTTCATTCCCAAGCTCGCGGGCGACGTGCTCGATGCTGAGTTGATCGACCTCTACCAGCCGGTTTCCGGCGACGACGCGCTGCAATGCGCGCGCGACCTGGCGGCGAAGGAGGGCATCTTCTGTGGCACCAGCGCCGGCGCGACGTTTGCCGCCGCGTTGAAGGTGGCCGAGGCCGCACCGGAAGGCACGCGCATCCTCGCGATGCTGCCCGATACCGGCGAGCGCTACCTCTCGACCCCGCTCTTCGCCGATATCGAGGAGACGATGACCGGCGAGGAGATGGAGATCGCCCAGTCGACCCCGCGCTACCGGTTCGACACTGCCGCGACGCCCGTGCCGGCGGCGGCTGGCGCCGGGGCGAAGCCGGAGGCCCTCGCGATGGTCGAGGAGATGGTGACCGACCCGGATCGGCCGGTCGTGCTGTTCGCGCTCGAATGGTGCGAGTTCTGCTGGTCGGTGCGCAAGCTCTTCGCCGCGGCGGGGATCGAATACCGGTCGGTCGACCTCGACTCGGTCGCCTACCAGAAGGACGATCTCGGCGGCGACCTTCGCGCGGCGCTGCTGGAGCGGCTGGGCGTGCCGACGATCCCGCAGATCTTCGTGGGCGGTCGGCATCTCGGCGGAGCGACCGAGACCTTCGACGCCTTCAACGACGGCAGCCTGAAGGCGCTCCTGACCGAGCACGGCGTGGCGTTCGATCCCGAGATGAAGAAGAACGCCTACAGCTTCCTGCCGAACTGGCTGCATCCGCGATGAAACCGGAGGTGATCATGGCGGCCGAGGTTTCCGCCCTGCGGCGCGCCGCCGACTACGGCGCCGCGTTTCGCCACAAGGGCCATCCGCTCCATCCGGTCGAGGGCGCGCCGGCGCTCCGGCGCCGGTTCTGCCGCCCGCTTGACGAAGCCGGGCGCGACGGCGCGGCGGTGATCGAGGATCTGATCGCCGCCGCCGAGCCCGGCCTAGTCGGCAATACCGACGGCGCGTTCTTCGCCTGGGTGATGGGCGGATCGAACCTGACCGGCGTCGCGGCTGATTGGCTCGCCTCGGTCTGGGGCCAGAACGCGGCGACCTACCAGTGCTCGCCTGCCGCAGCGATCGCCGAGGAGGCGGTGGAGGGCTGGATCCTCGATCTGCTCGACCTGCCGCGCGAAAGCTCGGTGGGGTTCGTCACCGGCGCGACGATGGCCGGTTTCGTCGGCCTCGCGGCGGCGCGCGGCGCCGTGCTCCGGCGCGCCGGGCATGACATCGACCGGCTGGGGCTTCAGGGCGCGCCGCTGGTCAAGATCTACCTCTCCGACGAAGCGCATGTCTCCAACCATACCGCGTTGCGGTTCCTCGGCTTCGGCGAGGCGAACCTCGTGCGGATCGGGTCCGACGGCCAGGGCGTGATGCGGGTGCCGGAACTGGCAGAGGCGATGGCGCGACACGAGGGGCCAAAGATCGTGATCGGGCAGGCCGGCCAGATCAACACCGGCGGTTTCGACGATTTCGCCGCACTGGCCGATCTCGCGCAAGCGCATGGCGCCTGGCTCCATGTCGACGGCGCGTTCGGCCTCTGGCTCCGCGTTCTGCCGGAGAAGGCGGCGCTGACCTCGGCGATCGAGCGGGCCGACAGCTGGTCGGTCGACGGCCACAAATGGCTGCAGGTGCCCTACGATTCCGGCTTCGCCATCATCCGCGACCGCGAGGCGCACCGGCGGGCGATGGACATGACCGCCGCCTATATCGCGCCCGCGCCCGACGACGGGCGCGACCCGAAGGACTACAATCCGGAGTTGTCGCGCCGGGCGCGCGGCTTCGCGGCCTGGGCCGTTCTGCAGGGGCTCGGCCGGTCCGGGGTGCGCGACCTCGTCCGGCGCCATTGCGCGCTGGCGGCGGCGCTCGCGGAGCGGTTGTCCGGCGTCGCGGGGCTCGGGGTCCTGAACCAGGTGGACTGCAATCAGGTCGTCTTCGCCTGCGAGGGCGGGGAAGGGACCGTTCCCGATGCCGCGACCCGGCATCTGGTCGAGCGTCTGAACGCGACGGGGACGGTCTTTCTCCGCACCACGGACTGGAAGGGCCGGGCGGTGATCCGTGTCTCGGTCATCGCCGAGCCGACCGGCCGGGACGAGATCGACCGTCTCGGCGATCTGATCGAGGACGAATGGGCGCGGCTCAGGCGCGAACTGGCCGAGGTAGCGCGGTAACGCCGGTCACCAGAGCTGAAGGAACGCGACCGGCTCTTGGCGCGCCTCGACCGGACCGAGCGCCGACAGTTCCGCAGCGAACCCGCCGGCAAGCGCCATCACCATGTCGAGCCCGGCCCGGAGTTCGCTCGCGCTGAACTCGCCGAGCAGCCCAAGCGCATCCTCGCGCAGACCCGCCGCGAGCGCGGCTTCGACCACGCGCTGCAGCCGTTCGGTCCGGCCGGCGAGCGCCGCCTCGCGCGCGGCAAAGGCCCGCGTCGCGCGCGCAAGCGCGTCCTCTCCGAGGAGGTGCAGCAGGTACATCAGGCGTTTCGATTCCGCGACCGCGGAGCGGGTGGCCTCGGCCGCCTGCGGCACCAGCGAGACCGTGTCGACTCCGCCGCTCACGGCCTTGCGCAGGTCCATGAACCGGTGCGACTCGCCCGTCGTCAGGTAGCGGTGGGGGCCGAACTCCGCCGGCACGTCGCGCTGACCGAGGAAGACCGGCGCGAAGGGCGCCGCGATCGCGCCGGTCGGGGCGTGCCACATCATGTAGAGATCCGGATCGGCTGGTGTCACGAGCGGCACGACCTGGCCGTAGCCTGCCGTGTCGCCGGTGAGCCGTTCGGTTCGCACCGCCCAGATCACGTCCTCGATCCCGATCTTTCCGGCCCGCGCCGCGCGCTCGGCCATCTCGGCCTCGATCCAGCAGACGCCGTCCCAGCGGCCCTTGCCGTCGCCGTAGACCGTGTTGGCGTCGAAGGGGCCACCGGCATACCAGCCCATCTCGCGCGCGAAGCTGACGAAATTGGGCGACCAGAGGAAATCGGGGTGATCGGGCGTATCGACCGGCACCTCTAGCACATAGCCGGGGCGCGAGGCGCGGATCGCATCCGGGCCCAGTCGTTCGGCGACCCAGAGCCCCTTGCCGCCGGCGAACTGGATCATCACCCAGGCCTCGTCCGCATCTGCGAAGAGGTGGGAGTTGCCGCCATAGGTGCTTTCGCCATGTTCCGCGATCAGCGCGCCGCAGATCTCGACCGCCGCGCGCGCCGTACCCGCGCGCTCGAGCGCGACCCGCGCGAGGTCGCTGTAGTTCGGCCCGGTCTGGTCCACGGGCGTCATCGCGATCAGCTCGTCGCGCGAGGTCGACCAGACGTCGCGCACCGCGACGCCCTTCTCGTTGACGCCACCATTGGTGATCGGTGCCGGCACGCCCTTGTAATAGGAATAGCTGACCCGCATGTGCCGGAGCGTATGGCCGACCTGCGGGATCGAGCTGCGGACGCCCGGCATGTCGGCCTCGGCCCCGACGCCGACCCCGATCGTCGCGCCGGCGGGATGGTCGGCCGCAGGGACGATCTCGAGCCAGTGTGAGGAAGGTTCGTCGCCGTAGCCGCCAAGCCAGGCGTGACTGGTCCGGCTGTGGTTGCGGCCGATGTAGATCGCGTAGCTCATGCGCCGGCTCCGATGCGTTTCGTGGTGTTTATTTCTCCTATTTCAGCCGCGAAAATCGGCAATCCGCGCCGCCAAGTTTGCACTAATTGAACATTTTCGATGTTTTCAGGCTTCGCGAGCGGATTCGCGTCGAGCACGGCCAGATCTGCGAGCTTGCCCGTCTCGATCGAGCCGCGTTCGGCTTCCTGGAACACCTGCCAGGCGGCGTCGATCGTGTGGGCGCGGAGCGCGCTCAGGGCGGAAACGCGCTGGTGATCACCAAGCAGCCGACCGCTCTGGGTGCGCCGGTTCACGACCGTATGGATCAGCTGCAGCGGCCGGGTCGGGGTCACCGAGGCGTCGTTGTGGATGGTGAAACGGACGCCGGCCGCCTCGGCCCAGGCGGCCGGCGAGATGTTCGCGGCCCGCTCGGGGCCCAGCAACTCGTCGTGGTGCTTGTCGCCCCAGAACCAGACATGGGCGGGAAAGAAGCTGATCGTGACGCCGAGTGCTGCGCAGCGCGCGAGCTGGTCCTGACGCATCACCTGTCCATGGATGATGGTGTGGCGGTGATCGGGGCGCGGATTGGCCGCGGTTGCCGCCTCGACGGCATCGAGGAACAAGTCGGAGGCGGCATCGCCGTTGCAATGGGTGTGGATCTGGAAGCCGAGGTCGTGGAGCTTCCGGACCTCGGCGAAGAGCGTCTCGCGGTCCATGTAGGGCAGGCCAGTATCGGGGGCCTTGCCGGGGGCGCCGGTATGGTAGGGCTCGGTGAGCCAGGCGGTGCGCATCAGGAACGAGCCGTCGGTCAGGAGCTTGCGCGGCCCGAGCGTGACATGCGCCTGCTCCGGCCAGCGGGTTCCGAGCCCCTTGGTCGAGAAGTCGGGCTCGATCTCGGCGATGGGCAGGAGGACGAGGTCGATGCCCGGATCGCCCGCCGCCGCGACCTCGGCGAAAAGATCCAGAAGCGGCTGCGCGGTCCAGGAATTCTGCGCCAGCGTCACGCCGTGGGAGATGTATTCTTCGCGCGCGACGTCGAAGCAGCGGCGGAAGTTGCTGGCGTCGATCAGGAAATGCGTGTCGCCCATCTCGCCCATGGCCGACAGCCCCTCGATCCCGCCCGTGAGTCGGCCGCCGGCATCGCGCAGGTAGCGCCCCCCGGCGGGGTCGGGCGTATCCTCGCCCACGCCGTGGCGGGCGAGTGCGAGGGAATTCGCCACGCCGCAATGACCCGAGGTGTGGATCACCCAGATCGGATGATCGGAAGACACCGCGTCGAGCTCGTCGCGGGTCGGCATCCGGCCCTCGGTCAGAAGGGTCTCGTCGAGCGCCGCGCCCATGACCCAGTCGCCCTTCGGTGTCTCGGCGGCCTTGGCGCGGAGCCGCGCGAATATGTCGGCGAGCGTGCGGCACCCCCCCCGCGGCGGCGAGGCGAGATCGGCGCGCAGGAGTGTCACGAAGGCCGAATCCGGGAAATGCCCGTGCGGGTCGATGAAGGCCGGGATCAGCGTCCGTCCGGCAAGGTCGATTTCCCGCGCGCCCGGCAGCGCGACCCGGACGTCGGGCAGCGGCCCGACCGCGACGATGCGCTCACCCGCGATGCCCACTGCTTCGGGGGTGGAGTTGGCCGCATCCATCGTCAGGATCGGGCCGCCAGTGAAGATCGTGGCACTCATGATGCGGCCTGAACCTCGCGCGTCCAGATTTCCGGGAAATGGCAACGATGCGCGCCGCTGGCATGGGTGGTCCAGGCGGGCACGTCGCGCGAACAGCGGGCCTGGACGAAGGGGCAGCGGGTGTGGAACTCGCAGCCCTTCGGCCGCCGCAGGATCGACGGCGGCTCGCCCTGAAGCTCCACCCGCATCAGCTGCGCGTCGGGGTCGGGCTCGGGGTTGGCTGCCAGGAGGGCCAGCGTGTAGGGGTGCTGCGGGCGGACGAAAACCTCCTCGGTCGCGCCTTCCTCCACCAGCTTACCTAGATACATTATGCCAACCTTGTCAGTGATATGGCGCACGACGTTAAGGTTGTGGGTGATGATCATGATCGCCAGGCCGAGCTCGTCTTGAAGGCGGGCAAGGAGGTTCAGCATCTCGCCCTGGATCGAGACGTCGAGACCGGCCGTCGGCTCGTCGGCGATCAGGAGCTTCGGGTCGAGTGCCAGCGCCCGCGCCACGCCCACCCGACGCGCCTGACCGCCGGAGATCTGGTAAGGATAGCGCGACGCGAATTCCGGCGGCAGGCCGACCATGGTCAGGAGCCGCCGCGCCTCGGCGTCGAGGTCGCGATCCTTCATACCCTGGATGCGGAACGGCTCGGTGATCAGCGACTTGATGGTGAGACGGGGCGAGAGCGAGCCGATCGGATCCTGGAACATCATCACGATCTCGCGCCGGAGCTTGCGGAACTCCGCCTCGGGCAGGTTCACGAGTTCCTGTCCGCGATAAATGATCGAGCCTTCGGAGGCGTGGTGGAGCCCCGCGACGGCGCGGGCGAGCGTGGTCTTGCCCGAGCCGCTCTCGCCGACGATGCCGTAGGTCTTGCCCTCCTCGACATCGAGGCTGACGCCGGAGACGGCGTCGATCGTTCCGGCGGAGGAAAAGATGCCGCCGCGGAGGTGGAAGCGGACGAAGACGTCGCGGATCTGCAGCAGCGCGCTCATGCGGTTTCCTTCTCGGCAATCAGGTGGCAGGCGGCCCGGTGGCCCGCGCGCGCGGTCCACAGCGCGGGGCGCGTGTCGCAGGCCTTGTGGCGCTTGTCGCAGCGGTCGGCGAAGATGCAGCCCTTGGGCAGGTTGACGAGGTCTGGGATGTTGCCCGGGATCGTCGGCAGAACCCGCGTCTTCACCTTGATGTGGCCGGGATCGCAGTCGAGAAGGGCGGCCGTGTAGGGATGGGCGGGATTGTGGAAGACGTCGCGGACGGTGCCGCTTTCCACCACTTCCCCGGCGTACATCACGACGACCTCGTCGCAGAGCTCGGCGATCACGCCGAGATGGTGCGAGATGAAGAGAACCCCGCAGCCGATCTCGTCCTGCAACTCCTTCAGCCGCTTGATGATCTGCACTTCGAGCGTGGCATCGAGCGCGGTCGTCGGCTCGTCGGCGATGAGAAGTGCCGGCCGGGCCATCAGCGCCATCGCGATCGCGATGCGCTGGCGCATCCCGCCCGAGAACTCGAACGGATACTGGTTGAGCCGCGCCTCGGGGTCGGGGATGCCGACGAGCGCCAGCATCTCGGCGGCCCGTTTCAGCTTCTCGGCCTTGGGTTTCTTGTCGCGGTACTGGATGTCGACCATCTGCTGGCCGACGGTCAGGACCGGGTTGTGGGTCTGCATCGGGTCCTGGAAGACCATCGATATCTCGGTGCCGCGCAGCGCCCGCATCTCGGCCTCAGACCGGGCCAGCAGGTCCGTCCCCTTGAAGCGCACCTCGCCCGAGCCAACCTGTGCGTTCGGCGCCATCAGCCGGATGATCGAGGAGATCAGCGTGGACTTGCCGCAGCCGGACTCGCCCACGATGCCGACGATCTTGCCCTCGGGCACCGTCATCGAGACGTTCCGGAGCGCCCTGAGGCTCCCGCGTGGCGTCGAGTAGCTGACCGAGAGGTCGCGAATGTCGAGAACGGCCATCACTTGCCCCCCTTGCCGCGCAGTTTCGGATCGACCACGTCGCGCAATGCCTCGCCGAGGAAGGTAAAGCCGAGCGTGGTCAGGATGAGCGGGATGCCCCCCGCGATGATGAGCCAGGGCGTGTTGCGAATGAGCGCGTAGCCGTCCGAGAGAAGCACGCCCCAGGATGGCGTGGGCGGCTTTACCCCCATGCCGAGGAAGCTGAGGCCGGCCTCGAGCCCGACAACGGTCGGGATGTCCATCGCGGCGAGCACCGCGAGCGGGCCGAGGACGTTCGGCAGGATGTGGATGCCCATGATCCGCGGCACCGTGGCGCCGAGCGAGAGTTCGGCCGTGATGAACTCGGACTGCTTGATCGACTGGGTCAGCGTGCGCACGACCCGTCCGTAGGTCGGAATCGAGGTGACCATGATGACGAAGATGACGGTGTTGAGGCTCGGTCCCACCAGCGCCACGACGGCGAGCGCGAACATCACCGTCGGGAAGGAGCGCAGGGTGTCGAAGAGAAGCACGATGAGGCTGTCGAGCCATTTCGGCCCGTAGCCCGCGATCATGCCGAGCAGGAGCCCGAAGACGATCGCCCCGGCGATCGTCGGCAGCGCCACCTTCAGGGCCACGCGGCCGCCCCAGATCACGCGGGAGAAGGTGTCGCGGCCGATCTGGTCGGTGCCGAGGAGATGGGCGGCGTTCGGCCCCTGCAGCCGGTCGGGAATGTTCATCGCCACCGGGTCGTAGGGCGCGATCCAGGGCGCGAGGAGCGCCGAGCCGACGATCGCCACGACGATGATCAGGCCGGCGAGGCCCAGGGGATCGCGGACGAGGTGGTAGAGGATCTCGCCCAGTTCGGAACGGGCCCTGGGCAGCACGATTGCGGTATCGGTCATTCTCTCCCCCTCACTTGCCGGCCCGGATGCGCGGGTCGAGGATGGCGTTGATGATGTCGGCGAGTGTCGTGGAGGCGACGAAGATCAGCGTCGAGAACAGCACCGAGCCCATCACGACCGGGTAGTTGCGGGTGGTGATGCTATCGATCACCAGCTTGCCGAGGCCGGGGCGCGAAAAGACGATCTCGGTGAAGACGGCGGCCGAGAGGAGGAAGCCCATGCCGACGCCGATCACGGTGACGGTGGGCAGGATCGCGAGCCGCAGCGCGTAGCGGTAGGTGATCCAGCGTTCCGGCAGGCCGAAGGCGCGGGCAGTGCGGACATGGCCCTCGCCCATGACCTCGAGCATCGAGGCGCGGACGAGCCGGGCGATGTAGCCGACCCAGGAGAGCCCGATCGCGAGGCTCGGCAGGATCAGGTGGTGAAACTGGTCGCCCCAGGCGCCCGGCTCGCCCGCGCCGATCGCAGGGAACCATTGCAGCTTCACCGCGAAGATCAGAAGCGAGTAGAGCGAGACGACGAAGGCCGGAACCGCGATGACCGAGACCGACAGTACGCCGGCGAGCCGGTCGCCGAGCGAGTTGCGGTTGACCGCCGAGTAACAGCCGAGCGCGATGCCGAGCACGGCCGACCAGAGGATCGAGGACAGGATCAGCACCAGCGTGTAGGGGATCTGCCCGAGCACGATCGTGGTCACCGGACGGTTGGTGAACACATCCATGCCGAGATCGCCCCGCAGCATGTTGGCGAAGAAGAGGCCGATCTGCACCGGCAAGGGCTTGTCGAGGCCCATCCGCGCCTCGAGCGCGGCGCGCAGCTCCGGCGAGGCCTTCGGCCCCAGCATGGTCGAGACCGGATCGCCCGGAATCATGTGGATGATCAGGAACAGGAGCGTCACCGCAAGGATGGTGATGAGCGCCGCCAGTCCCAACCGGCGCAGAATATAGGTCAGCATGGTTCCTCCCCGAACGCTGTCGACCGCCTGAAGGTGAAGGGGGCACGGGCGGACCCGCGCCCCCTCCGTCCGCAGGGAGCTGGTTAGGCCGCGCCGAAGTAGCGATAGAGCGGCAGGCCGTCCGGCCGGAGCGCCGGCGCGACGGTGTTGCGGTAGATCACCGGCGTCGATTCATGGGTTATGAACTTGTAGGCGCCGCTTTCCTCCATCAGGTTCTGCATCCGGACATACATCTCCGCGCGCTTCGCCTGATCGGCCTCGGACTGGGCGGCGATGTGAAGCTGGTCGAACTCCTCGTTCCTGAAGCGCTCCCAGTTCCAGATGCCGGCCTGTTCGGCGATGAACCACGAGGTCGCGTAATAGGGATCCGGCGTCATCGAGAAGCGGTTCAGCACCAGCTCCAGCCCCTCGTTCGAGCCGAGCTCCCAGAAGGTGGCACCCTCGTTGAGCTTGATTTCCAGCGTGATGCCGATCGCGGCGAGGTTCGCCTGGATGATCTGCGCCGCGGTGACATTGGCCGACTTGTTGAGGATGTCCATGGTCAGCGAAACATTGGTCTCGCCCGATTCCGCCATCAGCGCCTGCGCCTTTTCGAGATCGGCAGCCGCGCCGGTCATGGAAGCCTCGCGGTGGCCGGCGAGGCCCGGCGCGATGATCCCGGTCGAGGGCTCGGCCGCGCCGAAATAGGCGCCCGCCATGATCGAGGGCACGTCGATCGCGTACTGGATCGCCTGCCGGAGCTTGATGTTGGCAAGCTTCGGATTGTCGAGGTTCATGCCAACCCAGGCGTAGTAGAGCGAGGGGTATTCATCGAGCGTCGCCCCCTCGATCGGCGCGGATTTCAGCCGCTCCACCGAGTCGAGGCTGACGCGCGTGAAGTCGATCTCGCCGGCTTCGAAGGCGATCTCGGCGGCCTTCTCGTCGTCGATGTGGAAGATCTGGATCTCGTCGTAGGCGGGCGCCTCGCCCTTCCAATCGGGGTTGCGCTTCAGCGTGGTCTTCTGCTTCGGCTCCCAGCCGGCATGCAGGTAGGGGCCCGAAGTCGCCACCGGCTGGGTGTCGATCTTGCCACCTGCCTGCTCGAAGGCGGCCTTCGAGACGATGTTGCCGGCGATGTAGGGCAGGGTGATGTTCCACAGCGGCTGGAAGGCGTTCTTCAGGACGATCGTGCCGGTGCGCTCGCCGGTCACCTCGACATGGTCAAGGGGCCCCCAGTCGGGCTTGTTGGTGGATTCGAGCGCGTCGTCGATGATCCGCTCGAACGAGAACTTCACGTCCTCGGCGGTCATCGCGCCGAAGCCGCCCGTGAAGCCGATATCGTCGCGGAGCGCGAAGTTGATATGGGTGTCGTCGGCCTGCTCGACCATCGCCGCGGCGTCGAGCTGCCAGCCCCATTCGCGGCCCGGCTTGTACTGTATCAGCTTGTTGTAGATCGCGGCGTGGATCTCCTCGTCCACCACGCCCTGGCTGAAGGCCGGGTCCATCGAGCGGATGTCGGCATAGGTCCGGGTCTTCAGCGTGCCGCCCTCGGCCCGCGCGCCGCGCGGCAGCGAAAGACCGGCGACCGACGCCAGCCCGAGCGCCGTTGCCCCCTTGAGGAACGCGCGGCGCGGCAGGCCGACACGGCTCCAGGTGATGTTCTGCGAAGTCATGATGTTCTCCCTGCTGTGTGACGCGCCGGGATGCGGCGGTTCGCTCTCAGGAAAGCGCGGAAGCGACAGGCGAACAATTTCGCCGCCGGCAGCGACCTGACGCGAATTTGCGCTGTATTCGCGTCAGGTCGCGAAATAGATTGGCGATGAAACCGCCTGTCTGGCCCCATACGCAAGGACCGCGCTTGGAAGACACTGCTATCGCAACGAATCTGCGGCTTCTCTGCTCGACCGATTCGTCGATCTCGGCGACCTGCCGGCAGATCGGGATCAACCGCCAGCAGTTCAACAAGTACCTCAGCGGCGCCTCGACCCCGTCGGCGGCGAACCTGCGCCGGATCGCCCTGCATTTCGGCGTCCGCCCGGCCGAACTCCTGCTGCCGCCGGAAGAGTTCGAGACCCATCCGACGGTGGCGCCGCGCCTGCAGGGCATGGTGCGGCCGCATCCCGGCACTCGCGGCTTCGACAGCGCTTTCGAGGGCCAGACGATCCCGCTGCGCCGCTACCTCGGCTACTACCTCAGCTACTTTCCGACCGAGAGCTGGAACAACGCGATCATCTGCGCGCTGGTGCGGATCGACGAGCGCGACGGCATGGTGCACTGCAAGTCGGTGGAGCGCTCGGTCGACCCGGATGACGGCACGCTCTACCTGTCCAAGTACCACGGCCGGGTGGCGATGCTCGGCAACCGGATCTTCGTGATGGAATTCCAGAGCCTCGCGCGGGACGCTTTGGTCGAGACGGTGCTCTACCCCGTGGGGCGCGGCCAGCAGACCTACCTGCGCGGCGCCACCTTCGGCATCACCAGCCGCAACCGCGCGCCCTTCAGCGCGCCGATCGTCTGGCGCTTCCTCGGCAGCAATATCGACCTCAGGGCGGCGATGCGGCAGGTCGGGCTCTACGACAAGGGCTCGCCGAGCCTCGACCCCCGCGTCGCGGGTCTCCTGTCGGGTGCCACGGCAAATGTCGCGCCTGCGGGCGCATCGTTCCGGCGATGAAGGCCGCTCACCGCGCCCGCGCCCCGGCTCAGAGCCCGGTGCGCAGGTGCCAGAGCTCGGGGAACAGCTCGACCTCCAGCATCCGGCGCAGGTAGCTCACGCCGCCGGTGCCGCCGGTGCCACGCTTCAATCCGATCACCCGTTCCACCGTGGTCACATGGTTGAACCGCCAGCGCCGGAAGTAGTCCTCGAAATCGACGAGCTTCTCGGCCAGATCGTAAAGCGTCCAATGCGCCTCGGGATCGTCGTAGACGATGCGCCAGACGGCCTCGACGCCGTCATGCGCGGTCCAGGGCGCCCTCAGATCGCGCGTCAGCACCTCTTCGGGCACCGGCAAGCCGGCGCGGGCGGCGGCGCGCAACGCCTCGTCATAGAGCGAGGGTCGCGCGAGTTCGGCCTCGAGCCGCGCAAGGATGTCGGGCCGGTGCGCATGCGGCTTCAGCATCGCCGGGTTGCGGTTGCCGGCGGCATATTCGATCAGCCGGTACTGCCAGGACTGGAATCCCGAGGACGCCCCGAGCGCGGTCCGGAACCGCGTGTAGTCCGACGGCGTCATGGTTCGAAGCACATCCCAGGCCGAGTTCAGCTGCTCCATGATCCGCGCGACGCGGGCGAGCATCTTGAATGCCGGCGCGAGATCGTCCGCCGCGATGCGCGCCCGCGCCGCCGAAAGTTCGTGCAGCATCAGCCGCATCCAGAGCTCCGAGGTCTGGTGCTGGACGATGAACAGCATCTCGTCATGCGCGTCGCTCAGGGGTGCCTGCGCGGAGAGGATAGCGTCGAGCGCGAGATAATCGCCATAGGACATCTGCCCCTCGAAGGACATCTCGGCGCCTTCCCGGCCGGGGTCATAGGGATCCGCCATTCCACCTCCTCGGGCCGCAGGTGCCGCCCTTTCCCTTCTTCATTGCGTAAATACCCCCGGGGGGCGCGGGGGGCGGAGCCCCCCGCCCCGGTCCGGGCCGAAAAGGCCCGGAAGCCCTCATGTCACCTTCGCGCGGGTCCGGAACTCCGCGCGATCCCAGGCCGATGTCGCCATGATCCCGGCGAGGATCCCGACCGCCGCCTCGACCTCCTCCATCGTCGTGTAAAGCGGCGTGAAGCCGAAGCGCAGAATGTCCGGGGCGCGGAAATCGCCGATCACACCTGCGGCGATCAATGCCTGCATGATCGCGTAGCCCTCGGGATGGCGAAAGCTCACCTGGCTGCCGCGCGCCTCGGGATCGCGCGGCGAAGCGAGCTCCAGCGTCGGGCAGGCGGCCTCGACGCCCTGAATGAACGCTTCGGACAGCGTGATTGAGCGGGCCCGCACATCGGGCATCTCGACCCGGTCCCAGATGTCCAGCGAGGCATCGAGGGCGGCCATCTGCAGGATCGGCGGGGTGCCGACGCGCATCCGCTCGATCCCCGTGCCGGGGCGGTAGTCGAGATCGAAGGCGAAGGGGGCTTCATGCCCGAGCCAGCCCGACAGCGCCGGCCGGACCCGGTCGGCGAGATGTGGCGCGACATAGATGAAGGCCGGGCCGCCGGGGCCGGAATTGAGATACTTGTAGGTGCAACCCACGGCGAAATCGGCCGCCGCGCCGGCGAGGTCGACCTCGATCGCGCCGGCGGAATGGGCAAGGTCCCAGACCACCAGCGCCCCGGCATCATGCGCCTTCGCGATCAGGCGCACCATGTCGTGGCGGCGCCCGGTGCGGTAATCGACCTCGGTCAGCATCAGGACGGCGAGATCGGGGGTAATCGCCGCTTCGACCGCCTCGGGCGCGACCGTGCGCAGCTCGTAGCCCTGGCCGAGCGTGCGGACGAGCCCGTCAGCCATGTACAGATCGGACGGGAAGTTCCCGGTGTCCGACAGGATTACCCGGCGGCCCGGCCGTAGCTCCAGCGCCGAGGCGAGCGCCTGGTAGACCTTGATCGACAAAGTGTCGCCTAATACGACCGTGCCCGGTTCCGCCCCAATCAGCCGTCCGATCCGGTCGCCGAGCCGGCGCGGCAGGTCGATCCAGCCTGCCCGGTTCCAGGCGGTGATCAGCATCCCGCCCCATTCCGCGGTGATGCAGGCGGCCACGCGCTCGGCCGCACCGCGCGGCAGCGGGCCGAGCGAGTTGCCGTCGAGATAGATCACGCCGTCGGGAAGCTGGAACATCGCGCGGGTCGCGGCGAAATCGGCGGCCATCGGACGGTCTCCTTCGCAAGTCTGTTCCTTGTGTACGAGTCTTCGTGCCACGGCGCCAGCGCGATCGTATCCGGTGCGGAGGCGACACAAACTCCTCCGGATAACGCGCCTTTCTCGGGACGGCGGCTTGCGCTCGACGGGCTTCGGGAACTAGGGTCCGGTAAGTTTGGGGACAGGACGCCAGTTGATGGCCAAGGATATCGATTTCCCGCCGGTCTGGCTGGCCGGGTTCGCGGTGCTCGGAGGGATCGCCGGAAAGATATTTCCGGTCGAGACCGCGGCGAATGCCTATGTCGGGTCGGCGCTGGTGATTGCCGGCGTGACGCTGATGTTTGTTGCGGTGGTGCAGATGCTGCTGGCGCGCACGACCGTGATCCCGCGCCGGGATCCCGGTGCGCTGGTCACGGGCGGCGTGTTCCGCCTCGGCCGAAATCCCATCTATCTCGGTGACGCCCTGCTTCTTGCCGGCCTGTTCATCGCCTGGGATGCGCTTGTCGCATTGCCGCTGGTGGCCGTCTTCATGTGGGTGATCGACCTGCGTTTCATCCGCGGCGAGGAGGAGCGGCTCGCGGAGCATTTCGGAGAAGAGTTCGAAGCCTACCGTCAGCGGACCCGTCGGTGGCTTTGACAGAACGGAAACACCCTTGTCGCGCTGCGGCGCAGCAAGCTATTAACGCAGGGCGAACGTCGGAAACGCGCGACGATGCGGCGAATACGGGCATCGGCGCCATCGCGGAGGGGAATGGACAGTGAAGATCGGGGCACCGAAGGAGATATTCGAGGGCGAGGCGCGGGTGGCGCTGACGCCCGACTCGGCGGGACTGCTGAAGAAGCTGGGGCACGAGTGTTTCGTCGAGACCGGCGCCGGGGCGGCGGCCGGGTTCTCGGACAAGGCCTACGAGGCGGCCGGCGTGACGGTGGTCAAGACCGCGGCCGCGCTCTTCAAGGAAGTCGACGTGGTCGCCAAGGTGCGGCCGCCCTCGGAAACCGAGACCAAGCGGCTCTCGAAGGGCCAGACCCTGATCTCGTTCTTCTATCCGGCGCAGAACAAGGAACTTCTGGAGCTCGCGAACAAGCAGGGCGCCACCGTCGTCGCGATGGACATGGTGCCGCGGATCAGCCGCGCGCAGAAGATGGACGCGCTCAGTTCGATGGCCAATATCGCCGGCTACCGCGCGGTGATCGAGGCGGGCAACAACTTCGGCCGCTTTTTCACCGGCCAGGTGACGGCGGCGGGCAAGGTGCCCCCCGCGAAGGTGCTCGTCGTCGGCGCCGGCGTCGCCGGTCTCGCCGCGATCGGCACCTCGACCTCGCTCGGTGCCATCACCTATGCCTTCGACGTGCGCCCCGAAGTGGCCGAACAGATCGAATCGATGGGTGCCGAGTTCGTCTATCTCGACTTCGCCGAGAGCCAGACCGACGGTGCCGCGACGGGGGGCTATGCCGCCCCGTCCTCCCCCGAGTTCCGCGAAGCGCAGCTGAAGAAGTTCCGCGAGCTCGCGCCCGAGGTGGACATCGTCATCACCACCGCGCTCATCCCCGGCCGTGATGCCCCGGTCCTCTGGACCAAGGACATGGTCGAGGCGATGAAGCCGGGCTCGGTCATCGTCGACCTTGCCGCCGAGCGTGGCGGCAACTGCGAGCTGACCAAGGCCGACGAGAAGATCGTCACCGACAATGGCGTGACCATCGTCGGCTACACCGACTTCCCAAGCCGCATGGCGACGCAGTCCTCGACGCTTTACGCCAACAACGTCCGCCACATGATGGCGGACTTGACGCCGGGCAAGGACGGTGTCGTCAACCACAACATGGAAGATGACGTGATCCGCGGCGCCACGGTGACCCATGGCGGCGAGATCACCTTCCCGCCGCCGCCGCCGAAGGTGCAGGCGATCGCGGCGCAGAAGCCGAAGGAGAAGGCAAAGGAACTGACGCCGGAGGAGCGGCGCGCGCAGGAAATCGCGCTCTTCAGGAAACAGACCCGCAGCCAGGTCACGCTTCTGACCGTCGGCGGCGCGCTTCTGCTGGGCGTGGGCCTCGTGGCTCCGGCGAGCTTCATGCAACACTTCATCGTCTTCGTGCTTGCCGTCTTCGTCGGCTTCCAGGTGATCTGGAACGTCTCGCATTCGCTGCACACGCCCTTGATGGCGGTCACCAACGCGATCTCGTCGATCATCATCCTCGGCGCCCTGATGCAGATCGGATCGGGCTCGTTCCTGGTGATCGTGCTCGCGGCGCTTTCGATCTTCATGGCCGGAATCAACATCTTCGGCGGCTTCCTCGTCACCCGGCGCATGCTCGCCATGTTCCAGAAATCCTGAAGGAGGCCGCAGAGATGGAATTCGGTTTCACCACGGCCGCCTATGTCGTTGCGGCGGTTCTCTTCATCCTGTCGCTCGGCGGGCTTTCGGGGCAGGAAAGCGCCAAGCGCGCGGTCTGGTACGGCATCGTCGGCATGGGCCTCGCCGTCGCCGCGACACTGATCGGGCCGGGCTCGGGGCTGTGGCTCCTGTCGGTGCTGCTGATCGCGGGCGGCGGCATCATCGGCACTTACGTCGCCAACAAGGTCCAGATGACCGAGATGCCGCAGCTCGTCGCGGCGATGCACTCGCTGGTCGGCCTCGCGGCCGTCTTCGTCGGCTTCAACGCGCATTTTGAGCTCGGCAACGTGCTGGCGATGAGCGAGGAGGCCCGTCACGGGCTCGAAGGCTTCGCCGCCGTCCTCGCCCACAAGACGCCGGTCGAGCAGTCGATCCTCAGGGTCGAGCTGTTCCTCGGCATCTTCATCGGGGCCGTGACCTTCACCGGCTCGGTCATCGCCTTCGGCAAGCTCGCGGGCAAGGTGACCTCGAAGGCCGAGAAGCTGCCGGGCGGGCACATGCTGAACGCGGGCGCCGCGGCGCTCTCGGTGATCTGCCTCATCTGGTACTTCAACACCGGCGGCTTCTTCCCGCTCTTCCTGATGACGCTGGCGGCGCTCTTCATCGGCTATCACCTGATCATGGGGATCGGCGGGGCGGATATGCCGGTCGTCGTCTCGATGCTGAACTCCTATTCGGGCTGGGCCGCGGCGGCGATCGGCTTCTCGCTCGGGAATGACCTCCTGATCGTGACCGGGGCGCTCGTCGGTTCCTCGGGTGCGATCCTGAGCTACATCATGTGCAAGGCGATGAACCGGTCCTTCATCTCTGTCATCCTCGGCGGCTTCGGCAACACGGCCGGTCCGGCGATGGAGATCGCGGGCGAACAGATAGCCATCGACGCCGACGGCGTGGCGGCGGCGCTGAACGACGCCGACTCCGTCATCATCGTGCCGGGCTACGGCATGGCGGTGGCGCAGGCGCAGCAGTCGGTCGCGGAACTGACCCGCAAGCTCCGCGCCAAGGGCAAGGAGGTGCGCTTCGGCATCCACCCCGTCGCGGGCCGGCTGCCGGGCCACATGAACGTGCTCCTGGCCGAGGCCAAGGTGCCCTACGACATCGTGCTGGAGATGGACGAGATCAACGACGACTTCCCCTCGACGGACGTCGCCATCGTCATCGGCTCGAACGACATCGTGAACCCGGCCGCACAGGAGGACCCGAACTCCCCCATCGCCGGGATGCCGGTCCTCGAGGTCTGGAAGGCGAAACAGGTCTTCGTTTCCAAGCGCGGCCAGGGCACCGGCTATTCCGGCATCGAGAACCCCCTGTTCTACAAGGATAACACGCGGATGTTCTACGGCGACGCCAAGAAGTCGGTGGACAGCCTCCTGCCGATGCTCGACTGAAGCGAAACCCCGGCCCAGGCGGCCGGGGTTTTTCTTTGAGGGGGCCATGTTCCGAAACCTTCCGAAAGGCGTCGTCGCGCTCGGCTTCGTCAGCCTCTTCATGGATGTCTCCTCCGAGATGATCCATGCGCTCCTGCCGCTCTTCCTGACCGGGACGCTCGGCGCGACGGCGCTCGCGGTCGGCTTGATCGAGGGGGCGGGGGAGGCGACAGCGCAGATCGTCAAGGTCTTCTCCGGCGCCTGGTCGGACCGGATCGGACGGCGCAAGCCGCTCCTTATCGCGGGCTACGGGCTCGCGGCGTTGACGAAGCCGGTCTTCGCGGTGGCGGGTGGCGCGGGAACGGTGCTCGCCGCGCGCATGGCCGACCGGATCGGCAAGGGCATCAGGGGCGCGCCGCGCGACGCGCTGGTCGCCGACCTCGTGCCCGAGGATCAGAGGGGCGCGGCCTATGGCCTGCGCCAGTCGCTCGATACGGCGGGGGCGTTCCTCGGGCCGCTCCTGGCCATCGCGCTGATGCTTTTGTCGGGTGGCGATATCCGGCTCGTCTTCGCCGTGGCCGTCCTGCCCGCCGCCGTCGCGGTTCTCGTCCTCTGGCGCGGCGTTTCCGAGCCGCCGCGACACGACGGCGAGCGGAAGGTGCCGCCGCGCCTCGACCGCCGGACCCTTGCCGCCCTCGGCCCGGCCTTCTGGCGCGTCGCTGCCTTCGGCGCGGCCCTGTCTTTTGCGCGAATATCAGAGGCCTTCCTGATCCTCAAATCCGCCGATGCCGGACTCGAACCAGCCTGGGCGCCCGCTGTCTTCGTCCTGATGAACCTCGTCTACGGCGTGGTCGCCTGGCCGGCTGGCGCATTGTCGGACCGGGCGGGGCAGGGCGGGCTCCTGCGCCTCTCGATCCTGACACTCGCGGCCGCGCATCTGATCTTCGCCGCGACGGGCGGGCTCGCGTCCGCCTTCGTGGGCATCGCGCTCTGGGGCGTCCATATGGGGTTGAGCCAAGGCCTCCTCTCCGCCGCCATCGCCCGCGCCGCCCCGTCGGAGCTGCGCGGCACGGCCTTCGGCGCGTTCAACCTGATGAGCGGCGTTGCCACGCTCGGCGCCAACGCCCTCGCCGGTGCGCTCTGGACGCTGTCGGGGCCGGGCGCCACCTTCGCGGCCGCCGCCGCGGCGGCGCTCGCGGCCCTTCTCATCGCGCCGCGATACCGCTAAAGCGTTGCTTAAAAGCAAGTATACTTCGGTGTGCCTGTCACCGGCACGCTTTCCCCCCGCAAATGCCCTGGCGGGCGCTATGGTCCGGCACGGAGACGCAACCCATGATCGACGACCATCCCCTGCGCTACGCGCTTGTGAACGAACTCCACGCGCGGCCCTTCCCGTCGCTCGACCTGCCCTGCCACGCCGTCTATTTCGCGGTGAAGCAGCCGGTCGACGCCCATAACCGCGACCGGGCCGAGGACCGCGGTCATCTCCTGTCGCTCCTCGACCGGCATGGCGCCGCGCATCCGCCCGACGGCGCAACCCACCACGCCGCGCGGATCGGACGGCACGACCTGAAATGGGAAAGCCATACCGAGTTCGTGACCTATTCTGCCTTCGGCAGGGGCGTCGGTGACCGCGCCTTCAACCCGGCCGAGGCCGAGGTCTTCCCCGCCGACTGGGCCGCGCGGGCGCCCGGCAGGCGCGTCGCCGCGATCCTGATCCGGGTGGAGCCGCTGCCCGACGACCTCGAGACCGTCAAGACGCGGCTCGAGGAGTGGTTCGTCCCCGAAAGTCTCGCCTGTTCCTGGGTGCTGGACGAGGCGGCGATCATCGCCGGCGACTTCCAGATCGACCCCGCGGGCTTCATGCGCTTCGCGATCTTTCCCCGGCCGGGCACCGGCGCCCGCCGCATCGGCCGCATCGTCCAAAGGCTTTGCGAGATCGAGACCTACCGGGCGATGTCGATGCTCGGCCTCGGCCGGGCGCGTGAGCTCAATGGCCGGCTCAACGCGCTCGACCCGAAGCTGTCGGAGCTGGTCGCGACGATGTCCGACAAGGGCCGCGACGCCGAGGACACGCTGCACGAGCTTCTGGCGATCTCCGCCGAGCTTGAGGCGCAGGCCGTGCGCCATGCCTTCCGCTTCGGTGCGACCGGTGCCTACGAGGCGCTCGTCACCCAGCGGGTGCAGGTCCTGCGCGAAACGCGGTTCAACGGCCGCCAGACCTTCGCCGAGTTCATGACCCGCCGCTACGATCCGGCGATGCGGACGGTGAAATCGGCCGAGCGGCGGCTTGAGCAAATGGCCGAGCGGGCCGAACGCGCCGGCGAGCTCTTGCAGACCCGCGTCGACGTCGAACGCTCGGGCCAGAACCAGAAGCTCCTGGAGAGCATGGACCGCCGCGCCGACCTCGCGCTCAGGCTCCAGCACACGGTCGAGGGGCTCTCGGTCGTCGCGATCTCCTATTACGCGGTGAGCCTCGGCAGCTATTTCCTACAGCCCCTCGCCGATGCGATGGGCTTGAAGAAAAGCCTGTTGACCGCGGCACTGGTGCCGCCGATGCTGCTCGCCGTCTGGCTGATGATCCGGCGGATCCGCCAGAAGATGCACTGAGCACGCCCGGGGCGGAGGCAGGTTTCAGAGTGGCGTTTCCGATCTCCGTCGCGAGCCCGGTCCGCTTCCCCGGCCCGCTGCCGAAGGCCGCCGACGTCGTGGTGATCGGCGGCGGCGTGATCGGCGTGATGACGGCATGGTACCTCGCCCGCCGCGGTGTCCGGGTCGTCCTTTGCGAGAAGGGCCGGATCGCCGGGGAACAGTCGAGCCGCAACTGGGGCTGGGTGCGCCAGCAGGGCCGCGATCCGGCCGAACTGCCGATCATGATCGAGGCGCTGTCGATCTGGAAAGGGCTCGAGGCCGAGGCGGGCGCCTCGCTCGGCTTTCGCCAGACCGGCGTTCTCTACATCGCCAACGGGGCGAGGGACATGGCGGCGCACGAAGCCTGGACGGCGCATGCGCGGGCGCACGGGATCGACACGCGGGTGCTGTCGCGCTCCGAGGTCGCAGCGATGCTACCGGGCGACGCGGGATGGACCGGCGGGATCTGGACCGCCTCGGACGCACAGGCGGAACCCTGGATCGCGGTGCCGCGGCTCGCCGAGGCGGCGGCGGCGCGCGGCGTCCGGATCGTCGAGAACTGCGCCGTGCGGGCGCTCGACATCACGGCGGGCCGCGTCGCGGGCGTGATGACCGAGATGGGGCGCGTCGCGGCGGACCGGGTGGTGCTCGCCGGCGGATCGTGGTCCGCACTCTTCGCCCGGACGCATGGGCTTGGGCTGCCGCAGCTCTCGGTCCGCGCGACGGTTGCAGCGACCGCCCCCCTGCCGCAGATCTTCGCAGGCGCGGCGGCCGACAGCCGCTTCGCGCTCCGGCGGCGGCAGGATGGAGGCTACACGCTTGCCCTGCGGCTCACCCACGACTTCTACCTCGGCCCGGATGCGTTCCGGCATTTCCGGACCTATCTGCCCCTGATCCGCAAGGACATCGCCGGCACGCGGTTCAAGCCCGCCGCGCCGCGCCACTTCCCCGATGCCTGGCGGACGCCGCGCCGCTGGACCGCGGACGAGGAGACCCCGTTCGAGCGGATGCGCATCCTCGCCCCGGCCCCCGACCTGCCGCAGGTCGAACGGATGCGCGACCGGTTCGCCGCCGCCTTCCCCGGGCTCGGAAAGCCGCCGATCGCCGCCGCCTGGGCCGGCATGATCGACACGATGCCGGATGTCCTGCCGGTGATCGACCACGCCGCGGCGCTGCCGGGCCTCACCATCGCGACCGGCCTGTCGGGCCACGGCTTCGGAATCGGTCCGGGCATCGGCCGCGTCACCGCCGATCTCGTCGACGGCCGCGCGCCCGGCCACGACCTCGGCCCCTTCCGCCTCGCGCGCTTCGGCTCCGGCGCCTAGGGCGGGCCCGCAGTTCCGCCCCGGAGCTTCTTCATTGCTGAAATACCCCGGGGGTCCGGGGGCAGCGCCCCCGGCCTCGCCGCCTCAGAGCCGGTCGCGGAGCGAGAACCACAGCATCGCCAGCACCAGGAGCGGCCAGCGCAGCGCGATCCCGCCCGGGAACGCGCGGGTCGGGACCGAGGCCATCAGGTCGAACCGTTCGGCCTGGCCGGCGATCGCCTCGGCCGCGAGCTTGCCGCCGAGCGTCGCGAGCGCGACGCCATGCCCCGAATAGCCCGAGGCGGAAAGGACGTTCCCGGCGAGCCGTTCGAAATGCGGCATCCGGTTCATCGTGATGCCGAGCGTGCCGCCCCAGGCATGGGTGATCTTCGCATCCTTGAGCTGGGGATAGATCTCCAGCATAGGCTTGCGCACCAGCGCCGCGATATCGGGGAAGCGGTAACCGTAGCTCTCTGCGCCGCCAAACAGGAGGCGGTGGTCGTCCGAGAAGCGGAAGTAGTTGATCACGAACTTGGTGTCGGCGACGGCGTGGTTGCCCCGGATCAGGCTTTCCTGGCTCTCGGGCATCATAGGCTCGGTCGCGACGATGAAATTGTTGATCGGCATGACGCGGGTGGCGACGCGCCTGTTTAGGTCGCCGAGATAGCCGTTGCAGGCAAGGACGACATGGCCCGCAATGATCTTCGCCTTCTCCGTCGCAACCGTGGCGGGCGCGGTCTCAGTGATCGCCGTGACCTTGGAGCGTTCGAAGATCCGCACGCCTTTCGCCTGCGCCGCCCGGGCGAGGCCGAAGGCGTAGCGCAGGGGATGCAGGTGGCCGCCGCCCATGTCGATGTCGCCGCCGTGATAGGCGGGCGAGCCGACCATGTGGCGCATCTCCTCGCGGTCGAGCGGGCGGATCAGGTCGTAGCCGTAGTCGCGCGCCATCTTCTCGGCGTAGTCGCGGGCATGGGGGACATAGCGGGCGCGGTGGCAGGCGTGGATGATCCCCGGCGCGAAGCCGGCATCCGGCGCGTGCTCGGCCGCCAGGGCCTTCGTCAGCGCGACGCTTTCCTGCGCGAGGTGCCAGAGCGCCCGGGCGTGGTCGAGCCCGACCAGCTTCTCCAGCGCCTCCTGGTCGAGCCGCTGGCCGGTCCCTACCTGGCCACCGTTGCGGCCCGACGCGCCCCAGCCGACGCGATGCGCGTCGAGCAGGATCACGTCGAAGCCGCGCCCGGCGAGGTGAAGCGCCGCCGAGAGACCGGTGAACCCCGCGCCGACGACGCAGACGTCGCAGGTCAGATCGCCCGTGGCTTGCGCGTAGGGGCCCGGAGCCTCGGCGCTGTCGGCGTACCAGGACCGGGGATATTCCCCGGCCCTGTCATTGGCGTAAAGGATGTCCATGCGGCCCCGCTCAGGCCGCCTTCAGCAGGCCGTCCGCCTTGATCCCAGCATAGGTCTCGTCGAGCGACTTCGTTGCGCGGGCGATGAAGACGTCGATCTCCGCCGGGGTGATGACGAGGGGCGGCGAAATGATCATGCGGTCGCCGACATGGCGCATCACGAGGTTGTTGGCGAAGCAGCGCTCGCGGCAGCGGTAGCCGACGGTGCCGGCCTCGGAGGCGAAGGCGGCGCGGTTCGCCTTGTCCGGCGTCAGCGCGATCGAGCCCATGAGGCCGATGAGCCGCGCCTCGCCCACCAGCGGATGGTCGGCCAGGGCGTTCCAGCGTTCGGCGAGGTAGGGATGGGCCACGTTGCGGACATGGTCGAGGATGTTTTCCTCTTCCAGGATCTCGAGGTTGCGCAGCGCGACGGCCGCGGCGACGGGATGGCCGCAATAGGTGTAACCGTGGTTGAAGTCGTCGCCCGAGTTCGCGACCGTGTGGTAGACCTCGTCGCAGATGATCGAGCCGCCGATCGGCGCGTAGCCCGACGACAGGCCCTTGGCGATGGTCATGATATGCGGCTTGATGCCCATGGTCTCGGAGCCGAACCAGTTGCCGGTGCGGCCGAAGCCGGTGATGACCTCGTCGGCGATCAGGAGAATGCCGTACTTGTCGCAGATGCGCTGGATCTCGGGCCAGTAGGTCGAGGGCGGGATGATCACGCCGCCCGCACCCTGGACCGGCTCGCCGATGAAGGCGGCGACGCGGTCGGCGCCCAACTCGTTAATCTTGTCCTCAAGCTCGCGGGCGCGCACCAGACCGAATTCCTCGGGCGTCATGTCGCCGCCCTCGGCGTACCAATGCGGCTGGCCGATATGGACGATGTTCGGAATCGGCAAACCGCCCTGGGCGTGGATGCCGGCCATCCCGCCGAGCGAGCCGCCGCCCATGGTCGAGCCGTGGTAGCCGTTCTTGCGGGCGATGATGATGTTCTTCTCGGGCTTGCCCTTCACGTCCCAGTAGCGGCGGACGAGGCGGATGTTGGTGTCATTCGCCTCCGAGCCAGATCCGGCGTAGAACACGTGGTTCAGGTCGCCCGGCGCCAGTTCCGCGATCTTCGCCGCGAGCGCGATGGCGGGAACGTGGCTGGTCTGGAAGAAGGTGTTGTAATAGCACAGCTCTTCCATCTGCCGCGCCGCCACCTCGGCGATGTCCTTGCGGCCATAGCCGAGGTTCACGCACCAGAGGCCGGCCATGCCGTCGAGGATCTCATTCCCCTCACTGTCGGTGAGATAGACGCCCTTGCCGCGGGTGATGATGCGCGCGCCTTTCTTTGCGAGCGCGGCATCCTCGGTGAAGGGGTGCATGTGATGCGCCGCGTCAAGCGCCTGGAGTTCTTTCGTGGGCATGTGATTGGTGATCTTGGTCATCGCGGAACCTGTCGTGTTCGGGCCTGTAGGGCGGGTGTCGCAGTGCGGTCGGCGCCGCGTCGGGCGGGCGTCGGCCAGTCTGTCAGTCACGCACAGGATATGATCAAAACCGGCGATGTCAATAGAATTTGATCAAATTCCGGAAGGGGGGAGCGAAAGCCGTACCTGCTCGATTCCCTGGGCGATGTCACCCTCGAGCGCCGCGGCGAGCTGGGCGGCATCTCCCGAGCGCATCGCATCCAGCGCCTCGCCGTGGCGGTCGGGCAGGTTGGCAGTGCCGTATCGGCCGCAGACCACCCGGAGCGAGGGGCCGAAACGCAGCCAGAGCATCTGGGCGATCGACAGCAGAATCGGTGCTTCCGCGCGTTCATAGAGCGTGAAGTGAAAGTTGAAGTTGCCGCGCAGGTAGCGCTGGACATCGCCTCCGGCGATGGCCTGGTCGATCTCGCCGTCGATCCGCGCCAGTGCGGCGATATCATTTGCCCGCAGATGGTTGGTCGCCATCTGTGCCAGCTTCGGTTCGATCGTCAGGCGGGCAAAGGCGATCTCGTCGAGTTGCGAGACGGTGAGCTGGGGCACCGACACGCGGCGGTTGCCCTGAAGTTCGAGCGCACCTTCGGCGGTGAGCTTGCGGATCGCCTCGCGCACGGGGGTCATGCCGGCCTCGAGCGTCGCGGTCAGACCCTGGATCGTCACCGGCTGGCCAGGCGCGAGCTGACCGAAGAGAATCATGTCGCGGAGTCGGCAGTAGGTGATCTCGTGCGAGGGCACCTTTCTGGGCGATTCGCTGGCGTTGATCATGTTTTTCATTCGGGTTTCTCGACAGGGGCTGTGCGATATTTTGTTTCTGCCATAATAGATTGCGCTTTGCGGAAATGCCATGTTGATTTGAGTCGAAAAATTTGATCAAAATGGCGCAACAAGAGGCGAAGACCCTGCGGATGGCCCTTGGGCTGTCCACTCCAACAGACCTTAGGAGGTACTATGAAGCTTACGGGGATGACGATGGCGGCCGCGATCGCGGTGGCCGGCGCGGCGGGGGCCGAGGAGGTCCATGTCTACAACTGGTCGGATTATATCGACGAAGCGCTCCTGGCGAAGTTCAAGGAAGAAACCGGGATCGACCTGATCTACGACGTGTTCGATTCGAACGAGATCCTCGAGACCAAGCTGCTCGCGGGTGGTTCGGGCTACGATGTCGTGGTCCCCTCGGGCACGTTCCTGTCGCGTCAGATCCAGGCCGGCGCGTTCCAGAAGCTCGACAAGTCGAAGCTCTCGAACATCGGCAACGTCTGGGACGCGATCGCCGAGCGGACCGAGAAGTACGACCCGGGCAACGAGTACTCGATCAACTACATGTGGGGATCGACCGGGATCGGTATCAACGTCCAGAAGGTCAAGGAGGTGCTCGGCGAGGATGCGCCGGTCAACTCGCTGGCGCTGGTCTTCGATCCCGCGAACGCGGAAAAGCTCGCGTCCTGCGGCATCCACATGCTCGACGCGCCGGTCGAGATCATCCCGGCGGCGCTGAAGTATATCGGCGAAGACCCGGATGCGCAGGATTTCGAGACGATCTCCAAGGCCGAGCCGGTGTTGACGGCGATCGCGCCCTTCGTGCAGAAGTTCCACTCGTCCGAATACATCAACGCGCTCGCCAACGGCGACATCTGCGTGGCCTTCGGCTGGTCGGGCGACGTCTTCCAGGCACAGGCCCGCGCCATCGAGGCCGATAACGGGGTCGAGATCGAGTATCACATCCCGAAGGAAGGCGCGCTGATGTGGTTCGACCAGCTGGCGATCCCGGTCGACGCGCCGAACCCGGACGCCGCCCACAAGTTCATCGACTTCATCCTCGATGCGAACAACGCGGCCGCCGCTTCGAACTATGTCTACTATCCGAACGGCAACAAGGCGTCGCAGGAGTTCCTTGATCCGGAGGTGATCGGCGATCCGGCGATCTATCCGGACGAGGAGACGATGAACAACCTCTACACCACGACGACCTGGGATCCGAAGGTCAACCGCGACGTGACGCGGCTCTGGACCAAGGTCAAGTCGGGTACCTGAGCGCACCTCCCAATCCTGCCCCGCGCCCTTCCGGCGCGGGGCTTCGCATATCACACGAGGACATAATGGATCAGCAGTCCGCCAACCGCCCGGTCTTCGCCCCCTGGAACGATCCGAACGAGAAGCCGTTGATCCGGTTCCAGAACGTGACGAAGAAATTCGGCGAATTCATCGCAATTGACGATCTGACATTGGACATCTACCGGCGCGAATTCTTCGCGCTCCTCGGGCCGTCGGGTTGCGGCAAGACCACGCTGATGCGGATGCTTGCGGGCTTCGAGAAGCCGACGACGGGTACGATCCTGCTCGACGGTCAGGACATCGCCCCGATCCCGCCGAACCGGCGCGCGACGAATATGATGTTCCAGAGCTACGCGCTGTTTCCGCATCTGTCGGTCTGGGACAACATTGCCTTCGGGCTGAAACGGTCGGACATGCCCGCCGACAAGATCGGCGCCCGGGTCGAGGAGATGCTGCGCCTCGTCCGGCTGGAAAAGTTCGCCAAGCGCAAGCCGCATCAGATCTCGGGCGGTCAGCGCCAGCGCGTGGCGCTTGCGCGGTCGCTGGCCAAGGCGCCGAAGCTCCTGCTGCTGGATGAGCCCCTCGGCGCGCTCGACAAGAAGCTGCGTCAGGACACCCAGTTCGAGCTGATGGACATCCAGGAGAAAACCGGAACTACCTTCGTGATCGTGACCCACGACCAGGAGGAGGCGATGACGGTCGCCAGCCGCGTCGCGGTCATGGACCACGGAAGGATGATCCAGGTCGACACGCCCGACCGAATCTACGAGACCCCGAACTCGGTCTATGTCGCGGACTTCATCGGCGACGTGAACATCATCGAGGGCACTGCCGCGCCGAAGGGCGAGGGCATGGTTGCCATCGCCTGGGCCGAGGGTCAGCCGGAGATCGCGGCCACCCCGGCGGGGCAGGTCGCCAAGGGGGCACGGGTGCATTTCGCGATCCGGCCCGAGAAGGTGGCGATCACCACCGAGAAACCCGAGGGCCGCGCCAACGCGATCGAGGGGGCCGTCCACGACATCGCCTATCTCGGCAATATCTCGACCTACAAGGTCGAGGTTGCGGGCGGGCGGATGATCAAGGCGCAGGTCGCCAACGACCGCCGCATCTCGCGCCGCGACATCAGCTGGGACGACCGGGTGTGGCTGTCCTTCACCGACACCGCCGGCGTCGTGCTGCTGAGCTGAGGGGGGCGTCATGAATATCCGCCGGCTGTTCCTGATCCTCGCACCCTATGCGTGGCTTCTGGTCTTCTTCCTCATTCCGTTCGCGATCGTTCTGAAGATCGCGCTGTCGGACTATGCGATCTCGATTCCGCCCTATACGCCGGTGCTCGATCTTTCGGCGGGCTGGGATGGATTCAAGTCCTTCCTGAGCGCGCTCGATTTCGAGAACTTCACCTTCCTCGCCGAGGACGCGCTTTACTACACCGCGTATCTCTCGAGCCTGAAGATCGCGATCATCTCGACCTTCCTTACGCTGCTCGTTGGCTATCCGATCGCCTACGGGATGGCGCAAGCACCCGACGAATGGCGTCCGACGCTGATGATGCTGGTGATCCTGCCGTTCTGGACCTCGTTCCTGATCCGCGTCTATTCCTGGATGTCGATCCTGTCGAACGAGGGCTTCCTCAACCAGCTCCTGATGTGGACCGGGCTGACCGACAGCTCCATCCAGATCCTCAACACCAATACGGCCGTCTACATCGGCATCGTCTACACCTATCTGCCGTTCATGGTGCTGCCGATCTACTCGGCGCTGGAAAAGCTCGACGGATCACTGATCGAGGCGGCCGAGGATCTCGGCTGCTCGCGGATCCAGGCCTTCTGGCTCGTGACTTTCCCGCTGTCGCGCCCCGGCGTCATCGCCGGCAGCTTCCTCGTCTTCATCCCGGCGCTCGGCGAGTTCGTCATTCCCTCGCTCCTTGGCGGATCCTCGACCCTGATGATCGGCAAGGTGCTGTTCGAGGAGTTCTTCAACAACCGCGACTGGCCGGTCGCCTCGGCCGTGGCCGTCGTGCTGCTCCTCATCCTGATCATCCCGATCGTGCTCTTTCAGCGCAACGAGCAGAAGCAGAGGGAGGCTGACCAATGAACCGCCGTTTTTCCTGGTTCAACGCGACCTCGATCACGCTCGGCTTCGCGTTCCTCTACCTGCCGATGATCATCCTCGTGACCTTCTCGTTCAACGAGTCGAAGCTGGTCACGGTCTGGGCCGGGTTTTCCACCAAGTGGTATGGTGAGCTCTTTCGCGATCAGGCCTTCCTGAACGCGGCCTGGGTGACGCTGAAGGTCGCCGTCATCTCCTCGACGGTGGCGACCGTCCTCGGCACGATGGCGGCTTACGTGATCGTCCGGGCCGGGCGCTTTCCCGGGCGCACGATGTTTTCCGGCATGATCTACGCGCCGCTCGTCATGCCGGAGGTGATCACCGGTCTCGCCATGCTTCTGCTCTTCATCACCATCGGGCTCGACCGCGGGGTCTTCACCATCATCCTCGCGCACATCACCTTCACGATGTGCTTCGTTTCGGTCGTGGTCTCCTCTCGCCTCGCGACCTTCGACCGGTCGCTGGAGGAGGCGGCGCTCGATCTCGGCTGCACGCCGTTCGACGCGTTCAAGTCGGTCACCCTGCCGATCATCGCGCCGGCGGTGGTCTCGGGCTGGCTTCTCGCCTTCACGCTCTCGCTCGACGACCTTGTCATCTCGCAGTTCGTGGCGGGGCCCTCGGCGACGACGCTGCCGATGAAGATCTTCTCCTCGGTGCGGCTTGGGGTGAATCCGCAGATTAACGCGCTCTCGACGATCCTGATCTCGATCGTGACGGTCGGAGTGATCAGCGCCTCGCTGATCTCCAAGCGGTCGATCGCCCGACAGCGTGCCGAAGAACTGGCGGCGGTGCGGACCTGAACGGCGCCTTGGCGATGCGGCGCATTTACGAGGATCACGGCTACGGCGGCGGCCCGGTTGCGGGTTGCTACTGGGGCACGACAGTCGAGCGGCCGGGTCCAGGTCCGGCGCTCGTCGGTGCCGAACGGGCCGAGATCGCGGTCATCGGCGGCGGCTATACCGGGTTGTCGGCGGCCCTGCACCTCGCTCGCGACGCGGGCGCCGATGTCGCGGTCCTCGAAGCCGAGGCGATCGGCTGGGGGGCTTCGGGGCGCAATGGCGGGTTCGCCTGTATCGGCGGTACCAAGGCCAGCGAGGCGACGCTCCGCCGCCGCTTCGGTGACGCGGGGCTTGCCGAATGGCATGGCGCGCAGAAGGAGGCGGTGGCGCTCGTCGGCGATCTCATCGACCGGCACGGGATCGCGGCCGACGTTCATTCGAAGGGCGGGGAGGTCGTGCTCGCGCATCGGCCGCGCGATCTTGCCGCGCTCCGGGCCGAGGCGCCAGAGCTGGAGCGGGCTTACGGGGTTCGGACCGAGCTCATCGGCCCCGGCGAGCTGGCGGGCGAGGGGCTCTCGGGGCCGGGGTTTCACGGCGCGCTGCGCTTGCCGCTCGGCTTCGCGCTCAACCCGCTGAAATATGTGCTGGGCCTTGCCCACGCCGCGCGCGAGGCGGGGGCACGGCTCTATGAGAATTCGCCCGTCATACGGATCGAGCCCTTGGGCGATGGCTATCGGCTTCACACGCCCGATGGCGTCCTGGAGGCCAAGAAGCTGATCGTCGCCACCAACGGCTATTCAAGCGACGATCTGCCGGGCTGGATGGCCGGGCGCTACCTGCCGACGCAGTCGGCGGTGCTGGTGTCACGCCCCCTGACACCGGAGGAGATTGCCGGGCAGGGCTGGTCGAGCGATCTCATGGCCTATGACACGCGCCGGCTCCTGCACTATTTCCGGTTGATGCCGAACCGGCGTTTCCTGTTCGGGATGCGCGGCGGCATCCGTGCCGATGCCGTGGCTCAGGACGCGATGCACCGCAAGATCCGGGCCGATTTCGAGGCGATGTTCCCCGCCTGGGCCGGTATCGAGACGCCGCATTACTGGTCGGGCTTCGTCTGCCTGAGCTGGTATCTGACCCCCTATGCAGGTCCCATCGGCGATTGGCCAAATGCCTGGGCTGGTTTCGCCTATCACGGTAACGGCGTGGCGATGGGAACCTATGCGGGACATCTGCTCGCGCGGCTTGCGACCGGGAGGGGTGCCGCGCCCGCGGTGATGGCAAGGCCGCCCGCGCGGTTTCCGCTCGGCCGGTTCCGCCGTGCGCTCCTAACGCCGGCCTACGCCTGGTACGGTTTCCTGGACAGGTGATGACACCCCCCAGACCTTGCGGGGCGCGGCGATTTGGCAGAGGATCGCCCGCGATCCGCGCCGGCCAAAGCGCAAGGCGCCAAGAAGAACCCGAGGGAGCCCATCCATGCCCGTCAAGAACCGCTTCGCCGAACTCCTGCCGGAAATCACCGGCTGGAGGCGCGATTTCCACGAACATCCCGAGCTTCTGTTCGACACCCACCGCACCGCCGCACGGGTCGCCGAGCTTCTGAAGGGGTTCGGCTGTGACGAGGTGGTCGAGGGAATCGGCCGCACCGGCGTCGTCGGCGTGATCAAGGGCCGGACCGACACCAAGGGCAAAGTGATCGGGCTTCGCGCCGACATGGACGCGCTGCCGATCATCGAGGCGACGGGGCTGCCCTATGCCTCCAGGACCAAGGGCAGGATGCATGCCTGCGGCCATGACGGCCATAGCGCGATGTTGCTCGGCGCGGCGAAGTACCTCGCCGAGACCCGCAACTTCGACGGCACTGCCATCGTGATCTTCCAGCCCGCCGAGGAGGGCGGCGGCGGCGGCCGCGAGATGTGCGAGGACGGGATGATGGAGCGGTTCCGCATCCAGGAGGTCTACGGGATGCACAACTGGCCGGGCCAGCCCGTCGGCTCCTTCGCGATCCGCCCCGGCGCTTTCTTCGCCGCGACCGACCAGTTCGAGATTGTCGTCGAAGGGAAGGGCGGCCATGCCGCAAAGCCGCATCAGACGATCGACACGACCGTGGTGGCGAGCCAGATCGTCATCGCCTTCCAGACCATCGCCAGCCGCAACGTCGATCCGGTCAGCCAGGTCGTCGTCTCGGTCACGAGCTTCGAAACCGAATCCAAGGCCTTCAACGTGATTCCACAGAAGGTGACGCTGAAGGGGACCGTGCGGACGCTCGACAAGGCGGTGCGCAAGCTCGCCGAGACCCGGCTCGTCAAGATCGCCGAGGCCACGGCGGATGCCTATGGCGCCAAGGCGCATGTGAACTACATGCGCGGCTATCCCGTGATGGTGAATTCCGAGGAGCAGACCGGCTTCGCCGCGCAGGTGGCCTCGAAGATCTCGGGCAGCTGCGGAAAGGCCCCGCTGATCATGGGCGGCGAGGATTTCGCCTTCATGCTCGAGGAGCGGCCGGGCGCCTATATCCTCGTCGGCAACGGCGATACCGCGATGGTCCACCACCCGGAATACAACTTCAACGACGAGGCGATCCCCGCCGGATGCTCCTGGTGGGCGGGCATCATCGAGGAGCGGATGCCGGCGGCATGACGGCGAAACCGTTCCTCGTCCTGCAGCTCCGCCCCGAGACCGAGGCCGCCGACGACGAGTTCGCTGCGTTCCTGCGCAAGGGCGGGCTTGGCGCGGAGGAGACGCACCGGATCCGGCTCGATCTCGAGCCGCTGCCGGAGGGGCTTGATCTGTCCGACTATTCCGGCGTCATCGTCGGCGGCGGCCCCGGCTGCGTCAGCGACGCGCCGGAGGAGAAATCCCCGGTCGAGGCGCGGATCGAGGCGGCGGTCCTCGGCATCATGCCCGAGATCACGGCTCGCGATGTTCCGTTCCTCGGCTGCTGCTACGGGATCGGCGTGCTCGGCCACCACCTCGGCGGCCGGGTGAGCAAGGCGCGCTATGGCGAGCCGGTCGGGGCCACGCTCTGCCGGGTCACGCCCGAGGGGGCGGCCGATCCGCTGATCGCGGGGCTGCCGGAGCTGTTCCTCGCCTTCGTCGGCCACAAGGAGGCACTTCAGGAACTGCCCGAGGGCGCCGTTCACCTGCTGGCCTCCGATCCGTGCCCGTTCCAGATGATCCGTTACGGGCGGAACGTCTATGCCACCCAGTTCCACCCCGAGGCCGACAGCGACGGGTTCGAGCTGCGCATCCGGATTTACCGCAACAAGGGCTATTTTCCTCCCGAGGATGCCGACCGGCTGATCGAGATGTGCCGGCAAAGCGACGTGCACATGCCGGAGATCATCCTGCGCCGCTTCGTTGAGACCTACCGGCGGGACGCCGATCCCGCGTAAGCGGCAATCGCGTCCTACTGTTCCGCCAGCGCCTCAAGCGTTCGCCTGCAGGGATGGCCGCCGTGGAAGCGGTCGAGAAGGCTTTGCATCAGGAGCGCCGTCTTCCCCGTCGCGGCTTCACGAAAGAGCGTGGCGGAGGACCGCAGTTTCAGCGCGTCGATCGGGCCGAGGATCGCCTCGGCAGGGCGGTCGTCGTGCAAAAGGAGCGCCTCGGCGCAGGCCGTGAGGCGGGCTAAGAGCTCCGGGTCGGCGAGATAGGCGCGTGCCTCGGCCAGATCCTCGATGCCGAAATACTGCGCGGTGGGCGAGCGGCCGAGGCCCCTGAGCTGGGGGAAGATGAACCACATCCAGTGGCTTAGCTTGGCGCCCGCGCGCAGCTCGGCCAGCGCCGTTTCGTAGGCTTCACCCTGGGCGTCGTGAAAGCGGCTCAGATCGGGCATCCCGGTTCCTCCTGCCCGGCCATGCAGGGTCGGGGTCGGGGCGAAGGATAGCGGAGGAGCGGGGCGGTGGGAACGTCGGGTGCCCGGATCAGGCGCTGACGGCGCGCATCTTCTTTGGCGTCACGTCATAGGCGGCGCGGAAGTTCTTGGTGAAATGCGAGGTCGACTTGTAGCCGCAGGCGACCGCGATCTCGGTGACCGAAAGCTCGGTCTGCAAGAGCAACGAATGCGCCTTCTCAAGCCGCATCTGCATGTAGAAGTTCATCGGCGTGGTGTTGAGGTAGCGCGCGAAGAGCCGTTCGGTCTGGCGCACCGACATCGCCGCGATATCGGCGATCTCCTGCGCGGTGAGCGGCGTCTCGAGGTTCTGCTCCATGCAGTTCAGCACCTTCACGAGACGCGGGTTGCGCATCCCGTAGCGCGACTGGATCGAGACCTTCTGCTGCGACTTTGGGCTGCGCACGCCGTTGCAGACCATCTGGTCGGCGATCCGGGTCGCGACATCGGTGCCGTGCGTCTCGGCGATAAGGTGCATCATCATGTCGGCCGCAACCGCGCCGCCCGGTGCCGTGGGCCGGCGACCGAGCACGAAGGCGTTGCGGCTGATCCGGATCTCGGGGAATTCCTCGCCGAAGCCCTCGATCGCGTCCCAGTGAACCGCGCATTCCTCGCCGTCGAGAAGCCCCGAGCGGGCCAGCGCGTAGACGCCCATGCAGAGCGAACCGATCTTGACGCCATGCGCCGCCTCGCGGCGGAGCTGCGCGCTGAGCCGCGCGTCGTTCTGGCGCCGCGTCTCTGGGCCGCCGACGACGATCAGCGTCTCGCCGCGGGCCAGGGGCGCGAAGCCGCTTTCGACGAGGACCGTCATTCCGTTCGAACAGGTGGCAGGCGCCCCGGTAAGCGACACCAGCCGCCAGGAATAGGAGTCGCGGCCGAGGATCTCGCGCGCCAGCCGCAGCGGCTCGATCGCGGAGGCGAGGGCGATGTGGGTGAAGCCGTCGAGCAAGAGGAAGACGAAGCTGGACTTCGCCGGGGTCGGCGCGGGCGCGGCGGCCGGAACCCTGTGGAGCGCGCGGATCGGAGACTGGTGGGACATGGCGGACCTCCTCGGCAGGAATGTGCCCGGGACCGGGCCAGTGTCGCAAAGTGGATGGTTTGTTGTCGATTTCGTCGCGTTTTCGTTGGATAAATGCGGCAATGAGACATCATCTTTGCGTCGCGTCCTCGTGAAAGGCTTCCTGTGATGGTTTCTGCCGCCCCTCATCTGTCGCCAAGGTTGCGCGTGGGCATCATCCCGGCCCGCCGCTTCACGCTCGCGGCGCTTGCGAATTTCATCGACGTGCTGCGTCTCGCGGCCGATGAGGGCGACCGCTCGCGGCCGATTCTGTGCAGCTGGCGGGTGATCGCGCCGACGCTGGAGCCGGTGGACAGCAGCTGCGGGCTCGCGGTGCAGCCTGACGAGAAGCTCGGCGATCCGGCGCGGTTCGACTATATCGCCGTCGTCGGCGGGCTGATCGGCGAGGCGCAGCGGCTTCATCCCGACGTGATCGCCTACCTGCAGCGCGCGGCGGCGGCGAAGGTGCCGCTGATCGGGCTTTGCACCGGGGCGTTCGTGCTGCACCGGGCAGGGCTGATGCAGGGCTACCGGTGCTGCGTGAACTGGTTCCACCGCGACGACTTCCTCGAGGAGTTCGAGGGGCTCATTCCGGTCACCGACCAGATCTTCGTCGTCGACCGTGACCGGCTGACCTGTTCCGGCGGCTCCGCGACCGCGCATCTCGCCGCGTTCCTCGTCGACCGCCACATCGGCCGGGCGGCGGCGCGCAAGAGCCTGTCGATCATGATCGTGGACGAGGCGCTTGCCGCCGAACGGCCGCAGCCCGGCCTGCCGATGGAGCTGAACGCCTCCGATCCCTTGGTGAAGCGGGCGCTTCTTTGGATGCAGCAGATGCCCGAGACGCCGCTGCCGGTCTCGCGGCTCGCCGATCAGCTCGGCGTGAGCCGCCGCAAGCTCGAACGCCATTTCGGTGCGGCGCTCGGGCTGACGCCGGCCGAGGCGGGGCGGCGGATCCGGCTCGCGCAGGTGCGGGCGCTGCTCGAGCGGGGCGAGAAATCGGTTACCGAGATCGCCGCCGAGACCGGGTTCTGCGACGTCTCGCACCTGATCCGCGTCTTCCGCGAGGCCGAGGGCGTGACACCCGAGGCCTGGCGGCGCGAGCGGAGCGGATGACCGGGACTCCCGGCCGCAGCGGGACCGAGGGCGGCAAGTCGCATTGATCCTGCGCAGGGCCGCGGGCGGATCTGCGGCTATGCTGGGCGGCGGATTTGCCGGGAGGATGTCATGCGAAACTTCATCCGCGCCATGACCGTGCTTGTACTGACCGCCGCGCCGGGAAGCGCGGAGGAGAAGGCGCAGACCTTCGACTTCGGAGGCGACAGCTTCCGGGCGGGGGCCACCGTGGTCCTGGATGCGGCCGGCACCGACGATCTCTTCATGGCCGGCGAAACCGTGCGCGGCGAGGCCGATATCTCAGGTTCGGCGCATCTGGCCGGGCGAAGGGTGACGATGACGGGCGCGGTCGGCGGCGATGCCTACCTGGCCGGGATGGACGTGGTGCTGGAGGGGCCGGTGGCGGGCGATGCGACGCTGGCCGGCTACGACGTCCGGGTCGGTGCCGTCGGCGGCGACCTGAGGCTCTCCGGCGCCAAGCTGGCGGTCGGGGGGCCGGTGGCGGGCTACGCTTTGATCGCCGGTGACGATGTGCGGATCGGCGCGGCAATCAAGGGAGACGTCAACCTCACCGCGCGCACGGTTGAATTCGCGGACGGCGCCCGGATCGACGGGAAGCTCACCCTCTTCGAGGAAGCGCCGGGCACGCTGACGATCCCCACGAGTGTCGCGTCCGAGGACCGGATCGAGCGCCGTGACCTCGCGGAATGGGAGGCGGCGGCCCGGCCCCTGACAGGCTGGAGCTGGACGCGCGCGGTGGGGCGGTTCCTGACTGGCGTCATCATAGTCGCAGCGCTGGCCGCGCTGGTCGCGGCAGTGATGCCGCGGACACTGGCCGCGATGCGGCGCAGCATTCTTGAGCGGCCGCTGCGGAACCTCTGGATCGGCTTTCTCGCGCAGTCGGCGGTGATCGGCTCGGCGGTACTCTTCGCGATGACGCTGATCGGCGCCCTGCTGGTTCCCGCGGTGGTTCTCGTCGCGCTGGCGGGCGGCTTCGTGGGCTACATCCTCGCGGTCTACGCCTTCGGCGTGGCGCTCGTTCAGGCGGTGGGCCGCCCCGAGCCGCAAAGCGTCGGCGAGCGGGCAATTTGCGGGGGCGTCGGCGCGCTCGCGGCCGGGATCATTGCACTCGTTCCGATCCTCGGCTGGCTCTTCGTGCTGGCGCTGACGCTGACCGGCCTTGGCGCGGTCGTACAACGCTTGTTCCGGCCGCGGTTCCTGGCGCCTGCCTGACCCGATCAGCCGCCGGTATGGCTCATGTGGCGCGAGACCTGGCCCTTCACCTTCTGGCGCGAATAGTCGAAGTCATGGCCCTTGGGCTTGCGAGCGATCGCCGCGCGGATCGCGGTTTCGAGCGGTGCGTCGTCGGAACTCGCGCGCAAGGGCGCGCGGAGGTCGGCATTGTCCTCCTGCCCGAGGCACATGAAGAGCTCGCCCGTACAGGTCACGCGGACGCGGTTGCAGCTTTCGCAGAAATTATGGGTGAGCGGCGTGATGAAGCCGATCTTCTGGCCCGTCTCCTCGATCCGCACGTAGCGGGCGGGACCGCCGGTGCGCTCGGCAAGCTCGGTGAGCGTGAAGCGTTCGGCGAGACGGATGCGCAGGTCCTTCAGCGGCCAGTACTGGTCGAGCCGCATCTCCTCGCCCATCTCGCCCATCGGCATCACCTCGATGAAGGTGAGGTCGTGGCCCTCGTTCGCGCACCAGTCGAGAAGCGGGAACAGCTCGTCCTCGTTGAAGCCCTTGAGCGCCACGGTGTTGATCTTGACCCGGAGCCCGGCGGCGGTCGCGGCGCGGATGCCGTCCATGACCTGCGGCAGGCGGCCCCAGCGGGTGATTTCCTGGAACTTCGCCGGATCGAGCGTGTCGAGCGAGACATTGACGCGGCGCATCCCGAGCGCGGCGAGATCGGCGGCGAAGCGGGCGAGCTGTGAGCCGTTCGTGGTCAGCGTCAGCTCCTTCAGGGCGCCGGTCTCCAGATGCCGGGAGATCGACTTGAAGAAGGTCATGATGTCGCGCCGCACCAAAGGCTCGCCGCCGGTGATGCGCAGCTTCTCCACCCCGAGGTGGATGAAGGTGGTGCAGAGCCGGTCGAGTTCCTCCAGCGTCAGGAGGTCCTTCTTCGGCAGGAACTGCATGTGCTCGGCCATGCAATAGGTGCAGCGGAAGTCGCAGCGGTCCGTCACCGAGACACGCAGGTAGGAGATCGGACGGGCGAAGGGGTCTATGAGCGGGGTCATTGGTCGAACTTACTGCCGGGCAGGAGGGGGTACAAGCGCGACTTGACAGGGCAGGGCGAAGCGCCTCCTCTCGGGGCGTGCAAGAGCGAGGATGGGACAGGGCCGGGATGGACCGCAGGATGCTCGGCGAAGGCCGGGACTGGCAGGCGCTGAGGCAGGGGTTTCGCTGGCGGGTGCCGGAGCGGTTTTCGATTGCCGAGGCCTGTTGCGACAGCTGGGCGCGGGCGGAGCCGGAGCGGCTTGCGCTGATCGAGCTGGGCGAGGCCAGCGCGGTTCGGCGCTGGACCTATGGCGAGCTGAAGCGGGCCTCGGACCGGCTCGCCAATGCCTTCGCCGCGCGCGGCCTGAAGCGCGGCGAGCGGGTGGCGGTGCTTCTTCCGCAGGGGCCGGCGGTGCTGGTCGCGCATTTCGCGGCGCTGAAGCTCGGGGCGGTGGTGCTGCCGCTGTTCACGCTCTTCGGGCCGGATGCGCTGCAGTACCGGCTTGCCGATGCGCGGGCGCGGATCGTGGTGACGGACCGGACCAGTCTCGACCGGCTCGACCCCATTCGCGCGGCACTTCCCGACCTGCGCGAGGTCTATTGCATCGAGCCCTCGGCGGAGCGGGATCTCTGGGCCGAGATCACGGCGGGATCGGAGCGGCTGATGCCGGTGCCTGTCGCGGCGGAGGATCCGGCGGTGCTGATCTACACCTCGGGCACGACCGGCGCGCCGAAGGGCGTCGTGCATGCCCATCGCTTCTTGCTCGGCCATCTGCCGAATGTCGAGTTGAGCCAGGGCTTTTTCCCCCGGCCGGGCGCGGTCGGCTGGACACCGGCGGACTGGGCCTGGATCGGCGGGCTCATGGATATGGCGATGCCCTGTCTTTACTACGGCGTGCCGCTCGTCTGCCGGCGAATGCGCAGGTTCGACCCCGACGAAGCCTTCGCGATCATGCGCGACCATGCCGTGACGAACCTCTTCCTGCCGCCGACGGCGCTGAAGCTGATGCGGGGCGCGTCCGTGCCGGAGGGGCTTGGCGTGCGGGCGGTGTCGTCGGGCGGCGAGAGCCTTGGCGCCGATATGCTCGACTGGGGCCGTTCGGCGCTGGGGGCGCCGATCAACGAGATCTATGGCCAGACCGAGTGCAACCTCGTTGTCTGCTCGGCGGAAGGCGTGTTTCCGACGAAGCCGGGCGCGATGGGCCGCGCGGTGCCCGGCGCGGAGGTCGCGGTGATCGACGGCGAGGGGCGGACGGTGCCGGATGGCGAGACCGGCGAGATCGCAGTCAGGCGCGGCCATCCGGTGATGTTCCTCGAATATCTCGGCAAACCCGAGGCGACGGCGGCGAAGTACGCGGGCGACTGGCTCAGGACCGGCGACCTCGGGACCCGCGACGGCGAGGGCTATTTCGCCTTCGTGGCGCGCGACGACGACATCATCTCGTCGGCCGGCTACCGGATCGGGCCGTCGGAGATCGAGAACTGCCTGACCGGGCATCCCGATGTGGTGATGGCGGCCTGCGTGGGCGTGCCGGACCCGGTCCGGGGCGAGGTGGTGAAGGCCTACGTCGTGCTGCGCAAGGGGGCGGTCTGGGACGGGCTTCCCGAGGCGCTGATTGCGAGGGTGCGGGAGCGCGTGAGCCCGCATGTCGCCCCCCGCTACGTCGAGCGGCGCGAGGATCTGCCGATGACGGCGACCGGCAAGATCATGCGGCGGGCGCTCCGCGGGGGGTAATACCCGGGGCGCTGCCCGCGCCGGCCGGTTCTTGAACCGGTGGCGAACCTGCCGGCGCCCCGGGGTACTTCGGCAATGAAGAAGCTCAAAGGTATTTACCGGCTTCCTTGCGGGCAAAGGGCTTGAGCCGGCCGCCGTGGGTGGCCAGAAAGGCGCGGGCGCGGTCGGGGTCGTGTTTCGAGAGGTCCCGCAGCCACCAGGCGACGGCCTTCTGGATGAACCATTCCCGGTCATCGGCGTAGGACGCAGCCCAGCCGAGCACGCGGTCGCGGATCGCGATGTCCTCCTCGCCCGGATGGTTCTGCTTGGTCCAGGGCAGGGTGATGACGAGTGCCGCGCGTCGGGCCCACATGTGGTCGGAGCGGGTCCAGGCCTCGACCTCGTCGATGCGGGAGGAGTCGGCCACGAGCCGGCGCGCGCCGGCGTCGCAGGCATGGTCGGCGATGGCCCAGCCGTCGAATTCGGGCACCCAGGAGGCGATGAGGCGCCAGGCATCCTCGTCCGGCCGCAGCCGCGCCTGCGCGAGCAGTTTCGCCGCCGCAATGCGGGCCTCGAAGATGTCTGTCCGCCAGAGCCGGTCGGCGAGCGCGACCCGGTCCGGGACGGAAAGGGCCTGCCGCCAGGTTTTCGCGAGGTCGTTCAGCACCGGGTTCGGGATGCCGAGAACCTCGCGGGTCTGCTTGTGATAGGCCGCCATCTGCGCCGCCCGGCCGGGTTCGATCCCGGCCCGGAGCTCGGCCAAGGCCTCATCGAGCGTCATTCCACGGTCACGGACTTGGCGAGGTTTCGCGGCTGGTCGACGTCGGTGCCCTTCGCGACGGCCGCGTGATAGGCCAGAAGCTGGGCAGGCAGCGCGTAGAGGATCGGCGCGAGGAGTGCGGGCAGTTCGGGCAGGGTAAGCGTCTTCCAGGTGCCGTAGCTCGCCTCGTCGGCGCCCTTAGCGTCGGTGATCAGGACCACCTTGCCGTGCCGCGCCATCACCTCCTGCATGTTCGACACGGTCTTGTCGAAGAGCGCGTCGCGCGGGGCGAGGACGATGACCGGCACCGCTTTGTCGATCAAGGCGATCGGGCCGTGCTTGAGTTCGCCCGAAGCATAGCCCTCGGCGTGGATATAGCTGATTTCCTTGAGTTTCAGCGCACCTTCGAGCGCCAGCGGGAACATCGCGCCGCGGCCGAGGAAGAGGACGTCCTGCGCCTCGGCGATGGCGGCGGCGGTCGCGGCGATCGTCGGCTCGCGGGTCAGCGTCTGGTTCATCAGGCCGGGCAGGGAGGCGAGCGCCTTGAGGTGTTCGGCGAGCGCCGCGTCGTCGATCCGGCCGCGCTGGCGGCCGGCTTCGAGCGCCAGGAGCAGGAGCACCGCGAGCTGGCAGGTGAAGGCCTTCGTCGAGGCGACGCCGACCTCGACCCCGGCGAGGATCGGAAGCGCGATGTCGCTTTCCCGCGCGATCGACGAGGTCGCGACGTTCACCACCGAGACGATCTTCGCGACCTTGTCGCGGGCGTAGCGGAGGGCGGCGAGCGTGTCGGCGGTCTCGCCCGACTGGCTAACGAAGATGGCGAAGGAGTTCTGCGGCAGGGGCGGTTCGCGGTAGCGGAACTCCGAGGCGATATCGACCTCGCAATTCAGGCCTGCCAGGCTTTCGAACCAGTACTTCGCCGTCATGCAGGCATAGGAGGCGGTGCCGCAGGCCACCAGCGTCAGCCGGTCCAGCGTGGCAAAGTCGAGCTCCTCGGGCAGGTTGATCTTCCCGCCCCGGCAGTAATGCTTGATCGCGTCGGCCAGAACGATCGGCTGCTCGGCGATCTCCTTGGCCATGAAGTGCTTGTAGCCCGCCTTCTCGATCCGGGTCGCGTCGAGCTGGATCTTCTGGACGTCGCGGTTGGCGCGGCGGCCTGCCGCGTCGAAGATCTCGACGCCGGCGCGGGTGACGAAGGCGTAGTCGCCCTCCTCCAGGTAGGTGATGCGGTCGGTCATCGGCGCCAGCGCGATCGCATCGGATCCGACGAACATCTCGCCCTGACCGTGGCCAATCGCCAGCGGCGAACCCTTGCGGGCGGCGATCATCAAGTCCTCCTCGCCATCGAAGAGGAAGAGGAGCGCGAAGGCGCCGTCGAGCTGCTTCAGGGTCTCGCGCGCGGCGTCGCGGGGCGAGAGGCCCTGGTCCATGTGATGGCGGACGAGGAGCGCGACCGTTTCCGTGTCAGTCTCGGTCTCGCAGGCGAGGCCCTTTTCGGCAAGCTCGGCGCGCAGTTCGCGGAAATTCTCGATGATGCCGTTGTGGACCACGGCGACCGGGCCGGAGCGGTGGGGATGGGCGTTGATCACCGTTGCCGCGCCGTGGGTCGCCCAGCGGGTATGGCCGATGCCGGCCTTGCCCGCGAGCGGCTCGTGCACGAGGAGATCGGAGAGGTTGACGAGTTTGCCCACGGCGCGGCGACGGTCGAGCCGCCCCCGGTTCACTGTCGCGATCCCGGCCGAATCGTAGCCGCGATATTCCAGGCGTTTCAGGGCCTCGACGAGAATTGGCGCCACTTCATTGTGGCCTAGCACCCCAACAATTCCACACATTACTAAATCTCTTTCTGCCGCTTCGCCTTCGCGGCTTTCATTTTATCAAATAATTTGCGGGCGAGGCCGGATTTCGTGACCTGCCGGCTGCGTGCCACGGCCAGCGCGTCGTCGGGAACGTCCTCGGTGATGACCGAACCCGTCGCGGTCAGCGCCCCTGCGCCGACCTTGACCGGCGCGACCAGCATCGTGTCGGAGCCGATGAAGGCATGCGCGCCGATCTCGGTCCGGTGTTTCGAGACGCCGTCGTAATTGCAGGTCACGGTGCCCGCGCCGATGTTCGTGTGCTCGCCGACATGGGCGTCGCCGAGATACGTGAGATGGCCGACCTTCACGCCCTCGTCGAGGATCGCGTTCTTGATCTCGACGAAGTTGCCGACATGGACATCCTCGGCGAGCTCGGCGCCGGGCCGCAGCCGCGCGAAGGGACCGACGCGGGCGCCGCGCGAGATATGGCAGCCTTCGAGATGGCAGAAGGGCAGGATCTCGGCGCCCGATTCCACGGTGACGCCGGGGCCGAAGACGACGTTGGGGCTGATCACCGTGTCGCGGCCGACGACAGTATCGAAGGCGAAGAACACGGTCTCGGGCGCGGTCAGCGTCACCCCGTTCTCCTGCGCCTCGGCGCGGGCGCGGGCCTGGAAGGCGGCCTCGGCCTGTGCGAGCTGGGCGCGGGTGTCGACGCCGAGCGTCTCGGCCTCGTCGCAGATCACGATGTCGGCGGTGATGCCGCGTTTGCGGGCAGCGGCGACGATGTCGGTCAGATAGTATTCACCGGCCGCGTTGTCGTTCGTGAGGCCCGCGACGAGCTCGTTCAGAAGCGCGGACTCGACGGCCACGACGCCGCTGTTGCAGAGCCGCACCGCGCGCTCGGCCTCGGTCGCGCCCTTGTACTCGACGATCCGTTCAAGCCGGTCGCCGGCCACGATCAGCCGCCCGTAGCGGCGCGGGTCCGACGCGGTGAAACCGAGCACGGTGATGCCGGCCGGGCTCTTGGCGAGCGCGTCGAGCGTCTCCGGCCGGATCAGCGGCGTGTCGCCGTAAAGCACGATGACCTTGCCGGTGAACCCCTTGAGCGCCGGCAGGGCTTGGGCCACGGCGTGGCCGGTGCCGAGCTGCTCGGCCTGGATCACGACCTCTGCAGTCTCGTCATGGGCCTTGGCTGCCCTGGTCACCGCTTCGGCCTCGTGGCCGGCGACGATCACGGTGCGCTCGGGCTCAAGGCTCGCGCCGACGGTCATCGCGTGGACGAGGACCGGCGCGCCGGCGAGCCGGTGCAGGACCTTCGGCAGGTCGGAATTCATCCTTGTGCCCTGTCCGGCGGCGAGAATGATGAGAGCTGTGGCCATGAATGGTGCTTTCCTTCGGGTGCCGTCCGTTTTAACCAAGGCCCCGAGGGTCGCAAGGGGGGCTGGGGATCACAACTCCTTTCTGCGCGTTACAGAGGCGGAATGCAGCCATGCGCACGGTCATCTTCGATCTTGACGGGACGCTCGCGGACACATCCGCCGATTTGATCGCCGCCGCGAATGCCTGTTTTCGCGGGCTCGGCGTGGGCGATCTTCTCGATCCGGCCGCCGATGCGCTGACGGCGTTCCACGGCGGCCGAGCGATGCTCAGGCTCGGCTTTACGCGGCTCGGCACCGGCGGCGAGGCCGAGGTCGATCTGGAATACCCCAGGCTTCTCGCCGCCTACGAGGAGGGGATCGACCGCGAAACCCGGCTCTATCCCGGCGCCGCCGAGGCGGTCGAGGCGCTGCGGTCCGCCGGTTACGCGACCGGCATCTGCACCAACAAGCCAGAGCGGCTGGCCGAGCTCCTGGTGACGCGACTTGGGGTCCGCGGGCTCTTCGGCTCGCTCGTCGGTGCCGACACGCTGCCGGTTCGCAAGCCCGACCCGGCGCCCTATTTCCTCTCGGTCGACCGCGCCGGCGGCGAGGTCGGCCGCTCGCTCCTGATCGGCGACACCGAAACCGACCGGCGCACCGGTACGGCCGCCGGCGTGCCGGTCGCGCTTGTGACCTTCGGTCCGGCCGGACGCGGAGTCGAGGCGCTCGCCCCCGAGGCGCTCGTCGACGATTTCTATGCGCTTCCCGGGATCGTCCAAGCGCTGATCGGCTGAGACCGGCGGTTTCGCGCGCCCGAACCGCCGATTTCGCGAAACCGAAACCCCGCCCGCCGGATTGACGCCGCGCGCCGGGCGAAGGACAACCCTCGCATGGCCCCGCCGACGAGGATGCGATGAGCGAGCGTTTTACCGGAAGCTTCACCCAACAGGAGCCGATCCCCGAGGCAGGGATCGAGGCGGCGCTGAAGGTCCTGCGCCACGGGCGGCTGCACCGCTACAACACCGCGCCCGACGAGATCGCCGAAACCGCGCTCCTCGAGGAGGAATTCGCGGCCTTCACCGGCGCGAAATACTGCCTCGCGGTAGCCTCGGGCGGCTATGCGATCGGCTGCGCGCTGCGGGCGATCGGCGTCGGGCCGGGCGACCGGGTCCTGACCAACGCCTTCACGCTGGCGCCGGTGCCGGGCGCCATCGCCGCCGTCGGCTCGGCGCCGGCCTTCGTCGAGACGACCGAGAACCTGACAATCGACATCGATGATCTCGCGGCCAAGCTGCCGGGTGCTAAGGCGCTCGTCCTCAGCCACATGCGCGGCCATATCTGCGACATGGACCGGCTGATGGCGCTTTGCGACGCGGCCGGCGTCCCGGTGATCGAGGATTGCGCCCACACGATGGGGGCGGCCTGGCGGCAGACGCCCTCGGGCCGGCACGGGATCGCCGGCTGCTACTCGACCCAGACCTACAAGCACATGAACTCGGGCGAGGGCGGGCTCCTCGTCTCGGACGATCCCGACCTGATGGCCCGCGCGACCATCCTCTCGGGCAGCTACATGCTCTACACCCGTCACCGCGCCGCGCCCGGACCCGAGGCCTTCGAAAAGGTGAAATACGTCACCCCCAATGTCTCGGGCCGGATGGACAACCTGCGCGCGGCGATTCTCAGGCCGCAGCTCGCCGACCTGCCGGCCCAATGCGCCCGCTGGAACGCGCTCTACCAGGTGCTGGAGGCGGGGCTGGCCGATACGCCCGGCCTCCGGCTCATCCCGCGCCCCGCCGAGGAGCATTACGTGGCCTCCTCGTTCCAGTTCCTGCTGCCGGGCTGGTCCGGCGACAGGGTCCGCGCCCTGATCGCCCGCGCCGCCGCCCGCGGGGTCGAGCTGAAATGGTTCGGCCATGCCGAGCCGACAGGGTTTACCTCGCGCCACGACAGCTGGCGCTACGCAGAGGCCCAGTCGCTGCCGAACACCGACCGCATCCTCGCGGGCCTCATCGACATGCGCCTGCCCCTGACCTTCTCCACCGACGACGCAGCCCTCATCGCGCGGATCATCCGGGCCGAAGTCCTGGCAGTCCACCAGGGCGAGGCGGGGCCGGTCGAAGCTGTTCCGGCGGCGGACTGACCCTGCCATCGCGCGGTTACGGTTCGGCGGTCACTTCATCCTGAAGCGGACGCTTCCGCGTCACGGGACGGCGCAAATGCGCAAAGCCGTCCGCTGCTCGGGGCATCGCATCGGCGCGTCCATGGCAGACCGGGTCATCGAACGACGAGCAGGTATCCTCGCGAGCGATCGTCGTTGTCGGAATCCGGCGTGTTCATCGCATCGAACAACGCCGCAGCATCGACCCAGACAGGCGGGTACTTGTAGCGGGTCACGTCGAGTATGAGGAATCTGTCGGTCTCCGCATCATAGGCGCCGAGCGGCGAGATGTGACCGCCGCGTTCCTGTCCGAGACTGGAGCGGAGATAGTTGACCAGAACGAAGCTCTCCGCGTCCCCGATGCTGTCGATCGCGGCGCGCCTGAACTCCTCGAGCGAGGAGTCGGCGGCATGATGCACGCTCGCCGCCACGGAATGGGCTTCGAACATCCTGCCGAGCTCGTCGAGCGTGAGGCCGGCCCTCTCGATCCGGGCCCGGGGCTTCACGGCCTCCGTGGCAGGCGTGAAGACATTCTCCTGATCGAACATACCGAGTCCGAGGGTCATGTCAGACGCCGGACGCGGGACGTCGAGAGCATTGAGGACCATCGCGATTGAAGCCGGACCGCAGAAGGCCGGATGCACCTGGTTGGTGAAATGGATGGCAAGGTCGAAGTAATCGGCCCGGGCCTCTGCCTCGATCAGCAACGCCTGACCGTTGTCGCTGTTCAGGGCGATCAGGCTTTCCGGGAGGGGGAGGGTCTCGGCGGTCGCCTGACCGCAGAGGCCAAGGCATAGAAGGCCGAAGAGTGTCTGTCGCATTCGATCCCCCGATATTGATCCGTAGGGATACAGAATGCCATGAAGTTCCATGTGGACCAATGACCGGGGGGATCCGGCGGGTCGCACCGTCTTCGGCCTTCGCTCCGATCGAACATTCCTGTCATGCCGACCGCAGATGTTCGGCGATCCATCGAGGTCTTTTCCCCTGGATGCAGAGCGGAGCCGATTCCCAACGCCGCTGCGCGTCCCTTGCCGCAGCACCCCATTGACCCGACTCACCCTTTCGATCTATGAATTGAACGCACGTTCATTTACACGGAGGCGCCGATGTTCACCGCATCCATGAAGTTCCACCTTGGCGAGGAGATCGAGGCGCTCCGCGACATGGTCCACCGCTGGGCGCAGGAGCGCGTCAAGCCGATGGCCGCGGAGATCGATCGGTCGAACGAGTTTCCCGCCGAACTCTGGAAAGAGATGGGTGAGCTTGGCCTTCTCGGCATCACGGTGCCGGAGGAATACGGCGGTGCGGGGATGGGCTATCTCGCCCACTGCGTCGCGGTCGAGGAGATCGCGCGCGCCTCGGCCTCGGTAAGCCTCTCCTACGGCGCGCATTCCAACCTCTGCGTCAACCAGATCAAGCTCAACGGCACCGACGAGCAGAAGCGCAGGTACCTGCCGCGCCTGATCTCCGGCGAGCATGTCGGCGCGCTCGCGATGTCCGAGGCCGGGGCAGGGTCCGACGTCGTCTCGATGAAGCTCCGAGCCGAGAAGAAGAACGACCGCTACGTGCTGAACGGCACCAAGTTCTGGATCACCAACGGGCCGGACGCCGATACCCTCGTCGTCTATGCCAAGACCGACCCAGAGGCCGGATCGAAGGGCATCACCGCCTTCCTGATCGAGAAGGAAATGAAGGGTTTCTCGACCTCGAAGCACTTCGACAAGCTCGGCATGCGCGGCTCCAACACCGCCGAACTGATCTTCGACGATGTCGAGGTGCCGTTCGAGAACATCCTCGGCGAGGAGGGCAGGGGCGTCCGCGTCCTCATGTCCGGGCTCGACTACGAGCGCGTCGTGCTCTCGGCCATCGGCACCGGCATCATGGCGGCCTGCCTAGACGAGGTCATGCCCTACCTCGCGCAGCGCAAGCAGTTCGGCCAGCCGATCGGGAACTTCCAGCTCATGCAGGGCAAGATCGCCGACATGTACACCAAGATGAACTCGGCCCGCGCCTATATCTACGAGGTCGCCAAGGCCTGCGACCGCGGCGAGGTCACCCGCCAGGACGCGGCGGCCTGCGTGCTCTACGCCTCCGAGGAGGCGATGGTCGTCGCCCACCAGGCGGTGCAGGCGATGGGCGGCATGGGCTTCATGAACGAGACTCCCGTCGCCCGCATCTTCCGCGATGCGAAGCTGATGGAGATCGGCGCCGGAACATCCGAAATCCGCCGAATGCTGATCGGCCGCGAGCTGATGGGGGCGATGGCCTGAGCCAAGCCCCGCTGCGCCCTGCAACCTACTTTCGAGGCCTGACCGATGCGTCTGACTTCCTCCGTCCTCTCCACCTCCGACACCTTCCGCGCCAACCGGGCGGCGCATGAGGCGATGCTGGCGACCATTGCCGAGGCCGCCCAGCGTGCCGCCGCCGGCGGCGGCGAGAAGTCTCTCGCCCGCCACGTCGCTCGCGGCAAGATGCCGCCGCGCGAGCGGGTGGCGAACCTGCTCGATGCCGGTTCGCCTTTCCTCGAAGTCGGTGCCACCGCCGCCCACGGCATGTACGATGGCGACGCCCCCGCCGCCGGGGTCATCGCCGGGATCGGCAGGGTGCATGGCCAGGAGGTCATGGTGGTGGCCAACGACGCCACCGTGAAGGGCGGCACCTACTACCCGATGACCGTGAAGAAACACCTCCGCGCGCAGGAGATCGCCGAGGAGAACCGTCTGCCCTGCGTCTACCTCGTGGATTCGGGCGGCGCCAACCTTCCGAACCAGGACGAGGTCTTCCCCGACCGCGACCATTTCGGCCGGATCTTCTACAACCAGGCCCGGATGTCCTCCAAGGGTATCCCCCAGATCGCGGTTGTCATGGGCTCCTGCACCGCCGGCGGCGCCTACGTCCCGGCCATGTCGGACGTCTCGATCATCGTGAAGGAGCAGGGGACGATCTTCCTCGCCGGGCCGCCCCTCGTGAAGGCCGCGACCGGCGAGGTGGTCAGCGCTGAGGATCTCGGCGGCGGCGATGTCCACACCCGACTCTCCGGCGTCGCCGACTACCTCGCGGAGGACGACGCCCATGCGCTGGCGCTCGCCCGCCGCGCCATCGGCAACCTCAACCGGGCAAAGCCCGCAACCGTGCAGTGGCAGAGCCCCGAAGCCCCGGCCTACGATCCCGAGGAGATCCTCGGCCTCGTCCCCGCCGACCTGCGCACCCCCTACGACATCCGCGAGGTGATCGCGCGCGTGGTCGACGGCTCGCGCTTCGACGAGTTCAAGCCGCGCTTCGGCGAGACGCTGGTGACCGGCTTCGCCCATGTCGAGGGCTGCCCCGTCGGCATCGTTGCCAACAACGGCGTGCTCTTCTCCGAATCCGCGATCAAGGGCGCGCATTTCGTGGAACTGTGCAGCCAGCGCGGCATCCCGCTGGTGTTCCTCCAGAACATCACCGGCTTCATGGTCGGCCGCAAATACGAGAACGAGGGCATCGCCCGGCACGGCGCCAAGATGGTGACGGCGGTGGCCACCACCAATGTGCCAAAGATCACCATGCTGGTCGGCGGCTCCTTCGGCGCCGGCAACTACGGCATGGCGGGGCGCGCCTACAGCCCCCGTTTCCTCTGGACCTGGCCCAATTCCCGCATCTCGGTGATGGGCGGCGAACAGGCGGCGGGCGTCTTGGCCACCGTCAAGCGCGACGGGATCGAGCGGGCAGGGGGCACATGGAGTCCCGAGGAAGAGGCCGAGTTCAAGCGCCCCACCATCGAGATGTTCGAGGAACAGTCGCATCCGCTCTACGCCTCGGCCCGGCTCTGGGACGACGGCATCATCGACCCGAGAAAGACCCGCGAGGTGCTGGGCCTCAGCCTTTCGGCGGCGCTGAACGCGCCGATCGAGCCGACCCGCTTCGGCGTCTTCCGGATGTGAGCGATGGCGAAACGGCGCAATAACCTGATCCGCTTCAGCCGGGACTACCGACGGCCGCTCAGGCGGAGCGCGGGTGTGCCGCCGCACCGGAAGAGCCGGTCCCGGCGGCTCGCCGATCCGCGCGTCTACCTGAATGCGGTGATCGTGGTCGCGTCGGTCGGGCTCATCCTCTTGCCGGGCGTCGCCGACGCGACCCTCGCGGTGACGCGACCGGTCGCCTCGACAGGCGGCGCCTGCCGCATCTACCGCGTCGTCGACGGCGATACGGTCCGGATGTGGTGCGCGGACGGAGGAGAGACGCCGGCGCGGCTCACCGGCTACGACACGCCCGAGCTCTTCTCGCCGTCCTGCCCTTCCGAACTCGCCGCCGCGATCCGCGCGAAATGGGCGCTGCGCCAGGCGATATGGCGGGCCGAAACGGTGGAACTGGTCCGCGAGGGCGAGGATCGCTACGGCCGCGCGCTGGTCGCGCTCATCGTCGATGGCGAACCGGTCCAGCGGCGGATGATCGAGGACGGCCACGCCCGCCCCTATGCGGGCGGCCGGCGCGCCGGATGGTGCGCGTGATGGCGGCGAAACCGAACACGATCCTCACGCTTCAGGCCGCGAAAGCGCGGTATCCGGGCGCCGAGACCTTCACCTTCGGCGACAGCCGCGCGCTTTGCGATAGGCTCCTGGCGCTCGTCCGTTCGGGGGCCAAGACCGCGACCTGCGGCGCGCTTCGGGACTTCGAAGCCGGAGCGGACCCGATGCCGGTCGTCGGTCGGCGCGATATCGCGCTCGACTGGGACGGCGCGCCCGCTCTGGTGATCGAAACCCGCGAGGTCGCGATCCGGCGATTCCGCGACATCGGTGAGGACTTCGCGCTCGCCGAGGGAGAGAACGACACGCTCGAAGGCTGGCGCGCCGGCCATCGCCGCTTCTTCGAACGCAATGGCGGCTTCGATACGGATATGGATCTCGTCTGCGAGCGCTTCCGGCTGATCGAGGATCTCGGCTCATGACATCCTCCCGCCTTTCTTCATTGCCCAAATACCCCACGGGGGTCCGGGGGTGTGAAACCCCCGGCCGTGCCAGAAGGACGAACGCATGTTCTCGAAAATCCTGATCGCGAACCGGGGCGAGATCGCCGCCCGCGTCATTGACAGCTGCCGCAAGCTCGGCGTCGCCACCGTTGCGGTCTATTCCGATGCCGACGCCACTGCGCGCCATGTCGCGATGGCCGACGAGGCGGTGCATGTCGGTGGCCCCCGCCCGGCCGACAGTTACCTCAGGGGCGACGCGATCATCGCGGCGGCGCTGGCCACGGGTGCAGAGGCGATCCACCCCGGCTACGGGTTTCTTTCGGAAAACCCGGACTTCGTCGACGCCGTCGAGAAGGCGGGGCTGGTCTTTATCGGCCCGTCCTCGGCCGCGATCCGGGCGATGGGTCTCAAGGACGCCGCGAAGGCGCTGATGGAGAAGGCGGGCGTGCCCGTCGTGCCCGGCTACCACGGTGACAACCAGGATCCGGAGCACCTTGCCGGCGCGGCCGACGCGATCGGCTATCCGGTGCTGATCAAGGCGGTCGCGGGCGGCGGCGGCAAGGGGATGCGGCTCGTGGAGCGGGCGAAGGACTTCGCCGACGCGCTCGAAAGCGCGCGAGGCGAGGCGCAGACCGCCTTCGGCAATCCCGCCGTGCTGATCGAGAAATACATCGAGAAGCCGCGCCATATCGAGGTGCAGGTCTTCGGCGACGGCACCCGCGCCGTCCACCTCTTCGAGCGCGACTGCTCGCTCCAGCGCCGCCACCAGAAGGTGATCGAGGAGGCGCCCGCGCCCGGCATGACCGAGGAGATGCGCCAGGCGATGGGCCAGGCCGCGGTGCGCGCGGCCGAGGCGATCGGCTACAAGGGCGCGGGCACGGTCGAGTTCATCGTCGACGGGTCCGAAGGCCTGCGGCCCGACCGCTTCTGGTTCATGGAGATGAACACGCGGTTGCAGGTCGAACACCCGGTGACCGAGGCGATCACCGGCATCGACCTCGTCGAATGGCAGCTCCGCGTCGCCTCCGGCGAACCGCTGACCTCGCGGCAGGAGGATATCCGCCTTGCGGGCCATGCCTTCGAGGCGCGGCTCTATGCCGAGGACGTGCCGGCGGGCTTCCTGCCGGCGACCGGGACGCTCTCGCACCTGCATTTCCCCGACGGCGCGCGCGCCGATACCGGCGTGCGCCCCGGCGACACGATCAGCCCCTGGTACGACCCGATGATTGCCAAGATCATCGTCCACGGGCCGACCCGCGCCATAGCGCTCTCGAAACTCACCGCCGCGCTCGAGGATACCGAGGTCGCCGGGTCGGTGACGAACCTGTCGTTCCTTGCCGCGCTCGCGCGCCACGAGGGTTTCCGCGCGGGCGACGTCGATACCGGCCTCATCGCCCGCGACCTCGCCGCGCTGACCGCTGCGGCCGCGCCGGGACTTGCCGTGCAGGCGCTGGCCGCGCTCGGCGCGGCCGGGCTCGCGGATGGCGGCGCCGCGATGGCGGGCTTCGCGCTCTGGGCACCCTTGCGCCGGACGGTGACCCTCGACGGGTTCGACGCGGTGGTCGAGGCGCTCGGCCCCGGCCGGGCGCGGGTGACGATCGAAGGCGACGTCGCCGATTGCGCGCTGCATTCCGGCGCCTGGTGGGTGAACGGCCGTCCCGCCGGCGCGCGGATCGTGCTGACGCCGGGCACCGTCAGCATCTTCGGTCCCGGCGCCTGGCATTTCGGCCTGACCGATCCCCTCGACCGGCAGAGCGCCGATGCCGGTGGTGGGCTCACGCTCTCGCCGATGCCGGGTCTCGTGAAGGCGGTCTTCGTCACCGCCGGGCAGGCGGTCGCGGCTGGCGATCGGCTCGCGGTGCTCGAGGCGATGAAGATGGAGCATACCCTGACCGCCGCCCGCGACGGCACGGTGGCCGAGGTGCTGGTCGCGGCCGGAACCCAGGTCGAGGCCGGCGCCGCGCTGGTGCGGCTCGAGGAGGAGGAGGCGTGATCCGCCTCCACCATTGCCACCAGACGCGCTCGATGCGTTCGCTCTGGCTGCTCAACGAGCTTGATCTGAAATTCCACGTGGTGCTGCATCCATTCGATAGATCGCTGCGCTCGCTCGACTATCTATCGGTGAACCCGGCCGGCAGGGTGCCAGCGCTGGAGATCGACGAAAGGGTGATCTGGGAGAGCGGCGCCATCACCGAATATCTCTGCGAACGGTTCCCGGAGCCCGAACTCGGCCGCGCGCCGGGGGATCCGGAGCGGATCGACTGGCTGATCTGGGTGCATTTCGCCGAGACGATCAGCCAGCACACGGCTGCGCTCACGCAGCAGCATATCGCGCTTTATGACGACGCGATGCGCAGCCCTGTGGTGATGCGGATCGAGGCGAAGCGGCTGGAAAAATGCTACGGCGCGCTGGAGCGGCGGCTGCTTGGGCGCACGCATCTCCTGGACCGCGGCTTCTCGGCCGCCGATATCGGCGTGGGTCAGGCGCTCTACATGGCGCGCCACTTCGCCCGGCTCGAGGCGTTCCCGACGCTCGCCGCCTGGTACGACCGGGTGACGGCGCGGCCCGCCTTCAAGAAGGCATTGCCGCCGAAGCGGGCCGAACTGCTCTACAAGCGCGACTTCTACGAGGCATGGGATGGCTGAACGCGTCGAGATCGTCGAAATGGGGCCGCGCGACGGGCTCCAGAACGAAAAGCGGATCATTCCGACGGAGGAGAAGATCGCGCTCGTCGACTGCCTCAGCCGCGCCGGGTTCCGGCGGATCGAGGTGGCGAGCTTCGTTTCCCCGAAATGGGTGCCGCAAATGGCCGACAGCGCCGCGGTGCTGGCGGGGATCACGCGGGCGAAGGGCGTGTCCTATGCGGCGCTGACGCCGAACATGAAGGGCTACGAGGCGGCGAAGGCCGCCCGGGCCGACGAGGTGGCGATCTTCGCCTCGGCATCGGAAGGCTTTTCAAAAGCCAACCTGAACTGCACCATCGCCGAGAGCCTCGATCGCTTCCGCCCGGTGGTCGAGGCGGCGCGGGCCGACGGGATCCCGGTCCGGGGCTATGTCTCGGTCGTGACCGATTGCCCCTATGACGGCGCCATTGCGCCGGCCGCGGTGGCGAAGGTGGCCGGGGCCTTGCGCGACATGGGCTGCTATGAACTCAGCCTCGGCGACACGATCGGCCAGGGGCGCCCGGAGACGATCGACGCGATGCTGGCCGCGGTGCTTGAGGAGTTGCCAGCGGAGCGGCTTGCCGGGCACTATCACGACACGGCGGGCCGGGCGCTCGCCAATATCGAGGCGTCGCTGGCGCGGGGCCTCAGGGTCTTCGACGCCGCCGTCGGCGGTCTGGGCGGCTGCCCCTACGCGCCTGGTGCTGCGGGCAATGTCGCGACCGAGGCGGTCGAGGCGCGGCTTCGGGCGCTCGGCTACGCGACAGGGCTCGACTGCGACTGCCTCGCGAAGGCGGCGGCCATGGCGCGCGCGATGCGCGGGTGACTGGGGCGGCATGGAACGGGAGACGGCAATGTACGAGACGATCAGCCTCAACTGTGACGACCGGGGAGTGGCGCGGCTCACGCTCGACCGGCCCGAGAAGCACAACGCGCTCTCGGCCAAGATGATCGCTGAATTGACCGAGGCCGCGGGGCAGCTCGGGCGCGATCCCGCGGTGCGGGCGGTCATCCTGACCGGAGCCGGGGAGACCTTCTGCGCGGGCGGCGACCTTGGCTGGATGCGCGAGCAGATCGCAGCGGACGGTGCGACTCGGGCGCGCGAGGCCACCAAGCTCGCGATGATGCTGAACACGCTCAACACCTGCCCGAAGCCGGTGATCGGCCGGATCCAGGGCAACGCTTTCGGCGGCGGCGTCGGCATGGCCGCGGTCTGCGACGTCGCGATCGGCGCGGCGCAGGCGCGGTTCGGCCTGACCGAGACGAAGCTCGGCCTGATTCCCGCGACGATCGGGCCCTATGTGCTGGCCCGGTTGGGCGAGGCGATGGCGCGGCGCGTCTTCATGTCCGCGCGGCTTTTCGGCGCCGAAGAGGCGGTGACGCTCGGGCTTCTCGCCCGCGCGGTCGCGCCGGAGGATCTGGACGGTGCCGTCGAGGCCGAGGTCGCGCCCTATCTCGCCTGTGCTCCGGGCGCAGTCGCGGAGGCCAAGGCGCTGGCCCGCAGGCTCGGGCCGCGGATCGACGAGGCGGTGATCGCCGAGACGATCGAGGCGCTGGTCCGGCGCTGGGAAAGCGCCGAGGCGGCGGAGGGAATCGCGGCCTTCTTCGACAAGCGCGCGCCATCGTGGAAGAGTTGAACGGCGACAAGGGCATTGACGGTCGGAGGCCTGCCGATGACTTGGCCAGCTAGCGGTAACTGTCCATCACGTCCGACATTTTCCGCACCGTCCGCGACATATTGGCGGCCTCCTTCGGTTGACCCCGTCAGGGCGGGGGAGTAAACGGGCCGGAGCCATATCACGCGCCGGTGATCCCCGCGCGAGACGAAGGAGCCAACGGTGGACGAGCTGCTGCGAGAATACCTTCCCATCCTCATCTTCCTCGCCATGGCCATCGGCCTTGGCCTCGTGCTGATCCTCGCGGCCGCGGTGATCGCGTTCCGCAACCCGGATCCGGAGAAGGTTTCGGCCTACGAATGCGGCTTCAACGCCTTCGACGACGCGCGGATGAAGTTCGACGTGCGCTTCTACCTCGTCTCGATCCTGTTCATCATCTTCGACCTCGAAGTGGCCTTCCTCTTCCCCTGGGCGGTGGCGTTCAAGGACGTCTCGACGGTCGGGTTCTGGTCGATGATGGTGTTCCTCGCCGTGCTGACGATCGGCTTTGCCTATGAGTGGAAGAAGGGGGCGATGGAATGGGCGTGATGACGGGTGCCAACACCGCCGGCGCCGACCGCGAGGTCGCGACCCAGGCGCTGAACCGCGAGCTGCAGGACAAGGGTTTTCTGCTGACCACGACCGAGGACATCATCAACTGGGCGCGGAACGGCTCCTTGCACTGGATGACCTTCGGCCTTGCCTGCTGCGCCGTCGAGATGATGCACACCTCGATGCCGCGTTACGACCTCGAGCGGTTCGGCACCGCACCGCGCGCCTCCCCGCGCCAGTCGGACCTGATGATCGTCGCCGGTACGCTGACGAACAAGATGGCGCCCGCGCTCCGCAAGGTCTACGACCAGATGCCCGAACCGCGCTACGTCATCTCGATGGGCTCCTGCGCAAATGGCGGGGGCTATTACCACTACAGCTACTCGGTGGTGCGCGGCTGCGACCGCATCGTGCCGGTCGACATCTACGTCCCGGGCTGCCCGCCGACCGCCGAGGCGCTTCTCTACGGCATCCTGCAACTGCAGCGCCGCATCCGCCGCACCGGCACGCTCGTTCGCTGAGGAGAGTTCCATGACCGAAGACCTTCAGGAACTCAGCCTCCATATCGAGCTCAAGCGCCCCGACGAGGTGGTCGCGACCGAGATCGCGTATGGCGAACTCAACGTCACCGTGACCGTCGCGGGTCTCGTCAACTTCGTCGAGTTCCTCCGCGCCGACCGCAACTGCCGCTTCTCGACGCTCGTCGACATCACCGCGGTGGACTATCCCGAGCGCGCCCAGCGGTTCGACGTCGTCTACCACTTCCTCTCGATGTACCAGAACGCCCGCATCCGCGTCCGCGTCCAGGTCCGAGAGGACGAGATGGTGCCCTCGATCATCGGCATCCATCCGTCCGCCAACTGGTTCGAGCGGGAAGTCTACGACATGTTCGGGGTCATCTTCACCGGCCATCCCGACATGCGCCGCATCCTCACTGACTACGGCTTCCGGGGCCATCCGCTTCGGAAGGACTTCCCGACCACGGGCTATACCGAGGTGCGCTATGACGAGGCGCTGAAGCGTGTGGTCTACGAGCCGGTGAAGCTGACCCAGGATTACCGGCAGTTCGATTTCATGAGCCCCTGGGAGGGCGCGGAATACATCCTTCCGGGCGACGAGAAACAGGGGGCGAAATGATGGACGGCTCCAGAGGCTATGACGACGCCCAGACGGGCGAACAGCGGATCCGCAACTTCAACATCAACTTCGGTCCGCAGCACCCCGCGGCGCACGGCGTTCTGCGCCTTGTGCTGGAGCTGGACGGCGAGGTGGTGGAGCGGTGCGATCCCCATATCGGCCTTCTCCACCGCGGCACCGAGAAGCTGATGGAGAGCCGCACCTACCTGCAGAACCTGCCCTATCTCGACCGGCTCGACTATGTCGCGCCGATGAACCAGGAACATGCCTGGTGCCTCGCGATCGAGAAGCTGACCGGGGTCGAGGTGCCGCGCCGGGGCTCGCTGATCCGGGTGCTATACTCCGAGATCGGCCGCATCCTGAACCACCTCCTCAACGTCACCACGCAGGCGATGGACGTCGGCGCGCTGACGCCGCCCCTCTGGGGCTTCGAGGAGCGCGAGAAGCTCATGGTCTTCTATGAGCGCGCGTGCGGAGCGCGGCTCCACGCCGCCTATTTCCGCCCCGGCGGCGTGCACCAGGACCTGCCCGACGATCTCCTGAACGACATCGAGGAATGGGCGCATGCCTTCCCGAAGGTCATCGACGATCTCGACGGGCTTCTGACCGAGAACCGCATCTTCAAGCAGCGCAATGCCGATATCGGCATCGTGACCGAGGAAGACGCGCTGAAATGGGGCTATTCCGGCGTCATGGTGCGCGGTTCGGGAATGGCCTGGGACCTGCGCCGCGCCCAGCCCTACGAATGCTACGACGAGTTCGACTTCAAGATCCCCGTCGGCAAGAACGGCGACTGCTATGACCGCTATCTCTGCCGCATGGAGGAGATGCGCCAGTCGACCTCGATGATCCATCAGGCGATCGCCAAGCTCAGGGCCCCCGAGGGCAAGGGCGACGTGCTCGCCCGCGGCAAGCTCAGCCCGCCGAAGCGCGGCGAGATGAAGCGCTCGATGGAGGCGCTGATCCACCACTTCAAGCTCTACACCGAGGGCTTCCACGTGCCGGCGGGCGAGGTCTATGCCGCCGTCGAGGCGCCCAAAGGCGAGTTCGGGGTCTACCTCGTCGCCGACGGCACCAACAAGCCCTACCGCGCCAAGCTGCGCGCGCCGGGCTACCTGCATCTGCAGTCGATCGACTGGATGGCCTCGGGCCATCTCCTGGCGGACGTCGCCGCGATCATCGGCACCATGGATATCGTTTTCGGAGAGGTGGATCGCTGATGTTGCGCCGTCTTCACCCGGTTCAACCGGACAGCTTTGCCTTCACGCCCGCGAACCTCGCCTGGGCGGAGGGCCAGATTTCGAAATACCCCGAGGGCCGGCAGGCCTCGGCGGTCATCCCGCTCCTGTGGCGCGCGCAGGAGCAGGAGGGCTGGCTTTCCCGCGCAGCCATCGAGCATGTCGCCGACATGCTGGGGCTGGCGCATATCCGGGCGCTGGAAGTGGCCACGTTCTACTTCATGTTCCAGCTGCAACCCGTTGGCTCTGTTGCCCATATCCAGATCTGCGGCACCACGTCCTGCATGATCTGCGGGGCCGAGGACCTGATCAAGGTCTGCAAGGAGAAGATCGCGCCTCAGGCGCATCAGCTCTCGGCCGACGGCAAGTTCTCCTGGGAAGAGGTCGAGTGCCTTGGCGCCTGCACCAACGCGCCGATGGCCCAGATCGGCAAGGACTATTACGAGGACCTGACGGCGGAGAGCTTCGCGAAGCTCCTCGACGACATGGCCGCCGGCAAGGTGCCGGTGCCGGGTCCGCAGAATGGCCGCTACGCCTCCGAGCCGCTTTCGGGGCTGACGAGCCTCACCGAATACGAGGCCGGCAAGGCGAAGCACAACGCCTCCGTCCAGCTCGCGACCGATATCGGCGACACGCTGAAGCGGATCGACGGGACCGAGGTGCCGCTCCTGACGCCGTGGCTCGGCAAGGCAGCGAAGCCCGCCTCAAAGGCCGCCGCCAAGGCCGAAGCGAAACCGGCGCCCGCGAAAGCTGCCGGCGCGGCGAAACGGCCGCAGGCGCTCGACGTTGCGCGGGAGGGCGGGGCGGACGACCTCAAGAAGATCAAGGGCGTCGGGCCGAAGCTCGAGGAGCTTCTGAACAGCCTCGGCTTCTACCATTTCGACCAGATCGCCGCCTGGACGGCCGAGGAACTGGCCTGGGTCGACGAGAACCTCGAGGGCTTCAAGGGGCGGGCGAGCCGCGACGGCTGGGTGGAGCAGGCGAAGCTTCTGGCCGCGGGCGGTGATACCGAGTTCTCGGCGCGGGTCGAGAAGGGCGACGTCTACTAGGGATCGTGACGGGATTGGGAGCGATGTCGGGGACTGCACGGGCGGCTTGCCGCCGCACAACATGGGCCGTGGCGGCCGCGGGCGGTGTGCTCGTGGCGCTGGTGCTCGTGTATGTGGCGCAGATTCCCGTCGCCGGTTCCCTCGTTGCGGGGCTCGCTGTCTTCGCCGCGCTCGGTCTGGTCTTCGTCTGGTCATTCTGCGGCCGCGCGGAGCAGGTCGCGGCCGTGCCGGTCACGCACGCAAGGCCGGAGCCTGAGAAGGACGCGAAAGAGGACGAGCCCGTTGAGACCCGGCCGGTGGCCAACGATCTGCGGAAGGTCGCGCAGGGTGTTTCCGCGGCGAGCACGGGGCTCGATGCGGCGCTCGCCAAGTCGAAGGAGCGGGTGCCGGCCGCGTCGCCGGAACGGCTCGCGGCCCCGCGGCGCGGGCGGGCTGACGATCTGCAGCTGATCAAGGGCGTGGGGCCGGCGATTGAAGAGCAGCTGAACGAGATCGGGATCTGGCACTTCGACCAGATCGCGTCGTGGAAGGCACGGGATATCGCCTTCGTCGACAGCCTGATGGTCGGCTTTCACGGCCGCATCACCCGCGACGAGTGGGTGAAGCAGGCAAAGATCCTGGCCCGTGGCGGCCAGACCGAGTTTTCAGAGCGCGCCGCGAGCGCGGCGCGCGGTGAGTGAGTTCGATGGGCGCACCGAACCAGAAGGACCAGGGGCTCGCGCGGGAAGCGCGGGGGGTGGCGGTGGTGATCGCCGCCACGGGTCTTCTGTGGCTCGGCGCGCAATGGCTGGTCGGGCCGGGCGACCGTTACGCCGTTCTGTTCGACCTGGCAGCTTTGGCCGCGTTCTTCTGGGCGCTGGTTGTAACCTGGCGGATCTGGCGGCGTCAAAAGCGCCAGGGGGAATGAGGATTTGACATGCTGAAAGATCAGGACCGGATCTTTACCAACCTCTACGGGATGCATGACCGGACCCTGGCCGGCGCGAAGAAGCGCGGCCACTGGGACGGCACCGCCGGCATCCTGAAGCAGGGCCGCGACTGGATCATCGACCAGATCAAGGCGTCGGGCCTGCGCGGCCGGGGCGGGGCGGGCTTCCCCACCGGCCTCAAGTGGTCCTTCATGCCGAAGCAGTCGGATGGCCGCCCGTCCTATCTCGTCGTCAACGCCGACGAATCCGAGCCCGGCACCTGCAAGGACCGGGAGATCATGCGCCATGATCCCCATACGCTGATCGAGGGCTGCCTGATCGCCTCGTTCGCGATGGGCGCGAACGCCTGCTACATCTACATCCGCGGCGAATACATCCGCGAGCGCGAGGCGCTGCAGGCGGCGATCGACGAGGCCTATGACGCCGGGCTCGTCGGCAAGAACGCCTGCAAGTCGGGCTTCGACTTCGACATCTACGTCCACCACGGCGCCGGCGCCTATATCTGCGGCGAGGAAACGGCACTTCTGGAAAGCCTCGAAGGCAAGAAGGGCATGCCGCGGATGAAGCCGCCGTTCCCGGCCGGCGCGGGGCTTTACGGCTGCCCGACCACGGTGAACAACGTGGAATCGATCGCCGTCGTGCCGACGATCCTGCGCCGCGGCGCGGACTGGTTCGCCTCCTTCGGGCGGCCGAACAACACCGGCACCAAGCTCTTCGGCATCTCCGGCCATGTCGCCAACCCTTGTGTCGTCGAGGAGGCGATGTCGATCCCGCTGAAGGAGCTTCTGGAGAAGCACTGCGGCGGGGTCCGGGGCGGCTGGAAGAACCTCAAGGCGGTGATCCCCGGCGGTTCCTCGGTGCCGATGCTGACCGCGGCCCAGTGCGACGACGCGATCATGGACTTCGACTGGCTCAGGGAGCAGCGCTCGGGCCTCGGTACCGCCGCCGTGATCGTGATGGATCAGTCGACCGACGTCATCAAGGCGATCTGGCGGCTCTCGAAGTTCTACAAGCACGAGTCCTGCGGCCAGTGCACGCCCTGCCGCGAAGGCACCGGCTGGATGATGCGGGTCATGGACCGGCTGGTGAAGGGCGAGGCAGAGGTCGAGGAGATCGACATGCTCCTCGACGTCACCAAGCAGGTCGAGGGCCACACGATCTGCGCCCTCGGCGATGCCGCCGCCTGGCCGATCCAGGGCCTCATCCGCCATTTCCGCGGCGAGATCGAGGACCGGATCAAGGCGAAGCGTACGGGCCGCACGGGCGCGATGGCGGCGGAATAACCCATGCACCCGACCGGCCACCATATCGCGGAACCGACCAGCGGGCAGCTCCGGCGCCTGCCGAATGATCCGCGCGCGGTGGTGTCCATGGGTCTGTCTAGTTTTCACAGCACCAGAGGGGAGAAGGCGGAATGATGGTCCTCTCCTTCCTCGGTCCGCTGGTCGCCTCGGTCCTCTACGTCGTCGTCTTCCAGAAGGCGGGCTTTCGCGGGCCGATCCTCTCGGTCTGCGCGGCGCCCGTGCTCGGCCTGCTGCTCTCTCGCGCGTTGATCGGCACGCTCCACATGGAGGGCGGCATGGTCTTCGCGTTCCTGATTCCGACGGCGCTGTCGCTCGCGCCGCTTTTCGTTCTGGCCTTCATGGCCTGGCCGCCGGTGGGCGCACCGGCCGACCGAACTTCCACGGAGAAATAACGATGTCCAACCTCCGCAAGATCATCATCGACGATATCGAGGTCGAGGTGGATCCCTCGATGACGCTGATCCAGGCCTGCGAGGAGGCTGGGGTCGAGATCCCGCGCTTCTGCTATCACGAGCGTCTTTCCATCGCCGGCAACTGCCGGATGTGTCTGGTCGAAGTGGTCGGCGGCCCGCCGAAGCCCGCCGCCTCCTGCGCGATGCAGGTCAAGGACCTGCGGCCGGGGCCGAACGGCGAACCCTCGGTGATCAAGACCAATTCGCCGATGGTCAAGAAGGCCCGCGAGGGAGTGATGGAGTTCCTCCTGATCAACCACCCGCTCGACTGCCCGATCTGCGACCAGGGCGGGGAGTGCGATCTGCAAGACCAGGCAATGGCTTACGGCGTGGACTTCTCGCGCTACCGGGAGCCTAAGCGGGCTTCGGAGGATCTCGATCTCGGGCCTCTGGTCGCGACGACGATGACCCGCTGCATCTCCTGCACCCGCTGCGTGCGCTTCACGACCGAGGTCGCGGGCATCACCCAGATGGGCCAGACCGGGCGCGGCGAGGATTCGGAGATCACCTCGTATCTCAACACCACGCTCGATTCGAACCTTCAGGGCAACATCATCGACCTCTGCCCGGTCGGCGCGCTGACCTCGAAGCCCTACGCCTTCACCGCGCGTCCGTGGGAACTGACCAAGACCGAGACGATCGATGTGATGGACGCGCTCGGCTCGAACATCCGGGTCGACACCAAGGGCCGCGAAGTGAAGCGCATCCTGCCGCGCAACCATGACGGCGTGAACGAGGAGTGGATCTCCGACAAGACCCGCTTCGTCTGGGACGGCCTGCGCCGCCAGCGGCTCGACACGCCCTATGTCCGAGAGAACGGCAAGCTGCGCAAGGCGTCGTGGGGCGAGGCGCTTGCCGCTGCTGCCGCCGCGATGAAGGGCAGGAAGGTCGTGGGCCTCGTGGGCGATCTCGCCCCGGTCGAGGCGGCGTTCTCGCTCAAGGCGATCGTCGAGGGGCAGGGCGGCACGGTCGAATGCCGCACCGACGGCGCGCGTCTGCCCGCCGGCAACCGCTCGGCCTATGTCGGCACCGCGAAGATCGAGGACATCGACACGGCCCGCGCGATCATGCTGATCGGCACCGATCCGCGGATCGAGGCGCCGGTGCTGAACGCGCGCATCCGCAAGGCCTGGATCAACGGCGCTAAGATCGGCGTGATCGGGCCGAAGATGGATCTGACCTACGACTATTTCCATCTCGGCACCGGGCGCGAGGCGCTGACGGAACTGACCTCGAAGCCGCATGAGGATGCGCTCGGCAAGGAGACGCTGGTCATCGTCGGCCAGGGCGCGCTGCGCGAAGCCGACGGCGAGGCGGTGCTCGCCCATGCGATGAAGTTCGCGGAGATGACCGAGTCGAAGCTCCTCGTCCTGCACACCGCGGCCTCCCGCGTTGGTGCGATGGACGTGGGCGCGGTGACCGAGGGCGGGCTTGTCGCGGCGCTCGAGGGCGCGGAGGTCATCTACAATCTCGGCGCCGACGAGGTGGAGATCGCCAAGGGTGCCACGGTGATCTACCAGGGCAGCCACGGCGACCGCGGCGCGCACCGCGCCGACATCATCCTGCCGGCGGCGGCCTATACCGAGGAGAACGGGCTCTTCGTCAACACCGAGGGCCGGCCCCAACTCGCGATGCGCGCGGGCTTCGGCGCCGGCGAGGCGAAGGAAAACTGGGCGATCCTGCGCGCGCTCTCGGCCGAGCTGGACGCGGTGCTGCCCTGGGACACGCTCGCGGGGCTCCGCCGCGCGCTGGTCGAGGCGCATCCGCATCTGGGTGCGATCGACGAGGTGGCCCAGAACGAATGGCAGCCGCTCGAGCTCCGGGCGCCGGGCAAGGCGGAGTTCCTGACCGCGGTCAAGGACTTCTACCTGACGAACCCGATCGCGCGCGCCTCCGAGGTCATGGCCGAACTCTCGGCGCTGGCCAGAGCGCGGGCCGAGCGGCCGCTGGCGGCGGAGTGAGCATGACGCATCCGCCACACGGTCAGGCACATGTTCCCGGCGGTCCCGCCGGGCGCCTGGCCTGCGCCGTGGCCGCGGATGCTCACGTCCGCTACGCGGCGGAAAAGTACGGCAGATTCGCGCAGCAGATGCGCAGGAAAGTGAAGGAAGAGGGTGGCGTTTGGAGCGCGGATGCTGTTTACAGCATCACGCCGACGCTGCCCCGGAGGCTGACGACCACCGATGCCGAAACGGCGGTGGCCGACTGCGCCGAACGCGGCATACCAACGGTCTAGATCGGACGGGCTGAGGAAAAAAGAATGGCGGAATTTCTGGCAACACCACTGGGCACGTTCCTGCTGATCGCGGTGCAGGGCTTGGGCATCATCGCCTTCGTCATGCTGTCGCTGCTTTTCCTCGTCTATGGCGACCGGAAGATCTGGGCGGCGGTGCAGATGCGCAAGGGCCCGAACGTCGTCGGCGCCTTCGGCCTCTTGCAGTCGGTGGCCGACGCGCTGAAATACGTGGTCAAGGAGATCGTCGTCCCGGCCGGGTCCGACAAGTTCGTCTTCTTCCTCGCCCCGATGCTTTCCTTCGTGCTCGCGGTCCTCGCCTGGGCGGTGATTCCGTTCCATCCGGGCTGGGTTCTGGCCGACATCAACGTCGCGATCCTCTTCGTCTTCGCGGTGTCGTCGCTCGAGGTCTACGGCGTGATCATGGGCGGCTGGGCGTCGAACTCGAAATACCCGTTCCTGGGGAGCCTCCGCTCCGCCGCACAGATGATTTCCTACGAGGTCTCGCTCGGCCTCATCATCATCGGCGTGATCATCTCGACCGGCAGCATGAACTTCTCGGCGATCGTCGCCGCGCAGGACGGCAACCTCGGGCTCTTCAACTGGTACTGGCTGCCGCATCTGCCGATGGTGGTGCTGTTCTTCGTCTCGGCACTGGCCGAGACAAACCGCCCGCCCTTCGACCTGCCGGAAGCGGAATCGGAACTCGTCGCCGGGTTCATGGTCGAGTATTCCTCGACTCCCTACCTCCTCTTCATGGCCGGCGAATACATCGCGATCTTCCTGATGTGTGCGCTGATCTCGCTTCTCTTCTTCGGCGGCTGGCTCTCGCCCATCCCGTTCCTGCCGGACGGCTGGTGGTGGATGGTCGCGAAGATGTGGGTCTTCTTCTTCATGTTCGCGATGGTGAAGGCGATCGTCCCGCGCTACCGCTACGACCAGCTCATGCGGATCGGCTGGAAGGTGTTCCTGCCGCTGTCGATCGGCTGGGTGGTGATCGTCTCGTTCCTCGCGAAATTCGAAGTGCTGGGCGGCTTCTGGGCCCGCTGGGCGATTGGGGGCTGATATGGCGAATATCGACTACAACCGCGCGGCGAAGTACTTTCTGCTCGCCGATTTCATCAAGGGCTTCGGGCTTGGGCTGAAGTACTTCTTCGCGCCGAAGGCGACGCTGAACTACCCGCACGAGAAAGGGCCGCTCTCGCCCCGCTTCCGCGGCGAACATGCGCTCCGCCGCTATCCGAATGGCGAGGAGCGCTGCATCGCCTGTAAGCTCTGCGAGGCGATCTGCCCGGCGCAGGCGATCACCATCGACGCCGAACCGCGCGAGGACGGCTCGCGCCGCACCACGCGCTACGACATCGACATGACGAAGTGCATCTACTGTGGCTTCTGCCAGGAGGCCTGCCCGGTCGACGCCATCGTCGAGGGGCCGAACTTCGAGTTCGCCACCGAGACGCGCGAAGAGCTGTTCTACGACAAGGCCAAGCTCCTCTCCAATGGCGAGCGCTGGGAAGCCGAAATCGCCCGCAACCTCGAACTGGATGCACCCTACAGATGACCGACGCCTTCGGTAAACTCTTCCAGCAGATGATGGAGCAGGGCCAGGAAATGGCCCGCGCCTTCAATCCTGCGCTGGAGAATTTCAAGGGCGCCGATCTCGACAAGCTCTTCCCCACCATGTCGAAGGACATGATGGAGATGTGGTTCGGCAAGACCTTCAACCGCGAGGGGCTCGACGCCCGGACGCGGCTCCTGGTCACCGTGGCGGCGCTCACGGTTCTCGGCGCGCAGGCCGAGCCGCAGATGAAACTGACGATCCGCCACGCGCTTGAGGCCGGGGCGACGAAGCGGGAGATCGCGGAAGTGATCTACCAGATGAGCATGTTCGGCGGGGTGCCCGCCATGAGCCGCGCGCTGGAGATCGCGCAGCGGGTCTTCGATGAGATGGGAGATGACGCATGAGCGTTCTGGTCTTCGCCTTCTACCTCTTCGCCATCACGGCGGTGGCCGCGGGCCTGATGGTGGTCATGGCCCGCAACCCGGTCCATTCGGTGCTGTGGCTGATCCTCGCCTTCCTCTCCTCGGCGGGGCTCTTCGTGCTCCTCGGGGCCGAGTTTGTGGCGATGCTCCTGATGATCGTCTATGTCGGCGCGGTCGCGGTGCTGTTCCTCTTCGTGGTGATGATGCTCGACGTCGATTTCGCCGAGCTGAAGGGTGAGATGGCGCGCTACATGCCGCTCGGGCTTCTCATCGGCGTGGTGATCCTGATGCAGCTCGGCATCGCCTTCGGCGCCTGGGAAACGGCCGAGACGGCCGAGGCCATGCGCGGCGCGGTGACGCCTGAGGGAGTGCAGAACACCGCCGCGCTCGGGTTGCTGATCTACGACAAGTACATCCTCCTGTTCCAGCTCGCCGGGGTGATCCTGCTCGTGGCGATGATCGGCGCGATCGTGCTGACGCTGCGGCACCGCAAGGACGTCAAGCGCCAGAACGTGCTCGCCCAGATGTGGCGCGATCCGGCCAAGGCGATGGAGCTCAAGGACGTGAAGCCGGGGCAGGGGCTGTGACACAAATTTTCTGCGAAAATTTGCTCGATTTTTCGCCGAAGAATCGCAATCGGACGGGGGCAATGAAATGATCGGTCTCACTCACTACCTCGGCGTTGCCGCCGCCTTGTTCGTGATCGGCATCTTCGGAATCTTCCTCAACCGGAAGAACGTCATCGTCATCCTGATGTCGATCGAGCTGATGCTGCTCGCCGTCAACATCAACTTCGTTGCCTTCTCGTCGTTCCTCCACGACCTCGTCGGCCAGGTCTTCACGATGTTCGTCCTGACCGTCGCCGCCGCCGAGGCCGCGATCGGGCTCGCGATCCTCGTCTGCTTCTTCCGCAACCGCGGCACCATCGACGTCGAAGACGTCAACGTGATGAAAGGGTAACGGCAAATGGAAACGATCATCCTTCTTGCCCCCCTCGTCGGCGCGATCATCGGCGGCTTCGGCTGGCGCGTGATCGGCGAGACCGGCGCGATGGCGGTGACGACGGGCCTCCTGTTCCTCGCCTGTCTTCTCAGCTGGATCGTGTTCTTCACCTTCGATGGCACGACGAGCCACGTCCATGTGCTGGATTTCATCCGGTCTGGCTCGCTCGACACCTCCTGGGCGATCCGGCTCGACCGGCTGACCGCGATCATGCTGATCGTGGTGACGACGGTATCGGCGCTCGTCCACCTCTATTCCTGGGGCTACATGGCCCATGACGAGAACTGGCGCGAGGGGGAGGTCTACAAACCGCGCTTCTTCGCCTATCTCTCGTTCTTCACCTTCGCGATGCTCGCGCTCGTGACCTCTGACAACCTCGTCCAGATGTTCTTCGGCTGGGAGGGCGTGGGCGTCGCGTCCTACCTGCTGATCGGCTTCTACTACCGGAAGGCCTCGGCCAACGCCGCCGCGATCAAGGCCTTCGTGGTCAACCGGGTCGGTGACTTCGGCTTCGCGCTCGGCATCTTCGGTCTGTTCTACCTCGTCGACAGTATCAACATGGACGATGTCTTCGCCGCCGCGCCGACGCTGGCCGAGACGCAGCTCACCTTCCTCTGGACCGAGTGGAACGCCGCGAACCTCCTCGCGTTCCTTCTTTTCGTCGGCGCGATGGGCAAGTCGGCGCAGCTCTTCCTGCACACCTGGCTGCCGGACGCGATGGAGGGCCCGACGCCGGTTTCCGCGCTCATCCACGCCGCGACCATGGTGACGGCGGGCGTGTTCCTCGTCTGCCGCATGTCGCCCCTCTTCGAATACGCACCGGAGGCCAAGACCTTCGTGATGTATATCGGCGCGGCGACGGCGTTCTTCGCGGCGACGGTGGGTCTCGTTCAGAACGACATCAAGCGCGTCATCGCCTATTCGACCTGTTCGCAGCTCGGCTACATGTTCGTGGCCGCGGGCGCGGGCGTCTACGGCGCGGCGATGTTCCACCTCTTCACGCATGCCTTCTTCAAGGCGATGCTGTTTCTCGGTGCCGGCTCGGTCATCCACGCGATGCACCACGAGCAGGACATGCGGAACTACGGCGCCCTGCGCACGAAGATCCCCTATACCTACTGGGCGATGATGATCGGGACGCTCGCCATCACCGGCGTCGGCATCCCGCTCACCTCGATCGGCTTCGCGGGCTTCCTGTCGAAGGATGCGATCATCGAGAGCGCGTTCGCGAGCGGCAATTCCTTCGCCTTCTGGGCGCTTGTCATCGCGGCGCTCTTCACGAGCTTCTACTCCTGGCGGCTCATCTTCATGACCTTCTACGGCGAGGCGCGCGGCGATCACCACGCCCATGACCACGCCCATGAGAGCCCGATGACGATGATCGCGCCGCTCGGCGTGCTGGCGCTCGGCGCGGTCTTCGCCGGCATGCTCTGGTACAAGCCATTTTTCGGCGATCACGACCGGATGGTCACCTTCTTCGCGATGCCCGCCCATGCCGAAGCCGGCGCCGAAGCCGGGCACGGCGAGGCTGCGACCGAGGCCACGGCCACCGAAGGCCACGGTGAGGCAACGACAGCGGAAGCGACCGCGACCGAGGGTCACGGCGAGGCCGCGGCCACTGCCGAGGCACCGGCCGAGGAGGGCCATGCCGTTGCGGCCGCCGGCCATGCGCCGGAAGGGGCGATCTACATGTCGGAGGCCTCGAACACGGTCCTCGACGAGGCGCACCACGCACCGGCCTGGGTCAAGGTCTCGCCCTTCGTGGCGATGCTGATCGGGTTCTTCACCGCCTGGGTCTTCTACATCAAGGATCCCTCGATACCCGGCCGCCTCGCGGCGCAGCAGCCGATCCTCTACCGGTTCCTGCTCAACAAGTGGTACTTCGACGAGATCTTCGACGCGATCTTCGTGAATCCGGCGAAGCGGCTCGGCACGTTCCTGTGGAAGCGCGGTGACGGCAATGTCATCGACGGCACGATCAACGGCGTGGCGATGGGCTTCATCCCGACGCTGACGCGGATCGTGAACCGGGCGCAGTCCGGATATCTCTTCCACTACGCCTTCGCGATGGTCATCGGCATCGCGCTTCTGATCACCTGGATGACGCTCTCGGGGGGCGCGCACTAATGGAAAACCTGCTTTCCATCATCACCTTCGTGCCCCTGATCGCGGCAGCGATCCTGGCGCTGTTCCTCAAGGGCGACGACGCCGCGGCGCGCAAGAACGCCAAATGGGTGGCGCTGCTCGCGACCACGGTGACGTTCCTCGTCTCGCTGTTTCTCATCTCGGGCTTCAATCCGAACGACACCGGCTTCCAGTTCGTGGAAGAGCGGGAATGGATCATGGGCTTCAAGTACAAGGTCGGCGTCGACGGGATCTCGATCCTGTTCGTGCTGCTCACCACGTTCCTGATGCCGATCACGATCCTGTCGTGCTGGGAGGTCGAGACCCGGGTAAAGGAATACATGGTCGCCTTCCTCGTCCTCGAAGGGCTGATGATCGGCGTCTTCGTGGCGCTCGATCTCGTGCTCTTCTACCTCTTCTTCGAGGCGGGCCTCATCCCGATGTTCCTGATCATCGGCATCTGGGGCGGCAAGGACCGGATCTACGCGGCCTTCAAGTTCTTCCTCTACACCTTCCTCGGCTCGGTCCTGATGCTGGTCGCGATGATCGCGATGTATGTCGATGCCGGCACGACCGACATCCCGACGCTGCTCACGCACCAGTTCGCCTCCGAGACGCTGAACGTGCTTGGTTTCCGCATCGTCGGCGGCATGCAGACGCTTCTGTGGCTCGCCTTCTTCGCCTCCTTCGCGGTGAAGATGCCGATGTGGCCGGTCCATACCTGGCTGCCGGACGCCCACGTCCAGGCGCCGACGGCGGGCTCGGTCGTGCTGGCGGCGATCCTTCTGAAGATGGGCGGCTACGGCTTCCTGCGCTTCAGCTTGCCGATGTTCCCGATCGCCTCGGACCTTCTCGCCGGGCTCATCTTCTGGATGTCGGCGATCGCGATCGTCTACACCTCGCTCGTGGCGCTCGCGCAGTCGGACATGAAGAAGCTGATCGCCTATTCCTCGGTCGCCCACATGGGCTACGTCACGATGGGCATCTTCGCGGCGAACCAGCAGGGCATCGACGGCGCGATCTTCCAGATGCTGAGCCACGGCTTCATCTCCGGCGCGCTCTTCCTTTGCGTCGGCGTGATCTACGACCGGATGCATACCCGCGAGATCGACGCCTATGGCGGGCTCGTGAACCGGATGCCCGCCTATGCGCTGATCTTCATGTTCTTCACGCTCGCCAATGTCGGCCTGCCGGGAACCTCCGGCTTCGTCGGCGAGTTCCTGACCCTCATGGGCATCTTCCAGGTCAACACCTGGGCTGCCGCGGTCGCGACTTCGGGCGTGATCCTCTCTGCCGCCTATGCGCTCTGGCTCTACCGCCGGGTCGTCTTTGGGGATCTCATCAAGGAGAGCCTGAAGACCATCACCGACATGACCCGCCGCGAGAAGGCGATCTTCGCGCCGCTGGTCGCGATGACGCTGATCCTCGGCGTCTACCCGAGCCTCGTGACCGACATGATCGGACCTTCGGTCGCGGCGCTCGTCTCCGACTACCATGCCGCCATCCCCGCCGACTCGTCGGTGCAGCTGGCCAGCCACTGAGGAAAACCCGCGATGATCGCTTCCGATTTCTCCGCCGTCCTTCCCGAAGTGGTGCTGATCGTCTACGGCATGGCCGCGCTCATTGGCGCGGTCTATTCCGGCAAGGACGAACTGACCGGCCTCCTGACATGGACCACCGCCGCGATCTTCGTGGCGATCGCCTCCTGGATCGGGCTCTCGTCTTCGGCCGACGCGATGGCCTTCTCCGGCTCCTTCGCCGATGACGCCTTTGCGCGCTTCGCCAAGGTCACGGTGCTTCTGTCCGCCGCCGCGGTCCTCGTCATGAGCCAGGACTACATGGCGCGCCGCGGCCTCGCGCGGTTCGAGTTCCCGATCCTCGTCGCCTTCGCGGTGACGGGCATGATGGTCATGGTCTCGGCCGGGGACCTCATGTCGCTCTACATGGGGCTCGAGCTGCAGTCGCTCTCGCTCTATGTCGTCGCTGCGCTCCGCCGCGACAGCGTGAAGTCGACCGAAGCCGGTCTGAAATACTTCGTCCTAGGCGCTCTCTCTTCGGGGCTTCTCCTCTACGGTGCTTCGCTGACGTACGGCTTCACCGGTACGACGCTCTTCTCGGGCATCATAGAGACGATTCAGGACGGCCATGTCTCCATCGGCCTGCTGTTCGGCCTCGTGTTCCTGATCACGGGCCTCGCCTTCAAGGTCTCGGCCGTGCCGTTCCACATGTGGACGCCCGACGTCTACGAAGGCTCGCCGACGCCGGTCACCGCCTTCTTTGCCACCGCGCCCAAGGTTGCGGCGATGGCCTTGTTCGCGCGGCTTGTCCATGACGCCTTCGGCGCCGCCGTCGCCGACTGGAGCCAGGTGATCGCGCTGCTCGCCGCGCTGTCGATGTTCCTCGGCGCGATCGCGGCGATCGGCCAGCGCAACATCAAGCGGCTGATGGCCTATTCCTCGATCGCCCACATGGGCTTCGCGCTGGTGGGCCTCGCCTCGGGGACGCAGGCCGGCGTGCAGGCGATGCTGATCTACATGGCGATCTATGTGACGATGAACATCGGCACCTTCGCCTTCATCCTGTCGATGGAGCGCGACGGCGCCCCGGTGACCGACATCAACGCGCTCAACCTCTATTCGAAGCGCGAGCCGGTGAAGGCACTTGCCATGCTGGTGCTCCTGTTCTCGCTCGCCGGGGTGCCGCCGATGCTCGGGTTCTTCGCGAAGTACGGCGTGCTGCTGGCCGCGGTCAATGCCGGCATGGTCTGGCTCGCGGTGGCCGGCGCGGTCGCCTCGGTGATCGGCGCGTTCTACTACATCCGCATCGTCTACTACATGTACTTCGGCACCGAGACCGACGCGCTCGACAGCCGCATGGTACCGGCGCAGTGGCTCCTGCTGGTCGGTTCGGCGGTGGTGATGGTGGTGGGCGTCGTCAACCTCTTCGGCATCGAGGGGGCCGCGGCGCTGGCGGCCGAAGTTCTTGTCCGCTGAGCGGACGGGTGACCCTTCGGCCTGGCCCGAGGGCGTGGCGCGCCACGTCCTCGCCGAGGTTGACAGCACCAATTCCGAGGCTCAGCGGCTCGCGCCCGGCCTGACCCAGCCGACCTGGATCCTCGCCCGCCGCCAGACAGCGGCGCGCGGGCGGCGGGGCCGGGAGTGGATCAGCCCCGAGGGCAATTTCGCTGCCACGCTGGTGATGCGGCCCACGGGCGATCCCGCGCGGGCGGCGCTCAGAAGCTTCGTCGCCGCGCTGGCGCTCGCCGACGCCCTGGAGACGGTCTGCGGGCCCGGTGCGACGTTGTCGCTCAAATGGCCGAACGACGTGCTCCTGAACGGCGGCAAGGTCGCGGGGATTCTCTTGGAAAGCGCGGGCCGCGGCGCCGATGTGAGTCATCTTGCCGTCGGCATCGGCGTCAACCTCGTGGCCGCGCCGCCGAGGGAGGCGGTCGAGCCCGAGGCGACGCTGCCGGTCTCGGTCCTCGGCGAGACCGGTGTGAGGATCGCGCCCGAGGAGTTCCTCGCCTATCTCGCCAACGCCTTCGCCCGCTGGGAGGCGCAGCTTGCCACCTACGGCTTCGGACCGATCCGCACCGCCTGGCTTGCCCGCGCGGCCAAGCTCGGCCAGCGGATCACCGCGCGGACCGCGTCCGAGACCATCGAGGGCACGTTCGAGACCATCGCCGAGGACGGCGCGCTCGTCATCGCCACGTCGCAGGGGCGGCGCAATATCCCGGCCGCCGACGTGTTCTTCTGAGGAAGGAGGGTCCCATGCTCCTGTGCATCGACTGCGGCAATACCAACACCGTCTTCTCGGTCTGGGACGGGACGACCTTCCTCTGTACGCTTAGGACCGCGACCGAGCATCAGCGCACGGCGGACCAGTATTTCGTCTGGTTCTCGACGCTGATGGCGCATCGCAAGATCGCCATTGACATCGACGCCTGCATCATCTCCTCGACGGTGCCGCGGGTCGTGTTCAACCTGCGCGTCCTCTGCGACCGCTATTTCGGCTGCCGGCCGCTCGTCGTCGGCAAGCCCGACTGCCTCCTGCCGGCGCCGCCGAGGGTCGATCAGGGCACCCAGGTCGGCCCCGACCGGCTGGTCAACGCCGCCGGCGCCTTCGACCGCCACGGCGGCGATCTCGTGGTGGTGGACTTCGGCACCGCGACGACCTTCGACGTGGTCGATGCGGACGGCGCCTATATCGGCGGGGTGATCTCGCCGGGTGTCAACCTCAGCCTCGAAGCCCTGCACATGGCAGCGGCGGCCCTGCCGCATGTCGATGTCTCGATGCCAGAGGCGGTGATCGGCAAGAACACCGTCGCCTGCATGCAGTCGGGTGTGTTCTGGGGCTACATCGGCCTCGTCGAGGGGATCTGCGCACGGATCCGAACGGAGTTCGGCCGGCCGATGAAGATCATCGGCACCGGCGGGCTCACGCCCCTGTTCGCGCAGGCCACCGATGTTTTCGACTGGGTCGAGGACGACCTGACCATGCATGGCCTGACGGTCATCCACGCATTCAACAAGGAAAACGGATGAGCTCGAAAGACCGCCTGATCTATCTGCCGCTCGGCGGCGCCGGCGAGATCGGCATGAACGCCTATGTCTATGGCTACGGGCCATCGGGCAAGGAACGGCTGATCGTCGTCGACCTCGGCGTGACCTTCCCGGACATGGAGACCTCGCCGGGTGTCGACCTGATCATGGCCGACATCGCCTGGCTCGCCGAGAATGCGAACCGTATCGAGGCGATCTTCATCACCCACGCGCACGAGGACCATGTCGGCGCGCTCGGGCTTCTGTGGCCGCAGATCAAGGCCCCGGTCTATGCCCGGGCCTTCACCGCCGCCATCGCCAATCTGAAGATGGAGGAGCAGGGCAACCCGCTTGACGTGATCCGCGTCGTCAAGCCCCGCCCCGAGACGGTCGAGGCCGGGCCGTTCAAGGTCCAGTTCGTGCCGGTGAGCCACTCGATCCCCGAAAGTGCGGCACTCGTCATCGACACGCCGGCGGGGCGGATCGTCCATTCGGGCGATTTCAAGCTCGACGGCACGCCCATTGTGGGCGAGCCTTTCGACCCCAACCAGTGGCACGAGATCGCCAACGAAGGCGTGGGCGTGAAGGTGCTGACCTGCGACTCGACCAACGTCTTCTCGCCGCTTCCGGGCCGGTCCGAGGCCTCGCTGGCCGCGCCCTTGTCCGAGTTGATCGCGGCGCAGGAGGGGATGGTGGTCGCGACCACCTTCGCCTCGAACGTGGCGCGGCTGAAGACGCTGGCCGAGGCGGGACGGGCGGCGGGCCGCTCGGTCTGCATGCTCGGCCGGGCGATGAAGAAGATGATCACGGCGGCGGCGGAAACCGGCGTGCTGACCGACTTCCCGGCGGTGATCCCGCCCGAGGAAGCCGTGGAAATGCCGCGCCGCAAACTGATGCTGATCGTCACCGGCAGCCAGGGCGAGCGGCGCGCGGCCTCGGCGCAGCTGGCGCGCGGCAAGTATCTCGGGCTGGAGATGAAGGAGGGGGATACGTTCCTTTTCTCCTCCAAGACCATTCCCGGCAACGAACGCGGTGTGATCCGGGTGATGAACGCGTTTTCCGAGATGGGGGTCGACGTGGTCGATGACCGCGGCGGGCTCTATCACGTCTCGGGCCATGCCAACCGGCCGGACCTCGAGGCGGTGCACGATCTCCTGAGGCCGAAGATACTCCTGCCGATGCATGGCGAGCACCGCCATCTGAGGGAGCACTGCCGGATCGCCATCGAGAAGGGGATCGCAGCGGAGCTCGCGGTGAACGGCACGGTGGTCGATCTGACCGGCGATGAGCCCAAGGTGGTCGAATACATCGAAACCGGGCGGACTTATCTCGACGGCAGCGTGCTGATCGGAGCGCTTGACGGAGTGGTGCGGGACCGGATCCGCATGGCGCTGAACGGCCATGTGATGGCGAGCCTGATCATCGACGAGGACGACGAACCTCTGGGCGACGCCTGGGTCGAGCTCAAGGGTCTGTCCGAGACGACGCGCCGTGGTGCCGACCTTGCCGACATGATCGAGGCGGAGGTGAACGAATACCTCGGCTCGGCCGCCGACAAGGTGCTGAGGGACGACGACAAGCTGGCGGAGGCGGTCAAGCGCATCGTCCGCCAGGTCTCGCTTGAGGAGATCGGCAAGAAGCCCGAGGTCACCGTGGTGACGAGCCGGCTTGTCGCCGAATAGGCGGCGTCCGGCTTCTTCCCGCGCGCATCCCGGGTTACTCTTCCTCGCAAACCGGCAGGGAGCGAGGGGATGGACGCCGATATTCGCGCCGCCTTACCGGCCGATCTCGATCGGATGGGGGCGCTTCTGACTGTCGCCTTCGCGGGCGACCCCTTCGCGCGCTGGATCCTGCCCGATCCGCACCGGTTCACGCTGTCGAACTACGGCTACGCGCGGATCAATGCCGAACCGGGCTTCGCCGACGGCGCCAACCATATTATCGGCGACGGCCTCGGCATGGCGATCTGGCGCCCGCCGGGAGTGGTGCCCGACGCTGAGGCGTTGGCGGAGAACGCGGCGCGCACCTTCCAGCCGGATCGGCTGCCGCTCTTTCAGGCGCTGATTGAGGCTTGCGAGCCCTATCACCTCGACGAGCCGCACTGGCACCTGTCGCTGGTCGCAGTCGATCCGGTGCAGGGTGGGAAGGGGCTCGGCAGTCGGCTTCTGGCACACGGTCTCGCGGCCTGCGACCGGCACGGGTTGCCGGTCTACCTGGAATCGACCAACCGGAGGAACCTCACGATCTACCAGCGCCACGGGTTCGAGCTTCTGGCCGAAGTGCGGATCGACGGCGCGCCCTGCCGCTATCCGATGTGCCGACCGGCGCGGTGACCCGCGCCGCCCACCGGCAATAGCGGCGTTACGCCTTTTCGCTCTTCAGCCCGCGCATCAGGAAGTCGGGCACATGGTCGCCCATGCCGACCACTGGCGCGTCGCGGTCCTCGCGGCGGCCGCGGCCCTCGCCCTTGCCCTTGCGGTCAGACTTGCGATCGTCGCGACGCTCGGGACGCTCGGCACGTTCGGGCCGCGGTTCGGCCGCCGGCTCGGGCCGCGGTTCGGCCGCCGGCTCGGGCCGCGGTTCGGCCGCCGGCTCGGGCCGGGGTTCCGGTCTGGTCTCGGCTTTCGCGGCGGCCACCGGCTGTTCGAGCGGCGCCATCGAGGCTTCTTCGCCATGCGGTTTCACCGGACGCGGTTTGCGGTCCTCGCGGCCACCACGGCCACGTCCGCGACCCTTGCCCTTGTCGTCGTCCTTGCGCGCGGGGCGCTGCGCGGCTTCGCTGATCTCGAACCCCTCGGGGATCGCGCCGCGCGGGATCGGTTTCTTCACCAGCGATTCGATCGCGTCGAGATATTTCTGATCGGCCGGAGTGGCGATGGTCACGGCTACGCCCTTGCGGCCGGCGCGGCCGGTGCGGCCGATCCGGTGGACATAGTCCTCGGCATGGGAGGGCACGTCGAAGTTGAAGACGTGGGAGACGGCCGGGATGTCGAGCCCGCGCGCGGCGACGTCGGAGGCGACGAGGAAGCGCAAGCTCCCGTCGCGGAAGCCGTCGAGCGTCTTCATCCGTTGGCTCTGGTCGAGGTCGCCGTGGATCGGCGCCGCGTTGTAGCCGTATTTCTTCAGCGATTTCGCGAGGATATCGACTTCGGTCTTGCGGTTGCAGAAGAGGATCGCGTTGGTGCAGGCCTCACCCTCGGCGTCGATCACCGCGCGCAGAAGTTCGCGCTTCTGCTTGGCCGACTGGTCCTTGCGGGTGGGCGTGAGCTCGATCAGCCGCTGCTCGATCGTCTCGGAGGTCGTCGCCTGGCGCGCGACCTCGATCTTCGCCGGGTTGTGCAGGAAGGTGTTGGTGATTCGCTCGATCTCGGGCGCCATCGTGGCCGAGAAAAAGAGCGTCTGGCGGGTGAAGGGCGTGAGCTGGAAGATCCGCTCGATATCCGGGATGAAGCCCATGTCGAGCATCCGGTCGGCCTCGTCCACCACCATGATCTGCACGCCGGTGAGGAGGAGCTTGCCGCGCTCGAAATGATCGAGCAGGCGGCCCGGCGTCGCGATCAGGACGTCGACGCCGCGGTCGATGAGCTTGTCCTGCTCGGCGAAGCTGACGCCACCGATGAGGAGCGCCTTCGTGAGCTTGGTGTGCTTCGAGTAGGTGTCGAAGTTCTCCGCCACCTGGGCGGCGAGTTCGCGCGTCGGCGCCAGCACGAGGCTGCGCGGCATCCGCGCCCGCGCCCGGCCGCGGCCGAGGAGCGTGATCATCGGTAGCGTGAACGAGGCGGTCTTGCCGGTCCCGGTCTGGGCGATGCCGAGCACGTCGCGGCCTTCGAGCGCGTGGGGAATGGCACCCGCCTGGATCGGGGTGGGGGTCTCATAGCCGGCTTCGGCAATGGCTTGCAGGACCTTGGGGTCCAGCTTCAGATCGGAAAACTTGGTCATCAGCGTCCATCGAATGCGGTATGGCACCGCAAGGGTGAAGGGACGCGACTTCCGGGCGCCCCGGCGAGTGCCCGCCGGATGCAGGCCTCATGGCCCTACTGCAAAGCCGCCGAAAGGTCAATCAGCGCAAGCCGTTTCTGGCCCATGCTCTGAAATGCCAGTTCCAACTTGTCCGGACGCGGTCTAGGCTGCGGAAAACGGGGCCGGCAAAGGGCGGAGCGGATGCTGCCAATCCATGTCATCAACCTTGCCCGGCGGCCGGACCGGCTGGTGCGGATCGGCGCGGAACTCGACGGGCTCGGCCTACCATGGCAGCGGGTAGAGGCCATCGACTCAGCAGAGAGCGACCCTGCGACGCTTGCCCGCGCGTTCGGCGCGGGACCTCTCGCGCGGATGTTTCCGGCAACGCTTGGCGACATGGCCTGCTCGCTTACCCATCAGTGCCTTTGGGGCGAGATCGCCGGCGGCGAGGCCGAGGCCGCGATCGTGCTCGAGGACGATGCCCGGCTGGCGGCGGGCTTCGCGGCGCTCGCCGCCTGCGATCTCGCCGGGCTGATGGAGCGGAACGGGATGGGGGCTCTGAAGCTCGAATTCTGGCCCGGCCCGCAGCGCAGTCGCCGATTCCCCCTGGGCGAGGCGCTCGGCCCGGTCGAAAGCGGGACGGGGCTTTTCCGGATGCGGAGCAGCTTTCTCGGCACTTGCGGCTATGTCGTGACCCGCGAGGCGGCGGAGCGCCTGCTGACGCGCTATCCGAGGCTCGGCGTGCCGGTCGACCATTTCCTGTTCGGCGCCGAGGCGGGGCGCGGATATCGGCTGCTCAGGCCGGGTTTTCTCAACCCCGCGCCGGTCCTGCATGACGTGGAAACCTTTGGTTCCGATATCGGCGCCGAGCGCGAGGCGGGCATGAACGGGCCGCGCGGCTGGCGCCGGCGGCTCAGGGACCACCGCCACCGGAAGCGGCAGGAGGCCGAGCTTGGCCGTGGCAAGAGTGTCCGTGTCGAGATGCACTTCGCCGGGTAAACCCCTGCGTCAGATCATCATTTCCTTCGTCGCCGACAGCTTCAGCGTGGGATGGTCGCGGGTAATCCGGTCGATATCCCATTGCAGCCGCGTCAGGTAGACGATGTCGCCGTCATGGTCGTGGGCGATATGGCCCTTGTTGGCGTTGACGAATTTCTCCACGTCCGCCTTCGGGCCGGTGACCCAGCGGGCCGAGGTGAACTGCGAGCTTTCGAAGCGCACGGGGAGCGAGTATTCAATCTCGATCCGGCTCGCGAGCACGTCGAACTGGAGGGCACCGACGACGCCGACGATGAAGCCCGAGCCGATGGCGGGCTTGAAGACCTTGGCGGCCCCTTCCTCGGCGAACTGCATCAGTGCCTTTTCGAGATGCTTGGCCTTCAGCGGATCGCCCGCGCGCACGGTTTGCAGAAGCTCGGGCGCGAACGAGGGGATGCCGGTGAAGCGCAGCGCCTCACCCTCGGTCAGCGCGTCGCCGATGCGGAGCTGGCCGTGGTTCGGGATGCCGATGATGTCGCCCGCCCAGGCCTCCTCGGCCAGCTCGCGGTCGGCGGCGAGGAACAGGACAGGGTTGGAGATCGCCATCGGCTTCTTCGAGCGGACATGGAGAAGCTTCATGCCGCGTTCGAAATGGCCCGAGGCGAGGCGCACGAAGGCCACCCGGTCGCGGTGCTTGGGGTCCATGTTGGCCTGAACCTTGAAGACGAAGCCCGCGACCTTGCCCTCCTCGGGCGCGATCTGGCGCTCGGTCGCCTTCTGCGGCTGCGGCTCGGGGCCGTAATCGCCCATGCCGGACATCAGTTCCTTGACGCCGAAGGAGTTGATCGCCGAACCGAACCAGATCGGTGTCAGATGGCCTTCGAGGAACGCCTGACGGTCGAAGGGTGGCAGGAGTTCCCTCGCCATTTCAAGCTCTTCACGAAGCTTCTTCAACTGCTCGGCGGGGACGTGTTCGGCCAGTTTCGGATCGTCCAGCCCGGCGATCCGGATCGATTCCGCGACCCGGTTGCGGTCGGCGCGGTCCATCAGTTCGAGCCGGTCATTGAGAATGTCGTAGCAGCCGAGGAAGTCGCGCCCCATGCCGATCGGCCAGCTTGCGGGCGTCACGTCGATGGCGAGGTTTTCCTGGATCTCGTCGATGATCTCGAACGTGTCGCGCGCCTCGCGGTCCATCTTGTTGCAGAAGGTGAGGATCGGCAGGTCGCGCAGGCGGCAGACCTCGAAGAGCTTCCGCGTCTGGCTTTCGACGCCCTTCGCCCCGTCGATCACCATGATCGCGGCATCGACGGCGGTCAGCGTGCGGTAGGTGTCCTCGGAGAAGTCCGAGTGGCCTGGCGTGTCGACGAGGTTGAAGCGGTAGGGGCCGAAGTCGAAAGACATCGCCGAGGCCGAGACCGAGATGCCGCGGTCCTGTTCGAGCTTCATGAAGTCCGAGCGCGTGCGCCGCGCCTCGCCCTTGGCGCGGACCTGGCCGGCCATCTGGATCGCGCCGCCGAACAGGAGGAACTTCTCTGTCAGCGTGGTCTTGCCCGCATCCGGATGCGAGATGATCGCGAAGGTGCGGCGCCGGGCGATTTCGGCGGGAAGGGCGGGGCGGTTCGGCTGGTCCATCATGGCGCGCGATATAGCGGCGGCGCGGGGCCGCCGCAATGGCGCTAGCCGGGGCGGGCCACGATCAGGTCGGTCGGCGCGGCCTCGATGAGCATGGTCGCGAAGCTGCCGAGCAGGCGCGCGGCCATCCCGGCGCGGGAGTGCGCCCCGACCGCGATCAGGTCGGCGCCGGTCGCGGCGAGAGCTTCGGAGATCACCTCGGTCGCCGGGCCTTCTTCGAAGGTCACCGGGCCGAGCCGCTCGGGCAGGCGTTCGCGCCCGCGCCACTCCGCCTCGTGAGAGCGCGCCTCGGCGAGGAAGGGGGCGGCGGTCTCGCGCGGCATCAGCCCCTTGAACGGCACGTGGAACGCATGGATCGCCGCGATGGAAGCGTCCGGGACAAGCGCGGCCGCCGTACGCAGCGCCGCCGCCGAAGCGGGCGAGAAATCCGTCGCGGCGAGGATGCCGCGATAGGGATGGGCGACCGGATTGCGGACCAGAAGGACCGGGCAGGTGACCTGGCGCAGGATCCGCAGCATCGTGGTGTCGCGGAAGATGTCGGCGACCGGGCGCACGCGGTGAGCGCCAAGAATGAGGAGATCCACCGCCTCCGTCGCGGCCAGCGTGGCGATGGCGAGGCTCGGATCGCCGCGCAGCATCCGTGTCTCGTACTCCACCGCGTCCCGGTCGGGATCGACTGCGACGACGTCGGCGAGCGTCCGCTCGGCACCCGCCGCCAGTTCGGCCGCTAGCGCCTGTGGCAGGTCGTCGTCGACGGCGCTGGCCACGATCAGGCGGGCCTGATGCGCGCGGGCGAGCGCGAAGGCGCGGCGCACGGCGCGGTCGCCGCGGGCGGAAAGGTCGGTGGCGACGAGGTAAACCGGCATGGCGTGCTCCGTTGTGCCGGGCCGCCGGGTGGGGCGGCCGTTCGGTGGAACCATAGCGGAAGCCGCCGCCAAACGATCTGCGCCAGATCAACCGTGCGAGATTGGCCGGTTCAGCCGATCTTGCGCATCCGGTCGCCGCGTTTCACGGTGCCGTCCTTCGTCACCCGCGCGTAGATGCCACGCAGCCGGTGCGTCTTTCCCTCGCCCGTGTTCACGAACAGGCAGGCGTCGCGGCCGTAGCGGTCGATGAAATCTTGGCAGCCTGCATGGAGCTTGTCGGTCGTCACGAGTTCGACGGTCCCGAGCGCCAGCCGCGTTCCGGGCGGCAGATTGGCCGGCGAAAGGTCCATGTCAATGAAGAGGTTGTCGCCTGCTGGCGCCCAGTTTTCGGGCTCGCCCGCGATCGCCTCGATGCAGCGCGCGTTCATCATGCAGATCTGGACGTCGGGATGGGGCTGGCCGTCCTCGGTCGACATCCAGCATCCCTTCGCCCAGTGGTCGCCGTGGACCCCGCCGGCGAGGCTCAGCTCAGCCTGATCAACCATCCGCCGTTCGCCCGGAGCTGGGCGAATGACGATCGCCTTGACCTCACCCTCGTCCTTCGGGGCGGCGAGGATCTGCGGCAGTGCTTGGCGCAGTTCCTCCATCGGCAGAGGGGTGACAACGGGAGCGGGGCGGGTCATGCGGTCTCCTCTTCTTCGGGTCACTGGGCTCGGTTCGTGTAACCCTGTTCAATCCTACAACCGGCACCATTTTCTGACCAGACCAAGCGCGGCTTACCCCTGACGGTAGCGGGCGAGAAGCGCGGCCCGAGCCGCCTCGTCGAGAAGCTCGCGCCCGGCCTCGGTGCCGAAATGCTGGTGCTGGTTCAGGCCGGGGAAGCGGGCGCGGATCTCCTCGGCGAGATCGGGCGGCAGATGGCCAGTCGTGGCCTCGTTGACCATGAGGCTTTCCGCCGGGATCCCCTCGGCATAGATGATCTCGTGCCGGTCGAAGACGAGGCTGTAATAGTCGACGAAGCCGCCTTCGCGGCGCACCACCGCCTCGCCGTCGACGAGATGCTTGGCCTGAACGAGGATCTCGGCCACGCCGCCGACCCGGTGGACGCCGCGCTGGTAGAGAAAGACCCGGTGGTGCGGGCTGACCACGAGATCGCCCGCATTCCCGAGAGTACCGGCGGTGATCACCACCGGCGCGAAGGCGCCGTTCGCGCGCATCGTCGATCTGCCGATCCAGCGGACCGGCTGCGGCCCGTGGTCCCGGGTCAGCACCTGGTCGCCGGGTGCGAGGGATTCGATCGGGCGCTGCGAGCCGCCGGGAAGCGTGACCATCGTGCCTGCGCCGAAGGAGACGCACACCACGTCAGCGATCCTCATGTCGCCGAAGTCTTCGGTCGCGGCCAGAAGCGTGTAATCGGCGCCGGGTGTGATCGGCGACAGCGGCAGCGCGATGCCCGCGCCCGAGGCCGCGTGTCGCGCGAAAAGAAGTTCCAGCCGCTCGCCGTCCTCGGTCATCAGCGTGAACAAGGACACGAGATCGACCCGCTCGCCCGGCGCGCCGATCTCGGAGCCCTCCGCGATCGCAGCATGCGGTTGCCGGTCGGCGGCCGGACGCAGCAGCATCCGCCACGCCCGCGCCGCGGGGTCGAGCCGGTAAACGTCGCCGGGCTCGCAGGCCGCCGCTTCCGCAATGGCGTCGCGCAGATTGACTCCGCGCCTCACGCGCAGCGCCGACGCCTCGTAAACATGCACCGTATGGGCCGGAAAGGGCTGCGCGCCGTCGCTCATCGTCTGACCTCGCATGACGTCCCGGGGGCGGGCCGCACAGGCCTATCAAATCGCGGTCGTCCGCGTCAACGCGCGTCCCGGCTCCGGGGTTGTCGCGCGGTCGCGGATCCAGTCCGCAACTGCCTGCACCATGCGCGGCGCGGCCCTGCCCTCGCGCAGGTCGAGGAAATAACCCCGCCCGGAACCGGCCGAGACCTCGGTCAGCCGGATCAGCGCGCCGGTGTCGAGGAAGCTGTCGAGCAGGCCCGACCAGCACAGGCAGACCCCCTGGCCGGCGAGCGCGGCGCTGACCAGCATCGCATAGGCACTGAAATCGAGGGTGCGCGTGCCGGCCGGGCGCGGCACCCCGACGGCGTCGAACCAGCTGTCCCAGTCGTACCAGTGGCGCCGGCCCGACGCGGTCGTCAGGAGCGTGTGGCCGCCAAGGTCGTGCACAGTTCCGGGCTGGCGAACGCGGCTCAGGTAAAGCGGGCTCGCGGCCGGGAACACGTCCTCGCCGAGGATCTTGGCCTCGTCGGGTTGCGCCGCGTCCGGCGCGCCGAAACGGATCGCGATGTCGCCGCGCCGGCCGGGTTCGTCATGTTCCAGGCTTATGATTCGGATCGTCGTTTCAGGGAACGCAGACTGCAGGTCGCCGAGCCGCGGGATCAGCCAGTAGGCGACAAAGCCCGATGGCGCCGAGACGGACACCGTCCAGCCGCTCGCAGCACGGCGGATGCGGTCGGTCGCGGTCTCGATCATGTCGAAGCCGCCGCGCAGCGCGACCGAAAGTTCGCGGCCCTGCTTGGTCAGGCGCACCGGCTTGTGCGTCCGGTCGAAGAGCGGGCAGCCGAGATCCGCCTCGAGCGCCGCGATGCGGCGGCTAATCGCCGGCTGCGAGACGTTGAGCTCGCGCGCCGCCCCGGTCAGCGTACCGTGGCGGACGGCGGCATAGAAGGCGGTGAGGCCGGAGAAGCTCGGAAGGCGCAATTGAATCATAACCCCAGCGTATAATGTAGATCAGCTTTAGCGCATTGAGGCGGGCTGGTGAAGCCGGTTAGATGCGGCCGGAAAGAGGAGGAGCCCCGCAATGACTGAACCGATGATGATCCCCGATGCGGCCGAAGCGCTGATGATCGGCGCGACCGACCTGCCGGAACCGGTGAATTCACCGGCGCCGCCCGCGCCCCAGGGCTTCTCGGTCGACGCGGCCGAGGTCGCACTCGAGGGCGGCACCGATCCGGTCTTCGGCAGTGTCACCTGGCGGACGCTGATCTGCGCCGACCGCACCCAGACGCAGGAATTCGTGCTCGGGATCGCCGAATTCGGGCCCGCGGGCACCCTGCACCCGCATCGGCACGCGCCGGCCGAGTTCTATCTCTGCATCGAGGGCGGCGGCACGGTCACGATCGACGGCATCGCCCATGCGCTGGTGCCCGGCGTGGCCGTCTATATTCCCGGCAATGCCGAGCACGGCGTGATCGCCGGACCGACGGGCCTGCGCTTCGCCTATGGTTTCGCCGAGGCGGCCTTCTCCGGCGTGGCCTACCGCTTCTCCTCGGCGGCAGCCTGAGCGCCGCCACTGGCCAGCGTCAGCAAAATCCCTATGCTCGCCCCGCAACGGGAGGAAAACAGGATGGACCTGGGAATTCGCGGACGCCGGGCGCTGGTCGCGGCGGCATCGAAAGGCCTCGGACGGGGCTGCGCCGAGGCGTTGGCCGCGGCCGGGGTCGACCTCGTGATCAATGCCCGCGGCGCCGAGGCCCTCGCGAGAACCGCGGCGGAGATTCGCGCCGCGCATGGCGTCAACGTCACCGAGGTCGCCGCCGATATCACCAGTGAGGCCGGCCGCGCCGCGGTGCTCGCCGCGGCTGGCGCCGTCGACATCCTCGTCACCAATGCCGGCGGACCGCCGCCGGGGCATTGGAGCGACTGGGGTCGCGATGACTTCATCCGCGCGCTCGACGCCAACATGCTGACCCCGATCGCGCTGATGCAGGCGGTTCTGCCGGGAATGATCGCACGGCGCTGGGGACGGATCGTCAACATCACCTCGCAATCGGTGAAGGCGCCGATCGCCACTCTCGGCCTCTCGAACGCCGCGCGGACCGGCCTCACCGGCTTCGTCGCCGGTACCGCCCGGCAGGTTGCGCCGGACGGTGTCACGATCAACAACCTCCTGCCCGGCATCCACGACACCGACCGAGCGACCTCGCTCGATTCCGGCGTTGCCACGAGCGACGGAATCCCCCTCGAGGAGGCGCGCGCCCGCCGCGCCGCCACGATCCCGGTGCGGCGCTACGGCACGGCGGAGGAGTTCGGCGCCACCTGCGCCTTCCTGTGCTCGGTTCACGCCGGCTTCATCGTCGGCCAGAATCTCCTGCTCGACGGCGGCGCGATGAACGCGACCCTGTAACGCGGTTCGCCATCATCTTGCCGAAAGTATCCTGGGGGTTCGGGGGTGAAACCCCCGGCGGGTCGGCCTAGGCGCAGCCGGGGCCGAAACCTGCGATGCTTGCGGCCAGCCGGCGGGGCTGCTATCCGGTCCAAAACCTGACCAATTTTCTCGGGCACGGGCATGCGCGACCTGACAGAGACACCGCCGCGACTTGAGGTCCAGAACCTCGTCCGCCGATTTGACGGCCAGACCGTGGTCGACGACGTCTCGCTGACGATTCCGGCCGGGCAGGTGACCTGCCTCCTCGGTCCCTCGGGTTGCGGCAAGTCGACGACGCTGCGGATGATCGCCGGGGTCGACATGCAGGACCGGGGCCGCATCCTCGTCGACGGGCGGCTGATCTGCGACACCGTGTTCCGGATCCCGCCCGAGCGGCGCTCGATCGGGCTGATGTTCCAGGATTTCGCGCTGTTTCCCCATCTCAGCGTCGCCGAGAACATCGCCTTCGGACTTACCCGTGGCGATGCCGCCCAGGCGCGGCGGGTCGACGCGCTGCTGGAACGGGTTTCGCTCTCGGGCTTCGGGCCGAAATATCCCCACGAGCTTTCGGGCGGCGAGCAGCAACGGGTGGCGCTTGCCCGCGCTCTCGCACCCAATCCGCGCATCCTTCTCATGGACGAGCCGTTCTCGGGCCTCGACGAGCGGCTCCGCGACGGCATCCGCGACGACACGCTGGCGCTCCTGAAGGAGGAGGGTACGGCGGTCCTCCTCGTCACGCACGAGCCGCACGAGGCGATGCGCATGGCCGACGAGATCGCGCTGATGCGCCGGGGCAGGGTTGTCCAGCGCGGCGCGCCCTACAATATCTACAATGCGCCGGTCGACCGCGAGGCGGCAGCTTTCTTCTCTGATATCAACATCCTGCGCGGCGAAGTTCAGGGCGCCCTGACCGAGACCGCCTTCGGCGAGTTCCTCGCCCCCGGCGTGCCCGACGGCACCGAGGTCGAGATCGTGATCCGGCCGCAGCATCTCAAGATCGACTTCGACCGGGCCGGGCGCGGCCCGAATCCGACGCCGAGCGACGGCACCGCGGCGCGGGCCGAGGTGGTGCGGGCGCGGTTCCTCGGCCGCGAGAGCCTCGTCGAGTTCCGCCTCGACTATGGCGGCGACATCCTCAAGGCGACGGTGCCGGCGGTGTTCCTGCCCAAGCCCGGTACGGTGATGTGGCTGATGATCCGCCGCGACCGCTGTTTCGTCTTCCCGCGTCGGGGCTGAGGCTCAGGCCGGCGCGATCCGGGCGAGGTAGTCCTCTACCGTCTTGCCCGGCTCGGGCAGGAAGGCGCCGCCGTCATGCTTGAGAGACGTCACAAGATCGACGCGGAACACCTTGAATCCATGCGCGTTTTCGCACCACGACGTCAGCGTCCAGAGCTTACCCCAGTAATCGAGATGCAGGGGGCGGACACGCGTCGCCGGCGCGCCGCGATAGGACAGCGCGAGTGTCAGGTGCTCGCGCACCGCGCGCCGGATCAGGCCGAGATGCGGCGCGGCGCGCGCCGCCTCGGCGCTCGAGAAGACGAAGGTGTCGGAGCCGGTGTCGCCGGCATCGGCGAGCGAGACCGCGGCGATCTTGGCGCGCAGGCTCTCGGCCGCACGCGCCAGCACCGGGTCGGCTGCACCGGCGACCAGCGTGATGCCGAGCCGCAGCACCTCGAACTCGTCCTTGGTGATCGCCATCGGGGGCAGGGTGACCGGGTCGCGCAGGAGATAGCCGATGCCACGCTCGCCACTGACCGGCAGGCCGCGTTCCATCAAGACCGCCATATCGCGCCAGATCGTGCGGGGCGAGACCCCGAGCGCCGAGGCGAGGTCGGCGGCACGGTGGAGCTTGCCGTCGCGCAGGATGCGCAGAAGCTGGAACAGGCGGTCGTTGCGGCGCATCAGGTCCCGGATCGAGGGGGTGCAACTGACAAAATACTGTCAGTTGCACCGCAGGTTCAAGGCCTGAACCGGCCGTCCGGCGTGCGGAAGGGGCTTTGACTGGGACCCCGGACGGACTACATCGGACGGGTAGCAGAACGGGCGCTGCGGAGGTGCCCGAGGGAGACGAACATGCTCAACAACATCGGCATTCCTGGCCTTCTTCTGATCGCCGTCGTGGTTCTGGTGCTTTTCGGTCGCGGCAAGGTCTCCTCGCTCATGGGCGAGGTCGGCAAGGGCATCACCGCCTTCAAGAAGGGCGTGAAGGACGGCACCGAGGAGATCGAGAACGACACCGCCGAGGCGGCCCGTGACGTGACGCCGAAACCGAAGAAGGACAAGGCCTGAGCCTTGGCCTTCGCCTGAAGGGGCGGCGCGGACATGTTGGATATCGGCTGGAGTGAGCTTCTGCTCATCGGCATCGTGGCGCTGATCGTGGTGGGTCCGAAAGACCTGCCCGCGATGTTCCGCACGCTCGGGCGCTTCACCGCGAAGGCGCGAGCAATGGGACGCGAGTTCCAACGCGCAATGGACGACGCGGCGCGCGAGACCGGCGTCAAGGAAACCGCCGACGAGCTGAAGGCGATGACGACGAAGAAGAGCCTCGGACTCGACGCGCTCGAACAGGCGGCCTCGAAGTTCGAGAAGTGGCAGCCGACCAAACCGGCGGCGTCGAAGGGACCGGCGACGCAGGCTCTGGCCGACAAGAAGGCGGCGGATGCCGCGGTACGCACCGAGGCCAAGTCCGCCTCGCAGCCGGCCGCGGAGAAGCCCGCCGAAACGAAGCTCGCCGAGACCAAGCCGGCCGCGCCGAAGCCGGCGGCCACGACCGCGACGAAGGTTCCGGCAAAGCCGAAGCCCAAGACGGAGGCGAAACCGGCCGCCAAGCCGAAGCCGAAGACGGCGGCGGCCAAGGCCAAGCCCGCAACCAAGAAGGGCGAGGCATGATGAAGGACGAGATCGACGACTCGACGGCGCCGCTGATCGAACATCTGACGGAGCTCCGGTCGCGCCTGATCTGGTCGGTGCTGGCCTTCATCGTGGCGATGGTCGCCTGTTTCTCGGTGGCCGACCCGATCTTCACCTTCCTGACCAAGCCGATCTGTGCGGCACTCGCCGACCGCGGGCAGGACTGCTCGCTAGCGATGATCAAGCTGCAGGAGGGCTTCTTTGTCGCGATCCGGATCTCGTTCCTGGGAGGCTTCGCGCTCTCGTTCCCGTTCATTGGCTACCAGCTTTGGCGCTTCGTCGCGCCCGGTCTCTACAAGTCGGAGAAGAACGCGTTCCTGCCGTTCCTCGTCGCCTCGCCGGGTATGTTCCTTGCCGGCGCGGCCTTCGCCTACTATGCGATCCTGCCCTTGGCCTTCTCGTTCTTCCTCGGCTTCCAGAAATCCGGCCCGGTCCCGGCTGAAGGCGCGCTCGATCCGGCGGCGAGCACGGCCGCGGGTATCGCCTTCTTCGGCTCGATCGAGGAATATCTCGCGCTCACCATCAAGTTCATTCTCGCCTTCGGGCTCTGCTTCCAGCTCCCGGTGCTCCTGACGCTGATGGGAAAGGCGGGGCTGGTGTCGAGCGCGGGGCTGGGTGCGGTGCGGAAATATGCCGTCGTCGGCATCCTCTGCCTCGCCGCGATCGCAACGCCGCCCGACGTCGTGAGCCAGGTGATCCTCTTCGTTGTGGTCTACGGGCTCTACGAGGTGTCAATCTTCCTCGTCGCGCGGGTCGAGAAGAAGCGCGAGGCGCAGCTCAGGGCCGAGGGCCTCTGGTTTGACGACGAGGAAGAGGACGCGGAGGAGGCGCCGGGCGAAGGCGCGGCCAAGCAATGAGCGCGGCGCTGCTGGCCCGGATCGCCGAGGCGCTGGAGCGGATCGCTCCGGCACCGCTTCAGGCACCGGACTTCGCCGCTGCGGACGCTTTCGCCTGGCATGTGAACCCCGACCGGATGGAGCCGGTGGCGGAGGTGAACCGCGTCGACCTGCCGCTACTCGTCGGCATCGACCGGTCGCGCGACACGCTTCTGGCCAATACGCTCCAGTTCGCGCGCGGCCTGCCCGCGAACAACGCGCTGCTCTGGGGCGCGCGCGGGATGGGGAAGTCCTCGCTCGTGAAGGCGGTCCACGCCGAGGTACTGCGTCAGGGTCTGCCGCTCAAGATCGTCGAGCTGAGCCGCGAGGACCTGCCCACGGTCGGCCGTCTCCTGACCCATCTGCGCGCCGCGAGCGGCCATCGTTTCGTGCTTTTCTGCGACGACCTGTCGTTCAGCCATGACGACCAGCACTACAAGAGCCTCAAGGCGGTGCTCGATGGCGGGATCGAGGGGCGGCCCGCGAACGTGGTGTTCTACGCCACCTCGAACCGCCGCCACCTGATGCCGCGCGACATGATCGAGAACGAGCGGTCGAGCGCGATCAATCCTTCGGAGGCGGTGGAAGAAAAGGTTTCGCTCTCCGACCGGTTCGGGCTCTGGCTCGGCTTCCATCCCTGCAATCAGGACGAATACCTGGCGATGATCCGCGGCTATTGCGACGCTTACGGCGTGGCGATCGACGATGCCAGCTTGCGCGCCGAGGCCATCGAATGGCAGGCGACGCGGGGGGCGCGCTCGGGCCGCGTGGCCTGGCAGTACTTCACCGATCTTGCCGGGCGGCGGGGCGTTACGCTCTGACAAGCCCTTGCCCCCGCAGGAATTTCGGACCCGGTGCTGATATCAGCCCACCGCCGCGGCAGCCTCAGCCTCCTGTATCCTGATCTGGTTTTCTCGGACCTCCAGCCGCGGCCGCCAGTCGTAGCGCCTGTCAGCCTGCGGGCGTGACCAGTAGAGTGTGCCGCCGTAGCGCCAGGGGTCGAGGATGATCCCGTCGTACAAGGTATCCCCCCGCCGGCTGATGACGGCCGTGTGGTGGATGATCCGGAACGTGGCCGGGGGCGAGGTGGCCCAGTGCAGCGACAGGGTGCGGAAGTTCTCCTGGTTCAGGCGCTTGAGAAGATCCTCAGTCCAGTCATTGCAGAGCCCGCGCTCGCGAAGGCCGTGGAGGACCTTGTCATTGTGAATGATTGGTGGATCCGTGATCTCGTACTCTCGCGCGAGTTGCAGCGAGTAAAGGTAGGCGATGCTGGCGGCGCGTTCGGCTTCCTCGGGCGCGACGTCAGGTCCAAGCCTTTTTATCTCGCGCGTAAGAGCGTCGATATCGCCTTGGGTCACGGTTGGTTTTGCCGCGCAGCCGCCGATCAGCAGGACCGCTGCCGCAACCAGCAGAGATGCAAAAAACTTCGGCATCCGTTCTCCAGACGAGGTTGGCGCGGGACCTGGCGATAATGGCGGGCCGGGCTCCGGGGTTCCGGTCCGGCCGCCAAGTCCGTTACTGCAGGTAGGGCATCGGATCGACGCTGTCGAAGCCTTGGCGTACCTCGAAATGCAGGAAGGCCGGGTCGGAGGAGCGGACCTTTGCGATCGTCTGGCCGCGCGAGACCTTGGCGCCCTTGGCGACCGCGATCCCGTCAATATTGGCGTAGACGGTGAGCAGGTTGCCCTCGTGGCGGATCACCAGGATCGGCACCTGCTCGGTGTCCTTGGTGATCGCGGCGACGGTGCCATCGCCCGCGGCGGTGACCGAGGAGCCGGCGCTCGCCGAAATGTCGATGCCTTCGTTCTTCTTCTTCTGGTAGCCGCGGATGATCTTTCCCTGGACCGGCATGGCCAGCTTCGAGCCCGAGGAGGCCGCGGTCTTCTCTGCCCCGAGATCCGCCGGGGGCGGGGTCTTGACCGGCGCGGCGGTCGGCGTGGTCTTCTCCGCCGGCAGCGGCTTGGCGGCCGACGGAGGCGTCGGCGTCGGCGAGCCCTGTCCGGGCGCGGTCACCGCGACCGGCGCGGGGCGGGTGGCGTTCGCGACCGGGATCAGCAGGGTCTGGCCCTCGCGGAGACCGAGATCGGGACCGAGCCCGTTCCAGTCGGCAAGCGCCTTGACGTCGACGTTGTAAAGCCGGGCCACGGAATAGGCGGTCTCACCACGCTGGACACGGTGGCGAACCGGTTCGGTGGCAGTCACAGGGGCTGCCGCCGGTGCCGGAGCGGCAGCGGCGGGCTGGGGCGCCGATGTGGCCGACGCGCGGTCGAGCGCGCCGGAGGCAATCGTGGTCACGTCGATGCGGCCGCCGGAGGCGGTCGCCGGAGCACCGGTTGCCGGTGCGCCATACACCGGCGCGGCGACCGCGGGCGCCGCGCCCGCGACCCGGCGCGGCAGCGCGACGATCTCACCTTCGCGGAGCGGCATGCCGGGCTGGAGCGCGTTGTAGCTCGCGAGCTCGGCCGCGGGCAGGCCGACGCGGGCGGCGACGCTGTCGACGGTGTCGCCGCGGCGCGCCACTGCGACCTGGTAGTTCGGGTAAGAGATTATGCCGCGCGCGTCCGGGGTCGGTCGCGCCGCGCTCGCCTGCATCGCGGCGGCGGAGGTGTCGAGGCCGATCTGGCTGTAGTTTCGCAGATCCGGATCGAAGCCGCCGCCCGGCTCGCAGGCGGCCAGCGCGACGAGGCTGGTTCCCAGAAGGGCCACGCGGATCATCGAGATCGGGCGGGAGGTGGTCATGCTCGCATCCTCAGTTCGCTGGCCCTGTTGGCCGGGCCTCGGTGGGTTCGGGCGGCGCCTCAATCCTGCGCCAGCCCCTCGACCAGCGGCACGAAGCGCACCGGGCGAAGTTCATCGTAATCGTATCCGTGAGGCTGCCGCGTCACCTTGATCAGGCTCTGCACCGTATCCGACTGCCCCACCGGCACCACCATGATACCGCCGATCCTGAGCTGAGCCAAGAGCGGCCCGGGGGGATCCTCGGGGGCGGCCGTGACCAGAATCCGGTCGAACGGCGCCTGGTCCGGCAGGCCGTGGCTGCCGTCGGCGGCGATCGCGGTGATGTTGGTGAGGCCGAGGCTCTGGAACACCGCCTCGGCCTCGCGCACGAGGCGGCGGTGGCGGTCGACGGTGTAGACCCGCCGCGCGAGCTGGCTGAGGATCGCGGCCTGGTAGCCCGAGCCGGTGCCGACCTCGAGCACCTTGTCGCGCGGGCTCACGGCCAGCGCCTGGGTCATCAGCCCGACAACCGAGGGCTGGCTGATGGTCTGGCCGCAGGCGATGGGCAGCGGCATGTCCTCATAGGCGCGCTCGGCAAAGATGCCGCGGACGAAAGCGCCGCGGTCGATCCGCTCCATCGCGGTCAGCACGCGCGCGTCCGTCACGCCCTTCGAGCGGAGCCCGTAGAGAAAGCGCATCTTCCGCTCGGCCGGTTCCGTCATGCGAGCCGCGCCTCGAGCTCGGCGAGCGTGTCATGCGCCGTGAGGTCAGCGCGCATCGGCGTGACCGAGATCCAGCCGTCGAGATTGGCCGCGACATCGGTGCCGGGCGCGGTCGGCAGGTGCTGCGGCCCGCCGGTGATCCAGAGGAACTTGCGCCCGGAGGGCGAGACATGCGGCTCGACCCCGAAGAAGGTGTCGGTGCGGTAGCCCTGGGCGGTGACCTTGATGCCCTTCACGTCCCTGCCGGCCACGGGCGGGAAGTTGACGTTGTAGAAGAGCCGGTAGTCGCCCTTGTCCCAGATCCCCTTGTCGAGAAGCGCGCGCACCACCCTGATGCCATGGTCGCGGGCGGCTTCGAACGGGGTTTCGAGATCTTCGGTCCTCGGCCCCATGAACTGCGAGAGCGCGATCGCCGGAAGGCCCTGGAGCGCGGCCTCCATCGCGCCGCCGACCGTGCCGGAATAGAGCACGTTCTCGGCCGCGTTATTGCCGCGGTTGACGCCGGAGAGGACGAGGTCGGGCCGACCGCCCTGAAGGACATCGTAGAGCCCGGCGAGTACGCAGTCGGCCGGGCTGCCCTCGGCCGCGTAGCGGCGGGGACCAAGCTTCAGGATCATCATCGGATGGGTGTAGGAGATGCAGTGGCCGACGCCTGACTGCTCGAAGGCGGGGGCGACGGTCCAGACCTCTCCGTCCGGCCCGGCGATCTCCTCGGCAATCGCGGTCAGGATATCGAGCCCCGGCGCGTTGATGCCGTCGTCATTGGTGATGAGGATGCGCATGCCCGCCCCGTGCTGCTTTGCCCCTGATTAGACGACCGGCGGCGGGGCGTAAAGCGGCGATGGCCGCGCGCCCGGGCAGGCCCGAGTCGATCGGCGCGGGAATACTTGGGGCAAGATGATAGCCGCTCAGAGGGCGGCGAGCAGCCGCGCGGCTTCCTCGTGGATATCGGCGAGGCTCGCGCGGTCCTCGCCCGGGAAGAAGCGGGCGCGGGTCGCGGTGGCCATCGGGCGCGGTGTCTCGATCACGACGCGCGGGCCGATCTTGGCGGTCTCGGCCTGCCAGCTTCGGGCGAGCGCGATCTGCGCCGCCTTGGTGGCGCCGTAGGCGCCGAAAAACTTCTCGCCGCCGCGCGGATCATCGAGGAAGAGCGCGGTGCCCTCGGCGGCGCGAAGCAGTGGTTCGAGGAGCGGGGTCAGCGTCGCGGTGGCGCGTAGATTGCAGGCGATTGACTTGTCCATGTCCTTGGCGGCGATATGGCCGGCCGGGCTCAGCGGCGCGGCATGGATCGCGGCATGGACCCAGAGGCCGAGCTTGCCCCAGCGATGCGCGATCGAGGCGGCGAGATGCGCCATCGCCTTGTCGTCGGTCACATCCATCGGCGCGAGCGTGGCGCTGCCGCCGGCCGTCTGGATACGGTCGTCGAGTTCTTCGAGCCCGCCCGAGGTGCGGGCGACGGCGAGGACATGCCAGCCGGCTTCCGCCAGCGCGGCGGCAAGCGCGAAGCCGAGCCCGCGCGAGGCGCCAGTGACGAGGGCGAGCGGTTTGGTGGTGGGATCGGAGGCTACGGTCATGGCGCCCGTTTCGCACCCCGCGCGGGGGCTTGCAACGGATATTGTTGACTCATGGCCGGGTAGGGTCGAGATTCCGGGCGAACAGAACCGGGGAAAGGTCCGATCATGACACTTTCAGACGCTGTCTTCCCGACCCGCTCATGGCTCTCTCGCTCGCTCATGGTGCTCGGAGGTTCGCTCTTCATCGCGCTGGCGGCGCAGGTCTCGGTGCCGATGGTGCCGACGCCGATGACGTTGCAGACGCTGGCGATCCTGATCGTTGGCTTCACCTATGGCGCGCGGATGGGCGCGCTGACACTGCTGACCTATCTTGCCGAGGGTGCGACGGGGCTGCCGGTCTTCGCGAACGGCCTCAACTTCGTGGCCTTCGCCGGGCCCACGGCGGGGTTCCTCGTGGGCTTCGTCGGGCTCGCCTGGCTCGCGGGCTTCGCCGCCGACCGGGGCGTGCGGGGCATCTTCGGCCTGTCGCTCGCGGGCATCGCCGCCTCGGCGCTCCTCTACCTGCCGGGCGTGGCCTGGCCGATGGGTCTTGCCGGCACCTTGGGGATCGAGGCCGGCTGGGTCGGCCTGCCGGCTGACAAGATCTGGGCGGGCTTCGTGGCGCCCTTCCTGATCGGCGACGCGGTCAAGGCGGTGATCGCGGCGCTCGTCGTCTCTGGCGGCTGGGCCGCGGTGAAGAACCGCAAGGCCTGACGTTCCGGCCTTGTTCGGTGGCCGGGCGGCGTTTTCTCTATTGGGGAATCCGCAGCCTTGCTACCTTTCAGCCAGTCGGGGCGTTCCCGTTTCGCCGAGGCTTCGCGCCGGTTCGAAGCGCGCTTTCATTCGGCCGAAGACGGCATCCACCCCTGGAGTTGCGATCATGCCAACGTCGTTCGTGCTTGTTCATGGTGGCTTTGGATCTCCAGCGGAACTGGCTCCGGTCGTGCCCTATCTCGAGGCCCGCGGGCACCGGGTGGTCAACGTCGATCTGCCGTGCGAACGCGCCGAAGCGACGCTGGAGGATTATGCCGCCACGGTCGCGCGCGCGATGGAGGGAACTGGCCTTCCTCGTGTCCTTGTCGCCCATTCCGCGGGCGGTGCGACCACCCCCCTTGCCGCGTCCCTGCTGCCGGTCGACCAGCTGATCTTCGTCGCGGCCATCGTGCCGGAACCGGGGCAGTCGATTTCCGAGGCCCTGGGGCCGGACGTCGCGGCAACGATCCTTGCGGTCACCATCGACAACGGCGACGGAACCCGGTCGTTCAACTTGGACCTGCTCGCCTCTCTGGTGCCGCCGGAGGAGCGGGCCGCGTATCTGGAATTCCTGTCCAACACGCAGCGGCGCCAGGGCTGGCTGGCGATCAACCAGCCCTGGCCCGGTGGAGCGATCCCGGCTGTCCCGCGCAACTACATCCTGTGCACCGAGGATCAGATCATTCCCCCGGACATGCAGCGGGCCTTCGCGGCCAGGTTGGGTGTCCGTCCCGTCGAGATCGCGTCCGTCCACGCGGCTTTCACGTTTAAGCCGCGGGAACTGGCCGACCTGCTGGTTTCGCTGGCAGGGTGATCGACTCGCGTCGCATCGGGTTGCGCCGACGCGAACGACGCCTCTTGCGGCGGGTGACGCGCTGGCATCGGCCGCGGCATCAGGTCCCCTCGGGGCCGCTTATCGGGTCGCCAGGTGAAGCCGTGTCAGGGCGGCCTCGCACATGCCGTAGGGTTCCCATTCGCAGCCCTGGCACAGCGTCCTGAGACTGCCGGGCGGCACGTTCTCCAGGATCCGTGCCTTGGCCTCGCCCCAGGTCAGCCGCTCGCGCGGCTCAAGCTTCAGAGCGCCGGCATGGGCGCGGTCGAGGACCTTGATCTTCGGCTCGTTGGTACAGGCCCGGCCACGCCGCTTGGGGCAGGCGCCGCAGATATCGTCGGTGGCGCCCGTGACCTCGATCTCGGTCGCGTCGCCATTCTCGGCCCGAAGCCGGCCCATGACGATCGCCGTCATGTTGGCGGTGAAGTCGGGTGAGTAGCCCTTGCCCTCGAAACCGAGCGAGCAGAGGAAATGGTGCGGGCGATAGCGGATCGGATCAGGCATCGGTCAGGTAGGGCCGGATGTCGTGGCCATATCGGGCATAGAGGTCAAGCAGCGCGTCGAAGGTGATGCCGTCCCGCTGGGCGGCGTGGAAGGGGTGGCTTTCGTCGTCGATCGCCAGCATCGGGCGCTGGCGGCCATTCTGCATCGTCATCGTGCAGCGCGCGGGATCGCGGGAAGCGCCGGGCAACTGGTTCATGAGCCAGCTGAAGTAAGGCCCGGTGTCTGCCGCCGTCCCGCTGTCGAAATGCTCCAGGACCTCGTCGAAGTGGTCCGGCTTGATCGTGCCCCAGACACCGAAGGCGAACTGCGTATCGCTGCCGATGATGGGAATCGGCAGTACGCAGCGCAGGATGCGGTGGGGGCCGAGAAGGCAGAAGTCCTCGGTCAGGATATCCCGCCCGGCGGCGAGGGCGTCGGGGACCGCGCCGTTCGGCTCGTAATCTTCCGGCCCCTGGTAAGGATCGGGGCGGGCATAGGCGAGGTCGAAGACGCCGTTGTGGACCTGATCGCAAGCCGGGCAGGTCCAGTTCCTGTCATGGAGCCGGCGCCAGCGCGCATCGGCTTGGAGCGATTGCCGTTCGGCGCCGGGTGGCTCGGTCGTGCCGCTCCCTATGCCGAACAGCCGGTCGCGCCAGCCCGACACCCTATTCGGCCGCCTTCATCGCGAAGCCCTTGGCGATCTGGTCCGAGGGTGCAACCGGATAGTCGCCCGAGAAGCAGGCGTCGCAGAATTGCGGGCATTTGGTGTCGCGGCCCCCGGCCTCTCCCGCCGCACGGTAGAGCCCGTCGAGCGAGATGAACTTGAGGCTGTCGATGCCGATCCAGGCGCGCATCTCTTCCTCGGTCATCGTCGCGGCGAGGAGTTTCTCGCGGTCGGGCGTGTCGACGCCGTAGAAGCACGGCCAGGCGGTCGGGGGCGAGGCGATGCGGAAATGCACCTCGGCGGCGCCCGCGTCGAGGATCATGTCCTTGATCTTGCGGCTCGTCGTGCCGCGCACGACCGAGTCGTCGACGAGGATCACCCGCTTGCCCTTAATCAGCGCCCGGTTGACGTTGAGCTTGAGCCGCACCCCCATGTTGCGGATCTGCTCGGTCGGCTCGATGAAGGTACGCCCCATATACTGGTTGCGGATGATGCCCATCCCGAAGGGGATGCCGCTTTCGGCGGCAAAGCCGATCGCCGCCGGTGTACCCGAATCCGGCACCGGGCAGACGAGGTCGGCCTCGACCGGCGCCTCGCGGGCAAGCTCCACGCCGATCTGGCGCCGCGTCTCGTAGACCGAGCGGCCGCCGAGGATCGAGTCGGGTCGCGAGAAATAGACCTGCTCGAAGATGCAGAAGCGCGATTTCGCTGGGCCGAAGGGCCGCGAGCTTTCGACCTTGCCCTTGGAGATCACCACCATCTCGCCCGGCTCGACCTCGCGCAGGAACTCCGCGCCGATGATGTCGAGCCCGCAGGTCTCCGACGAGAGCGCATAGCCTTCATCGCCGACCTTGCCGAGGACGAGCGGGCGCACGCCCAGGGGATCGCGCACGCCGATGAGCTTGGTGCGGGTCATGGCGATGACCGAGAAGGCGCCCTCGACGGCGCGAAGCGCGTCCTTCATCCGCTCGGGGATCGACTTCTGGATCGAGCGGGCCATGAGATGGATGATGCATTCCGAGTCCGAGGAGGACTGGAAGATCGCGCCACGCTCGATCAGGTCGCGGCGGAGCTGCGCGGCATTGGTGAGGTTGCCGTTGTGGGCGATCGCCGCGCCGCCCATCGCAAACTCGCCGAAGAAGGGCTGGACGTCACGGATCGCGGTGTTGCCCTTGGAGCCGGCGGTGGAGTAGCGCACATGACCGATGGCGAGCGGGCCGGGCAGCATCTGCATCACGTCGGGCTTGGTGAAGTTGTCGCGGATGTAGCCGAAGCGGCGGACGTTGTTGAAGCCGTCCTTCGGGTCGTAGGCGACGATGCCGCCCGCCTCCTGGCCGCGATGCTGGAGAGCGTGCAGTCCGAGGGCGACGAAGTTTGCCGCATCGGGAACGCCGATCACGCCGAAGACGCCGCATTCCTCCTTCAACTTGTCATCATCGAAGGGGTGGGCGAGGAAGGGACGCATGGGGGCCTGGCTCCGATTCCGGGATTTGCCCCCCATTTAGAGCCAAGCCGGCCACATGTCACGCCCATGTGACGGCGCGAGCGATCACAATCGTCCGGATGCGAGGTTCAGTTGGCGGTCGAAGGCGCGGTCAGGGTCTTCGCACCGGTCCCGTTCGCTTCCTCGGTCGGGGCCGGCTCGGCGGGGGCGGCGGCGACGCAACCGCCGACAAGCTCCTCGTACCGCGCCATCACCCAGGCCGGCGCGTCCTGCGGCATCTCCTTGTTGAGCTTGTCCTCGATCGAGGCGAACACGACCGCCGAGCGGGACTGGTCGACGACCGGAACCGTCGCGGCCACGAGCACGCGGTTGTAGACCACGAAGGCCACCGCGACGAGGAGGATGCCGCGCAGGACGCCGAAGAGGAAGCCGAGCCCCTGATCGACGCCGCCGAGCGCCGAGCGCTGGACCGCGGAGGCAAAGAGCGGCGTGAAGACCGACATCACGATCAGTGCCAGCGCGAAGACCGCGGCGAAGGAGGCGATGATCGACAGTTCGCAGCTTTCGCCGAGATAGGTGTCAAGGACCGGGATCTGCTTGACCAGCGGCTCGGCCTGCGGCGCGAAGATGAAGGCGAGCACCGCAGCGGCGACCCAGCCGAGGATCGCCAGCGACTCGCGGACGAATCCGCGGCTGTAGGCCAGTACCGCCGAGACCAGAATGACCACGGCAACGACGGCGTCGACGATTGTGAAACCTTCCATGTTCCTGCTCCTCGCTCTCAGCCCGCGGCGAACATCTCGCCGACGAACGTCGTCAGATCGGGCATCTTTCGCACCCTGATCCCGTCTTCGCCCTCCGTCTTGCTGCGTTCCGGGGCGACTGCTTGTGAGAAACCAAGTTTTCGCGCTTCTTTCAACCTGTTTTCGGTCTGACCCACAGGGCGGAGCGCGCCGGAGAGTGAAATTTCGCCGAAAATCACCATGTCGGGCGGCAGAGCAACATCCTCGCGCGCCGAAAGGAGCGCCGCCGCGACCGCGAGATCGGCGGCGGGTTCGGCGACGCGCATCCCGCCCGCGACGTTGAGGAAGACGTCGAGCCCGGCGAAGGGGATGCCGCAGCGGGATTCGAGTACCGCGAGGATTGTGGAGAGCCGGCCGCTGTCGAGCCCGACCACGGTGCGGCGCGGAGTGCCAAGCGGCGAGGGCGCGACAAGCGCCTGGATCTCGGTCAGCACCGGCCGCGTGCCCTCTATCCCGGCGAATACCGCCGAGCCCGGGTGGGCCTGGCCGCGCTCGGAGAGAAAGAGCGCCGAGGGATTGGCGACCTCGGCAAGGCCGGCGCCGGTCATCTCGAAGACGCCGATCTCGTCGGCCGGGCCGAAACGGTTCTTGACCGCGCGCAGGATGCGGAACTGGTGGCCGCGCTCGCCCTCGAAATAGAGAACGGTGTCGACCATGTGCTCGACGACGCGGGGGCCGGCGATCTGGCCCTCCTTGGTGACATGCCCGACGAGAATTACCGAGGTGCCGCGCTTCTTGGCAAAGCTCACCAGCTCGTGCGCGGCGGCGCGGACCTGGGAGACCGAGCCCGGTGCGGCCTCGACATGGTCGGCCCACATGGTCTGGATCGAGTCGATGATCACGAGATCGGGGCGGGCACCGTCGAGCGTGGTCAGGATGTCGCGCAGGTTGGTCTCGGCGCCGAGCCGCACCGGCGCATCGGCAAGGCCGAGCCGCTGGGCGCGCATCCTGACCTGGGCAGAGGCCTCCTCGCCGGAGAGATAGAGGCAGGAAAGACCGGTGCGCGCGAAACTCGCCGCGGCTTGCAGAAGCAGGGTCGACTTGCCGATGCCGGGATCGCCGCCGACGAGGATCGCCGAAGCCGGCACCAGCCCGCCGCCAAGAACGCGATCGAGCTCGCCCATGCCGGAGGCGGCCCGCGGCGGCGGGACTTCCGTCGTGGCGAGCGTGGTGAGTTCGATCTGGCGGCCCTTCGCGGCGCCGAGCGTCTTCGCCGCCGGACCAGCCGAGAGCGGGGCCTCCTCGACGATCGAGTTCCAGGAGCCACAGGAGTCGCAACGCCCGGTCCATTTCTTGTGGACCGCGCCGCATTCCGAGCATGTGTAGGACGGGCCCGTTTTCGCCATGCGCCCTTCCTGCCCGATGCCGCGCGTAGCGGCAAGGGGGGGCGCCGCCGCCGGGCCTAGCAATGGGTCTTGCCATGCATTAGACCCACGAATGAGCGCGGGCGGACGAATTTGCAACATGAGGTTGGGACTGCGGATGATGGACGCATTTGAGAAGCTGCGCGCCCACCGTCTCATCTTCACGATTACCCCCGGCCGCAGTGGCAGCAAGCTTCTCACCGCGCTTGGTCAATGCATCTCTGGTGTTCAGGCCGTACATGAAGGCCCACCGAGGATGAACTATGTCCTGCGCGGAATCTGCGACCATCCGCCGGCGGCTCGGTGGTGGCTGGAAAGCGAGATGTTTCCGGCGATTGCAAGCCACCTTGAAGGCACGGCTTTCTTCGAGACCTCTCACCTCTTCTGCAAGGGCTTTATCGAACCGACCCTGGATCTAGGCCTTCGGCCGAGTTTCGTGATCCTGACGCGCCCCGCCCGCGAGGTGGCGTCCAGCCTGTTCTCGATTGGCTGCGTGCCGGAGCGCACTGGCATCGGGCGTCTGGTACTTCTTGGCCCAACGGATTCGAATGTTCAGACTGCAGGCGATTGGCAACACCGGAGCGATTATCAACTCTGCTATTGGTACGCCAAGGAAATTGAACGGCGTCAAACTGCCTACGAACACTGGCTTCTGAGCCAGGGCTGCGAGGTTTTCCGGGTTGAGCTGACCGAGCTCCAGGAACCCTCAACTTTGCCGCGACTTGCCCAGTTCATAACGGGCCGGTCCGACCCGTCAATCGACACGGTCGGGGCTGCCGCCGTCCTCTCCCGGAATCAGAACCCCAAGATCGGGCTTGCGTCCGAAATCACTCTCCCACCCCCGGTGGCGGAACTCGCAAGTCAAGAAGCCGAAGTCGATCAGGTCTTCACGGAATAACAGGGGGGGCGCCGGCCCTAGGCCGCCTTTTGGAGACCGTCATGTACGCATGACCACTCATTCCGAGCCTGCGCCGAGTCCGTAATCCGATCGCGAAAGGGCACGACGACCATGACGGTCATCGACGACGCCCCGGCACCGACGGGCGCATCCCGCGGGAACACCTCAACGGCTTCCTTCCAGTTCATCCTGCCGCAAGCATCCCCGCCGATGGCTGGCCGAGTCAGCGACCCTTCGACGGGGCGCGCGCGCGCTCTGTCAGATGCGAGATCGCGAGGCTCGCGAGAATGCAGCCGGTGAAGAGGTAGAGGCCCCAAGCGGTCTCGATCCGGCCGACGCCGACGCCCTTGGCGATGACGATGTAGAGCGCGATGAGGAAGATGTCGGCCATTGCGAGGCGGCCGAGCAGGTGAAGGCCGGCGAGGATGCGCGGCGAGGCGAGGCGGAACTGCACCAGCGCGAGGCCGATCGTCTTGAGATAGGGCGCGAAGATCGCGAGGAAGGTGACGAGGAGCGCGAGGACCGCGTCCTTTTCCCAAAGCGCCTGGAGGCCGGTCACCACCGAGATCGCGTCGAGATCGAAGAAGGGAAGAAGACCCGCGCGCAGGAGCGGCGCGAACCAGGAGACCGGAAACAGGATCAGGAGCGAAATGTTCGCGACACGCAGCATGACGCTCGTGATACAGGATCGCGCGGGTGGCACCAAGGGGGCGTGTCCACCGCGCTTGTACGCGCTGGCTCAGCGGACGGCCGCGATCGGACCCTCGGCGCGGCCGTGGATGAATTGCTGGACGTAAGGGTCTGATGTTTCGTCCATTTCCGCGATCGGACCGGTCCACTGGATGACCCCGTCATGGAGCATCGCCACCCGGTCGGCGATGGCGCGGACCGAGCTCATGTCATGGGTGATCGCCATTGCGGTTGCGCCCATCTCGGTCACGATCTCGCGGATCAGTTCGTTGATAACGCCGGCCATGATCGGGTCGAGCCCGGTCGTGGGTTCGTCGAAGAAGATGATCTCGGGCTCCGCCGCGATGGCGCGGGCGAGACCGACGCGCTTCTGCATGCCGCCCGACAGTTCGGCGGGGAAGAGGTCGGCCACCTCCGGTTTCAGCCCGACGCGGCGGAGCTTTTCGATGGCGATCTCGCGCGCCTCACCCTTCGGGCGCTTCAGCGAGCCGCGGAGGAGCCGGAAGGCGACGTTCTGCCAGACCGGCAGCGAGTCGAAGAGAGCGCCGCCCTGGAAGAGCATCCCGAAGCGCGCGAGGAAGGCGTCGCGCGCGGCGGTGCCAACATCCTCGCCATCGAGCGCGATCGTACCGCTGTCGGGTTGGACAAGCCCGAGGATGCATTTGAGAAGAACCGATTTTCCGGTGCCGGACCCGCCGATGATCACCATGCTCTCGCCGGTCGGCACGGTCAGGTCCACGCCCCTGAGGACGCGGTTCTTGCCGAACGCCTTGTGAACTTGCGACAGCGTGATCATGCCGAGAAGAAGAGCTCCGTCATCAGGTAGTTCGTGGCGAGGATCAGTACCGAGGCGGCGACCACCGCCGATTTCGTCGCGCGTCCGACGCCTTGGGCGCCGCGCGCCGAGTTCATGCCAAAATAGCAGCCCATCAGCGCCACGATGAAGCCGAAGGCCGCGCCCTTCCAGAGGCCCGAGACGATGTCCCAGAGTTCAAGGAATTCGCGGGTGTTCTTGAGATAGGTCGCGGGGTTGAAGCCGAGCCGGTTCACGCCGACGAGGTAGCCGCCGAAGATGCCGATGCTGTCGCCGACCGCGACGAGGACCGGCACCGCGAGCGTCGCGGCGAGGACCCGCGGCACGGTGAGGTATTTCATCGGATGGGTGGACAGCGTCGTCAGCGCGTCGATCTGCTCGGTCACCTTCATCGTGCCGATCTCGGCCGCGATCGACGAGGCGACGCGGGCCGCGACCATGAGCCCGCCAAGGACCGGGCCAAGTTCGCGCACCATGCCGATGGCGACGATCGAGGGCACCACCGCCTCGGCCGAGAACCGGGCGCCGCCGGCATAGATCTGTAGAGCCAGCGCGCCGCCGGTGAAAAGCGCGGTCATGCCCACGACGGGCAGGCTGAACCAGCCGATCTGCATCAGCGCCGCGAGGAATTCCTTCGGGTAGAAGGGCGGGCGGAAGAGGTGGCTCAACGTCTCGGCCCCGAAGATCGCCATCCGGCCGAGTGTCGCGAGCCCGGTAAGGACCAGACGACCGAGCGCGCCGAGCGGAGCCAGGAGGATCATCCCGCGCCGCCCTCGTAGGCTCGCGCATAGCGATGGCCGAGAGAGGTCAGGATCTCGTAACCGATCGTGCCGGCGGCGGCGGCGAGCGCGTCGACACCCTGTTCCGTGCAGAGAATGTCCAGCGTCTCGGGCGCGTGGTCGAGGTCGGTGACATCGACGCCGATCATGTCCATCGACACGCGGCCGGCGAGCGGGCAGGGCGTGGTTCCGGCATAGAGCGTGGCGCGGCCGGTCATCGCGCGGATGAGGCCATCGGCATAGCCCGCGCCGAGGGTGGCGATGCGGCTCGGCCGCTTCGCCGCCCAGCCGTCGCCATAACCCACCGTCTCGCCCGCGGCGATGTCGCGGATCTGGATCACCGGCAGCGAGAGCCGCACCACCGGCCGGGCTTTCGCGAAGGGCAGGCCGCCATAGAGGCCGACGCCGGGGCGGGTGAGGTCGAAGTGATAGTCGGGGCCGAGGAGAATGCCGCCGGTCGCGGCCAGCGAGCGCTTTACACCGGTGCCGTCGGTCATGCGGCGGAAGGTGGCGAGCTGGGCCGCGTTCATCGCGTGCTCCGGCTCGTCGGCGCAGGCGAGGTGCGACATGAGAAGTACAGGACCCTCGGCCAGCACCGAGGGCGCGAGCGTGCGCCAGTCGGCCTCTTCGAGCCCGAGCCGGTTCATGCCGCTGTCAAGCTGGATGCCGAAGGCGCGGCCGGGTAGCACGCTGCGCTGGCGGGCAACCTGTTCGGTCGAGTTCAGGAGCGGGATCAGGTCGGTGCCGGAAATGGCCTCTGCGTCCCCCGCCATGTGGCCGGAAAAGACGAAGATTTCGGGTGCAGGGCCGACGGCCGCGCGCAGGGCAACGCCCTCGCTGCATTCGGCGACGAAGAAGCGGCGCATTCCGGCCGCGGCGAGCGCCCGTCCGACCCGTGCCGCGCCGAGCCCGTAGGCATCGGCCTTCACCACTGCGGCGGTTTCGACCGAGGATGCCGAGAGGGAAGCGAGTGCCCGCCAGTTCGCGGCGATTGCGTCGAGGTCGATGGAGAGAATTGCCTGTGCCATGCGCCGGGTTTTGCCAGCTTGCACTGCAAGGTCAAGCGCAAACGTCGTCAGAACCCGTCGCCACCCTGCTGCCAGGCCTTCACGAGGTTGCCGAAGCGGGTGAAGCGACCTTCGAACGAGAGTTCGACCGTGCCGATCGGCCCGTGGCGCTGCTTGCCGATGATCACCTCGGCCTTGCCGTGGACCTGCTCCATGATCTCCTGCCAGGCGGCCATCTTCTCGAGCTCGTGGTCGGCCGGCTTCTCCCGTTCCTTGTAGTATTCGTCCCGGTAGACGAACATCACGACGTCGGCGTCCTGTTCGATCGAGCCCGATTCCCGCAAGTCCGAAAGCTGCGGCCGCTTGTCCTCGCGGCTCTCGACCTGGCGCGAGAGCTGCGAGAGCGCAACGACGGGAATGCTCAATTCCTTCGCAAGCGCTTTCAGACCCATTGAGATCTCGCCGATTTCCAGCACGCGGTTGTCGCCCTTGCCGGTGCCGCGCAGAAGCTGGAGGTAGTCGACGAAAACGACGTCGAGCCCGTGCGTGCGCTTGAGGCGCCGGCAGCGGGCCGTAACCTGGCTGATCGGCAGGGCGGGGGTGTCGTCGATATAGAGCGGGCAGGTCTCCAGTGCCTTTGCGGCCTCGACGAAGCGGCGGAATTCCTGCTCGGACATGTCGCCGCGGCGGATCTGCTCGGAGGGAACCTCGGAGGCTTCCGAGAGGATCCGCGCGGCAAGCTGCTCGGCCGACATTTCGAGCGAGAAGAAGCCCACCACGCCGCCTTCGACGGCGCCTTCCGTCCCGTCGTGCCGGCGGCCGCGCTTGTAGGCCTTGGCGATGTTGAAGGCGATGTTGGTGGCGAGCGAGGTCTTGCCCATCGAGGGGCGGCCGGCGAGGATCAGGAGGTCGGAGGGATGCAGCCCCCCGAGCTTCTTGTCGAGATCGACAAGCCCGGTCGAGACGCCGGAAAGCCCGCCGTCCCGCTGGTAGGCGGCGAGGGCCGACTGCACCGCCTCGGTCGTGGCCTTGAGGAACGAGACGAAGCCCTTCTCGGCCGTGCCCTGCTCTGCGAGCGTGTAAAGCCGCTGTTCGGCTTCGGTGATCTGGTCCTTGGGGTCGTTGTCGACCTCGATCGTCTTGGCGCGGGTCGAGATGTCCTGGCCGAGCCGGATCAGTTCGCGCCGGACCGCGAGTTCGTAGATCATCTGCGCATAGTCGCGCGCCGCGAAGGCGGAAATGGCGGCGCCGGCGAGCCGCGCCAGATAGGCGGGCCCGCCGAGCGCCTTCAGCCCCTCGTCTTCCTCGAGATAGCCCTTCAGCGTCACCGGCGAGGCGAGCGCGTTCTTCTGGATGCGCGCGACGGCGATCTCGAAGATGCGCTGGTGGACGGGCTCGAAGAAGTGCTCGGCTTTCACGAGCGCCGCGATCCTGTCGTATATGTCGTTGTTGGTCAGGATCGCGCCGAGGAGCTGCTGCTCGGCCTCGATATTGTGCGGAAGCGTATCCGTCTCGGGCACATCCTTGATCGCCCGAATGGTCGCCAGGTCGTTCATCTTTGTCCCTCATTGCTGGCGACGGGATATGCGCCACCGCCGCGGGGCGGTGCAAATTGTATATCGCTGTGGATGAATTGTGGAAAAGCGCCGCCGCGCATATGATGTGAGATGGCGGCGCTCGCTGTCAATATCTTGATCGCCTCAACCGGCGATTGCGACTTTCGGCGATACTTGACGTAGCGTCAGATTTTGGCGCGGGCGTCTTGCCAGGCCCGTGGCTGGGTAAGGAAGGCCTCGACTTCCGACAGTGTCGCGGAATCGAAGGCGCCCGATTCGCGCGCCTCGGCGAGGACGTCCCACCAGGTGCAGAGGTGATGGAGGCTGACGCCGTGCCGGCCGAGGGTCTCGATCGTCTCGGGGAAGATTCCGTAATAGAAAATCACCGCGGTGTGGGCGCAGGTGGCGCCCGTTTCGCGGATCGCGTCGACGAAGGAGAGCTTCGAGCCGCCATCGGTCGTCAGATCCTCGACGAGAAGTACACGCTCGCCTTCCGCCATCGCGCCCTCGATCCGCGCGTTCCGGCCGTAGCCCTTCGGCTTCTTGCGGACATAGGTCATCGGCAGCGCAAGGCGCTCGGCGACCATCGCGGCGAAGGGGATGCCCGCGGTCTCGCCGCCGGCGATGTTGTCGAAGGCCTCGAAGCCCGCCTCGCGCATCACCGTGACGGCGAGGAAATCCATCAGCGTCGCGCGGATGCGGGGATAGGAGATGAGCTTGCGGCAGTCGATATAGGTGGGAGAGGGCAGTCCCGAGGCGAGCGTGAAAGGCTCGACCGCGTTGAAATGCACCGCCTTGATCTCCAGAAGCATCCGCGCGGTAAGGCGCGCGATCTCTTCTTTCGGGGGGAAGGACGTGGGGATCATGGGCTTACCTCTTCAGCTTCGTCTTGCCCCAAATATCCCCGCCGGAGGCATCAGGTGGCGGGGCCGGGAGCCTCCGGTGGGGATATTTGGGGCAAGATGAATGGTCAATCCTCGACTTTCCAGTTCAGCGGAAAGCCCGGGTCGAACACCGTGACGGGGCCCGCGCCGGTCTCGATCTTGGCCGGGTAGTCGATCGCCGGCCCCTTGGTGAGACGGATCCGCGCGTCGTTCGGCGCGAGCCGGTAGAAGGCGGCGCCGTTCAGCGACGTGAAGGCCTCGAGCCGGTCCAGCGCGTTTTCTTCCTCGAAGACATGGGCGAGGATCGAGAGCGTGTTGGTCGCGGTGAAGCAGCCGGCGCAGCCGCAGGCATGTTCCTTGAGGTGATCGGCATGGGGGGCGCTGTCAGTGCCGAGGAAGAAGCGCGGCTCTCCGCTCGTCGCGGCCTCGCGGAGCGCCAGCCGGTGTTTTTCGCGCTTGGCGACCGGCAGGCAGTAGTAGTGCGGCTTGATCCCGCCCGCGAGGATGTGATTGCGGTTGATCACGAGGTGGTGAGTGGTGATCGTCGCGCCGAGGTCGTCGCCGCCGGCACGGGCGTAGGCGACGCCTTCCTCGGTGGTGATGTGTTCCATCACCACACGCAGGCCCGGCGTTCCGCGGCGGACCGGGTCGAGAACGCGCTCGATGAACACCGCCTCGCGGTCGAAGATGTCGACCTCGGAAGCCGTGACCTCGCCGTGGACGCAGAGCGGCAGGCCGATCTCGGCCATCGTCTCGAGCACGCCGCGGACCTTGTCGAAGTCCCGCACGCCCGACTGCGAATTCGTGGTGGCGCCGGCCGGGTAGAGCTTCACCGCCTTTATGAGCCCCGAAGCATGGGCGGCGGCGACGTCCCCGGGGTCGGTCGCCTCGGTCAGGTAGAGCGTCATCAGCGGCTCGAACGTCATGCCATCGGGAAGGGCCGCCATGATGCGGTCGCGGTAGGCCGCCGCGTCGCGCGCGGTCACGACCGGCGGCACGAGGTTCGGCATGATAATCGCGCGGGCGAAGTGGCGCGCGGTTTCGGGCAGGACGGCCTCCAGCATCGCGCCGTCGCGCAGGTGCAGATGCATGTCGTCGGGGCGGCGGAGCGAGAGCGTGTCGGTCATGGCTCTGCCCTACACCCTCCGGGAGCGGGTTTCCACTGTCCGCAGGTGCCGCGCGCGATTTTCCTGCGGCGGTCCGGGGGAGCGCGCGGTGCGTCACGCATTTGCGAATGGGTGCGAGCGGATATCGTGGTAGAATGTTGGATCGGCGCTGCCAGGTTTGCCCGGCGGGCGACGATTGCGCCGGGCCCAATGCCGGCCGCGCCGCCAGTTTGGCAGAGCGGAGTGGAATCCATGGTCAAGACGATCGGCAATCCGCTGTCCTGGGGTGCACACATTCTGGGCGAGGCGGGCCACGATGTGGGCGAGGTTACCCGCGAACTCGGGGGGGCGGCCGCGGCGCCGCCGACGGTGAGAAGGATTGGCGTGAGCGACCTTCGCGCGGCGCTGAGGCTCGGTGCGGCCGACTTCATGGCGCTCAGGTCCGACGTCATCATGGCGTGCCTGCTCTATCCGATCATCGGCGTCTGCCTGGTGTGGGTCGCCTTCAATCGCAACCTCCTGCCGCTGGTGTTTCCGCTGGTCTCGGGCTTCGCGCTGCTCGGGCCCGCGGCGGCCGTGGGGCTGTACGAGATGAGCCGGCGCCGCGAACAGGGCAAGCCCGCAGGTTGGTCGACCGGCTTCTCGGTCCTCGCCTCGCCGCGGTTCGGCGCGATCCTTGTGCTTGCCGCCGCGCATTTCTTCGTCTTCTTCCTGTGGATCCTCGTCGCCTATGGCATCTTCCTGGTCACGATGGGACCGGAGATCCCGGCCTCGGCGACGGTCTTCTTCCGGGACGTGATGTCCACCGGCGCGGGCTGGGCGATGATCCTGCTCGGCATTCCGGCGGGTTTCCTGTTCGCGGTCTTCGTGCTCGCCACGAGCGCGGTGTCGTTTCCGCTGCTGATCGACCGCAATGTCGGCCTGCCCGTCGCCGTCGTGACCTCGGTCCGGGTGGCAAGGACCAATCCCGCGACGATGGCGCTCTGGGGGCTGATCGTGGCGGGGGCGCTGGTGCTCGGATCCTTGCCGCTGCTGCTCGGGCTCGCGGTGGCGATGCCGATCCTCGGCCACGCGACCTGGCATCTCTACCGCCGCGCGGTGACCCCGGTCTGAACGGGCGAGCGGCCGGAGGGGCATGCGAAGAAACCCGCCGATCCTGATTGTCGGCAGGCGGCGGCGCTTGCGTCGGCTTTCGCAAACGCGCAGACTCCGCCGCGAGAGCGCATCAATGCGCCCATGAGAGATCGAGCAGTCTGATGAAATACTTTCTTGTCGCCGCGGCGACCGCGGTGCTTCTTGCCGGTTGCGCGCAGGATCCCGGCTTTTTCGGGGTGGCGGGCGTACGTGACGCGTCTGCGGCGGAGGTCGCGCAATGCGCCTACGTCACCAATATCCGGATGGCGCCGGCCGCCTACGGGCCGCTGGCGGGGCAGGGCGTGAAATACGCGCGCAACCGCATGATGGCCGATGCCCGCGACGCCGGCGCGAACGCGATCGTGTTCGATCCGGTAACACCGGGAGCGGATGTCTACGAGCTCAACGCCGCCGCCTATCGGTGCTGAACGATCCGCGGGCGGCCGAGCTTGTCGCTGACAGCATTTCCTGCGATGCCCTCCTCCCATGATGAGCGGCAGCAACATGTCCGGCATGGAGCAGGCGCGACGCGTGTCCGGCGCGGCGCTCGCCGCCGTGACGCTCGCCGCGGGGGGTGCCCTGGCGGCGGACTGCCCGGTTGCGGCCGACCTGTCGACCGGCATAGCCGCCGAGTACGCCGATGGCGGCCGCGTCGAGTATCGCGACGCCGGGGAGGGCCGCATCGCGATCTTCGAGCCGGACTCGGATGGGTCTTCGAGCGGCCTCGTCTTCCTCAGCCGGGCGGGGCTTTACGATCTGGTGGTCGCGCGTCGGCAGAACGGCGTGAACGACCCCGAGCGCAGCCTCACGCTTGTCTATTCCGAGCCGGAGGAGGACCTGCCGAACCCGGAACCCGGCGGGGCGTGGCTCGGCACGGTTGACACCGTCTTTCCCGGCGGCGCCATCGATACCGACACCGCAGTCTATGTCTTCGGCTCGGCCAGCGACCGCGAGATCGGCGGATGCCGCTATGCCACGCTTGCGGTCAAGGCGAGCTTCATCGGCCCCGTCGACTGGGTGGCGCAGGACTTCATCTACTTCACAGATATCGGGATCGCCGTGCCGACCGCGCGCCGTGTCGCGGGTGCGGAGCGGCCTTCGGGGCGGGCGCTCGCCAGGCTGATACGGCTGCCACGCTGAAGCTGCTCAGCGTCGGCGACTCGGTAGCTTCCGGCCCTGAGCTTCGAGATCCTGGCGGAGCCGGGCGAGGCGCATGGCGAAAGCCGGAACATTGAGACGCTCGGCAACCGAGCGGCACAGGAGAGCGGCAAGGTAGGGACGCCCATCCCTGTCGAGCCGGGCGAGAAGGTTCTGCAAATAGGGAATGTAGTTGCGGCGCGCGCGATAGATGGTCCGGAACCGCGTCGCGTCGAACTCTCCGGCTCCGATCGCGGACAAGATGGCGCGGATGATCCGCATCTCCTCGAGTGCGCGACCGATGTCGCGGCCGAGATTGCGGCACGGCAGCAGGGTGACATGGGCGCGTGCGAACAGCGCCGCGTGCATCGCGTCGAGGTTCTGTTCGGGGTCGAAGATCACATAGACGTCGCCGGCGCCTTCGGTCATTTCGGGCGCGTAGCCATACCGGTCGGTGAAGCACAGGCGCCGGAACTCGGTGAAGCGCGGATCCCAGCCGGTGATGCGCGGGTCGAGCGTCGCCTGCGGCGCGGCGAGGATCACGGTCGCGCCCGGCGCGGTGGCGGAATAGGCCGCCGCCGCATAGCCTGCCATGCCGGCGCCGTAGAATACGACCTGGTCGAATTCTTCGAAGAAAGCCGCGTCAACGAGCTGGTCGAAATACGCGTAGACGGTCTTGTCGCGGAACCAGGTGTCGCTGCGGGCGAGAAGGCACAGATGCGACCATTTGCGTTCCTTCGCCAGATCGAAGCCTACCGGCAGGCTATCGGGATGGCGGTTCGCGATTTCGTCGGATGACTCGAAGGTGACGATCAGGGTCGGGCCGCGGTCGAGGAACAGGGCAGCGTGCGAATGGCCCAGACGGTGACACTCTCCCTCCGCCTTGCCCAAATCGCTGATCCCGGCAAACCATTCCACATCGGACAGGGATCGCAAGTCCGATGGGCCTGCGCCGATGTCCTGCATTCACATTACATCCATACTCGTCCCGCTCACAGTTTGCGCCCGGAAGGGTCCGTTGTGCAAGATATCAGAAAGGGTAAGCTGTTTTTGTTGGCTTTTCCCGGCCAATCTGTTTCGTCCGAATTCGTTAAGGGCTGTTCGTGGACGATCTGTTTCCGATCGGCGCGGGCTGCCTGGGTGAGTTGCGCTCATGAGAACCGTGCCGCGCACGCTGTCGGGCGCAGCCGCGGCAGGCGTCCGAGTAAAGGCCTCAGGCGTCTCCGGACGCCGGATCGGTCCGCCACCGTGGTCAGAGCCAGGCGGTGGCCGCGACCAAGAGGGCCGCGAGCAGACCGAGCAGCACAGCCGCTGTCGCCATGCCCAAGCGGGCGCCGAGCCAACCCGAAAGGGGGTAGGTGACAAGCCAGCTTCCATGCTAGAGCGCGAACTGCGCGGCGAACAGGGCGGGACGTTTCGAGGCTCCGGCCGAGCGGCGCAACAGCCGTCCTGTGGGCGTCAGGATCGTCGAACTGGCTAAGCCGGTCGTGGTCATCCATCCCAAACAGATCGGCCAGAACTCCGCCTCGGATCCGGGCGTGAGCGCGAGGATCGCCGTGCCGACCGGCAATGCAAGCCCGAGCGCCGAGCCGCTGGTGAGCATCACCTTCCGTTCGGGCGTTCGGTAGAGGAGACGAGGCGGCTCCAGGTCGGCGAGCGCCGGGCTCGCGATGTTCTCGAGATTCATCGTGAGCCGCGACAGCTTCAGCGCGTGGGCATACCGACGCTCGTCGGGAAGGATGTCGGGGATTGTCGCGTGGAAGGTCGGTGTGAAGGCGACCGAGGCCGGTTGCAGCACGAAGACCAGGGCGTGGACCAGGTCGTGCGTTCTTAGAAGCCCGCGCCGGGGCAATCCGCCGAGAAGCACATTGGCCACCGGGGCGGGCGTGACATAGGCCACCATCTTGAGGACAAGCGCGAAGCCGAGGCCGAGTTCGCCTTCGGCAACGGCGCGGTCGAAGGCTTGAAGCGCCAGCGCGATCGTCAGGTTGTCAGGCCGATCGCGGCGGCTGCGTGGTTCCTGCGGAGTCGGGCCGGGGATCGACGGACAACGGCGCCACTCCTCTGGGGCGGGGCAAGAACGTCACGCGGGCGCGCCGCCGTCAATCGGGGCGGCGCGTCGGCCCGCAGCGCCCGACGAGCGGCGCCACGAGGATGACGAAGAAGATCCGGGTCAGGTGATGGGCGACGACGAAGCCGACATCGGCCCCGGCGACGATCGCGATCACCGCCATCTCGGCCTGGCCGCCGGGCAGGAACGACAGGAGGATATCGGGAAGCGGCGCCGTCGAGACGCTGGCGGCGATGGCGACGAAGCCCGTGGAGACCAGCGCGAGCAGCACCGCGAAGCCGATTCCGGCCCCGACCGTAACGCGCAGCTCGCGCGCCGTGATGCCGGTGTATTTCGCCCCGACCGAAATGCCGATGAAGAACTGCGCCGCCCAGATCATCTCGGCGGGCGGGCGGTGCTCGATGAAGCCCGCAAGGCTGAGGCCCGCGGTGAGGATCAGCGGCCCGAGGATCGAGGCACCGAAGAGGCGGGCGCGTTCGGCGAGCTTCCAGCCGGCCGGGCCGGCGATCAGCATCAGGAGCATTTCGGTCGCCGGGATATCGCCAAGGTGAAGCCCCGGAGGGCGGCTGAGGTCCAAACCCCACGCCGCCATCAGGAGGAACGGCGCGACGGTGACGATGACAAGGACGCGGGTGGCATGGACAAGGCTCATGGTGCGGACGTCTCCGCCCGCCTCCTCGCCGAAGACGAGCATGTCCTGCAGTCCGCCCGGCATTGCCGCGTAAAAGGCGGTTGGCCGGTCGAACCCCGCGACGCGGCGGAAGTATGGATAGCCAAGAGCGCCGATGGTGATGACGTAGAGCGGAACGAGCGCGAGCGAGAGGCCCTGCGCCGGAAGGGCGGCGATCAGTCCGGGCGTGACGGTGGATCCGATCGCCACGCCGAGATAGCTGCGCATGAAGGTCCCGGTTGCGCCCATTCCGGCGAGAGGGACGCGGGCGAGTGCCGCAGCGAGGCAACCGAGCATCGGGCCGAGGAGAAGCGGCAGCGGCCAGCCCGCCAGCAGGAACCCGCCCGCCCCGAGCAGGGCGGCTGCGAGCGTTCGCAGTCTGGCGCCGCGGACCGGCATCATGTGACCCCTCTATCCCGCCGTCCGGCTTGCACTCCGGAGCCTGACAGGAGCCTGACACCGCCGGATCGGCGGAGCGCCGCACGATGACGCAAGCGTGATGCCGAGGGGAAACCTGAGCGGCCGAGATTCGTTTAATAGAGTGGCGACAGCGGCCAGAACGCTGCAGATTCGAGGTACCCATGCGAAGCAGACTGAACACCACCACCGCCTTGATCGCGAGCCTCTCGCTGATTGCACCGGCGCCCGCGATGTCGCAGGACACCGGTGCCGAGACCGCGATGATCTGCCCCGACGGCTCGGCGCTGCCCTGCCCGGAGGGCGTCGAACCGATCCCGGCCCCCGCCGCTGAGCCCGCGGCTGAAGAGCCTGCCGCCGAGGTCGTGGTCGAGGAGCCCGTGGCTGAAGAACCTGCCGCCGAGGTCGTGGTCGAGGAGCCCGTGGCCGAAGAACCTGCCGCCGAGGTCGTGGTCGAGGAGCCCGTGGCTGAAGAGCCTGCCGCCGAGGTCGTGGTCGAGGAGCCCGTGGCTGAGGAACCTGCCGCCGAGGTCGTGGTCGAGGAGCCCGTGGCTGAGGAACCCGCTGCCGAGGTCGTGGTCGAGGAGCCCGTGGCTGAGGAACCCGCTGCCGAGGTCGTCGTCGAGGAGCCCGTGGCTGAGGAGCCTGCCGCCGAAGCCGCCTCCGGGGAAGCAGGGACCGACGCCGGCGCCACAATCAGCGATGACGATCTGGCGAAGGCGCTCGAAGCCGAGGCTGCGGCGGCTGCCGCTGAAGCGGCGCCGGTTCCGGAACTGCCGGTTCAGCCCGATGCGGCCTCCGGCGAGGCGCCAGTTGCGGCTGCGGCCTCCGCCCCTGCAGCGGCCGAAGCCACCGCCGAAGTCAGCGAGGAGGTCGTGACCGAGGCGACGGCGCGGTCCTCGGACGAGGATTTCGCCAACAAGGTCAACGAGACGGCCGCCGCCGCGGCGCCGGCTCCGGCGACCGCGCAGAAGAAGGACGGGCTCTCGAAGACCGAGAAGGCGATCCTGCTCGGCCTCGGTGCGGTCGCGGTCGGCGCGATGCTGTCGAACAACCGCAAGGTCGAACTGAACTCGGGCGACCGCGTCGTCGTGACGCGCGATGACGGCAGCTACCAGATCATCAAGGACGACAACGCGCTTCTGCGCCAGCCGGGGTCGACGGTGCGCACCGAGACCTTCGCCGACGGCTCGACCCGGACAACGGTGACGCGTCCCGACGGATCGAGCATCGTCACGATCCGCGACGCCGAGTACCGGGTGCTGCGCCGCTCGCATGTCGCGCCGGACGGCTACGAGACGCTTCTGATCGACGATACCGCCGCCTACGAGCCGGTCGATGTCAGCCTGCTGCCGCCGCCGGCCTCGCAGCGAGTGATCTCGGCCGATGCCGACGAGGCGGACCTGCGCGCGGCGCTCGCCCGCGAATCCGCGCTCGACCGCCGCTTCTCGCTCGCCCAGGTGCGCGACATCGCCGAGGTACGGGCGCTGGTGCCGGTGATCGACCTCGACGCGATCACCTTCGAGACCGGTTCCGCGGCGATCCGGCCCGACCAGGCCAAGGCGCTGTCGCGCCTCGGGCGGCTGATCCAGAGCTATGTCGCCGACAATCCGCGCGAACTGTTCCTGATCGAGGGCCATACCGACGCGGTGGGCTCGGCCGCCTACAACCTCGCGCTGTCGGACCGGCGGGCGGAATCGGTGGCGCTGGCGCTGACCGAGTATTTCGCTGTGCCGCCGGAGAACATGGTGGTGCAGGGCTATGGCGAGGAGTTCCTGAAGATCGACACGCAGGAGGCCGAGCGCGCCAATCGCCGGGCGAGCGTGCGGCGGATCACCGACCTCTTGCGTCAGGCCTCGAACTGACGCGTGCCAAGGCGCCGGGGCCGCACGCGAGTGCGGTCTGGCGCGATCCGGTCGCGGCCCCGTTCCGGGGCCATTGTCCTTGCCTCGCGCCCCTTTCTGGCGAAAGGGGCGCTCAGGCGCCTTCGGCGCGGATACTTTCGGCAAGATGAAGGGGCGGGGAGCGGCTTTGCCACTGGTGGGGGCGTTGCCCGCCGCGCATAGTGGCGCGGGAGGTGAGGCATGGGCAGCGGCGAGCACGAACGGGTTCCGGAGATTGCGCTCGGCTGGCATCGCGCCGGCCGAGGCGCCGCGCTTGCGACAGTAATCGAGACCTGGGGCTCGGCGCCGCGGCCGGTGGGCAGCCAGCTCGTCGTGTCCGGGACGGGCGAGATGATGGGCTCGGTTTCCGGGGGCTGCGTCGAGGGGGCGGTCACCGAGGAGGCCTGCGCAGCGCTCGGAGACGGACGCCCGCGGATGCTGACCTTCGGGGTCAGCGACGAGGACGCCTTCGCGGTGGGCCTCGCCTGTGGCGGCACGATCCGGGTGCTGGTGGAGCCCGTCGGGTCGGCGATGCCCGAGGCGCTTCTGGCCGATCTGGCGGCGGCGCGCGCGGAACGGCGGCCAGTGGCCTATGTCGTCGATCTCGAGACCTGGGCAAGGCGGCTCGTGGCACCCGATGCGGAGCTGGCCGAGCGGTTCCGGGCCGACAGGTCGGGGGTCGAGGAGGGGCGGTTCGTCGCGATCCACAATCCGCCGCTCAGGCTCGTCGTCGTGGGGGCGGTCCACATCGCCCAGGCGCTGCTGCCGATGGCGCGGGCCTGTGGCTATGATCCCGTCCTGATCGACCCGCGCGAGGCGTTCGGCTCCTCAGCGCGGTTCCCCGGCGAGGCGATCTCGCATGACTGGCCGGACGAGGCGATGGCGGCGCTCGGGCTTGATGCGCGGACCGCCGTGGTGACGCTGACCCATGACGCTAAGATCGACGATCCGGCGATCCTTTCGGCGCTCGGGGCGGAGGTATTCTACCTTGGTTGCCTCGGCTCGACCCGGACCCATGCGAAGCGGGTGGAGCGTCTTAGGGCCACGGGTGTCGCCGAGGCGGCGATCGCGCGGATCCATGCCCCGGTCGGTGCCGATATCGGTGCGCGCTCTCCCGCCGAGATCGCGGTCTCGATCATGGCCGAGATCACCGAGGTGCTGCGGCGGGGTGGCGTCAGCTGAGACGGGCGAGCCGTGTGGCGATGTCGCGCGCCGCCTCTTCGGTGCCGAAGGGGGCGTTGACGACGAACATGCCCGAGCCGACCATGCCGTGCCCCTCGCGCGCGGGCGGGAAGCTGATCTCGTGGCGCAGCGCCTTCGGCAGGTCCGCCGCCTCCAGCGCGGCGAGCATCGGGGCATGGGTGCCGCTCTTCAGGATCGGGTACCAGAGTGCCAGGACGCCGACATTCCATTTCGCGTGGAGCTTCGCGATGAGCGGCGGCAGCGCGGCGTAGTCGGCCTTCACCTCGTAGCTCGGGTCGATCAGCATCAGGCCCCGCCGCGGCTCGGGCGGGGTGCGGGCCAGCGCGAAGCCGAGGCCGTCCTCTTGGCGGCAGATGGCGCCGTAGGGCGTCATCGTCGCCTCCAGCGCCGCGAATTCGCGGGGATGGAGTTCAGCGAGCTGGATCCGGTCGCCGGGCCGGAGCGAGAGCGCGGCGACGAGCGGCGAGCCGGGATAGGCGGTCGCGCCGTGGTCCGCGCGGATCTGGTCGAGCGCGCGGCGATAGGGATGGTCGGCCGGAAACAGCGCCTCGGCGCGGCCGATCCCGGCCGCCGCCTCGCCGGTCTTCACCGCCTCGGCCGCGTCGAGCGCGTAAAGGCCGCGGCCGGCATGGGTCTCGAGGTAGCTGAGCGGCTTGTCCTTGCGCGTCAGGTAGTCGAGCATCACCGCCAGGAGCGCGTGCTTGTGGACGTCGGCAAGGTTCCCGGCGTGATAGATGTGCTGGTAGGAAAGCATCGCGCCCCCGGAAAAGAAAAAGCCCTCCCGTCGGGGAGGGCCCATCGTGATCGGGCGATGGCGGCCTATTTCGGGCCGATCATCATCACCATCTGCCGGCCCTCGAGCTTCGGCATGTTCTCGATCTTGCCGATTTCCTCGACATCGGCCGCAACCCGCTTGAGGAGATCGAGACCGAGTTCCTGGTGCGCCATCTCGCGGCCGCGGAAGCGCAGCGTGACCTTCACCTTGTCGCCGCCCTCGAGGAACTTGACGACCGAGCGCATCTTGACCTCGTAGTCATGCGTGTCGGTGCCGGGGCGGAACTTGATCTCCTTGATCTCGATGATCTTCTGCTTCTTGCGCGCCTCGGCCTCTTTCTTCTGCTGTTCGTACTTGAACTTGCCGAAGTCCATGATCTTGCAGACTGGCGGCACCGCATTCGGCGAGATCTCGACGAGATCGAGCCCGGCTTCTTCGGCGAGGGCCATGGCGCGGGCCGGGGTAACGACCCCGACATTCTCGCCGTCGGCGCCGATCAGGCGGATCTCCGGGGCGCGGATGCGGTCGTTGACGCGGGGTCCCGTGTCGCGTTGCGGCGGGGCGTTATGCGGTCTGCGGGCTATGGTGGCACTCCTTCTGTCGTTGCCATTTCGGGTGGGCGGCAAACTAGTCGTGCGGACGGTCTGATTCAAGCAGGATTCCGCGCCCGGCTACGGTGATGCTTCCCTGATCGACGGGATTCTGTCATAGCGGTCCGGTACATATCGTTGTTCCGCATTGCGAAGGATCATGCCATGAACAGGAATCTCATCATCGCTGTGATCGTTGCCGCCCTGGCCGGTGGCGGCTACTGGTACTACTCTGCGGCCCAGAAGGCCGCCGAGGAGGCCGCAGCGATGAAGGCCGTGGAAGAGGCCAAGGCCGCCGAGGAAGCCGCGGCGAAGGCGGCCGAGGAAGCTGCCGCCAAGGCCGCCGAGGAAGCCGCTGCCGCCGAAGCGGCCGCCGCAGCCGAGGCCGCTGCCGCTGAAGCGGCCGCCGCGGAAGCTGCCGCAGCCGCCGAAGAAGCCGTGGACGCGGCGACCGAAGCCGCCACCGAGGCTGTGGACAGCGCGGCCGAGGCTGTGGACAGTGCGACCGAGGCAGCGGGGGCCGCCGGCGAAGCCGCGGCCGACATGGCCGCCGACATCTTCGACCCCGCGACCTACGACGCCGAGGCGGTCAATGCCGCGATCGACGGCTCGACGCTCGACGACGCCACGAAGATGACGCTGAAGGCCGCGGTGGAAACCGCCAAGGACAGCCCCGAACTGCTCGGCGCCGCGCTTGCCGAGGTCAAGTCCGCGCTCGGGCTCTGACGCCGGTTCAAACATGAGCCGGGCCGCGCGTCACCGCGCGGCCCGGACATCCTTCCCCGCGACCGCCGCGCGTCGGTCCGGTCATCCGGACGCGGCGGGGTAGGTCCGGTCTATCTCGGCCGCGACGAGCGCCTGCAGCGTCCAGAGGTTCCGGTCGCGGATCCCGTGCTCCTCGAGCGACAGCACCGTATTGCGCAGGTATTCCGCCGAGGATCCCCGATAGCCACAGGCGCGGGCCAGTTGCCGCGCCACCTGGTCGAGCGGCAGGCTCCGGCGGATCGACGGCCCGTTCGGTCCGGCCCAGAACACCAGCGACCGGGCCCTTCCCGTCTCGGTGTCGACGGTGATCCATCGCCAGTCCGGGTCGTTCTCGACAAAAGGTGTTTCCCGGCGCACGAGGCCGTCGACCACCGCCTCGACGTCCGTCTCCGGAACTTCGAGCGCGACGCCTGAGCACCGGCCGCCGGCCATCAGCGCCATCATCAGGCCAGGCGCGTCTGGCGTGCCGCGAAAACCGCGAATTTCGATGCAGAACTGCCGGTGCCAGCCGCGCGCCACGGCATGATGCCGCGCCCTCGCCGCGAAGGTCGGGTTCCAGATCAGCGAGCCATAGGCGAAGACGAGAAGCGGCCCGTCGGGCCGGCTTTCGAGGATGCGCCGGCTCCGCACCGCAAAGTCGTCCTCATTGCAGCGCGTGAAGGCTGTCGAGGACAGGGACTCGGGCACCGTGCGCGTGGCGCGGGCGACATGGTCTTCGGTCAGGGACAGAGCGCGCATGGCGGGATTCCGCCATGCGCCGGGGTGGTCGTCAAGTCAGATACCGTCGCCGACGAAGGCCTTCTCGACCACGTATTCGAGCGGGTCCGAATTCGCACCCTCGCGCAGGCCGAAGCTCTCGAGAACCGCCTTCACATCGATGTTGAAGGCCATCGAGCCGCAGACCATCGCCCGGTCGTTCTCGGCCGACATCGACGGGATGCCAAGATCCTCGAAGACCTTGCCCGAGGCGAGGTTGTCGGTGATCCGGCCCATGCGCTCGCTCTCTTCCCGCGTCGTGGTCGGGTAGTACTTGAGCTTGTCGCCGACCATCTCGCCGATCAGCGGGTCGTCCTTCAGGCTCTCCACGAGCTGGCGGCCGTATTCGAGCTCGGCCTTCTCGCGGCAGGTATGCATCATGATGACCTGGTCGTATTTCTCGTAGGTCTCCGGGTCGCGCATGAGCGAGGCGAAGGGCGCGATCCCGGTGCCGGTGGCGAGGAACCAGAGCCTCTTGCCGGGCAGGAGCGCGTCAAGCACCAGCGTGCCCACCGGCTTCGGGCGCAGGATGATCTGGTCGCCCGGCTGGATGTGCTGGAGCTTCGAGGTCAGCGGCCCGTCCGGCACCTTGATCGAGTAGAATTCCAGCTCCTCGTCCCACGACGGCGAGGCAATGGAATAGGCGCGCAGGAGCGGCTTGCCGTTGTCGCCGAGAAGCCCGATCATCACGAACTCGCCCGAGCGGAACCGCAAGCTCTGCGGCCGCGTCACGCGGAAGGAAAAGAGCCGGTCGGTCCAGTGCTGGACCGAGGTGACTTCCTGAGCGTCCGGCAGCATGCGGACAGGGGTGGCCTGGACTTCGTTCACGGTACTGGCGTCGTTCATCTGTTACAGGGGCGCGCGTTCGCACCCCTCCTTCTATTGACGTTTCGGTGTGGGGAAAACCCCTGTGATCAGGCTTTCAGCCGCGCCCGGTAATCGTGCTCCTGCCAGTCGGCGCGGAAGATCCACTGCTCGGCCGGCTGGCGCGCAGCCAGGTCGTCGGAAATTTCCACTTCATCGAAGCCGCAGCGCCGCGCCATCGCGTACTGGTCGGCGATGACATGACCCTTGGCGCGCAGCCGCCCAGCATAGCCCCTCGCACGGAGCTGGCGGGCGAGGCTGAAGCCGCGCCCGTCGGAGGCGGCGGGGAAGGCCACGCGGACCAGGTCGACACCGTCGAAGCTTTCCGGCAGCGCGTCGGGCCTGGTGTCCTGGGCGATGTCGAGCACGGCCTCGCCGGTGTAGTCCTCGGCGTGAAAGCCGTCGTCGCGCACGATCACGCTCATGCTGCCGTCTCCTTCGTGTCGTCGTCCTGCGGCACGGGGCCGCGCACGGCCTTCCCGTTGACGAAGTGAATGCCGCATTCCTGTTTCTGCGTTCCGCGCCAACGTCCTGCGCGGGGATCTTCACCTTCCTTGACCGGGCTTGTGCAGGGCGCGCAGCCGATCGAAGGATAGCCCTTCGCGACCAGAGGATGGCGCGGCAGGCGGTTGTTGACCATGTAGTCCTCGAGATCCTCGCGGCCCCAATGGGCGAGCGGATTGACCTTGAGGCGCTTGTTCTCCTCGTTCTCGAAGAACTCCAGCGCGGCGCGGGTGCCGGCCTGGAACCGCTTGCGGCCGGTGATCCAGCCGTCGAAGCCCTGCAGCGCGCGTTCCAAGGGCACGACCTTGCGCAGCGCGCAGCAGGCATCGGTGCTGAACTGGTGCAGCGTCCCGTCCGGATCCTCGAACTCGGTGTCGCGCCGGTCGGCGCGGATCGTGCGGATGTCCGTCAGGTTCAGTTTTTCGGCCAGTTCGCGCTGGTATTCCAGCGTCTCGGGGAACAGCATCTGGGTGTCGATGAAGATCACCGGCGTGCCGGGCGCGATCACCGAGACGAGGTGCAGAAGCACCACCGATTCCGCCCCGAAGGAGGAAACCAGCGCCACGTTGCCCACTTCGGGGTCGTAGAGCGCGCGCTCTAGGACCGCCGTCGCCGAATGGTGGCGATAGCGGTCGTTGAGCGCGGCCACGCGCGCATCGAGGGAGGGAAGCGGTGCCTCAAGCGGCATCGCGTTCGGCCTCGGCCGGATAGAGCGCGGCCTTGAAGGGCGCGGGCCCAAGGCGGCGATAGGCGTCGAGGAAAGTCTCGGACGCGTCCTCGCGGACCTCGAGATAGGCGCGCAGGATCCGCTCGATCGCCGGGACGATCTCGTCATAGGCAAAGCCCGGCCCGGCACGCTCGCCGATCACCATGTTCTCGGTGTGGTCGCCGCCGAGCGTGATCTGGTAGTTCTCCACGCCCGCCCGGTCGAGGCCGAGGATGCCGATATGGCCGACATGGTGATGGCCGCAGGCATTGATGCAGCCCGAGATCTTGATCTTGAGCTGGCCGATTGCCTCTTCAAGGCCGATCGCCTTGAAATGCGAGGAGATTTCCTGCGCGACCGGGATCGAGCGGGCGGTGGCCAGCGCGCAGTAATCCATGCCGGGGCAAGCGATGATGTCGGAGACAAGGCCGATGTTCGCAGTGGCGAGGCGCTCGGTCTTGAGCGCAGCATGAAGCGCGGGCAGGTCCGACTTGTGGACATGCGGCAGGATCACGTTCTGCTCGTGGCTGATGCGCAGCTCGCCGTGGCCGTACTTGTCGGCGAGATCGGCGAGAAGCCGCATCTGGTCGGCCGAGGCGTCGCCCGGCGTCTCGCCATGCGCCTTCAGCGAGACGGTCACGATCACATAGCCCGGCGCGCGGTGCGCGGTCAGGTTGGTGTCGGTCCAGGAGCGGAACACCGGATCGGCGTCGCGGGCGGCGTGGAAGGCGTCTTCCGGCGCGTTGCGGAAGGCCGGCGCGGCGAAATGCGCCTCGATCTCGCGCAGGACGTCCTGATCGGCGCCGGAGAACTCCTGGCGCGTAACCTTGAAGCGTTCTTCGACCGCGTCGCGGAACTTCTCCATGCCGTTCTCGAAGACGGTGATCTTGATCCGCGCCTTGTACTTGTTGTCGCGGCGCCCCCAGAGGTTGTAGGTCGAGACGATCGCCTCGAGATAGGGGAGCAGGTCGGCCTTCTTCAGGAAGGGCCGGATCACCTGGGCGACCATCGGCGTGCGGCCGAGGCCGCCACCGACGAGCACCTCGTAACCGGTCTGGCCGGAGCCGCCGCGCACGATCCGAAGGCCGATGTCGTGCGACTTCGTGACGGCGCGGTCGTTCGGGGAACCGGTGACGCCGATCTTGAACTTGCGCGGCAGGGCCTGGAATTCGGGGTGGTCGGTCGACCACTGGCGGACAAGCTCCGCCGTCGGGCGCGGATCCTCGATCTCGTCGGCCGCGGCGCCGGCGAAATGGTCGGCGGTGACGTTGCGGATCGTGTTGCCGGAGGTCTGGATCGCGTGCATCTGCACGTCGCCGAGCGCGTCGAGCATGTCGGGCACGTCGGTCAGCTTCGGCCAGTTGTACTGGATGTTCTGGCGCGTGGTGAAGTGGCCGTAGCCCTTGTCCCAGCGCTCGGCGATATAGGCGAGCTGGCGCATCTGGTCGGAGCGCAACGTGCCATAGGGAATGGCCACGCGCAGCATGTAGGCGTGAAGCTGGAGGTAGAGCCCGTTCATCAGCCGCAGCGGACGGAACTCGTCCTCGGTGAGCGAGCCGTCGATGCGGCGCTCGACCTGGGCGCGGAACTGCTTGTTGCGGCTACGGATGAAGGCCTCGTCGAAGTCGTTGTACTTATACATTCGAGGTCTCCTGCTTGCCGTGGGCGTAGTTCGAAGGGCCGCGGGTGCGGAAGGCTTCGCGGAAATGGATCGGTTCGGGACCATTGGGGCCCGGTTTCGCGTCGGCGAGGTAGGCGCCGACGATGACGCTGCGCTGCTTTTCGGCCTGCAGCAGCCGGAGCTGGGCATGGGCCTCGTCCCGGATCAGCTCAGCCTCGCCATGCTCGCGCGTCCAGCGGTCGTCGGAGGTCAGGTAGACGACATCGCCTTCGATCAGCGCATTCGCGGTGACGACTTTCGGCGTAAAGGCGCGGCTCATGGAATGTCCTCTTGGGTAGGCGGTGTTCGCGACGCTGAATTTCTCCCTCTATATAGGAAATTTTCCCCCATATGCGCCATATGCCCTTGCTAATAAGGACGTATGTTCTGTATCTGGCGGTGAGCAAAACTCGCGTTTCGGAATCGGAGGAAAAAGCGAATGTCAGTCCGTCTGGATGAGATGGATCGGAAAATCCTTGGCGAACTGCAGGAGGACGCCAGCCAGTCGCTCGACGAGATCGCGGGCAAGGTGGGGTCGTCGAAGACCCCGGTCTGGAACCGAATCCGCAAGATGAAGGAGGCCGGCGTGATCGGCCGGCAGACGGTCCTGCTCGATCCCGAGGCGCTCGGGCTCGAGGCCTGCTTCTTCGTGCTGATCCGCACCAGCGAGCACGAGGCCGAATGGCAGAAGAAGTTCCTCGCCACGCTGCGCGCGCGGCCCGAGGTGATGGAGGCGCACCGGCTCGCAGGCGATATCGACTACATCCTCAAGGTCCGGGTGAAGAACGCCCGCGCCTACGACACCTTCTACCAGGCGCTGATTTCCGAGGTGAAGATCTACAACGTGACGGCCCTTCTGAGCATGGAGGAGATCAAGTCGACCACCTCCATGCCGCTTCAGCCCTGAGGCCGGCGACGCCGGTCTCAGGGGCGCTGGGCGACGCGGCGCGGCTCAACACCGAGCCGCTCCAGGCCGCGAAAGTGGTAGAGGTCGGCGTAGCGTGGCGGCGCGGCGATGGCGAGTCCGGGCAGGCGGTCGAACAGGATCGGCAGCGCGGTCTGCAGCTCGAGCCGGGCGAGCGGCGCGCCGACGCAGAAATGCAGGCCCGCGCCGAAGGTTAGGTGCGGCTTGACCGGGCGGTCCGGGTCGAACCGTTCGGGCGCGTCCCAGGCCCTCGGGTCGCGGTTGGCGGCGGCCAGGAGGCAGCCGACCTCGTCGCCGCGGCGGAAGGTGTAGCCGGCAATCTCGATATCCTCGTAGGCGTGGCGGGTGAAGAGATGCAACGGCGGGTCGTACCGCAGGATCTCCTCGACCGTGCCCTCGATCCGGTCGGGGCCGAGAACCCCGGCGCCGAGGCCGTTTTCCAGGAGCGCCTTGATGCCGTTGCCGAGCGTGTGGACGGTTGCCTCGTGGCCGGCGTTCAGGAGCAGGATGCAGGTCGCGATCAACTCGTCGGTAGAGAGCGTCTCGCCCTCCATCTCGGCGGCGATGAGATGGGTGATGAGGTCGTCGGCCGGCTTGGTGCGCCGCTCCTCGACATGGGACCGCAGGAAGGCCGAGAAGGCCTCGGTCGCGGCGACGGCGGCATCCTCGGTCGCGCGGCTGCGGCGGGCCTGGTACATCGTGACCATCGCGTTCGACCAGGCAAGGAGGTCGTCCGCACGCTCCTCCGGCACGCCGAGGAGGCGGGCGATGATGATCACCGGCAGCTTGCGCGCGAAGGCGTCGAGAAGGTCGACCTCGCCCGCCGGGAAGGCGTCGATGAGAGCGTGGCTGAGGGCCGCGATCTCCGGCGCAAGGGCAGCGATCCGGCGCGAGGTGAAGGCGCGCAGCACCAGCGACCGCAGCCGGGTGTGGCGGGGCGGTTCAAGTTCCAGCATCGAATGGGCTTCGACCGAATAGAAGGCTGCGAGGTGGTCTGGGACGGGCTTACGGATTTCGGGGGGCACTTCGCGGCCGAAGCGCCGGTCGCGCAGGATCGCGCCGACCGCCGTGGCGGAGGTGGCGCAGACGAGGCCGTAATCCTCCCAGAAGAACAGCGGTCCACCCGCCCGTGCGCGTTCGTAGAACGGGTAGGGGTCCTGGACGAAGGCCGGATCGGTCGGCGATTGGCTGAGGTGAAGCATCGGCTCTCCCGGGGGCGTGGTCGGGGCGAGCTAAGCCCAGCCCCGTTCGGGTTTCAAGCCGTGCGTCTGCGCTCCCGGCCCTGCGCCACTATCACTCCGAAGACGACGAGTGCGGCGGCTGCGACCTGTCCCCAGTTCCAGCCTGCACCGAAAGCGAGCGAGAAGACCATGACGTAGAACGGGGCAACGTTGTGGTGCATCGTGGCGACGGCGACGCCGAGGGTTGCGACACCTTTCAGGAACAGAAGCTGTGCGATGGCGAGGCTGCCGACGCTATAGATCGCCAGATAGAGCCATTCACGCGCACCGATAAGGTGCCAGGGAACGGCCGCGCTTCCGGTGAGATCAAGGAACGCCTGCACCACCACGGCCACTATGGCGCCGCCGGTCAGCGTTATGGTCGTGCGACCAAGCGCAGACAGGTCTGGCAGCGCCTTGACCGAGGCTCGCGCGCCCCAGGCGAAGATCACAACCGATACCAGTGCGGATAGCGCCCCGAGGCCCATGTTTAGATGGCCCATGCGCGCTCCGTAAACAGCGACGCCGCCGATCGTGGAGAGGATGATCCCCGCGATCAGGCGCCATGTCAGGCGCCGACCGTCGAAGAGGCATTCGAGCGCGATGCCGGCGATCGGCATGGCCGCAAAGATGACCGCGATAGTGATGCCGTCTGTCCGTCCCTGAGCGTAGATGAGCAGGAGAGCACTGACACCGGAACCTGTGGCGCCAATGACGAGCGCGCGTGCCCAAGCGGCTGACCGCCATTCGCGCCCGGCGTCCGACAGATACCAGAAGGGGAGCAGGGCCAGGGCGGCCATCGACAAGCGAAGGGTCGCGATCGCGATCGGCGGCAGGACCTTCAGCAGTTCATCCGCGACCGGAAAGCCGACTGCCCAGACCAGCATCGAGGCGACGCAGGCCATGTTTGCAGCCAGTGGAGACTGGCCCGGCGAGGGAACGATCGACGCTGTCGGCAAGCCGGTCGAGCTCCGCGCTGAATACACCCGCGGGATGATGGACGTATGTGCCCGGCGTCGCGCGCCCGGCAGCGACCTTTCTGTCGGAAACGGTCAGGCGGCCTCGAGCGCCGAGATGATCGGGCCGAAATCGGCGGCCTTGAGGCTCGCGCCGACCGCCGTGGCGGAGGTGGCGCAGACGAGGCCGTAATCCTCCCAGAAGAACAGCGGTCCACCCGCCCGCGCGCGTTCGTAGAACGGGTAGGGGTCCTGGACGAAGGCGGGTTCGGTCGGCGTTTGGCTGAGGTGAAGCATCGGCTCTCCCCGGGGCGTGACTGGGGCGAGCTAAGCCCAGCCCCGCCCGGGTTTCAAGCCGTGCGCCTGCCGTTCCGACCCTGGGATATGATCACGCCCGCGGCGACGATCGCGGCGCCGACACCCTGGCCCCAGCTCCAGCCGCCGCCGAGCGCGAGCGCGAAGAGCATGACGTAGAAGGGCGCGATGTTCATATGCATCGAGGCGATGCCGATGCCGAGCCCGGCGACCCCGATCAGGAAGAGAAGCTGCGAGAGCGCCAGCGAGCCGATGGCGTAGATTGCGAAGAGGTTCCACTCGCGCATCCCGATCCGCGCCCAGGCGACCGGTTCGCCGCCGAGCGCCTGCCAAGCGAGCTGGGCTGCGACGATGCCGAGCGCCGCGCCGATGATCGTGAGCGCCGTGCGCGCCATCGCCGAATGGCCGGGAAGCGCGGTGACCGAAGCGCGCGAGCCCCAGCAGTAGACGAAGATCGAGACAAGCGCGGCGAGTGCCCCGAGTCCGAAGTCGATGTGGCCCATCCGGGCGGCATAGACCGCCATTCCGCCCATGACGCTGAGGATCAACCCGGCGACGATGCGCCAGGTCAGGCGGCGCCGGTCGAACAGGCATTCGAGCGCGATGCCCGCGACGGGCATCGCTGCGCAGATGACAGCGACGGTGACGCCGTCGGTGCGGCTCTGGGCGAAGATCAGGAGGAACGAGCCGAGCCCGAACCCGACCGCGCCGACCCAGAGCCCGCGGCCCCAGGCCGCGCCGCGGACCCGGCTGGGACCGTCGACAACGATCCAGACGGGCAGAAGGAACAGGGCGGCAAGCGACATGCGCAGAAGCGTGACCGTCAGCGCCGGAAGGGTCTTCAGGAGCTCGTCGGCAATCGGGAAACCCGCCGCCCAGACCAGCATCGAGACGATGCAGGCGAGGTTGGCGCTCACCCGGTCGTTGCGGGGCGAAGGAACGAAGGCGGCAGTCGTCACGTTCGGGGGCTCCGCGATACGGGTTTCTGCGGCGCAAAGTCTCACCAAGCGAGGCGGATCGCGCGTTCGGGCGCGACATCGAGGTCGCGAATGGCGCTAATCATGCGGCGTACTCAGTCGCGGGGCGCGGGGGCGACCGTGGTTTCGAAGCGGATAAGGCTGCCGATCACGATCGCCACGCCAAGCCACTGCGAGGCCGAAAGCGTCTCGCCGATCAGGAGGACCGCGAAGATGATGGCGAAGAGCGGTTCGGTCACCGTCCAGACCGCCGCCCGCGCAGTGCCGACTATCCGCGCGCCGACGAAGAAGAGGACGTAGCCTGTCGTCGTCGTGACGCCGGCGCCGAGGATCGCGATCCAGCCCGTGACGGAACCCGGCAAGGTCATCGGTGCCGCGAGCCCTGTCAGGGGCGCGGCGAGGGCGAAGGCGAGCAGGTAGAGGCACGACCATGTCGTCATGAAGAGATTGGCCGGAATCGGCCCGACCTCCGCCGAAAGGCCGGCGACGGTGAAGATGAGAACGGTGACGGCGACCATCCCGCCGAGGCTGAGCGCGATGCCGAGGGGGGCAAGTGATGCCAGCTTCAGGCCGAAGACCAGCGCGAGCCCGGCGATGGCCGAGGCGATCCAGACGAACCGGTTCGCGCTCATCCGTGCCTCGCCGCGCAGGTGGCTGATGAGCGCGACGAGGAAGGGATGCGAATAGAAGATCAGCGCGGCGAGGCTGACGTCGATGAAGGCGACCGCGCCGATGAAGCCGAGCGCAGTGAAGACCTGCGCGAGGCCCGAGAAAGCGCTGCGGCGAAACGCGTCCCGTCCGCCCGGCGGCCAGTGCCGCCGCGCGGCGAGATAGAGCGCCAGCCCGGCCGCCCCGATCAACGTGCGGAAGGTGATAACGGCGGTCAGGTCAGCGCCTTCCCGATAGGCGATCTTGGCGGCGTTGGGTGCGAGCGCGATCAGGAGCGCCGACAGGAGCACGATGCCGATCCCGGCCAGACTTGACGATGGCGCGGTGGCGTCGGGACGAGCTTCGGTCATCCGTTCACACTCCGTCGGTAGCCCCGCCTTCGGGCATAGTACCGGCTTTGCCGGTCAAGTCACCGGGCGGCTTCGAGCGCCGAGATGATCGGGCCGAAATCGGCGGCCTTGAGGCTCGCGCCGCCGACGAGCGCGCCGTCGACGTTGGAGACGGCGAAGATCTCGGCGGCGTTTCCGGGCTTGACCGAGCCGCCGTAGAGAAGCCGCATGCCGTCGGCCTCGGCCCCGAAGCGGTCGGCGAGGCGGGCGCGGAGGAAGTCATGGACCTCGGCGATCTGCCCGAGCGTCGGCGTCCGGCCGGTGCCGATGGCCCAGACCGGCTCGTAGGCGATCACCGTATCGGCCGCCGTCGCGCCGTCGGGGACTGAGCCCTGAAGCTGGGTGCCGATCACGTCGAGGGTGCGGCCCGCGTCGCGCTCGGCCTCGGTCTCGCCGACGCAGATCACCGCGACGAGGCCGGTGGCGCGCGCGGCTTCCGCCTTGGCGCGGACCGCGGCGTCGGTCTCGTCGTGGTCGGCGCGGCGCTCGGAATGGCCGAGGATGACGTGGGAGGCGCCGGCGTCCCTCAGCATCCCCGCCGAGATGTCGCCGGTATGGGCGCCCGAGGTGGCGGCGTGGCAATCCTGGCCGCCGAGCGCGATCGGTGCTTCGCCCAGCGCTTCGGCCATGCGGGCGAGAAGGGTGGCGGGCGGACAGATCAGGATGTCGCAGGCGGGCGCGGAGCGGGCCTCGGCCAGCGCGCGGATCTCGGCAAGGCTCGCCGCGGTGCCGTTCATCTTCCAGTTGCCCGCCGCAAGTTTCCGCCGCATCCGCCGCTCCCTAGTCCAAGTGTGAAATCGCTTCCCTTGCGAGATTGCAGGCGAGCGCGGGATCGTCAAGCGCCGCGTCGGGAAGCCGCCAGTAAGGCATTGCCGTGACCTTGCCGCCGTCGCGCTGGTAGGTCCAGTGCTCCCAGCCCTCGGCCGTGATTTTCTCGGCAAAGCCGCCCGCGCCCTTCAGCCAGATCGAGCCGTCGCCGTGCAGGATCGCGAAGATCGTGCCGTCCCGATAGAGGCAGAGCCCGCCCATCATCTTTCGCGTGGTCAGCGGCCCGAGGCCCTCGAAGAGTTCGAGCGCGAAGGCGATGTCGGCGTCGGAAACGCTCATGCGCGGGACGTGCCGTCGGCCGGCATGTCCTTGAACTTGATCGATTCCCCGCAGCCGCAGGCCTCGGAGACATTGGGGTTGTTGAACTTGAAGCCGGATTCGAGAAGCGAGGTCTCGTAGTCGATCTCGGTGCCGAAGAGGAACATCTGCGCCATCGGCGCGATCATCACCCGCGCGCCATCCTGTTCGATGACCTCGTCCATCGGGCCGGCCTCGGCGGCGATCTCCATCGTGTATTCCATGCCCGCGCAGCCGCCCTTCTTGACGCCGAGCTTGAGCCCGTAGGCGTCGCCCTTGGCCATCAGCCGGGTGATCTGCGCCACAGCGCGCGGCGTGAGTGTCACCGGGGCCTTGCCGGGAATGCCGAACATGTTTCGTCTCCGTATCCTGTGCTCCCAATTTAAGGCGCGGAGCGGGCGATCTCAAGCGGGGGCAGGTGGCCCATCAGCCAGAGCGTCGCGTAGGCGAAGACCAGCGCCCAGCCGAAGGAGGCGAGGGTGCCGATGATCACGTACTCCCCGGCGCGCTGGTCCTTCGAGGTCGTCTCGAACCTGAGCACCGATTTCGCTGCGATGAGAAAGCCGATGCCGGCGGGCTCGCCGACGATCACCAGAAGGAAGATCAGCCCGCGTTCCAAAAGCCCGATGAGCTTGCCGCCGTCCGTTAGGCCGGTCGGCAGCTCGACATCGGCCCAGGGCCGCATCAGGAGGCCGACCGCGAAGCCGCCGGCGCGGGTCGCAAGGATGAATCCGGCCCCGAGCGCCATCAGGCCGGGAAGCCAGGCAAGGCCGCTCCAGGTCCCGCCCGCCCAGAGGTCGGGGCGAAAGGCGGTGAGGGCGGCAAGAGTCACCAGATGCGCCGCCTGATCGGCGAGAAAGAAGCCGAGGCCGGAGGCGCCGAGCTTTGCTTTGGTCCAGTCGATGGCAACGTGGAGCACCGCGAGTGCCAGAAGTTCCGGCGCGTCGATGCGTCCGGTCGCGGCCTGCGCGGTGGCAAGGACGATGGCGCCGTGAAAGAGCAGTGTGGCCGGCCGGCGTTTGGTCTCTGCGATGTGCCGGGTCTGAAGCACGAAATCCGCGAGCACATGGGCGAGGAGGAGGGCGGTGAAGGTCTCGATCATGCCTGTGCTACCATTCGTAATGCTCGATCGCGGCGAGGGCGTTCTCCATGGCCTGGTATCCCGCACCCGAGAGCCGCGAATGCATGGCTTGCCGCGTGATGCCAAGACGCCGGGCCAGCTCGTCCTGGGTTTTCCAGCCATCGCCGAGCGCCATCGACATGGCCTCGGCCTGTGGCTGCGACCACCGCGAGGAAATCCATTCCGCCATGTCGAAGATCGCCGCCTGCCAGTCGCGGTCGGCCGTTCCGTGCACGGCCGTATCGCGCCCGCCGGCGATGGCGAGCCGTCGGTGCCGCGGCATCGTTTCGAGAAGGTCGCCCGAGACGGAGAACGCCGGGCCGGACGCGTCGGAGAGGTTGGCGGTTCCGAGGCTCTCCCAAGGACCGACGCCTGCCGAGATTCGGGTCTCGATCCCGCATCCGCTGGTCTTCAGGTCGGCGATGATGATGAGAGCGGCGCGCAAGGCGCAACCCGCGCGCCCGAGGACGATCTGCCAGCCGTCGCCGCGAAAGCGGGTGAACCTTGCATCCGCGCCTGCCATCTGGCCGAGCCCGGCTGCGGTCTTGGCGATCCGCGTCATGGCGGCGTCGACTTGCGACCTGTCGTGTCTGCGGGATGCGACCAGATCGCCGGTCAGGACCGCGACGACCGGTGCGTGTTCTGTAAAGCTTTCTGACATGCTTTCCATAAAGCAAATCATATGGCTTTCTTGTTTTAAAGCAAGCCTTTTGGCTTGATCACATGAAGCCGAGTTCGAGCCGTGCCTCGTCGGACATCATGTCCATGCCCCATTGCGGCTCAAAGGTCATCTGCACGTCGACCTGCTTGACCCCGTCCAAGGGCTCCACCGCGTCGGCGACCCAGCCCGGCATCTCCCCGGCCACGGGGCAGCCTGGCGCGGTCAGGGTCATGACGATGCCGACCTCGTTCTCGGGCGAGATGTCGATCGTGTAGATCAGGCCAAGGTCATAGATATTAACCGGGATTTCGGGGTCGTAGACGCTCCGGCAGGCCTCGACGACGGCCTCGTAGAGCGGGTGGTCGGTGGTCGAGGGCTTGATCAGGGGGGCGCCCTCGATCGGGTTCGTGGCTTCGGCGGTCATGGGCGTCTCGCTGAGTTGTTGAGGGATTATATAAGGAATGGGCCCGGCGAGGTCCAGTGCCCCGACCTGCCCGCGCCCCTCTGCCGCAGACCTGCGCACCACCGCACAGCCTATGCGGAGCCGCGCACCGAGGTCACGCCGGTTCACGTCCCGTCGCGCAGGGGTGTTTTTGCGTGGGGGGCGCATTGGTCTACCCCGTTACCCGGGGCCCGCATCGGGGCCGGTCAGACAAGGGAGAACACGGATGACCTCGATTTTCCGCAAACTGGCGATGGGTTCGGCGCTGGCGGTGACGCTTGCCGCCTCGGCGATGGCGGCGGACGTGTCGGTGAACGCGACCACGACGGGGCTCGCGCTGCGCGGCTACGACCCGGTGAGCTATTTCACCGCAGGCGCGCCGGCGAAGGGCGATTTCCAGATCACCTCGGAGTACGGAGGTGCCGTCTACCGCTTCGCGAGCGAGGACAACAAGGCCATGTTCGACGCCGAGCCCGCGAAATTCGCGCCGCAGTATGGCGGCTACTGCGCGATGGGCGCGGCGATGGGGATCAAGCTCGACGGCGATCCCGATCTTTGGAAGATCGTCGGCGACAAGCTCTACCTCAACGTTGCGCCGCCGGTCGCCGAGAAATGGTCGAGCGATCCGGCGACCTATATCCAGCAGGCCGACGCCAGATGGTCGGAGATCGTCGACACGGCGCCGGAAGACCTCCAGCCGTGACCCGTGGCGGCGGCGACCATCCGGGTCGCCGCCCGCGACGCTCTGGCCAAGGCCGCGCCGCTTCTGTATCAGCGCGCTCCATGAGCCAGCGCATCACATTCACGCTTGCGGCCACCGATGGCCGTGCCCGGACCGGCACGATCTCCACCCCGCGGGGCGAGATCCGCACGCCGGCCTTCATGCCGGTCGGCACCGCCGGCACGGTCAAGGCGATGCTGCCCGAGAGCGTGCGCGCCACCGGCGCCGACATCCTTCTGGGCAACACCTATCACTTGATGCTGCGGCCCACCGCCGAGCGCATCGCGCGGCTTGGCGGGCTCCATCGCTTCATGAACTGGGAGCGGCCGATCCTCACCGATTCCGGCGGCTTCCAGGTGATGAGCCTCGCCTCCTTGCGCAAGATGAGCGAGGAGGGGGTGACCTTTTCCTCCCATATCGACGGATCGAAGCACAAGCTCACGCCCGAGCGCTCGATGGAGATCCAGCGGCTGCTCGGCTCCGACATCGTGATGGCCTTCGATGAATGCCCGGCGCTGCCCGCGACCGAGGCCGAGGTGGCCGCGAGCATGCGGCTCTCGATGCGCTGGGCGCAGAGGTCGCGCGACGCCTTCGGCGACCGGCCGGGCCATGCGCTATTCGGCATCATGCAGGGCGGGGTGACGAAGGACTTGCGCGCCGAGAGCGCCGAGGCGCTGAATGCGATCGGGTTTGACGGCTACGCGGTCGGCGGCCTTGCCGTGGGCGAGGGGCAGGAGGCGATGTTCGGCGTTCTCGACTACGCGCCGGGCTTCCTGCCGGAGGACAGGCCCCGCTATCTGATGGGCGTGGGCAAGCCCGACGACATCGTCGGCGCGGTCGAGCGCGGCATAGACATGATGGACTGCGTGCTGCCCTCGCGATCGGGACGCACCGGGCAGGCCTGGACGCGGCGCGGCCAGGTCAACATCAAGAACGCCCGCCACATGGACGACCCGCGCCCCCTGGACGAGCACTGCAGCTGCCCGGCCTGCCGCTCTTACTCGCGCGCCTATCTGCACCATGTCTTCCGAGCCGGGGAGATGATCTCCGGCATGCTCCTGACCTGGCACAACCTGCATTACTTCCAGGAGCTGATGCAGGGGCTGAGGGAGGCGATCGCAGCCGGACGGCTCGCCGAGTTCGTGCGTGACTTCCATGCGCTGCGGGCCGAGGGCGATATCGAGCCCATCTGATCCCGCGTCTCAGCCGTGGGTCAGGTAGATCGAGAGCTGCTTCAGTGTCTCGTGGACCGAGGGCGAGAGCTTTTCGGCGGTCGCGGTGAGGCCGTGAAGTTCTGCCAGGTCGGCTTCGAAACCGGTGATCTCCACGTCGGTCGGCTCCCGGTCGGAGCGGGCGAAGCTCGCCATGCTGCGGGAACCTTCCGCCACGACGGCGATGCAGACCCCGAATCGCAGCCCGTGCGCGTCCGCCTGTTCCAGGACGCCCTGTTCGTCGTCACCGGCCAGTTCGCTCCAGCGGATGGCGCCTGTATGTTCGAACCCCCACCGAACAGTTGGGTCGTGCAGCACTAGGCCCTTGCGCGAATAGGTGTCGAGCCAGTCCCTCTCGTAGGACTGAAAAAGATAACGCGGTGCGGTGTACTTGACGTGAAGGGCGATCGCGAAGCCCGCCGGGCTTGCCTGATGGAGGCGGGTCAGAATCGCGCTGATCTTTTCCTGCCTAGCCATCGGAGCCCTCGCACGCACGACTTTCATCCTCACACGTTCCATGTCATACCGCAATTGATGGTACAACTCTGGGGAGCCTTGCAGAAGGCAAATCCCCGCGCGAGACAGGAAGTTGCTACGATGTCAGGCCCGAGGGAAGGACGCGAGTTTTCCCTTCTGGCGCCAGCCGGGTATTACATCGCGCTGCGCGTCGGTTTCGCGTTTCCTGTGGCCGAGCACAATGCGCTGCCCGATGCCTGGGTCGAGCTCTATACCCAGCGGGGCTACATGCTCTACGACCCGGTGGTGCGTTGGTCCTACGAGAATTCCGGCGCGATCAGATGGAGCGAGATTCCGCTGCCCGATCCCCGCAATGTGCTGGCCATGGCGGCCCAGTACGGGTTGGGCTACGGCGTTGCGATCGCCTGCGCGCCGTCGGGACGGGAGGGGCAGCGCAGCTTCGGCTCCTTTGCGCGCAGCGACCGCGAATACGAGGACGAGGAAATCGAGATCCTGCAGTCCAAGCTCTTGCGCCTTCACGAGGCGACCGCGCCGCCGACCAATCTCACGCGGGCCGAACTCGAAGCCCTGTCGATGGTGCGGGACGGCCTCTTGCTGAAGGAGATCGCCAATCGCCTCGGCGTGAGCGAGGGCGCGATCAAGCAGCGCCTGAAGAGCGCAAAGTTGAAACTGGACGCCAAGACCTCGAGCCAGGCGGTCTCCGTGGCGGTGGCTTACGGGCTGATCTGACGCCACAGGACCGTCTCATGTCCGCTTGAGCGGGCTCTCCAAAAGCCCATGTAACTGGCTCACTCTCCCTATGGGGGAAAATCTCCTGTCAACTCTCCGATAACGTTTCATAAACCATGTTTCGTGGTGCCTAATTTCCCCGCCATTAGGAGGGGCAAAACCATGCAAAACATGCACAACATCACCTTTGACATGTCGGAACTGCATCGCCACGGCACGGCGTTCTACGACTACCTGAAGCTGCGCAAGCAGTTCTTCGTGGACACGCTCGGCTGGGACATTCCGCACAACGACCTTGTAGAGATGGACCAGTATGACAACCCACTTGCGCATTACTCGCTGGTGCTGCGCGACGGGGAGGTCGTCGGCGGTGCCCGGACGATGCCCACGACCTCGCATTGGGGTGACCACACCTACATGCTGCGCGACGCGGTAGCCGGCAAGCTCGCCGACATTCCGAGCCAGGTGCTTGGCCGCGAGATCGACACGCCCCATGTCTGGGAATGCACGCGGCTGGTAATGTCGGACGAGGTCCGGTCGCAGGCCGACCGCTCCCGGTGCCTGTCGCTGATCGTCGAGGGGCTGGCGGAGGTGGCGCGGCGCCACGGGGCACATGAGCTGATGTCGCTTTCGCCCGTGTCGCTGATGCGGGCACTGCGGCAGCTCGGCTGGCAGGCGGACCGGATCGGCGAGCCCTACTGCAACCCCGGAGACGGGCGCAGATACGCGGTCCTGAGCATGCCGGCGGAACGCTCGGCGCGTGCGCCGATGCCGCACTAGGTTTCGACACCGGATCGGGTTGCCGGGCGCGACAGGCAGGCGCGACCCGGCAGCAGTCCGCGGATTAGCACTCTTGCGTTCTTGCCCTTGCCGGACGGGCGGGGCATTGTGCGGCGATGCCGGGCCAGCGTCCGGTTGAAGCTCTTCGTGTGCCTACTTAGATAAGGCGCTGAACGGGGAATGCCGGTGGCCGCCGAAGACCGGGGCCGGAGCGTTCCTGCCATGAATAAGGAAAGCGCATGACAGATATTCTTGCCTCCAGCTACCCGGTGCTGCCGCTGCGCGACATCGTGGTGTTTCCGCACATGATCGTGCCTCTCTTCGTCGGGCGCGAGAAGTCGGTGCGGGCGCTGGAAGAGGTGATGCGCGAGGACAAGCAGATCCTGCTGTCTTCGCAGATCGACCCGACGATCGACGATCCGACCACGGACGGGATCTACCGCGCCGGCGTGCTCGCCAACGTGCTGCAGCTTCTCAAGCTGCCGGATGGAACGGTGAAGGTGCTCGTCGAGGGCAAGAGCCGCGTTCGGATCGTCGAATTCATCGAGAACCCCTCCTACTTCGAGGCCAGCGCCGAGGCTCTGACGGAACTGCCGGGCGACTCGGCCTCGGTCGAGGCGCTGTTGCGCTCGGTCGCGGCGGAGTTCGAGCGCTACGCCAAGATCAAGAAGAACGTGCCGGAAGAGGCGCTCTCGGCCGTGGCCGAGGCACGCGAGCCGGCGCGGCTCGCCGACCTCGTCTCGGGCCATCTCGGCATCGAGGTGAACCAGAAGCAGGAGCTTCTGGAGACGCTCGACGTGGCCGAGCGGCTGGAGAAGGTCTACGGGCTGATGCAGGGCGAGATGTCGGTCCTGCAGGTCGAGAAGAAGATCAAGTCCCGCGTCAAGAGCCAGATGGAGCGCACCCAGCGCGAGTACTATCTGAACGAGCAGATGAAGGCCATTCAGAAGGAACTCGGCGACGGCGAGGACGGCCAGAACGAGATCAACGAACTGGCCGAGAAGATCGCGAATACCAAGTTTTCGAAGGAAGCCCGCGACAAGGCGGAGGCCGAGCTGAAGAAGCTGAAGTCGATGTCGCCGATGTCGGCCGAGGCGACCGTGGTCCGGAACTACCTCGACTGGCTCCTCAGCCTGCCCTGGGGGGTGAAGTCCCGCGTCAAGAAGGACCTGAGGAAAGCTCAGGAAGTCCTTGATAACGATCACTATGGTCTCGAAAAGGTCAAGGAGCGGATCGTCGAGTATCTGGCCGTGCAACAGCGCAGCCAGAAGATGAAAGGACCGATCCTCTGCCTCGTCGGGCCTCCGGGCGTCGGCAAGACCTCGCTTGGCAAGTCGGTCGCGAAGGCGACGGGGCGCGAGTTCATCCGCATCTCGCTCGGCGGCGTGCGCGACGAGAGCGAGATCCGCGGCCACCGCCGGACCTATATCGGCTCGATGCCGGGCAAGATCATCCAGTCGCTGAAGAAGGCCAAGACCACGAACCCGCTGATCCTCTTGGACGAGATCGACAAGATGGGCCAGGACTTCCGCGGCGATCCGGCCTCGGCAATGCTCGAAGTTCTCGATCCGGAGCAGAACAACACGTTCATGGACCACTACCTCGAGGTCGAGTACGACCTCTCGAACGTGATGTTCCTGACCACGGCGAACAGCTACAACATGCCGTCGCCGCTTCTGGACCGGATGGAGATCATCCCGCTCGCCGGCTACACCGAGGACGAGAAGCGCGAGATCGCCAAGCAGCACCTGATCCCGAAGCAGGTGAAGAACCACGGGCTGAAGAAGACCGAGTTCAAGCTGACGGACGATGCGCTGCAGGAGATGATTCGCACCTACACCCGCGAGGCGGGGGTGCGGAACCTCGAACGCGAGATCGCCAAGCTGACCCGCAAGGCGCTGACCAAGATCGTCAAGAAGGACACCCAGAAGGTCGAGGTGACGCCGGAGAATCTCGAGGACTTCCTCGGGGTCAAGCGGTTCCGCTACGGACTTGCCGAGAAGGAGGACCAGATCGGTGTGGTGACGGGTCTCGCCTGGACCTCCGTCGGCGGAGATCTCCTGTCGATCGAGGCGCTGAAGCTGCCCGGCAAGGGGCGGATGAAGACGACGGGCAAGCTCGGCGAGGTGATGAAGGAATCGATCGACGCGGCGTCGTCCTTCGTGCGCGCCATCAGCCCCGAAATCGGCGTCAAGCCGCCGGTCTTCGAGAAGATCGACATCCACGTCCACGTTCCCGAAGGCGCGACGCCGAAGGACGGGCCGTCGGCCGGCGTCGCGATGGTGACTTCGATCGTCTCGGTACTGACCCAGATCCCGGTCCGCAAGGACATCGCGATGACCGGCGAGGTGACGCTCCGCGGCCATGTGCTGGCAATCGGCGGGCTGAAGGAGAAGCTCCTGGCCGCGCTCCGCGGCGGGGTCAAGACGGTGCTGATTCCCGAGGAGAACGCCAAGGACCTGCCGGAGATCCCCGACAACGTGAAGGCCGGGCTGGAGATCATCCCGGTTTCCCACGTCCGCGAGGTGCTGCGCCATGCGCTGGCGCGGAAACCGGAGCCGATCGTCTGGGACGAGGAGGCCGAGGAGGCCGCCGCCAAGGCCGCGCTCTCCGACAAGGGCGAGGGTTCGGGCGCCACGGCGCACTGACCCCGCGGCCGGTATCAGGATTGACGGGGCCCGCCGCGTTTGCCGCGGCGGGCCCCGATGTTTTCTGTGGACCGCCGCGGTCGAAAGACCTCTTGCGGTAACCCGAGAATGCGGTTAGGAACCCGGCCGGACGGGTGATTAGCTCAGTGGTAGAGCGCTTCGTTCACATCGAAGATGTCGGGGGTTCAAATCCCTCATCACCCACCATCCAACCCGTGTAACCCTACGGCGCGCGGCCCCTTAACGGGGTCTGAACCGCGCCGTGGTGTGATCCCGCGGGCATTCAGCTGCCTTCGGAGGTCTGCCAGTGGAACCCTTGCGCAAATACGTTAAGCCGACATCCCTGACCTGGCTCGCCTCGGCGCTGCCGCTCCTGGCCGGGCTCTTCATCGCCTTCGAGCCGGTCCACCACCTCGCCGACTGGGCCAAGGCCGTGAGTCTGACCTTCGGCAGCGCCTCTCCCTATCTTCTGATCAATGCCGGCCTCGTCGGCATTGGTCTCAGGGGGGCGATGCGGGCCTGAACCGCGCGGTATTGGCGGCGCTTCCGGATGCCGGAGCGCCGCGCCGGGATCCGGGCGAGGTGCCCTCGATCCGGCGCCGATACAGCTTCAGCACGACGACAGGGCATGGACTCGAACATGAAGACGGTTTCGGCCCGCGCTTGCCCGACGGAGGGCTTGCCCCGCGCTGCCTCAGGCGCTACATCCAGCGCTGCGGGTCGTTAGCTCAGTTGGTAGAGCGCTTCGTTTACACCGAAGATGTCGGGAGTTCGAGCCTCTCACGACCCACCAAAGAACCAGCAAGTCAGGTTAAGATTGCGAAGCGACCTGAGGTTGGTGAGCCTGACCGTTGGAATCGCGCACCGTAGAGAAGATCGAGACGTTGATCGCGCCCTGCATGAGATCGGGCGGGAATCGCCTCCATAACCAACAGGTCGTGACCGGATTGCGGTGCCCGAGGATCTGATCGGTCATCCCAGATGGGCACGCGCGCGCCGAGTGTCGTAACGGCGATAGTGTGGCGTAAAGCATGAATGCGAGCGTCGTCGAGCCTGGTTTTGCGCTGGCAACGGCTCCGCGGTCTTGCCAGCGGCCGCCTTCTACCGGGTGTCGAGGGGGAACTCGGACACCGGGGCGGTGGCGATCGGCTGGATTTTCGGGACCGTTTGGGGCAGACTGGAACCGGACGGCATCCGCGGGCACTTGGGGGGCAGAGCCCGGGTTCGATCGCCCGGCGCGGCGGCACGCGTATAGCGGCGGCCGCAGTGAGCAGCGGCCCTTCAATACCCGGCGACCGCGTAGCGAGAAGCTCGCTCCGACCTGCCGCCAAGGGACGATTCCGCCCCTAAGAGTTTCGGGGGGATACGGTTGCCTATGTACGAAGCAGCGCTGGGCCTGCGGCACAGCCCGTTCTCCACACCGGAAGGCGGGTCTTCGGTCTACTGGAGCAAGTCCCATGCCCTCGCGTTCGACCGGCTCGGCTTCGCGGCCCGCAGCCGCGCACCTCTTACGATCTTCGTCGGCGAGCCGGGCACCGGCCGCTCGACCCTGATCCGTGAACTCGTGCGGCGTGAACGGGCCGAACGGGCCATCGGGCTCGTCGCGGACCCCGCAGCCCTTTCCAAGGATCCCTGCGCCGCAGTGCTGACCGCGCTTGATGCCGGGGAAGCGGGCGACACCCGTGACCGGAACTGCGCCGCGCTCGCCGATTACCTGACCTCCGCCGCCTCGAAGGGGCCGGCACCCCTTCTCATCGTCGATGACGCAGACCGACTGTCAGACGAAACGCTCTCAACTCTTTACTATTTTTCCGTCGGCGAGCAGGGTGACGGCGCCTTGCTCAAACTTGTGTTGGCCGGCCTGCCCGACCTCTTCGAGCGTGCCTATCGCGGTGCGCCCGACATCGTCGGACCGAGCTTCGAACTCGAACCCATGTCCGCCAAGGACACTGCCGCCTACGTCCGCCACGCCGTCACCGCCGCCGGCGCACGCGGAGACCTTTTCGATGCCGGGGCGCTCGAGGAGGTGTTCACGCGCACCGGCGGCGTGCCGCTGAAGATAAATGCGGTTTGCGAGGGCTGCCTCAGCCAGGCGACCCATAAGGGAGTCAGCCGGATCGATCGGCACACCGTCCGAGCCGCAATTGCCGCCTTTGGGCTCGATGGTCTGATCAGCATCGTGATGAGGCGCGCCCTCGCCGAGTCGCAGACCGGAAGCGGGATCGGGGAAGCCGAGTCCCGGCCCATGCCCCGGAGCGTAAGGTCCGCCGGCGCATCCGCGCCGCCGCCGCCTCCGGCCACTATGCTCGCCGCCGCCCTGGACAGTGCCTCGCGGACCGAACCCCTACTGATACGGCCAGGCGGCGTCCAGGGCCGGGTTGCCCCCAGGGCCGCCGCAGCGGTGCCCGCATCGCGCCGACCGCACACCGGCGCCGCGCAACCTGAACCCGCTCCGCCGATCGTCCTCTCCGATGCGCAGAGGGTCGCGGATCCACCGCCCACGGCCGCTCCCGCGCCGACGCCGCGCCGACGCCCGGCGGCCCGGCGCCTCGTGCTGGCGGTCACGGCGCTCACCGCGATGGCCGGTGGCGCCTTCTACCTCGCTGATCCCGGCACGCCGCTCGCGGCGCGCATCGCCGTCCTGAAGGCGGAAACGGATGCTTTTCTCCAGGACACGCTGAGCCGCATTGTCGCCGGTGTGCCGCCGACCGCGCCAAACCGGCCGGCCGCGGCCGCACCGACGCCCGATCTGGAGCTTCTGACCCGAGTCGGGCGGATCCGCACCGCCGTCGCGGCCATCCCCGCGACCGCTGCAGACCGGTTCCGAGCGGCGATCGAGATTGGCGGCGACGACCCGGAACTCGCGGTGGTCCACTTCGCCCTTGCGGCGCTGCACGGTCATGACCGCGCCGCCTATTACCTCGGCCAGATCTATGAGACCGGCGAGGGGGTCGCGACGAACCGCGGCCTTGCTCGGGGCTGGTACGGCGAAGCCGGGACGGCGATCGCGGGAGCCGTCCGCGGCCTCGCCGAACTCGCCCCGAGCGAGCCCGAGAGCACGCCGGGCCCGCCGGTGCCGCTCTATGCAGGGAGGATGCCAGACGGGTCCGTGGAACTGGTCTGGACAGGCGGCGATGGCGCCGCACCGTCGCACTACCGTGTTGAACTCGGCACCGAACCGGGCTCGGTCTCGCTGACCGCGGGTCCACTCGTCATCTCGGCAATCCGGGTCAGTGCGCCGGGCGCCGCCCGCGCCTGGCGGGTCGTCGCCGCAGGTGGTCCCGGCTCGGACGAAGTCGCCTCTCCATGGTTGCCGATCGACGGCGGGTGACTCCGGCTCGTCAGCAACCGACCGCAGCGCAGATTCTCGCGCGGTAGGCCTGGTTCGCCTGGCTCTCGATCGACTCGGGTTCCGGTGCTGCTGCGGGCACCGGTGCGGCGCATTGCAACTGGTAGGTTTCGCTCAACCCCTCGTTCACGCAATTGCCGATCTCCCAACCCGGCGGGATATCGTTGAGATCGACTTGCTTCCATTTCGGATGGCCCGAAGCCTGCAACTCCTTGAAATTCGTAAGCACGATACTCGAGAGGTCCGACACCGAGCGGCAGCTTTCGCGGTGATAGGCGTTGCGGCCCGGCTCGTACTCATAGGTCATCAACACCGCCTTCACCGCGACGACGTCGATCCCTTCGGTCTGGAACGCATAGGTGCCAGCCTCGATCCGCGACGGCACATAGACAGCGGCGAGCGTCGGGTTGGTGATCGGCAGGAGGTGCAGCGCCGCGCCATCGATCTCGGGCGACTGGAAAATCTTCGTCGGCGCACCCGCGACATAGAAGAAGGCGTCGATGCTGCCCTCGATCAGGCGCGCGAGTGAGGTGTCGGCGTCGATCGTCACCCGTTCGGCCGGCCGGACTCCGGCGAGGTCGAGCACGAGCGAGGCAGTCAGGAACGTGCCGCTGTCCTCGACGCCGACCGCGACTCGCTTGCCGGTCAGATCCTCGAGCGACCCGATCTCACGCCTGGCGAGGATGTGCACCTCTTCGTTGTAGAGTGGGAAGGCGATCCGTACGCCGAATATCGCCCGCGCGATTGCCGGATCGCTACTGGCGAAGGTGCGCATGTATTCCAGCACGTCGCTCTGGACGATACCGAACTGGGTCTGCGGACGGTTGCGGACGCCGAGGAAATTCTCCAGCGAGCCCGCGCTCTCGCGAACATTGAGGGTAATGCCGCATTTTGCCGCCATCCGGCTCATGTCGTTTCCGAACTGGATGTAGGTTCCGGTCGGTCCTCCGGTGAGGATATTCCTCTCGACGCTCTGGGCCGTTGCGGGCGATGCGAACCCCGCGGCAAGCGCGAGGATAGCAATGGCTTGAATCAATAATCCGTGGAGTCTGGTCACCGTGTCCTCCCTTCGAAACCGGGCGCCGGCAGCTCAACACGCGCCCATGGACCTGATCAAATACACAAGTGTCTGCCGATTGATCCTGCCGGTCGCGGACTTCAGGGCGTCGGTCGGGCAGGTGCCGGATGAAAGCTCGCTCACCAGCCGCTCGAACGCCTCCGGCGTCACCTCATCGATACCCGGCGCCGCGATCAGCACCGCGCGCACGTCGGCAGGTGACGGCGGCGCCGGCACCGCTGCGCCGCCCGCTTCCGGGGCGGCGTTCGTCGTTCCCGGCGCAAGTGCCGGAGACGCTGCCGACAGCGCGGCCTCGGTGGCGGCCTGCGCGTTGCGCGTCAACTGCAGTGTGGCCTCCGCCGCCGCGACAAGCGCCTCGAGCTCGGCCAGTTCCCCCGCGACGCCGTCCTTGCGCGCCGCCAGATCGGCGATCTCGGCCTCGCGCAACTCCTTCTCCTCGCCCATCAATTTCAGGGCGGACACGAGCTTGCGTTCCTCCTCCACGGCGGCGCTGGCCGCCGCCTCAACCGCGTCCTTTTCCCCGCGCGACTCGTCAAGCGCGGTCCGGGCCGCCACGAGTTCTTCGGTGATGGCGGCAAGATCCTCGCGGATCCGCGCCGCGTCCTGGGACGCGGCATCGCGTTCCGCGCGCGCTGCCGCCACCTCGTCGGCCAGCGCGCCAAGCTCGGCAGCCTTCGTCGCCATCTCTGCGGTAATCCGTGACATCGTCGATCTCGCCGTCTCGGCCTGATTGCGCAGCGCCTCGACCTCGGCCGCCGCCGCGCCCCGACGCTGTGCCAGCGCGCCGATCTCGACGTCCAACTCCGAGCCGCGTGCACGCTGCGCCTCGATCTCGGCCGCGATGCCCGCGGCCTCTTCCCGCATCGCCTCGATCTTGGCGGTTTGCTCCGTCACGGAACCCGCCGACTCGTTCTGCAACTCGGTGATGCGGGCGCCGGAGTCGCGCAGCTGCTCCTCGACCCTTTGCAACTCCGCCTGGCGCTCGGTCAGCTGCGCCTCGACGCCGTGTATCTCGGTTTCGAAACCCTTCCGGTTCTCCTCAAGCACGGCGATCCGCGCCGTGAGATCGTCAAGCGTGGATTTCGCGCCGGCGATCTCGGTGACCAGCCCATCGCGTTCGTCGCGCGCGCGCGCGATCTCATCCTCAAGGAGCGCAAGCACCTTGCGCAAGGATGCCGGCGTTTCGTCGGTGCCGCCCGTCGGCGCGTCCTGTGCCCAGCCTGCTGGCGCAACACACAATACGACAAGGAGGGCGATGCAGCCGCATGTACGCGTCAATCTCACCATTGCCCCACTCTCCATTTCTGGAGCCACTTCCTAACGCTCTCACAAATCGGCGAAAAAGTCGACTCGCGGCCTCGGGAGCGGGGCATCGCTTCCACCGGTGCGCGTGCCTCGCCTTGGACTCGTCACGGCTTCGACCGGCTTGGTGCGTTCCGGGCACGATGCGAATCCGCCATATCAGCGCGGCTTCGGCGTACCGCCGAAAGCATCGCGAACCGGCGGGAACGATGGGGGAGGGGCGAAGGACACCTCTGCGGCACCACGCCTGCAGCCGACTTGCGACGTGTTCCCAAGCTTATCATCCCTGTGGGCACGGGGATTGTTCGGGTCATCCGTAAACATCCCCGACGTGTGCAGGGTTCCGTTGCCTTCTTCCTTGTCGACTGGCATCGGAAGCCTTCGCTCGCACCGAAGATGTCGGGCGTTCGAGCCTCTCGCGCCTTACGATCCCCGCTTCTATCGCGCATTCGACCCCGGTTGAAAATTCGTGTCCGAAATCGCTACGGCGCTGCTTGACGGGGGAGCGGGAGATGCCTATTACGCATCCCACGCTCGGGCGGCGATCCGGGCGGGTGGACACGCGGTTGTAGCTCAGTCGGTTAGAGTACCGGCCTGTCACGCCGGGGGTCGCGGGTTCGAGCCCCGTCAACCGCGCCACCACCCGGATCGCCCGAGAGCGCCCCAATGCGCGGTTGTAGCTCAGTCGGTTAGAGTACCGGCCTGTCACGCCGGGGGTCGCGGGTTCGAGCCCCGTCAACCGCGCCATTTCGCCCCCTGCGGGCCATTGCCAGGTCAATTCAACACTTCACGCCGGGGCCAACGTGGAACTCCTTGATCGCATCCCGATGTCGGTCGCCGTGCTGGCCGCCTTGACGCTCGGGCTCGCGCCGTTCGTTCCCGAGCCGCATCTTTGGGAGAAGTTGAAGATGTTGGCGGCCGGAACGCTCGTCCGGCCGATCGATATCTTCGATCTCGTGCTACACGCCGCCCCTTGGGCGATTCTGATCGCCAAGCTGGCGCGCAGGGGCTTCGCCGGCTGACCCGGGCCAAGCCGAGGCCCGGCATCGGCCGGTCTCGCTGCTGTCCGCCTCGGTGGCGCGCAAGCGAAGCCTTCCGTCAGTCCAGCGCCGCGAGGATCCTTGCCCAGGAGCGGATGCCCTTGTGGAAGCTTTTCACGTCATATTTCTCGTTCGGCGAGTGGATGGCGTCGTCGTCATTGGCGAAGCCCACGAGCATCGCATCCATGCCGAGCACCTCCTTGAAGAAGCCCGCGATCGGGATCGAGCCGCCCATGCCGACGAAGACCGCCTCGCGGTTCCATTCGTCCGAGAGCGCCCTGCGCGCGGCCTCGAATTCCGGCCGGGCGGTGTTCATCACCGCGGCCGGGGAGCCCTCGAGGTCGTTGTACCAGGTCACGCGCGCATCCGGCGAGAGCCGCGCCGCGACATGGGCGCGGACACGCTCGCGCAGCTTGTCGGGGTCCATGTCGCCGACGAGCCGGCAAGTGAGCTTGCAATGCGCCTCGGCCGGGATCACGGTCTTCGAGCCCGCGCCCTGGTAGCCGCCCCACATGCCGTTGATCTCGAGCGTCGGGCGCGCCCATTGCTGGACCAGCGTGGAATAGCCCTTCTCGCCATGCGGCACGGTGTAGCCGACCGAGCCCAGGTATTCCTTCTCGTCGAAGCCGCAGTTCTCCCACTGCGTCAGGAGTTCCGCCGGCACTTCCTGGACGCCCTCGTAGAAGCCCTCGACCGCGACACGCCCGGTCTCATGGTCGTGGAACGAGGCGACGATGCGCGCCATCTCGCGCAGGGGGTTGAGACCGGGCCCCCCGTAGTGGCCCGAATGCAGGTCGATGCGCGGCCCGTGGATCGTGAACTCGTCCTTGAGCATGCCGCGCAGCTGCGAGGCGATCGAGGGGATACCGGGCGAGACCATCGAGGTGTCGCAGATCAGCGCGAGATCGGCCGTCAGCTCGGCCGCGTTCGCCTGCATGAAGGGGATGAGCGAGGGCGAGCCCGATTCCTCCTCGCCTTCGAGGAAGATCGTGAGCCGGCCGGGCAGGGTGCCGTGGACCGCCTTCCAGGCGCGGCAGGCCTCGATGAAGGTCATGAGCTGACCCTTGTCGTCCGACGATCCGCGACCGCGGATCACGCGGCCGTTTGGCGTGTCCTCGATCGCCGGGTCGAACGGATCGCGGTGCCAGAGGTTCAGGGGATCGACCGGCTGCACGTCGTAGTGACCGTAAAAGAGGAGGTGCCGGCCGCTGTCGCCGGCATGGCCGACGACCATCGGATGGCCGGGCGTGGCGCGGGCGGCCGCGTCGAAGCCAAGCGCGGCCAGCTCGGCGGCGAGCCATTCGGCCGCCTTGGCGCAATCCCCCTTGAACGCGGGGTCGGTGGATATCGACTTGATGCGCAAGAGGTCGAACAGGCGATCCAGTGCGTCGGGCAGGGTCTGGTCGATCCGGGCGAGGACGGCTTCAAGGGACATGACGGCTCCTGTTTCAAATCGCCACGAACGTATCAGGGCGAAGGACGCTGTCCAGACGCCTTGGCGCCGCTATGCGTGCAGCGCGTGGAGGATGCGGGCCCAGCTTCGCATTCCCTTGTGGAAGCTCTCCACGTCGTACTTCTCATTGGGACTGTGAATCTGGTCGCTGTTCCGACCGAAGCCGACCATCAGAGAATCGAGGCCAAGTATCGACTTGAACAGGCTCACCACCGGGATCGAGCCGCCGCTGCCGGTATAGCTCGCGGGAAGCTGCCACTCCTCGGCCAGCGCTGCCCGTGCCAGTTCGAAGGCGGGATCGGAAAGGTCGTTGACTGCGGCCGGGGCGGCGACGGCGGTCGTGATTTCGGCGGTGCAGTCGGCTGGCAGTTGCGAGGCGACATAGGCGCGGAAAGCCTCCTCGATCTTCCTCGAATCCTGGCGCGAGACCAGGCGGAACGACAGCTTCGCGCGGGCCTCCGCCGGCAGCACCGTCTTGAAGCCGGCGCCGGCATAACCGCCCGCGATGCCGTTCACGTCAAGCGTCGGGCGCGACCAGACCATCTCCAGCGGCGTGCGATCCTGTTCGCCGGCGGGAACCGAAAGACCGACCGCTTCGAGGAACCGTTCATGGTTGAAGTTCAGCCGCTGCCACTGCGCGCGGACGTCGTCGGGCAATTCATCGACATCGTCGTAGAAGCCGGGCAGCGTGATCCGGCCGTCGTCGTCATGCAGGTCGCTGAGTATCCGCGTCAGGACCCGGATCGGATTGATCGCCGGGCCGCCGTAAAGCCCCGAATGCAGATCCCGGTCGGCGCCCCGGATCACGATTTCCAGCGCCAGGATGCCGCGCAGCATCATCTCGATTGCCGGGGAGCGGTCGTCAAAAAGGCCGGTATCGCAGACAAGAACGAGGTCTGCGGCCAACTCGTCGGCATGGTCTTTCAGGAAAGGGGCCAGCGACGGCGAACCGGATTCCTCTTCTCCCTCAAGAAGGACCGTGAGGCGACCGGGCAGGGTGCCGTGCACCGCCTTCCAGGCCCGGCAGGCCTCGATGAAGGTCATCAATTGACCCTTGTCGTCCGACGCTCCGCGGCCGCGGATCACCTTGCCTTTGGGCGTGTCCTCGATCGCCGGATCAAACGGGTCGCGGTGCCAGAGGTCGAGGGGATCGACCGGCTGCACGTCGTAATGGCCATAAAAGAGAAGGTGCCGGCCGCTACCGCCCGCGTGACCGACGACCATCGGATGTCCGGGCGTGGCGCGCGCAGCGGCGTCGAAGCCAAGCGCGCTCAGTTCTGCCGCGAGCCAATCCGCGGCCTTCGCGCAATCGGCGGCGTAGGCCGGATCGGTCGAGATCGACTTGATGCGCAAGAGATCGAACAGTCGCTCTGTCGCTTCGGGCAGGTTGGCGTCGATCTTGTCCAGAACAGCCTCAAGGCTCATCGCGGGATCTCCTCTCTGGTTCGATAAAAAGCGTATCAGCGATACGCCGCCTGTCCAGTTCGGCGTCGGTGGTCGCAAATGGCGTAAGAGAGGGCGGGGGGCGGCAAATTGTACCCTCGCCATCGCTGGTATTGACCTTTATCAAGGACCGGCGCGGACAGGGGGCTTAGGTCTTCTGTATGACCGATGAAGAGCCGGGAGATGGATATGGACTACGAAGCTCAACTCGACGCAGCCCTTTCGCGGCTGCATGAGGAAGGCCGCTACCGGACCTTCATCGATATCGAGCGGCAGAAAGGCCAGTATCCCAAAGCCGTGTGGCGCCGTCCCGACGGGACGGAAAAGGACATCACCGTCTGGTGCGGCAACGACTACCTCGGCATGGGCCAGCATCCGGCGGTGCTTGGCGCGATGCACGAGGCGCTCGAATCGACCGGCGCCGGCTCGGGCGGGACGCGCAACATCTCCGGCACCACGATCTATCACAAGGCGCTCGAGGCCGAGCTTGCGGACCTGCACCGCAAGGAAGCGGCGCTCGTCTTCACCTCGGCTTACATCGCCAACGATGCGACGCTTTCGACGCTGCCGAAGCTCTTTCCGGGCCTGATCACCTATTCCGACGAGCTGAACCACGCCTCGATGATCGAGGGCATCCGCCGCAACGGCGGCGCCAAGCGTGTGTTCCGCCACAACGACCTGGCGCATCTGCGCGAACTGCTCGAGGCCGATGACCCGGCCGCGCCGAAGCTCATCGCCTTCGAATCGGTCTATTCGATGGATGGCGACATTTGCCCGATGGAGGCGATCTGCGACCTCGCCCGGGAATTCGGCGCGCTGACCTATCTCGACGAGGTCCATGCAGTCGGCATGTACGGCCCGCGCGGCGGCGGTGTGGCCGAGAAGCTCGGACTGATGGGCCGGATCGATATCATCAATGCGACGCTCGCCAAGGCCTATGGCGTGATGGGCGGTTATATCGCCGCGACCGCGAAGATGGTCGACGCGATCCGCTCCTATGCGCCGGGCTTCATCTTCACGACCTCGATCCCGCCGGCGGTGGCGGCGGGGGCGGCGGCAAGCGTGCGGCACCTCAAGACCGACCAGTCGCTGCGCGACAAGCAGCAGGAACACGCGCGGGTGCTGAAGACCCGGCTGAAGGCGCTGGGCCTGCCGATCATCGACCACGGCACCCATATCGTGCCGGTCCATGTCGGCCATCCGGTGCACTGCAAGAAGATCTCGGACATGCTGCTGCAGGACTACGGTATCTATGTCCAGCCGATCAACTTCCCCACGGTGCCGCGCGGCACCGAGCGGCTGCGCTTCACGCCCTCGCCGGTGCATTCGATGGACGACATCGACCGGCTGGTCCGCGCGATGGATAAACTGTGGTCACACTGCGCCTTGAATCGCGCCGAACTGACGGCCTGAGGGCATCCACAGTCGCAATCTACCTTGCCCTGTGCTATGGAATCTTCAATAGGACGGCGCACGAGCCGACGAATCGGCAGTCGCGCGGATACAAGAGACGGGGCAGCAGGCATGATCGGGCGGAGGACACCTCCTTCCACGCAGGACTTGGACAAACCCAAGGGGTTTGACGATTTCGAACTGCGGCTCGGCGACGTGATGCGCGGCGAGCGCGCGACGCTCGCGAAGTCTCTTCTCGACGTACAGCGCGAGCTGAAAATCAAGGCGAGCTACATCGCCGCGATCGAGAACGCCGATGTCTCGGCCTTCGAGACGCCCGGTTTCGTCGCGGGCTATGTGCGTTCCTATGCGCGCTATCTCGGCATGGATCCCGAATGGGCGTTCAAGCGGTTCTGCCAGGAGGCGAATTTCACCGTCGCCCACGGCATGTCGCTCGCGGCCTCGGGGCCGAAGCCCACGCGCAAGAAGATCGAATACAGCGAGCCGCTCGCCAACCCCAACGCGCTCTTCGTGCCGCGCGGCGGACCCGCCCTGTCCGGGGTGGAGCCCCGCGCGATCGGCTCGATCATGGTGCTTCTTATGCTGATCGGCGGCATCGGCTATGGCGGCTGGACGGTTCTGCAGGAAGTGCAGAAGGTGCAGCTTTCGCCGGTCGACCAGGCGCCTGGCGTGACGGCCGAGCTTGATCCGCTGGCGGGAGTCGGCGGCCACGCAGCCGATCAGGCCGAGGATGGCGAACTGGCGCTTGCAGCACTTCCGGGGCAGGAGGCGCTTCCGCCGGCGCCAGAGGCTTTCGACCGGCTCTACCGGCCCGAGGCGCTCGATGTGCCTGTGCTCGTGGCGCGCGATGGGCCGATCGCCTCGATTGATCCGCGCACCGTGGGCGCGCTTGCGGACATGGCGCCTGCGCCCGAGATGGCTGTTGCGGCTGCCACGCCTGCGAACGCCTGGGCTCCTGTCGCATCGACCGCCTCCGCAATCGACGGCGCGGTGACGGCTGCGCTCGGCGAAACGCCTGTTCAGGTCGTCGCGGCCGATGCGCCGGCGGTCGAACTGCTGGCGGTCCGCCCGGCCTGGGTACGGGTCCAGGCTGCCGATGGCAGCGTGATCTTCGAGAAGATCCTCGATTCCGGCGAGCGGTTCGCGCTGCCGAAGCTCGAAGAGGCCCCGATCCTTCGCGTCGGCGAGTCCGGGGCGCTTTATTTCGCGGTCAATGGCCAGACCTATGGCCCCGCCGGTCGCCAGGGCGTCGTCACCAAAAACGTCGAGCTCTCGCCGGAAGCTCTCACGGCGAAGTTCGCGGTGGCCGATCTCTCGCAGGACGCCGATCTCGCGCAGTTCGTCGCCGTCGCCGATGCCGGTGCGGCGGTCGCCGCCGAACCCGCCACTGAGTGACGCTGTCATTGCCGAGTGGCGCCGGGCGGTCTATCTAGAGCGCGATCCCCGCGAGTCAGAGCCGAGGCTGACATGTCCCACAATCCGATCCGACCCTGGCGCGACATCGCCCGGCGCAAGTCGCGCCGGATCATGGTCGGCGACGTCCCGGTGGGCGGTGACGCGCCGATCACGGTCCAGACCATGACCAACACGATCACCTCCGACGTGAGGGCGACGGTTGACCAGGTGCTGCGTTCCGCCGCGGCCGGGGCCGACATCGTCCGCGTCTCGACGCCGGACGAAGCCTCCACCCGCGCGCTGCGCGAGATCGTCCGCGAAAGCCCGGTGCCGATCGTGGCCGACATCCATTTCCATTATCGCCGTGCCATCGAGGCGGCCGAAGCGGGCGCCGCCTGCCTCAGGATCAATCCCGGCAATATCGGTTCGGCCGAGCGGGTGCGCGAGGTGGTGAAGGCGGCCAAGGACCACGGCTGCTCGATCCGCATCGGGGTGAACGCCGGCAGCCTCGAAAAGCACCTTCTCGACAAGTATGGCGAGCCCTGCCCGGACGCGATGGTGGAAAGCGGGCTCGATCATATCAAGCTCTTGCAGGACAACGACTTTCACGAGTTCAAGATCTCCTGCAAGGCCTCCGACGTCTTTCTCGCCGCCGCCGCCTACCAGCAACTGGCCGAGGCGACGGATGCGCCGATCCACCTCGGCATCACCGAGGCGGGCGGCCTCGTTTCCGGCACGGTCAAGTCGGCGGTCGGGCTCGGCAATCTCCTCTGGGCCGGGATCGGCGACACGATCCGCGTCAGCCTTTCGGCCGATCCGGTCGAGGAGGTGAAGGTCGGCTACGAGATCCTGAAATCCCTCGGTCTCAGGACGCGCGGGGTGCAGATCATCTCCTGCCCGTCCTGCGCGCGGCAGGGCTTCGACGTGATCAAGACCGTCGAGGCGCTGGAGAAACGGCTCGAGCACATCAAGACGCCGATGTCGCTCTCGATCATCGGCTGCGTGGTGAACGGGCCGGGCGAGGCGCTGATGACCGATATCGGCTTCACCGGCGGCGGGGCGGGATCGGGCATGATCTATCTGGCGGGCAAACAGGACCACAAGCTGTCGAACGACAAGATGATCGATCATATCGTCGACCTCGTGGAAGCCCGCGCGGCCGAGATCGAGGCGGCGAAGGCGGCGGCGGAGTAGGGGGCGCTGCCCCCGTCGCCGCGGGACACGGCGACTCCCCCGGAGTATTTTCGGACAGAAAGTGAGGCCGTTGACGGCACTCCTCAGGCCGGGTAGCTCAGCGTCCATGGCACGCGCACCGCTTCTCCAGCTTTCCTCCATCACGCTGACCTTCGGCGGCAATCCCGTTTTCGACGGGCTCGATCTCGTCGTCCAGCCGGGCGACCGGGTGGCTCTTGTGGGCCGCAACGGATCGGGCAAGTCGACGCTGATGAAGGTCATGGCGGGGCTCGTCGAGGCCGATGCCGGGACCCGGGTCGTGCCGCCCGGCGTGACCGTGGGCTACATGGAGCAGGAGCCGGACCTGTCGGCCTTTGCCACGCTCGGCGATTTCGCCGCCTCGGGCCTGCCCGAGGGCGAAGCCTACCGCGTCGCGGTCGTGGCCGAGGGGCTGAAGTTCGACCCCGCGACGCCGGTCGCGGCAGCCTCCGGCGGCGAGCGGCGGCGCGCGGCGCTCGCGAAACTTCTGGCCGAGGCGCCGGAGCTGATGCTGCTCGACGAGCCGACGAACCATCTCGACATCGAGGCGATCCGTTGGCTCGAGGCGGAGCTGAAGGAGACCCGCGCGGCCTTCGTCCTCATCAGCCACGATCGGGCGTTCCTGCGGGCGCTGACGCGGGCGACGCTCTGGATCGACCGCGGCAGGGTCCGGCGCAACGAGCGCGGCTTCGAGGCCTTCGAGGACTGGCGCGAGACGGTCTGGGCCGAGGAGGATCTTGCCCGCCACAAGCTCGAACGCAGAATCAAGTCCGAAGGGCGATGGGCGGTCGAGGGGATTTCGGCTCGGCGCAAGCGCAACCAGGGCCGGCTCCGCGCCTTGCAGGCGATGCGCGCCGAACGCGCGGCGATGATCCGGCGCCAGGGAACGGCGGACATGGCGCTCGAGTCCGGGCAGGTCTCTGGCAAGCTGGTGATCGAGGCCAAGGGGATCGCCAAGGCGTTCGGGGATAAGCGGATCCTCAGGCCCTTCGACCTGAAGGTGCTGCGCGGCGACCGGGTGGCTTTTGTCGGACCGAACGGGGTCGGCAAGACCACGCTTCTCAAGATGCTGACGAGCGAGGTCGCACCCGATGAAGGGGCCGTGCGGCTCGGCACCAATCTCGAGATCGCGGTCTTCGACCAGGCGCGGGCTGCGCTCGATTTCTCGGTGACTCTCTGGGACGGGCTCGTGAACGATCCCGACATGGCGGTTTCGGGGCGCTCGGACCAGGTCATGGTGCGCGGCACGCCGAAGCATGTCGTGGCCTATCTCAAGGACTTCCTCTTCGACGAGGCGCAGGCGCGGGCACCGATCGGATCGCTCTCGGGCGGGGAGCGGGCGCGGCTTCTCTTGGCGCGGATCATGGCGAAGTCGTCGAACCTCCTGATCCTCGACGAGCCGACGAACGACCTCGACGTCGAGACCCTGGACCTTCTGCAGGATCTTCTCGGCGACTACGACGGCACCGTGCTGCTGGTCAGCCACGACCGCGATTTCATCGACCGGGTGGCAACGACGACAATCGCGATGGAGGGTGACGGGCGTGCCGTGACCTATGCCGGCGGCTGGACCGATTATCAGGCGCAGCGCGGGTCGGATGAACCCGCCAAGGCTGTGAGGCCGGCGTCGAAGCCCGCGGCCATGCCGGAGCCGAAGGCAAAAAGGACCGCGCCGGGGCTGACCTTCACCGAGAAGCACCGGCTCGACGCGCTGCCCGGTATCATCGAAAAGCTTGAAGCCGAGATCGGCAAGCTCTCCGACTTCCTCTCCGATCCCAATCTCTTCTCCCAGCATCCGGACAAGTTCCGCCGCGCATCCGAGGGGCTGGCCGAGCGTCAGGCCTCGCTTGCCGCCGCCGAGGAGGAGTGGCTGATGCTCGAAGAGAAGGCCTCGGCATGACCGGGCCGCTCGACGGGCTCAGGATCGTCGAGATTGCCGGGCTCGGGCCCACGCCCTTCGCGGCGCTGCTGCTGGCGGACATGGGGGCCGAGGTGGTGCGGATCGAGCGGCCGGGGAACCGGTCGCTCCTTGGGCTCGACTACGACATCCTCAACCGCGGCCGGGGCTTCGTGACGCTCGATCTGAAGTCGGTCGAGGGGCGCGACACGGCGCGGCGGCTCATCAGGCGGGCCGACGGGCTGATCGAAGGGCTGCGACCCGGCGTGATGGAGCGGTTGGGGCTCGGACCCGATGACTTCGCTGACAATCCGCGGCTGGTTTACGGGCGCATGACCGGCTGGGGGCAGGCGGGGCCGCTTGCCGAGGCCGCCGGCCACGATATCAATTACATCGCCCTGTCGGGGGCACTTCACGCGATCGGGCCGGCCGAGCGGCCGGTGCCGCCCTTGAATCTCCTGGGCGATTTCGGCGGCGGGGGCATGTATCTCGCCTTCGGCATGGTCTGCGCCTTCCTGGAAGCGGCCCGGAGCGGGAAGGGGCAGGTCGTGGATGCCGCGATCAGCGACGGCACCGCGCATCTGATGTCGATGATACAGGGGATGGCGTCGGGCGGGCAGTGGCAGGCCGCGCGCGAGGCCAACGTGCTCGACGGAGCGGCGCCGTTCTACCGGGTCTACCAATGCAGCTGTGGTGGCTTCGTCGCGGTGGGCGCGATCGAGCCGAAATTCTGGGCCGAACTCGTGGAGCACCTCGGGCTCGACCTTGCCGATCTGCCGGCGCAGGGGGACCGGTCGCGCTGGCCGGAACTGCGCGCGATCATTGCCGCCCGGATTGCCGGGAAAAGCCGCGACGAATGGGCGGCGCGCATGGAAGGATCGGATGCTTGTCTCGCGCCGGTCCTCACGCTCGCCGAGGCGCCGGGCCATCCCCACAACGCCGCGCGAGGCACCTATGTGTGCCACGAGGGTGTGACCCAGCCCGCGCCGGCGCCGCGGCTCGGCCGCACGCCGGGGCGGATCGCCGAGGGGTCGCAGGTGCGGCCGCTCGACCCGGAAGAGGTGCTGAAGGCCTGGGGCGCTTGACCGATCCCTCGCCCGTGCGTCTTCGCGACGGTGACCGACCGCCGTTCAACTCCCGCCGATCAGGGCAGAGACGAGGGGCGTGCCGGTCGCGGCGCCTGTCGGCGCGCCGCCCTCGGCTTCGAGCGTGACGGCGAGCGTGGTGCCGGCGGGCAGGGTCGCGATCGGGATCGTCAGGTCGCCCTCGCGAACGAGGCCGATCGAGATCGGCGCTTCGCCCTCGGGGATGAGCCAGAGTTCGTGGTCCTGGCCGGGCGCAGCGGCCGGGCCAGCGCTGCGGGTGATCGTCAGTTCGCCCGCCTCCGGGTCGAAGCGGGCGTCGATGACGAGCGGCTGGTTCTCGCCGGTCAAAGTCACCACGATCGCGGCTGGCGGCCGGGCTGTTGGCAGAACCGTGACGAGGGCGAGCGCGGCAAGCGCGGCCGCGGCGAGAACGCCCCAGAGCCACGGGCGTCGATGCGGCGCCTCGGGCTCCGGAAAGAGCCGCTTCTCGACCGCCTCGAGAAGGCCGGGAGGCGGCGTTACCGGCGCGTATCCGGCGTTGAGCGGGGAGAGCCGGTCCCGCCATTCATCGACCAGCCGGGCGAAGTTCGTATCGCTGTCGACCAGCGCCTCCGCCGCGAGCCGTTCGGGCAGGGCGAGCGTGCCGAGGACATATTCGGCTGCAAGCGCCTCGCGTTCGGGCATGTCGCTGGCGGGTTCGTTCATGCCTCCATGCACTCCTTCAGTTTCGCCAGCCCCTGGCGGAGCCAGGACCGCATCGTGTCGAGGGGCACGTCATGGTGGTGCGCGAGGGCTTCGGTGCTCAACCCGCTGAGATAGGCGCTGCGCAGGGCGGCGGAGCGGGCCGGGTCGATCAGTTCGAGACAATCGGCGAGGCGCCGCGCCGCGCCCTTTGCGGCCGGCGCTTCGGAATCGGGCAGGACTTCGGCACGGTCCGGCGGCGCAGCGCCGTCGGTGGCCCGCGCCGGACGGGCGCGGAGCCGGTCGATGGCATGGTCGCGGGCTATCGCGACGAGCCAGACCATGCCGTCGCCCTTCGACGCATCGAAACGGCGGGCGTCCTGCCAGGCCCGCGCGAACACTTCCTTGAGTGCGTCCTCGGCCTCGCTCCGGTTACCAAGGATACGGAGGCAAACCCCGAAGAGTTTGCCTCCGGTCTCGGAGTAAAGCCTGCGAAAGCACTCGCGGTCGGCGCGGGCGACGCCCGCGAGCAGTTCGGCGATCGGGTCTGCCGTCATCCTTTCCGGCGGCGTCGGCCGCCTTCGGCGCCCGAGCCCGCGGTGTTGAAGCTGACATCCGGCAGGGTCATGATCGCCGCCAGTTCCGGGAACGGCGCGGTCGCGTGCGGAATCGCGTTGGCGGCCACGAAATGCTCCTGGAAGCGCGGCTCGATCGCCGTCTCGACCTTGTAGATGCGACCGACTTCCTCCTCGATCGCGGCGCGCGAGGCGATGTTGCTCAGCGCGATGCGCGCGCCGGTGCCGGCGGCGTTGCCGGCGGAGGTCACCTTGTCGAGCGGGCAATCGGGTATCATGCCAAGAACCATAGCATGTTTCGGCGAGATATGGGCGCCGAACGCACCGGCGAGCACGACCCGATCGACATTGTCGATGTTCAGCTCGTCCATGAGGAGCCGCGCGCCCGCATAGAGCGCCGACTTGGCGAGCTGGATCGCGCGGATATCGCCCTGCGTGACCGTGATCAGCGGCCCGCCCGCGGCGGTGCCGTCGTGGAGCACATAGGCGTTGGTCCGCCCGGTCGCGACGCAACGCGCGGTGCCGACCTGCTCGGCCGAGCCGATCAGGCCGCCGGCGTCGAGGATGCCCGCCATCCGCATCTCGGCCACGACCTCAATGATGCCCGAGCCGCAGATGCCGGTGATGCCGGTCTGGGCGGTCGCCTCGGCAAAGCCCTCGTCGGTAGACCAGAGGTCGCAGCCGATGACGCGGAAGCGCGGCTCCTTGGTCGCGGGGTCGATCTCGACCCGCTCGATGGCGCCGGGCGCGGCGCGCTGGCCCGCGCTGATCTGCGCGCCCTCGAAGGCGGGGCCGGTGGGGGAGGAACAGGCGAGGACGCGGTCCTTGTTACCGAGAAGGATCTCGGCATTGGTGCCGACGTCGACGATCAGCACCATGTCCTCGGATTTGTTCGGTTCTTCCGAGAGCGCCACGGCGGCGCAGTCGGCGCCGACATGGCCGGCGATGCAGGGCAGCACATAGACCCGCGCATTGCGGTGGATGGCGGTGAGGTCGAGATCGCGGGCAGCGAGCGACAGGCTCTCGGAGGTCGCGAGCGCGAAGGGCGCCTGGCCGAGCTCCACCGGGTCGATGCCGAGCAACAGGTGGTGCATCACCGGGTTGCAGACGAAAACCGTCTCGACGATCTGGCCCGGATCGACATGCGCCTCGGTGGCGATCGCCTGGGCAAGCCCGTTGATCGCGGTGCGGACGGCATTGGTCATCTCCCGGTCGCCGCCCGGATTCATCATCGCGTAGCTCACCCGGCTCATAAGGTCCTCGCCGAAGCGGATCTGCGGGTTCATGAGGCCCGAGGACGCCAGCACGTTGCCGTTGCGGAGGTCGCACAGATGAGCGGCGATGGTGGTCGACCCGAGGTCGATCGCGAGGCCGTAGAGCCGGCCCTCCCAGAAGCCCGGCCAGATGTCGATGACGCGCGGCTTGTTGCGGTGGTCGCGGTGGATCGCCACCGTGACCTTCCACTCGCCCTTCCTCAGCACCGGCTGCAGCTTGCCGAGAAGGCTCGCATCGGCCTCGAGCCCCTCGATCTGCCACTGGTCGCGCAGCGCGTCGCAGAGCCGCTGGAAGTCGCCCGAGGGTTCGTGCATGTCGGGCTCGACGACCTCGACGTAATAGGCATGGGTCGCCGGATCCATCGTGATGTCCCGCACGGTCGCCGACTTGCGGATCACCTGGCGGTGGACCTGGCTTTCCGGCGGCACGTCGATCACGACGTCGCCGCAGACCTTGGCCTGGCAGCCGAGCCGCCGGCCTTCCTTCAGCCCGCGGATACGGTCGTAGCGGGCCTCGACCTCGTTCCATTCCGACAGCGCGCCCTCGCTCACGGTGACGCCGTGCTTGGGGAATTCGCCATAGCCCGGCGTGATCTGGCATTTCGAGCAGATGCCGCGCCCGCCGCAGACCGAGTCGAGGTCGACGCCGAGCTGTCGCGCGGCCGTCAGGACGGGCGTGCCGGGCGCGAACCGCCCGCGTTTGCCCGAGGGCGTGAAGATCACGAGGGGATCGTCGGTCATGGCTTTCTCCGGATGTCCTGGCGCATTGCCTTTCTAGGCCAGAGCGACGCCAAGGCAAGGCCTGTCCGCGTCAGATGGCGGCTCAACTCCGTCAGAATTGGCGGTTCTGCCGCACGGAGGACCGGTCAGTCGAGATGGGATTGCCAGAGGCAGCGGTCGAAGGCGGTGTAGCGCAATAGCACGTCCGCGCCGTCGGGCGGCACGAGCCGGGTGCAGCCTTCGAGGCTGTCCTCGGTCTCATAGACGCTGACGCGGCCTGACCCGGCACCCTCCGCGCAGAGCCGCCCGCCGGGGTCGAGCCAGGCGATCACACGGATCCCGCCGTCGGTCTCGGCGACGAAGAGCAGCCGGGTCCGGTCGGCATTGGTGACGCAGATATCTGCGCTTACCGGACCGGCGGGGACAATGAGTGCGAAGAGCAGCGCAAGGGCGAGGTGCATCGGTTCGACCTCCGCGGGCATTCTCCGCCTGCAACACGCCCCTGTCGATGCACGATCGCTCACGAGGCCGTGGCCGGTCACGCGATCGTGCCGATGGGTCACCGCGGCTTGAACCGCCGTGAAAAGGGTCTCGGCTACTCTTGGGGAACGCGAAACCGGACCTGGGAGGGAAGCATGAGACACATTATCACGACCGCCGCGGCAGCGGCCTTCGCGGCGACCGGCGCAGCGGCGCAGGACGCCCCCTTCGGCAGCGAGGAGGATGCGGCCTACGCGGCGCTTCTCTGGGACGTGATGGTGGCCGAGCGGCTTGTCGGCGACAACGCGATCATGGCCTTCCCCTATGAGGGCACCGATCCCCACGGCATGATGCTCGAGACCTTCTACACCCGCGCGACGGTCGATGGCCACGACGGCAGGCTGATCGTCAAGCGCAACTACGGCCCCGCAGGCGTGAGCGTCGACGAGGTGCTCGGCGATCCGTCCGGTCATCTCGGCGCCGTCACAGTGATGTTCCAGCGCGCCGAGGGCTATGACGACGAGACCGGAAACTGGTTCTGGGTCAAGTACCTGCCCGATGGTTCGCTCGACAAGAACCCTGCGGGGATGCAGTTGGCCGGGCTCGTCGGCAAGGGCGCGGATGCCGGCTGCATCGCCTGCCACATGGGCGCGGGCGGCGAGGACATGATCTTCACCACCGATGCCGACGTGGCGATGATGAAGTGACGCGCGGCCGCCCGAGCGAGCGGCGGCCTCGGTCTCAGTCCCTGTCGAGCCAGTCCAGAACCGCCGCCCGGTCACCGTCCAGCGTCGGGGCCGGCCCGCGCGGAGCAGGATCGGCGAGTCCGGTCATCTTGATCGGGTTGCCGGCGGCGGTGAAGGCGGCACCGCCGGGGCGGGCCGGAACCTCGGTCACCATGTGACGGGCGAGAAGCTGCGGATCGGTGAGCACCTCGGCCATGTTCTGGACCTGGCCGGTCGGCACGCCCGCCGCCTCCAGCGCCGCGATCCAGTGGGCGCGGGGGCGGTCGAGCGTCACCGCCTCGATCAGGCGCTTGAGGAGATGCACGTTCTCGCAGCGGGCCGCGTTGCTCGCGAAGCGCGGATCGGCGGGCAGGTCGTCGAGCCCGAGGGCGGCGCAGAGCTTGGTGAAGAGCGCGTCGTTACCAGCAGCGATGACGAAGAAGCCGTCGGCGGCGCGGTAGGTGGAGAACGGCGTGATCGTCGGGTGCCGCGCGCCGGTCGGGCCGGGTGGATTACCCGAGACGGAGGTGATCGCGACCGCGTGCTCCATGATCGCGAGCTGGGCGTCGAGCATCGAGATGTCGACCTTGGCACCCCGTCCGTCGCGGTCGCGGCGCAGCAGCGCGGCAAGCACCCCCTGCACCAGGTACATCCCCGCGACGATATCGCCGATCGATGCGCCGACGCGCACCGGCGGCCCGCCTTCCTCGCCGGTGATCGACATCACCCCGCCGCGTGCTTGCACCACCATGTCATACGCGGGTTTTCCGGCCTCCGGCCCGGTATGGCCGAAACCCGACACCGCGCCGTAGATCAACCGCGGGAAACGCGCCGACAGCGTGTCCCAGCCATAGCCGAGCTTTTCCATCGTGCCGGGGCGGTAGTTTTCCAGGATCACGTCGGCGCGGGCGAGGAGACGCTCGAAGATCGCCCGGTCGGCCCCGGCCTTGAGGTCGAGCGCGATAGAGAGCTTGCCGTGGTTGAGCCCGGCGAAATAGGCGCTTTCCTCGCCCTTGAACGGCGGAAAGGCGCGGGTGTCGTCGCCGGTGCCGGGCCGTTCGACCTTGATCACATGGGCGCCGAGATCGCCGAGCGTCGCCGTGGCGAAGGGGCCGGCGAGAACATGGGTCAGGTCGAGGACGGTGATGCCGTCGAGGGGGGCGGTCATGGCGGGATCCTGTCGCAGCTGCATTCCCCTTGGACCAGCCACCCGCACCGGACGCCATGATCTGTGTCAGTTGCGGGGCGGCGGCGGAAGTCGCGATCCGGCCGGCGGAGGGCGCGAATGGTAAAGGATTCGCGCCCGCCCGCGCCAATGATCGCGCTCGCCGGACCGTTCCGGTCTTCAGAGTCGAGATTTCGAGAATGCACGGAAATTCAAGCGCCTGCGGCGCAGATGCCCGCGTGAAGCTCCTCGACTACCGCCTCGTCGCGCCGGGGGTCTGCATTGTGGCCACGAGCTACGGGCTCGCGCGCTATGCCTACGGGCTGTTCCTGCCGGTGTTCCGCGAGGTCTTCGATCTCTCCGACCGCCTGCTCGCACTGACGGCGGCGGCCTCCTATGCGAGCTATTTCCTGATCACGCTGGCGGGCATCTACCTTTCCACCCGCGTCGGGCCGCGCCTCTCGGTCCTGCTTGGCGGGCTCGCTGCGGCGCTCGGCATGGCGCTCATCGCCGGTGCCACGGCGCCCTGGATGCTGATCCTCGGCGTGACCGTCGCGGGCGTGAGCCCCGGCCTCGCCTATACACCGTTTTCAGAGATCATCGTCACGCTCGTAACGGCGCCGCGCCGGAAGGGGATCTACGCGGTCATCAATTCCGGCACGAGCCTCGGCGTGATGCTGAGCGGGCCGGTGGCGATCCTGCTGGGCGAGAACTGGCGCATGGCCTGGGCGATCTTCGCGGGCTTCGGGCTTCTTTCCACGCTCTGGTGCGTGGCGATCCTGCCGCCGGTCGCGGCGCGCAATGCCGTTGGATTCGGCCAGCTGGACTGGCGCTGGATGACCTCGGGAGGGCGCGGGCGGCTCTTTGCCGTCGCCTTCCTGATCGGCATCGCCACCTCGATCTACTGGGCCTTCTCGGTCGATCTGGTAACGGCGGGCCGGACCACCATCGTGCTTGCCGGCCACCGGCTCGATCCGGCGACCTTCGGTCAGGTATTCTGGAGCCTCGTCGGCCTCGCGGGCTTCGCCGGCGCCTTCGCTGGCCGGATCGTCGGCCGCATCGGCCCGATCCGGTCGCTTGCCGTCTTCCAGGCGGGGATCGCGGTGGCGACGCTCATGCTGGCGGCCGGGCAGGGGCCGGTGGCGGTTCTCGGCTCGGGACTCGTCTTCGGCGGCTTCTTCGTGTTCATGGCCGCGACGCTCGGGATGTGGAGCCTCGACCTCTCGGCCGAAGCGCCGGCGGTCGGCTTCGGGCTCACCTTCCTCCTGCTGTCGGCCGGGCAGTTCGTCGGGCCGATGCTCGTGGGGCTGATGATCGGCTGGGTGCCGCTGCCCGCGCTCTTCGTCCTCGCGAGCGGCGCCTCGCTCGCCGTGCTGGCGCTGCTGCCGCGCCGGTCCGTTCCGGCTCTGGCGGAAGGGGTCTGAGCCTGCGACTGAGCCTTCAGCCGCGTTCCTCGGCGACGATCGCCTGCATGGTCGCGAGCGGCGCGTAGCCGCGCAGCATCTGGCCGCCCATGACGAAGGTGGGCGTGCCCGAGATCTGCATGCGCTGGGCGAGGAGGTGGTTCTCCTCGATCACCTTGGTCACCTCCGGCGCGTTCATTCGCTCGAGAACCGGGGCCGGGTCGAAGCCAAGCTCGTCGGCGAAGGATTCCAGCGTCGCCTCGGTCACGTCACCCCGGAAGCTCTCGTAGAAGCCCGCGTTGATCTTCTGGTAGACCTCCTCGCCATGCGTCTGGAGCGCGGCGATGGCGAAACGCGAGGCGATCATCGACTGTTCGCCGAGGATCGGGAATTCCTTGACGATGTAGCGGATGTCGCCGTCCGAGGAGATCAGCTCTGCCACCTCGGCGTGGGCCTTGCGGCAGTAGCCGCAGCGGTAGTCGATGAACTCGACGACGGTCAGGCTGCCTTCGGGGTTGCCGCCGACAAAGGAATGGCCGTCGGCGAAGAGATCACTCTCGTTGGCCTTGACGAGCGCGAGATCCTGGCTCGCGGCGGCTTCCGCCTGGCGCGACTGCAGGACGTCGATCGCCTCGGAGAGAACCTCGGGGTGTTCGAGAAGGTAGGATCGGACCTCGGCGCGGAACGCCTCACGTTCGGCATCGCTCATCGACGAGACGTCGAAGGCGGCGGCGGGGGTGGCGAGAGTGGCGGCGAGCACCAGCGGGGCGAGTTTCATGCACGATTCCTCAATGTGGGCGCGGTTCCGCCGCGCCCGGTCGCGTCTCTGGTCTCGCCCTTTCCGGCCCCGGACGCAACCCCGGCCCCTTGGGGCATTGACGCCGCGCGCCGGGGCTGGAATGAACGGACCCGGTTCGGGGCCAAGATAGAGAGGGGCAGATGCGCTTATCAAGCCGTGCCGTGGTCGATCCCTTCATTGTGATGGACGTGATGGAGGCCGCACGCGCCGCAGAGGCGGCGGGCCGCCATGTCATCCACATGGAGGTGGGCCAGCCCTCGACCCCTGCGCCGGAGGGTGCCCGCGCCGCGCTCGCCGCCGCGATGGAGCGCGACGCGCTCGGCTACACCGTGGCGCTCGGCCTTCCGGCGCTGCGCGAGGGCATCGCGCGGCTCTACAGGCGCTGGTACGGGGTCGAGCTCGATCCCGCCCGCGTCGTGGTGACGGCGGGCTCCTCGGCCGCGTTCCTCCTCGCCTTCACCGCGCTCTTCGACGCGGGCGAGAGGGTGGCGCTCGGCGCGCCCGGCTATCCCTCCTACCGGCAGATCCTCAAGGCGCTGAGCCTGAAGCCCGTCGATCTCGAGACCCGGCCCGAGGATCGCTACCAGCCGCGCGCCGAGGATATCCCCGACGACATCAAGGGGCTGATCGTCGCCTCGCCGGCCAATCCCTCGGGAACGATGCTCGACCGCGCCGGGCTCGCCAAACTCATCGAGGCCGCCCATGCGAAGGGCGTCGCCTTCGTCTCGGACGAGATCTATCACGGGCTCCACTACGAGGGGCGCGCCGTATCGGCGCTGGAGATCTCGGACGACGTCTATGTGATCAACTCCTTTTCCAAGTATTTCTCGATGACCGGCTGGCGGATCGGCTGGATGGTCGTGCCGCCCGACCATGTCCGCACCGTGGAGCGGCTGGCCCAGAACATGTTCATCTGCCCGCCCCATGCGAGCCAGGTCGCCGCCCTTGCCGCGCTCGACTGCGAGCCGGAACTGGAGGCCAACCGCGCGGTCTATGCCGAGAACCGGCGGCTGATGCTGGAAGGGCTGCCGAAGGCCGGGTTCACGAAGATCGCACCGCCGGACGGGGCGTTCTACATCTATGCCGATGTCACCGACCTGACCGACGACAGCCTCGGCTTCGCCGCCGAGATCCTGCGGGAGGCCGGCGTCGCGGTGACGCCGGGGCTCGACTTCGACCCGGCACGCGGGGCGCGGACACTGCGCTTCTCCTACGCGCGCTCGACCGCCGATATCCGCGAGGGGCTGGCGCGGCTGCAGGCCTTCATGGCGACGCGGTGCAGGGACCGGGCCTGATGGTCGACCATGGGGTCCGGGCGGCGCTCGCCGGGGCGCTTTGTGCCGTCGCGGCGTTCGCGGCGCAGGCCGAGGAGCCTGCGTCGCCGGCAAAGCTCGACCCCGCCGCGTCGCGCGTGGCCGACGAGGGCGCAGGCGTGGCGCTCGATCTCGCGATCAGCGAGCCGGTGCCTTACCGGGCCTTCCTCCTCGCCGAACCGCCGCGGCTGGTGCTCGATTTCGCCGAGGTCGATTTCGCGGCGGCGCGGCCCGCGGAACTCGACAGCGCCGCGCGGGTGACGGAGCTTGGCTGGGGACCGATCCGCGCGGGCTGGTCGCGGCTCGTGGCCGAGCTTGACGGCCCCTACAGGATCGCCAGCGCCGAGGAACGGATCGCGGGCGACCGCAGCGCGGCGATCCGGGTGCGGCTGGAACCGGTGCCGGCGGCGGATTTCGCCGTGCTGACGGCAGGCGGCGTGCCCGAGGGCGCGCGCTGGGCGGATCCGAAGCCCGCACCCCAGGGCGCGCCGAAGCGGCGCCAGACCGGCGAGGCGCCGTTGATCGTGGTGCTCGACCCCGGTCACGGCGGCATCGATCCCGGAGCCGAGGTGGGCAAGATCCACGAAGCCGATGTGACGCTGTCGTTCGCGCAGGAACTGGCCGAGCGGCTGCGCCATGAAGGGATGACCGTGGTCCTGACCCGCGAGGCCGATGACTTCGTTCCGCTGGAAGCGCGGATCAGCGCGGCGCGCGCGGCCTCGGCCGACGTGTTCCTGTCGCTCCATGCCGACGCGCTGGCCGAGGGAGAGGCGACCGGCGCCACGGTTTACCTGCTGGCCGAGGAGGCGAGCGACGCGGCTTCGGCGAAGCTCGCCGAACGCCATGACCGGGCGGACCTCCTTGCCGGAGTTGACTTGAGCGGACAGGACGACCTCGTGGCCTCGGTGATGATGGACATGGCGCGCGCCGAGACCCGACCGCGCGCCGAGCGCCTGGCGCGCGAACTGGCCGCGTCGATCAGCGCCACCGGCGGCAGGATGCACCGCCACCCGATCCAGGAGGCGGAGTTCTCGGTGCTGAAATCGGCCGACATTCCGTCGGTGCTTCTGGAACTCGGTTTCCTGTCCTCCGAGGGTGACCGCAGGCGGCTTGCCGATCCGGTCTGGCGTGCGGCGATGCAGGAGGCGATTCTGGCGGCGCTCAACGACTGGGCCGTCGCCGATGCCGCGGAGGCGCGGCTTATCCGGCGCTGACCTTGCGGCAAGGGGCCGCCGGGAACGGGGGCGGGGTGGAAGTTGTTTTGACCGTCCGGCGCTGGCGCTGTATAGACGGCCCGTTCAGAAATGGGGTTCCCTTTGATCCGGTTCATCCTGTCATTCTTCGGCGGCTTCTTCAGCTGGCTCGTCACCGGGGCGGTATTTGCCGCCTTGTCGGTGGGGGCGGTGTTCTGGATGTACAGCCGCGACCTGCCGGATCACGAATACCTCGTGCAATACACGCCGAAAACCATCAGCCGGATCTATTCCGGCGAGGGACGGCTGATGGACGAGTTCGCCACCGAGCGGCGGATCTTCGCGCCGGTCGAGGAAATCCCGGATATCGTCAAAGAGGCCTTCATCTCGGCCGAGGACAAGAATTTCTACACGCATCAGGGGTTCGACGCGCGCGGCATGGCGAGTGCATTGTGGGACTTCATTCGCACGCGAGGTGAAACCCTGCGTGGCGCGTCAACAATTCCACAGCAGGTCGCAAAAAACTTCTTTCTTGGGGGCGAACGCAAAGCCGAGCGAAAAATCAAAGAAGTGATCTTGGCGACACGGCTCGTGGATTCTCTGTCCAAGGACAAGATTCTTGAACTCTACCTCAACGAGATCGACCTCGGTCAGAGGAGTTTCGGCGTCGCAGCAGCTGCGCAAACCTACTACAATAAGACGCTGTCTCAACTCACACCCGAAGAAGCGGCCTATTTGGCTGCCCTTCCGAAATCGCCAGGCAGAGGACTACACCCCGTTCGAGACATGGACGCGGCTGTTAGCCGCCGCAACTACGTTCTCCGGGAGATGTATCAGAATGGTTACATTGACCAAGAGCAGCTCAAAGAAGCACAGGCCGCGCCCCTCAAGACAGTGTTAAATGGAGACTATCCGTCGTTCAAAGGTAGTTTGCCGCCGCGCGACTACTTCACCGACGAGATCCGCCGCCAGCTCTCCAAGAGTTTCGGTGAGGCGGAGTTCTTCGGCGGCGGCCTGACCATCCGTGCCACCGTCGATCCCGAGATGCAGGGTCAGGCGGCGGTCGCGCTGCAGGAGGCGCTCGAAAGCTTCGACCGGCGGCAGGGGATCTGGCGCGGCACCCGCAAGGTGCTCAAGCCGGAGGAGCTGGAGAGCGAAGCGGCCTGGCGCGCCGCGCTGGCGGCGGTCGACGTGCCGCGCGACGTGGAGGGCTGGCTGCCGGCGGTGGTGCTCGAGGTCGGCGAAAGCGCCGCGCGGATCGGCATCGAGGGGGTCTCGGACGACGAGGACGGCCACTGGATTCCCGCCGAGGACGTGACCTGGGCGAAGAAGCGCCAGGCCGACGGCCGACTCGGGCCCAAGGCGAAGGTCGCGGGCGATCTCGTCTCGAAGGGCGACGTGGTGCTGGTCGCGGCCCTCGCAAAGGACGACGGCTCGTTCCAGCGCTGGTCGCTGCGCCAGGTGCCGCAAGTGCAGGGCGGCTTCATGGCGATGGACGTCAATACCGGCCGCGTGCTCGCGATGCAGGGCGGGTTCTCCTACCAGTCCTCGGTCTTCAACCGCGCGACCCAGGCGCAGCGCCAACCGGGGTCGGCGTTCAAGCCCTTCGTCTATGCCGCGGCACTGGATTCGGGCTTCTCGCCCGCGACGATCGTGGTCGACGCGCCGATCGAAGTGAACACGCCGCAGGGGCTCTGGCGGCCGAAGAACGCCTCGAACAAGTATTACGGCCCGACCCCGATGCGGACCGGGATCGAGCAGTCGCGGAACCTGATGACCGTCCGGATCGCCCAGGAGGTCGGCATGGACACGGTCGCGGGCTATGCCGAGCGGTTCGGCGTCTATGACCGGCTCTCTCCCTATCTCGCCAACGCGCTCGGCTCGCAGGAGACGACGCTGTTCAAGATGGTTGCGGCCTACGCGATGTTCGCCAATGGCGGCGAGCGGGTCGAGCCGACGCTGGTCGACCGGGTGCAGGACCGCTGGGGCCGCACGATCTACCGCCACGACCAGCGCCAGTGCGACGATTGCCGGCTCGCGAGTCTCGATCCCGGCGCCGCGCCGCGGATCGTGTCAAACCGCGAGCGGGTGATGGACGCGGTGACCGCCTACCAGCTCACCTCGATGCTGCAGGGCGTCGTGCAGCGCGGATCGGGCTCGGGGGTGCATTTGCCGGTGCCGGTCGGCGGCAAGACCGGCACCACGAACGACGCCAAGGATGTCTGGTTCATCGGCTTCACGTCGAACATCGTCGCGGGTTGCTACATGGGCTATGACCAGCCGCGCACGCTCGGCCAGGGTGCCTATGGCGGTACGCTCTGCGTGCCGGTCTTCAACGCCTTCATGGAAGAGGCGGTGAAGAAATACGGCGGTACGGAGTTCAAGGTTCCGCCGGGCGGGCATTTCATCAACATCAACCGCTTCACCGGCGAGCGGCTGCCGGATGGCGTCGGCGGCGACTTCGCGCAGGCCGAGTTCTTCCGCGACGGCGCGATCCCGATCTTCGGTCTCGGCGCGATGGTCGACGGCGGTTTCGCGATGGGCCAGAATCTGCCGCTCTATGCCTATGGCGAAGTTGGCGGGGACGAGGGCGGCACCACGGTCACCACCTCGACCGGGAAGAAGAAGGTGATCCCGAAGAAGGCCGATTTCGGCACCCTGAGTTCGGGCGGGCTTTACTGATCTGCGGCGGATGTAACGGGGGCTGTCTGCCCCCGTCGTCCATTGGGCTCGAACCAATGGCGCACCAATGGACGCCCCCGAGGAGGCTTGAGGCAAGATGAAGGGGATGGCCGCCCTTGCCGGGGGCGGGCGGCTCGGCTATCACGCCGGACGAACGAACGGAAGGACGACGGCCATGCGCGCCGAGATGGAAAACATTGTCGTGGCGATCGGAAAGTCGCTGAAGCTCCTCGGCCAGCGGATGGACTGGGAGACGGCGCCGCACCGGCTCGAGGAATTCAACGCGATGATCGAGGACGGCGACCTGTGGTCGGATCCGGCGCGGGCGCAGAAGCTCATGCGCGAGCGGCAGATGCTGATGGACGCGGTCGAGACCTATCGCCGGATCGAGCGCGAGCTCAACGACAATGTCGAACTGATTGAGCTTGGCGAGATGGAGGGCGACAAGGACATCGTCGCCGAGGCCGAGGCGTCCCTGAAGGCGCTGAAGGAGGTCGCGGCGGCGAAGGAACTCGAGGCGCTTCTCGACGGCGAGGCGGACGGCAACGACACCTTCCTCGAGATCAACGCCGGCGCCGGCGGCACCGAGGCCTGTGACTGGGCGCAGATGCTGCAGCGGATGTATGTCCGCTGGGCCGAGAAGCGCGGCTACACCGTCGAGCTGCAGTCCGAGGAACCGGGCGCCGAGGCCGGGACCAAGTCGTGCGCCTACAAGATCTCCGGGCCGAACGCCTACGGCTGGCTGAAATCGGAAAGCGGCGTTCATCGGCTCGTGCGGATCTCGCCCTTTGGCAAGGGCACGCGTGAAACCTCCTTCGCGAGCGTCTGGGTCTACCCCGTCGTCGACGACAATATCGAGATCGAGGTGGCCCCGAACGACATCCGCATCGACACCTACCGCTCCTCGGGCGCGGGCGGCCAGCACGTCAACACCACCGACTCGGCGGTGCGGATCACCCACCTGCCGACCGGGATCGTCGTGACCTCGTCGGAGAAGTCGCAGCACCAGAACCGCGACATCGCGATGAAGGCGCTGAAGTCGCGGCTCTACCAGATGGAGCTCGACAAGCGCAACGCCGACATCAACGCCGCGCACGAGGCCAAGGGCAGCGCGGGCTGGGGCAACCAGATCCGTTCTTACGTGCTGCAGCCCTACCAGATGGTGAAGGACCTGCGCACCGGGCACGAGACCTCGGACACGCAAGGGGTGCTCGACGGCGATCTCGACGCCTTCATGGCGGCGACGCTGGCCATGGATGTCGCGGGCAAGAGCCGCGCCGAGGCCCGCGCCGAGGATTAAGCCCCGGCATCAAACACTTGCCAGACTCTGGCCGGGTGGCCTAGCCTTTCTCTCAGGGCGAGAGAGAGGAGGCGGAGACATGGAACAGGTGGAACGCGGACCAGATCCTCTGCCGGAGATTCGGCGGGTCGAACGGTCGGATATCGGCGCGGTTCTCAGGCTCGGGCTCAAGGATTTCCTGCGTGCGCCGCATTTCGGGTTGTTCTTCAGCGCGGTCTATGTCGCAGGCGGGCTCCTGCTCTACTACGTCTACGCTCTCGCGGGGCAGCAGTGGTGGCTGGCGCCGGTCGCCGTCGGCTTCCCGCTCCTCGCGCCCTTCGCGGCGGTCGGACTTTACGAGGTGAGCCGCCGGATCGAAGCGGGTGAGCCGCTTGCCTGGGGCGAGGTGCTCGGCGTGGTCTTCGCCCAGAAGGACCGCCAGATCCCGGCGATGGCGGCAGTGATCATCGTGATCTTCCTCTTTTGGGTCTTCGTGGCGCATGCGCTTTTCGCGCTCTTCATGGGGCTCAGGGCGTTCACCTCCGGGCTCGATCCCATGAGCCTGTTCCTCGAGGGCAACGGTCCGGTGATGCTCCTGATCGGCGGCGCGATTGGCGCGGCCTTCGCTTCGGTACTCTTCGCGATCACCGCAGCGGGTTTGCCGCTGCTTCTGGAGAAGGAGATCGACTTTGTCACGGCGATGGTGCATTCGGCGAAGGCGGTGATGGCCAATGCGCCGGTCATGGCGATCTGGGGATGCGTGATCGCGGCGCTGGTTTTCGTCGGGATGCTGCCGCTGTTCCTGGGATTGTTCATCGTCCTGCCGGTGCTCGGTCACGCGACCTGGCACATGTACCGGCGCCTGATGGCGGTGCGCTGAGACGCAAACGAAAAGGGCATCCCGCTGGGATGCCCTCGTGGAACCAGCCGATCGGCCGCGTCAGTTCGCCGTGGCGGGTGCCGGCTTCGGCGCTGCGGGCTTCGACGAACCCTGGGCGAGCGGGTCTTCCTGGCGCTGGACCGAGCCTTCGAAATGAGCGCCCGACTCGATCGCGATCGTCTTGTGGATGATGTCGCCCTCGACCCGTGCGGTGGAGGTGAGCCGCACCTTCAGCCCGCGAACCCGGCCGATCACGCGACCGTTCACCACGATGTCGTCGGCGACGATCTCGCCCTTGATCGTGGCGCTTTCGCCGACGGTCAGGAGATGGGCACGGATGTCGCCATCGACCACGCCTTCGACCTGGATGTCGCCGGTGGTCTTGATGTTGCCGGTGATCGTGAGGTCCGAGGACAGGACCGATGCCGGCGGCTTCGCCTTGGGCGTGCTCGCCGAATAGTCGAAGGCAGGCTTGGTCGCTGCGGGCTCGGGGGCCTTGGGCTGTTCGGTCTCGGTGCCCGCTTTCGGTCCGGGCTCGTTGATCCTGCTTTTAGAAAACATTGTTTGCTGCCTTGATATACGTCATCGGATTGATCGCCTTCCCGTTCACGCGCACTTCATAGTGCAGATGCGTCCCGGTTGAGCGGCCGGTATTCCCCATATCACCGATCCTGTCCCCGCGCGAGACCTTTTGCCCCACGTTCACGCGGACTTTCGACATATGGCCGTAGCGGGTTTCGATACCGAATTCGTGGCGGATCTTGACGAGGTTGCCGTAGCCGGATTCCCAGCCGGCATGGATCACGGTGCCGTCGGCGGTGGCGAGGATCGGCGAGCCGTGCGCGCCTGCGAGATCGGTGCCCTCGTGCATCCGCCCCCAGCGGCGGCCAAAGCCCGATGTGTAGCGATAGGAGGTCTTGAGCGGCGTCGCGAAAGGCGCCTTTTCCACCGCGATCCGGTAGAGGTTCATCCGGTCGAGCCCTTCGAGGATCTTTGCCGCACGCGCGGCATCGGCGTCGCCGCCCGGTATCGCCGCCGGGGCGAGCGGCCCGAGCGGACCGCCGAGGCCGGAATAGCCGCGACGGACCTTTTCGATCAGCTCCTCCGGATCGAGCCCGGCAGAGGAGAACATCTTGTCCAGCGGCTCCATCGAGACGGTCACCGCCTCTTCAAGCTGGGCGAAGATCTCGTTGTTGCGCTGCTCGAGCAGTTTCAGCTCGAAGGCGATCTCGTCGGCCTCGTCCTTCGCGTCGAGGGCTTTCTGGGCCATCTCGTCGCGCTCGGTCGCGGTGCGGTCGAGAGCGGCGGTGACGAAATCGAGCGTCTCGGTCACGTCCTCGCCGCGCAGGCCACCGGCGGGCGCGAGGGCAGGGCCTTCCGAAGCGGCCGCGGCCAGTTCCGTGATCTTGCCGCGCGCCGCGTCACGCTCGGTCATGGTGCGGCGCAGCGTGGCCTGGATCACGCCGATGCCGGTTTCAAGCTCCTTGCGGCGCTCCTCGGAGGCGAGAAGGGCGGACTGCATCGCGGAAACCTGGCCAAGGGCCACCGCGAAACGCTCCTGCGCGGCGGCGGCTTCCTCGGCGCGCTTGTCGCGTTCGGTCGAGAGCGCGTCGAGCCGGGTCTCGTAGTTGGCCTGCTCGCGGCGCGACTGTTCGCGGGCGCTGCCCGAACCGATCGAATCCATCAAGAGGACGGCGGTCGCGACGATCGACCAGGCGAGAATCAGCGCCATGCCGGACAGAGCCACCGCCTGGGTGACCGGTTTCAGGCGAATGAAGCGGGTTTCGGTATCGGAACGCAGGAACAGGCGCTGTTCCGGCAGGCGGCGTTCAATTGCCGCGTGCATGCGGCCGAGTAGACGTGCTGGCAATCCTGTCCCCGTTGATTGGCTCATCCAGAGAGCGTGCCCCATCCCCTAATGGCGCTTGGGCAGGGCCTTACCAATCGGGTAGCCGTGCCGCAACTTCTTTGGCCCTGTGCGGGCGGGCATCGGCCGGAACCCGCCGGAATCGGCAAGAAATCGCCGATATCGCCGCGCGATATCAGCGAAATCCGGCGGTGCCCGGCGCGTCTTTGACCTCATCGGCGAGCGGCCAGTAGAAGTCGGGCGGCAGTCCCGCCTCGGCCCGCTTTTCCTCGTTGAAGGGCGGCTTCAGCGCGCCGTGGAAGTACCTGCGCACGAGGCCGTGGAAGACCTCCTTGGGATCGAGCCCGTCGCGGCCACAGAGCCAGTTGAACCATTTCACGCCATAGGCGACATGGCCGACCTCCTCGGCATAGATCACGCGCAGGGCCTCGGTCGCGGCAGTCTCGCCCGCGCGCCCGAAGATCTCGATCATGCCCGGCGTCACGTCGAGCCCGCGCGCCTCAAGGACCATCGGCACCACCGCGAGCCGGCCCAGAAGGTCCTCCGCCGTGTCTTCCGCCGCGCGCCACATGAAGGCATGGGCGGGAAGCGCGCCGTAGTGACTGCCCCAGCTTTCGAGGCAGTCGCAGAGGAGGTTGAAATGCTTGGACTCCTCGTCGGCAGACTTCACCCAGTCGTCGTAAAAGCCAATCGGCATAGGCACATGCGTAAAGCGGGCGATGATGTCCCAGTGCAGGTCCACGGCGTTGAGTTCGATATGCGCCAGCGCGTGCAGGAGCGCGATCCGGCCCTGTGCGGTTCCGGTGCGGCGGCGCGGCACCTCGCGCGGCGGCAGGAGCTCAGGCTTGTCGGGCCGCGCCGGGCGCATCGGCGGTTCGGCCCGGCCCACGGCGAGCGGGCTGCCGGCCGCGCGGGCCTCGCGCCAGCGCGCGGCATGGGCGTGCGAGAGCGCGGTCTTGGCGCGCCCGTCCGCGGTGGTCAGCACCTCCACCGCCATCTCGGCCAGCGCTAGCGTCACAGCGCGCGCGCCGCGTCGAGAACCTCGGCCGCGTGGCCGTCGACCTTCACCTTGCGCCAGATCCGGGCAATGCGTCCGGTCCCGTCGATGAGAAACGTCGCGCGCTCGATCCCCATGTACTTGCGGCCGTACATCGCCTTCTCGACCCAGACGCCGTAGCTTTCGCAGGTGTCGCCCGCCTCGTCCGAGGCGAGGATCACGCCGAGCCCGTGCTTGGCGCAGAACCTTTCGTGCTTCTTCACGCTGTCCTTGGATATGCCGATGACGACCGCACCGGCGGCATCGAACTCGTCGGCTAGGCGGGTGAAATCGAGCGCCTCGGTCGTGCAGCCCGGAGTGTCGTCCTTGGGGTAGAAGTAGAGCACGGTCTTTCTCGGCGCGATGCCCGAAAGTGTGACCGTGCCGCCGCCGGTGCGGGGCAGGGTGAAATCCGGGGCCTGGTCTGAGGGCGCGAGCATGGGCGTGCTATCCTTTGCCGGTACGTTCGGGCTTCTGTTTTACTTCGCTTTCGTGAAAGATAAAGGGAGCCCCGGAAGCGGGCCGCCCGATCGGGCGGGCACCGGGAAACGGCGGCAGGATGGACGAGCAGGGCAACAGCGTGGGCACCACCGTCAAGACGCCGAGGCGCCGCCGCCTGGGCGCATGGCTGATTCTCAGCCTCGCCCTGGTGGCGGTGCTCCTGTCGGTCGCGGTGCTTGCGCTGACGGGGCGGGTCGTCCCGGCGCCAGCCTGGGCGGTCGAGCGGATCGAGGCGCGGGCGAACCGGGTCCTGGCGGGCCGGGTCTCGGCCCGGATCCTCGATGTCGACCTTCTGGTCGACGAGGACTTCACGCCGCATGTGCGGCTCGGCGGTGTCGAACTTTTCTCGCCGCGCGGAGACCGGATCGCGGTTCTGCCGGAAGTGACGACGACGCTCTGGGCAAAGCCGATGCTGAGCGGGCGGATCGAGCCGCGCGCGCTTGAACTCGGTGGCACCCGGATCGCCTTGCGCCGGCTCGTGGATGGCAGCCTCGACGTCGATGTCGGCGCCGGGGCGGCCGCCGGAGGCGCGGCGCTAAAGCCGGAGGCGCTGCTCGACGGGATCGACCAGCTTTTTTCGTTACCGGTCCTGAAGGATATCGAGACGGTCACGGTCGACGGGATGGAGGTCGAGTTCGAGGATCTTCGGGTCGGCCGGGTCTGGCGCGCGAGCGATGGTTTTCTCGCCTTCGAGCAGGATGCCAAGCGGATAGCGATCGATCTGTCGATCGCGCTGGCCGAGGGCAGCGGTCCGCCGGCGCTGGCCAAGCTCGGCTTCACATCCGACAAGCACTCGCCCGCGGCCAACCTTACCGCCGAGATCACCGATGTCTCGGCGCGCGACCTCGCCGCGCAATCGCCGGCGCTGGCCTGGCTCGGTGCGCTCGACGCGCCGATCTCGGGCGCGATCCGCTCCGAGGTCGATGCCGAAGGCAGGGTCGGCCTGCTCACGTCGACGCTGGAGATCGGCGCCGGGGCGCTCAGGCCCACCGCCGACACCAAGCCGGTCCGCTTCGACCGGGTCCGGCTCGACATGGCCTACGATCCCGAACGCGCGGCACTGACCTTTACCGACCTCGAGGTCGACGGACCTGCCCTGCGGGTCCGCGCGTCCGTCAAGGCCTGGCTCAAGGACCTGGAGGCCGGGCTGCCGCAGACATTGATCGGACAGGTCGCGATCAGCGAGCTCAAGGCCGATCCCGAGGGCGTCTTTGACGATCCGGTCACGATCTCGCAAGGCGCGATGGATTTCCGGCTCCGCCTCGACCCGTTCACCTTCGATCTCGGCCAGCTCGTGCTGGTGGACGAGGGCGGTCGGATCAGCGCCCGAGGCCGGGCCGCTGCCGAGCCCGAGGGCTGGGCGGTCGGTGTCGATGTCGCTGTGAACGAGATCGAGAGCAAGCGGCTGATGGCGCTCTGGCCGGTCGCGGCGGTGCCCAAGACCCGCGCCTGGCTCAAGGAGAACGTCGCGACCAGCGTGCTGTCGAACGTGAAATCGGCTTTCCGCCTGCGGCCCGGTGAAGACCCGCATTTTGCGCTCGGATGGGAATACAGCGATACCGAGGTGCGGATTCTCAAGACCCTGCCGCCGATCCGGAACGGCGCGGGCCATGCGTCGATCACCGACTACAGATACACGCTCGTCGTCGATCGCGGCCACGTCGTGGCGCCGGCGGGAGGCGATATTGATGTCGCGGGTTCGGTGATGGAGATCCCCGATCTCAGGATCAAGCCCGCACCGTCGCGGATCACGCTGAAGACCGAAAGCACGATCACCGCGGCGTTGTCGCTTCTGGACCGGCCGCCCTTTCAGTTCCTGACCAAGGCCGGCCGGCCGGTCGATCTGGCCGAGGGGCGAGCCCGGATCGAGACCATTCTCGACCTCGTCCTGATGCGCAAGATCAAGCCCAAGGACGTCGATTACAAGGTTACGGGCAAGCTTTCCAACGTGCGCTCCGACCGGCTCGCGCCGGGGCGGGTGCTGATGGCCGGCACGCTTGATCTCACGGCCTCTCGAGAGGGGATGGCGATTTCCGGCCCGGCCACGTTCTCGGGCGTGCCGGTGGAAATGACCTGGAGGCAGGATTTCGGGCCCGAGCATCGCGGCAAGAGCCGGGTCGAGGGCACGGTCGAGCTGTCGCCCCGCGCGCTCGACGCATTCGCGATCGCGCTGCCGCCGGGATCGGTGCGCGGCACCGGCATCGGGCAGATGTCGATCGACCTCGAACGCGGCAAGCCGCCGGCGTTCGAATTCGTTTCGGACCTCGCGGGCCTCACACTCGGGATTCCCGCGATCGGCTGGAGCAAGGCCGCCGAGCGCAGCGGCCGGCTGATGCTGCGCGGCCGGCTCGGCAAGCCGGTGGAGGTCGACCGGATGGAGGTCGAGGCAGCGGGGCTGTCGGTCGCCGGAAACATCGCGCTGAAACCGGATGGCGGGCTTGACGCGGTGCGCCTCGGAACGGCGCGGCTCGACGACTGGTTCGACGGCCGCCTCGAACTGCGCGGCCGGGGCCGCGGCGCGCCGGTGGGTATCGTCGTCCAGTCCGGCCGGCTCGACATGCGCAAGGCACGATTCGGCAGCGCGGACCGCGGCCAGAGCGGCGCGCCGCTCTCTGTGGCGCTCGACCGGCTGCAGATATCGGACGGCATCGCCGTGACCGATTTCCGTGGCAACTTCACGACCGAGGCGGGGCTGGCGGGCGACTTCATCGGGCGGGTCAACGGCGAGGCGCTGATCTCGGGAACGGCCGAGCCGTCCGGCGCCCGGAGCGGTTTCCGGATCCAGAGCAACGACGCCGGCACGACGCTGCGCGCCGCGGGGATCTTCACCCGCGCGGTGGGCGGACGGCTCGACCTCAGCCTGCGGCCGGTCGGCACGTCGGGTGCCTATGACGGCGCCGTGCGGATCGCCAATATCCGCGTCGTCGATGCGCCGGTTCTTGCGGCACTTCTCGACGCAGTTTCCGTCGTAGGGCTGCTCACCCAGCTCTCCGGCCCCGGCATTCTCTTTTCCAACGTCGCGGGCGAGTTCCACCTGACGCCCGACGCGGTCGACATCCGCAGCGGTGCCGCCACCGGTCCCTCGCTCGGCATCTCGGCCTCGGGCCGCTACGAGACGGCGGCCAAGCGCATGGACTTGCAGGGCACCGTCTCGCCGATCTATATGCTCAACGGGATCGGCCAGATCTTCTCGCGCCAGGGCGAGGGGCTCTTCGGTTTCAACTACCGCCTTGCGGGCAACGCGGATGCGCCCCGCGTCAGTGTCAACCCGCTCTCGATCCTCACTCCCGGCATGTTCCGCGAGATCTTCCGCTCCAGCCCGCCGAAACCCAGCCCATGAAACTCTCCGATTTCGACTTCGAACTGCCTGACACGCTGATCGCCACCCGGCCGGTGCGGCCGCGTTCGGCGGCGCGGCTCTGCCTCGTCGAGGGCGGCGAGATTCGGGACCTCCATGTCGGCGACCTTGTCGATCTGCTCGGCCCCGGCGACCGGCTGGTTCTGAACGACACCAAGGTACTGCCGGCGCGGCTCGCCGGAACGCGGGTGCGGACGACCGGGCAGGGCGAGGCGGTCGCACGGATCGAGGTGACGCTTCTGGAGCCGCGCCCCGACGGGACCTGGGCCACGCTTGTCAAGCCCTTGAGAAAGCTCAAGGAGGGCGAGAAGATCCGCTTTTCGGACCGGCTGTCGGCCGCGGTGACGCGGATCGCCGAGGGGCAGGCGGAGCTTGACTTCAACCTGTCGGACGAAGAGTTCGACGCGGCGCTTGCCGAGGCTGGCGACATGCCGCTGCCGCCCTATATCGCGGCGATGCGGTCGCCCGACGACCAGGACCGGCAGGACTACCAGACCGTCTTTGCCCGCCGCGCGGGCGCGGTCGCGGCGCCGACGGCATCCTTGCATTTCGACGACGAGCTGCTCGCGCGCCTCGCCGCGAAGGGCGTCAGCTTCACCCATGTCACGCTCCATGTCGGCGCCGGCACCTTCCTGCCGGTGAAGGTCGAGGATGTCTCCACCCACAAGATGCATGCCGAATGGGGCGAGGTGACCGACGAGGCGGCGGACGAGATCAACGCGACCCGCGCCGCCGGCGGCCGGGTGATCCCGGTCGGCACCACCGCGCTCCGGCTGATCGAGAGCGCGGCCGGCACCGATGGCCAGGTCCGTCCCTGGCGCGGGCCGACCGACATCTTCATCTATCCCGGCTATGCGTTCCGCGTGACCGACGGGCTGATGACCAACTTCCACCTGCCGAAATCGACGCTCCTGATGTTGGTCTCGGCGTTGATGGGCGTGGAGCGGATGCGCCGCGTCTATGACCACGCGGTCGCGGCAGGCTACCGGTTCTTCTCCTATGGCGATGCCTCGCTTCTCCTGCCCGAACGGCGCAATCCAGTCACGCCCGGTCGCGACAGGGCCTGAAAGCCCGCGCCGATCCTGCACACTTCCTGCCTCTTGATCCGAAAGACATTCCGATGCTGACCGTACTTCGCAACTCCTGGGCCCTGCTTCTGGGCATGATGCTGCTGATGATCGGCAACGGCGTGCAGGGCACGCTTCTCGGCATCCGCGGCGCGATCGAGGGCTTCTCGACGACGCAGATGTCCTTCGTCATGTCGGCCTATTTCCTCGGCTTCCTGTTCGGCTCTCAGATGACGCCGAACATGATCCGGCGCGTCGGCCATGTGCGGGTCTTCGCCGCCCTGGGATCGATGATCTCGGCGGTTCTGGTGGCCTATGCGGCGGCACCCGACTGGATGGCCTGGTCGCTGATGCGGGTGGTGATCGGGTTCTCGTTCTCGGGCGTCTACATCACCGCGGAGAGCTGGCTCAACAACGCCTCCACGAACGAGACCCGGGGCCAGGCGCTGTCGATGTACATGATCATGCAGATGCTCGGCATCATCTCGGCGCAGGGTCTGCTAAACGTCGGCGATCCGTCGGGCTACCTGCTGTTCGTGATCCCCTCGGTGCTGGTCTCGATTGCCTTCACGCCGATCCTGCTCACCGCGAGCCAGGCGCCGGCCTTCGAGCTCACGAAGCCGCTGAGCTTCATCCGCCTCTACCAGATCTCGCCCCTCGGCTGTGTCGGCATCTTCCTTCTCGGCGGCATCTTCTCGGCGCAGTTCGGCATGGCCTCGGTCTGGGGCTCGGCGGTGGGGCTGTCGGTGCGCGACCTGTCGATCTTCGTCGCCTCGATCTATGTCGGCGGTCTGGTGCTGCAATACCCGATCGGCTGGCTCTCGGACCGGATGGACCGGCGCAAGCTGGTGCTCGCGCTGTCGGTACTTGGCGCGGGGTCGACCGTCGTGCCGGTCGTCATGGAGCCGAGCTTCGTCATGCTGGTCGCCGTCGGCGCGCTGATGGGCGGGGTGTCGAACCCGCTCTATTCTCTGCTCGTCGCCTATACCAACGACTTCCTCGAAGGCTCCGACATGGCCGCCGCCTCGGCGGGGTTGATCTTCATCAACGGCGTCGGCGCGATCGGCGGTCCGATCCTCACCGGCTGGATCATGGCCGAGATCGGCCCTGCGGGCTTCTTCCTCTTCATCGCGGTGCTCTTCGCGATGATGGCGCTCTATGCCGCCTGGCGGATGAGTCGGCGCCCGGCGCCGCCGACCGACCATCCCGGCGCCTTCATGCCGCTCGCGCCGACGGCCGGACTCGTCGCGGTCGAGGCCGCGATCGAGGTCCAGGCCGAAGCCCAGGACGCGACCGCGGGAGCGGCCGGGGCAGAGGCGACGGAGGAGGTTCCGACGGGCCGCGGCGCGGTCGACTGACCATCATCGCACTGGCTTTTCCGCCGACATCCTGCAAATCTGAAGCCCGGAGCATAAAAAAGCGGGGGGGCACGGGAATGTCGGAACCTGAAGCCGTCGTCGAGTTCTGGCTGCACGAGGTCGGCGTCGACGGCTGGTACGAAGCCATAGATGACGTCGACGAGGAGATACGGAAGCGGTTCGGCGCCGAGTGGCAGGCGGCCAATGCCGGGCAGCGCGAATTCTGGTGCAACGGACCGCGCGGCACGCTGGCCTATCTGATCCTGACCGACCAGTTTCCGCGCAACATGTTCCGGGGCAGGCCGGAGGCGTTCGCGACCGACGCGCGGGCCCGCACCGCCGCCGCCGCCGCCATCGATCGCGGGTTCGACCTGAAAATCCCGGAGCCCGAGCGGGTCTTCTTCTACATGCCGTTCGAGCATTCCGAGGACTTGGCCGACCAGGACTGGTGCATCGCCCTGTTCGAAAGCAGGCTGGACAAGACGCGGGACGAGTTTCTGCTGCATGGCAGAACTCATCGAGAGATCATCCGCCGCTTCGGCCGCTTCCCGTACCGCAACGCCGCGCTCGGTCGGCAGAGCACCGCCGAAGAGGTGGAATTCCTTGAAAACGGCGGCTACCGCGCGATCCTGAACGAGCTCGCCGGTGCCTGAGCGAAGCCATGCGCCCGGCGCATGGCGTCACTGCCGCTGGCGCATTGCGCGGAATCAAAAAATAGTTTAATGGCAAACTACTTTTTCCGAGGGAGGTAGGACATGGCTGCGAAGACTTTCGACATGATCGTGATCGGTGCGGGTCCGGGCGGCTATGTCGCCGCGATCCGGGGTGCCCAGCTCGGGCTCAACGTCGCGATCGTGGAGCGCGAGCATCTGGGCGGCATCTGTCTCAACTGGGGCTGCATCCCGACGAAGGCGCTCTTGCGTTCGGCCGAGGTCTTTCACCTGATGCACCGCGCCAAGGAGTTCGGGCTCAAGGCCGACGGGATCGGCTATGACCTCGACGCCGTCGTGCAACGCTCGCGTGGCGTGGCCAAGCAGCTTTCGGGCGGCATCGGCCACCTGATGAAGAAGAACAAGATCACCGTCTTCATGGGCGAGGCGACGCTGCCGAAGACGGGCACCGTGTCGGTCAAGACCGACAAGGGGACCGAGGAACTGGCGTCCAAGGCGATCGTGGTCGCCACCGGCGCGCGGGCGCGCGAGCTTCCGGGGCTTGAGGCCGATGGCGATCTGGTCTGGACCTACAAGCACGCGCTGATGCCGAAGCGGATGCCGAAGAAGCTGCTGGTGATCGGCTCGGGCGCGATCGGGATCGAATTCGCGTCGTTCTTCAACACGCTCGGCGCCGACACGACGGTGGTCGAGGTGCTCGACCGCGTGCTGCCGGTCGAGGATGCCGAGATCTCGGCCTTCGCCAAGAAGTCCTTCACCAAGCAGGGCATGAAGATCATGGAGAAATCCACGGTCAAGAAGCTCGACCGCGCCAAGGGCAAGGTGACCGCGCATATCGAGGCCGGCGGCAAGACCGAGACGATGGAGTTCGACACGGTCATCTCGGCGGTCGGCATCGTCGGCAACGTCGAGAACCTCGGGCTGGAAGGCCTCGGCGTGAAGATCGACCGCACCCATGTCGTGACGGATGAATACTGCCGCACCGGGGTCGAGGGGCTTTACGCGATCGGCGACATCGCCGGCGCGCCCTGGCTCGCCCACAAGGCCAGCCATGAAGGCGTCATGGTCGCCGAGCTGATCGCCGGCAAGAAGGCCCATCCGATCAAGCCGAACACCATCGCCGGCTGCACCTACTGCCATCCGCAGGTCGCCAGCGTCGGGCTCACCGAAGCCAAGGCCAAGGAGGCCGGTTACGAGGTCAAGGTCGGCCGCTTCCCCTTCATCGGCAACGGCAAGGCGATCGCGCTCGGCGAGGCGGAGGGTCTGGTCAAGACCGTCTTCGACGCCAAGACCGGCGAGCTTCTCGGTGCCCACATGATCGGCGCGGAAGTGACCGAGCTGATTCAGGGCTACGTCGTCGGCCGCACGCTCGAGACGACCGAAGGCGAGTTGATGGAGACGGTGTTCCCGCATCCGACGCTTTCGGAGATGATGCACGAGGCGGTGCTCGACGCCTACGGACGGGCGCTGCATATCTGACGGCGTGCGACGGCCGGCGGGGTCGCGCATGTGACCCGCCGGCGGTCGGCCCTGCTGTCAGGGCCAGAGCGGAACGGGCGGTCGGTGCCCGGGACTGGGGGAGACCATGATCAAGACGACGATCGTCGGCGGGATTCTGGCCCTCGTGCCGATTGGCTTCCTGGTGATCGTGTTCGAAAAGGCATGGCTCGTCGCCCTCAAGGTGGCTGGGCCGATCGAAGCGGCATTGCCCGAAGCCCACGCCGCGAGGCCGGTCCTGGTGAGCGCGGCGGCGTCGGTCCTGATCCTTGGCTTCTGCTTCCTGTCCGGGCTTGCGGTGCGCCATCGCATCGTGAAGGCGCGCGTTTCGGCGGTGGATGCGATCCTCACCGACACGATTCCGGGCTATGTCGCGGTCAAGGCCAAGGTCAGCGGTCTCGCGGAGTCAGAGGAGCGCGAAGGGCTGCTGCGCGCCGTTCTGGTGCGGTTCGATGATCATTGTCAGCTGGCCTACGAGGTGGAGCGTGAGGGCGATCATGCGACGGTGTTCCTGCCGGGATCGCCCTCCGTCTGGTCCGGCACGACGATCATCGTCGAGACCGAGCGGATTTCCCCGCTCGACTCGCCGCTCGCCGGGATCAACCGTGCGCAGCGGGCCCTGGGGCGTGGAACCCTGGGCATTGCCAGCCGGGCGATCCGCAGCGGCGGCGAACCGCCGAGCGGGTGACGGTTCAGCGGGTGACCGCGCCGCCCGCGGCGCGCCAGTCACCGAAGCCGCCAAGGTTGTAGACCTCGCGGTAGCCGAGCTGCGCGAGCATCTGCGCCGCCATCTGGCTGCGGGCGCCGGAGGCGCAGTAGAGCGCCACGGGACGCTCGCAGGAAAGTTCCGCCAGGCATTCGGGGCTCGACGGATCGCATTTCATGCGCAGGACCGCGAGCGGGACGTGAAGCGCACCGGCCGCCTTTCCGGAAGCGGCGATCTCGGCACCCTCGCGCACGTCGATCACGGTCAGCTCTCCCGCCGCGGCGCGGGCGACGGCGTCCTTCGGCGAAAGACCGGGCGCGCCGGAGGCGAGGGAGCGGAGGAAGGACAGCATTGCGGGGCCTTTCGCTGAGGTGATCTCGCCGTCTGATCTGGCGTGTCGGTCCTCCATATCAAGACTCGGGTGGAAAATAAATTCAAAAAGATGAATTTGATGTGGTGTGGCCGCATTTCGTGCACTCCGCCTGAGCCATACTGTCAGCATGCAATGGCGCAGTTCTTGTTATGTTCTCACTTTCCGGTTGGAGACTCGCGCGACATGCACTATTTGTTAACGCCTGATCCCCGGGGGCAGCATGGCCGAGCAGAAATTCATCGAGGTGCGCGGCGCGCGCGAGCACAATCTGAAGTCCATCGACGTGGATATTCCGCGCGACCAGTTGACGGTGATCACCGGGCTGTCGGGCTCGGGCAAGTCCTCGCTGGCCTTCGACACGATCTATGCCGAGGGCCAGCGGCGCTATGTCGAGAGCCTCTCGGCCTATGCCCGCCAATTCCTCGACATGATGGGCAAGCCCGACGTCGATCACATCTCAGGCCTCAGCCCGGCGATCTCCATCGAGCAGAAGACGACCTCGAAGAACCCGCGCTCGACTGTCGGAACGGTGACCGAGATCTACGACTACCTGCGTCTTCTCTTCGCGCGGGTCGGCACGCCCTACAGCCCCGCCACCGGCAAGCCGATCGAGGCGCAGCAGGTGCAGGACATGGTCGACGCGGTGATGGCGATGGGCGAGGGGACGCGCGGCTACCTGATGGCGCCGATCGTCCGCGACCGGAAGGGCGAATACAAGAAGGAGTTCCTGGAGCTTCGCAAGCAGGGTTTCCAGCGGGTGAAGGTCGACGGCCAGTTCTACGAGCTGGAGGAGCCGCCGACGCTCGACAAGAAATATCGCCACGACATCGACGTCGTGGTCGACCGCATCGTGGTGCGCGAGGGGCTGGAGACCCGGCTCGCCGACAGTTTCCGCACCGCGCTGAACCTCGCCTCCGGCATCGCGATCCTCGAGACCGCGCCGGCGGAGGGCGAACCTGAGCGCATCACCTTCTCCGAGAACTTCGCCTGCCCGGTCTCCGGCTTCACCATCCCCGAGATCGAGCCGCGGCTCTTCTCGTTCAACGCGCCCTTCGGTGCCTGTCCGTCCTGCGACGGGCTCGGGGTGGAGCTCTTTTTCGACGAACGGCTTGTCGTTCCGGACGTGACGCTAAAGCTCAAGGACGGCGCGCTTGCGCCCTGGAACAAGGGCAAGTCGCCCTATTTCATCCAGACCATCGACTCGCTTGCCAAGCATTTCGGCTTCGATGCGCGCAAGCCTTGGAAGGACCTGCCCGAGAAGGTGCAGAGCCTCTTTCTCCGCGGCTCGGGCGACGAGGAGATCAAGTTCCGCTTCGACGAGGGCGGCCGTGTCTACGAGGTCAGCCGCACCTTCGAGGGCGTGATCCCCAACATGGAGCGCCGCTACCGCGAGACCGACAGCGCCTGGGTCCGGGAGGAATTTGAACGATACCAGAACAACCGCCCCTGCGGTGCCTGTGGCGGCCACCGCCTCAGACCCGAGGCGCTGGCGGTGAAGATCGCCGGCCTGCATGTGGGCGAAGTGGTGCAGATGTCGATCAAGGAGGCCTATGCATGGATCGACACGGTGCCCGCGAAACTGACCAAGCAGAGGAACGAGATCGCAAAGCTGATCCTTAAGGAGATCCGTGAGCGCCTTGGATTCCTGAACAATGTCGGGCTCGAATACCTGACGCTTTCGCGCAATGCCGGGACCCTTTCGGGCGGGGAAAGCCAGCGGATCCGGCTGGCCTCCCAGATCGGCTCGGGCCTGACGGGCGTTCTTTATGTTCTCGACGAGCCGTCGATCGGGCTCCATCAGCGCGACAACGACCGGCTGATCGGGACGCTGAAGAACCTGCGCGATCAGGGCAACACGGTCCTTGTCGTCGAGCATGACGAGGAGGCGATCCGCGAGGCCGATTATGTCTTCGACATCGGCCCCGGTGCCGGGGTCCACGGCGGCCAGGTCGTGGCGCGAGGCACGCCGGAGGAGATCGCGGCCGATCCGGCCTCGCTGACCGGGCAGTACCTGTCCGGGAACCGCGAGATCGCGGTGCCGAAGCATCGTCGCGAGGGCAACGGCAAGAAGCTGACCGTGGTCAAGGCGACCGGCAACAATCTCAAGGAGATGACGGCCGAGTTTCCTCTGGGCAAGTTCGTCTGCGTCACCGGCGTTTCCGGTGGCGGCAAGTCGACGCTGACGGTGGAGACCCTCTACAAGAATGCCGCGCTCAGGCTCAACGGCGCGCGCGAGACGCCCGCGCCCTGCGAGACGATCAAGGGTTTCGAGCATCTCGACAAGGTGATCGACATCGACCAGCGCCCGATCGGGCGCACGCCGCGCTCGAACCCCGCGACCTATACCGGGGCCTTCACGCCGATCCGCGACTGGTTCGCGGGGCTGCCGGAAGCGAAGGCGCGCGGCTATGCGCCGGGGCGGTTCTCTTTTAACGTCAAGGGCGGGCGCTGCGAGGCCTGCCAGGGCGACGGCGTGATCAAGATCGAGATGCACTTCCTGCCCGACGTCTATGTCACCTGCGAGACCTGCAAGGGCCATCGCTACAACCGCGAGACGCTGGAAATTCTCTTCAAGGGCAAGAGTATCGCCGACGTTCTTGAGATGACGGTGGAGGATGCCCAGAGCTTCTTCCAGGCGGTGCCGGCGATCCGCGAGAAGATGGATGCGCTGGTCAAGGTCGGCCTCGGCTACATCAAGGTCGGCCAGCAGGCGACGACCTTGTCGGGCGGCGAGGCGCAGCGGGTGAAACTGTCGAAAGAGCTGTCGAAACGCTCGACGGGCCGCACGCTTTACATCCTCGACGAGCCGACAACGGGGCTGCATTTCGAGGATGTGCGGAAGCTTCTCGAAGTGCTGCACGAGCTCGTGGAGCAGGGCAACACGGTGGTCGTGATCGAGCACAATCTCGACGTGATCAAGACCGCCGACTGGATCATCGATATCGGCCCCGAGGGCGGCGATGGCGGCGGGCGGATCGTGGCCTCGGGCACGCCCGAGGAAGTGGCGGCCGAAGAGCGCAGCCATACCGGCCGCTACCTCGCGCCGATGCTGAAGCCGCGCCGGGTCGCTGCCGAATAGCGATCAGCGCCGGCGGAAGTTGTGGATGACCTCCAGCACCTGGTGGTCGTTCGCGTCGACGCGGTAGACGACGTAGTCCGCCTTGTAGTAGCGCCAGGCCCCGTCCACGGGCGGCAGGCCGTAGCGGTCTATGTCGAGCAGCATGCTGTAATTGTAGATCGGGAACGCGTCCCCGACGGCGTATTCCGGCTGCGAGCGCTGCTCGGCGGGGATGACGAGGCACTTCGCCGAGGCCGTCTGGCTGAGACAGGTCTGCGCCGCGGCGGCGCCCGTGGACGCGATCGATGTGAGGGCGGCGAGGGTCAGGAAATGAACGGATCTCCGCATAGGGAACCTCCGGGAATCACTTTCAACAATGCGCCATCGTAGCATGGACCCCGCCTGTATCGGAGCCCGGACGTCGCGAAAGGGAGGATGCGTCTTGCAGGCAGGTGGATTTTGCGCAGGAATGGCCCGGACGCAGAGGGAAGGGGTCGCATGATCGTACCGATCGCCGTTATCGCGGGCCGCGCGCTTCAGGTCGTCCTGGCGGCCGGCCTCATCGGCTGGACCGCGCTCCTGGGATATTTCCAGCTTGGCGCTCCGTGGTGGCAGGTCTTCTTCGCGGTGATCGTGGCGCTTCTGCTAGGGCTCCTCGTGCTTCTCTGGCGCCGCCACTGGCGGCGGGTCTGGATCGCGATGGGGCTGGTTCTTGTGGGGGCTGGCCTCTGGTGGAGCACGCTCGTGCCGCGCGCCGACCGCGACTGGAAGCCCGAGGTCGCCCACGGCGTCACCGCCGAGATCGGGCCGGACAAAGTCACGCTTAACAACGTGCGGAACTTCGGCTGGACGTCGGAGACCGAGGCGGACGAACGCTGGGAGAGGCGGGTCGTGGATCCGGGCGCCATCACCTCGGTCGACATCATCCTGTCGGTCTGGGACAGCCCCGACATCGCGCATACGCTGGTGAGCTTCGGCTTCGACGACGGCCAGCATGTCGTCTTTTCGAGCGAGATCCGCAAGGAGCGGGACGAGGAGTTCTCCTCCCTCGGCGGGTTCTTCCGAAAGTTCGAACTGGTGCTGATCGCGGCCGACGAGCGGGACATCGTGCGGCTGCGTACCGACCTGCGGGGCGAGCAGGTCTCGCTCTATCCGATCACGATGGAGGCCGGACAGCGCGAGCGGCTGTTCCTGTCCTTCCTTGAGCTTGGCAACGATCTCGACCGGGCGCCGCGCTGGTACAACACGCTGACGAGCAATTGCACGACGGTTCCCTACCATCTTGCGGCCCAGCTTTCCGACCGCGTGGTGTTCGATCCCCGCGTCATACTGTCGGGGCGGTTGCCGGGTTATCTGCGCGACATCGGGGTACTGCGTCCCGACCTCACGGCCGAGGAGGTCGCGGCACGCGCCTCGCTCGGCCGGCTCGGCCCGGCACTCGCGGACGGCACGGAGTTCTCGCGCCGGATGCGGGTGAAGTGGGACGGCTGATCAGCTCTTCTTCATCGGGCAGGTCGAGAGGCCGAGCAGCGTGTAGAGCGGGCAGGTCGAAAGGGCGCCGGTGAGAAGTGCGATCGCGCCGACGAGGGCGAGGGCCCAGCGGTAGCCGAGATCGGGCATCGCGAAGAACGCCCCCAGAAGGACGATCCCGAGAAGGATGCGGATCACGCGGTCCGCGCCGCCGACATTGGTCTTGAACATGGTCAGTCTCCTGTTTCCCGTGCCGGGCGGGTGCCCGGCCGTTACGGGGGGCAGGATGACAGGGGCGGCACGGCGGGTCTGTGACCTCGTCACGCTACTCCGCCGCTGCGGCGAGGCGCCGCAGGGCGGGGGCATCCGTGAGGCGCACGGCGCCGCGTTCGGTCGCGACCCAGCCCGACCGCTGGAGCGCGTCGAGGCGCCGCGAGACGACCTCGCGGGCCGATCCGATGGCGGTGGCGAGTTCCTGATGGGTCGCATGGACCACGCCGTCCGTGGCGCGGTCGAGCAGCGCCTGGGCGAGCCGGCTTTCGACGCGCTGGAAGGCGACACGTTCGAGGACATGCATCATGCCCTGCATCCGCGCGGCAAAGGCCGAGAAGACATAGGCGCGGAAGGTGGCGGAGCTGTCCATCAGGGTCAGAAACAGGCCGCGCGGGATCAGGACCAGCCGACAGTCGGCCGCGGCGACGGCCTCGCCCGAGTAATCGTCGCCGCCGAGAAGGCCGAGCGTCGTCTGCACGCAGGAGCCGCCGGGCTCGACGGCGTAGAGCAGGATGTCGCGCCCCGAGGGGCCGGTTAGGAACACCTCGATCCGGCCCTTGAGCACGACGACGAAGCCCTTCACCGTGTCGCCCGGATGGAAGACCGGCGTGCCGCGCGCAAGTTCGACCGGAACAAGCGTCTCGATCTGGCGGCACGCGGCGGCGTCCAGCGCGCCCAGCCCCGTTGCCTCCGAGGTCCAGACGGTCATGGCCGAGCCGGCTCGCTCGGGGGACGGGGAGGCATCGTCAGTCGAGCAGCGCCGAGGTCGCGCGGATGAAGTCGAGGATCTCGTATGTCGCCTCGTCCACGCGGTAGATGCGGTTGTCGACGATGTAATACCGTTCGCCGGGCCGGAGCGGCGGCAGCTCGTAGCGATCCGGGTAGCGGATCCGGTGATAGTGGTAGTGGGTCACATAGTCGCCGCGATCGGGGTAGCGCACGCCCTTCTTCGCTTGCCCGGGCGGCACGCACGGCACGGCCTTCTTGGCGAGCCCCGGCGGGCAGTTCTTGCCGCCGGCATGGACGGGGGCCGCGCTCAGCGCGGCGAGCGCGAGCGCGGAAAGGACGAGTCGGACGGTTCTGCGGGTCATGCGGTATCTCCTTGGCCAGTGAAACCTAATCGCTGGCGCGGGCGAAGTGTTCCCCCGCTCTGTAGCATCGGCGGAAATCAGCCGCGATGGCGTTTTTCGAACCGCGGCAGCATCGCCGAGAAATCCATGCCCTTGCCGTCCTCGCTTTCCACGAAGGTCTCGTAGAGCCGCGCGGCCAGCTCGCCCATCGGCGTGTCGGCATCGGCAGCCTCGGCGGCCTGCTGGCTGAGGCGCAGGTCCTTCAGCATCAGCTCGGCCGCGAAGCCGGGCTTGTAGGCATTGTCGGCGGGCGATTTCGGCCCGACGCCCGGCGCCGGGCAATAGGCGTTCATCGTCCAGCTGTAACCCGAGGAGGTGGAGACCACGTCGAACATCTTCTGCCGGTCGAGGCCGAGCTTGTCGGCCAGCGCAAAGGCCTCGCAGGTGGCGATCATGGTGACGCCGAGGATCATGTTGTTGCAGATCTTCGCCGCCTGACCGGCGCCAGAGGCACCGCAATGCACCGCCTTCTGGCCCATGATGTCGAAGAGCGGCTGCACGACTGCGAAGGCCGCTTCGGAGCCGCCGGCCATGAAGGTCAGCGTGCCCGCGGCCGCCCCCGTGACCCCGCCCGAGACCGGCGCGTCGACAGCGAGAAGTCCTGCCTTCTCGGCATCGGCAGCGACCGCGCGGGCGCTCGCGACGTCGACGGTCGAGCAGTCGCAGAAGACGGCGCCCTTCTTCATCGCCGGGATCACCTCGGTCGCGACCGCGCGCAGGATCGCGCCGTTCGGCAGCATGGTGATGACGACGTCGGCACCCGCGGCGGCCTCGGCCGCCGTGCCCGCCGCGCGCGCGCCCTCGACCGTCACGCCGGCCACGTCGAAGCCGGTGACGTCATGCCCCGCCTTGACCAGGTTGGCTGCCATCGGCCCGCCCATGTTGCCAAGCCCGATGAATCCGATCTTCATGTCCGTTCCTCCTCGAATGTCAGGGCGTCATCCCCGAGCGGCATCAGCATCTTCGCCACCTCGGACGGCGGCACGGCTTCGGTGCTCTCGTGGCGCCAGCGCGGGTTGCGGTCCTTGTCGATGATCGCCGCGCGGATGCCTTCAAGGAAATCCGCGTGCTCCATCGAACGGTAGGTGAAGCGATATTCCAGTTCCAGCGCGGCGCGCATCGAGGGCGCTGCGCGGAGGCGATGCAGGATCTCGACCGTGCAGGCGACCGACAGCGGCGCGGCGCGGCTAAAGGCCTTGCGCGCCTCGGTTGCGACCTCGCCTTCGGCGGCCTTCAGCGCGCGGGCGATGTCGCCCGCCGTCTCGCCCGCGAAGAGCGCGTCGATCTCGGCTTGCAGCGCGGCGAACCGTCCCGCCGGCGGCGTTGAGGTTCGCGCGTCGATCCGGCCCGCAGCGCCGCTCTCGATCAACTCGGCCTTGAGCGCGGGCCAGTCGGCTTCGGGCACAAAGCGGTCGGCGAAACCGGCGAGGATCGCGTCCGCCGGGCCCATCCGGGCGCCAGTCGTGCCGAGATACTCGCCGAGGCGCCCCGGCGCCTGCGCCAAAAGGTAGGAGCCGCCGACATCGGGCACCAGCCCGATCCCGCATTCTGGCATCGCGATCTGACTCGTCTCGCCGACGATCCGGTGGCTGCCGTGGCAGCCGACGCCGACGCCGCCGCCCATCGTGAAACCCTGCAGGAAGCTCACCACCGGTTTCGCGAATGCGTCGATCCGCGCGTTCATGCGGTATTCGTCGGACCAGAACTTGCGGCCGTAGGACCAGTCGCCGCGGGTGCCGGTCGCGTACATCTCGGCGATGTCGCCGCCGGCGCAGAAGGCGCGCTCGCCCTCCGCGTCGATCAGCACCAGCGCCACGTCCGGATCGCCGGCCCACGCTTTCAGTGCGGCGTCGATCTCGAGGCACATCCCGTAGGTCAGCGCATTGAGCGCCTTCGGCCGGTCGAGCGTGATCCGCCCGGCGCGGCCCTCCTTGCCGATCCGGATCTCGGTCATCAGCCGCGTTCCGCGAGAAGCGCGCGGGCGGTGATCAGCCGCATGATCTCGTTCGTGCCCTCGAGGATCTGGTGCACGCGGAGATCGCGGACGATCTTCTCGATGCCGTAATCGGCGAGATAGCCGTAGCCGCCGTGAAGCTGCAGGCACTGGTTGGCGACCTCGAAGGCGTTGTCGGTCACGAGCAGCTTCGCCATCGCGCAGAACTTCGAGGCGTCCGGGGTCTTGTTGTCGAGCTTCCACGCCGCCTGGCGCAGGAAGGTCCGTGCCGACTGCAGCTTGACCTCCAGTTCGGCGAGCCGGAACTGCAGCGCCTGGAACTGGTCGAGCGTGCGCCCGAAGGCCTTGCGCTCGCCCATATAGGCGACGGTCGCGTCCATCGCCGCCTGCGCGCCGCCGAGGGCGGAGGCCGCGATGTTGAGCCGCCCGCCGTCCAGCCCCGCCATCGCGTAGGAAAAGCCCTTGCCCACCTCGCCGAGGAGGTTATCGGCCGGGATCACGCAGTCGTCGAACTGCACCTGCGCGGTCGGTTGTGCCTTCCAGCCCATCTTCTGTTCCAGAGCGCCGAAGGACAGGCCCGGCGTGCCGTCCTCGACGATCACGGTCGAGATGCCCTTCGGCCCGTCCTCGCCGGTGCGGCACATCACGACATAGACGTCGGAATAGGAGCCGCCCGAGATGAAAGCCTTGGTGCCGTTGAGCTTCCAGCCATCGTTGGAGCGCTCGGCGCGGGTCCTGAGGGCCGCCGCGTCCGAGCCCGATCCGGGCTCGGTCAGGCAATAGGCGAAGACCTTGCGCATCGAGGTCAGCTCGGGCAGCCATGTCGCCTTGGTCTCGTCCGAGCCGAACTTGTCGATCATGCCGCCGCACATGTTGTGGATCGACAGGAACGCGCCGACGGCCGGGCAGGCCATCGCCAGCGCCTCGAAGACCAGGGTCGCGTCGAGCCGGCCGAGCCCCGAGCCGCCGTAGTCCTCGGCGGCGTAGATGCCGCCGAGGCCAAGCTCGGCGACCTTCGGCCAGAGGTCCTTCGGAATCGTGCCCGCGGCCTCCCAGTCACGGGCATGGGGCGCGATCTGCTCCTGCCCGAAGGCAAAGGCCATGTCGAAGATGGCCTGTTGTTCCTCGCTCAGTGCGAAATCCATCGGAACCCTCCTGGCGGCGTGAATTGAACGCTTGTTAAATTCTAACTGTTGCAAGAATTTTGCAAGCCGAAATCTGCGCCCCGGAGGCCCAATCTCACAGGTCGGCGTGAAACTCCTCGATGAGGCTGCGCACAACCGCGCGCATCGCGCCGGCCTCGTCGTCGCCGGCCTCGATCGCATCGGTGCGGACGGCACGTTGCCGGTCGGCGCTGGTTCCGGTTTCGAGCAGGTCGCGAAGCGCCTCGATCTCTGCCGTGCAGCCGAGCGCCTCGGCATCCTCGGCCACGAGGGCGACGAGTTCGTCGAGCAGCACCGGGAAATCGACGACCTCGAGCCGGCCGAAGTCGATCAGCCCGCCGGTGATGCCGTAGCGCTGCGCCCGCCAGCGGTTCTCGTCGAGCAGGAAGTTGTCGTAGTGCCGCCAGCGCTGGTTCCTGCGCCGGAGCCGGCTGAGCATCCGAGTCAGGCATTGGGTGAGGGCCGCCAGCGACAGCGTCATCTCCAGCTTTGGCTGCACGTCGCAGATCCGGGTCTCGATGGTCGGGAAACGGGCGGAGGGGCGCAAGTCCCACCAGATCTTCGTCGAATCCTCGATCAGCTTCATGTGGACCAGCGCATGCACGGTGCGCTCGTATTCCGCCCAGCTCGAGAAGCGCGGCGGCAGGCCGGTGCGGGGCAGGTTGTCGAACACGGTCAGCCGGTAGCTCGCGAGGCCGGTATCCTCGCCCTGCCAGAACGGCGAGGAGGCCGACATCGCCAGAAGATGCGGCAGGAAGTAGGAAAGCTGGTTGACGAGGTCGATCCGCATGTCCTCGGAGGGGACGCCGACATGGACATGCATGCCCGAGATCAGCATCCGCCGCGCCACCCCGCCGAGATCGCGGCGCAGGACGTTGTAGCGCTCCTTGTCGGTGTGGTGCTGGTCCTTCCAGTCGGAGAATGGATGGCAGGAGGCGGCGATCGGGGCGAGGCCGTGGTCGGCGGCATGGCGCGCGACACAGGCGCGGAGCTTCCTCAGATCATCGCGCGCCTCTCCGACATCCTTGCAGACGCGGGTGCCGATCTCGATCTGGCATTGCAGGAATTCGGGGCTGACCTGGCCCTCCATCTCGGCCCTGCAGGCCGCCATCAGCGCCTCGGGCGCCACCGCGAGCGCTAGGCTGTCGCGGTCGACGAGGAGGTACTCCTCCTCGATCCCGATGGTGAAATCCGGCTCGGTCATGGCACGCACCTCCCTCGGCCAGTTGAGCAGAGCCCGTGGCACGGGGCAAGCGCGGAGCGGGCGCCATTCCCCCCCGTTGAACGGCAAAGGGCCGGCGGTGTGCCGGCCCTCGCGTCGATCCGTCTATGGGCGAGGGCAGGGGCCCCCGCGCCGGTTCCGGCGTCAGTCCATCGCCTTGAAGTTGAACTCGCCACCTTCCTTGATGCCGGACGGCCAGCGCGCGGTCACGGTCTTGGTGCGCGTGTAGAACTTGAACGAGTCCGGACCGTGCTGGTTGAGGTCGCCGAACATCGACTTCTTCCAGCCGCCGAAGGTGTGGTAGGCCAGCGGCACCGGGATCGGCACGTTGATGCCGACCATGCCGATGTTGATCCGGTGCGCGAAGTCGCGCGCGGTGTCGCCGTCGCGGGTATAGATCGCCGTGCCGTTGCCGTACTCGTGATCCATCGCGAGACCGAGCGCCTCTTCGTAGGACTTGGTGCGCACCACCGACAGGACCGGGCCGAAAATCTCGGTCTTGTAGATGTCCATGTCGCGGGTGACGTGGTCGAAGAGGTGCGGGCCGACGAAGAAGCCGTTCTCGTAGCCCTGGAGCGTGAAGTCGCGGTTATCGACCACGAGCTTTGCACCCTGCTCGACGCCGCTGTTGATCAGGCCAAGGATGCGCTCCTTCGCCTCGCGGGTGACGACCGGGCCGTAATCCACGTCGTTGCCGTCGGTATAGGGGGCGACGCGCAGCTTCTCGACCCGCGGCACCAGCTTTTCGATCAGCCGGTCGGCGGTCTCGTCGCCCACCGGCACGGCAACCGAGATCGCCATGCAGCGTTCGCCCGCGGCACCGAAGCCCGCACCGACGAGCGCGTCGGCGGCCTGGTCCATGTCGGCGTCCGGCATGATGATCATGTGGTTTTTCGCGCCGCCGAAGCACTGGGCTCGCTTGCCGTTCGCGGTGGCGCGGCTATAGATGTACTGCGCGATCGGGGTCGAGCCGACGAAGCTGACGCCCTGGATCGTCTCGCTGTCAAGGAGCGTGTCGACCGCCTCCTTGTCGCCGTTGACGACCTGGAAGACGCCTTTCGGCAGGCCCGCCTCGACGAAGAGCTCGGCGAGCATCAGCGGCACCGAGGGGTCGCGCTCGGAGGGCTTCAGAACCACCGCGTTGCCGCAGGCGAGCGCCGGGCCGACGTGCCAGAGCGGCATCATGGCCGGGAAGTTGAACGGCATGATCGAGGCGACGACACCGAGCGGCTGGCGCATCGAGTACATGTCGATGCCGGGGCCGGCGTCGTCGGTGAACTCGCCCTTCAGCATCTGCGGCGCGGCGATGCAGTATTCGATCACTTCAAGGCCGCGCTGCAGGTCGCCCTTGGCGTCGGGGATGGTCTTGCCATGCTCGCGCGAGAGCGCTTCCGCGAGTTTCTCCATGTCGCGGTTCATCAGGCCGACCATGGCCATCATGACGCGCGCACGGCGCTGCGGGTTCATCGCGCCCCAGGCCGGCTGCGCGGCCGCGGCCTTGGCGATCGCGGCCTCGGTCTCGGCGGCCGAGGCCAGCGGGCACTTGGCCTGCACTTCGCCGGTCGCGGGGTTGAAGACATCCGTGAAGCGGCCCGAGGTGCCCTTCACATGCTCGCCGTTGATCCAGTGGGTCAGTTCTTTCATGGAAGCCTCCCGAAGTTGCTGCGCGACAATAGCCTTGCAGTTTTGCCCGGAAAAGGGGCAGTTTCCCAAAAGGGTTTTGCAATGTTGCAAAGGATGGGATCATGGCGGATTGGGACGACCTGCGGGTCTTTCTGGCGGTCGCGCGAACCGAGAGCCTCTCGGGGGCGGGGCGGCTCCTGAAGCTCGACCCGGCGACTGTCGGGCGGCGGATCGCGAAGCTCGAGGAGGCGATGACGGTCCGGCTCTTCAACCGCTCGGCGCAGGGCTATGCGCTGACCGGCGAGGGTCAGCGGCTGCTCGTCCATGCGGGCCGCGCCGAGCAGGCGGTGGCCGAGGCGATGGAGGAGGTCGGATCCGAGGGGCCGGGCCTGACCGGGCAGATCCGCATCGGCGCGCCGGACGGCAGCGCGAACTACCTCCTGCCGCAGATCGTCGCGGAGATCTGCGCCGATCATCCGGGGCTCGAGGTCCAGATCGTCGCCCAGCCGCGGGTCTTCAACCTGTCCAAGCGCGAGGCCGACATGGCGATCGCGGTGAGCCCGCCGGCTGCGGGCCACCTGACGGTGCAGCGGCTTACCGATTACAAGCTGCACCTCGCCGCATCGAAGGCCTATCTCGACCGCCACCCGCCGATCACCTCGGTGGCCGATCTGAAGCGCCACCGCACGATCGGCTATATCCAGGACCTGATCTTCGACAAGGAACTCGACTACCAGAGCGAGGCCGGGATGGAGGACGTGACGCTCGCCTCGAACTCGGTCTCGGTGCAGTTCAACTGGGTGCGGACCGGCGCCGGCATCGCGGTGGTGCATGATTTCGCGCTGCCCGCGGCGCCCGATCTCGTCAAGGTTCTCGCCGACAAGGTCTCGCTCACGCGGTCGTTCTACCTCATCCGCCATCCCGACGACCGCCGGGTGGAACGGCTCAACCGCTTCGCCGAGCTTCTGGCGCAGGGCGTGCGACGCGAGGTCGCGCGGCTCGAAGCACTGGCTTGACAGCGGCGGGTCAAGGCGCGACGTTGAGGGAAAGTCGCTTATCGCTCAGGAGGTTGCCCATGCAGGTTCACCAGATTCTGCGTTCCAAGGATCAGACCGGCATCATCACGGTGACGCCCGAGACGACTGTCGCGGATGCGGCGCGCCTTCTCGCCGAACGCCGGATCGGCGCGGTCGTCGTCTCGCGCGACGGCAAGAAGCCGCTCGGGATCCTCTCCGAGCGCGACATCGTGCGCGACCTCGGCCGCCGGGGCTCGGGCTGCCTGACCGACAAGGTCGAGGCGCTGATGACGCGCAACCTGATCTCCTGCGCACCCAACGATGCCGCCGACTCCGTGCTCGAGAAGATGACGGCGGGACGGTTCCGCCACATGCCGGTGATGGAGGGCGATGCGATGGTGGGATTCGTCTCCATCGGCGATCTCGTCGCGGCGCGGATCTCCGAACTCGCGATGGAGAAGGATGCGCTTGCCGGGATGATCATGGGCAATTGAGCCGGCCACGGCGGGGCGGGACTTGCATTCGCGCGCGCAATATCGTTGCGTCAGCGTGACGTAACCACCCGAGAGGGACAGGGATTCATGCGCATCGGCCTTTACCCCGGCACCTTCGACCCGATCACGCTCGGCCATACCGACATCATCCAGCGGGCGATGGCGCTCGTCGACCGGCTGGTGATCGGGGTGGCGATCAACCGCGACAAGGGGCCGCTGTTCACGCTTGAGGAGCGTGTGGCGATGGTGGAGGCCGAATGTGTCCCCATCGTCGCCAAGACTGGCGGCGAGATCGTGGTGCATCCGTTCGAGAACCTGCTGATCGACTGCGCGCGCGACGTCGGCGCCTCGGTGATCGTGCGGGGGCTCCGGGCGGTCGCGGATTTCGAGTACGAATTCCAGATGGTCGGCATGAACCGCGCGATGGACGATTCGGTCGAGACGGTCTTCCTTATGGCCGACGCGCGGCGCCAAGCGATCGCCTCGAAGCTCGTGAAAGAGATCGCACGGCTCGGCGGCGACGTGTCGAAATTCGTGACCCCCGCCGTCGATTCTGCGCTTAAAGCCAGGTTCTGACGCGGGCGCGCTTGCGCCGGCCGGCTGGCGATCGTGTATCTGCACGCAAAGCGAGGACGACCTCCCCCGAAACCGGGATACTTGTTCGGGACGACCCGAAAACCGAAGGGGACATCATGCGCACGGCAAGAGACCGCATCCTCCACGCCATCAGCTTCGAGATCATCGGCCTGGCCCTGGTCACGCCGCTCGGCGCGTGGGCGTTCGGTCTGCCGATGCACGACATCGGCGTCGTCGGCATCGTCGGCGCGACGGTCGCGACGCTGTGGAACTACGCCTACAATCTGCTGTTCGACCACGCGATGCTGCGGCTCGTCGGAACCGTTCGCAAGACACTGCCGGCGCGCGTCCTTCACACGGTCCTATTCGAGGCGGGTCTTCTGGCGATATTGTTGCCGTTCATTGCCTGGTATCTCGGCGTCACCCTGGTCCAAGCCTTCCTGATGGACGTGTCCTTCGCGCTTTTCTACCTGGTCTACGCCTTCGTCTTCAACTGGGCCTTCGACCTGGCATTCCCGGTGCCGTCGTCGCCGCCGTCGCCCTGAACGCAGCCGAACCGCCCATCGGCGCGCGTTGCCTGTTCGGGCGCGATCCGCTCAATGCGCCGACAAAAATCAAACGGAAACAGCGTCTTCCCTGACGTCTGAGGTCTTGGCGGGTTTCCGGCCCGAAGGCGGCTCAGAGCAGCTTGCCGATCGCCACGGCGGTGTCCGACATGCGGTTGGAGAAGCCCCATTCGTTGTCGTACCACGACAGGATACGGCACATCCGCCCGTCCATCACCTTGGTCTGGTCCAGATGGAAGATCGAGGAGCGCGGGTCATGGTTGAAATCCGACGAGACGTTGGGCTGGTCGGTGACGCCGAGGATGCCGCGCAGCCGTCCGTCCGCGGCCTCGCGAACCGCCTGGTTGATCTCTTCCACCGAAGTGTCTCGCGCGGCTTCGAAGACGAGGTCGACGACCGAGACATTCGGGGTCGGCACGCGGATCGCCACGCCGTCGAGCTTGCCGTTGAGCTCGGGCAGCACCAGCCCGACCGCGCGTGCCGCGCCGGTCGAGGTCGGGATCATCGACAGGCCCGCCGCGCGGGCGCGGTAGAGATCCTTGTGCATCGTGTCGAGCGTCGGCTGGTCGCCGGTGTAGGAATGGATCGTCGTCATGAAGCCCTTCGCGATGCCGATCGCGTCGTTCAGGACCTTGGCGACCGGCGAGAGGCAGTTCGTCGTGCAGGAGGCGTTCGAGACGATCAGGTCGTTCTTCGTCAAAGTGTCGTGGTTCACGCCGAAGACGATGGTCTTGTCTGCGCCCTTCGACGGCGCCGAGACCAGAACCCGCGAGGAACCGTTCTCGAGATGCACCGCCGCCTTGTCTCGGTCGGTGAAGATGCCGGTGCATTCCAGCACGACGTCGATGTCGCCCCAGGGCAGCTCGGCCGGGTTGCGGATCGCCGAGACGTCGATCGGTCCGCGTCCGACATCGATCGTCGAGGCGGTGGTGGTCACTTCCGCCGGAAACCGGCCATGCACCGAATCGAAGCGCAGGAGATGGGCGTTGGTCTCGACCGGGCCGAGATCGTTGATCGCCACGACCTCGATATCCTTGCGTCCTGACTCGATGATCGCCCTGAGCACATTGCGCCCGATGCGGCCAAACCCGTTGATCGCCACCTTCACTGCCATCGCGAACCTCCTCTCGAAAATCGCCGGCACCCGAGCGGGCGCCGTTACCGCTAACATCAAAATACAGCCGACAGGTCAACCGTAGAGTAGCGGTCTCAGCGCCAGATGGCGAGAAATTCGACGAGATCGAGGAGTTTGCGCCCCAGGAACAGGGGCGCACCAAGGTTCAGCCAGAAGTGGTCGACCAGAAAGAAGGCGGCGACAAGCGCCGCGAGGACGATGGCGATCCGGTTGGTCATGGGCGGGGACGCGAGGCCCCCCGAGGCTCCTTACTGGAGGAGCCGCCCCATCGCGCCGGCGACATCGGCCATGCGGCAGGAGAAGCCCCATTCGTTGTCGTACCAGGCCAGGACCCGGACCGTGCGGCCGCCGACGACCTTGGTCTGGTCGGGCGCGAAGATCGAGGAATAGGGCGTGTGGTTGAAGTCGATCGAGACCTTCGGCTCCGGGTCATAGGCGAGGACCATGCCCATGTAGCCTGCCGCGGCTTCCCTTACGATTTCGTTGACGTCGGCCACGGTCACGTCCTTGGCCGCCTGGAAGGTGAGGTCAACGGCCGAGACGTTCGGCGTCGGCACCCGGATCGCGGTGCCGTCGAGCTTGCCCGACAGTTCCGGCAGCACTTCGCCGAGCGCCTTCGCGGCGCCGGTCGAGGTCGGGATCATCGCCATCGCCGCGGCACGGGCCCGGTAGAGGTCCTTGTGACGGCGGTCGAGCGTCGGCTGGTCGCCGGTATAGGAGTGGATCGTCGTCATGATGCCCGACTCGATGCCGATCGCGTCGTTCAGCACCTTGGCGAGCGGGGCGAGGCAGTTCGTCGTGCAGGAGCCGTTCGAGACGACAAGATGTTCGGCGGTGAGCTGGCGGTGGTTGACACCGTAGACCACGGTCTTGTCGGCGTTCTTGGCCGGAGCCGAGACGAGCACGCGCTTGGCGCCGCGGCCGAGATGGACGGCCGCCTTGGCGCGGTCGTTGAACTTGCCGGTGCATTCGAGGACGACGTCGACGCCTTCCCAGTCGAGCTCATCGGGGTTGTAGGTCGACATCACCTCGATCGGCCCGCGGCCGAGGTCGATGGTGTTCTCGCCGACCTTCACCGGCCCGGCGAAACGGCCGTGGACGGAGTCGTACTTCAGGAGATGCGCATTGGTCTCGATCGGCCCGGTGGCGTTGATCTTGACGACCTGGACGTCGTTGCGCGCCGCTTCCGCGATATGCGCCAGCGTGCAACGGCCGATCCGGCCAAACCCGTTGATGCCGATGGTGACGGTCATGTGCCTCATCTCCTGTGCCCGAGACGCGGGAGCCAAGCCGCGCCAGTTCCTGCGCATAGCAGAGGAGGGAAGGCGGGAAAACCCGCTATATCAACATGGTAGCGAAAACAGGAGGGTGTTAGCGAAAACAGGTGCGCTGAATCGGGGCCGGTTCTGGCGGTTCCGGCGACATGCCGGCGCGATCGCCTTGCCTCGGCGGACGGATTCGCTAGGTTGGCGCCGATTTGCAAGGAAGGGACGACCATGAGCGGATTGCTGGCGCTTCTCGACGACGTGGCCGCGATCGCCAAGGTCGCGGCGGCGAGCGTGGACGATGTCGCCGGCATGGCGGCCAAGGCCGGGTCGAAGGCCGCCGGCGTCGTGATCGACGACGCGGCTGTCACGCCGAAATACGTCCACGGCTTCGAGGCCAAGCGCGAACTGCCGATCATCTGGAAGATCACCAAGGGCTCTCTCTTCAACAAGCTGGTGATCCTCCTGCCGGCGGCGATGCTCATGAACGCCTTCGCGCCATGGTTGATCACGCCGCTTCTCATGCTCGGCGGCGCCTATCTCTGTTTCGAGGGCGCCGAGAAGATCTTCCACAAGCTCTTTCCCCACGGCGACGCGCATGTCGAGGCCGACATGGAGGTGGGCGATCCGGTGCATCTGGAGGAAAACCGCGTGCGCGGCGCGATCAAGACCGACTTCATCCTCTCGGCCGAGATCATGACCATCGCGCTCGCCGCGATCCCCGAAGGCGTGCTCTGGATGGAGGCGCTGACGCTCGCCGTCGTCGCGATCGGGATCACCGTCGCGGTCTACGGATCGGTCGCGCTGATCGTGAAGATGGACGATATCGGGCTCTACATGGCAGCGACGGCGCGGACCGGGGTCGGTCGTGCGCTCGGCACCGGGCTCGTGAAGGGGATGCCGAAGCTCATGGCGCTCCTCTCGACGATCGGCACCGCGGCGATGCTCTGGGTCGGCGGCGCGATCATCATCCACGGGCTCGACGTGCTGGGCTGGCCGCTGCTCTACGACACCTTCCACCATTGGGCCGAGGCCGTCGGCCATGCGGTGCCGCCAAGCATCGCGGGCTTCACCGGATGGGCGGTGACGGCGCTGGCGGATGGCGTGTCCGGTCTTGCGCTCGGGATGGCTCTCATTCCGCTTGTCACGCGCGTGGCCGGGCCGCTCTGGCGCGTCATCGCCGGCAGCGACACCGGCGCGCAGTAGCTCGCGGCGTCAGGGCGTCGTCGCCGTTGGCTTTAGCCTTCCGTTAACCGCTTCTGGGCACTGTCACGGCATGAGCACGCCCGCGCCGCATATGCATCCTGACTACTGGTTGCGCACGATCTTTGCCTCTCAGGCGGCGATCCGTGGCGGGGTGATCCGACGCTCCGTCCGGGACGTCGAGATGATCGTCGGCCGCGCGGCGCTCGAGCGAGAGCTGAAGCGGCGCGGCTACCACGCGGTCGAGAACGCAGGTCAGTTCGTGATCTTCTGCAACAACGAGCCGGTCCGCATCCTGTGCTGAGCCAAAATCCATCAATGGATTTTGGAACGATTTTCAAAAAATCGTTCCTCCGCAGCGGCGAACTAGCCCCTGAGCGAGACATTCACCGCGAACGGCCCCTTGTCGCCGTCCATCAGGCTGAACTCGAGATCGGTGTCGAGGCCGATCCGCTCCCAGTCGCTGCCGACAACGCTGTCGCGCTGGAAGTAGACCTCGAGCCCGCCGCTCGACTTGATGAAGCCGTACCCCTCATCCGCAAAAAGCCGCACGATGCGGCCGTGGTGGCGCTCGGGGTGGCTCTTCACGTCGACGCCCTTCATCTTGCGCACATGCTCGTCGAGCTGGCGCCGCGCGGCGTTGAAGCTGTCGCGGATCGCGACATGCAGATCTTCGTGAGCGCCGAGATCGCCAGGCTTCCTGTTGACGATGATCATGCCGCCCGGCACCTCGGCCTCGACGGCCACCTGGTAGATATGCCCCTTGTGGCCGCGCGCGGTGCGCTTCTCGACGATCACCCGGCAGGAGGTGATGCGCTGATGGACCTGTTCGAGCTTGCCGATCTTGCCGTGGATCTCGGCGGTGACGGCGGGGGAGGCATCCATGCCGTGAAAGACGATCTGCGGTTCGGTTTCCATGTGCGGCTCCGCTGTGGCTGCGGCAATCATGCAGCGGGCTTGGGTCCGGGGTACTGACCCGCGTCAACGCGCGGCGGGCCGAACCATGCTTTCCTTACGCCGATGCGGAGATGCGAGGAGGCCGACATGAGCGCGCTCGGGCTGAAGATGATCGACGAGGCGGTGCAGTCCGCCAATATCTGGGTGAACGAGGTCGACAGCCGCACCGGCTGGGACAACAAGCAGCGGAGCTACCGGCTGCTGCGGGCGGTGCTGCACGCGGTGCGCGACCACCTGACGATCGACGAGGCGACCGACCTCGGCGCGCAGCTGCCGACGCTGATCCGGGGCATCTACTACGAGGGCTGGAACTCGGCCCGAAATCCGGTGCGGATGCGCCATGCAGAGGACTTCGTAGCCGCGGTGCAGAAGGGCTTTGAACCCGATCCCCTTGGCGATACCGACCGGGCGGTGCGGGCGGTCTTCGACCTTCTCGACAGCCACATCGCGCCGGGCGAGATGAAGGATGTGCGCGGCGCCTTCACCAAGGAGGTCAGGAGCCTCTTCGGCATGGGGTGACGTGTCCCGTGGCGTGACGAAAAAACCCCGCCGGAAGGTTGTTGCGGCGGGGCGTCGATGCGACAATCTGCTCGGTGCTAGAGGAGTTCTTTCACCCGCGCGGCGACGGCCTCGGCGGTGATCCCGAATTCCTGGTAGAGCCGCTCGGCGGGCGCGGAGGCGCCGAAACCCTCCATGCCGACGAAGGCGGCCTTGGCCTCGCGGCCGCGCTCGCCGAGGAGCCAGCGGTCCCAGGGCTGGCGCACCGCGGCCTCGACCGCGACGCGGACCGGGCCCGCGGGCAGGACGCGCTTGCGGTAGGCCTCGTCCTGGGCCGCGAAGAGTTCCATGCAGGGCATGGAAACGACGCGGGTGCCGATGCCCTCGGCCTGCAGGAGGTCGCGGGCCTTGAGCGCGATCTCCACTTCCGAGCCGGTCGCCAGCAGGATCGCCCGGCGCTTGCCCTCGGCCTCGCGCAGCACATAGGCGCCCTGGGCCGAGAGATTCCTCGACGTGTGCAGGGTGCGGACCGTCGGCAGGTTCTGGCGGCTGAGCGCCAGCACCGACGGCGTCTTCTCGGCGGTCAGCGCCAGTTCCCAGGCCTCGGCCGTCTCGATCAGGTCGGCGGGGCGGAAGGTCCAGGTGTTGGGCGTCGCGCGGCAGATCGCCAGGTGCTCGACCGGCTGGTGGGTCGGGCCGTCCTCGCCGAGGCCGATCGAGTCATGCGTCATGACATAGACGGAAGGAACCCCCATCAGTGCGGACAGCCGCATCGCGCCGCGGGCATAGTCGGTGAAGCAGAGGAACGTGCCGCCGTAGGGCCGCACGCCGCCATGCAGCGCCATGCCGTTCATCGCCGCCGCCATGCCGTGCTCGCGGATGCCGAAATGGACGTAGCGCCCCTTGCGGTTCTCGGGGTTGAAGATGCCGAGATCGCCGGTCTTGGTGTTGTTCGAGCCGGTGAGGTCGGCCGAGCCGCCGATGGTCTCGGGCATCGCCGGGTTGACGACTTCGAGCACCATCTCGGAAGCCTTGCGGGTCGCGACCTTGGGCTGGAGCTCGCTGTTCTGCTTCTTCAGCGCGCGGATGACGGCGGAGAGCTTCTTCGGAGCCTCGCCGGCCATCTGGCGCCGGAACTCTGCCCGGCGGCTGTCGGAGAGCGCGGCGAGCCGCGCTTCCCATTCCGCCCGCGCGGCAGCGCCGCGGCTGCCGATCGCCGCCCAGGCGGCGCGGATGTCGGCCGGGACATCGAAGGCCGGATAGGTCCAGCCGTAGATGTCCTTCGTCACCTTGATCTCGTCGGGACCGAGCGGCGAGCCGTGGGCGCCGGCGGTGTCCTGCTTCTTCGGGCTGCCGAAGCCGATATGGGTCTTGCAGTCGACAAGGACCGGGCGGTCGGACGATTTGGCCTCGGTCAGCGCGCGGTCGATGTCCATCGGATCGTGGCCGTCGCAGGACAGGACCTTCCAGCCGGCCGCGGCGAAGCGGGCGCGCTGGTCGGTGACGTCGCTGAGGCTGATCCGGCCGTCGATCGAGATGTCGTTGTTGTCCCAAAGGACGATGAGCTTCGAGAGCTTCTGCATCCCGGCGAGTCCGATCGCCTCGTGGCTGATCCCTTCCATGAGGCAGCCGTCACCGGCGATCACCCAGGTGTAGTGATCGACGATCTTGGCGCCGAAGCGGGCGCGCAAGGACTCCTCGGCCATCGCGAAGCCCACCGCGTTCGAGATGCCCTGGCCGAGTGGGCCGGTCGTGGTCTCGACGCCCTTGACATGGCCGTATTCCGGATGGCCGGCGGTGATCGCGCCCCACTGGCGGAAGTTGCGGATCTGGTCGAGCGTCATGTCGGCATAGCCGGTCAGGTGCAGAAGCCCGTAGATCAGCATCGAGCCGTGGCCGGCGGACAGGATGAAGCGGTCACGGTCGGCCCAGTCCGGGGTCGAGGCGTCGAACTTCAGGTGCTTTTCGAAAAGGACCGTGGCGACGTCGGCCATGCCCATCGGCATGCCGGGGTGGCCGGAATTGGCGGCCTGGACCGCATCCATCGCAAGCGTGCGCAGCGCGCAGGCCTTCCCCCAGTGATCGGCGTGTGTGTCGCGAAGCGTGGCGATGTCCAAGTCCCTGATCCTTCTTCTTCCGGAATGCTGAGCGCGCGGGCTTGATAGCAGGCTCGGGAGCAAGTTCAAGCGCGCCGCCTAAGCACTTGGCCCGAAAGGGGGAGGAATCCCGCAGCCCTTCGGTCTAAACTCGGTCTGCGCGGGGGGCGTCCGATTCGCCGGCGAAGACCGGATGGATGCAGTTCCCCAGAGGCATGACACAGGCAGAAACCGGGTCAGGGGGCCGCAACACATGAGCGACATAGCCGAAATGGAGCGCCGGATCTCGGCGGCGCTGGAGCGGATCGGTGCAGGTGTGGAAAAGGCGCGCGCGGAGGCGGAGGCCGCCGCTGCGGCGCGCGAGCAAGCCAGGACGGCGGGCGAACTTCGCGAGGCGCTGGAGGCCGAGCGCGCGGCCAACGCGCAGCTCACCGATCGCGTGCGCGCGATCAAGGAAAAGCAGGAGACCATGGTCGACGCGCTCGAGAAGAAGGTCGCGCGGCTGACCGAACAACTCGATGCTGCCGGTGCCGAACTGCACCGCCAGAAGCGGATCAACGCCGACCTGACCGAGGCGCAGCGGGCGCTGCGCGAGGCCGCGCAGGACGGCGTGCCGGAGCCCGAGCAGATCAACCGCTCGCTGATGGCCGAGCTCGAGGCGTTGCGCGCGGCGCGGGCGGCGGAAATGGCCGAGATGCAGGAGATCCTCTCCGAGCTGCGGCCCCTGATCGAGGAGGTGGCCTGATGCCGGACGTGTCGATCACCATCGGCGGGCGCGAGTTCCAGGTCGCCTGCCAGGACGGCGAGGAGCATTTCCTGCGCTCGGCGGCACAGATGCTCGATAACGAGGCGACGACGCTCGTCTCGCAGATCGGGCGGATGCCCGAGGCGCGGATGCTGCTGATGGCGGGGCTCATGCTGGCCGACAAGGCGGCCGGGCTCGAGGACCAGGTCCGCGCCGCTGAGGAGCGGGCGCTGGTGGCCGAACGCGTCGCCACAGATGCGCGAACCAAGCCGCAACGGGTCGAGGTCGCGGTGATCCCCGAAGCAGTGACCGAGACTTTCGCCGAGATCGCGGCGCGGGCCGAGGCTTTGGCCGATCGGATCGAGGAGCGGAAAGCGGGCTGAGGATTTCGCGCCTTCGGGCGCCCCGCCCGCCCACCCTGCGCCCTCAGGCGCGAAGGCCGCCCCGAGGGGCGGCCTTGTGTTTCTGGCGGTGCCGTCGGTTCGCCGGGTCAGGCGTTGGCGGCGCGGATCTTGTCGGCGGCGTCCTTGTCATAGCTCACGCCGCTCTTGTCGAAGAGCTGGTCGAGCTCACCCGAGAGCGTCATCTCGGTGATGATGTCGCAGCCGCCGACGAACTCGCCCTTGACGTAGAGCTGCGGGATCGTCGGCCAGTCGGAGAAGTCCTTGATGCCCTGGCGGATCTCGGCGTCTTCAAGCACGTTCACGTCGACATAGTCGACGCCCATGAAGTTCAGCACCCCCGCGACGCGGGAGGAGAAGCCGCATTGCGGCATCGCCTTGGTGCCCTTCATGTAAAGGACGACGGTGTTCTTCGTCACGGTGTCGCGGATCTGGTCCTGGGCGGTCGTCGTGGTCATGGGCTGTTACTCCGGAGCCTTGGTCGTCAGCGCGAGCGCGTGCAGTTCGCCATGCGCGCCATCCATCTTTCCCTTGAGCGCGGCATAGACCGCGCGCTGCTGCTGGACGCGGTTCATGCCGCGGAAACTCTCGTCGATGACCTCGGCGGCGTAGTGGTTGCCGTCTCCCGCGAGATCCGTGATCGTGATCTGCGCGTCCGGGAACGCTGCCCGGATGAGGTCTTCGATATCCTGTGCTTCCATCGCCATGAGGCGTCCTTCCCGTATGCGCTTGGGCTGAATGTAGGCCCCGCAGCCGGGACCCGCAAGATTGACCGGGTGTCGCAGGCCCGCCGCCGCTTCGCGGCTCAGGCCACCGCCGCCGCGAAGGCCGAGCGGTAGATCGAGGCGAGTTCCGCCAACGGCGCCTCGGCGGTGCCGAAACGCACGGTACGGCCGCCGAACCGGCCGACGGCCGCGGCCGGAACGCCGGCCGCGCGGGCCGCTTCGAGCAGCGCCTCGGCCTTGTCCGCCGCGACCGCCACGAGGTAGCGCGCCTGGTCCTCGCCGAAGAGCTGGCCGGTTTCGCCGCTGTCGAGCGCGACGCCGATCCCGGCCGCCTCGGCCATCTCGAAGGCCGCGAGCGCGAGCCCGCCGTCCGAGAGGTCGGTTGCGGCGCGGAAGCGCTTGCGGCTGGTGCGCAGGAACTCGCCGTTGCGCCGTTCGACGGCGAGGTCGACATGCGGCGCGTCGCCGTCCTCGCGGCCGAAGGCCTCGCAGAGGAGCGCCGATTGGCCGAGATGGCCCGCGGTCGCGCCGATCACCACGGCAATGTCGCCGTCCTGCGGCTGGCCCGCGATGAGGTCTTCGAGCGAGGCGACGAGCCCCACCGCGCCGATCGTCGGCGTGGGCAGGATGCCCTTGCCGTCGGTCTCGTTGTAGAGCGAGACGTTGCCCGAGACGATTGGCATGTCGAGCGCCGCGCAGGCCTCGCCGATGCCTTTGACGGCGCCGACGAACTGGCCCATGATCTCGGGCTTCTCCGGGTTGCCGAAGTTGAGGTTGTCGGTCGCGGCGAGCGGCAGGGCGCCCACCGCGGTAAGGTTGCGGTAGGCTTCGGCCACCGCTTGCCTGCCGCCCTCGACCGGGTTCGCCTTGACGTAGCGCGGGGTCACGTCGGAGGTGAAGGCCAGCGCCTTGTCGGTGCCGTGGACGCGCACCACGCCGGCGCCGAGGCCGGGGATGCGGACCGTGTCGGCCATGACCATCGTGTCGTACTGCTCCCAGACCCAGCCCTTGTGGGCGTAGTTCGGCGAGGAAATCAGCGCCTTCAGACCGGCGATGGCGTCGATCTGCGGCGCGTCGGCCAACGCGTCGCGCTTCGGCGTCTCGACCCAGGGCCGGTCGTATTCGGGCGCCGAGGAGGAGAGCTTCGACAAGGGCAGGTCGGCCTTCACCTCGTTGCCGTGCAGGATCAGGAAGCGGTCCTCGGGGATGGTCTCGCCGACGATGGCGAAGTCGAGGTCCCATTTTTCGAAGATCGCCCGCGCCTCGGCCTCCTTCTCGGGCTTCAGCACCATGAGCATCCGCTCCTGGGATTCGGAGAGCATCATCTCGTAGGCGGTCATGTTCACTTCGCGCTGCGGCACCTGGTCGAGCGTGAGCTTGATGCCGAGGCCGCCCTTGTCGCCCATCTCGACCGCCGAACAGGTGAGGCCCGCGGCGCCCATGTCCTGGATCGAGATGACCGAGCCCGACGCCATCAGCTCGAGGCAGGCTTCGAGAAGGCGTTTCTCGGTGAAGGGGTCGCCGACCTGTACGGTCGGGCGCTTCTCCTCGATCGTGTCGTCGAACTCGGCCGAGGCCATCGTCGCGCCGCCGACGCCGTCGCGCCCCGTCTTGGCGCCGAGATAGACGACCGGCATGCCGACGCCGGAAGCCGCGGAATAGAAGATCTTGTCGGCATCCGCGAGGCCCGCCGCGAAGGCGTTGACGAGGCAGTTGCCGTTGTAGGCGGGGTGGAAGCGGACCTCGCCGCCCACGTTCGGCACGCCGAAGCAGTTTCCGTAGGAGCCGATGCCCTCCACGACGCCTTTCACGAGATGCGCGGTCTTCGGATGCGAGGGCATGCCGAACGAGAGCGAATCCATCGCGGCGATGGGGCGCGCGCCCATCGTGAAGACGTCGCGCAGGATGCCGCCGACGCCGGTCGCGGCGCCCTGGTGCGGCTCGATGTAGGACGGGTGGTTGTGGCTCTCCATCTTGAAGATCACCGCCTGGCCGTCGCCGATATCGACGACGCCGGCGTTCTCGCCCGGACCGCAGATGACCTGGGGACCCTTGGTGGGCAGGGTGCGCAGCCATTTCTTCGAGGACTTGTAGGAGCAATGCTCGTTCCACATGGCCGAGAAGATGCCGAGCTCGGTGAAGGTCGGCTCGCGGCCGATGATCTCGAGGATGCGCTGATACTCGTCCGGTTTCAGGCCATGCGCGGCAATCAGGTCTTCGGTGATCTGAGGTTCCTGCATTTCATCCCCCGGAGCTGCACGATTGCCGCGTCTTTTAGGGGTGAAGGGCGGCAGAGAAAAGGGCGAAACCGCTTCTGCCGTCAGTGCGGGCGGGCGGCGTCGCGCTCGGCCTTGCTCAGGACGGTGGGGGGCGCGACGGGCGCTCCGGCCGCGTCGAAGAACGGATTGGTCCTGTAGCTGCCGGTGAGGCGGGCCAGCGCGGCGCGGCCGAGAACGCCGAGGACCGCGCGCGCAATGCCCCTGGCTTTCACCGGGGTGCGCGCGGCGGCAGTGTTCGCCCAGACCCGGACCGGGCCGAAGCGGTTCTCGTCCGGCTGCAGGACCGCGCCGACAAAGGGAAAGCCCGGACCGGAAAGGGTGTTGGCGATCGGCGTCCCGCAACAGTCGGCGTACCAGCGGAACAGGCCCTTCGGGCCGAGCCGCAGCAGCGCGACATGGGCCATGCCGTCGGGAAAGCCGAGATTGTGCGGTGCCGTCTGGAAAATCGCGGAGCCTCCGGCCGCGTCGAGCCAGTCGGTGCCGTGGCCGAGATGGCGGGCGAAGGTCTGGCAGTCGGCGCAATAGCATTTCACGAGGGTGCCGCGCGCCGCGCGCGCGATCGTCCAACGCGTGGCGCCGCAGTGGCATGACATATCGTAAGGGTCCGACATCGTGCGATCCGGGCGAAAGCGGGCTGATGGCGCCGAATTTACACGGTGAGGGATCCGCGAAAACAAAAAAAAGGCCGAGACAAGCTCGGCCCAAGTCCAACAGGGAGGTAGAAGACGATGAGAATTGCTTCAATCACCACCTTCTATTCCCACCTAGGACCTGGAGGCGGAGCGATCAAGGGAAAAGATGCCGTAGGGGAAGCATGGCGGCTATGCGTTGCCATCATGCCTCACTTCAACTTCAGATTGCCGCCCCGTCGGATTGCTGGCGGCGGTAGCTGATGATTTCTTCCAGCACGAAGTCGCGGAAGGCGGCGACCCTTTTCGACTGCCGCAATTCCTCGGGATAGGCGAGGAAGACCGGAACCTCGCTCGATTCCACCTCCGGCAGCACCCGGACGAGGTTGGGGAAGTCCTCGGTAAGGTAGTCGGGCAGGACGCCGATCCCGAGATTGCAGAGCACCGCCTGCAGCACGCCGTAATAGTTGTTCACGGCGAGCGTCGAGCGGATGTCGTTCGACAACAACCACTGGACCAGCGTCGCGCCGGCCGAGACCTGGGGGGCGGTGGGGCTCTGGCTGACCAGCCGGTGGCTCGCGAGATCCTCGACCTCGGTCGGCGTGCCGGCCGCGGCGAGGTAGTCCGGCGAGGCGTAGAGCCGCATCCTTATGTTCATCAGCCGCCGCCGGATCAGGTCGGCCTGCGAGGGCTCCTTCATGCGGATCGCGACGTCGGCCTCGCGCATCGGCAGGTCGAGGACGCGCTCCTCGAGCATCAGCTCGATCTTGAGGTCGGGATAGCGTTCATAGAGCTTGCCGAGCCGCGGCGCGAGCCAGAGCGTGCCGAACCCGGTCGTCGTGGTGACGCGAAGCTCGCCGAAGACCTCGTCCTCGCTGTCGCGGATCCGCGCAGCCGCCGTTTCCAGCCGCTTGTTCATCGACGAGGTGGCGTCGAACAGAAGCTCGCCCTGCTCGGTGAGAATCAGTCCCCGCGCGTGGCGGTGAAACAGGGTCGTGTTCAGGCTCTCCTCGAGCGCGCGGATCTGCCGGCTCACCGCCGACTGCGATAGGTGCAGCGCCTCGCCCGCATGGGTCAGGCTGCCGGCATCCGCCACCGCGTGAAATATTCTGAGCTTGTCCCAGTCCATACCGTATCTTTCTGTCGATTTCGGCCCCCGCTTTATGGCCGAATTGCGCTGGCCGCGAAAGCAAAACCCAAGGGAAAAGGGGATATAGTCGTCTGACCGGTCAGAAAAAAGAGGCTTTGTAGGTCAGTGTTTTTGACCTATAATGGAGCTGCGCTCGAACAGCGGGGAGGAGCAGATGTCGAAGCCGGAAATCACCCTCAATGACCGATACGACCTGGCAAAATCGCCGGTCCTCCTGAACGGAACGCAGGCGCTCGTCCGGCTCATGCTGATGCAGAAGGAGCGTGACCGGACGGCGGGACTGAACACGGCCGGCTATGTCTCGGGCTATCGCGGCTCGCCCCTTGGCGGGGTCGACCTCAACATGGCCAAGGCGAAGAAGCTGCTTCTGGCGAACGACATCCGGTTCGAGCCGGGCCTGAACGAGGATCTCGCCGCGACCGCGATCTGGGGCACCCAGCAGACCGAGCTTCGCGGCGAGGGCAAGTATGACGGAGTCTTCTCGCTCTGGTACGGCAAGGGGCCGGGGGTCGACCGCACCGGCGACGTAATGCGCCACGCCAACCTTGCCGGCACGTCGAAACATGGCGGCGTGCTGATGGCGATGGGCGACGACCACACCGCCGAAAGCTCGCTCACGCTGCACCAGTCCGACTGGGCGCTGGTCGATGTCTACATGCCGGTGGTGAGCCCGGCCGGCGTGCAGGAACTCCTCGACTTCGGCCTCTACGGCTGGGCGCTTTCCCGCTACGCCGGCGTCTGGGTCGGTCTCAAGACCATGAAGGACACCGCCGAGGCGACCGCCGTCGTCGATGGCGATCCGTTCCGCCTCTCTTTCGTCGAACCGGAGTTCCGGATGCCCGAAGGCGGGCTCAACATCCGGCTCGGCGACAATCCGGTCCAGCAGGAAATCCGGATGATCGACTACAAGCGCCACGCGGCCGAGGCCTTCGCCCGCGCCAACGGCATCGACCGCCGGGTCTGGGGCAAGCCGGGCGCCAAGATCGGCATCGTCTCGGCGGGCAAGAACTGGCTCGACCTGATGCACGCCTTCCAGATGCTCGGCATCGACGCCGCCGAGGCAGAGAAGCTCGGGATCACCACCTACAAGGTCGGCCAGACCTGGCCCTTGGACATGAAGGGCTTCCACGACTGGGCCGAGGGGCTCGACCTCGTCGTCGTGGTCGAGGAGAAGCGCAAGCTGATCGAGGTCCAGGTCAAGGAATCGATCTTCGACGACCGCCAGGGGCGCCGGGTCTATGGCTGGAAAAAGGGCAACTACGGCGAGGAGCTGTTCCCGACCCGCTACGCGCTCGACCCCGCGATGATCGCCGAGAAGCTCGGCCAGATCCTGATCGAGGAGGGCAGGGCGACCGACCACATGCGCGCGGCGCTCGAAGAGGTGGCGGCGGCGCGGCGCGCCGACAACGTGCCGGAACTGGCGCAGCGCACACCCTATTTCTGCTCGGGCTGCCCGCACAACACCTCGACCAAGGTGCCCGAGGGCTCGATCGCCTATTCCGGCATCGGCTGCCACTTCATGGCGGTCTGGATGGACCGCGACACGCTCTGGCCCACGCAGATGGGCGGCGAGGGCGTGAACTGGATCGGCCAGGCGCCGTTCTCGAAGACCGAGCATGTGTTCCAGAACCTCGGCGACGGCACCTACAACCATTCCGGCTCGCTCGCGATCCGCGCGGCGTTGGCCGCCAAGACCAACATCACCTACAAGATCCTCTTCAACGACGCCGTGGCGATGACCGGCGGCCAGCCGAACGAGGGCGAGCTTTCCGCCGACCGCATCGTCCGCGAGGTCCAGGCGATGGGCGTCGAGCACATCGCCTTCGTCTATGACGAGAAGGAGGACGTGGATCTTTCGAAACTTCCCAAGGGAATCGAGATCCACACCCGCGACGGGCTGCCCGAGGTGCAGGAGAAGTTCCGCAAGACCAAGGGCGTGTCGGTCATCGTCTATGTCCAGACCTGTGCGGCCGAGAAACGCCGGCGCCGGAAGCGCGGCACCTTCCCCGACGTCGACAAGCGCGTTTTCATCAACACCGACATCTGCGAGGGCTGCGGCGATTGCGGCATCCAGTCGAACTGCGTGTCGATCGTGCCGGTGGAGACGGAGCTTGGCCGCAAGCGCGCCATCGACCAGTCGTCGTGCAACAAGGACTTCTCCTGCCTCGACGGCTTCTGCCCCTCCTTCGTGACGCTGAAGGGCGCCGAGGTGAAGAAGGCCGCGGCCGCCGACTTTGCGCTGCCCGACCTGCCCGCGCCGGTGCTGCCTGCGATCAATGGCACCTACAACGTGCTGATCACCGGCGTCGGCGGCACCGGCGTGGTGACCATCGGCGCGGTGCTCGCGCAGGCCGCGCAGCTCGACGGCAAGGGCGCGGGCATGATGGAGATGGCCGGCCTCGCCCAGAAGGGCGGCGCGGTGAACATCCACCTACGCCTCGCCGAGAAACCCTCCGACATCAACGGGATCCGGGTCGCGGCCGGCGAGGCCGACTGCGTGATCGGCGGCGATCTCGTGGTTACCGGCGGCGCCAAGGTGCTCGGCCTGATGAAGACCGGCCGCACCGGCGCGGTGGTGAACGCGCACGAGATCATCACCGGCGCCTTCACCCGCAACCGCGACTTCCATCTGCCGACCGAGGGGCTGAAGCTCTCGATCGAGGCGCGGCTCCGCGACCGGGTGAGTTTCCTCGACGCGTCGGTACTCGCCAAGAAGCTGATGGGGGACTCGATCTACTCCAACATGCTGATCCTCGGCGCTGCGTGGCAAATGGGCCTCGTGCCGCTCTCTGCCGACGCGATCCGCCAGGCGATCGAGCTCAACGGTGCGGCCGTGAAGGGCAACCTGCGCGCCTTCGAGATCGGCCGCTGGGCCGCCGAACGCCCCGCCGAGACGGCGGAGTGGACCCAGGAGCCGGACGCGAAGCCGATGACGCTCGAGGAGCGGATCACCTTCCGCGCCGAGCATCTCGTCGCCTACCAGAGCGCCCGCTACGCCCGCCGTTACCGCAAGCTCGTCGATGCGGCGCCCGCCGACATGCGCGAGGCGGTGGCGCTCGGCTATCACAAGCTCCTGGCCTACAAGGACGAGTACGAGGTCGCGCGGCTCCATCTCGAAACCGCCGACAAAGCCCGTGCCGAGTTCGGCGGTGATTTCGAGATGACCTTCCACCTCGCCCCGCCGATCTTCTCGCGCGAGGGCAAGAACGGCCGACCTGCCAAGCGCGAATACGGGGCCGGCATGCTCCGGGCCTTCCGGATGCTCGCGAAGCTGAAAGGCCTGCGCGGCACGCCGCTCGACATCTTCGGCCGCTCGGCCGAGCGGCGGATGGAGCGGGCGCTGATCGCCGAGTACGAAAAGGACATGGCCGAAGTCCTTCCCAAGGTCCGGCCAGAGACGCTCGACGCGGCGATCGCGCTCGCCGAGCTGCCGCTGCAGGTCCGCGGCTTCGGCCCGGTGAAGGAGGCCGCGCAGCGCGCCGCCGCCAAACGGCGCGAGGAGCTGCTGGCGACGATCCGCGCCGGCGGGGCGCCGCTGATGGCCGCTGCCGAGTAATTCTTCCACCCCGCCACCGCGCGGCGGGGCGGCCTTGCTCGCCTTCCAAACTGGCGATGGATTTCCGTCGAACAGCGACGTATGAGTTACGGATAGGAAGGTCATGACCGCCTTTCGGCTATGGCCTTGAATTCACGAATAAACACCGCGCCACATGCTCACGCTGCGGCGCGGGGAGGGGGCAGGGCATGGCGGTAGGCATCTTCGATTCGGGTCTCGGCGGGCTCACGGTCCTCGACGCCGTCGCCGAGGCGCTGCCGGATGTGGCCTTCGTCTATTACGGCGACAACGCCCATACGCCCTACGGCGTGCGTGACGCCGAGGACATCTTCAACCTGACCTGCAAAGGCGTCGAGCGGCTCTGGGCCGAGGGCTGCGACCTCGTGATCCTTGCCTGCAACACCGCCTCGGCCGCCGCGCTGAAGCGGATGCAGGAGACCTGGGTGCCGAAGGACAAGCGCGTGCTCGGCGTCTTCGTCCCGATGATCGAGGCCCTGACCGAGCGGCAATGGGGCGACAACTCGCCGCCGCGCGAGGTCGAGGTGAAGCATGTGGCGCTCTTCGCCACGCCTGCGACGGTGGCCTCCCGCGCCTTCCAGCGCGAGTTGGCCTTCCGTGCCATCGGCGTCGATGTCGAGGCGCAGCCCTGCGGCGGCGTCGTGGACGCGATCGAGGAAGGCGACGAGATCCTCGCCGAGGCGCTGGTGCGCTCCCATGTCGAGGCGCTTCTGCGGCGGATGCCGAAGCCCGAGGCGGCGATCCTCGGCTGCACGCATTACCCGCTGATGGAGCCGGCCTTCCAGGCCGCGCTCGGGCCGGAGGTCAAGGTCTATTCGCAGGCCAAACTCGTCGCCGCGAGCCTCAAGGACTATCTCGACCGCCATCCCGATTTCCTCGGCTCCGGCACCGTGTCGAAGTTCCTCACGACCGGTAATCCCGTACGTGTTTCGAACAAGGCCACGCAGTTCCTGCGCAGGAAGATCAGCTTCGAGGCGGCCTGACGGGGATTTGTCTTGCGGATGACGCGCAGTTCGGATTCCGGGCGGGTGCTTCTAGGGAGCCTGTCCAATCGCGCCGATCAGCGCGGCTGAGCATCGAGAAAGGCACCGATCCGCCCCGGCAGCCGGGGATCTTTCCACGAGCCCATGTGATCGACGCCCGGAAAGATCTCGAGGTCGAAATCGGGCCGGGCGCGTGCGAGCCGTTCCAGATGAGGCCGCTCCACGTCGAGCTGGCCCGCAATCCCGGCCATCGGCAGGTCGAGCGCGGCGATCTGCGCCTCCGGCAGCCCAACCGTCGCCTCCACAGCGTCCACGAGCGCGGAAAGCGCGTCGAGGTCGTTCGCGGCGTCCTGCTCCGCACGTTCGCGCGCCCAGTCCATGTGGATCCGGTATTCATCGACGATCTCGGGGGGCGACCAGCCCGAGCCGATCAGATAGAGCGAGCGGATGATCTCCGGGTGGTCGACCGCGAGCGGCAGCGAGAGCTCCGCCCCCATGGAAAATCCGACGATATGCGCGCCGGATGGCGCCTCGGTGAGGATCAACTCCGCGACGTCCGTGACCAGCGTTCGGCCGTAGCGCGCCGGGTCACGAGGCTTGTCGCTGTCGCCGTGGCCCCGCATGTCCGGCGCGAGGAGCCGGTAGCGCCCGGCGAGCGCCGCGGCGACGCCGTTCTGCCACCACATCTCGGAGGACATGCTGAAGCCGTGCAGAAGGACGACCGGCGGACCGGCGCCCGCCACCCGGTACCGGATGAGGATGCCGTCGGATGCCGTGAAAGACTTCTGCGTGCGGCTTTCCATCGCATGGCCCTCCCGTAAAGAGAATCGGCCGAACGGCCATTCGGATCATAGCGTAAATCCAGGAGTGTCTCTTGGCGCGTCGCGACGGCGAGCCTGGCAGGAAGCCTCGATACGCCGGGCCCCGGCGCCGATCACGAAGAATCCGGTTGAAAGCCGCCCCTCACTCGGACATCAAGCACCCCGTACCCGACCGGAGGTCCCCATGACCCACAAGATCGCGATCCTCGGCGCGTCCGGCTATACCGGCGCCGAACTCGTGCGGATCATCGCCACCCATCCCGCGATGGAGATCGCGGCGCTCTCGGCCGACCGCAAGGCCGGGCAGGAGATGGCGAGCGTCTATCCGCAGCTACGCCACCTGAAGCTGCCCACGCTCTCGACCATAGAACAGATCGACTTTTCCAGGATCGACCTGTGCTTTGCGGCCCTTCCGCATGGTCTCAGCCAGGCGCTGGTGCGCGACCTGCCGGCGTCGGTCAAGGTCGTCGATCTCGGCGCCGATTTCCGTCTGCGCGATCCGGCGGCCTACGAGAAGTGGTACGGTGCCCCGCATGTGGCGACCGAATTGCAGAAAGAGGCCGTCTACGGCCTGACCGAGTTCTACCGGGACGAGATCCGCTCCGCGCGGCTCGTCGCGGGTACTGGCTGCAATGCGGCGACTGTGCAATTCGCGCTTCGGCCGCTGATCGAGGCCGGTCTCATCGACCTCGACGAGATCATCTGCGACCTGAAGAACGGTATCTCCGGGGCCGGGCGCAGCTTGAAGGAAAACATGCTCTTCACCGAGCGCCAGACCGATGTCCTCGGCTACAGCCAGGGCGGCAAGCACCGGCACCTGGGCGAGTTCGACCAGGAGTTCAGCGCCATCGCGGGGCGGAAGGTGGAGATCATATTCACCCCCCACCTCGTGCCGATGTCGCGCGGCATCCTCGCCTCCTGCTACGTCCGGGGCGAGGCCGAGGCGATCCATGCAGCCCTCGCCGCGCGCTATGCCGCCGAGCCGTTCCTCACCGTCCTGCCGTTCGGCCAGGCGCCGGGGACCGGGGCGGTGGCGGGCTCGAACTTCTGCCATATCGGCGTGATCGGCGACCGCAAGCCGGGCCGCGCGCTGGTCGTCGCGGCACTCGACAACCTCAACAAGGGCTCCTCGGGGCAGGCGGTGCAGAACGCCAACCTGATGCTCGGGCTCGACGAGACGGCGGGGCTGATGCTCGCGCCGGTCTTCCCGTGAGGCGGCCATGAAGGGATTGAAGAAACAGCGCCGGATCCAGATACTCGTTCTCGCCGCGGTGGCGATGGCGGCGAGCTTCGCGGCCTTCTACTACGCGGCACCCGACGCGCTGCAGTATTTCCGCTCGCCCTCCGAAGTGGCCGAGAAGGCACCCGCCCCGAACGAGACCTTCCGCATCGGCGGGCTGGTCGAGGAGGGCAGCCTCGTACGCGGCCAGGGTGCCGCGATCACCTTCAACGTCACCGACGGCGGCGCGGTCATCCCGGTCCGCTACGAGGGCGTGCTGCCCGACCTTTTCGGCGAGGGCGAGGGCGTAGTCGCGACCGGCAAGCTCGTCGACGGCACGTTCGAGGCAACCGAGATCCTCGCCAAGCATGACGAGACCTACATGCCGAAGGAAGTGATCGACGCCCTGAAGGATCAGGGCATGTATGTCGAACCGGACGCTGAGCCCGCGACGAATTAACCTTTTCGAACGAGCCTTTCCCCGGATTTGCGGGGAGAGGCCATGCGAAGCGTCACCGACATCGCCAGAGAGATCGTCGCCCGCGAGGGCGGCTATGTGAACGATCCCGACGATCCCGGCGGGGCGACGAAGTACGGGGTCACGATCCGCACGCTGAAGCGGCTCGGGATCGACCTGACGGGCGACGGGCGGGTCACCGAGGCCGACGTCCGGCGCCTCAGCCGCGACCGGGCGGTGGCGATCTTCGTCGAGCACTACTTTCGCCGTCCCCGCATCCACGACCTTCCGGAAGTGCTGCAGCCGCCGGTCTTCGACATGTATGTCAATGCCGGCGCCAGCGCGGTGAAGATCCTGCAGCGGCTCCTGACCGAGATGGGCCACGCGATGGCCGATGACGGGGTGATCGGGCCGCGCACCATCGCCGCCGCCCACCGTGCCGCCGAGGAGGCGCCGGACCTGATCGTCGACGCCTACGGTATCGCAAGGCGCAACCATTACTACGCGCTCGCCGACGCGCGGCCGGCGAGCCGCAAGTACGTCCGCCGCCGCAGTGGCGGCAAGGGCGGCTGGATCACCCGTGCCGAGGCATTCATCGCGCCCCGCTTCCACCTCAGCGAGGCCGAACATCGCGAAAGGACCGCGGCATGGGCGTGATCGGACGAATCCTCGGCGCGCCGGCCGCCGCCACGGCGATCGGCGAGGCGGCGACCTCGGTGGCGGAGGTTTTCACCCCGAATGCCACGAAGCGGATGGAAGCGGGGCAGGCGGCCTATCTCGCCGCGCTCGACGCATTCGGGACGGAGTTCCAGAGCGCCGGACCCGGCGCTTTCAACCGCTTCGTGAACGGGCTGAACCGGCTGCCACGGCCGCTGCTGGCACTCGGCACGATCGGCCTGTTCGTCCATGCGATGGTCGATCCGGAGGGCTTCGCGCGCCGCATGACCGGCCTTTCGACGGTTCCCGAGCCGCTCTGGTGGCTGTTTGCCGCCATCGTCGGCTTCTACTTCGGCGCGCGCGAGGCGCACTACCTACGCAACCGGCCCGCATCGGCGCCGCAAAGCCCCGCCGCGCGGCACGTTGCGCCGACCGCCCGCGACGCCAATCCCGCGCTCGACGAGTGGCGCCGGGGGCGCTGATCGGGGGGGCGGCGGGCGCGGGCGGTCGTTGACGCCGCTCGGCGGACTTGTAGTGTCGGGCCATGACATTCGCCGCACGCCTGACTCGCTGCCCCATTCCTTTCGAACCGGCCCGGATCGAGGAGCCGCGCGCGCGTTTCGCAGCACTCGCGCCCGAGCTCCGGGCGCTTCTCGAAGGGACCGCCGGCTGCAGCCCCTATCTCGCGGGGCTGATGGAGCGCCAGGCCGACTGGCTCGAATCGGCGCTCGCCGGATCGCCGGAGGCGGCGCTCGATGCCGAACTCGCGGGGCTCGTCGCGCTCGACAGCGAGGCGCTCGGCCCGGCGTTGCGCCATGCCAAGGCGCGGATCGCGCTGCTCGCCGGGCTCGCCGACCTCGGCGGCGTTTGGCCGCTCGAACAGGTCACCGGCGCGCTGACCCGACTGGCCGATGCTGCCGTCCACCACGCGCTCCGCGCGCTTGCCGCCGACGAGATCCGGCGCGGCAAGGTGCCGGGCGCGGTGCCCGGGGATGCCGATACCGCCTGCGGCATCGTCGCTCTGGCGATGGGCAAGGGCGGGGCTGGAGAGCTCAACTATTCCTCCGACATCGACCTCATCTGCCTCTTCGACGAGACCCGCTATGCCCCAGACGACGTGCAGGAGGCCCGCGCCGCCTTCATCCGCGTGGTGCGCAAGATGACGGCGATGCTGTCGGACCTCACCGCCGACGGCTATGTCTTCCGCACCGATCTTAGGCTCCGCCCCGACGCCTCGGTCACGCCGGTCTGCATCTCGATGGCCGCGGCCGAGCAGTATTACGAGGCGCAGGGCCGCACCTGGGAACGCGCCGCCTACATCAAGGCGCGGCCCTGCGGTGGTGATCTAGCGGCCGGGGCGCGGTTCCTTCAGACCCTCACCCCCTTCGTCTGGCGCCGCCATCTCGACTTCGCGGCGATCCAGGACGCCTACGACATGCGGCTGAGGATCCGCGAGCACAAGGGGCTGCACGGGCCGATCGTGCTCGAGGGGCACAACATGAAGCTCGGGATGGGTGGCATCCGCGAGATCGAGTTCTTCACCCAGACCCGCCAGATCATCGCCGGCGGGCGCGACCCGTCCTTACGCGCGAGCGACACCGTGGGCGGCCTCGCCGCGCTCGCCGCGAAGGGCTGGGTGCCCGAGGCCGACGCAGCGGAACTCACCGAACTCTACCGCGCCCATCGCGAGATCGAGCACCGGGTGCAGATGGTGGCCGATGCCCAGACCCACGACCTGCCGACGACGCCGGACGGGTTCGACCGCATCGCCCGGATGTGCGGCGAGGCCGATACCGAAACATTCCGCTCGGCCCTTCATGCAAGGCTGGAGCGGGTGGCCGAGCTGACCGAGGGCTTCTTCGCTCCCGGCGAGACGCGCAGCGGCCCCGAGATGAGCGCCGAGATGCGCGAGATCGTCGAGGGCTGGCGCTCCTATCCGGCGCTTCGTTCCGAGCGCGCGGTGGCGATCTTCAAGCGGGTCCAGCCCGAGATCCTGTCGCGGCTCGACCGCGCCGCGAACCCGTCCGAGGCGCTGCGCCAGTTCGACGGCTTTCTGGCCGGGCTGCCCGCCGGGGTGCAGCTTTTCTCGCTTTTCGAGGCCAATCCGCAGCTTATCGACCTGATTGTAGACATATGCACAACGGCGCCGGGGCTCGCAAGCTATCTGTCGCGCAACGCGGCGGTACTCGATGCGGTGATCGGCGGGGATTTCTTCGCGCCCTGGCCGGGCACGGCCGCGCTGGTGGAGGTGCTTTCCAAACGGCTGGATGAGCGGGCGGATTACGAGGCGCGGCTGACCTCGGCGCGGATCTGGGCGCGGGAATGGCATTTCCGGATCGGCGTCCACCACCTGCGCGGGCTGATCGATGCGGGCCAGGCGGGGCGCGAATACGCCGACCTCGCCGGGGCGGTCCTCGCCGCGCTCTGGCCGGTCGTGGTCGCGGAGTTCGCCCGCAAGCACGGACAGCCGCCGGGGCGCGGCGCGGTGGTGCTCGGCATGGGCTCGCTCGGGGCGGAGCGGCTGAACGCGCAATCCGATCTCGACCTGATCGTGATCTACGACGCGGACGGGGTGGACGCCTCGGACGGGCCGCGTCCGCTTGCTGCCAGGGCTTACTACTCGCGGCTCACGCAGGCGCTGGTGACCGCGCTCTCGGCGCCGATGGCGGACGGGCGGCTCTACGAGGTCGACATGCGACTCCGCCCGTCGGGCCGACAGGGGCCGGTCGCGACCGCGATCCAGTCGTTCCGTTCCTACCAGATGGAGGAGGCCTGGACCTGGGAGCATCTGGCGCTGACGCGGGCGCGGCCCGTGGCGGGCGATTTCGCCCTCGCCGCCGAGGTCGAGGAGGCGCGGATGGCGGTCCTCGCCGCGAAGGGCGGGGCGGATCGGGTGCTGCCCGACGTCGCCGAGATGCGCGATCGGATCTTCGCGGCCAAGGCGCCCGACGGCGCTTGGGAGGCGAAGATCGGCCCCGGCCGGCTGCAGGACATCGAGCTCCTCGCGCAAGTCGGCGCACTGAGGTCCGCTGCACCCGCGCGGCGGGTCGAGGCCCAGCTTCGCGCCGGGCTCAAGGCCGGCTATCTCACGCGCGAGGACGAAGCCGCGTTGCAGGAAGCCTACCGGTTCTTCTGGCGGCTCCAGTCCGGGGCGCGGCTTCTGACCGAGCAGCCGCTCGACATGACGGCGATCGGCGCGGGCGGGCAGGCGTTCCTACTGCGTGAGACCGGAGCGTCGAATCTCGACGGGATGGCGTCGCAGATGGAAGGCCACAAGGATCGCGTCGCGGCCATTATCGCGCGCGTTCTTGCGGCATGATCCCATGCCGCCGGGCCGAACGGCGGGATAAGCGGGTATGGCGAGGAAGATCATGGAGATGTCTCGGGCGGACCCGAAAGGGTTGATCCGCGAAAGCTATGCGATCGAGGGGATCACGGCGCCGGAATGCCGGTCGATCTTCCTCGACTGGGCGCTGAGCATCGCGATGGACACCGACCAGCCCGAGGCGCTCCGGGCGCTCCTGTCGCACTACGGCCTCGACCGGCCAGACCACCCGATGACGGCGGTGCTGACGGCGGGGCTGACCGCCCCGGCCAAGCCGGCGCGGCGCGGCGGTCGCATGGGGCGCGTCGAACCGGGCGAACGTCGCTGAGGCGATACGCGAGCCGCGCCAATCCGCTGATAAGGCAGCTCCGGCGGGATGCCTCATTTCGCGCCGGTTCGGGTGTCCTGCACGCCCCGCGCGGCGCTTTCCGAGCCGGCGTAGCGTCGCCGCGCTTGCCCTCGCGCCTGCCGGGCCTTAGGCAGGGCGCATGAGGCTGATGTTTCTGGGCGATGTGGTGGGGCGGTCGGGGCGTGCGGGGATCACCGCGCGCCTGCCGGGTTTGCGTGCCGAATGGGGGCTCGATTTCGTCGTGGTGAACGGCGAGAACGCGACCTCCGGGGCGGGGCTGTCGGCCGATCACGCCAAGGCGCTGCTCGCTGCCGGGGCCGATTGCGTGACGCTCGGCGATCATGCCTTCGACCAGAAGGACATGCTGTCCTACATCGAGACCGAGCCGCGGATCCTCAGGCCCCTCAACTACGCCAAGACCGCGCCCGGCAAGGGCGCGCGGGTGTTCGAGGCGAAGGGCGGGCGCAAGGTGCTGGTGGCGCAGGTTCTCGGCCAGGTCTTCATGAAGCGGCCCTTCGACGATCCGTTCTCGGCCATCGATGCGGTCCTGCGCGCTCATCCGCTCGGGGGGGCTGTCCAGGCCGCCGTCGTCGAGATTCACTGCGAGGCGACGAGCGAGAAGATGGGCATGGGCCACTGGTGCGACGGCCGGGCGAGCCTCGTCGTCGGCGCCCATACCCATGTGCCGACCGCGGATGCGCAGATCCTGCCCGGCGGCACCGGCTTCCAGTCCGATGCGGGGATGTGCGGCGACTACAACTCGGTCATCGGCATGGACAAGCTCGAACCGATGCGCCGCTTCGTGACCGGCATGCCGAAGGAGCGCTTCACGCCCGCGAACGGCGAGGCGACGCTCTGCGGCACCTATGTGGAGACCGACGACCGCACCGGGAAGGCCACCAAGATCCGCATGATCCGCGTCGGCGGCGGGCTCGAGGGGGCGCGGCCCTGATGGATGCGCGCCGGCTCTTTCTCGCGCTCTTCGTGATCGGGGGAAGCTGGGGGCTGACCGCGCCGCTGTCGAAGATCGTCGTGATGGGCGGGTACCGCCATTTCGGCATCATCTTCTGGCAGCTCGTCATTGGCTCGGCGCTGCTCGGGCTCTGGCTCGTGCTTGCAAGGCGGCGGCTGCCGCTGACGCGGCCCGCGCTCTCGCGCTACGTCTTCATAGCACTTTTCGGGACGATCCTGCCGAACGCCGCCTTCTACACCGCGCAGGAGGGGCTGCCGGCCGGTCTCGTCGCGGTGTTCATCGCGCTGGTGCCGATGTTCGCGCTGCCGATGGCCTTCGGCCTCGGTCTCGAACGGCCCGAGCCGGTGCGCTTCCTCGGCATCCTCGCCGGGCTCGCCGGCATCCTGATGATCGTGCTGCCGGAGGCGAGCCTTCCCGACCGCGCGGCGCTCGTCTTCGTGCCCTTCGCGCTTGCCGCGGCGGCGCTCTACGCGGTCGAGGCGGCGGGGCTCGGCCGGATGGGTACGGCCGGGCTGGACCCCGTCCAGCTTCTCACCGGCGCCTCGCTCGTCGGCGTGGTCCTCGTCTTTCCGGCGGTGGTGGCGAGCGGCAGCTGGATCACGCCCGCGCTGCCGCTGACCGACGCCGACGCGGCGCTCGTCGTCACTGCGGCGATCCATGCGCTGGCCTATGCCGGCTATGTCTGGGTCGTCGGGCACGGCGGCGCGGTCTTCGCGGCACAGGTCGCCTATATCGTGACCGGCACCGGCGTCCTCTGGTCGATGCTGATCCTCGGCGAACGCTACTCGCTCTGGGTCTGGGCGGCACTGGCGCTGGTCTTCGCGGGGCTCTTCCTCGTCCAGCCGCGCCCGTCCCGCCGCGAGGAACTGGGCCCGTTCGTGCTGCCCGCAACCGAACCGTCCATCGTTTTCCACGAACAGCAGGACCGCTGAATGATCGACCTTCCCCTCTCGCAGAACGGCGAAGCAGTCTTGGCGCTGCTGATCGTGCTCGGCATGTTCGTGATGTTTGTGCGCGAGCGCTACCCCGTCGAGGTCGTCGCGATAGGCGGCGCGGCGCTCTGTCTCGTCTTCGGCCTTCTGCCCTACGAGGCCGGGTTGAACGCGCTGACCAATCCCGCGCCCTGGACGATCACCGCGATGTTCCTAATCATGGGGGCGCTCGTCCGGACCGGCACGCTCGAATGGCTGACCCAGACGGCCGAGGCCAATGCCGACCACCGCCCGACGGTGACGCTGATCATCCTCTTCGGCTTCGTGGCGATCGCCTCGGCCTTCCTCAACAACACGCCCGTCGTCGTGGTGATGATCCCGGTTATGGTCTCGATCGCGCGCAAGCTCAACGTCTCGGCCTCGAAACTGCTGATCCCGCTGTCCTATGCGGCGATCCTCGGCGGCACGCTGACGCTGATCGGCACCTCGACGAACCTGCTCGTCGACGGCGTTGCGCGCAAGAGCGGGATGGAGCCCTTCACGATCTTCGAGATCACGCCCCTCGGCGCGATCCAGGTCCTCATCGGCATGGTCTACATCGCCACGATCGGCCGCCGGATCCTGCCCGACCGGCAGTCGATGGGGGGGATGCTGTCGGACCGGCGCAAGCTCAAGTTCTTCACCGAGGTGGCGCTGCCCGAGGATTCGAACCTTATCGGCCAGTCGGTGCTCTCGGTCGATCTCTTCAAGCGCGCGGGCGTCCGGGTGATCGACGTTCTGCGCGGCGACGCGTCGCTGCGCCGCGACCTCGCGCCGGTGGTGCTGCAGGCCGGCGACCGCGTGGTGCTCCGGACCGAGATGGCCGAGCTGCTCGGGATGCAGGAAAGCAAGGAGATCCGCCTCGTCGACAAGCTCTCCTCGGTGCAGACCGAGACGGTCGAGGTGCTGATATCGCCGGGCTGCCGGATGATCGGCCGCTCGCTGGGCGAGTTGCGCCTGCGCCGGCGCTACGGCGTCTACACGCTCGCCGTGCACCGGCGGAACCAGAACATCGGCCGTCAGCTCGACGACCTTGTCGTCGTGGTGGGCGACACGCTCCTGCTCGAAGGCGCGCCTGAGGATATTCAGCGGCTCGCGGCCGACATGGACCTCGTCGATGTCTCGAAGCCGACGGTCAAGGCCTACCGCCGCAAGATGGCACCGGTGGCCTTCGCGGTCCTGGCCGGGATCGTCGCGCTCTCGGGGCTCGGCGTGGCGCCGATCCTGGCGCTGTCGTTCGTCGGTGTCGCGGTCGTGCTCCTCACCCGCTGCATCGACGCGGACGAGGCATTCTCGTTCATCGAGGGGCGGCTTCTCGCGCTCATCTTTGCGATGCTGGCGGTCGGTGCGGCGCTCGACGAGACCGGCGCGGCGCGGCTTCTCGTCGGCTGGATCAGCCCCGCGCTGAGCGACCTGCCGCCGCAACTCGTGGTGCTGGCGGTCTACCTGCTCGCCATGTTCCTGACCGAGATCGTGTCGAACAACGCCGTCGGCGTGATCTTCACGCCGGTGGCGATCGAACTTGGCCATTCGCTCGGGCTCGATCCGAGGGGGCTTGTCGTCGCGATCATGTTCGCAGCCTCGGCGGCGTTCTCGACGCCGATCGGCTACCAGACCAACATGCTGGTCTACGGGCCCGGGGGGTATCGATTTACCGACTATCTCAAGGTCGGGATCCCCCTGAACCTGACGCTCGCCATCACCGCGAGCGTGATGATCCCGATCCTCTGGCCGCTCTGACGGCAATCTGGCGGAGACGCCTTCGGCGTCACGCCTATCGTGACGCCACGCTTGCGCGCGGCGTTGGGGAGGGGGCTGTCTGCCCCCTCTTGCTGCTGGCGCAGCAATTCACCCCCGAGAGTATTTGACGACAGAAAGTGGCAGGGGCGCCTTGCGGTTGGACTCGTCGATGGTGGCGTGAGCCTTCGCTCTCTGCGCGACGGCGAGGGATCTCGTCGCGCCGGAACGGCGCGGTTGCCGGATCAGAGCGGCCAGACCAGAAGGATCGAAGGCAGGGCCACCGCGATGACGAGGATTTCCAGCGGCAGGCCCATCCGCCAGTAATCGCCGAACTCGTAGCCGCCGGGGCCGAGGATCAGCATGTTGTTCTTGTGCCCGATCGGCGTGAGGAAGGCCGAGGAGGCGGCGACCGCGACCGCCATCAGGAACGGGTCCGGCGAGGCGCCGAGCGCGTTCGCCATGGCGATGCCGACCGGCGCCGCGACGATCGCGGTCGCGGTGTTGTTGAGCACGTCCGACAGCGTCATCGTCACCACCATCAGCACCAGAAGCGCGACCCAGGCCGGCGCGTCTGCCGTCAGCGCGATGAGGCCTCTTGCGATGAGTTCCGTGCCGCCCGAGCTCTCGAGCGCGGCCCCGAGCGGGATCATCGAGCCGAGGAGCACGATCACCGGCCATTCGATATGGTCGTAGATCTCGGCAAGCGGCAGCACGCGGGTCGCCACGTAGCCGACCACCACCGCGCCGAGCGCGACGGGCAGGTCGACGAGCCCGATGCTCGCCGCGAGCACCGCCGCCGCGAAGATCGCGATCGCGGGCCAGGTATGGTCTTGCTTCGTCAGCGCGAGCCCGCGCTCGGCGAGCGGCAGGCAGCCGAGCCAGTTGACGACCTCGTCTGCGGTCTCGGATGGCGCGAGCAGGAGCAGGATGTCGCCCGCGCGGATCTTTGCCTTGCCGAGCGGCCCCTTGATGCGGTGGCCGCGGCGCGAGATGCCCATGAGCGCCGTACGGTGGCGCCAGATCAGCCCGACTGCCTCCACGGTCTTGCCGCGGATCCGCGCATCGGTCCGCACCACCGCCTCGACCATCGTGAAGCCGGCCTTCTCGGCCTCGAGATAGTGCTTGCGGCGGTGGTCGGCGAAATCGAGCTTGAGGGCGGCGCGGAATTCGTCGAGCGGCTCGGCCTCGGCCTCGACGAGGATCACGTCACCGCCGGCGAGGGTCTCGCTCCGGGCCGCGCCGTAGCGGCGCTTGTCGCCGCGGATGAGCGCCATGAGCGCGACACCGGCCTTGTCGGCCTCGTCATAGAGATCGCCCATGGTGTTGCCGACGAGCCTGGAGTCTTCCGGCACGATCAGTTCGGCGACGTAGGCCGCGGTGTCGCGCGCCGCGCCCTCGTCCTCGCGCTTCGGGATGAGCCGCCAGCCGACGAGCGCCACGAAGAGGAGGCCCGCGAGCGCCACGACGCCGCCCACTGGAGCGAAGTCGAACATCCGGAAGCTTTCGCCCAGCGCATCCTCGCGGATCGTGGCGATGATGATGTTGGGTGGTGTGCCGATCAGCGTCACCATACCACCGAGGATCGTCGCGAAGGAGAGCGGCATCAGCGACAGGCCCGGCGCGCGGCCGGCCTTGCGGGCGCTCGCCACGTCGACCGGCATGAGGAGCGCGAGTGCTGCCACGTTGTTCATGAAGGCGGAGAGGATGCCGCCCACCGCGCCCATCATCGCGATATGGGCGCCGATCCCGCGTCCGGTGTCGACGAAGGTGCGGGTGATCAGCATCACGACGCCCGCGCGCGTGAGCCCGGCCGACACGACGAGGACCAGGGCCACCACGAGCGTCGCGGGATGGCCGAAGCCGGCGAAGGCGGTCTTGGCCGGCACCACGCCGGCGAGAACGCCCGCGATGAGCGCGGTGAAGGCCACGAGGTCGTAGCGCCAGCGCCCCGAGATCAGCGCCGCGAAGACCAGGCCGAAGAGCGTGAAGAGGATGATCTGGTCCTGGGTCATGGCGCGCTCCGGCTATGCCGCCCCACTGAAACCGCCCGCGAAGGCGGATGCAAGCGCCGGATGCCGGCTCGGGCTTGCGGGCAGGCGGGGCGCTGACATATAGAGGCGCGAAACCCGAAGGATCGACGGAGAAGGTCATGGCCGGCCATTCAAAATGGGCCAATATCCAGCACCGCAAGGGGCGGCAGGATGCGGCGCGTTCGAAACTGTTCTCGAAGCTGGCGAAGGAGATCACCGTCGCCGCAAAGATGGGCGACCCCGACCCCGAGAAGAACCCGCGCCTGCGGCTTGCCGTGAAGGCGGCCAAGGCGGTGTCCTGCCCCAAGGACGTGATCGACCGCGCGATCAAGAAGTCGATGGGCGGCGACGCCGAGGATTACACCGAGATCCGCTACGAGGGCTACGGCCCGAACGGCATCGCGGTGATCGTTGAGGCGATGACCGACAACCTCAACCGCACCGCGTCGAACGTGCGCAGCTACTTCACCAAGCATGGCGGCAACCTCGGCACCACCGGCTCGGTCAGCTTCATGTTCGACCGGGTGGGCGAGATCATGTATCCGCTGAGTGCCGGTGACGCCGATACGGTGATGGAGGCGGCGATCGAGGCCGGTGCCGACGATGTCGAGACCGACGAGGACGGCCACTGGATCTATTGCGCCGATACCGAACTGTCGGCGGTCTCGGACGCGCTCGAGGCGGCGCTCGGCGAGAGCGAGGAAGCCAAGCTCATCTGGAAGCCGCAGAACCGCACCGATGTCGATCTCGAGACGGCGCAGAAGCTGATGAAGCTGATCGACACGCTCGAGGACGATGACGACGTCCAGAACGTCACGGCGAATTTCGACATTCCCGAAGAGGTCGCCAAGCAGCTCGCCTGAGCCCTTGGGCTTGACCGATCGGGATCCGGGTCGCCGGGGCGGCCCGGTGCCTCCGGCGGGGATATTTGCGGCAGGATGAAGGGGAAGGGCGGTCGCGCCCATCCCGGTGGCGGGGCTGGCCGTTTGCGCGTCTTCGCCGTGGCGGGTCAGGCTGGAAGGGGCGGAAGCAGGACGGCCGCCGCCTGGGCGCGGACCGCACGTGTCAGAGGCGCCATCGCCGCGCCTGTCAGCCGCCCGACCTGCCAGTAAAGCGCGATATCCAGCGGCGCGTCCGGCACGAGTGCCGCGAGATGCCCCGCGGCGAGGTCGCGGCGGATCAGGGGCTCGGGGTTCATGCCCCAGCCGAGGCCGAGCCGGGCGGCGTCGACATGGCCCCGGCTCGAGGCGAGGTAATGGCTCGGCGGGGCGATCCGACGGCCGGTGAGGCGGTGTGCCCAGAGGGTTGGAAGCCGGTCCTTCTGATTGAATATCAGCGCGGGGGCGCGGCCGAGTGTTTCGGCGGTGACGCCCTCGGCGAACCACCAGTCGATGAAGGCGGGGCTTGCCGACGCGATGCAGCGCAGCTGGCCGAGCGGGTGGCTGTCGCAGCCCGCGACCGGTGCGTCATGCGCGGTCACGGCGGCCTGCACTTCGCCGCGACGCAGCCAGTCGGCGGAATGGTCCTGATCGTCGATCACCAGGTCGTAGAGCAGATCCGGCACCGCGGCGAGCGCGGGCAGGACCCAGGTCGCGAGGCTGTCGGCATTGACCGCGATCCGCACCGTTGGCCGCTCTGCCGCGAGCTTTGCGCCGAGATCGGCGGCGAGCGCGTGTTCCAGGAGCTGCACATCCTCGAAATGGCGCGCGAGGCGGGCCCCGGCGGCGGTCGCGCGGGCCGGTTGGCCTCGGGTCACCAGGGCCGTGCCGAGCCGCTCCTCGAGCGCCTTCAGCCGCTGCGAGATCGCCGAGGGCGTAACATGGAGTGTCGCCGCCGCCGCCTCGAACGAGCCGGAGCGCAGGATCGCCGCGAGGGCCTGGAGCTGGGCCGGGTCATGCATTAGTAGAATTTAATACAGAACAGAAACATTAATTCGACTTACATCAAGGCGCCCGCTAGTCAAGCCCGTGACGACAGGAGGGGTGGATGTTGGCGGCAGGACTTTCGGGATTTCAGGTGTCGGTCGGACTGATCATGGCGATCGGGGCGCAGAATGCCTTCGTGCTGCGGCAGGGGCTCCGGCGCGAGCATGTGCTGGCCTGCGTGCTGTTCTGTGCGACCTCGGACGCGGTGCTGATCGCCACCGGTGTCGCGGGTTTCGCGGCGGCGAGCGCGGTGGCGCCCTGGCTCGGCCAGGCGCTGCGCTGGGGCGGCGTGGCATTCCTCCTCGCCTACGGCCTCCGGGCGGGCTGGTCGGCGCTTCGGGGCGGTGGTGCGCTCGCGCCGCGAAGCGCGGGGCCGGGGGCGCTCGGGCCCGTCCTCACGACGCTCGCCGCGATCACCTGGCTCAACCCGCATGTCTATCTCGACACGGTTGTGCTGCTCGGCTCGATCGCGGCGCAGTACCCGGGCCGAGAGATGGCGTTCGGGGCGGGGGCGGCGCTCGGCTCCTTCGCGTTCTTCTTCACGCTCGGCTTCGGCGCGCGGCTCCTCGCCCCGGTCTTCGCGCGGGAGGCAGCCTGGAGGGTGCTCGACGGCGGGGTGGCGCTCGTCATGATCTCGATCTCGGTACGGCTCGCCGTGGGCTGAGCCTTGCGCCCGCCGCCACGATAAGGTCATGTCTCGCCATGACCGCCGTCGATCAAGGTCGCCCCGTCGCGGGCATATTGTGGATGCTCGCGACCGGGCTCTCGTTCGTCGCGGTCACCGGGACGGTGCGCCATCTCGGCACCGGGTTGCCCGCGGTGGAGGCGGCGTTCATCCGCTTCGTCTACGGCATCTTCTTCTTCGCCCCGACACTTCTGCCCGCATTCCGACGCGCGCAGGCGGCCGGGGTCTGGCCGCTGGTCGCCGGGCGCGGTGCCTTCCATGTGCTGGCGGTGTCGCTGTGGTTCTTCGCGATGGCGCGGATCCCGGTCGCCGAGGTCACGGCGATCGGCTACCTGAACCCGGTCGTGGTGACGCTCGGCGCGGCACTTTTCCTTGGCGAACGGCTCGCGGCGCGGCGGCTGGTCGCGATCGGCGTGGCGCTCGTCGGGGCGATGATCATCCTTCGGCCGGGGGTGCGGGAGGTGAGCGCGGGCCACATCGCCCAGCTCGGCGCGGCGATGTGCTTCGGCGTCTCCTACCTCTTCGCCAAGCGGCTCTCGGCCTCCCTGTCCCCGGCGACGATCGTGGCGCTGATGTCGCTGACGGTGACGCTGGGGCTCGCACCCTTTGCCATCGCAGTCTGGGTGTGGCCGAGCCTCGAACAGCTCGGCTGGCTCGGCGTGGTCGCGGCCTTCGCGACACTCGGCCATTACACGATGGCGCGGGCCTTCGCGGCCGCGCCGCTGACGGTGACCCAGCCGGTGACCTTCCTGCAACTCGTCTGGGCGACGGCGCTCGGCTGGTTCGCCTTCGGCGAGGCGGTGGATCCCTTCGTGCTGGCCGGCGGCGCGCTGATCATCGCGGCGATCAGCTACATGACCTGGCGCGAGGCGCAGCTGAAGCGGCGCGCGGTCACACCGCCGCCCGAAGCGGCGAACATCTGAACCTGCAGGGCCGGATGTTTGGTGGATGGTCCGATCCGGGGTAGGCTGTCCTTTTTGGAGAGGGGGACAGCATGTCGGACGTTTCGGTGATCGGCCTCGGGGCCATGGGTAGTGCGCTCGCGATCGCGCTCATCAAGGGCGGCTACGCGGTGACGGTCTGGAACCGGTCGCCGGAGAAGGCTGCGCCGCTCGTCGCGGCGGGTGCTGTGCAGGCGGGCTCGGCGGCCGAGGCGCTCCGGGCAAGCCCGGTGACGGTGATCTGCATCGCCTCGCACGACAAGACGCTGGAACTGCTCGGCGCGGCGGGCGACGCGGTATCGGGGCGCACGATCATCGAGCTCAGCACCGGCGGGGCCGAGGATGCCGAGGCGCTGGCCGCACATCTGGACGGGCAGGGGGCGGACTGGATGATCGGCATCATCAACGCCTATCCGACCGGCATCAGCCTGCCCGAGACCGTGCTTCTGATGGTCGGCGCGGAGCCGGTCTGGCAAAGATGCGCGCCGATCATCCGCACGCTTGGCGGCGGCTCGGCACGGGTAGGCGACCGGGCGGGCATGATCGCGGCGCTCTTCGCGGCACTCTTCACCACCCGGCAGGGCTTCATGTTCGGCATGATCTACGGCGGGCTCGTCTGCCGCAAGGCTGGCATCCCGCTCGACGTCTTCGCCTCACAGATACCGGTGTCGATGGGGGTCCTGCCCGCCTATCACAAGTACTTCTCCGACACCGTTCCGGCGGGCAAGTTCGACAATCCGCCCGCGACGATGACGGTCTATGCCGCGGCGCTCGACGACGCGCTGGCGACGTTCCGCGCGCTCGGGGCACATGCGGAGCTGCCGCAGCTTTTCAGCGACCTTGCCCATCGCGGCGTCGAGGCCGGGCTCGACGACAAGGCGCTGACCGCCCTCGTCGAGCTTATGTCGCGGGACTGAGCCCGCCCTTCACCCGCGCGGGTCGAGGAGCCGGCCAATCACGCTTTCCCGCGTGATCTGGCCGAGCGTCTGCCCGCCCTCGGTCACCGAGAGCGCAGGGACTTCGCGCAACAGCTCCATCACCTCGCGTACCGGCGCGTCGGGCGGCACGCCGGGGCCGTCCGCCGCCTCGCCTGACGGAGGCTTCATGATGTCCGAGGCAGTGAGCACGCCGAGCGGATTCATGTGCGCTACGAAATCGGCGACATAGTCCGAGGCCGGGTTGGCGATGATCTCGCGCGCGGTGCCGCATTGCACGATGCGCCCGCCTTCCATCAGCGCGATCCGGTTGCCGATCTTGAACGCCTCGTCGAGGTCGTGGCTGACGAAGATGATCGTGCGGTGCAGCTTTTCCTGGAGCTCCAGCAGTTCATCCTGGAGCCGGGTGCGGATCAAGGGATCGAGCGCCGAGAAGGGTTCGTCCATCAGGAGGATCGGCGCCTCGGTGGCGAAGGCGCGGGCGAGGCCGACGCGCTGCTGCATGCCGCCGGAGAGCTCGCCCACCTTGCGCTCGGCCCAGTCGCTGAGGCCGACCAGCGCGAGCTGTTCGTCGATCTTGGCGCGACGCTGGGCCGGGGTCTGGCCGGCAAGTTCGAGGCCGAGGCCCACGTTCTCGCGCACCGTCCGCCAGGGCAGCAGGCCGAACTGCTGGAACACCATCGCCACGCATTCGCGCCGCACCTTGAGCAGGTCGGGTGCGGAGGCGCTGCCGACCTCGCAGATCCAGCCCTCGTCATGGATCGTGACCTTGCCGCGGCAAACGGGGTTGAGCCCGTTGACCGCGCGCAGGAGCGTCGACTTGCCCGAGCCCGAGAGCCCCATCAGCACGAGGATCTCGCCCTTCGCGACGGTCAGCGAGCAGTCATGCACGCCGAGCACCTGGCCCGTGCGCTTCTGAATGACGCCCCGGCTCAGACCCTCGTCCATCAGCGGCAGGGCGCGTTCGGGATGCTCGCCGAAGACGATGTTGACCTTGTCGAACTCGACCGCGATGTCCTGGCCGATCATTGTGGCGTCCCCCCTCATTGCGCGCTCCCCCGGCGCAGCATCCGGTCGAGCACGATGGCCACGACCACGATCACGAAGCCCGATTCAAACCCGAGCGCGGTGTTGACCGACTGAAGCGCCCGCATCACCGGCACGCCGAGCCCGCTCGCTCCGACGAGGGCGGCGATGACGACCATCGACAGCGACAGCATGATTGTCTGGTTGAGACCGGCCATGATCTGGGGAAAGGCGTAAGGAAGCTCGGCCTTGAAGAGCACCTGCCGCTTGGTCGCGCCGAACGCGGTCAGCGCCTCGATGAGCGCGGTCGGCGTCGAGGAGACGCCGAGATGCGTCAGCCGGATCGGCGCCGGCAGCACGAAGATCACGGTCGCCAGAAGGCCGGGCACCATGCCAAGGCCGAAGAAGATGATCGCCGGGATCAGGTAGACGAAGGTCGGCAGCGTCTGCATCAGGTCTAGGATCGGCTGCATCGCGGCATAGAGCCTCGGCCGGTGGGCGGCGGCGATGCCGATCGGCACGCCGACCGCCATGCAGACGATGCAGGACGACAGGATCAGCGTCATGCTCTGCATCGTCTCGTCCCAGTAGCCCTGGTTGAGGATGAAGAGGAAACCGAGCGCCACCATCACGCAGGTCTTCCAGTTCCGCTGCACGAGCCAGGTGATCGCGACGAAGATCGCCACGATGACCAGGGGATGCGGCGTGTCCAGCAGCCAGAGGATGCCGTTGATCATGGCATCCATGACGTCGGAGATCAGCCGGAAGGCCGGTTTCAGATTGTCTTTCATCCAGTCGAAAAGTGTCTTTGCGGCCTTTCCGACCGGGATCTTGTGATCCGCGAGCCAAAGCTGTTCGAGCCAGTCCATCCCTCATCCCCAAAATCGCGGCCGGCCGCGCGGACCGATGCCACGGTTTCCCCGTTCTGGTAGAAATGTCCCTCTCCGCCGCAGGGAGTGTGACGGAGAGGGACCTCGCGCGAACCGGTTGTCAGTTCAGCGCGGTCTCCACGGCGGCCATCGCGTCGCCGCCGTCCTTCGTGGTCACGCCGTCAAGCCAGGGGCCGAGCGCGTCCATGTTCTCGGAAAGCCATTTCTTGGCGGCCTCGTCCGGCGCCTCGCCGTCGTTGAGGATCCCGTCCATGATCTCGTTTTCCATCTCGAGCGTGAACGTGAGGTTGGTGAGCAGCTTGCCGGTGTTCGCGCATTCCGCGACATAGCCCTTGCGGGTGTTGGTGAAGACCTCGGCGCCGCCGAAGTTCGGGCCGAAGACATCGTCGCCGCCCGAAAGGTAGGTCATCTCGAAGGTCGCGTTCATCGGATGCGGTTCCCAGCCGAGAAAGACGATCGGCTTGCCGTCGCTGTCGGCGTTGCCGACCTGTGCCAGCATTCCCTGTTCGGAGCTTTCCACCACCTCGAAGCCATCAAGCCCGAACTGGTTCGCCGCGATCATGTCGATGATCAGCCGGTTGCCGTCGTTGCCCGGCTCGATCCCGTAGATCTTGCCCTCGAGCGCATCCTTCTGCGCGGCGATCGCGGCGAAGTCGGTGATGCCGAGATCGGCACCCGCCTTGTTGGTGGCGAGCGTGTATTTCGCGCCCTCAAGGTTGCGGCCGATCGTATCGACCGTGCCCGCCTCGCGGTAGGGGGCGATGTCGGCTTCCATCGTCGGCATCCAGTTGCCGAGGAAGACGTCGATGTCGCCTTCGGCGAGGCCCGTATAGGTCACCGGCACCGACAGAACCTTGACGTCGGTCTCGTAGCCGAGCGCCTCGAGGATCGTCGTGGTCACTGCGGTGGTGGCGGTGATGTCGGTCCAGCCGACATCGGAGAACACCACCTTGTCGCAACCGGCGGCGAAGGCCGGCGCCGCGACGGTGAGCGCGGCCGTGGCCAGCAGTGTCGCACGCAGGGTCTTGGAAAGGGTCATTCGCTGTCTCCCTGTTTTCTTGATTGACGGATCAATAAACATACATCCCGCGTCGGAGCGCAAGAAAAAAATCTCGGGCCGCCGCAGCGGTTCCGGGCATGTCGTGCGGAAAAGACTAGTCCAACTGTCAGATTTCTCAAGGGAACCTCTGCGGGGCGTGGTTTTATTTTTGTTGATTGACGAGTCAATAAAACTTCGTGTAGCGATAGAGTCCACATCGGAAAGGGCGGGCGGATGCCGAAAGTTGGGATGGAACCGATTCGCAAGGCGGCCCTGGTCAAGGCCACGATCACCGAGATCGGCCGCACCGGATCGCTGGATGTCACGGTCAGCCAGATCGCCAAGCGGGCGGGAATGTCCTCGGCGCTGGCGCATCACTATTTCGGCTCCAAGGAGCAGATCTTCCTCGCCGCGATGCGCCATATCCTGACGCTCTACGGCGCCGAGGTGCGCGGCGCACTCGCGGCCGCCGAGGGGCCGCGCGGCCGGCTTCAGGGCATCGTCCGGGCGAGCTTCGCGAGCTCGAGCTTTCGCCGCGAAACCATTGGCGCGTGGTTGAATTTCTACGTCCTCGCCCAGACCCTGCCCGAGGCGCGGCGATTGCTCGGCATCTACCAGAGGCGGCTGAACTCGAACCTCTGCCACGACCTGCGCCCGCTCGTCGGCGTGCGCGCAGAGGCGGTGGCGCAGGGCCTCGGCGCAATGATCGATGGCGTCTACATCCGCGAGGCGCTGAAAGCCGGAACGCCGGATGGTGCCGGGGCCGCCGAGATCGTCATGGACTACCTGGAACGCGAACTGGAGACGACCGAATGAGAGCGCAGCCGAAAGCCAGCCATTTCGTCGATGGCGCCTATCTCGAGGACAGGGCAGGCGCCGAGATCGAGGTGATCTACCCCGCGACCGGCGAGGTGATCGCCCGCGTCCACGAGGCGACGCCCGCGGTGGTCGAGCGCGCCATCGCCTCGGCCGCGCGGGCGCAGGCGGAATGGGCGCTCGTCAAGCCGGTCGAGCGTGCCCGCATCCTGCGCCGCGCCGCCGACCTGATCCGCGAGCGCAACCGCGCGCTGTCGGAGCTGGAGACGCTCGACACCGGCAAGCCGCTGCAGGAGACGCTGGTCGCCGACGCGACCTCCGGCGCGGACGCGCTGGAGTATTTCGCGGGCCTCGTGCCCGCCGTCACCGGCGAGACGATCCCTCTGGGGCGCGATTTCGTCTACACGGTGCGCGAGCCGCTCGGGGTCTGCGTCGGCATCGGCGCCTGGAACTACCCGACCCAGATCGCCTGCTGGAAGTCGGCCCCGGCGCTCGCGATGGGCAATGCGATGATCTTCAAGCCGTCTGAAGTCACGCCGCTATGTGCCCTGAAAGTCGCGGAAATTCTCGTCGAGGCCGGGCTACCGGCGGGGCTGATGAACGTCGTGCAGGGCCGCGGTGCGGTGGGGGCCTCGCTGATCACCGATCCGCGCGTCGCCAAGGTCTCGCTGACGGGCTCGGTGCCGACCGGGCGCAAGGTCTATGCCGCCGCGGCCGAGGGGATGCGGCATGTCACGATGGAGCTTGGCGGCAAGTCGCCGCTGATCGTGTTCGATGATGCCGATGTCGAGGATGCGGTCGGCGGCGCGCTTCTGGGCAATTTCTACTCCTCGGGCCAGGTCTGCTCGAACGGCACGCGGGTCTTTGTCCAGAAGGGCATCAAGGAACGGTTCCTCGCCCGGCTCAAGGAGCGCACCGAGGCGATCCGGCTCGGCGATCCGATGGACGAGGCGGTGCAGATGGGCCCCGTCGTCTCGGCCGCGCAGATGGAGAAGGTTCTGGCTTACGTCGAGGCGGGCAAGGCCGAGGGTGCGCGGCTGGTGACCGGCGGCGCGCGGGCCGGGGACGGGGGCTACTACATCCGGCCCACGGTCTTCGCCGATGTCACCGACACGATGGCGATCGCCCGGGAAGAGATCTTCGGGCCGGTGATGGCGGTGCTCGATTTCGAGGATGAGAACGAGGTCGTAACCCGAGCCAATGCAACGGAATTCGGCCTTTCGGCGGGGGTCTTCACCCGCGATCTGACCCGCGCGCACCGGTTGGTCGGGCGGCTCGAGGCCGGGTCGTGCTGGATCAACGCCTACAACCTCGCCCCGGTGGAGGCGCCGTTCGGCGGCGTCAAGCTCTCGGGCGTGGGGCGCGAGAACTCGAAGGCGGCGATCGAGCACTACAGCCAGATCAAGAGCGTCTACGTCGGCATGGGGCCGGTCGAGGCGCCGTACTGAGCGACGAGGGGCGCGGGCCAGGTCCGCGCGGCGGTTGAAAGCGGAGGGCGCGAGATGGAAGCCGATTATGTGGTCGTGGGCGCGGGCTCGGGCGGGTGCGCGATGGCCTACCGGCTCGCCGAGGCCGGCAAGCGGGTGATCGTGATCGAGCATGGCGGCACCGATGCGGGGCCGTTCATCCAGATGCCGGGGGCGCTCAGCTACCCGATGAACATGGGGATCTACGACTGGGGCTACCAGTCCGAGCCCGAGGCGCATCTCGGCAACCGGCGCCTGGTCACGCCGCGCGGCAAGGTGATCGGCGGCTCGTCCTCGATCAACGGCATGGTCTTCGTGCGCGGCCACGCGCGGGATTTCGACCACTGGGCCGAGGCCGGCGCGGCCGGCTGGTCCTATGCCGACGTGCTGCCCTATTTCAAGCGGATGGAAACCTGGCACGGCGGCAATGGTGCCGCGAACGGGTTCCGCGGCACCTCCGGCCCGCTGCATGTGACGCGGGGCCCGCGCGCCAATCCCCTCTTCCACGCCTTCGTCGAGGCCGGCCGCGAGGCGGGCTACGAGGTCACCGACGATTACAACGGCGAGAAGCAGGAAGGCTTCGGGCCGATGGAGGCGACGATCTTCAAGGGCCGGCGCTGGTCGGCGGCGAATGCCTATCTGCGGCCCGCGCTGAAGCGCGAGAACTGCACGATCGTGCGGGCGCTCGCGCTCAAGGTGGTGATCCGCGACGGCCGCGCCGTGGGCGTCGAGGTCGAGCGCGGCGGCAAGGTCGAGGTGATCGGGGCGCGGGCCGAGGTGATCCTCGCGGCCTCCTCGATCAACACGCCGAAGCTTCTCATGCTCTCGGGGATCGGCGCCGCGGCGCATCTCGCCGAACACGGGATAGGGGTCGTGGCGGATCGGCCCGGGGTCGGGGCGAACCTGCAGGATCATCTCGAGATCTACATGCAGTATGCCTCGAAGAAGCCGATCACGCTCTACAAGTACTGGAACCTGATGGGCAAGGCGATGGTGGGGGCGCAGTGGCTCTTTACCGGGACCGGGCTCGGTGCGTCAAACCAGTTCGAGAGCTGCGCCTTCATCCGCTCGGACAAGGGCGTCGACTACCCGGATATCCAGTACCACTTCCTGCCGATCGCGGTGCGCTACGACGGCAAGGCGGCGGCCGAGGGGCACGGCTTCCAGGCCCATGTCGGGCCGATGCGCTCGAAGTCGCGCGGCGCGGTGACGCTGGCCTCCGCCGACCCGAAGGCGGCGCCGCTCATCCGTTTCAACTATATGTCGCATCCCGACGACTGGGCGGAGTTCCGCAAATGCGTGCGGCTCACCCGCGAGATCTTCGCGCAGGAGGCGTTCAAGCCCTTCGTCAAGCACGAGATCCAGCCCGGCGCCGGCTGCGGCACCGACGCGGAGATCGACAGCTTCATCCGCGAGCACGCCGAGAGCGCCTATCATCCCTGCGGTACCGCGCGGATGGGCCGGCGCGACGATCCGATGGCGGTGGTCGATCCGGAATGCAGGGTGATCGGCGTGGATGGCTTGCGGGTCGCCGACAGCTCGGTCTTCCCGCGGATCACCAACGGCAACCTCAATGCGCCCTCGATCATGGTCGGCGAGAAGGCCGCCGATCACGTCCTCGGGCGCGGCATGCTGGCGCCGGCAAACTCCGAGCCGTGGATGAGCCCGCGCTGGAGCGTGGCGCAGCGCTAAAGGCAGCCGGGAGGGCGCTGCCCTCCCGGACCCTCCCGGGGTATTTTTGCAATGAAGAAGGTCAGGGGGCGGGGACGAGCCGCGCCGGGATGAGGCCGCGGAGTGCGTTGCCCATGAAGAGCCGGGCGCGGGAAAGGTCCGCCTCGGAGATCACCTGCTCACGGGCCTGGCCCGAGGCGAGGAGTTCGGCGCGCAGCATGCCGGGCAGGCAGCCGCAGGCGAGGGGCGGGGTGACGAGGCCCTGGCCGAGATCGGCGAAGAGATTGGTGATCGTGCCTTCTGCCGCTGCGCCGCTCGTGTTGAGGAAGAGCGCCTCGTCGATGCCTGCGGGCAGCGCGGCGCGCGTCCGGTCGTAGAGCGCGCGTTCGGTCGTCTTGTGGCGCAGGAGCGGGGCATCGGGGTCGAGCCGCTCGGGTGCGATCATCACCCGCCACTCGGGCGGGTTGGGGGCGATGGGGCCGGTCGTGACCTTGGCGTCGCCGGCGCGGCCGAGGGTAAGGCGGGTGCGAAGCGGGGTGGAACCGGTCACGGTCGCGAGGGCCGCCTCGATCGCGGCGCGGTCCCAGGCGAAGCCGAGCGCCGCGGCCGAGGCGCGGGCGCGGGCGAGATGCGCCTCGAGCCGGTGGAACGACGCGCCGTCCCAGCGAAAGGTCTCGATCAGGCGGGTGTCAGCTCTGCAAACCGGGCTTTCCACAGGGCCTCCTCGTATTCGCCATGGGCGGTCGAATCGATGACGATGCCGCCGCCGACGCCCAGCTCGACCTCGCTCTCGCCGAAGAGCGTGAGCGTGCGGATCGCCACGTTGAAGCTCGACGCGCCGTCCGGCCCCATCCAGCCGATCGCGCCGCAATAGGCGCCGCGGGGACCGGCTTCCAGCTCGCGGATGATCTCCATCGCGCGGATCTTCGGCGCGCCGGTGATCGAGCCGCAGGGAAAGAGCGCGCGGAAGATCGCGGAAGGTTCAGTGCCGGGCAGGAGCCGGCCGGTCACGCGGCTCACCATCTGGTGCACGGTGGCATAGCTCTCGATCGCGAAAAGCTCGGGCACCCTGACCGAGCCGACCGTGCAGATCCGCGAGATGTCGTTTCTCAAAAGATCAACGATCATAAGGTTCTCGGCGCGGTTCTTGATGCTCTGCTCGAGCTCGAGCCGGAGGGCTGCGTCATGGGCCGGGTTGGAGGCCCGAGGGGCGGTGCCCTTCATCGGCCGGGTCTCGATCCGGCCGTCGGCATCGGTCGCGAAGAAAAGCTCGGGCGAGCGCGAGACGAGGACCGGCAGGTCTGGAAGCGCCACGTAGGCGCCGTGGCGGACCGGCTGGCGGGCGCTGAGGGCGGCGTAGAGGCCCGGCGCGCTGCCGGTGCGGCTTGCCGTCATGCCCATCGTCAGGTTGGCCTGGTAGACGTCGCCCGCGGCGATATAGGCCTGGATCCGGGCGAGGGCCGCACCGTGTGCGTCCGCGGCCCAGCTGGGCGCGGGCAGGCTGAGGCTCGCGGAGCCGGCCTCGGCGCTGGCGCGCGCGAGGAAGGCGTCGGCAGCGGCGGGGGCGTCGTAGAGACCGAAGGCCAGGAGCGGCAGGCGGCGGCCTTCGGGCATCAGCGGCTGAAGCCGCGGCTCGAGCGCGTAGCCGAGCTCGTAGCTTGCGAAGCCGGCGATCCAGAGGCCCTCGGCCCGCGCCGCGTCGAGCGCGGCGAGCGCGGCCCCGACCTCGGCCGGCCCGTCGGCGCGGATCAGCCGCCGGGGCGCATCGAAGAGCGCGGGAGCGCCCTTGGGGCCGTCTTCGAGAAGGATCATCTGGGTCCGCGCAAGGTTGGAATCGCGCCGCGAACTTGGGGGCATAAGGCCCCGAGCGCAAGCGTTATGCCGCCGCTTTGGCGGCCGTTCGCGCCTCTTTCGCGCGCCGGGTTTGACCGAGGTCAAGGAGGCGGGGCGAGGCGCGGGCTAGCAAGGGGGCGGACAACAAAGGAGCGCAGGCATGTCGCATACCCCCCACGAGCTGCACGAGGAATTCCCGGCCGAGGCCGACAAGATCCATGAGCTGAAGGTCTCGAACGCGCATTTCGCGCGGCTCGCCGAGGAGTATCACAGCGTCAACCGCGAGGTGCACCGGGCCGAGACCGGGGTTGAGCCGGTCGACGGGCTCGTCGAGACGGAGATGCGCAAGAAGCGCGCCCATCTGAAGGACGAGATCGCCCGGATGCTGGCCGGGGCCTGAACCGTTCGGACGGCGCGGCATCAGTCGATGTCGTAGGGCAGGAGCCCGCGCCGGTCGGGATCGACGCGGAGCTTGCGTTCGAGGGGCGGCACCGATCTCTGGTGGCAATCCTTGCGTTCGCAGATCCGGCAGGAGATCCCGATCGGCTCGAAGGCGCGGACATTGGTCAGATCGAGGTCGTCGGCATAGACGAGGCCCTTGGCATGGCTGATCTCGCAGCCGAGCCCGATCGCGTAGCGCCGAACCGGCGCGTGGAACGATCCGCCGTGCTTGGAGACGTCGCGGGCGAGACAGAGATAGCGCACGCCGTCGGGCGTCTCGGCCAGTTGCCTCAGGAAACGGCCCGGCGTCTCGAAGGCGCGGTGGACGTTCCACAGTGGGCAGGCGCCGCCGAAGCGGGCGAACTGCAGCCGCGTCGCGGAATGGCGCTTGGTGATGGTGCCGGCCTGGTCGACGCGGACGAAGAAGAACGGGATGCCCTTCTGCCCCGGCCGTTGCAGCGTCGAGAGCCGGTGCGCGACCTGCTCGATCGAGGCGCCGAAGCGGTCGGCGAGGCGTTCAAGGTCGTGCCGGGTCTCCTCGGCCGCCTCCAGAAAGGCGCGGTAGGGCAGGAGGGCCGCCCCGGCGAAATAGTTCGCGAGGCCGATCTTGGCGATCGACCGCGCCGCGTCGGACTGGAAGCGAGCGAGGTCGAGCGTCGCCTCCAGAAGCTCGTTCTGGGTGGTGAGTGCGAGTTGGAACAGGAGTTGGAAGCGCCGCGTCTCCGGCGCGGCGCGGGTCGAGAGCGTCAGCCGCCTGTCGCTGACCTGGCGAATCTCGGCGCTGTCCGACAGCACCACCTCGATGCCGCGCTCGGCAAGCAGCATGCGCGCCCGCGCCTCGGGGTCGCGGCGCGCCTCGGCGGCGTCGGCGAAGCGTTCGGCGGCGCGGTCGACGGCATCGATGTAGTTGTCGCAGTAGTGGAAGAAGTCGCGCACCTCCTCCCAGGGCGAGGCGCGGGTCGCGGTCTCGTCGCGCCCGAGCGCCTCGTCGAGCGAGGCGAGGCGTTCGTGGCTCTGCCGGTAGGCGCGATGCAGCCCGAGAAAGGCGCGGGCGAGCATCGGCGCATTCGAGGCGGCGAGGCGCAGATCGGCAAGCGGCGGGGCGGTATCGGCGAAGATCGGATCGGCCAGCGCCTCGCGCATGTCCGAGACGAGCCGTTCGGCATCGCCCGCCGAAAGTTCGGTCACGTCGAGCCCGAACTCGCCCGCCAGCGCCAGCACGACGGCGGCCGAGACCGGGCGGTGGTTGTTCTCCATCTGGTTGAGGTAGGGCAGCGAGACGCCGAGCTTGGCCGCAAAGGCCTTCTGCGTCAGGCCGAGCCGGGTGCGCGTCTCGCGCAGCTTCGCGCCGGCATAAAGCTTCTGGGTGGCCATCAATCGGACTCCGTGAGTGCGGCGATGCGGGGCAGGAGGGCAGGGAAGTCGGATTCCGCCACCTCCGGGCCTGCAAGGCGGAGGGGTTTGACCTTCGATCTTGGCATCGCCTTACCCTGACGCAGGTCGTAGGCGATGGGTGCCACGTCGCGAAGCGCGTCCATGCCGCCGGACTGGCCGTGATGCAGGCCGATCTCGAACCCGTCGGGATCGGCCAGCGTCGCCTCGAAGACGGCGCGGCCCTGAAGGATCAGCCAGCCCCGGAAGGCCTCGAAGGAATCATCCGAGCATCCGCCTTGCAGGAGGTAGGCGAGGGCCCAGACATCGGTGCGGTAGGCGCGGGCGTCGATCTCGCGCAGGCGCGCGTCGAAGCCGCGGATCGCCGCGGGCTTGAAGAGCGCGAGCCGTTCGGGCAAGAGGTCGAGCCGTTCGCCGATCGTCTCGGTGGTGAGGCCGCGGTCGAGCAGCTCCCAGAAGACATCCTCGTCCATCTTGCGCGGATCGGTCTTGCCCCGTGGCTTCGGGCGTTCCTCGGCCTCGATCGCCGCGATGTCGGTGTCGGTCCGGGCCAGTTCGGCCTGGCTCGCGCCTTCGGATTCGAGCAGGTCGCGGAAATCGGTCATTACGGAGAGGAGGATTGCCTTCTTTTCCGGGATCCGGGCGACGAAGGCCTCATGGTCGGCGCGCTGCTCCGCCTCGCTCGCGTAGGCAAGGCGCGGCTCGTGGGTGAAGCCCTTGCGGCGCTCGTTCACATAGAACCAGAACACCCCCTTCAGAAGACCGGCATGGGCGCGCCAGACCCGGATCGCCCGGGCCGCCTCGCCCATCGCCCGGAACCGCTCGAGCACGGCCAGCGTGGCCTCGCTCAAGGGGGCATAGAAAGTCTCGCCCGCCGGGGTGAAATGGGCTTCGAGCGCGTCGAGCCGGCCTTCCTCGAAGTAGCGCTCGATCAACCAGTCGTAGCCGGGCTGGCAATGGCTCTGAAGGAGCGGCACGCCGGGAACGCGGGTGATCTGGCCGGCCGCCTCGAGATCGACGACCGCGAACATGTAGCGTTCCCAGTCCTCGTCGAGGGAGCGGAGCTTCGGCTTGAACCCGGCAACCAGACCGTCCTTGAACTCCATGCCCCAATCCGCGCAGATTTGCATATTTGCGGATCAGAATAGTGCAATTTGCGAACCGTGCAACGGCGGGATCAGGCCCCGATCCGGCGGGCGCGACGGATCACCAGGAGGATGCAGACGACCGAGGCGGCCGAGCTGAGGAGCATCAGCCCGATCAACGGCAGCGCGCCGCCGCCGAGCCCGAGCGCCCAGCCGGCGAGTGCGGAGAGCGCGGCGCCGCCGCCGATCATGATCGCGCCGCCGAGCCCCGAGGCGGTCCCGGCCAGCCCCGGCCGGACCGACAGCATCCCCGCATTGGCATTGGGCAGCGCCATGCCGTTGCCGATCCCGACCGCGATGGTAAGCCCGAAGAAGGCATTGGCGCCGGCAAGGCCGGCAAGGTCGAGCGCCGCGAGCAGGAGCATCCCCGCCGTGGTGATCGCCGTGCCCGCCAGAACCATGCGGTTGAGCCCGACCGCGACCGAGTAGCGGCCCGAGATGTAGTTACCGGCCGCGTAGCCGATCGCCGGGGCGGCGAAGTAGAGGCCGAGGAGGCTCGGCGGCATCCGGTAGATCTCGGAGCCGACATAGGGCGCGCCACCGAGATAGGCGAAGAACGTGCCTGAGGTGAAGGCGGCGGCAAGGCAGTAGCCCCAGAAGCGCGGCGAGGTCAGCAGTTCAGGATATTGCCGGACCTGATCGGCGAAGCGCGCCGTGTGCCCGGCCGCCGTCTCGCCGAGGTCGGCCCAGACGAGCCAAAGCACCGACACCCCGAGCACGATCAGAAGCGCGAAATTCGCCTGCCAGCCGAAGGCCTCGTCTAGGACACCGCCGACGACCGGGCCGACCATCGGCACGACCGACATGCCCATCGTGACATAGCCGATCATCGAGGCCGCCTGTTCGCCCGGCACCATGTCGCGGATCACCGCGCGGCTCAGCACCATGCCCGCCGCGACCACCGCCTGCATCATCCGGAAGAAGAGGAACACGCCGACGTTCGGCGCGAGCAGCGTGCCGAGCGTGGCGACGAGGAACAGCCCCACCGACCACAGGAGCACCGAGCGGCGCCCGAACCGGTCCGAGATCGGGCCGATCGCGATCTGCAGCACCGCGCTCGCCGCGAGATAGAGCGAGACCGAAAGCTGCATCAGCCGGTAATCGGTCGCGAACCATTCGGTCATGCCCGGCAGCGACGGCAGGAAGATGTTCATCGCGAGCGCCGAAAGCCCCGCAACCATCACCAGCGTGACGATATGGGGCGGCGTGCTGCGGTCGAGGAACCGGATCTCGGGGCGGCGGGCATCGGGGCTCATCCCGTTGAGCTAGGCCCCGGTCGAGGGCTTGTCCATCGCTTTTCTGCACAGCGCGCTGTGCGGGAAGCTCAGTTCCAGCGGTGAAAGATGAAGAAGGCCCCGAGCGCGATCAGCCCGAATCCGACCGCGTGGTTCCAGCCGAGGCTCTCCTTGAGGCAGGTCACCGAGAAGGCGGCAAAGACCACGAGCGTGATCACCTCCTGGATCGTCTTGAGCTCGGCGGCGCTGAAATGGCCGTGCCCGATCCGGTTCACCGGCACCTGCAGCAGGTATTCAGAAAGCGCGATTCCCCAGTTCGCGAGGATCACGGTCAGGAGGGGGCGGCCTTGCACTTCAGATGGCCGTACCAGGCGAAGGTCATGAAGATGTTGGAGGCGACGAGAAGGCCAATGGTGACGACGGGAACCGGAAGCGTTATGGGAAGCCGCGCCATGAGATTCTCGCGTGTGGCGGACCGCGCGGCTATAGCGCGGCGCGGCCTCTGCCGGAAGGGGTGCGGGGCTCCGCGGGCCGGTCTGATTTGCAGTTATGCAATTAGCAAATCTACCTCTGCGTATATGTTGCAAATTTTCGCGAATCCGCTTTGAGCATGCAACGGTACACGCTAGGGTGCCGCATCGGACATGGGGGAGAGCATGAAAGACATCCTTGAGCAGTTGGAAACCCGTCGGTCTGCCGCCCGTCTCGGCGGCGGCCAGCGCCGGATCGACGCGCAGCACGCGCGCGGCAAGCTCACGGCGCGCGAGCGCATCGAGCTCCTGCTCGACGAGGGCTCGTTCGAGGAATTTGACATGTTCG
>NZ_JAPDOG010000029.1 GCF_026013545.1 Defluviimonas salinarum | reverse complement strand
CGCCTCGACCCCCGCCGCTGCCGCTCCGGCGCCGGCGCCCGCCCCCGCGCAGGCGCCGCGCGCCCCGGTCCCGGCCGAGGATGCCGCCCGCGAGGAGCGGGTGAAGATGACCCGGCTCCGCGCCACCATCGCCCGCCGCCTCAAGGACGCCCAGAACACCGCGGCGATGCTGACGACCTACAACGAGGTCGACATGTCGGCGGTGATGGATCTGCGCAACGCCTACAAGGACGCCTTCGAGAAGAAGCACGGCGTGAAGATGGGCTTCATGTCCTTCTTCGTGAAGGCCTGCTGCCACGCGCTGAAGGAGGTTCCGGAAGTCAATGCCGAGATCGACGGCGGCGATGTCGTCTACAAGAACTTCGTCCACATGGGCGTCGCCGTCGGCACACCGACGGGCCTCGTCGTCCCGGTCGTGCGCGATGCCGACCAGATGTCCTTCGCCGCGATCGAGAAGAAGATCGGCGAGCTTGGCTTGCGCGCCCGCGACGGCAAGCTCTCGATGGCCGAGATGCAGGGCGGCTCGTTCACCATCTCGAACGGCGGCGTCTACGGCTCGCTGATGTCCTCGCCGATCCTCAACCCGCCGCAATCGGGCATCCTTGGCATGCACAAGATCCAGGACCGCCCGGTGGTGGTGAACGGCCAGATCGTCATCCGCCCGATGATGTACTTGGCCCTCAGCTACGACCACCGCATCGTCGACGGCAAGGGCGCGGTGACCTTCCTCGTCCGGGTGAAAGAGGCGCTCGAGGACCCGCGCCGGCTGCTGATGGATCTCTGAGGCAGCGGCCGGAACGGGAAGGGGCATGCCATGACACATCGGTTCATTGTCGACGTGCCGGGCGTGCCCGCCTCGCCCTCCCCGATCTCCAACGCGGTGATCGCAGGCGGGACGTGCCACATCTCGGGTCAGCTCGCCGTCTACGATGACGGATACCGCGCCGGCAGCGCCACCGAGGAGGCCGAGCGCGCGTTCGAGCTGGTCTTCCGGATCGCCGCACATTGCGGTTTCGCGCGCGAGGAGATCGTCTATGTCGACATCGCGTTTTCGAACCTTGATGATGTCGGCGAAGTCAACGCGGTCTACGGCCGGCTCTTCCCGGTGAACCGGCCGGCACGAACCATCTATCAGGCCGCCCGGTTGCCATTTGGCGGCAAGGTCAAGGTACAGGCCGTCGCGATGCGCGCATCAGAGTGAAAGGACCACCTCATGTCCAGCGAACTGAACATCCTCGCGCTCTACGGGCTCTATACCTGCGTGATCCTGATCCTGAAGGTGACCGGCGCCACCGGCCAGCTCGGCATGGGCTATCTCCTCTCCTCGCGTGACGAACACCGCACGCTCACCGGCATCACCGCCCGCCTCGACCGGGCGCTGACGAACTCGGTGACCGCGATGGCGCTCTTCGCCCCCGCCATTCTCATCCTCGCGCTGAAGGACGGCTTCAGCCCGGCGACGCTCACCGCCGCCCAGGCCTTCCTGATCGCCCGCGTGCTCTACGTCCCGGCCTACGGCCTCGGCATTACCGGCATCCGCACCCTTCTCTGGCTCGTCGGCTTCGCCGCGACCGTGCTGCTCTACCTCATGGCGCTGATGGCCTCATGATTTCTTCTTTTCGCAAATATCCTCGGGGGGCGCGGCCGAATGGCCGCGGCGGGGGGCAGACAGCCCCCCGTCCGACGCCCGCCGCAGGGTCCGACGCCTGCCATACAGTCTGCCGACACCGCGCAGACACCGAAATGACCAAAGGAGTACCCCATGGCTGAGTTCGACGTGATCATCATCGGCGCCGGCCCCGGCGGCTATGTCTCGGCGATCCGCTGCGCGCAGCTCGGCCTCAAGACCGCCGTCGTCGAGGGCCGCGAGACCCTCGGCGGCACCTGCCTCAACGTCGGCTGCATCCCGTCGAAGGCGCTCCTTCACGCCTCCCATGCGCTCCACGACGCCGAGACGAATTTCGAGAAGATGGGCCTGATGGGCGCCAAGCCGAAGGTCGACTGGGCCAAGATGCTTGCTTACAAGGACGAGGTCATCGGCCAGAACACCAAGGGCATCGAGTTCCTGTTCAAGAAGAACAAGATCACCTGGCTCAAGGGCTGGGGCTCGATCCCCGAACCCGGCAAGGTGAAGGTCGGCGACGAGGTCCACGCGGCGAAAAACATCGTCATTGCAACCGGTTCCGAACCGCTGCACCTGCCCGGCGTCACTGTGGACGAGAAGGTGATCGTGACCTCCACCGGCGCCCTCGAACTGCCGAAGATCCCTAAGTCGATGGTCGTGATCGGCGCCGGCGTGATCGGGCTCGAACTCGGCTCGGTCTATGCGCGCCTCGGCAGCGAGGTCACCGTCGTCGAATATCTCGACACGATCACGCCGGGCATGGACGGCGAGGTCGCCAAGACCTTCCAGCGGCTCCTCAAGCGCCAGGGCCTCGACTTCGTCCTCGGTGCCGCGGTGCAGTCGGCCGAGGTCAGGAAGGGCAAGGCCACGGTCAGCTACAAGCTGAGGAAGGACGACAGCGCCGCCACGCTCGAGGCCGACTGCGTGCTCGTCGCGACCGGCCGCGGCCCCTATACCGACGGGCTCGGCCTCGCCGAGGTCGGTGTCGAGATGGAAAAGCGCGGCCAGATCAAGACCGACAGCCACTGGCAGACCAATATCAAGGGCATCTACGCGATCGGCGACGCGATCACCGGCCCGATGCTCGCCCACAAGGCCGAGGACGAGGGCATGGCGGTGGCCGAGGTCATCGCCGGCAAGCATGGCCACGTCAATTACGACGTGATCCCCGGCGTCATCTACACCACGCCCGAGGTTGCCACGGTGGGGCGCACCGAGGAGAGCCTGAAGGAGGAAGGCCGCGCCTACAAGGTCGGCAAGTTCGCCTTCATGGGCAACGGCCGCGCCAAGGCGGTGTTCCAAGGCGACGGCTTCGTCAAGATTCTCGCCGACAAGGAGACCGACCGCGTGCTCGGCGCCCATATCATCGGGCCCTCGGCGGGCGAACTCATCCACGAGATCTGCGTCGGCATGGAGTTTGGCGCCTCGGCCGAGGACATCGCGCTGACCTGCCACGCCCACCCGACCTTCTCGGAAGCGGTGCGCGAAGCCGCGCTCGCCTGCGGCGACGGGCCGATCCACAGCTGATCCACCCCTGGATGGCGCCGGACCGGCGGCAAGAGCCGCCGGTCTTTCCTTACCTGTTGCGGACGCGCACCCGGGCTAGCGCACCGACCATTCGCCGGCCGTAGCGCCGCTTGAGAAGCCGCCAGGCATCGCGGAAGGGAACGAAATACAGCTTCACGCAGCTGTTCATCTCCGCCGCCGATTTCTTGTCGTGAATCCCGAAGACGACGTCACGGTTGTCCTCGGGAACAACGTAGGTTCCGAACAGCACGTCCCAGACCGGAAACATGAATGCGAAGTTCTTGTCGAAATGGTCGGGGTGGCAGCTGTGATGGACATGATGGTGGGCCGGAGAAGGAAAGATCTTCGACCAGACGCCCGGCCAGCGAAGCCAGACATGGGAATGTCGTAGGTTGTAGCCGGCCAGGTTGAACGCGAGCATCAGCAGCGGCACGCCGAGAAGCATCGGCATCGTCGGTATGTAGCCCAGGAGCTTGTAGGCCGCCACGGCCACCAACCCGTAGGAGCCTCCGATCACCGCCGCGTAGACGAGATTGTCGATCGGGTGTTCGCGGTAGTTGGACAGCGGGTGCATCACCTCGGCGCTGTGGTGAACCTTGTGGAACTGCCACAGCACCGGCACCTTGTGTTGCAGGTAGTGGATCACATAGGCCACGAAGTCGACGACGAGCGTTGCCACGAACATGAACCCGACGGCCATGCCGAGACCCGCAGCGCCCCCCGCCTCGGAACTAGTGGCGGCGTCGATGATCCCGACCCCGCCTGAAAACCACTCGAAGGCATAGGACGTGGACGCCGCGCCGAGCCCGAGCAGCAGAAAATGGCCGATGAGCTGGTGAAAGAAGAAATAGCGCAGGTCGAGCCATGCCGAGGGATGGCTCCAGACATGCGCCGGGAACAGAAACCGCAGGAATGAGGCGCGTTTGCCGGTCCGGCCGGCCCTTGCCTGCCGCCGGAACACCGCATAGGCGAACAGCGCCGATGTCGCGAGGTAGAGAAAATAAATCCGGTTCGCGGGATCGAACGGAAACCGGATCACCGACCATGAATGTAGTACGAAAGAGCGAAGCACTTCGCTGACCAAATCCATCATGGCTCGCTCACCCGGCCCTTCCTCTTATCGAACGCCCCCTCAAGGCGGAGTACTGACCGGAAACGCTGCCCCCCGCATCTACCCGGCAATATGACGCAAACCTTGCGTGACATCCGTCCGCACTGCAAGTCTCAAGGCCGGCTCGTCGCCCGCCTTCAGCGCGGCGATGATCATCCGGTGGTGCTGCGGCGGCTCGGCCCGGGTCAGGCGCGAATAGAGTGCCCGCATGGTCGGGCCGAGCTGCAGCCAGACCGTCTCGGCGACCGCCAGCATCGCTGGCGCCTGGGCACGCAGGTAGAGCGTGCGGTGAAACTCGAGGTTGGTGCGGATATAGGCCACCGCATCGCGTTTAACGGCCGCCTCGGCATTGGCCATGTTGATCGCCTGCAGACGCTCGATCAGCGCGATATGGGCGCGCGGCAAAGCCCGGGTCGCAAGCTCGGTCTCGATCAGCGCCCTGAGGCTTGCCAGCTCCTCGATCCGCTCGTTGGTCAGGTCCGGCGTCGTCACCCGCCCCGAGGAGGAAAGCGTCAGCGCGCCCTCCGCCGCGAGCCGCCGCATCGCCTCGCGCGCCGGCGTCATCGACACGCCGTAGCTCTTGGCCAGCCCGCGCAGCGTCAGCGCCTGGCCGGGCGCCAGCTCGCCATGCATGATCTGCTGGCGCAGCGACCGGTAGAGCCGGTCATGCGCCGCGATGGTCGTGTCCGAGGGCCGCGTCTGCAAGAGCATGCCGGATGTGATCACGCCGGCCTGCCGCCGTCAATCGTCGCGGGGGCGCTTCCGCTCAGAAGTCGACGCGGTGCAGCTCGGCGCCATCGCGGCGCAGCCAGGCGCGGTGCCGCTCGTAATCCGGAGCCAGCCGCGCCACCACCGCCCAGAAGGCAGGCGAATGGTTCATCTCGACCAGATGCGCAACCTCATGCGCGGCCACATAGTCGAGCACCTCGGGCGGCGCCATGATCAGGCGCCACGAGAACATCAGCCCGCCCTCTGCCGTGCAGGATCCCCAGCGCGAGCGGGTATCGCGCAACGTGATGCGCCGGATCCGCCGGCCGATGGTCGCGGCATGGGCCTGCGAGGCGGCCTGCAGGCGCTGACGCGCGGCGAGTTTCAGAAAGGCAAGGATCCGCGCGCCGAGCCGCGCCTCGTCCGTCGGCACGAGAAGTGCCGTTCCTTCGACGCGAACCGCCGACACCGGCGCCGGTGTGACGACCAGCCTGCGGCCCTCGAACGGGATATTCGAACCGGGCGCCACAGCCAGCCGCGCGGCGGTGCCCCGCAGGATCTGGCGCACCCAGTCGGCCTTGCCTTCGGCAAAGGCCAAGGCTTCTGTCTCGCAGGCGCGGGCGGGCATAGACAGTGTCACCTTGCCGTCGAGGCGCGAGACGCGCAGCGAAAAACGTCTTGCGCGGACGGAGCGGCGAAGCGTGACCTCGACAGGTGGCTCGCCGGGTAATGTGCGTTGGGTCATGAAAAAATTCCTTCCGAACCGCACAATACAACCTCGACGGGCGGCGAAAAGGGCAAAAGCGACGGGCGCGAACACCATCGCGGAAAGCCTTTGACAGCCCCGCGCACTTGTGGCAGTTGGCACCGACTCTCGAAAAGACGTGCACAGAAGGAGTGTCCCATGCCCAAGGACGAATGGGGCGTCAAACGCCTCTGCCCGCATTGCGCCAGCCGGTTCTACGACCTCCAGCGCGACCCGATGACCTGCCCGGAATGCGGCCACAGCTTCAGCGCGGAAAGCCTGATCGCTGGCCGCGGCCGCACGATGATCAGCGAGAAGACCGCGTCCAAGACCGATGACCTCGATGTCGACGATCTGACCGACGACGACGATCTCGACGATGATTCGGGCGATTCCGATCTCGACGATGATCTGCTCGAGGATGACAGCGACGACGACGTCTCGCTCGACGAGATCGCCGATGTCGCGACCGGAGAAGACGACAGCTGACGCGCAATTTGCGTCTCGAAGGCAAGACCCGAAGCGGGCGCGGACCATTCCGCGCCCGTTTTGCTTGCGGCCGCGGGCTGCGGTGAAGCGATCTTCGCGCACGACGATTTTTCGCTTGCACCGCCTCGCGGCGTTCCCTATATCGCCCCTCACGCGGGCGGCGACGCCCGGACCTCCGGTGGGGCCATAGCTCAGTTGGGAGAGCGCTTGAATGGCATTCAAGAGGTCAGGGGTTCGACTCCCCTTGGCTCCACCAAATTCGCCTACAAGAGTAGCCGCTTACCGAGACCGCCGCTGGCGGTTTTTTTTTTGGTTCAAGAGTGCTGCGTAAGTTTGGCGTAAGACCTGCCGGTAGGTCCGCAGGTGCGTAAGCTGCTGATTCTTCACACAACGGAAATACGCAGACGATCTGTTTCGTCGTCAAACACCTGCCGCAATGTTAGGGTCAGGCTCCAATGCCCGAAGGCATGGCGAGAGCAAGCATGGACGAAATCGATTGGTCTGATCGAGCATTCTACGATGATGGTGAGTGGGTAACTTGGACTGAGATCAACCAACAGCTTCAATACAAGGAATGGGGAGCGAAGTATCCCAACGCCATCCGTTCATTGATCCCATATTTTGAAGACTTGATGTCTCTGGCCGCGAGCTACCACTACGAGACGGGTCTGCACCTGAATGTCTATGGGGACATCGGAGAACTGTTCGGTGCCATCACCTACGGCATCAAGTTGAACCGGAACTATGCGCAGGGCGCTGACGGCAGGCTCGGCAATGACCACGTCGAGATCAAGACAATTACACCGTTTAAAAGTCGCGACGAAGTGGTCGTCAAGCTGGCTGGGAACTTCAGCAAGCTGCTTGTCGTCAAGATCAATCAGGACTTTCAAATTTCTGGGCGGATGATTGACCGCAAGGATCTACCAGATACGCATAGATCGTTCCTGCGCGTGAAATGGAGCGACTTGCCGGCGACACGTTAACTGCATTCTTGTAGCCGTAAACGAAAGGCGCTCCCAGACCTATGCCCGGGAGCGCTGCTGGATCACGCGGCAAGGAGACACCGCGCTCTGGCTGCGGTCGTTGGCTTAACGAGGGACGCACCGCTACGCCTTGCGCGGTTGGCTGGACCGCGTGCCGTAGAAAAGCCAACTCCTGTCGCTACGGCAGAGCTGGCTCAACGATCGGCCTGCCACGTTCCGTCCTCTTGCCCCCGAGCCGGCGCTTCTAAGGGAAAGTCCCTGTCCAGCGCTCCCACCGCCAGTTTCCACGCAGCCTCAGCCGTCGGGCCGATTCAGCAATTGTACCGCCCGATGCGGGAGAGTAAGGCGTCACCTGGGACACGCATAAGTAGCATTCCCACGGGATCCCTCCGGGTTTCGAACAGAGCTCTTCAAAACAGGCCTAAGGCTGCATGCTGAACTCACTCCAGTACCTTCGCGCGTTCGCGGCTCTGGCCGTAGTCCTGTTTCACTACCGAGACAAATTCGTCTCGGCGGGCGGATCGCCGGCGATCGCTTCATTGGTGGACTGGGGGCATGGCGGAGTCCCGATCTTCTTCGTGCTCGCCGGCTTCATCATGGTGTGGACAACGCGCCTGACGGCGTCGCCGGGCGTCTTCCTTTGGCGACGGGCCATCCGCATATATGGAGGGTATCTTCCGATTGCCCTCGCGTTCCTGGCCTTCAAAGCCGGCACGACAGGCGTGGAGGAATGGGTTCCGGAGGGACTGAATCTGGTTGGGTCACTGACCCTGACCGAATCCAATGCCGCAAGGCTTCTGATCTTTCCGACTTGGTCCCTCAGCTTCGAGCTGCTTTTTTATCTGGCCTTTGCGATCTGCCTGACCTTCGGGCGGGACCGCTTCTTTCCCGCGGCGCTGCTGGTGGCCATAGGGATCTTCGCGCTCGGCAGTTGGGGTCCCATTCCGGCGGATGCCGCCTGGCCGATGACGAGTGCGCTGAACCTGCTGTTCATTCTCGGGCTCGCGGTCGGCTGGGTCGCGATCAATGTCACGCGAATTGACGACCGCTCCGTCATTGCGCTGGCGGTCCTGTGTGCTGTTTGCCTTGGCTATGGTTTTGCCATCGGCGACGATCAGCGTCCGCTGCACAGGCTACTGGGCTTCGGCCTCGGCTCGTCAGCTCTGATCCTTGTGCTGGTCGAACTCGAACGCCGCGAGCGCGTGCCCGACTGGCCATTCCTGCGTCGACTGGGAGATGCGTCCTATGCGCTCTATCTGCTGCACGTCCCGGCCACGTTCATGTTCGCGACGCTGAAATTCGACTCCTGGCTTGCGTGGCGCGGAGGCCCCTACGCAATGCTGGTGGTTTACCTCGCGGTCCTCCTCTCCGCGAGCATGTGTTACTTCGCTTTGGTAGAGATGCCGATCACCCAAGTTGGCCGCCGTCTGTCACGTGCGCTGAGCTTTCGCTGAGTTTGACTTACCGAATCTCCATTTCGTTCGCTTGAAAGGCCCCGCGCCTTTTGAAGCACGGCGTTTCTCAGCGGAGCATCGCGGACAAACTGCAGCGGAGCCTCGGCCGGCTCACACTACACCCGGCATGATCGAGCATTGAATCCCAGGCATACCCCGCCGGAATCGCTCTCCCTCGCGCGACCAGTCAACCTTGCCGGTTCGTGAAAACGCGCCGTCGGGGAACGAGCAGCGTAGCGGGGCGCTTGCAAGCCTCGGTCTCGGATCCGGATCACGCCGGTTCGACACCACGCAAGATCGCCGAGCGCCAGGAAATACAGTCCGGACGTCACTACGCGAGGGCAGCTGGGCACTCCGCACGGGCGGGCAGTTCAGCGCTCCGGCACCCGAGGCAACCGTCCTGAGCCGAGGCCTGTAGCGCATTGTTCGCCGCCCTGGCCTCGCTCTGTCGGGCGCGGCGGACAACGATCCGGATCGGAGTGCCAACTAGCCTCCGACGTAAACTCCGGACCGGGGGCGGTAGAAAATCTTCTGGTTGTGGAGCCGCCCCAGAAGCTCCTGAATTCGGCGCAGTGTGTCCGCGCGGTCGCCGTGGTCCGCGGCGGATCGTTCAAGCAAGGCCTGCGAAAGCGAGTCCCGGCTGTGCCGCAATGCCGTCTCGATCAGATCCATGTCTTCGACGGACAGCTCGAACATCTCGTTGTAATGGGGCATCTCTCCCTCCTCCGCCGCGATTACGGTGACGGACATCTCGCATGCCCTCTGGCCGCCCACTGGCATCCGGCATATCCATCCGGAATGAACTCTATCTGATTTTCTGTCTCGCGGAAAACGGTGACGGGACGCGGGAGCATCCGCTGCCGACGGGCGCCGGCCGATTTCGGCGAACCCGGAGCCTGCCTGTCCGCATGTCGTTTCCGGCGCCTTGTCGCGCGGTGTCGGGGGAAGGCTGCCGGAACACCCTGCCCCGGGGAAAGGATCGAATTCGCAACCGCGGTCCGAGCTCCTCTTGAGGATGCGCGATGACGCGTGCCACGGGCAAGCAGCACCCCGCGGCAGCGGGCTGCCGCGGGGCATGGGAGACGTGGTCGGCCCGCCTCGGGCCGCGCCGTTACTCGAAGGTCGCGAGATAGGCGATCACGTTCTCGATCTCGTCTTCCTTCTTGAGCCCCGCGAAGGACATCTTGGTGCCGTCGACGACATCCTTCGGCTTGGCGAGGAAGGCGGCGAGCGTCTCCTCGTCCCAGGTCAGGCCCTCGGCAGCCTTGGCGACCAGGCCGTCGGAGTATTTGAAGTCCGCGACCTGGCCGGCGGCGGCTCCGACGATGCCGTTCAGGATCGGGCCGACCTTGTTCTTGGCGTCCTCGCCGACCGCATGGCAGGCCTTGCACTTGTTGAACACCTTCTCGCCGGCCGCGGCGTCGCCGGAGGCGAAGGCGGGTGCCGCGAAACTCGCGGCGATAAGGGCGGCGATCGCGATCTGTCTGGTCATTGGATACTCCTCTGCGTTGAATGGTCAGATCAGGGTTTCAACTCTGGCGCCGGGCAGTTCTGCCACGACGGCGTCGATCTCGGCCGGCGTCATCAGGCAGAAGGCCGTCGACAGGCCGTCGGCGAGGGCCGCGGACGGCGCCGACACCGATGCCACGCGCTGCGCCCCGGCCGGTGCGCGGCGCCGTGGATCGAAAATATGACCAACCTCTCCCGCGGGATCAAGCACGGTCCCCGAGGGCGCCGAGGTGGCGAGGCAGCGGTCGCTCAGCGTCACCCGGTGGAGGATGCGGCCGTCCGGCGCGGCGATGCCCGCGCGCCAGGGAGTGCCATCGGCGCGGGTGCCGAGTGCGGCGATCTCGCCCATGTCGACGAGCACGTCGGTCATGCCGCGCGCCTTCAGGAGAGCGGCGATCCGGTCGGTGATGTAGCCCTGGGCGATGCCATTCAGCGTGAGCGCCATGCCCGGCCGGGCGAAGGCGATCTCGTCCGCGTCGAACCGCAGATGCTGCCAGCCGACGCGCGCCCAGGCCGACTCGATCCGGTCCGGGACGGGCGCACCGGCCGCCTCGGCATAGACCTGCCAGAGCGGCTGGATCGTCGGGTCGAAGGCGCCGCCGGTCTGGCGGTGGATCTGGCCGGACAGGCTCAGCACCTCGAGCAATTCCGGCGGCGGCGCCGCGAGCCAGCCGTTGCGGTTGAGCCGCACGAGGGCCGAGTCGGAGTTGTAGAGGCTGAAGATGCGCTCGAGGCGCTGAAGCTCGGCCCGAACGGCGGTGATCGCGGTTTCGGCGGCGCGGCGGTCGCCGCGAATGGTGAGCGAGGCCGGGGCGCCGAGCGCCACCCCGTGCCATTCGGTGGCGGCGGTCTCCGCCCGCGCGACCCCGGCGGCAAGCGTCGCGGCGGCGATGGTCAGGAAGCGGCGGCGGGTGAAGGGGCGCGTCATGACGGCGTCTCCAGCTTGGCGTCGAGGTCGATCGGGGCGAGCGCGGCCTCGTCGGGGATCTCGGCGAGCGGCACCGCCCTGCCGCCGTAGCGGCTGATGAAAGCCTCGGCCTCGGCGGGGTCGGCGAAGGGTACGATCTCGGGCGCGCCCATGCCACCCGCGACCTCGGCCTCCACCACGAACACCGCTGTGTCGGCGGCGGTCCAGTTCGTCGGCCCGGGCTCGTCCCAGCTTGCGGCCTTGCCCATGTCGGTCACATAGGTCGCGACGATGGCGGCGTCGCGCTCGGGGCTCTTGAGGTAAGCCACCGCATCGCGGACCTGAGCGAAGAACAACGGCTCCGGGATGCCTTCGAGGTGGATCTGCCCTTTCGGCCCGCCATGTTCGGCGACGTTCATCGCGCAGAAATGGGCGAGCGTCTCATCGGTGAAGGACACCGGGTCGGGCGCCACGGCGACCTCCTCCTTGCAGGCGGCGAGAAGCAGCGTGGCGATCAGGATGCGTTTCATGCTTCGACCCTCCGGAAGGCAAGCCGGGCCAGCATGAGGGCGAGGAACGGCCAGAGGCAGAGCGACAGGGGTGCGGCCCAGCCGGGCAGCGCGGTGGCGGCCCCGGTCATGCCGCTCGTCAGCGCGACGGCATCGGAGGCGGCGATGTTCCAGAGCCGGAAGGCGTCGGCGGGGTTGGCGGCCATGACCCAGGGGAAGGCGGTCTGGGTGAAGGCGCCGCCGTTGTCGAGGACCAAGGCGCCGAGCAGGCCGAGGTCGTAGAGAACCACGAAGATCAGCCAGAGCCCGGCCGACATGCCCGCCGCGCCCGTGGAGCTGCCCGAAAGCGCCGAGATCATGTAGCCGAGCGCGAGGAAGACCGCACCGAGGAGGACCGAGGTCAGGATCAGGCGAAGAAGCGCCATCAGACTTTCCGGCGCGGCGCCGCCGGCGAAGGCGGCGACCGCGCCCGCCGCGCCGAAGCCCATCGTCATCGCGAAGGCGAGCGCCGCGAGATGGGCGATGAACTTGCCCATCAGCATCTCGCCCCGGCTCACCGGGTAGGAGAGGATCAGCGCGAGCCCGCCGCGCTCGGCCTCGCCGGCGATCGAGTCGAAGGCCATCATCAGCGCGAGAAGCGGCGCGAGATAAACCGAGAGCGTGGTCATCGAGGCGACCGAGACGGTCAGCATGTCGACCCCGAGCGCGCCGGTCGGCGCGCTGCCCGCGAAAGTCAGGGCGAGCGCGAAGAGCACCATGATCAGGGTCGCCATGAAGACCCAGCGGTTGCGGCGGACGATCAGGAACTCCGCCCGGGCGATGGCAAGGGCGCGTCTCATGTCCGGCCTCCTTCGGCATAGTGGCGGTAGAGGTCTTCGAGCCCCGGCGGCGTCATCTCGATATCGGCGACGAGGTCGCCGAGATGGGAGAGCCGGCGGAGCTCCTCCATCTTGTTCTCGGGCGCGCAGAGGATCTCGACCGAGGCGCCGTTCACCCGCGCGCCGCCGGTCTGGCCGGCGACCCTGTCGGCCGCACCCGGCATGGCACGGATACGGAGCCGCGTCGGCAGGCCGGCGCGGCGCGAGAGATTGGCGAGCGTGTCGTTGGCGACGAGATCGCCGTGGCTCAGGATCGCGATGCGGTCGGTGCGTGCCTCGACCTCGGTCAGCGCGTGCGAGGCGATCAGCACCGCCGCGCCCTCGGCCGCCAGTTCGTCGATGATCGCATAGAGCTCGTGGCGCGAAATCGGGTCGAGCCCGCTTGTCGGCTCGTCGAGAAGCGCGACCCTCGGCCGGCCGAGCAGGACCTGCGCGAGGCCGAGGCGCTGGCGCATTCCCTTCGACCAGGTGCCGATGCGGCGGTCGGCGGCGTCGGCGAGCCCGACGCGTTCGAGAAGCGGGCCGACTTGCGCCGTCGAGACCCCGGCGAGGCGGGCAAAGAGCGCAAGCTGCTCACGCCCGGTCAGCGATTTGTGGAAGGCGACGGCTTCGGGCAGGTAGGCGGTGGCGGCGCGGGCATGGGCGCTGCCCGGCGCCGCGCCGTCCACCGTGATCCGGCCGTCTGTGAGTGGCGTAAGGCCGAGAATCAATTTCATCAGCGTGGTCTTGCCCGCGCCGTTATGGCCGAGAAGCGCCACCCGCTCGCCCGCACGCAAGTCGAGCGAGACCGCGTTCAGGGTCCGAAGCGAACCGCGCTCCTTGGTGGCGGCGGCGATGCTCAGGACGGCATCAGTCATGGTTCATCTCCCATTCGGGCACCGGGATCTCGACCGGCCGCATCAGCGCGTGGCTGTCGACGACGCCGCCCGGCAGGAGCGCCGGGAAGGCCGATTGCGACCAGCGCACGAGCTGCACCGCGGGCGAGCCCAGAAGCAGCTTGGCCGATGGCTGGGTCCAGAGCACATGGTCCATGCTGTCGTTCGGCCGGTAGGGCGTGTCGGCGATGCCGTCGCCGTTGACGTCATAGGCGGCGAAATCGCTCCAGTAGTTGCCGCGGCCCTCGTCGGACCATTCGACCCAGCGGGTGCTCACGTATTTCACTTGGGTCCGGTTGCCGATGAAGGCGTTGCCGGTGATCGTATTGCCTTCGGAGCCGGCCGTGAAGTGGATGCCGATCTCGCAGCCTTCGAAGCGGTTGCCGGAGAAGGTGTTCTTGTTGGCGTTGTAGAGGAAGGCGCAGCGGTCCTTCACGCCGCGCACGAGGTTGCCGGTAACGATGCCGTCATTGGCATAGTTCAGCATCACGCCGTGCTCGCGGTCACCGATCGAGATGTTGTCGGCGACCATGACCCGGCGCGAGAACATCACCGCGTAGCCGAGGTCGTTGCCGATCGAGAGATTGCCGGTGACCTCGCTGAAATTCGCGTACATGTAGTGGACGGCGAAGCGCAGCTCGCGGAAGCGGTTGTCGCGGAAGATGTTGCGCTTGGAGGTGTTGACGAAGATGCCGTCGCGGCCCCAGCGGATGTCGTTGCGCTCCACCACCGCGCCCGGCGCGTTCCAGACATAGACGCCGTTGCCGCGCGCGTTCATGTGGCGGTCCTGGCGGCCCTCGATCAGGTTCCCGGCGACGAGCGCGTCGCGGGCGCCGTGGACGTCGACGCCGTGAAGGTTGCCTTTCAGCACGTTGCCGCGCACCACCGCCCCGGTCGCTCCCTTGGTGAGCTTGATGCCGGAATCGAGCGTCTCGTGCGAGGCGCCGGAGCCGATCACGGTAAGGCCCGAAAGCGTCACGTCCGGCGCGGTCACGGTAATGACCGTGCCCTTGCCGCCGCCGTCGATCACCGCCTTGCCGCCACCCTCGATCGTGACGGCGCGGTCGACGGCGACGGTCTCGCGGTAGGTCCCGGGCCGGAGCAGGAGCGTGTCGCCCGCCTCGGCCCGGGCAAGCGTCTCGGAAAGCGCCCCGGGCGCCACGTCCCACTCGGCCGCCGCAGCCGGCAGCGCGAGAAGGATCAGAAGCGCCCGAAGCAGCATCATGGCTCAGACCGCCTTCGGTTCGACGAACATCCGGCCGCGCATCTCCATGTGGAGCGCGTGGCAGAACCACTGGCAGTAGAACCAGTGCACGCCCGGCCGGGTCGCCTTGAAGGTCACCGAGGCGGTGGCCTGCGGCGCGACCTCCATGGCGATGCCGTAGTTCGACAGGCAGAAGCCGTGGGTCACGTCGTCCACATCGTCCATGTTGGTAATGTAGACGGTCACCTCGTCACCTTCCTTCACGGTGAATTTCTCCATCGAGAATTCCGGTGCCACCGAGGACATGTAGACCCGCACCTTGTCGCCGTCGCGGATCGGCTCGTCGTGGCCCCAGTCGAGGTCGACGCCGTCCGCCTCGGCCTGCTTGCGCGCGTCTTCCCACATCGGGTCGTCGCGCTTCCAGACATTGAGCGGGTTCACCTTCGAGCGGTGGACGAGGATGTTGTCATGCGGCTCGGCGAAGGTCGGGCCGTCGTGGACCACCTTCATCTCGTCCGACGAGATGTCGATGAGCTGCTCGTTCTCGGGCTTCAGGGGACCGACGTTCAGGAATCGGTCCTTCGAGAACTTGTTCATCGAAATCAGCCACTTGCCATCCGCCTCGGAGGTCTCGCCCATCGTGGTCGAGTTGTGGCCCGGCTGGTAATGCACGTCGACCTTGGAGATGATCGGATCGACGTCCTCGCCGGCAAAGGCGCGGATGGCCTTGTCGATATTCCACTTCACGACCTGGCTGTCGAGGAAGAGCGTGGTGAATGCGTTGCCCTGCCCGTCATAGGCGGTGTGAAGCGGCCCGAGGCCCAGCTGCGGCTCGGCGACAATGCAGGACCGCGGGTCGGCATCCTCGGTGAAGAGCGCCTCGACCTTGTCGACGTCGATCACCGAGACGGTGGGCGAGAGCTTGCCGTTGATCACGACGTGCTTCTTGTCGGGCGCGGTGTTGACGCCATGCGGGCTGTTCGGGATCGGGATGTAGCGGGTGTAGTTCTTGTTCGAACCCTTGCGCCCGTCGAGCACCGGCACGCCGTTCAACTCCTGGAAGTCGCCCGCCGCGACGCCCTCCTCGATCGCCTTGATGTTGAAGACGACGACATGGTCCATCTCGCCCGCCGTCATCTCGGCAAGGTTCATGCCCATTTCCGAGTTGTAGGAGGTCGAGAAGGCATATCTGCCCTGGTAGTCGCAGTCGGTGTTGTCGAGGTTGCCCGAGACCATCACCTGCCACGCCACCTTCATCTCGTCGCCGTCGATGGCGCTGAAGATGTTCACATACTGGCTCGGGTCGTCAAGGATCTTGCCGTCGTTGACCAGCGGCGCCTCGTGTTCGCCGTTTGCGAAGACATAGCCGGTGCGCGGGTACTTCTGCGGCCGCATGCCGTGGATGTCATGGGCGTTCGGGATCTCGATGATCTTGTCGCATTTCATGACGTCGCAGCGCACCCGCGCGACGCGGGTATTGGCCTTGTCGTTCATGAAGAGGTAGCGCCCGTCATAGGTCCCGTCGGTAAAGGACATGTGCGGGTGGTGAAGGTCGCCGTTGTCGTAGGTGACCTTGCCCTGCGAGGCGAGGAAGGCCTTGGTCTCCTCGGTCAGGCCCTCGGTCAGGACCTTCAGCGACTCGTTGGTCTGGCCCCAGCCGGTGGCAGAGCAGCGGTTGAAAACCGGCACGCGCATGAGTTCGCGCATCGAGGGCACGCCCATGATCCGAAGCTCGCCGGTCTGGCCCGAGGACCAGAAGCCGTAATACTCGTCGAGTTCGCCCGGCGCGAGGTGCGGACTCGGCGACTGTGCGTTCGCAGGCGTGGCGCCAAGCAGGCCGAGCCCGGCCCCTCCGGTCGCGGCCAGGACCGAGCTTCCGGCGGTCGCGCCGAGCATGCCGCGCCGGGTCATGGCGAGTTTCTTGAAGGCTTCAGACATCCCGATCTCCTTTCGGTCAGGTTTCGGCCAGTTCCCGGTCTTGCCGGGATCGGGCCATTTTCGGTGCTTTCCCCACGGACGCCCGCCGCTTCAGCTGGCGGATGACCACGGGGCATTTCGCGTCGGACTGGTAGAGGACCTGGCAATGCAGGCAGTTGACGCATTCGTTGGGACTGATCTCTCCGGTCGGGTGGATCGCCTGGACCGGGCATTCGATGGCGCAGGTCTGGCAGGGATGGCCGCAGTCCTTGTAGCGCTTGAGCCAGTCGAACATGCGGATCCGCGCCGGGATCGCGAGCGCGGCGCCCAAGGGGCAGAGGTAGCGGCAGTAGAACCGCTCGACGAAGAGGCCGGCGATCAGGAGCGCGGCGGCGAAGACCACGAAGGGCCAGTCGCGAACGAACTTGAGGATGATCGCAGTCTTGAAGGGCTCGACTTCGGCCAGTTTCTCCGCCGTCGGGATCGAGGCGAGCGAGACGCCGAAGAGGACGAGGAAGATCACGTATTTCACAGGCCAGAGCCGTTCGTGCAGGCCCCAGGGCAGGGTCCATTGCGGCACGCCAAGGACCCGCGCGATCCGGTTCGTAAGCTCCTGCAGCGCGCCGAAGGGGCAGAGCCAGCCGCAGTAGGCGCCACGGCCCCAGAAGATCATCGCGGCGGCCACCGCGAACCACTGGATGAAGACCAGGGGATCGAGGAGGAACGCGTCCCAGGTGAAGCCATCGCGGAGGCTCCCCGCCAGCGCCATCAGGTTCACCACCGAAAGCTGGGCATTGGCGTACCAGCCGATGAAGACCAGTGTGACGGTGAGAAAGCCCATGCGGAACCACAGGAAGGCGCGGGCGTCCCGCGTCGCCTGGACCTGGAAGAAGAAGGCCGCCGTCAGCACGAAGAGCATCACCCCGAGGGCGGCGATCTCGACGGTCCGATCACGCCAGATCCGCTGCCAGAGCGCGGTCTTGGCCGCGGCTTCCTCGGCGGCGGCGGAGGCCTCGGTCGCGGGCGCCGCGGCGGGCAGCAGGAATCGCTCCGGCAGCCGGTAGTCGAGGTCAAAGGTCAGGAAGGTCTTCTCCACCGCGCCGATGGCACGCTGCGCGAGAAGCTGGATGCGGAACGGCTCGGCCGGATCGAACCCGGCATCGGCGGGAATCTTGAAGATGTCGAGTTCGGTGAAGCTCGGCGCACCTTCCGCCGCGACGACGCCGAGGCGCCGGTGCTGCTTGTCGAAGAACCGCACCGCGCTGTCGCCCTGGATCAGCTGGATCCGGTCGAAGATGCCGCCCCGCACATAGCCCGAACCCTTGAAGGAGTAGCGCCCGCGCCCGAGGATCAGGACCGCGTGCTCGCCCTCGCCGAGCCAGTTCGTCAGGTTCGCGTATTCCGCCTCGCCAAGAAGGCTCCGTCCGATTGCCGGCACGCTGACGAGCGCGGCCTGCATGTCGATGAAGACTTCCTCCGGCGCGCCGGGCTCCGGCCGCGCGATGGCCTTCGCGTCGCCGGTCGCGGCGAAGGCCGCGTTGATCTGGCCCACGTCGAGCGCGAGCCGCCGGATCGAGCCGTCGCCGGCGAGCGTTGCCCAGTCGGCCGTCTCGGTCACGGCGGGGTCGAGCGCGCGAGCCGGCCCGCCCTGCGCTTCCGGCGCGAGCCCGCCGAGGCCGAGCGCACGGGCGACCTTGATCCCGGCGCGGATGATCGAATCGTCGATCACCATGATCGTCACGGTGGCGCCCGAGATGATGTCGAGGTCATGCGCCGAGCCGCCGGCGGCGGCCTCGGCCTTGAGGTCGATCCCGGCATAGCTCTCGGTCAGCGCGCGGACCTTCGAATCGGGGATGCCGATCAGCACGATCGGCTCGGAATGCTTGACGAGCTCCACACCGGTCAGCACCGCCTCCGGGGAGATCGCCGCGACGACATGGATGGGCTTGCCGGAGTAGCCCGTGGTGCCGACGAAATCCGAGGTGAGAAACGCCCATGCCACGGTTTCGCCCTTCGCCGTCACGGGCGCGACGGGCAGGTCGCCGCGGATCGCGCCGAACCCGTCGGCGCCTTCCGCGAAGGCCGCGGGATCGAGGTCCGGCAGGAAGTCGGCCAGCGTCTCGGCCTTTGCGGAGCGCGGGATCGGCGCGAGCAAGAGGACGAGCGCCAGGGTGATCAGGAAACGTAGCACGGGCAATCCCAGTATTCGCGGTTCCGCGCCAGAAGCACCCGGAGCACCCCGGATGTCGTTGACTTAGGTCAAGCTGCCGGGGGTCGGTTCCGATAACCCGATAAAAATCGTATCCTTATTTGTCACAGGTCAAATCGCGGGCCCGGCCTGCGCGGTAGCGAGGGCGCAAGGACGGGGCCCGAGTCGGCCCCCGATCGTCATTGACGACCACGCGCAAAGGACAGGACATGATCACCAGCGCCGACCGCAGGATCGCCCGCAACTCGCTTTTGCTGTCGAAGCTCGAGCCGGAGATGGCCGACGCCGTGCTCGACCAGTCGCGCGAGGTGACCTTCGAGCGCGGCGCGGCGCTCTTCCTGCAAGGCGAGACGGCGGATTGCATCCACATCGTCGTCGACGGATGGGTGAAGCTCTACCGGATCGCGCCGAACGGTGCCGAAGCCGTGGTCTGCGTCTTCACCCGCGGTCAGAGCTTCGGCGAGGCGCTGGCCTTCCAGAAACGCGACTATCCGGTGGCGGCCGAGGCGGTGACCGAGGCGCGGGTGATCCTCGTCCCCGCCCGCGTCATCGCGGCCCTGATCCGCGAGACGCCGGAACTGGCGATGAGCCTTCTGGCCGCGACCTTCGTGCATCTCCACGGCCTCGTGTCGCAGGTCGAGCAGCTCAAGGCCCAGACCGGCGCGCAACGGGTGGCGGAGTTCCTGCTGGAGCTCTGCCCGGTCGAGGAGGGCGCCTGCACGGTCACGCTGCCCTATGACAAGGTGCTGATTGCCGGCCGGCTCGGGATCAAGCCGGAAAGCCTCTCGCGCGCCTTTGCCCGGCTCAAGGAGCATGGCGTGAGCGTGCGCAAGAACCACGCCGCGATCCGCAGCGTCGGCGGGCTTCGCGCCTTCGCCGAGAGCGACCCGGCCGAGGCCTGGAGCAAGGCACTCTAGACAGCGGTCAACCCAGACGGATCGCGGGGGTCTCAAGCGCCTCCCCTCCCCCTCCCTCCCCCACGAGGGGGGAGGGAAGCGCCAGGGTCCAATCCGGCGCGGCACTGCCCCGCCCCGCGGCGTTCAGCCGACGATGTAGAGCCCCAGGAGCAGCACCCCGACGAGCGCGAGCACCCAGTCCGCGCCGCGCATCCAGAATGGCGCGCCGGCGAGGCGGAGATAGGTCGCGAGAATGGTCCGCGCCTTCGCGAGGCCCAGACCGAGGATCAGGATCGAGGTAAGGCGGCCGGGATCGGACCAGTCGGCAAGCGCCGCCGAGAGGAGCGAGAGCCCGATCAGAAGCGCCCAGGCGCGGGGAAGCGGGTCGCGGATCATGGCTCAGCCCATCAGGTAAATCACGGGGAAGAGCAGCACCCAGACGAGGTCGACCATGTGCCAGAAGGCCGCCGCCGTCTCGACCGGGTAGGGCCGCAGCCTTATCGCCACGAGGCCGAGGATCAGCACCCCGGCCGCGACATGGGCGGCGTGAAAGCCGGTGAGCAGGTAGTAGAAGGTGAAGGCCGCGTGGCTCTCGACCCCGATCCCCTGGGCCGCAAGATCGGCATATTCGAAGCCCTTCACGACGAGGAACACCACCCCGAGTGCCATCGCGAAGGCGAGCCAGAGCCGCCCGGCGCCAAGACGCGCCGCCTCCGCCGACCGCGCGGCCAGCGCTGCCGCGACGCCGCTGGTGACGAGAACCGCGGTGTTGAGCGCCGCGGCCGCCGGATGAAGCGCCGCCTGCGCCGTGGCGAAGCCCGCCGGGTCGGTCGCGCGCACCGCGAGAAAGGCCGCGAGGCCCGCGCCGAAGACCAGCAGTTCCGAGACGATCAGCACCCAGATCATCAGGTCGCCCGGCAGGTCGTCGAACGGCTCCGTCTCGGTCGGCGAGTCGGTCATGCGCCGACGAGCCTGCGGTAGATCTCGGGCAGCGCGGTGATCAGCCGGTCGGGATGCGGCACGAGCGCATAGCCGCCGCGCCCGAACATGCGCGGGAACCACGACTTGCCGTCGCGGTCCACGGTGATGCCGAAGACCGCATGGCCCGCGCGTTCGGCCTCCCGCACCGCCATGCGGCTGTCCTCGATGCCGTGACGGCCCTCGTAATGGTCGAGGTCGTTCGGCTTGCCGTCGGTGATGACGATGAGGAGCCGGCGTTTCTTCGCCTGCCCCGAAAGCTCCGCCGAGCAATGCCGGATCGCCGCGCCGAGCCGCGTGTAGAAGCCGGGGCGCAAGGCGCCGAGGCGCTGCTCCACCACGTCCGTCATCGGTTCGCCGAACTCCTTGCAGCCGGTGACATAGACCCGGTCACGCTTGAGCGAGGAAAAGGCGTGGATCGCGAAGTCGTCGCCGCAGGCATCGAGCCCCCAGGCGAGTGCCGCCAGCGCCTCGCGCTCGATGTCGATGACGCTGCGCCCCGTCACCGCGCTCTCGGTCGAGCGCGAGGTGTCGAGCAGGATCGAGACGGCAAGGTCGCGCGCCACCGGCCGCGTCTGGCGCCAGATCCGCTCGCTCGCGCGGCCGGTGGCGTTGAACTCGACCTGCGCACGCACGGCGGCCTCGAGATCGAGGTCGTCGCCGTCCGGATAGCCCGGCTGCGACATGCGCCCCGGCCTCAGCGCCTCGAACTGACGGCGGACATGGGCGATGCGCCGAATCGCCGCCGGATCGGCGCGGAACGAGGGCACCGCGTCGCCCGGCTCGATCTTGGAGGCGAGGACGCGGGCATGGGCGGCAAGGTACTGGCCGGTCCTGACGTCCCATTCGGGGTAGAGGAACGTGCCCGACAGGGCCTCGCGGTCGACATCCTCGGGCGCGAGATCGAGATGGAGCTTGAGCTTCGTCGCCGGGGCCTTGGAGACCTGGCCGAGGCCGATCTCGTCCTGGTCCTCGGCGGCCTTCTTGGCGGCGTCGTGGTCGTCGTCCTCGACCCGCCGGTTGAGGTTCAGGAACTCGGCCCAGCTCAGGATCGCCTCGAACTTGTGGAGGATGAAGCTGTCCTTGCGCTCGGCCTGATCGGCCTTGCGGCGGCGGGCGCGGGTCGTGCGGCCCTCGCTGTCCTCGGGATTGCCGTCGGTGTCGCGGGTCTCGACCTCCGATCCCGCGGAGGCGTCGGCGGGGCGCAGGTCGGGCCAGAGCGGCACCGGGCGGAACGGGCGGTAGCGGCGCGGCGCCGTCACGTCAGTGGCGCCAAGCAGCGCCTCGGCGCGCGCTGGCAGCGGCGCGGGATCGCCGAGCGCTTGGCGCACCAGCGCCTCCACCGCGGCCTCGGTTTCCGGCAGGGCGGGAAGGTCGCGCTGCCGCAGGTAGGCGCGGGCCAACTCGTCATGCAGCGCCCGGAGCCCCGGCGCGTTTTCCAGCGTGAGGCCAACCATCTCGCGCGCCGCCGCGATGGCGCGCAGGTCGGCGCACAAGGGATCGGTCTCGGCGACCGGGCCGCCGGCATGGGCGGCGGCGGCGGCGAGCCAGACATAGAGCGCGGCATTGGCCTCGCGCATCGGGAAGACCCCGAGCCCCTCGGGCAGGCGCAGAACCTCGCCGTCGAAGCTCGCGCGGGCGACCCGCTCGGCCTCGGTACCGAGGCGGCGGGCGAAGGAGAGCCGGTGGTGGCTCACCTCGTCGCGCGCCGGCCGGAACTCGACCGAAGGCGCGCCGCCCAGGCCGCGAAAAAGAACCGCCAGCCGCCCAGCGACCTCGGAGAGGTCGACGCGGGCTTCGTCATGCGCCTTCGGCGCGTCCAGACGGCTGGCAAGCGCGTGCCACAGTTTCCCGACGCTTTCCTCGGGTTCCCATGGCTCGAACTCGATCCTGCCCATGGCCGGCCTCACCCGAAAACGGCCGTTGCAAGATCGAGCAGCCCGCGTTTGACGTCCTCGTCATCGGTCAGGGGCTCGACCATCGCGACGCGGATCGCGCGGTCGACGCCCATCCCCCCGGCGATCAGCGTCGCGGCATAGACGACGAGCCGGGTGGAAACGCCCTCCTCCAGGTCCTGCCCCTTCAGCCCGCGAAGCTTGCCGGCGAGCCGCACGAGCGAGCGCACACGCCCCTCGTCGAGGCCGCTTTCGCGGGTGACGACGGCGATCTCGTGCTCGGGCTTCGGGAAGTCGAACTCCATCGCCACGAAGCGCTGGCGGGTGGAGGGTTTCAGCGTCTTGAGAATGTTCTGGTAGCCGGGGTTGTAGGAGGCGACCAGCATGAAGCCGGGTGCTGCCTCCAGCTCCTCGCCGGTGCGGTCGATCGGCAGGATGCGGCGGTCATCGGTCAGGGGATGCAGCACAACGGCCACGTCCTTGCGCGCCTCCACCACCTCGTCGAGATAGCAGATGGCACCCTCGCGCACCGCGCGGGTCAGGGGGCCGTCGACCCAGACCGTCTCGCCGCCCTTGAGAAGATAGCGCCCGATCAGGTCGGCAGCGGTAAGGTCGTCATGGCAGGCGACCGTGTAGAGCGGCCGGCCGAGCGCGGCCGCCATATGCGCCACGAAGCGGGTCTTGCCGCAGCCCGTCGGCCCCTTGAGAAGGACCGGCAGGCCGTTGCCATAGGCGGCCGCGAAGATCTCGCACTCGTCGCCGTGAGCGAGGTAGAAGGGGGCCTCGGCCCCCCTCAGGTTGATGTTTCCGTCCATCATCGCGCTCACTCCGCGGCAGACATGGACGCGGCGCCCCGCGCGATGATCTCACGCCGCGGCACGAGCACCGCGTAGATGAAGAGCACCGCACCGAGCACGACCGCCACGCCCGAGCCGAGCCGCATCGCGTAGAAGATCCAGAGCTGGTCCTGCACCTCCATGTAGTTCATGCCGAGGACGCGCTGGAGATGCGTCTGCACGGTGCCCGCGAAGGTCAGCGTGAAGGTCATGAACACCATGCCGCCCGACATCAGCCAGAACGAGGCCATGTTGAGCACCTGGTTGTAGGGGTCGCGCCCTTTCAGGAGCGGCAGCGCGTAGGACATGATCGCGAGGTTCAGCGCGACATAGGCGCCGAAGAAGGCGAGGTGACCGTGCGCGGCCGTGATCTGGGTGCCGTGGGTGTAGTAGTTCACCCCATGGAGCGTGTGCAGGAAGCCCCAGACGCCGGCGCCGAAGAAGGCGAGCGTGGCGCAGCCGAGCGACCACAGGAGTGCCGCCTTGTTCGGGTGGTCGCGGCGGCCCTTCCAGACCATGACGAAGGCGAAGGACATCATCGCGAAGAACGGGATCACCTCGAGCGAGGAGAAGATCGACCCGATCCACTGCCAGTAGGCCGGCGTGCCGATCCAGTAGTAGTGGTGGCCGGTGCCGAGGATGCCCGAGAAGAGGGCGGCGGCAACGATGACGTAGAGCCATTTCTCCACCACCTCGCGGTCCACGCCCGTCAGCTTCAGCATCAGGTAGGCGAGGATCGCGGCCATGATCAGCTCCCACACGCCTTCGACCCAGAGGTGGACGACATACCACCAGTACTGCTTGTCGAGCGCGAGGTTCGACGGGTTGTAGAAGGCGAAGAGGAAGAGGAGTGCGAGGCCCCAGAGGCCGAGGAGCAGGATGTTGGTGATCGCGGTCTTGCGACCCTTCAGCACCGTCATCGTGACGTTGTAAAGGAAGATCAGCGCCGCGACGACGATCCCGGCCTTCACCCATTTCGGTTGTTCGAGGAACTCGCGCCCCTCCTTGCCGAGAAGGAAGTTCCCCTCGAAGAGGTTGAAGAGATAGGTCACGACCACGCCCGCCGTGCCGAGCACGAGGATCGCGAGCTGGATATAGGCGAGCTTGGTCGAATGGATCTCACGCTCGGCCTCTTCCGGGATGAGGAAGTAGGCCGCACCGAAGAAGCCGGTGATCAGCCAGACGACGAGGCTGTTGGAGTGGAGCATCCGGCCGATGTTGAACGGCAGGATCTCCGATAGGAAGTTCGGGGCGACATAGATGTAGCCCAGGACGAGGCCCATCGTGACCTGAACCGCGAAGAGCGCGAGCGCGACCGCGAAATAGGCGAGGGCGATTTTCTGAGTCTGATATTTCATGATCGTCCCTCCTCAGCCCGCGTCGTTCGGGGGCCAGTCCTGCGTGCGGATCTTGTTGGTCCACAGCAGGAAATCGGTAAGCTCGCGGTATTCCTGATCGCTCAGGCCGAAATTCGGCATCTGGCGGCGGCCTTCGATGCCGGTGGGCATCGCGTCCATCCAGGCTTTCAGCGACTCGTAGGCCGCTTCGGGGTCGTCCGCGACACCCCAGCGGGTCATCACGTTGCCGAGTTCGGGCGCGAAATAGGCGCCCTCGCCGAGAATCGAATGGCAGTTGATACAGGCGTGCTTTTCCCAGATGTGCTTGCCGGCGGCCACGCTTTCCGTCAGCCCCGCTTTGTCGGTCGAGGTGTTGACGATGTAGAAATGGCTGTGGGCCGACAGCCCCAGGAAAATCACGATGAAGAACAGGGAGCCGCCGTAGAAGACGTTCCTCGCCATGCTCTTGGTCATGACTTCGCGCATTGCGCTCTCCTTTTTCGGAGCGGTTTCAGTGACGCGACAAAGCCCGGAAAACCGTTGCGGCGCCTTAACATAAGTCAAGCAGCAACGCGGCTATGCCCATTCGTTCGACCGGGCGCCTTGGGCGCGTCCTCGCGCGGCGCGCGCGGCCCCCAGAAGGCGGGCCACAGCGCCACCGTGGCGAGCAGGAAGGCCGCGAGCCACAGCGCGCCCGAGACGAGCATCGCCGGCATGTAGAGATCCGGCGGAAGTGCCGCGCCGCCCCAGCGCACAAGGGCCGCGAGCGCGACGAGCACATAGCCCGCCGCCACCGGCCCCGGCGCGACGAGCGGGCGCCCGGTATGGCCGAGCGTCGCCCGACTCATCATCGCCAGCGTCATGCCGCCCACCGCGCCGATCGCGACGAGGTGGAGGGCGGCGTTCTCGTCGCCGATGCCGTGCCGGGCGAGACCGTAAGCGATCATTCCGAGCCCGAGCATCAGGTAGGCGAGATGCAGCGCCCAGAGAATCGGCCGCGCCGCCGTCCAGAGCCCGCGCCAGCCCGCGAGCCGGGCGAGCAGCGCCGCGCCGGCGAGGAGCGCGATGGCGCCGGTGATCGCAGCCGGCAGCCCCGCGAAGATCGCGAGCGGCAGCGCGATGGCGCCCGCGTTGCCGGCGATCTCAAAGGGACGCCGCGACACCGGCAGGCCGGTCTCGCGGCCCGACTGGACCATCGCGTTGCGGGTGAAGGCCGGCGTCACTCGCCCGCCGAGAACCGCGATCATCGCCGCAAGGCCGAAGAGCCCGCCGCGCAGGCCGGCCTCGAGCGTATCGGCGGTCACGCCGATCCATTCGAGATGCACCATCAGGTTGCCGGTCCAGACGATGGCGATGAGGCCGAGGAACATCACGTTCTGCGGCTTCGGCCGGCGGATGAGCTGGGTCGCGATCTTCGCCGCGAGAACCGGCAGGAAGGCAAGGTCCGCAACCGCGACGATGACGGGCGGCAACGTACCAACCGACCAGAGCGCGACCCGCCCGAGAAGCCAGAGGAGGGCGGCGGTCGCGATGAAGAGATGCCGCGCCGCCTTGGCGCCGGTCCAGTTCGGCACCGCCGTCAGGAAGAATCCGCCGAGAGCTGCCGCCGCGTAGCCGAAGACCATCTCGTGCGCGTGCCAGAGCTGCGGCGGCACCGCATCGGGGACAAGCCCCGCTAGCCCGCCCATGCCCGTCGCGACGGCGGCGAGCCAGGCCTCCCATACCGCAACGGCAAGGATCGCGTAGAGAGCTGCGGCGAGGAAGAAGACTCGAAAGCCCTCTCCGAAAAGCCGTTTGATGGCGGTCATTGGGAATCTCCGGTCGCACCCGGCGCCCGGCTGCGGCGCTTCAGGATCGTGCAGGTGGTGGCGTCGTGATAGATCACCTGGCAGCGCAGGCAGAGGACGCATTCATTGGGATTGATCCGGCCCAGAGGGTCGATCGCGCCGACGGTGCATTTCGTCTCGCAAAGCCGGCATTCGCGGCCGCATTGCGGGCGCCGCTTCAGCCAGTCGAAGATCTTCAGCTTCGCCGGGATCGCGATGCCCGCGCCCAGGGGGCAGAGATAGCGGCAATAGAACCGTTCGACGAAGAGCCCGGCGACGAGCAGAAGGGCGACGAAGGCCAGGAATGGCCAGGCACGCAAGAATCGCAGGGAAATCGCGGTCTTGAACGGTTCCGCCTCGGCCAGCACCAGCGCGTCGTGCATCGAGTAGAACGACAGCGCGAGGATCGCGAGGAAGAGCGTGTACTTGATCACCCAGAGCCGCTCGTGCAGCGCCTGCGGCACCGCGACCTGCTTGACGCCAAGCCGCGCGGCGGCATTGTTCAGAAGCTCCTGCAGCGCCCCGAACGGGCAGAGCCAGCCGCAATAGACCCCCCTGCCCCAGAACAGGAGGCCGAGCGCGGTGAAGCTCCACAGGATGAAGATCACCGGATCGACGAGGAAGGTCTCCCAGCGGAATCCAGTCAGGAGCGAATGAAGGAAAGCCACGACCTGCACCACCGAAAGCTGCCCGTTCAGCCCCCAGCCGAGAACGACAAGCGTGGTGGCGAGGAAGCCGAGCCGCACCCGGCGCCAGAGCATCGGCCGGCGCACGAAGCTCTCCTGCAGGAAGAGGATCAGCGTCAGCACCGCGAGCATCGCCAAGACGATCACGATGGCGGGGCGCTTGTTCTGCCAGGCCGAGCGCCAGAGCGGCTCCGGTTCGGGCGGCGGCGCCAACTGAAACGCGTCAGGCAGCGCGTAGTCGGCGCCGATGACGGTCGTGACGTCATCCCTGCCGCTCTCGGCCGGACGGGTGGCGGTGATCTCGACCCGGAAGGGCTCCTTGGGATCGAAGCCCTCGGCGGCAAGGCGGTAGATGCCGATCTCCTTCACCGCCGGGGCGCCCTCGATGTGGAGCTTCTTGACGAAGATGTAGTCGTCCTTCGTCGGCTGCAGGCGGACGCCGCCCTGCACCACGGCGATCCGGTCGAAGCTGCCGCTCTGGCGCCAGGCGGTGCCGCGCGGCGAGTGCAGCCCCGACGAGATGAGGATCAGCGCGACATCCTTGGCCCCGAGCGCGCCGATGGCGCGGGTGAAGTTCTGCTGGCCGAGGAGATTGCGCCCGACGGTCGGGGGGTCGATCAACCCGGCCCAGAGGTCGAGGAACGGCGCTTCCCCCTCGGGTGGCGGGTTCTTTCCGCCCTGGAGAACCGCCCGCGCTTCGCTGAGAGTCATCGTCGCATGGGCCAGCGCACCGGTGGCGACGAGCCCCTGCCAGTCGAGCGCGGTGTAGCCGACGCGGTCGATCCCGCCGGTCTCGGAGATCAGGCCGCGGCCGATCGCGAGCGCGCGCGCGGTGCGCAGGATACCGTCGCGGATCGCGGCGGTCGAGACGGTCGCGCGCGAGATGATGTCGGGCATGTCGGCGCGCGCGTCGGCCAGGCTCTCGCGCGGGGCGGTCAGGTCGACACCGGCGAAACCGTCCACGTAGCGGGCGATGTCGGCATCCGAGATACCGAGCGTCAGGACCGGCTCGGCATGGGCCATCAGTTGCGCCCCGGCGATCCGCCCGTCGGGCGCCAGCGCAACGATCACGTCGAGTGGGCGCCCGGAATAGCCGACCGAGCCCGCGATCTCCCAGGTCGAGCCGAGATGGCCGAGGACCGAACCGCCTGCTTCGGCGCGCCAGCCCGGCACCGCGCCCTCCTCGCGGATCACCGTCACCGGACCTTCGGCGCCAAGAAGCTGCGCCGCGAGCACGGCATCGGGCTCCGCCGGCGCGATCGCATCGGCGGCGAGCCCCGCGGCTTGGGCCACGGTGGCGAAAAGTGCGAACAATCCGGCGGCCAGAAGGCGCCGGACCGGACTGATCAGGGGCATCGGAGCCTCCGGGCTCGGACTGTCGCGCCAAACTGCGCCGGGGGGATTTTGTCTACCTTGATCAAAGTCAAGGTGCGCCCGCGGGCTTCGGTGCAGCGTCTTCCTGCCTCACCAGCGATCGGAGATACCCGTCATGAATACTCAGCCAATCCGTGGCAGGCGGCGCCTGCTCGCCAGCGCGGCCCTTGCCGTGGCGCTTGGCGCGTCGGGCGCAGTCGCGCAGGAAAAACCAGCCGACCATGTCGACGGCCCCGCCGCCGCCTACGAGCCGAGCATGACGACGCTCGGCCAGCTCCAGCTGGAGATTCCCGGCCGCAAGGCCGACGACCCAGTGATGACCCAGGAGGAATTCAACGAAGCCTCGACCATCTACTTCGAGCGTTGCGCCGGCTGCCACGGCGTTCTGCGCAAGGGCGCGACCGGCAAGCCGCTGACGACCGACATCACCCGGGCGAACGGCTACGAGTACCTACAGAGCTTCATCAACTACGGCTCGCCCGCAGGGATGCCGAACTGGGGCACCTCGGGCGAGATGACCGAGGCGCAGGTCGACCTGATGGCCCGTTACCTGCTTCTGGAGCCGCCGGCGCCGCCGGAATTCGGCATGCCGGAAATGCGCGCGAGCTGGAAGCTGATCGTGCCGCCGGCGGACCGCCCGACCGAGAAGATGAACGACATCGACATCGACAACCTGTTCTCCGTCACCTTGCGTGATTCCGGTCAGGTTGCGCTGATCGACGGCAAGACCTACGAGATCCATGCCGTCATCGACACCGGCTACGCGGTCCATATCAGCCGCATCTCGGCCTCGGGCCGCTATCTGTTCGTGATCGGCCGCGACGCGCTCGTCAACATGGTCGACCTCTGGATGGAGACCCCGGCGACGGTCGCGCAGATCAAGGTCGGCTCCGAAGCCCGCTCGATCGAGACCTCCAAGATGGAGGGCTACGAGGACAAGTACGCCATCGCCGGCAGCTACTGGCCGCCGCAATACGTGATCATGGACGGCGACACGCTCGAGCCGCTGAAGATCGAATCGACCCGCGGCATGATCTACGACGAGCAGACCTACCACCCCGAACCGCGGGTGGCCTCGATCGTGGCCTCGCACTACAACCCGGAATTCATCGTCAACGTGAAGGAGACCGGCAAGATCCTCCTGGTCGACTACTCGGACATCAAGAACCTCAAGGTGACCGAGATCGAGGCCGAAAGGTTCCTGCATGACGGTGGCTTCGATTCGACCAAGCGCTACTTCCTCGTCGCGGCCAACGCGCGCGGCAAGGTGGCGGTCGTCGACACCAAGGAAGGCGAGCTGACCGCTCTGATCGAGACCGGCGGCGCGACCCCGCATCCGGGCCGTGGCGCGAACTTCGTCCACCCGGTCTACGGGCCGGTCTGGGCGACCTCGCACCTCGGCGACGAGACCGTGGCGCTGATCGGCACCGATCCGGAAGGTCATGCCGATCATGCCTGGAAGATGGTGCAGAGCTTCTATGCCCTCGGCGGCGGCTCGCTCTTCATCAAGACCCATCCGGAGTCGAACCACCTCTATGTCGACGCTCCGCTGAACCCGGACCCGGAAATCTCGGCCTCGGTCGCGGTCTTCAAGATCGACGAGATGACCGAAGCGGAGCCGGAATACGTGACGCTGCCCATCGGCGAATGGGCCGGCATCGCGGAAGGCCAGCCGCGCGTCGTTCAGGGCGAGTTCAACAAGGAAGGCACCGAAATCTGGTTCTCCGTCTGGAACGGCAAGGAGCAGGAATCGGCGATCGTCGTGGTGGACGACAAGACGCTTGAACTGAAGCATGTGATCAAGGACCCGCGCCTGATCACGCCGACCGGCAAGTTCAACGTCTTCAACACCCGTCAGGACGTCTACTGACACCTTTCGGGGAGGGCCGGTAGCGGCCCTCCCCTCCCAAGCCAGCCGAACCGGAGTGCCGCTGCGATGACAACCGAGGGTCAGGTCCATCTCGTCGGCGCCGGGCCGGGCGACCCGGAGCTTCTGACGCTCCGCGCCCACCGACTTCTTTCCGAAGCCGACGTGATTGTGTACGACCGCCTCGTCTCGCCCGAGATCATGGCGCTGATCCCGGCCGCGACGCGGCGGATTTCCGTCGGCAAGGCCACCAGTCACCACACGATGCCGCAGGAGGCGATCAACCGGCTCCTCGTCGATCTCGCCCGCCAGGGGCTCAATGTCGTGCGCCTCAAGGGCGGCGACCCCCTGATCTTCGGGCGCGGCTCCGAGGAGGCAGAGGCGCTCCGCGATGCCGGCATTGCGCATGACTACGTTCCCGGCATCACCGCCGCTCAAGGAGCGGCCAGCACCACCGGCGTGCCGCTCACCCATCGCGGCCTCGCGACCGGCGTGCGCTACGTCACCGGGCACCGTGCCGCCGATGCCGCACTCGACCTCGACTGGGACGGGCTCGCCCGGCCCGACACGACGCTCGTGATCTACATGGGCGCCGCGACCATGGCCGCGATCGCCGCCGAACTCATCCGCCGTGGCCGACCCGCCGATCTGCCCGCGATGGCGGTCGCCTCGGCGACCACGCCGCGCGAGGCTCGCGTCGTCTCGACGCTGTCGCAGGTGGCCGAGGAGGCCGCCGGACTGGAGGCGCCGGTCCTTTTCATCGTCGGCGAGGTCGTCTCGCTCTGCGTGGCCCAGCCGCTGCCCGAACTCCTCACCGACCTGCCGATGGTGGCCAATGCGTAGCCTCCTCGCCCTCGCGATCCTCGGCCTCGCCCTGCCCGCCGCGGCGATGGAGGCCACCGACGCGGCCCGCCTCGAACGGCTGGTCGCGCAGGATTGCGGCTCCTGCCACGGGCTGACGCTGAAGGGCGGGCTCGGATCGCCGCTCACGCCCGAGGTCCTGGCCGATGCCGAACCCGAGGGCCTCGCCTCGATCATCCTCGACGGCGTGCCCGGAACGGCAATGCCCCCGTGGCGGCCGCTCCTCACCGAGGAGGAGGCGCTCTGGATCGCCCGTTACCTCAAGGACCCGTCGCAATGAAATACGTGCTTCTTGCCCTCCTCATGGCGACGCCCGCGCTGGCCGACGAATACCGCGCGACCGGCGATCTCGGCCTCATCGTCGAGCGGGCGACCGGCTCGCTCGTCGTCGTCGACCAGTCCGACCGCGCCGCGATCGGACGGATCGAAGGTCTGGGCGACCTTTCGCACGCCTCGCTCGTCTATTCACCGGACGAACGTTATGCCTATGTCTTCGGCCGCGACGGCGGGCTCTCCAAGGTCGACATCCTCAGCCGCGAGATCGTCGCCCGCGTCCTGCAGGCCGGCAACTCGATCGGCGGCGCGATCTCGGATGACGGCACGCTCGTCGCGGTCTCGAACTACGAGCCGGGCGGGGTCCGGGTCTTCGACGCCAAAACGCTGGAGATGGTCGCCGACATCCCGACGGCGTCGAAAACTATCGGCCTCGTCGATGCGCCCGGCCGGCGCTTCGTCTTCACGCTCTGGGACAAGGGCGAGACCTGGATCGCCGACATGAAGGGGGCCGAACCGGCGATCACCAAGGTCACCGGCATGGGCACCAATCCCTATGACGCGCTTCTCGCCGGCGACGGGCGGACCTACATCACCGGGCTTTTCGGCGAGGACGGCCTGACCGCGCTCGACCTCTGGGACGAAACGCCGGAGCCGATCCGGGTGCTGCCCGGCTACGGCCGCGGCGAGGAGGAGTTGCCGGTCTACAAGATGCCGCATCTGGAGGGCTGGGCCGAGGCGGCGGGCGAGTTCGTCCTGCCCGCGGTCGGCCATCACGAGGTCCTGTGGATCGACGCCAGCGACTTCACCGAGACAGGTCGCACCCAGACCCACGGCCAGCCGGTCTTCGCGATGGCGCGCCCCGACGGGCGCCAGGTCTGGGTCAACTTCGCCCATCCACTGAACGACACCGTGCAGGTGATCGACCGGATGACGCACGAGGTGATCCACGAGATGAAACCCGGCCCCGCCGTCCTCCACATGGAGTTCACGCCGCGCGGCCACGAGGTCTGGATCTCGGTCCGCGACGAGAACCGCGTCGACATCTACGACACCGAGACCTTCGAGAAACTGGGCGAGGTGGCGGCGGAAAGCCCCTCGGGCATCTTCTTCACCGCCCGCGCCCACCGGACGGGACTGTGACCATGACGATGATGCTGCGCCCCGAGGACAAGCGGCTGATCGAGGCCTGGCAGCGCGACCTGCCGCTCGTGCCGCATCCCTTCGCCGAGATCGGTGCCGCGCTCGGGCTGTCGGAGGAGGAGGTGTTGGCGCGGCTCCGCCACCTTGCCGCGATGGGCGCCATCGCCCGCGTCGGCGGCACCTGCCGGCCGAACACGATCGGTGCCTCGACGCTCGCGGCGATGGAGGTGCCCGACCTACGCGTCGACGAAGTCGCCGCCATCGTCGGCGCCGAACCGGGGGTAAATCATTCGTACCTGCGCGAAAATGCGCTCAATCTCTGGTTCGTCGGCACCGGGCCCGACCGGCTTCATCTCGACGCGACCCTCGCGCGGATCGAGAAGCGCACCGGCTTGAGGGTCCTCGACCTGCCGCTTGTCCGCGCCTTCAACGTCGATCTCGGCTTCCCGCTCGAGGGCGAAAGGCGGATGCCGCCGGCCTCCGCCCCGGCCGACCTCAGCGCCATCCGTCCCGACGACGGCGCGATAATCCAGGCGATGACTGACGGGCTCGCGCTGGTCGCGCGCCCCTTCGCGGCGCTTGGCGACGATCTCGGCCGGGCGGAGATGGAGGTGATCTCGCGGCTCCGGGCCCTGACCGAGGCGCGCATCCTCACCCGGCTCGGCATCATCGTGCGCCACCGCGCCATCGGCTGGCGCTCGAACGCGATGGTCGTGTGGGACGTGCCGGAGGCCGAGATCGACCGGGCGGGCCCCGCGCTCGCCAGCTATCCCGGCGTCACGCTCTGCTACCAGCGCCGCCCGGCGCCGGGGAAATGGCGCTACCGGCTCTATTCGATGATCCACGCCCGCACCCGCAGCGAGGCGCTCGACATCCTCACGGGCGCGGCCGACCTGCCCGAGCTTAGGGACAAGGACCACGAGGTCCTCTTTTCGCTGCGCTGTTTCAAGCAGACCGGTGCGCTGGTTCACGACCGCGGCACGGTGGCGGCATGAGACGCGCAGCCCTCCCCGAAGGCGCGCTCGACGCGACCGACCGGCGCATCCTCAACGCGCTGCAGGAGGGCTTTCCGATTGCCCCCAGACCTTTCGCCGAGGCCGGCGCGGCATTGGGCCTTGCCGAACAGGAGCTGATCGACCGCATCGCCCGCCTGAAGGAGATCGGCGCGGTCACCCGCTTCGGCCCGTTCTATGACGCCGAAGCGATGGGTGGCGCCTTCTGCCTCTGCGCGATGGCGGTGCCCGAGGCGCAGTTCGACCGCGTTACCGAGATCGTCAACGCCTTCCCCGAGGTCGCCCACAACTACGCCCGCAGCCACCGGCTCAACATGTGGTTCGTGCTGGCAACCGCGACGCCGGAGGAGATCGCCGCCACCGCCGGGAGGATCGATGCCGCGACCGGGCTCCCGGTCCTGCGCTTCCCGAAACTGAAGGAATTCTTCATCGGCTTCCGGGTGACGGCATGAGGATCGACGCAACCGACCGCCGGATCATCGAAGCGACCCAAGCCGGGCTGCCGCTGGTGGCCGAGCCCTATGCCGAACTGGCCGACCGGCTGGATATCCCCGAGGACGAACTCCTCGGGCGGCTCTCGGCGATGCAGGGCCGCGGTATCATCCGCCGCATCGCGCTCGCGCCCAACCATTACGCGCTCGGGATGGCCGCGAACGGGATGAGCGTCTGGGACGTCGCCGACGAGGCCGCCGAGCGGCTTGGCGCGACGGTCGGGGCGCTTCCCTTCGTGTCGCATTGCTACCTGCGCCCCCGCGCCCTGCCCGGCTGGCCCTACAACCTCTTCGCGATGATCCACGGCACCACGCGGGACGAGGTGGAGGCGCTGCGCACCGAGATCGCGGCGCTTCTCGGCGACGCGCTCCGCGCCTCGGATATCCTCTATTCGACGCGGATCCTGAAAAAGACCGGCCTCAGGCTGAAGACGGAAGGAGGCTAGAATGTTCCGGCTGACCCAGTACATGCAGGAGCTTGTCCACCCGACCCCGGTGCGTCGCCGCACCGGTCCAGTGAAGCCGGTGGTGATCTGGAACCTGACCCGGCGCTGCAACCTGCGCTGCCGCCATTGCTACACGACCTCGGCGGACGTGCATTTCCCCGGCGAGCTTTCCCACGAACAGGCGATGGGTGTGCTCGACGACCTGCACGAATTCGGCGTCTTCGCGCTGATCCTCTCGGGCGGCGAGCCCCTGTCGCGCTTCGACTTCTTCGAGCTGGCCGAACGCGCCCGCGACCTGAAGTTCCGCCACCTGTCGCTGTCGACGAATGGCACCAAGCTGACCGGCGATACCGCGCGGCGGGTGGCCGATCTCGGCTTCGACTATGTCGGCATCTCGCTCGACGGGATCGGCGAGCGGAACGACTGGTTCCGGGGCGTCGAGGGAGCCTATGCCGAGGCGCTTCAGGGCGTGCGCGACTGCAAGGCGCAAGGCATCAAGGTCGGCCTGCGCTTCACCATTACCGAGAGCAATGCCGAGGACCTGCCCGGGATGCTTGACCTCTGCGAGGCCGAGGGGGTGGACAAGTTCTACCTCTCGCACCTCGTCTACGCCGGGCGCGGCGACAAGCACCGGGGCGAGGACACCGATCACCAGCGCACCCGCCGTGCGATGGACCTCCTGATCGACCGCGCCTGGGACGCGGTCTCGAAGGGCCGGCCGCTGGAGATCGTCACCGGCAACAACGACGCCGACGCGGTCTATTTCCTGCGCTGGGTCGAGCGCAACTTCGATGCGGGCAAGGCCGCGCATGTGCGGGCGCATCTGGAAGCCTGGGGTGGCAATTCCTCGGGCCTCGGGGTCGCGAATATCGACCACCAGGGCCGCGTGCACCCGGACACTTACTGGTCCGACTACACGATCGGCAGCGTTAAGACCGAGCCCTTCTCTTCGCTCTGGACCGGGGCGGACCCGATGCTCGCGACGCTGCGCCAGCGCCCGCGCCCCCTCAAGGGCCGCTGCGGCGCCTGCGCCTTCAAGGAGGTTTGCGGCGGCAATACCCGCATCCGCGCCCTGCAGCTGACCGGCGATCCCTGGGCCGAGGACCCCGCCTGCTACCTTTCCGCCGAGGAAATCGGCGTCGAGGAGTCCGACCGTCTCACCGTCGCACCCTTCCGGGGCAAGAGCCATGATCCTGCGCACCGTTTCTTCTAGCCTCCTCGCCGCGCTCGCGCTGGCCTCCGCCCCCGCCCTCGCCGATCCCGCCGCGCTCTACTCCGAGCACTGCGCGAGCTGCCACGGCGAGAACCGCCTCGGCGGCACCGGCCCCGCGCTGATCCCCGAGACCTTGGGCCGCATGCGCGGCCCCGCCGTCGAGGACGTCATCGCCCACGGCCGCCCGGCGACGCAGATGCCCGCCTTCGCCGAAACGCTCCGGGCCGAGGACATCGCGGCACTTGCCGCCCATCTCGGCGAACCGCTCGCCGAGGTGCCGGAATGGACCGAGGCCGACATCGACGGCACCCGCGAGATGGTGGCCGACTACACCCCGGCCGCAGCGCCGGTCTTTTCGGGCGATCCGATGAACATCACGCTCGTGGTCGAGACCGGCGATCACCATGTCAGCGTGCTCGACGGAGACACGTTCGATGTGCTCGACCGCTTCGCCACGCCCTTCGCGGTTCACGGCGGCCCGAAATTCTCGCCCGACGGCCGCTACGTCTTCATCATGTCGCGCGACGGCTGGGTGCAGAAATACGATATCTGGTCGCTCCACGAGGTCGGCCGGGTCCGCGCCGGGCTCAACTCCCGCAACATCGCGATGAGCCATGACGGCAAGTGGCTTGCGGTCGCCAACTACCTGCCGATGACGCTGACGATCCTCTCGACCGAGGATCTGAGCGTCGCGAAGGTGATCGACGTCATCGGCCGCGACGGCACTGCCTCGCGCGTCTCCGCCGTCTACCAGGCGCCGGAACGCAAGAGCTTCGTCCTCGCCCTCAAGGACACGCCGGAGATCTGGGAGGTCGCGACCGACCCGGATGCCGGGCCCTATCACGAGGGCTTCGTCCACAGTTTCGAGGCCGGGATGGAGGAATCGCTCGCCGCGGAACAGGGGCTGTTCGCGCGGCGCCGGATCATGGTGGACGAGCCGCTCGACGATTTCTTCTTTACCCCCGACTACGCCAACCTGATCGGCGCGAGCCGCGCGGGCGACAAGGGAGTCGTCGTCAACCTCATCGTCGGCCGGCCGATCGCGGAACTGCCGCTGCCGGGGATGCCGCATCTCGGCTCGGGCATCTCCTGGATGCGGGGCGGCCACCGGGTGATGGCGACGCCGCATCTGAAGGAGGGCGTGCTCTCTGTGATCGACATCGACGACTGGACGATCTTGACGACGATCGAGACCGAGGGGCCGGGCTTCTTCCTCAGGAGCCATGAAAACAGCCCCTATGTCTGGGCCGATGTCTTCTTCGGGCCGAACAAGGACGCGATGCAGATCATCGACAAGGAGACGCTGGAGATCGTGAAGACGCTCAACCCGGCGCCGGGCAAGACCGTCGCCCATACCGAGTTCACCCGCGACGGCAGCCATGCGCTGGTCTCGATCTGGGAGGATGACGGCGCGGTCATCGTCTATGACGCCAAGACCTTCGAAGAGGTGAAGCGGCTGCCGATGCGCAAGCCCTCAGGAAAGTACAATGTCTGGAACAAGATCACCTTCTCGGACGGCACCAGCCATTGAGGGCCGTTGGCCGGTCTGGAAGCTCGGGCTGCTGCTCTATCCCTTCGCCGCCGCCGCGGTGGCGATCAACCTCTTCATGCTGGCGCTGATGGGTCAGGCGATCGGGCTCACCGCGCTGTCGCCGGTCACCACGCTCTGGCTCTCGCTGCCCTTGGGCATCCCCGCGACCTGGGCCGCGGGACACTGGGTGCGCCACCTCCTCGACGAGGCAGCGCGGTAGAACCGGGTCCGAGCGGAAGAAACCACGCCAGGTTCAGGTGCCTCCCCTCCCCCTCGTGGGGAGGGGATGGGGGTGGGGGGCAGCCCCCCTCCCTCTCCCTCCCCCACAAGGGGGGAGGGAAGCGCCCGGCCGCATCCGCGCGCCGCTGCATCGGCCAAGCTCCGGCTCAGAGCGCGAAGAGCCGCGAGGCGATCGGCGCGGAGCCGGTCAGCCCCGCGAGGACCCGCATGTGCCAGCCGAGCGCGAGGTTGGACGAGATCACCGGCTTGCCGATCCGCCGCTCGGCCTCCGCCGCGATCCCCGCGACGCGGAGGTTGGTGCAGGAGACGAAGACCCCGTCGCACTCGGCCATCGCATCGACCGCCTCGATGGCCGAAAGGATGCTCTCGGGCGCGATCCGGGCCACCACGCGGTCGTCGCCCTCCTCGAACGAGCCGAATCCCGCGATCTCGAGCCCGTTCGCCTCCAGAAGCGCCCGCATCGCCGCCGAGACGCTCTCGACGTAAGGCGTCACGAAGCCGAGCCGCTTCAGCCCGAGCGCCCGGCAGGCCGCCATCGTCGCGCTGACCGGATCGGTGACCCTGGCGCCGGGCCGTGCCCGGTTGATCGCCCGCGCGACCCCTTCGGGGCCAATCACGGTCGCGCCCGAGGTGCAGCCATAGCCGATCACGTCGAAGGCCACCTCGGGCAGCATCCCTGCCGCCTGCGGCAGCGCCGCCTCCATGCTGGCGAGCGTCTCGGACGTCACCTCGGGCGGCATCTCGATCCGGCTGTGATAGAGCGCGACGCCGTTCGCAGGTAGCAGCACCCGCATTTCGTTTTCCAGCGTCTCGTCGGCGGGAAGCACGATGAGGCCGAGCGTGGCCCCCGGCCCCATGCCCGCGTCGGTCGCGAATGGCAGCTTCATCGCCCCTCCCTCAGCCGATCACCGGCAGATCCCGCGCGGCGCGCGTCGACAGCAGGACCGGTGCGCCATCGGTCACGACGATGTTCTCCTCGTGCACCATGATCCGCCCGTCACCGTAGCTCAGCGAGGGCTCAAGCGTCAGCACCATGTTCGCCTCGAGCACGGTCTCGTCGAAGAGAGCATGCGACGGCCATTCGGTGAGCTGCATCCCGAGCCCGTGGCCCAGCCGCCCGACATCGCCCGGCCCGGTGTCGTATTCGGCGATCACGCCCTGCATCGCCCGGAAGAGGTCGCGGCAAGTGACACCGGGGCGCGCGGCGGCAAGCCCCGCCTCGGTCGCGCGCCACAGCACGTCATAGGCCCGGCGCGAGGCGTCGTCGGCGCGGCCCACCGCCCAGTTGCGGTCGAAGTCACAGAAATAGCCGTCGAAGACCGAGCCGGTGTCGAGCATCAGGATGTCGCCCGCCTGCAGCGGCCGCGACGAGGGCGGCGAGATCACGTCGTGATAACCGCCCTGATCGGCGCCGCCGACGAGATAGGGCACGTCGTCAGCCCCCTCCTCCAGACAGGCGCGGCGAAAGGCGCGGAAGGTCTCTTCCAGCGGCTGGCCGGAATGGACGAAGTCCGGCACCCGCGCGAAGGTGCGCGAGGCGATGGCGCAGATATGGCCGATCTTCTCGATCTCGCGCGGCGATTTCACCATGCGGAGCCCGCGGATGATCGGCGTCGCGTCGGCGATCTCCAGCCCCGGCAGCCCGGCGATCAGCCGCTCGTAATCGCCCAGCGGCATCCGGAGCTGCGTCTCGTGCCCCTTCGGCAGGCCGATCTTCGCCCCGCGCCCGGCATAGGGCGCGAGCAGGTCGGTCAGGAGCCCGATCCCGTCATCCTCGGGCGCGGGCGCGGACCAGGTACGGATATCCTCGACCCAGGTCCGCCGCATCAGCGCCGCGCCGATCTCGGGGATCACCGCGACGGGCTTGCCCTTCGCCGGCAGAAAGAGGAACCACGGCCGGGTCGGGCTTTGCCAGAAGAGCGTCTGGTAGCCCGAGAAATAGCGCACCTCGGCCTCGGTCATCACCAGGATGCCGTCGAGCCCGGCGCCCGCCATCAGCGCTTGCGCGCGGTCGAGCCTCGCCTCGAACTCGGCCGTCGGAAAGCCGCGTTCGGGGACGCTCATCGCGCGGCCCCGGCCATGATGCGGTCGTAGATCGCGGCATCGGTCACGCCCTCGGAGCCGATCACCAGCACGACCGAGCCCGCGTCGAGCCCGAGCGCCGCGCGCAGGCTCTCGTCGCCCGCCGCGGCGATCACCGCGGCAAGGCCCGCGACCGCGGATTCGCCCGCCTTGATCGCCGGATCCTTGCCCTCCGGCCGCGCGAGGCGGCGCATCGTCGGCGCGACGTAGTCGTCCGGGATGGTGAGGAAGTCCGAGGCTTCCTCGGACAGGATCTTCCATGCCAGCGTCGAGGGTTCGCCGCAGGAGAGCCCGGCCATCACCGTCTCCTCGGCGATGGCGACCGGTGTGGCCCGGCCCTCCTTCGCGCTCTCGTAGAGGCAGGCGGCGAGGTCGGGCTCGACGATCACCACGCGGGGGCCGGCCTTGCCCCATGCCTGGCGCAGCGCCGCGGTGACGGAAGCCGCGAGCCCGCCGACGCCGCCCTGCAGGAAGACATGGGTCGGCGGCGTCTCCATTGCGCCAGTCACCTCGTTCGTCATCACGCCGTAACCCGCCATCACGTCGCGCGGCGGCTGGGTGTAGCCCTCCCACGACGTGTCGGAGACGACGAACCAGCCGTTCGCCTCGGACTCCTCGCGCGCCGCGCGCACCGAGTCGTCGTAGTCGCCGTCGACCACAACGACCGTCGCGCCCAGATCGCGCATCGCGTCGATCCGGCCCTGGCTCACATCCCTGTGGACATAGATCCGGCACGGCGCGCCGAACATCCGCGCGCCCCAGGAGAGCGAGCGCCCGTGGTTGCCGTCGGTCGCCGAGGCGAGCGTGATCTTCGCCGCCTCGCCCGCGAGCTTGCCGCTGCGGATCTCCTCCAGCGCGACCTCGCGGCCGAGCCGGCGCGACAGCTCGCGCTGCAGGACGCAAGCGCCGGCATAGGCACCGCCCAGCGCCTTGAAGCTGCCGAGCCCGAAGCGCGGCCCCTCGTCCTTGTAGAGGATCGCGGCCAGCCCGAGCTCGCGGGCGAGATCGCCGAGCCGGTGCAGTGGTGTCGGCGCGTAGCCTGGCCACTGGGTGATCTCGGCGATGGCGCGGGCGAAGTCTGCGCGGGTCAGCACCTCCTCGGCGGCGGCGCCGGGGGTGGGGTCGACATGGACATGGCCGATCTTCGCGGGGTCGAAATGCTGGGTCATGCGCTGTCTCCTCCTCGCGCTGCGTTGGGTGATGGGTAGCGCATTCCGGCGTACGATTTCGGGATATGAGTGACGGAAACCGTCCGATTCTCGTCGATCATGTCACAAGAACGTGCGAAATTCGGACACCATCACACCGGAAGCCTCTCATGCCCGAAAGACTCGCCGCTCTCGACCCGTTCGACGTCCGTCTACTAGAGCTTTTGCAGGAGAACTGCCGCCGCACCGCCGAGCAGCTTTCCGAGCATCTCGGCCTCTCGCCGGCGGCGGTGCAGAAACGGCTGAAGCGGCTGCGCGAGACCGGCGTGGTCGAGCGCGAGATCGCGATCCTCGATCCCGGAGCGGCCGGGCGCGGGATGACGATCATCGTCGAAGTCTCGATGGAGCGCGAGAACCTCGGCGTGCTCGAAAGCTTCAAGCGGCGGATGCAGGAGGCGCCCTTGGTGCAGCAATGCTACTACACCACCGGCGAGGCGGATTTCACGCTGATCCTCGTCGTCAGGGACATCGCCGAGTACCAGACCTTCACGCAGGAGAATTTCTTCGGCACGCCCGAGGTCAGCAAGTTCAAGACGTCGATCGTGATGGACCGGGTGAAGGTCGGGCTCGGCGTGAGTCTAGACGCCTGAGCGATCTGGACGGGAGGCGCGGAAAGGGGTCTTCTGGGCGGGCGGTTTGGAACGGAGCGGAGACGATGGCGGAACTTGAACGGCGGATCGCGGCGGGGCGCGGGGACGAGCCGGCCGATATCGTCCTGAGGGGCGGGCAGGTCTTCGACGTCGTGACAGGGGCGATGATCGCGGGCGACGTCGCCGTCTGCGGCGACACTATCGTGGGCATCGGCGCCGACTACGAGGGGCGCGAAGTGATCGACGTCGCGGGGCAGGCGCTGGTGCCGGGCTTCATCGACACGCATCTGCATATCGAAAGCTCGCTCGTCACCCCGTTCGAGTTCGACCGCTGCGTCGCGCCCCGCGGCATCACTACCGCGATCTGCGACCCGCACGAGATCGCCAACGTGGTGGGTGTGGACGGCATCCGCTACTTCCAGGAGGCGAGCCGCCATACGCTGATGGACATCCGGGTGCAGCTCTCCTCCTGCGTGCCGTCGACGCATATGGAGACCGCCGGTGCCCGGATCGAGGCGGCGGATCTGGCACCGCTGATGGGCCATTCCTCGGGCATCGGGCTTGCCGAGTTCATGAACTATCCCGGCGTGATCCACCGCGATCCCGGCGCGATGGCGAAGCTCGCGCTCTTCGAGGGCGGCCATGTCGACGGCCATTGCCCGCAACTTTCGGGCCGCGACCTCAACGCATATATCGCCGCCGGCATCCGCACCGAGCACGAGGCGACCACCGCCGAGGAGGCGCTGGAGAAGCTGAGGAAGGGGATGCGGGTGCTGATCCGCGAGGGCTCGGTCTCGAAGGACCTCGAGGCGCTGGCACCCGTTCTGACCGAAGCGACCTCGGCCTATCTCTGCCTTTGCACCGACGACCGCAATCCCCTCGACATCGCCGAGCATGGCCATCTCGACTACATGATCCGGCGGCTGATCGAAAAGGGCGCCTCGCCGCTCGCGGTCTATCGCGCGGCGTCGCTGTCGGCGGCGGAGGCCTTCGGGCTGAAGGACCGCGGTCAGATCGCGCCGGGCAAGCGGGCCGATATCGTCGCGGTCGACAGCCTCGAAGGCTGCCACGCCCAACTTGTCCTCTGCGCCGGGCGGCGCGTCGATGATGCCGCCTTTGCCGCGCGGCAGACGATCCCCCCGGTCGGGCGCGGCTCGGTCAAGGCGCCGGTCGTGCGGGCCGAGGATTTCCGCGCCCGCGCCAACCGGACCGAGACCGACGTCATCGGCATCATCGAGGGCAAGATCATCACCACGCATCTGCGCGAGGAAATCCCGATCACCGATGGCGACAAGCGCCCCGACCTCACCCGCGACCTGATCCGCATCGCGGTGGTGGAGCGGCACGGCAAGAACGGCAACATCGCCAACGGCTTCGTGAAGGGCTTCGGGCTGAAAGCCGGGGCCATCGCCTCGACCGTCTGCCACGACCACCACAACATCGCCGTCGTCGGCGCCGACTATGCCGACATGGCGCTCGCCGCGAACCGGCTGGGCGAGATCGAGGGCGGCTTCGTCGTGGCGCAGGGCGGCAAGGTGCTCGCCGAGCTCGCGCTGCCGGTGGCGGGGCTGATGAGCCTCGACCCGTTCGAGACGGTGCGCGACCGGCTGGTGGCCCTGCGCGCGGCGGCGACGGGGCTCGGCGTCACGCTGGAGGAGCCGTTCCTGCAGCTCGCCTTCCTCGCCCTGCCGGTGATCCCCGCGCTGAAGATCACCGACCGGGGCATGGTCGACGTGACTAGGTTCGAGATCATTCCGGGGTGAAGAGAGGTGGAATAGCCAGATGACCAGTGTTCCGCTTCTAGCCCAACTCACGAATGCTGCACGATGGCTCAACGCCCGCTTCTAAACATCTCTACATCGGAGCGAACGTTGCGTTTTTCTCGAGATCGCTCAGTCAGAAAGGCACAATTTGTTGCCGTCAAGGTCTCTCACGTAAGCGGAGTACTTTGGCCCGCGCTGATTTGGCGCTCCCTCGCATTTGCCGCCAAGTTGAATGGCCAATCCGTGCATCCTTTCAACGTCATCCTTTGTACCAACGCAAAAGCCAACCATCGTGCCATTTCCATTGGTGGCAGGCATTGTGTCGTACGGTATCGCCGTTGCGAAGGCAAAGTCCTCTCCCACCCAATAGGTCATGCGATCTGACGGGGAAACGGATTGAAGCCCCGCCCCCTCAAAGAGCGCATCGTAAAAGGCTCTTGCTGCGTCCATGTCATTTGTACCGACAACGAAGTAGTTCATTTTCATAGATTTATGTCCTGTTCTGTTAGAGAGCCATCTTGCGGCTCGGAAAGGCTAGAGATCGGCAACGAACTCCGCCTGAACAGCGTCTTATTGCTAAATACGCCATTATATGTCCTATTTGATGAATGATCCGAACAAGTGCCCATGAGAGGCTGCGACGGCTTGAGCTGCTCGCCGTCCAACTCAAGCAGGACGTTCACTGCACAGTCAAAGATCTGGCCCGGCAACACGGCGTAAGCACGCGCACGATAACGCGCGATCTGTCTTTTATGCGCGACCAAGGGATGCAGATCGACGCAGACCGAGGGCGCGGCGGTGGCGTGCGCCTGGATCGGAACTGGGGTGTGGGCAGACTGAACCTGTCCTACGCCGAAGCGGTCGATCTTCTCATTAGTTCGTCCTGAACAACGCTTTCAGGCGGCTATAAGCGCCTGAGGTGGTCGATCCGGGCGGGTCATGGCGTTCAGAATGGTTGCGATGACGAGCGCAAGCCAAGCCCTGAGATGGGCGAGGATCTTGCGGATGTTGTGGCCGCAGGCGCAGAGCACGGCAAATAGCGCGTCGCCGATGGTGCCTTTCAGGGGGCAGCGTGCCAGACGGCCGTCGGTTTTCATGTGGCCGATCTCGGCCTCGATGGCGCTGCGGCGTCGGAGGTCGGCAATCAGTTTTGGCGTCAGGCCGCGCCGGGTGCCGCTGATCAGGACGCGGGTCGCCGCCACGCCGTGGCCGCGATAACCGCGGTCGACGACGGCCAGGCCGGGGCGCTGGTCGGTCAGGATCTCCACCTGTTCCAGCGCCGGGGCCAGGGTATGGCCATCATAGGGATTGCCAGGAAAGCTGCGCATGCCCACCACGAAGCCCTCGTCCAGCGTCGTTGCCACGCTGACCTTGCAACCGAACTCGTAGCGCACCCGGGCCTTGCCCTTGGAGATGCAATCGACCTCCGGCTCGTGCAGGGCATAGATCTTGTCGCTGCCCTTGGGCTGCTGGTGCAGCAGCTGGGATACCAGCGCAAGTTTGGCAACGATCCGGTCCCGCAGCGTGCCCTCTGGGATGTCGTCGAGGTGGCGGCGCAGGTCGCGCATGACCCGACCGGTATAACCTTTCAGCTTTTTCAATGCCTTGCGCATGCGCTTGAACTGCTTCGCATGGGCGTAGCGACCGACCTGCAGCGCCAGCCGCGGGGCAAGGCGGGCATAGGATTGCCGCAGCTCCACCCCGGCGCCTCGCGCCAGAGCCACCAACTGATCCCGCGCACGCTCATAGAGCCGGGCGTCGGTGGGGTGGGCGATGGCCTTTTCCATCACGGTCGTATCGACTGCCACACGCTTCACGCTGTCCTCGTCGATGGCGCCGGATTTCTGCCCGGCCCGGATCGTCTGGGTCAGCAGCCATTCCACCCCTTCCTCGCCGATGCGCCCGCGCCAGCGGGTCAGCGAGGACGCATCGATCGGTGGGCGATGCTGAAAGAACACCTCGCCGGTGAAGTGCTGGTAATAGGGGTTCTCGACCCACCGGGCGACGACCGCCTCATCCGACAGCCGATAGGCGTGCTGAAGGTAGAGCAATCCCGCCACCAACCGCGGCGACGTCGCCGGCCGTCCGGTGGCCGACGGAAAGAAACCAGCCCATTCCCGCTCGAACACTTCCCAGTCGATCAGCGCCGCGAGCTTCACCAGCTCGTGCCGCAGATCGATCATGTCGACCAGCCGTGGGCGCGGCAGATCATCCTGTTCCGGCGGGCGAGAGCGGTGCTTCATGGACGGGACCGAAATTGCAGGGTTTCCGCCGCAAACATACGAAATCCTGCAGATGATCGCGAGAGAAACCGAAAGATTTCAACGCAAAATCAATGCGATGGGAGTTGTTCAGTGCGAACTCGGTAACGGGGCCGATCCAGTCAAGCGGTTTTGCGCATGCGGGATGCGCCGCTGGACCGCGGCTTTCTTCTTTGAACAAGTGATCTGCTTCCCTGTTTGGCAACCTTCGCCTGAGATCGACCCGGGTGCATGCTTCGGTCCGTGGTCGGCGCGATGGCCGCCAACATGATGCTGGTTCAATGCAATTCCGGTGTGCCCATCTCATTGGCGTGCTCGATGTGATCGGCATCAGTCCTGAGCACGGCATCACCGGAACCGCGTCCCGTGGGGACCTCGAAGGCCCGCGATCAGGCGGGCAGCAGTCTGGATTCTTTGTCTTCAGCTGGCATGAAGCGCCGGAACATCGACGCGGAAGTCGGTGTCATCTTTCCACATCCGGTGCAGTATCACGGCGATGCGCCGCGCCAAGGACATGTAGGCCAAGACGTCGTGCTCGCTGGCGTCCATCAGATCAGCCAGCTTGGGCCAACGGGGGCGCAGTTGCTCGGCGACCTTGCGCCAGGTCTCGCCGGCATGGGTGCG
>NZ_JAPDOG010000028.1 GCF_026013545.1 Defluviimonas salinarum | reverse complement strand
AGAACGCCCACTCATCGTCCGACATCAGGTCTCGTGCCAAGCTGGTCTCCATCGCAGATACCAGCTTGAATCATGATCAGGCGTCCGTGTGAATCCCTTTTGTCAACAGGCCCTAGACTTCGTTTGGCTGCATGACTGCTATGGGCTCGAACCCGCCCTTCCGACTTCGTCAAAGCCGATGCCGAAAAGCCCTCATTTGGGTTCGGCGGTCCCGAGCGGGCCGGCGTCGATTTGGTGGGGCGTGGCCGGTCTCGTCGGTGGCGCTCGCCGGGCGGCCGGGGCCGCGCGGGTGGGGCGGGGGTCAGACGCTCCTGGCTTGCGCGAGGTAGCGCCGGAGCGGCGCGAGGCTGTCCGAGTCGCCGGCCAGTTCGGCCCGCGCGTGGTCGATGATCGCCACCTCGTGCGCGACGAGCAGGTCGGCGTGGTGCCTGAGGGCTTCGGGCGCGCCGGCGCGGACCACCTCGAACTCCGCGACATAGGCGCCGTAGTCGTCGCGCATGTCGGTGAGGAGGTCGTGCCAGCTCTGGCCCGCGAGCTCTTGTGCCTCGGCGCGGCCTTCTTCGAGAAGCGCCGAACGGTCCGCGGGGCGCACATCCGCGGCTTCGAGCAGCGGCTCGAGCGCCCGCGCCGTCGCCCGCTCCATTTCCGCCATGAGCGTGAGGGCGTCGCGGGCGCGGCCCGATTGCATCGCGGCGAGTGCTGCGAAATAGGCTTCGCCCGACACCTCTTCTTCGTAGGCGGACAGCAGCGCTGCCGCATAGTCGGGAAACGCGCGGGCTTGCAGGGTCATGTGGTCCTCCGGCTCGTGACCCGCTCACTCTGCCGCGTCCGGTCTCGGTTCGGCAAGCGTCACGATGCCGGGCGTGGTCCGGTTCGGGGGGGCTATTCGGCGCCGCCCACCCGGTTCCAGCGCCCCTCGTCCCAGGTCAGCGCGACGACGCAGCGGTTGAGATTGGTCCCGCCGCATTCGGAGCCGTGGATCTGCGCCAGAAGCACCGGGCCGGTGTTCATCAAGGCGAGATCCCAGCCCTTGTTGAGGAGCGTCATGACGCTGTCGCCGACCTTGAAGGTCGTGGTGCAGCCGCCGGTGCCGCAAAAGAGGCTCGCCGCCGTCGAGCAACTGAGCAGGTATTCGTCGAGCGCCCAGTCGGGTTTGAAGTCACCGTCGAGATCGGGCCGCGACACCGCGCCCCAGTCGACCGAGAGCACGCCGTTGTCGAAGCCGGCGCAGTCGGCGCGCGCGGCCTCGATCCGGTCGCGGAATTCGGGCGGCAGGTCGGCGAGGTCCTGCGCGGTGGCGGGAAGGGCGCTGACAAGCGCGGCGAGGCAGGCAGCAGGGGCGGAAAACGAGCGCATGGAAACCTCCGGAGCAATGCAGTCGTTTTCCGTCAGGCCGCCGCCGAAGGCAATCCTCGCGTCGCGTCAGGCCGGGCTCGGCGTCACTCAGCCGCGACCGCCTTCGGCTCGGCGAGCGCCACGATGTCGAACATGATCCGGTTCAGCTCGAAGTCCTTCGGCGTATAGACCCGCGCAACGCCCATCTCGCGAAGCCGCGCGGCATCCTCCTCGGGGATGATCCCGCCGACGACGACCGGGACATGCGCGAGACCCGCCGCGCGCATCCGCTCCATCACCTCGGCCATCAGCGGCAGGTGCGAGCCCGAGAGCACTGACAGGCCGACCACATGCGCCTCGGCCTCGGCCGCCGCCGCGACGATCTCGGCGGGGGTGAGGCGGATGCCCTCGTAGCTGATGTCCATGCCGCAGTCGCGCGCCCGAGCCGCGATCTGCTCGGCGCCGTTCGAATGGCCGTCGAGCCCCGGCTTGCCGACGAGGAACTTCAGCCGCCGCCCGAGTTGCTTCGACACCGCATCCACCGCGTCGCGGATCTCGTCGAGGCCCTCGGTGCGGTTCGACGGGCTCTTCGAGACGCCGGTCGGGCCTCGGTACTCGCCGTGGACCTGGCGCATCACGCCGGCCCATTCGCCGGTGGTGACGCCGGCTTTCGCGCAGGCAACCGAGGCGGGCATGACGTTTTCCCCCACAGTCGCTGCGGCGCGGAGCGCGGCCAGCGCTGCGGCCACCGCGCCCGCGTCGCGCGCAGCGCGCCAGGCGTTCAGCCGCGCCACCTGGTCGACCTCGACCGCCGGGTCGACGGTCAGGATCGCGCCGTCGCCGGCCGTCAGCGGCGAGGCCTCGCCCTCGCGCCAGCGGTTGACGCCGACGACCACGGTCTCGCCCGCCTCGATCCGGGTGAGACGGGCGGCATTCGACTCCACCAGCCGCGACTTCATGTATTCGATCGCCGCGATCGCGCCGCCCATGCCGTCGAGCGTCTTCAGCTCGTCGCGCGCGCCGACCTTCAGCGCCTCGACCTTCGCGGTGATCGCCGGGTTGCCGTCGAAGAGGTCGCCGTATTCGAGAAGGTCGGTCTCGTAGGCGAGGATCTGCTGCATCCGCAAGGACCATTGCTGGTCCCAGGGGCGGGGCAGGCCGAGCGCCTCGTTCCAGGCGGGAAGCTGCACCGCGCGGGCGCGGGCGTTCTTCGAGAGCGTCACCGCGAGCATTTCGAGGAGGATGCGGTAGACGTTGTTCTCCGGCTGCTGCTCGGTGAGGCCGAGCGAGTTCACCTGCACGCCGTAGCGGAAGCGGCGGTATTTCTCCTCCGCGATGCCGTAGCGCTCGAGGCAGATCTCGTCCCAGAGCTCGGTGAAGGCGCGCATCTTGCACAGCTCGGTGACGAAGCGGATGCCGGCGTTGACGAAGAACGAGATGCGGCCGACCATCGCCGGGAAGGCGTCCGGTGCCACCTTGCCCTTGAGATCGTCGAGCACCGCGATGCCGGTCGCAAGCGCGAAGGCCAGCTCCTGCTCCGGCGTGGCACCCGCTTCCTGCAGGTGATAGGAGCAGACGTTCATCGGGTTCCACTTCGGCAGGTGCTCCGCCGTGTAGGCCGCGACATCGGTGATCATCTTCAAGGATGGCTTCGGCGGGCAGATGTAGGTGCCGCGCGAGAGGTATTCCTTGATGATGTCGTTCTGCACCGTGCCCTGCAGCGCGGCGACATCCGCCCCCTGCTCCTCGGCCACCGCGATATAAAGCGCAAGCAGCCACGGCGCGGTGGCGTTGATCGTCATCGAGGTGTTCATCTGGTCAAGGGGAATGTCCTCGAACAGGGTCCGCATGTCGCCGAGGTGGCAGACCGGCACGCCGACCTTGCCGACCTCGCCCTTCGCCAGCTCGTGGTCGCTGTCGTAGCCGGTCTGGGTCGGCAGGTCGAAGGCGACCGAGAGCCCGGTCTGGCCCTTGGCGAGATTCGCCCGGTAGAGCGCGTTCGACTTTTCCGCCGTCGAATGGCCGGCATAGGTGCGGAACAGCCAGGGCCGGTCGCGCTCGGGTTGGTCGGACATGGGCGTCACCTCGCGGGGTAATATAGTTCTTCGCCCGGCAACCTATGCGGAATAAAGTTGCGCGTCCAGATGCTGCAGTGCAAAAAAATCGGGCCGGAAAATGCTGCACCGGCCCAATCGGGGCTCAGTTCACGGCGAAGCAGTAGAGAAGCCCGTCGCCGCCGGTGCCGCGCAGCGCGTCGAGGCCGCAGCCGCCGCGCGAGGAATGCGACGAGTTCCACGACTTCGCCGCGTCCGAATCGTCGAGCCCCATCCGGTCGTGGTGCCCGACCATCCCGGCGGCGTCCTCGGCGTCCGAGGTCCAGTCGGCGCAGGTCATGCCCTCGGCGACCGTGCCGTCGGGCATCGAGCCGGTGAGGATGTCGTGCCGGTTCGGCTCGTCGCCGCGGCCGTTCACCACCGCGCCGGTCTCGTCGAGCCCGGTCTCCTTGGTGAGGTTGTTGGCGGCGCTGTGAAGCTCGTCGACGCTCGCGGCGATGGTGACGCCGGCGGCGTTGACCCAGGGGCCGGCGCCGATCCGGTCGCGGGCGTTCTCGGCGCTCGTGGAGAGATAGGCGTGCCAGGTCTTGCCGGTCACGCCGGCCGCCTCGGCGAGTGCGGCGCAATGGGCGTCCGCCCCCTCGATCCCGCCGAAATTGCCGCCGGTGCCGGGGTTCTGGCTGGTCACGAAGAAACTCATCGTGCCGTCCTGCGCGAAGGCCGCCGTCGCGGCGAGCGTGATGGCAATGGCGCCCGCTGTCTTTAAGAACATTCTGAATACCTCCCGTTGTCCCGCTCAAATATCGGCAAGAGCCAGAACGCTACCACGGTTCAGCGGCCCGGTCCCTCACGCATGCGTGATGGGGGGCGAGCCGGTGCTGCCGACGACCGGTGCGCCGCGATTGCCGGTTCGGTCGCACCGGTGTCGACGCACGCCCGGCCCGCGTGCGGAAACGCTTCCTTTCTATGGGCTTGCGGCTAAGCTCCTCTTGCGGAGCGGCGTGGATCCTCGCGCCGCGCGGGGAGGGCGACGGGGTGTTCAACCTTTTGGAACTGATGGCAAAGAGCCAAATCCTGTTCATGGTCATACTGACCGTATTTCTTGTGACGATGAACGAGTTCGGCAGGCGGGTCGGCAACCGCCAGCGCACGAGCGAAGCCGCAGGCGATGACACGACCGGCCTGGTCATCGGCAGCGTTCTCGGCCTGCTGGCCTTCGTTCTGGCCTTCAACCTTTCGGCGGCGACGTCGCGCAACGCGGACCGGCTCGCATCCGCGATGGGCGAGGCCAACGCGATCGGCACCGCCTGGCTTCAGGCGAAGGCGATTGGCGGGGCGGACGGGGAGGCCGTGGCGTCGGCGCTTGGCGATTATCTCGGGGCACGGCAGATCTTTGCGGGGTCGCGCAGGCACGATCCGGCCATCGATGAGGCAGACGCCCGCACCAACGAGCTTCAGACGGTGATCTGGGACCATGTGAGCACCATCGTCGCGGAGCGGAAGGACCCCGCGGCGGCCTCGCTCATGAATGCGGTCAACAACACGTTCGATGCGACAACCGAGATGCGGTTCGCGATGGGATTCATCATGCCGCCCCAGCTCGTCTGGCTGCTTCTGGGCATGAACCTCGTCGGCATGGGCGCGGTCGGTTACAAGTTCGGACTTGCCGGTCGCTCCAACCGGCTCGTTGCGGTGTCGCTCAGCATTCTCTGGTGTGTCGTCACCACCGAGATCATCGATCTCGGCTCGGGCCGCATCTGGTCTTTCCGCACCGATGTCCGCACGTATATATGGGCGCTCGAAAGTATCGGCCAGAAACCGACGGACCTGCCGGGCTGATGGCGCCGGCGCGGCGGAGCCGGACCGAAAGGCATGAACGGCATGATGGCGACCGTTGAAATTCCGATCTGGCTGCTGGTCGTGGTTCTCGTGTTCGCGTCCATGTCGTTCTTCTCGCATTTCCTCGTTCCGTCCGTTCGCTGGTTCTTCCGCAAACGGATGGAACGGGTGGTGGCGCGGCTGAACGCGAAGCTCGACCGGCCGATCCAGCCCTTCAAGCTGATGGCGCGGCCCGACATGATCGTGCGGCTCGTCCACGATCCCCAGGTCGCCGAGGCGATCGCCGCCGAGGCCGCCCTGACCGGCGAGCCGGAGACCGTCGTCCACCAGCGTGCCCGCCGCTATGCGCGCGAGATCGTTCCGGCCTTCTCGGCCACGGTCTATTTCGGTTTCGCCGCGCGGGCGACGAAATGGCTCGCCCGGCTCGTCTACCGTGTCCACATCGGCCGGTTCGACGAGGGCGCGTTCGGCGCGATCGACAAGAAGGCGACGGTGGTCTTCGTGATGAACCACCGCTCGAACATGGATTACATCCTCGTCACCCATCTCGCGGCGAGCCGCTCGGCGCTGTCCTACGCGGTCGGGGAATGGGCGCGGATCTGGCCCTTATCCGGGCTGATCCGGGCTTCGGGCGCCTATTTCATCCGCCGCCGCTCGGGCAACCTGCTCTACCGTCGGGTGCTCGCCCGCTATGTGCAGATGGCAACGGCCGAGGGCGTGACCCAGGCGATCTTCCCCGAGGGCGGGCTCAGCCTCGACGGGCGCGTCGGGCGGCCGAAGCTCGGCCTGCTCGGTTACATCGTCTCGGGCTATGAGGAGGGCGGGCCGGATGTGGTCTTCGTGCCGGTCTCGCTCGCCTATGACCGGATCATCGAGGACCGCGTGCTGGTCGCCGCCCATGCCGCCGGCGTGCGCCGGTTCCGTGGCTCGGTCTGGTCGGGCGCGCAGTTTGTCGGCCGCCAGCTCCGGCGCATGCTGACCCGGCGGTTCCGCAAATACGGCATCGCCTCCGTCAGCTTCGGCGCGCCCCTGTCGCTGGCCGAGTTCCTGAAGGCGCCGCACGAGGACGCCACCGCCGAGATCGCCGAGGCGCTGATGGCGCGGATCGCCCGCAACGTCCCGGTGCTGCCGGTGCCGCTCGTTACCGCGGCGCTTGGCGAGGAGACCGAGATCGCCCGGGACGCGCTTATGCACCGCGCCGAGGCGCTCGCGGCCGAATTGCGCGCCATCGACGTCCATCTCGAGCTTCCGGACGGCTCGGTGCCCAAGGCCGTCGAGACCGCGCTGGCGATCCTTTCGCTGCGCAAGATCGTCCGCAGTGCCAAGGGCAGGGTCACCGTGCTGCCGAAGGACCGCGCGCTCATCGGCTTCTACGCCGCCCCGGTCCGACAGCATCTTGCTGCAAGTGCGGCATCGGAAATGGGCGACTTTCGCCCATCGGCCCGGATTCGAAATCGGTCGGGACATAAAATTACAAAATAGGGCTGCGCGACTATTGCAATGTTGCTGCGCCAATCATATTCCATGACGTGAGCACGCGTTGATTCTGCAATGCGGCGAGAGCATCAGGAGAGGTAGATGGCCTTGGATACGCAGACCGAAATCGCGCCCTACGACGCGCCCGAAAAAGACCTCTACGAGATCGGAGAGATGCCGCCGCTCGGCCATGTGCCGAAGCAGATGTATGCCTGGGCGATCCGCCGCGAGCGTCACGGCGAGCCTGAAACCGCGATGCAGGTCGAGGTGGTCGATACCTGGAAGCTGGACAGCAACGAGGTGCTGGTTCTGGTGATGGCCGCCGGCGTCAACTACAACGGCGTCTGGGCGAGCCGCGGTGAGCCGATCAGCCCCTTTGACGTCCACAAGCAGGACTACCACATCGCCGGATCGGATGCCTCGGGCATCGTCTGGGCCGTGGGCGAGAAGGTCAAGCGCTGGAAGGTCGGCGACGAGGTCGTGGTGCATTGCAACCAGGACGATGGCGACGACGAATACTGCAATGGCGGCGACCCGATGTATTCGCCCAGCCAGCGGATCTGGGGCTACGAGACCGGCGACGGGTCGTTTGCCCAGTTCGCCCGTGTGCAGGCGCAGCAGTTGATGCCGCGGCCGAAGCATCTGACCTGGGAAGAGGCCGCCTGCTACACGCTGACGCTGGCCACGGCCTACCGGATGCTGTTCGGCCATGCGCCGCACGATCTGCAGCCGGGCCAGAACGTGCTGGTCTGGGGGGCTTCTGGCGGTCTGGGCTCCTACGCGATCCAGCTCATCAACACCGCGGGCGGCAACGCGATCGGGGTGATCAGCGACGAATCCAAGCGCGACTTCGTCATGGGGCTGGGCGCCAAAGGCGTTATCAACCGCAACGATTTCAAGTGCTGGGGCCAGCTGCCCAAGGTCAACAGCGAGGAATATAATGCCTGGCTGAAAGAGGCGCGCAAGTTCGGCAAGGCGATCTGGGACATCACCGGCAAGGGCGTCAATGTCGACATGGTGTTCGAGCATCCCGGCGAGGCGACCTTCCCGGTCTCGTCGCTGGTGTGCAAGAAGGGCGGCATGGTCGTGATCTGCGCCGGCACCACGGGCTTCAACTGCACCTTCGACGTGCGCTACATGTGGATGCACCAGAAGCGCCTGCAGGGCTCGCATTTCGCGCATCTGGCGCAAGCCTCTGCCGCGAACAAGCTGATGCTCGAGCGCCGGCTCGATCCCTGCATGTCCGAGGTCTTCCCCTGGGCCGAGATCCCGGCCGCGCATATGAAGATGCGCCGCAACGAGCACAAGCCGGGCAACATGGCGGTGCTGGTCCAGGCGCCGCGGACGGGCCTGCGCACCTTCGAGGACGCGCTCGAGGCCGGCCGCAAGGCCTGAGCCCGGCGCAAGACGTGATCCGCGCCCGCGCCGTGACACCACGGCGCGGGCGTTTCCGATTCGTCCCAAGCGAAATCAACGGGTTGCCCGAATCACCCCCGTCAATATCGGGGAGTTGATCGTAAGGATTCGATAAGGAAGACTCTGCATGCTGTGGTTGAGTGTCCGCCAGTAAATCCGCTTGCGCGAGAGTGAAAATGCAATACGAATGGATCCTAGACGTGCTGACCGATCTCAAGGCCTTCGCCAAGGGCAACGGGTTGTCGGCCCTGGCCGAGCAGCTTGACGACGCATCGCTTGTGGCAGCCGCCGAGATCGCTCAGGTCGCGGGCAACATGGCCGGAGGCGTGGCTCTGGATGCAAACAAGGCTGGCAGGCGGTATTGCGGCGCTTCAGCAAGCGACAACGCTTGAGGAGCTGCGCGCCGCCGTCAGCGGCCTGCGCGACCAGTACGAGGTCGAGCATTTCGTCTACCACTCGGTCAATTCGACCGGCCAGCAATACGCGGTCCTGACCTACGCGGCCGATTGGGTCGACCGCTACATCGAGCAGGACTACGCCCGCATCGACCCGGTGGTCCAGGGCTGTTTCCGCCGCTTTCACCCCGTCGACTGGAAGCTTCTCGACTGGTCGGGGCGCCCGGCCCGCGCCTTCCTCTCCGAGGCGATCGACGCGGGCGTTGGCAACCAGGGCTTCTCGGTGCCGATCCGCGGCCCGAACGGCCAGTTCGCCATGTTCACGGTTTCCGACCGCTCCGGCGATGCCCGCTGGCGAAACTTCACCGCCGAACATGTCGCGGACCTGATCCTCATCGCGCATTTCATCAACCTGAAGGCGCTCGAGATCGAACGCGGGACCGACTACCGCGCCCTGCACAGCCTCAGCCCGCGCGAGGTCGACGCCCTGACCAAGCTCGCGATGGGGCTGAACCGCGCCCAGGCCGCCGACAGCCTCGCGATCTCGGAACATACCTTGCGCGCCTATGTCGAGAGCGCGCGGTTCAAGCTCGGCGCGGCCAACACCACCCAGGCGGTCGCGCGGGCGATCGCCGAGGGCTTCGTGCTGATCTGAGATCCGTCCGGCTAGGCCGGTATTAACCAAGCTTCGCTAAGCCGTTCTCCATCTTGATGGAGGGCAGAATGCTACGATTCCTGACTGGCGAAGAACTTACCGACTATCCGCTCCTGCGCGACACGATGTTTGCAGACCGCGCGAAACAGTTCCGGGAACGGCTCGGCTGGGCCGTGCGCGTGGACGCCCAGGGCTTCGAGCGGGACGAATACGACGCGCTCAACCCGACCTACGTGCTCTGGCAAAGGCCGGACGGCCGCCACGGCGGCTCGATGCGGTTCATGCCGACGCTCGGCCGCTGCATGGTGAACGAGCATTTCTCGGCCCTCGCGGGCGGGCGGCGCTTCGCGCATCCGAAGGTCTGGGAATGCACCCGCTTCTGTCTGGGAGAACAGGCGCCGGCGATGGTGTCGGCCGCGCTGATGCTCGGCGGCGCGCAGCTCGGCGTCGGGCTCGGCCTCTCGCGCGCGGTCGGCGTCTTCGACGCGCGCATGGTCCGCATCTACCGCCTGCTCGGCTGGCAGCCGACGGTGCTCGGCTCGACGGGCGAGGGGTCGGACGCGATCAGCCTCGGCCTGTGGGAGTTCTCCGAGGAGGTCCGCCGCCGGGTGGCGCGCAAGGCCGGCATCGCGCCGGAGCTGGCGCAGGCCTGGTTCGAGCGCGACACCGATGGCCGCAGGGCGCTGCCGGCCGCGATCTAAACCTGCTGGCGTCGGCGGGGGCGGGACGCTAGGGTCGCGCCGATGTCGGCGCCCGCGCTCACCTTTTCCGATGACCAGGCTGAGGCCTGGGACCGCGTCGCCGAACTTCTCGGCGGCGCGGGGATCGACCTCATCGAGGGAACGCTCACCGCGGCGGCGGCGGGAAGGCCCTCGGTCCTCGCGGTGATCGGCAAGGCCGGCTCGGGCAAGACCATGCTGCTCGCGGCGCTGACGAAGGCGCTGGCCGAGGCCGGGGTCGACACGATCTCGGGCGATTACGAGGGCAAGCGCCGCAAGGAGCGGCGCACGCTCGCGATCCTTGCGCCAACCAACAAGGCGGCGAGCGTGCTGCGCAATCGCGGCGTGCCGGCGACGACGATCCACCGTATCCTCTACACCCCGGTCTACGACCCCGAATATGAGAAGATCGCCGAATGGCTGATCGGCAACGGCGAGCGCCCGGTGATCGAGGGGCTGACCGACACCGCGCTCGACCGCGCCAAGGCGTTCCACGACCAGGTGAAGTCGATCCCCGGCGCGCTCGCTGCCGCGGGCCTGCGCGGCTCCGACTTCATCCGTGGCTGGAAGCGGCGCGAGGATGCGCTCGACATCGGCTTCGTCGACGAGGCCTCGATGCTCGACGAACGCCAGCTAGAGGATCTGAAGGAGATCTTCCCGACGCTCGTGCTCTTCGGCGATCCCGCCCAGCTCGCCCCGGTCGGCCAGTCCGGCGAGATGGTCTTCGACAAGCTGCCGGAGCGGAAGAAGCTGACGCTGCACCGGATTCACCGCCAGGCGGACGACAACCCGATCCTCGACCTCGCCCATGCGCTCGCCGACCCCGACCTGACCTTCGAGAGCTTCGAGCGTATGGTCGCCGAGGCCGCCCGCCGCGACGACCGCGTGCGCTGGGCGGAGCGGGTGGACTCGGGGCTTATGGCGCGCTCGCCGGTGCTCGTCTGGCGCAACCAGACCCGGATCCGGCTGATCCAGGCCTTCCGCGCCGCGTATGGCGCGCCGCCCGACGCGCTCCTGCCCGGCGAGCCGCTGATCTGCGACGGCATCGAACTACCCTTGAAGCACCGCAAGAAGCGCATCGACCTCGAGGCGCGCGGGCTGATCAAGGGCGCGCAGGTGATCTATCTCGGCCCCGGCAAGAAACCGGGATTCGCGAAGCTCCATGTCATCGGCGCCGAGGATCCGCAGGTCTCCGCCGCCTCGATCATCAAGATCGAGCTGCCCGACGAGGAGGAGCCCTTCATCCCCGCCGCCGCGACGATGGGCGCGGCCTTCCTGCACGGCGCGGCGGTCACGATCCACAAGGCGCAGGGCTCGCAATGGCCCGAGGTCCAGGTCTTCGCCCCCGACCTCTTCGTCGCCGCCCGCACCGGGCGGATGGAGGCCGGCATTCCGCTCTGGAAACGCCTCGCCTATGTCGCCATCACCCGTGCCGAGACGCGGCTCCACTGGGTGGTCCGCAACCGCCTCGCCCGCCCGGCCGACCCCCTGACGACCGCCGACCTGCCGAAGGCCGCGACGCCGCTCTCGCTGGTCTCCGAGAGCGACAGCTGACCCCTTCATCGTGCCAAAAATATCCCCGCCGGAGGCATCCGCCGCTTTCGGCGCGCGACCGGCCGCCGTCCGCTTCCCATCGCGCATCCCCGCCGCTAGTGTCACAGCAAAGAGAGGTGAGCCCATGCGCTGCGTTTTCGTCCAGTTCCGCTGCCAACCCGGCAAGACCTACGAGGTCGCCAACGAGATCTACGACCGCGAGGTTGTGTCCGAGCTCTATTCCACCTCGGGCGACTACGATCTCATCGCCAAGATCTACATCCCCGAGACCGAGGATGTCGGCCACTGGCTGACCGAGAAGCTCTTCGACATTCCCGGCATCAGCCGCACGCTGACCACGATGACCTTCCGGGCGTTCTGACATGGCCGCCACGCTCGTCGTCACCGGCGCCTCGGCGGGGATCGGCCGGGCGGTCGCGGAACGCTTTCTCGACGGCGGCTGGAATGTTGCGATGCTCGCCCGCCGCAAGGCGGTGCTCGACGGGATCGCGAAAGGACGCGGCAACGCGCTGGCGCTCGGCTGCGACGTCAGGGATGCCGCGGCCGTCGATGCTGCCTTCGATGCCGCCGCCGCGCGGTTCGGGCGGATCGACGTGCTCTTCAACAACGCGGGCATCATGCGGCAAGGCGGCCTCATCGACGAGATTCCGCTCGAAACCTGGTCGGACATGCTCGCGGTGAACCTTACCGGCATGTTCCTCTCCGCTCGCGCAGCGTTCCGGCAGATGCGGGCCCAGATGCCGCAGGGCGGACGGATCATCAACAACGGCTCGATCTCGGCCCATGCGCCGCGGCCGGGCTCGGTCTGCTACACGACAACGAAGCACGCGGTTACGGGGCTCACGAAGACGCTGGCGCTCGACGGGCGGTCCTATGGTATCGCCTGCGGCCAGATCGACATCGGCAACGCCGCGACCGAGCTCGCGGCAAAGATCGCCGAGGGCGTGCCGCAGGCCGACGGCTCGGTCCGGGCCGAACCTATGATGGCGGTCGCGGACGTGGCCGAGACGGTCTGGTCGATGGCGACGCTGCCCCCTGGCACGAACATGCTCTCGGTGACGGTGATGGCGACGAACATGCCGTTCGTCGGCCGCGGATAGCGGTCCGCACAGCCCGCCGTCAGCCCTTGAAGTACCGGAACACCGCCGACGCGATCCAGCCCGCGGCGATGGCGATGACGATCGACAGTATCCCGTAGATCAGCGGCTGCTGGTGCGCGAGGTTGTAGAGCCAGCGTTCCATCCCGACCTTCTGCACCGCGAGATTGGTCGTGTAGCTCGTCACCACCTGCTTGTTGCGGGTCAGGTAGAGCGTCACCTTGTAGGTGCCCTCGGTCAGGTTGGCGGGCAGCGTGACCGAGGTCTTGAACAGCGTCTGGTCGAAGAAGGCGATGGTGTTCGGCCGGAACTGGTAGTCGCCCCGGTTGGCGCGGATGCGGATCAGTGCCTCGGTGAAGGACGGGGCGTCCTGGATCGTCATCGGCGCCCCGACCGATCGGATCGCCTGCGGAATCGAGATCTTGTAGCGCAGATCCTCGGTCGCAGACAGGATCTGGTTGAACGGCCGCGAAGTGGCGACCGCGTAGAACGAGGGCGCGAGGTCGACCTCCACCGCGTCGGTGTTCACCCAGATCCCCGCCACCCGCTCCTTGCGGCGCACGACGATCGGCCGCGATGGACCGGCGACGGTGATGATGACCGACAGCGGCTCGGTGATCGAGATCGGCGTCTCGCGCTTGACCGCGCCGAAGAGGATCAGCTCCGACCCGTCGAAATCGGCGGTGATCGGCACCTGGCGCTGGCTCAGATCGGCGACGATCTGTTCTTCGGCGGCAGCCGCCGGGCGCAGGAAGGCCGCGAGCAGGGCGGCGAGGAGGGCGAACCGGGCGATCATGCGTGCCCCACCGGTCCGAGCGAGTAGATCTCGGACGGCGTCAGCAGGAGATCGAGCGCCAGCTTGGCGCAGACCGCAAGCACCATCACCGCGAGCAGGATCCGAAGCTGTTCGGCCTTGAGCCTTGTGCCGATCATCGCACCGAACTGCGCGCCGACCACGCCACCGACGAGCAGAAGCACGGCGAGCGGAAGATCGACCGTGTAGTTCATCGTCGCATGGAGAAGCGTCGTGAAGCCGGTGACGAAGATGATCTGGAAGAGCGAGGTGCCGACCACGACCTTGGTCGGCATGCCGAGGAGGTAGATCATCGCCGGCACCATGATGAAGCCGCCGCCCACGCCCATGATTGCCGCGAGGACGCCCACGAGCACGCCGACGATGAGCGGCGGGATGACCGAGATATAAAGGCCCGAGGTGCGGAACTTCATCTTCAGCGGCAGGTTATGAATCCAGTTGTGCTTCTTGCGCGCCGGCGCGGTGCCGGTCTTCTTGGCACGGCGGATCGCGCGCAGGCTCTCGACGAACATCAGAAGCCCGATGATGCCGAGGAAGACGACGTAGCAGAGCTTCACCAGGAGATCGACCTGGCCGAGGCTACGCAGCATCGCGAAGACCTGTACCCCAACGGCCGCGCCGACAAGGCCGCCGACGAGGAGCACGGTACCCATCCTCAGGTCCACCGTCTTGCGCTTGAGATGCGCGAGCACGCCGGAAAACGAGGAGGCGACGATCTGGTTCGCCTCGGTCGCCACCGCGACGGCGGGCGGGATGCCGATGAAGAACAGGAGCGGCGTCATCAGGAAGCCGCCGCCGACCCCGAACATGCCCGACAGCATGCCGACAATGCCGCCCAGCCCCAGAAGCAGGAACGCGTTGACGGATACCTCGGCGATGGGCAGATAGATCTGCATTGGGATGCCGCTGTTGCCGGTGAAAACCCTAGTCAAGTCATGCCCCTATGCGGGGGCGGTGTCAAACCCTCGAAGACCCTCGGTTCGCGCCAGATCGCACGCTCCGGTAAGTCCAGCGCCCCGGCGCCCTAGCGTTCCTTGACATAGGGCTCGCCGCCCGCGCGTGGCGGGATGGCGCGGCCGACGAAACCGGCGAGGATCACCACGGTCAGGATATAGGGCAGGGCCTGCATGAACTGGACCGGCAGCACGACGGCGCCGAGGTCGATGTTCTGGTAGCGGTTGGCGATGGCTTCGAGGAGGCCGAAGAGCATCGTGGCGCCGAGCGCGTACCACGGCCGCCACTTCGCGAAGATGAGCGCGGCAAGCGCGATGTAGCCGCGCCCCGCCGTCATCTCCTTCACGAAGCCGGCCGAGAGCCCGGTCGCGAGATAGGCGCCGGCGAGCCCGCAGAGAAGCCCGCAGATCGCCACCGCCGCGTAGCGCATCCTGACGACCGAGATCCCGGCGGTGTCGACCGCCGCCGGGTTCTCGCCCACCGCCCGGAGCCTGAGGCCGAAGCGCGAGCGGTAGAGCACCCACCAGGCGGCTGGCACCGCGGCGAAGGCGACGTAGACGAGGACCGAATGGCCGGAGATGAGCTCGCGGTAGAGGGGGCCGGCCACGGGGACGGGCAGCAGCACCTCGGCGAACGGCAACTCGATGGGCGCGAAGCGCGCGGCGCCTTCGAGGGAGGGCGTCCGCCCGCCAAGCGCGAACCACTTCTGGCCGATGAGCACGGTGAGCCCCGAGGCGAGGAAGTTGATCGCGACGCCCGAGATGAGCTGGTTGCCGCGGAAGGTGATGGAGGCAAGCCCGTGCAAAAGCGCCAGCGCGAGGGAGGCGCAGAGCCCCGCCGCGACGCCGATCCAGACCGAGCCGCTCACCGCCGCGATGGCGGCGGCGGCGAAGCCCGCCATCAGCATCTTGCCCTCGAGCCCGATGTCGAAGATGCCCGCGCGCTCGGAAAAAAGCCCGGCGAGGCAGGCCAGGAGCAGGGGCGTGCCGAGCCGCACCGTGGAGTCGAGGATCTGGAGGATGGTGGCGTAGTCCATGGCTCAGCTCCTCGACGTGGCCAGCGTGAAGGCGGCGAAGGTGAAGACGCCGCCGAGCCCGGCCTCGATCCAGCGGCGGGCGCGCCCATAGGCGGCGCGGACCGGGCGGGAGGACAGAAGGAGCGCATAGGCGGCGTGGCCGGCGAAGGAATTGACGAAGGTTCCGACCACGAAGAAGGCGATGACGGGCAGGGGCGCGTCGCCGACGCCGCCGGCGGAGGCGATCGCGAGCCAGAAGAGGATCGCCTTGGGGTTCGAGACCTGAAGCAGGAACCCCGCGAGCGCGGTGCGGGTGAGGCTTTTCGGCGGGGTCGCCGTGAGATCGAGCGGCACGGGGTTCAGCGCCTTGCCGAAGGCGCGCCAGGCGAGCCAGAGGAGGTAGCCCGCGCCGATCGCGCGGATGAGCGTCATCAGCTCCGCCACCTGCGCAAAGAGGGCCGCAATCCCGATCACGGTCGCGAGCGACAGGATGATCGAGCCGCAGGCGACGCCGAAGGCGGTGGTGACGGCGGGCATCCGGCCGCGGCTGGTCGCGACGCCGAGGATCAGCGCGACCGACGGGCCGGGGGAGGCGATGCCGACGGCCTGGATCGACCAGGCGAGGAGAAGCTGCGGCAGGTACTCGGTCATCGCCGCGCCTCCCCGTCGGGGCGCCTGAGCGCGAGGAAGAGGCGTTCGAGCGGCATCCGCACCATGTTGTCGAGCGCGCCGGTGAAGAGGATCACCAGCGCCTGGATCACGGTGATGAGCTCGCGCGGGATCGTCGTCCAGAGCGCGAGCTCGGCCCCGCCCTGGAAGAGGAAGCCGAAGAGAAGGGCGGCGAGGAACACTCCGAACGGATGCGAGCGGCCCATCAGCGCAACCGCGATGCCGATGAAGCCCGCGCCCTCGACCGCGTTGAGGATGAGCCGCTTCTGCTCGCCCATCGTCGCGTTGATCGCCATCATCCCCGCGAGCGCGCCGGAGATGAGGAGCGCGTACATGGTGATCTTGACCGGCGAGATCCCGGCGTAGACGGCGGCCGGCTCCGACCGGCCGAAGGCGCGGATCATGTAGCCGAGCCGCGTGCGCCAGATGAGAAGCCAGACCGCGACGCAGGCGGCGAGCGCGATGAAGAGCGTGACGTTGACGGGCGTGCTCTTGAAGAGGGGCATGCCGAGGGCCGAGGTCATGTCGAAGAGCGTGGGCAGCTTCGCGCCCGCCGGGAACCGCGCGGTCGCGGGATCCATCGAGCCCACCGGCCGCATCACGTTGACCAGGAGGTAGTTCAGCAGTGAGGCGCCGATGAAGTTGAACATGATCGTGGTGATCACGATATGGCTGCCGCGCTTGGCCTGAAGCCAGGCTGGCACCGCCGCCCAGGCGGCGCCGAAAACCGCCGCGCCCACCGTCGCTGCGGCGAGCGCCAGCGTCCAGTGCGGCCAGTCGAAGGCGAGGCAGACCACCGCGACGCCGAGGCCGCCCAAGGTCGCCTGCCCCTCGCCGCCGATGTTGAACTGGCTGGCGTGGAAGGCGACCGCCACGGCGAGCCCGGTGAACATGAAGTTGGTGGCATAGTAGAGCGTGTAGCCCCAGCCATAGGCCGAGCCGAGCGCGCCGGTGAGCATGATCTGCAAGGCTTCCACCGGGTTTTCGCCGATGGCGAGGATCACGAGCGCCGAGATCACGAAGGCGAGGACCACGCTGATCAGGGGCACGAGGACCACATCGGCCCAGTCGGGAAGTCGCTTCATGTCGCCTCCGTCTTCACGATCTCGGATTTCCTGTAGCTGCCCTTCCAGAGCGCGAGAACCAGCGCGGCGCTGTCGTCGGTATCCATCGAATGGGTCTCGTAGGGCGCGTGATGGCGGAGCGCACCCGGGCCGAGCCGGGTGCGGGGCGAGCGGTCGGAACTGAAGACGGCGTTGCCGGCCAGCACGGCATATAGCTCCTCGGGCTCGTGGCGGTGAGGCGGGTAGTGCAGGCGCGGCCCGATATGCATGATGCAGACCAGGCCGGATGGAATGACAAGCGGCCCGTCCGGCGCGGCGATCGGCGCCCAGGCATAGCCGGTGGCGAAGGCGCCGACATCGGCGGTCGTGTAGCTCGACCGCCAGCTCAGGCGCGCCGCCTCTGCGGCTATGGCGGCGCAGAGCGCGCGGGTCTCGGCCGGGGCGGTATCGGCGAGCCGGTCGAGCTCGTTGGGCACAGGGCGAGCGAACCCGTCGGCCGGCGGCGGCGCCGGGCGCTCCTGCGGTTCCCGTGGCAGCCCGTCGAGAAACTCCGCCGCCGGGGCGTCGCAGCCGCGCAGATGGGCGAGGACCGCCGGCCAGAGGTCCCTTGCGCTCATGCCGCTGCCCCGCTCACGCCGGCCATCAGGAGGCCAAGTTCGCGCTCGTCGGTCTTTTCGGGCAGGCGCTCGCCCATGATGCGGCCGTCGAACATGACGGCGATGCGGTCACTGAGGCTCATGATCTCGTCGAGCTCGACGCTGACCAAGAGCACCGCCTTGCCCGCATCGCGCAGCTCCACGATGCGCTTGTGGATGAACTCGATGGCGCCGATGTCGACGCCGCGGGTCGGCTGGCCGACGAGGAGGAGGTCGGGGTTCCGCTCGATCTCGCGGGCGAGGATGATCTTCTGCTGGTTGCCGCCGGAAAAGCTCTTGGCGGCAAGCGTCGGGATCGGCGGGCGGACGTCGAAGCGTTCCATCTTGCCCGCCGTGTCGGCGAGGATCGCGTCGTTGTCCATCAGAAGGCCGTTCTTCTGGTAGGCCGGGTCGTGGTGGTAGCCGAAGGCCACGTTCTCCCACGCGGTGAAATCCATGATCATGCCGAGATGCTGGCGATCCTCCGGCACATGGGCGATGCTGTTCGCGCGCCGTGACTGACCGTCGGAATGGTTGCCGGTGAGGTCAAGCTCCTTGCCGTTCAGCCGGACCGAGCCGGTGCCGCGGGCGATGCCGCCGAGGACGGCCAGAAGCTCGGACTGGCCGTTGCCGGCGACCCCGGCGATGCCGAGGATCTCGCCCGCGTGGATCTTGAGCGAGATGCCCTTGAGCCGCTCCACCCCGTCCTCGTCGGTGACGCGCAGGTTGTCGATCTCCAGCACCGTCTGGCCGGGATGCGCCGGTCCCTTGGGCACGTTGAGGAGCACCTTGCGCCCGACCATCAGCTCGGCGAGCTGCTCGGGATTGGTGTCGGCGGTCATCACCGTCGCGGTCATCTCGCCGCGGCGCATCACGCTGACGGTGTCGGTGATCTCCATGATCTCACGGAGCTTGTGGGTGATCAGGATGATCGTCTTGCCCTGCTCCTTGAGGTTTTTCAGGATGCGGAAGAGGTGATCGGCCTCGGCGGGGGTCAGGACCCCGGTCGGTTCGTCGAGGATGAGGATGTCGGCGTGGCGGTAGAGCGCCTTGAGGATCTCCACCCGCTGCTGGTGGCCGACGCTCAGTTCCTCGATCATCGCATCGGGGTCGACGTCGAGCTCGTATTCCTCGGCAAGTTCGCCAAGCACCTTGCGCGCCTTGGCGAGCGAGGGGGTCAGGAGCGCCCCGTCCTCGGCGCCGAGGATGACATTTTCAAGGACGGTGAAGTTCTGCACCAGCTTGAAATGCTGGAAGACCATGCCGATCCCGGCGCGGATCGCGGCCTGGCTGTCGGGGATCTGCGTCGCGCGGCCGTCGATGAGAATCTCGCCGCGATCGGCTTTGTAGAAGCCGTAGAGGATCGACATCAGCGTCGACTTGCCGGCGCCGTTCTCGCCGATGATGCCGTGGATCGTGCCCTTCTCGACGCGGATCGAGATGTCCCTGTTCGCCTGGACCGGGCCGAAGGCCTTCGAGATCCCGCGAAGCTCGATGGCGGGAGCGGCAGTCGCCTGCCGCTCCGTCTGGAGGCGCTGAGCCATGCCGGGGCTCAGCTCACCGGGCAGGTGTTGTCGGACATGTAGTCGTGGACCGAGATCTCGCCCGACTTGATCTTCTCGGCCGCCGCATCCACGGCCGCCTTCATCTCGTCGGTGACGAGGGCCGCGTTGTTGTCGTCGAGCGAGTAGCCGACGCCCTCGGCGGTGAGGTCCATCACGTTGATCCCGGTTTCAAGGTCGGGACCGGCCTTGAAGGCCTCGTAGACCGCGTTGTCGACGCGTTTCATCATGGAGGTCAGCACCTTGCCCGGATGCAGGTGGTTCTGGTTCGAGTCGACGCCGATCGAGAGGATGCCCTCGTCGGCGGCGGCCTGCAGCACGCCGATCCCGGTGCCGCCGGCGGCGGCGTAGATCACGTCGGCACCTTGCGCCTTCTGCGCCTTGGCGAGCTCGGCGCCCTTCACCGGGTCGTTCCAGGCGGCGGGCGTGGTGCCGGTCATGTTCTCGATCACGGTGGCGTCCGGGTTGGCGGCCTTCACGCCCTGCACATAGCCGCAGGCGAACTTGCGAATGAGCGGGATGTCCATGCCGCCGATGAAGCCCACGGTGCCGGTCTTCGAGGCCATCGCCGCCATCATGCCGACGAGGTAGGATCCCTGCTCCTCGGTGAAGACGACGGAGCGGACGTTGGGCTGCTCGACCACCATGTCGATGATCGCGAACTTGGTGTCGGGGAAGTCGGGGGCCACGGTGTTGAGGACGTCGCCAAAGGCGAAGCCGGTCATAACCACCGGGTTGGCGCCGGTCTCGGCGAGCCGGCGCAGCGCCTGTTCGCGCTGGGCCTCGGACTGCATCTCGAGTTCCTTGTAGGTGCCGCCGGTCTCTTCCTTCCAGCGTTCGGCGCCGGCGAAGGCGGCCTCGTTGAACGACTTGTCGAACTTGCCGCCGAGATCGAAGATCAGGGCCGGGTCGGCCAGCGCGGCGCCGGAGGTCAGCGCCAGCGTCGCGGCCGCGCCGAGGAATGTCTGCTTGAGGGTCATGGATCGCTCCCGGTTATTGCTTTGCGCATCCGCGTCCGCGGTCGCGTCCCGATGACGGCCGGTCACGCGCGGATTGCATCGATTAGGGCGAATGCACCGAAGCCGGTCAATAGCTATTTGGGGCTGACGGGGCGGAAGTTTGACTCTTTGGTCAAGGTCGCGCCGCCATCAGCACCGCATCGACGCGGCTGCCGCCCGGCGTGAGGTAGTAGCCGCGCCGCCGCGCGGTTTCGGCGAAGCCATGCCCCGCGTAAAGCGCGAGCGCGGCCGCATTGTCGGCGGCAACCTCGAGGAAGGCGGTCTCGGCGCCCGCCGCGCGGGCGGCGTCGAGGAACCCGGCAAGCAGCCTTGCGCCGATGCCCTGCCGCCGCGCGGCGGGGGCGACGGCGACGGTGAGCAGTTCGGCCTCGCCGGCGATGGCGCGACCGATGAGGAAACCCCTGTCCTCGACGATCAGGAAGGCGCCCGGCGTGGTCAGGAGCGCGGCGATCTCGGTGGCCGACCACGGCCGGGGATGGGAAAAGGCGGCCCTGTGGATCGCGGCCAGCCGCTCGGGATCGGCGGTCACGGCAGGATCGCGGGGCCGGTGTCGCGCGCGGGCGCGGCATCGGCGGGGCGGAGGTAGAGCGGGGCGGGGCGCGGCGTCGCGCCCTGCCAGCGGGTTGCGGCAACGCGGGCGATGTGGACGGCAAGCCGGTCTGCCGGCACGGCATCGAGCCGCAGGACCGGCGCGTCGAGCGATGCGAGCGCGGTGTCGGGCAGGATTTCCGGTGCGCTTGGCGCATCCCCGCGGCGCTGGGCGTAGACCGTGCCGCGCGGTCCGGGGATCACCGCCCAGAACGGCGCCGCGCGGTCCGGGTCGGCGGCCTCGAAGCCGGAGACGCCCACCGCGGGGATGCCGAGCGCGAGTGCCAGCCCGCGCGCGGCGGCGACGGAGATGCGGATGCCGGTGAAGTTGCCCGGCCCGATGCCGACGCCGAGCGCGTCGAGGTCGCGCCAGCCGTGGCCCGCCGCCGCGAGAAGTTCCTCGAGCATCGGCATCAGCCGCTCGGCCTGGCCGCGGCCCATCTCCTCGGCGCGGGCAGCGAGAACCGTGTCGCCGGAAACGAGCGCGGCCGCGCAATGCGCGGCCGAGGTGTCGAAAGCCAGGATCAGCGGGCCGGCCATGCGTCAGGCGGCGACCGGACGGACCTCGGTCACTTCCGGGATGTAGTGGCGCAGAAGGTTCTCGATCCCCATTTTCAGGGTCAGCGTCGAGGACGGGCAGCCGGCGCAGGCGCCCTGCATGTGCAGGTAGACGACGCCGCGGTCGAAGCCGTGGAAGGTGATGTCGCCGCCGTCCTGCGCCACGGCCGGGCGCACACGGGTGTCGAGCAGCTCCTTGATCTGGCGCACGATCTCGGCATCCGGGCCGTCATGGGCGGCATGGCCCGAGGCCACCTGCTCGCCCTCGATCACCGGTTGGCCGGACTGGAAATGCTCCATGATCGCGCCGAGGATCGCCGGCTTGACATGTTCCCAGAGCACCGCCTCGGCCTTGGTCACGGTGACGAAATCTGTGCCGAGGAAGACCCCGGTCACGCCCTCGACCGCGAAGATCCGCCGCGCGAGCGGCGAGTTCGCCGCGGCATCGGGCTGCGGGAAGTCCGCGGTGCCGGTCTCCAGCACCGTCTGGCCCGGCAGGAACTTGAGCGTGGCGGGGTTCGGCGTGGATTCGGTCTGGATGAACATGTCGGGGCCTCCGTTGCGCATTGGATATGCGCCCGGGGCCGGGGCGAGTCAAGGAATGGAACGATTCTAAGATGAGCCGCCGTCCGGCTTGGGATAGTGCGAACGCCAGTCTTGGCGTCGAGGCTCAGGAGCGGGTGTGATGATACGCATAAGACGCAGGCGGTCAGCGGTTCGCGTTGCAATGGTTACTCGACAAAGCCTTCGCGCTTGAAACGTACCTTTGCCTCGGGGCCGCGTTCGTCGAGATCATAGAGCGCTGTCCGCTTCGACAGGTATGCACGCCATGTACGCTCAGGTGCTTGGCTGATGCGCACACCATGCATAATGTGCATCTTTGGTCCAAGCTCGGTAATGCGCATGCCGCTGCCGTTTGTGCTGTTGGCGGCGATCAACTTCCTGATGTTGCGGTCAAGCTCCGTGACGCCGGGTGAGGTCGGTGAGGTTGTCGGGACGGGAGCGCTGATCGCGCTACGGAGCAGCGCAAAGGTGGTGCAGGCCGAACGAAACCCCGGGGGCGCCTTCGTCTCGCCCGCGCCGACGACTTTGAGGCCGCGCTCGCGCAGGCGGGTGGCCAGATGGGTGAAGTCGCCGTCCGAACTGGCAATGACGAATGTCGTGAAAGATTGGGTCAGCGCGATTTCCATCGCGTCTATTGAAAGCAGGAGGTCGGCCGCGTTCTTGCCGGTGCCGGCGTGGATGAGACGGTAGCCCCGAGCCTGGTGCCAGTCGCTGTTGCGGCTCGCGTCCGTATAGACCCGCATGACATCCACAACGCCCGAACGCTCCGCAACTTCGCGGATGGGAAGGGCAAATGTCGCATTGATATTGTCGCCATCAACAAACACCGCGACGCGGTCACCCATGACGAACTCCGTTCAAATAGCTGACAAACAACGAAAACGAACATTGCCGTGAACGAACGCTGCGTCAATATCGTAGAGCGATTGCCTGCCCGGATTAAGCAACCATTAATTGTGTTCATTGCGCCGGATGAGCCCGGCGTTTCAGTCGTGAAAGCCCGGACGCCCGTATTCGGGGATGAACTGCTGGGCGATGCCGGCGAGGAGGAGGTAGAGCGAGGTGATCGCGAGGCCCCAGTGCGCCAGTTCCCCGGGCGCGAAGTCGACCCAGGCGGCGCGGGCGGCAAAGCCCACCCAGGCGAGCGCCATCGGTAGGGTGATCCAGCGCCAGCGTTCGGTGCGGACCGGGTGGACGAATTTCAAGTTGGTGAACATCGAGACGGCGAGCGCGACGATGATCGCGGTCATCAGGTAGAAGTTCGGCTCCAGCGCGAAGAGGACGAGCACGACCATGTTCCAGCAGGCCGGGAAGCCCGCGAAGGAATTGTCCTTGGTCTTCATCCTCGTGTCGACGAAGTAGATCGCGCTCCCGTAGGTGATGACGATGATCGCGAGCCAGCCGGTCCAGCCCGGCAGGAGCCCGGACTGGAAGAGCGCGAAGGCCGGGATGAAGACGTAGGTCAGGTAGTCGATGATGAGGTCGAGAAGCACCCCGTCATAGGTCGGCCAGTTGGTCTTGACGTGGTAGTGGCGCGCGAGCGGGCCGTCGATGCCGTCGACGATGAAGGCGACGACGAGCCAGAGGAACATCAGGCTCCACTTGCCCTGGACGGCGGCGAGCATGGCCAGCATCGACAGGACCGCGCCAGTGGCGGTGAAGAGGTGGACGGCAAGGGCCTTGATCTGCGGCGTCATCGGGTCACCCCTTCGATTGGACGGTGGCGGCGCGGGGGTGCGCCCGGTCATAGATCTCCATCAGCCGGGCCGTGTCGACCGCCGTATAGGTCTGGGTCGTGGAGAGCGAGGCGTGGCCGAGCAGTTCCTGGATGGCGCGGAGATCGCCGCCGGCGGCCAGGAGATGGGTGGCGAAGCTGTGGCGCAGCGCGTGCGGCGTCGCGGTGGCGGGCAGGCCGAGCCCGGCGCGGGCCGATTCCATCGCCCGCGAGATCAGCCGCGGGTTCAAGGGGCCGCCGCGGGCGCCGCGGAAGAGCGCCGCCCCGGGCTCGTCGGCGACCGGGAAGGGGCAGAGCCGGACGTAATCGGCCACCGCCCGCCGCGCCACCGGCAGCGTCGGCACGACGCGCTCCTTGCCGCCCTTGCCGAGGATCCGGAGCGTCTCGGGCAGCGGGCTTGCGGCGCCGGTGAGGCCGAGCGCCTCGGAGATCCGGAGCCCGCAGCCGTAAAGCAGCGTCACCACCGCCGCGTCGCGGGCGGCGATCCATTCCTCGCGCGGCTGGGTGCCGATCTGGCCGATCACCTCGCGCGCCGCGTCCTCGGACAGCGGGCGCGGCAGCTTGCGCTGGAACTTGGGGCTGCGCGCGGCGAGGATCGCGGTCGGGTCGAAGCCCTCGCGCTCGGCGAGCCAGCGGGTGAAGCTCTTGACCGCCGAGAGGTTGCGGGCGAGCGAGCGGGCCTGGGTGCCGCGGGAGCGTTCATGCGCCATCCAGGCGCGCATGTCGGTCTGGGTCACGCGGCCAAGCCGCGCGGGGCCGATGCTTTCGCCCCCGTGGGCGGCGAGGAAGCCGAGGAAGCCCGCGACATCGGTGCGGTAGGCGCGCAAGGTGTTCTCCGCCGCGCCTTCGAGGGCCGAGAGATGGTCGAGCCACGTCGACAGCGCGTCGCGCAGGGCGTCAGAAAGCGCCAGGCTCATCGCCCCGCGCTCAGCCCAGCCAGCGCCGCATCGCGCGTTCGAAGACTGCCGCGAGGAAGGCGAGAAGGTCGGTGCCCTGGTTGGCGCGGAACTGGTGCGGATCCTCGGCGCCAAGCGCCAGCATGCCGGGCAGGCGGCCCGGCCCGAGATCGAGCCGCAGCGCCGCCTCGGAGCGGATCCAGTCGCCGGACTTGCCGTAGATCGTCGCAAGCTCCGGCAAGGCCGGGCGCAGCACGACGGGGCGGCTCGCGGTCGGCCGGCCGCCGGCGAGATAGTTGTCGACGAAGCCCGGTTCGGCGACGCAGAGCACGTCGCCCAGCCGGTCGAGCGCCTGTTCGCGCTCGGCCTGCCTGGTCTCGAGCACGAGCCGCACGGAATCGACGCGCAGGATCTGCGCCACCTCGCCGCCGAGGTCGCGGACGAACTCCTCGAAATTGATCGGATCGAGTATACGCAGGATCGCGCGGTGGATCTGGTTGGTGCCGGCGAGGTTCTCGTAAGCGGCGGCAATGACCGAGCGGTGCGTGTCCTCGAGCCGGTCGAGCCGGGCCTCGAGCCTCTCCATCGCGATGCCGCGGAGGTCGACGATATTGGCGCCCATCGCGCGTTCGTTGGCCCCGATCAGGGCCCGCATCAGGTCGCGATCCTCAAGGATGACCTCGGGTTCGGCGAGGAGCCGGTCCCTGACTTCTGCCGCGATGTTTGCCCTCTCGCCCATCTCCGCCCTCATCTCGATTTCTGGTTTTGAAGGAACTCTAACAGGCCCTTAGCCGGATTGCCTCAACTTTTTGTCGTCACGGCGACGCGGCGGATCAACCGTGCCGGTCGGGTCCGCCGCGCGCTGCGAAGGTTCAGAGAATCTTCTGCCCGGTCTTGGCCCAGTCCTTGAGGAACTGATCGAGGCCCTTGTCGGTCAGGACATGGTTGGCCATCGCCTTGATCACCGCGGGCGGGGCGGTCATCACGTCGGCGCCGATCTTGGCGCATTCGATGACATGGTTCACCGAGCGGATCGAGGCGGCTAGGATCTCGGTCTTGAAGTCGTAGTTGTCGTAGATCGTACGGATGTCGTGAATCAGCTCCACCCCGTCGAGATGGATGTCGTCGAGCCGGCCGATGAAGGGCGAGATGAAGCTCGCGCCGGCCTTCGCCGCGAGGATCGCCTGCGCGGACGAGAAGCAGAGTGTCACGTTGACCATGTGGCCTTCGGATGCGAAAGCCTTGCAGGCGGTTAGGCCGTCCCAGGTGAGCGGCACCTTGATCGCGATGTTCGGGGCGATCTTGGCAAGCTTCATGCCTTCGGCAATCATCTCCTTGGCCTCGGTGGCCACGACTTCGGCGGAAACGGGGCCCGAGACCATGTCGCAGATCTCTTTCGTGACCTCGACGATGTCACGGCCCGCCTTGAGGATGAGCGAGGGGTTGGTGGTGACCCCGTCGACCATGCCGAGATCGGCGAGTTCACGGATGGCGGCGGTGTCGGCGGTATCGACGAAAAATTTCATGGGCGGCGTTCCCGGATTGAGGCTTGCGTTCGGGCGTCCTTCTAGCGCAAGCGCGGCCGGGCCGGAACCCGTCATCGGGGGGCGGCTTGGCTGATCTCTCCTTCTTTGACGGCGGCGCGCTGGTTTCGGTGCTGACGACCGAGCCTTTGGGCCGCGCGCTCGACTACCGCGCGCCGGAGGGGGGCTGCTTTCTCGGCGCCTTCGTCGAGGTGCCTTTGGGCCCGCGCCGGGTTCTCGGCGTGGTCTGGGGGGCGGGCGAGGGCGGCTATGACCTAGCCAAGGTGCGCCCGGTGACGCGGGTTCTCGATGCGGCGCCGATGAGCGAGGCGATGCGAGCCTTCCTGGTCCGCGTGGCCGACTACACGCTGACGCCGATGCCGGCGATGCTGCGGCTCGCGACCCGTGCGCCCGGTCTTGCCGATCCGCCGGGGCCGCGCCGGGTCTACCGCAAGGGCTGGGCCGAGCCCGACCGGATGACCGAGGCGCGGGGGCGGGTGCTCGATGTGCTCGACGAATATGGTGGGGCGGCCTTCACGCTCGGCGAGTTGGCCGGGCTTGCCGGGGTGTCCTCGGGCGTTGTGAAGGGGCTGGTGAAGCAGGGTGCGGTGGCTGAGGAAGAGGCGCCGCGCGACCTGCCCTATCCGTCTCTCGATCCCGATCTTCAGGGCAAGGCGCTGGCGGACGATCAGGCGGCGGCGGCGGGGCGGCTCTGCGCGGGCATCCGTGCCGGGCGCTACGGGACGACGCTCCTGAAGGGCGTGACCGGCTCGGGCAAGACCGAGGTCTATCTGGAGGCGGTGGCCGAATGCCTGCGGGCGGGCCGGCAGGCGCTGGTGCTGCTGCCGGAAATCGCGCTGACGGCGGAGTTCCTGACGCGCGTCGAGGCGCGGTTCGGCGCGATGCCCGGCGAGTGGCATTCCGGCGTGACCCAGACCGAGCGGCGGCGGCTCTGGCGGATGGCGGGCGAGGGCGGTGTCGGTCTGGTCGTCGGCGCGCGCTCGGCGCTCTTTCTGCCCTTCCGTGATCTCGGGCTCATCGTCGTCGATGAGGAGCACGACACCTCCTACAAGCAGGAGGACGGGGTGCTCTACAATGCCCGCGACATGGCGGTGCTGAGGGCATCCTTTTGCGACGCGCAGGTGGTGCTGGCCTCGGCGACGCCCTGTCTCGAGACCTGGGCCAATGCCGAGGCGGGCAAGTATGCGCGCATCGACCTCACCTCGCGCTTCGGCGTGGCGGAGATGCCGGAACTCATGGCGGTCGACATGCGCGCCGAGGCGCTGGAGCCCAACCGCTGGATCGGGCCGACGCTGGTCCGGGCGGTGACGGCGCGGATCGCGGCCGGGGAGCAGGCATTGCTGTTCCTCAACCGACGCGGCTATGCGCCGGTCACGATCTGCCGCGCCTGCGGCCACCAGATCGGTTGCGAGCATTGCGACGCGCGGATGGTCGAGCACCGGTTCCTGAAGCGCCTCGTCTGCCACCAGTGCGGCGAGACGAAGCCGATGCCCGCGGCCTGCCCCTCCTGCGGCGTCGAGGGGCGGCTCGCGCCGGTGGGGCCGGGGGTGGAGCGGCTCGCCGAGGAGGTGGCGGAACGAATCCCGGAGGCGCGGGTGGCGGTGCTCTCGTCGGACCTCTTCGGCTCGGCCCGCGCGCTGAAGGAGAAGATCGCCGAGATCGCGGGCGGCGGGGCCGACATCATCATCGGAACGCAACTGGTGGCCAAGGGTCACAACTTTCCCTTGCTGACGCTTGTCGGCGTGATCGATGCCGATCTCGGGCTGCAAGGGTCGGATCTGAGGGCGGCGGAGCGGACCTTCCAGCTCATGCGCCAGGTCTCGGGCCGGGCGGGCCGGGGGGCGCGGCCGGGCGTGGCGATGCTGCAGACCTGCCAGCCGGACCACGCGGTGATCCGGGCGATCCTCTCGGGTGACGAGGAGGCGTTCTGGCAGGCCGAGGCGGGCGAGCGGCAGGCGGCGGGGATGCCGCCCTATGGCAGGCTCGCCGGGATCGTGCTGTCGTCGCCCGACGTTCAGACGGTCTTCGACTTCGGCGCCGAGCTTGCGCGCCGTGACGCGCCGCTGAGGCGGATCGGGGCGCAGGTCTTCGGCCCGGCGCCGGCGCCGGTGGCGCGGGTCAGGGGGCGGCACAGGGTGCGGCTTCTGGTGAAGGCGGCGAAGGGGGTGGCGTTGCAGGCGGCTTTGGCGGAGTGGGTCGGGCAGTTGCGGGTGCCGAACAATCTCAGGCTCGCGATCGATATCGACCCGCAGAGCTTCTACTGAGGCGCCGGGGGCGCTGCCCCCGGACCCCCGGGATATTTGTGAAAAGAAGAAGCCGGATGCGTGTGTCGCGGCCAGTTCAGATCAGCTGGTCGTAGGCAGCGAGCGCGATGGCGCGGAGCCGGTCGCGGTCGATGTCGCCGATCACGGCGTAGCTGAGACCGGCATCGTGCCAGTAGAAGCCCTGCGCGGCGCCGGAGGAGAGGAACTGGAAGGCGCTGTTCTCCGCGCCGCCCTCGGGCAGGACATGGAGGGTGAGGCGGCGCCCGGTGTCGTCCTCGTACATGAAGAGGGCCGCGGGGCTCGTGTCGCCGGGCAGGAGCCGGCCGCCCATCAGGCGGAAGCCCTCGGCGGCGAAATCGGGGGCCTTGACCGGGTGGCCGAGGCGTTTGGAGAGCCATTGCACGAGGTGGTCGGCCTGGTCGGAGGCAACCTCGACCGGATGCGCGATCTCGGCGACAAAGGTGACATGGGCGCGAAGCGCGCTGTCGGCGAGGCGGAAGGCGGGGGCGTCGGGCTGGGTGGAGCGGGCGGCGAACCAGCCGGAGGCGGCGCCGATGGCGAGGAGCGCGAGGGCGGCGGCGAGCGCATGGGCGGGGTGGCGGCGCGCCGGCGTCTCGGCGGCGGCGGCGGCGTCTCGGCGGCGGCGGCGAGCCGGGCGCGGAGCGGCGCGGGCAAGGGCTCCTCGGCCACGGGGCCGTAGAGGGCCGCGAGGGCCGCGTCCTGGCGGTCCCATTCGGCGAGCGTTGCCTGTGCCGCGGGATCGGCGGCGATGCGGGCGGCGAGCGCGCTGCGGGCCGCGTCGGTCAGGGCACCGGAGTGGAAGGCGATGAGGTCTTCCTCGCGGATCGGTTCCGGACCGGTCATGTCCTGCCCTCCTTCTTCGCGGGTCGCGGCCCGGCGCGGCCGGTCATCTCGCGCAACGTGGCCCGTGCCCGGCCGAGCCGCGAGACGAGCGTGCCTTCGGGGATGTCGAGGATACTGGCGGCCTCGACGAGGCTCATGCCCTCGAGCGCGACGAGAAGAAGCGCCCGGCGCTGGTCGGCGGGCAGGCGGGCGATCGCCGCCTGCACTTCGCGCAAGTCCATGTGCGCCTCCTGCCGGGCAGGGCCCGAGGGCTCCGCCGGCAGCGTCTCCACCGCGACGAGGTGGCGGCCCTGTGACCGCCGGACCCCGTCGCGGTGGATGTTCAGGAGGATGCGGAACATCCAGGCCCGGACCGGGCCGTCGCCGCGCCAGTGGTGGCGCCGGGCGAGCGCCCGTTCGAGACAGTCCTGGACGAGATCCTCGGCCGCGTCGCGGTCCCGCATCAGCGCATGCGCGTAGCGGCGCAAGCCCGGGATGGCGGCCTCGATCTCGTCCAGAAGGCTCATCGCGTGTCCGATCAGGGTTTGGCGGCGTGCCAGACTTCCTTGACGCCGTCGCCGGTCACGTCGCCCGGGGCGGCATCCTTGACCCAGGTGTAGAGCGGCATGCCCTTGTAGGTCCACTGCATCGTGCCGTCGGTCCGTTCAGTCAGGCCGTAGTCGCCCTCGGCGGCGGCACCTTCGGCGGCCATCAGCGGCGGCCAGTTGGTGGCGCAGTCGTCGTAGCAGGCCGAGGCGCCGCCCTCGTCCTTGTCGAAGGTGTAGAGCGTCATGCCATCGGCATTGGTCAGGACCGCGCCGAGTGTGCTCTCGCCGGTCTTGATGCCGGTCTCGGCGACGGCGGCGGTGCCGGCGATCAGCAGGGCGGCGAGGGTGAGGGGGAAGCGGGGCGAACGGATGGTCATCGGTCTCTCCTCTAGGCCCGGGGATCGGGCCTGGTTGGGGCGCCCGTCGCGGGGACACCTGAGGCAATGACGCGGCGGGGGCGAAATCCATCCCGTGCCGCCGGTACGATCACGGAGACGTGAAGGACGGGTGTCCGCGTAGGTGCACAGGGGCCGCGCGCCGCGGTACTTTTCTTTTCGCCTGGGCGCGCGTATTGGCGGGTCATGAAGCTCGTCCCGCTCGTCGAGGCCAAGTCCCTGCCACGCTGGCGCCAGCCGGCGTTCCTGCTGTTCCTGATGGCGGCGGCGATGCCGATCGCGTTTTCGACCTGGTCGGCGCTTCTCAACAATTTCGTCAAGGAGGCGGCAGGTTTCTCCGGGGTCGAGATCGGCTGGCTACACACGGTGCGCGAGATCCCGGGATTTCTCGCCATCGGCGTGATCGTCCTTTTGTGGGTGCTGCGCGAGCAGGTGCTGGCGCTTCTGGCGCTCGGGCTCCTCGGCGCGGCGACGGCGGTGACCGCCTGGTTCCCGACCTTGGGCGGGATCCTGACGATCACGCTCCTGTCCTCGATCGGGTTCCACTATTTCGAGACGGTCAACCAGTCGCTGCAGCTCCAGTGGATCGACAAGAAGCGGGCGCCGCAGACGATCGGCTGGATCGTGGCTATCGGCTCGGGCGCCTCGATGGTGGCCTACGGGCTGATCGTGGTGACCTGGAAGGCCTTCGATCTGAGCTACAACCTCGTCTACCTCGCCTCCGGCGGGCTGACGCTCGCCATCGCGGTCTTCGCCGCCTTCGCCTATCCGCAGTTCGAGGCGCCGGACCCGCAGCTCAAGCATTTCGTGCTGAGGAAGCGCTACTGGCTCTACTACGTCATGCAGTTCATGGCCGGCGCCCGGCGGCAGATCTTCGTCGTCTTCGCCGCCTTCATGATGGTCGAGCGCTTCGGCTTCGAGGTGCATGAGGTCACGGCACTCTTCCTCATCAACTACCTCGTCAACATGATTGCGGCGCCCTTCATGGGCCATGCGGTGGCGAAGTTCGGGGAGCGCGCGGCGCTGGTCGTCGAGCATGGCGGGCTGATGCTCGTCTTTCTCGCCTACGGCGGGCTCTATTGGTTCGGCTGGGGCGTCGTGCTGGCGGCGGCGCTCTATGTCATCGACCACCTCTTCTTCTCGCTCGCCTTCGCGCTGAAGACCTATTTCCAGAAGATCGCCGATCCCGGCGACATCGCGCCGACGGCGGCCGTTGCCTTCACCATCAACCATATCGCGGCGGTCTTCCTGCCGGCGGCCTTGGGCTACCTCTGGGTGATCTCGCCCGGCGCGGTCTTCGGCCTCGCGGCGGCGATGGCCGGCATCTCGCTCCTGCTCGCGCTCCTGATCCCGCGTCACCCGGAGCCGGGCAACGAGACGATCTTTTCGCGCGGCCTGCCGCTGGTGGCGGAATGAGGGTGGAGCGCGGCAGGTTCGTCACCGGCAGCCTGATGCGGCATGTCGTGGTAATGGCGCTTTCCGGGGCGCTGGGGCTGTCCTTCACTTTCCTCATCGACTTTCTGGCACTCTGGTGGATCTCGCGGCTCGGCGACGAGGCGATGATCGCGGCCGTGGGCATGGCCGGGACGATCCAGTTCGTGGTGATCTCGGTCGGCATCGGCATGATGATCGGGGCCGTGGCGCTGGTGTCGCGCACGATCGGGCAGGGCGAGGCTTCTCGTGCGCGGCGGATCGCGACGGTCGCGGTCCTCCTGACCGTGGCGGTGCAGGCGACGCTGGCGGCCCTGATCTGGGTCTTCCGGGAACCGCTTCTCGCGGCGACCGGGGCCGAGGGCGCGGTCATGGACCACGCGCGGACCTTCCTCGGCATCACGCTGCCGTCGATGCCGCTGATGGCGGCGGGGATCGTGTCGTCGTCGATCCTGCGCGCGGCGGGCGATGCCTGGCGCTCGATGGCGGTGACGATGGTCGCCGGGGCGGTCGCGGCGGTGCTCGATCCGGTGCTCATCGTCTGGTCAGGCTGGGGTGTGGCCGGGGCGGGCGCGTCGATCTTCGCGGCGAGGGCCGCGATGTGCGGCCTCGGGCTATTCTTCGTGATCCGGGTCCACGACCTGCTGGCGCGCCCGGCGCGCGAGGATATCCGGACCTTCCTGCGCCCCTATCTCGCGATCGCGCTGCCGGCCGTCGCCACCCAGGTCTCGGCCCCCTTCGGCAGCTGGATCCTGACCCGCGAGGTGGCCGAGTTCGGCGAGAGCGCGGTGGCCGGCTGGGGCGTCGTCATGCGGCTCACGATCCTCGCCTTCGGTGGCATCTTCGCACTTTCGGGCGCAATTGGCGGCATCATCGGCCAGAATTACGGCGCCGGGCGGCCGGACCGGGTGGCGGGCGCCTACTGGGCGGCGCTGAAGTTCTGTGCCGTCTACACGATGGTCACCTGGGCGCTGATGGCGGGGCTGACGGGACCGATCGTCGCGTCGTTCGGCCTCTCGTCGGAGGGCGAGGCGATCGTGCGCGCCTTCACACATTACGCCGCCGGCGCCTTCATCTTCACCGGGGCGCTCTTCGTCGCCAACGCGACCTTCAACAACCTCGCGCGGCCGCTGTGGTCCACCGGCGCCAACTGGTTTCGCGACGGCGTGCTGATGCTGCCCCTGGGCGTGGCCTTCACGGCCGCCACCGGCGCGGTCGGCGTGATCTGGGCGAACGCGCTCGCCAATGTGATCGCCGGCGGCGTGGCGGCTTTCCTCGCCTGGCGCTATATTCGGTCGCTGAACCGGACGGAGGCCGTCGCCGCCGCTGCGGAATAGGAGTGTCCCATGCTGCGCGCCCATTTCGGACGGAATCTGAACGCGACGATTGCGACTGCGGCCTGAGCATGGCCCGGTCGCCGCGCGAGATCATGGCAAGCGGGGAATGGTATTCGTGCCTCGGCGCGGAATATGCGGAACTGCGCCGTGCCGCGCGGCGGGCCTGCCATGAACACGCGACGATGGAGCCGGATGGACGCGGTGCCTGCGGGCCGCTGTTGGCGAGGTTGATCGCGATGGGCCGGGATTGCTGGATCGAGGCGCCGTTCCATTGCTCCTACGGGTTCAATATCCGCCTCGGCGAACGGGCCTATCTCAATGCCGGCTGCGTGGTGCTGGATTCGGCGCCGGTTTCCATCGGGGCGCATTCGATGCTCGGGCCGGGCGTGCAGATCTACTGCGCCGATCACCACCGCGACCCTTCAAAGCGGCGGGAGGGGATCGAGCGGGCGCTGCCGGTCAGCATCGGGGCCGATGTCTGGATCGGCGGCGGCGCGATCCTCCTGCCCGGCGTCACTATCGGCGACGGCGCGATCGTCGCGGCGGGGGCGGTCGTGGCGCGCGACGTTCCGGCCGGTGTGCGGGTCGCGGGCGTCCCGGCGCGCCCGATCTGAGCCTGAGGGTCACTCTCGGGCGCGTGTCCTGTGCTGCGCCTCGGCCTCTTCCTCCATCCGGTCAAGGAGGACATTGAGGCCGTGGTCGTACATCGCCTTGTGATGTTCCGCCCCGAAGTAGCGGCCCACTGCCATGATCGCAGGGTAGGCCGCGCGCGCCTCGTCGGGCGGAACCGGCTCGACGGCGCTCGGGCCATGCGCGTAGCCGAGCGCCTCGTCGATTCCCGCGCCCATGAGGTAGTAGCCGATGGTACGGAAATGCCGGGCGCAGGCCTCGGTGTCGAGGCCGCTGGCCTCGAACACCCGCACGATCCCGTCTATGTGCCGCAGGCCCGAGGCGTTGTTCATGCGGAAGGTGACGAAGTAGAGGAAGAAGCCGGGATGGCGCAGCGCCGTCCGGCGATAGGCCTGCCCGATCTCGTAGATACGGTCCCGCCAGTTGAGGCCCGGATCCGGTAGCGGCGTCTCGGCGATGCAGAGGTCGATCAGTGCCTCGAAGAGATGCGCCTTGGACGGATAGTAATGGTAAAGGCTCATTGCCTGGCAGCCGAGCCGGGCTGCGAGATTGCGGAAGCTGAACCCGTCGAGCCCGGCCTCGTCGATGAGTTTCATCGCCTCCTCGGCGATCCGCTCGGCGCTGAGCGGCTGGCGCTTGCCGCGCGGCTTTTTCGCGGTCGGCTCGGTCATGTCGTCATCCCGAATGGCAATGGACCCGGCGCACCCCTGGGAACGCCGGGTCGGGCGGCGGGGCGGTCAGCTGCCGCCAAGCTCTTTCTTGAACGTGTCGAAGTCAACCTGCAGCCCGTGAAAGATCGTGCTCCAGTTGCGGGTCATACCGGCCATCGCGACGGCCTCGCCGATCTCCTGGTCGGTGGCGCCGGCCTGTCGCGCGGTGTTGGTGTCCATCCAGATGCAGTAATCGCAGGGGATCTGCGAGGCCACGGCGAGCGAGATCAGCGCCTTGGTCTTGGTGTCGAGCGCTGTCTCATCCGACATTTCGAGCATCTTGAGCTCGGTCCAAAGGCCGGGCAGAGCCGCGTCCGGCACCTGGTTGATGAAGGTCGGCACCGCGCCGAAGGCGGCGGCGATCTCGTCGCGCGCCGTCTGGGCGGCATCCTCGGCACGCAGCGACGCCGGGAGTGCCGCGGCAACGGCACTGATCGAAAGCGAAAGGAAAAGGCACTTGAGGGCGGGCATTGTCATCTCCTTCGAAACGTTAGCCTTACATTGTAAGTCATATAATATTTCTAATCTTACTATGTACGAAATCAAGTCACGAACGCGTGAAGAGGTGCTTGCAGCCGATGCGGCGGGAAACCTCCCGGCGCTTCGGCCGTGCCTTGACGCCGGTTCCGGCCCGGACTAAGGCCCGCCCGACCGCGATGCGCCCCGGGAGGACGCCATGCCCACCTATTCCGCCCTCACGACCCTGCCGGCCAAAGAACCCGCCGAGGCGCTCGCTGAAGCGATGGAGAACTTTCTGCCGGAACCGACCGGAATCGGCGTGTTCGAGATCGAGGACGGTTCGGGCGATTTCGAGGTCGGCGTCTATTTCGAGGAAGAGCCGGACGCGATCGAGCTGGCGCTGCTGGCGGCGATCTACGGCGCCAAGCCCTTCGTCGTGTCGGAAGTGCCGCAGACCGACTGGGTCGCCCACGTGAAGCGTGAACTGCAGCCCGTGGAAGCCGGGCGCTTCTTCGTCTACGGCAGCCACGACGCCGAGCGCGTGCCGGCGGACCGCGTGGCGCTTCTGATCGAGGCCGCGATGGCCTTCGGCACCGGCCATCACGGCACCACCAAGGGCTGCCTCCTGGCGCTCGACCGGCTCGACCGGGCCGGATTCCGCGGCCGCCGCGTTGCCGATATCGGCTGCGGCACCGCGGTCCTCGCCATGGCCGCGGCGTCGATCTGGCCGGAGCCGGTCATCGCCTCCGACATCGATGCCGTCGCGGTCGAGGTCGCAAAGGCCAATGTCGAGGCGAACGGCCTCGGCGATCGCGTCACCTGCGTCGAGGCGGCGGGATTCGATCACCCCGAGCTCGCGGCAAGGGCGCCCTACGATCTGGTCTTCGCCAATATCCTCAAGGGGCCGCTGATCCAGCTGGCGCCGGAGATGGCGTCGGCGATCGCTCCGGACGGCTATGCGATTCTGTCGGGACTGCTGACGACACAGGCCGACGAGGTCATCGCCGCCTACAAAACCGCCGGCTTTGTTCTCGTTTCGCGCGACGAAATCGCCGAATGGGCGACATTGGTTCTAAAACGGCGACAAATTAAATAGACGCGCGCCCCGCCGCATTTACGCCGCATTTTTTCCCAATCCTTGTCGGATCGGGGGCGCGCAAGTGTTGGAGGATCGGCATGGTCGATCGGAACATGGCGAATTTCAACGGCCGTCTCGGGCGCATCGAACGTATCCGCCAGGCGGGCGGCGGGTTCGAAGCCCAGGGAACGCTTGGACGATCTTTTTTCAGCGAGCAGCAGCGCCCGCGCCGGCTTCGGCGCGGACTATTCGCGCCGTTCGTGCTCGTGCTGCTTACAATCGTCGCGCTGAAGTCGACCGTCTATGCCTCGATCGGGGCGGAGGCCTACGGCGAACGCATCGCGGCCCTCAAGGCGGGCGGGATTGCGGACCAGATCGGCGCCTATGTCCTACAGGCCGATCCGCTCACGATCACCACGGCCGCACAAATCGGCAAGTATCTTAACTGAGCAGGAACGACAAAAGTCGTCAAAAAAAGAAAGGCCGTGTCGGGAGCTTCCCGGCACGGCCTTTGGCGACATCCGTCGCACGCAGAACGTCAGGCGGCGGTTCAGCCGCGCATCGCGATCGCGTCGATGTCACCGCGGCAGAGGCCGATATCGTCCAGCTCGCGGTCCGAGAGCTTGGACAGCGCATTGCGGGTGACGCGCGCGTCGTTCCACGCCGCGACGGTCGCGACGAAGAGGTTGAAGATGCCGGACGTGCCGGTGACGGGGCGATGGGCTTCGTAGACAGCCATGGTCGTTTCCTCGATATCGCGGACCTCACCGTGAGGATCCCGCGTTCGAGACTGGAAATAGACCTCGTGTGCGGGTGCAGCAATAGACGCCGCTGCAGGGCCGACATGCACGCATTGCATGGGTCGAAACTCTCATAACATCCTGTAAAGAAACCGTTTCTGCAAGTGCAAAATGCGTCGATTCCGGTCGACATCATGTCGATTTTGAGCCACGGCGCGGGTGCGTCCGGTGCGGGCAGGGTCGCGACATTCTCCCTTTGCGATGTTCGCGTTTCGTGCTAGTCGTGGGAAAAAAGCAACAGATGAGGGGCAGATGCGCGTTCTCGGGATCGATCCGGGCCTACGGAACCTCGGCTGGGGGGTGATCGAGGCGGTGGGATCGCGACTCAGCCACGTCGCCAACGGCGTCATCCATTCCGAAGGCACGGACCTCGCGGCACGGCTTCTCTCGCTGCACGCGGCGTTGACCCGGATCGTCGCGGAGCATGCCCCGGACGCCGCGGCGGTGGAGCAGACCTTCGTCAACAAGGACGGCGCGGGCACGCTGAAGCTCGGCCAGGCGCGCGGCATCGCCATGCTGGTGCCGGCGCAGGCGGGGCTCGCGGTCGGTGAGTATTCCCCGAACGCGGTGAAGAAGGCGGTGGTCGGTGTCGGCCATGCCGACAAGGGCCAGATCGCCCATATGGTGCGCTACCAGCTGCCGAGGGTGGAGCTTGCGGGCGCCGATGCGGCAGACGCGCTGGCGATCGCGATCTGCCATGCCCACCACCTCCAGAGCGCGGGCCGCATGGCCGCGGCGATGCGGGGCGTGGCATGATCGGGCGGATTGCCGGGGTGATCCTGCACCGGGCGTCCGACCACGTCCTGATCGACGTGCGCGGCGTCGGCTATGTCGTCCATGTCTCGCAACGCACCGCCGCCGCGCTGCCGCCCGCGGGCGAGGCTTGCGCGCTCTATACCGAGCTTCTGGTGCGCGAGGACCTCCTGCAGCTTTTCGGCTTCCCGACGCTTCTGGAGAAGGAGTGGCACCGGCTCTTGACCACGGTGCAGGGGGTCGGCGCCAAGGCCTCGATGGCGATCCTCGGCACGCTCGGAGCCGAGGGCGTCGGCCGCGCCATCGCGCTCGGCGACTGGTCGGCGATCAAGGCCGCGCCCGGCGTCGGTCCGAAGCTCGCGCAACGCGTGGTGATGGAGCTGAAGGACAAGGCGCCGGCGGTCATGGCGCTCGGCGGCGCGCTGACCGTCGATGTCGGGACCGCAGCACCCGATGACGCGGTGATCGAGGCGCCTGCTGCGCGTAAGGTGGCACAACCGGCGCCGGCCCAAACGGCAAGCGCGACCGCCGACGCCCTCTCGGCGCTGATCAATCTCGGCTACGGCCAGGGCGAGGCCGCGGCCGCCGTCGCCGAGGCGGCGGGTGCAGACGGCTCGGCCGCCGCTCCGGCGCTTATCCGGGCGAGCCTACGGCTCCTCGCACCGAAAGGGTAAGGCATGGATCCCGATCCCACGCTCCGTGCCGCGCCCCAGCCCGGGGATGCTGACCGCGCGATGCGGCCCCAGGCGCTGACCGAGTTCGTCGGCCAGGCCGAGGCGCGGGCCAACCTGCGCGTCTTTATCGAAAGCGCCCGGATGCGCGGCGAGGCGATGGACCACACGCTCTTCCACGGCCCTCCCGGCCTCGGCAAGACGACGCTCGCGCAGATCATGGCCAAGGAGCTCGGCGTCAATTTCCGCATGACCTCCGGCCCGGTCCTCGCGCGCGCCGGCGACCTCGCCGCGATCCTCACCAACCTCGAGGCGCGCGACGTCCTCTTCATCGACGAGATCCACCGGCTCAACCCGGTCGTCGAGGAGGTGCTCTACCCGGCGATGGAGGATTTCGAGCTTGACCTCGTGATCGGCGAGGGGCCGGCGGCCCGGACGGTCCGGATCGAGCTTCAACCCTTCACGCTCGTCGGCGCCACGACCCGGCTCGGGTTGCTGACGACGCCGCTGCGGGATCGTTTCGGCATCCCGACGCGGCTCCAGTTCTACACGGTCGACGAGCTCGACCATATCGTGTCGCGGGGCGCGCGCCTCATGGGCATTTCCGCCGAATCCGAGGGCACGCGCGAGATCGCGAAACGCGCGCGCGGCACGCCGCGGATCGCCGGGCGGCTCCTGCGTCGCGTGGTCGATTTCGCGCTCGTCGAGGGCGACGGACGGCTCACGCGGGAGATTGCGGACGGCGCGCTGACCCGGCTCGGGGTCGACCACCTCGGGCTCGACGGGGCGGACCGGCGCTATCTCGGGCTGATCGCCGAGAACTACGGCGGCGGCCCGGTCGGGGTCGAGACGATCTCGGCCGCGCTCAGCGAAAGCCGTGATGCGATCGAGGAGGTGATCGAGCCCTATCTCCTGCAGCAGGGGCTGATCCAGCGCACCCCGCGCGGCCGGATGTTGGCGGCGAAAGCCTGGGCGCATCTCGGCCTCGCGGTGCCAAAAGCGCCTGGCCAGGGCGAGCTTTTCGGCAAGTGAACCGCCACCCGGAGGCTGCCTTTCACGGACGGGCGGAGAGCCGGCGAGGGTTGAGGGCCGCGGTCAAACCTCTTAAGCCTTCCGCCACGACATAGGCAGCAAGACGAAGGCGGGACCGTGCGGCCAGAGGAAATCGAGACGCTCTTCACCCGGAACACGGGGGAGTACCTGTTCGCCCGCTGGGGCCGGCCGATCGCGCCGGTTGTGTTCGGCGTCGATGATGCGACACTCGCCACCGTCAAGGGTGCGGTCGAGGCGGTCGTGACGCTCGCCGGCCACCGGATGGCCGAGACCGATCCCGAGCAGGGCGCCAACCTGATGGTCTTCTTCTTCCGAGACTGGGCGGAGCTTCTGGACGTGCCGGACCTCGACCGGCTGGTCGAGGGGCTGGGGCCGCTCGTCGCACGTCTCGACGCGGAGGGCGCGAACCAGTACCGGCATTTCCGTTTCGAGGAGGGCGGCGCGATCCGTGCCTGCATCGCTTTCCTGCGCATGGATGCAGCGCTGTCGCAGGTGCCCGCCGAGACGCTGGCGCTCTCGCTTGCGGCGCAGGTGATCCTGCTTTGGTCGGATCGCGCCTTCCGCGACCGCTCGCCGCTGGCGCAGGCCGGAGGAACGGTGTTTCTCGGCCCTGAAATCGCTGCCGCCATTCGCGCGGCCTACGATCCGGCCATGCCCGAGGTGGCGCGCGATCCGAGCCATGCCTTGCGGCTTGCCGCCCGGATCGGCTGAGGCTCAGGGCCAGGTCGCGGTGAAGAGGTTGACCCGGGCCGGGACGCTGACCCCGCCCGGTCCCGCGAAGGGCGAGAGGGCGCGCGCGAGCTCGGCTGCTATCGCAAGCCTGTCGTCCTCGGTGCCGCCATGCTCGGCCATGATCCGTGACACCGGTCCGATCAGCGTGGCAAGCTCGGCGGCCTCGGCTGTCGTGGCGCCGGCGCGCAGGTGCGTGTCGAGCGTCGCGCTGGTGATCCCGGTAAAGCCGGCGGCGGTGAGGATATCCTCGACATAGCCGAGTTCGGCGAAAGCGAACTGGCCGGGCACGCGCGGGCCGTCGACCGGCACCGGGCCGAGCCGGGCGACCGCTGCGGCGCGCGACAGGTGGCTCCAGGGATTGCGCTCGGCCGCGTCCCAGCTCATCAGCACCGCCCGTCCGCCGGGACGCAGGGCGCGGCCGATATTGGCGTGGGCCGCCACCGGATCGGCGAAGAACATGCAGCCGAAGCGCGACAGGACGAGGTCGAACGCCCCGGGCGGGAAGGCATGGGTCTGGGCGTCGGCGAGGCGGAAGCAGACGGTGTCGCGCCCGGCCGCGCGGGCCCGCGCTTCGCCGAGCAGCGTCTCAGAGATGTCGACGCCCTCGACCCGGCCGGACGGGCCTGCGTGGTCGGCAGCGACCAGCGTCGTCGCACCAGCGCCGCAGCCGATGTCGAGCACCGACTCTCCCGGCGCGATCGCCGCCCGCGCGAGCAGCATCTCGGTGATCTCTGCGAAGAGGGCGTCGAGCCGGTCGCGGTGGCGCGCCCATTTCTGGCCCGGCGCCGCGTTCCAGAATTCGGCCTGGCCGGCATTCGCGCCGGCCGCCGGATCGGTGTCCTGCATCGGAAGTCCTCCCGCGGCGATTACACCACGGGGCCGGTGATCGGGCAATCGGCGTCGGGCGGCTCAGCCGCCGGTGATCTGCACCTTGCCAACGAGCCGGGCGCCCTTTTCGGAGCTGAGCGTCTGGGCGGTCACGTCGGCCTTCACCTCCGCGTGCTGGTCAAGCGACAGCTCGGAGCAGTTGATGCTGCCCGACTGCTTGCCCTGGATGCGCACCGTCTCGGCCGAGATCGAGCCCTTGACCTCGCCGCCGGTATGGATCTCGACCGAGCGCGAGGCGATATCGCCCGAGACGCGGCCCTTGACCTCGACATCGCCCTCCTTCGAGGCGACGTTGCCCTCGATGATGAGGTCCTCCTCGATAACCGATCGCGTCATTTGGTTCCCCCACATTGCGCAGCCGAGGGGCCGAACGCTCGCTCCGGCCCTTGACCTTGGCTACAGAAACGGCGCGGTCCTGCCAAGTCGCGATCGCAAAATGGGCGGGAAGGCGCGGATCGGGGTGTCTTGCGGATGACACGCGCCCGCGCTAGGTCGAAGGCATTCTGCCGCCACGGGACCTTGACGATGAGCCACGATTTCCCGATCCGCGTCTATTACGAGGACACCGACCTCGCCGGCATCGTCTACTACGCCAACTACCTGAAGTTCATCGAACGTGCCCGCACCGAATGGGTGCGCGGGCTCGGCATCGACCAGGGCCGGCTCAGGGACGAGACCGGGATCGTCTTCGCGGTGCGCCGGATCGAGGCGGACTACCTGCGCCCGGCGACCTTCGACGACGAGCTGGTCGTGACCACGCGGATGCAGGGCACGACGGGGGCGCGGCTGATGCTCGAACAGGTGGTGTCGCGTGGGGCGGAACGGCTGTTTCATGCCGTGGTGACGCTCGTGTGCCTGACCGAGACCGGCCAGCCCGCGCGGTTTCCGGCGGAAATCCGCCGCCTGCTCGGGGTCGCGCTGCACTGAAGCCGGCCGGGGAGCGCGATTGCGGCACGGTCTGACGCGGTTGTGTTGGCATTCCCTCTAAAACCCGGATAGAATCACATGTAAGAGAGCCGCGAAAACGTGGCCCAACCGGCGAGCAGAGACCCATGGAAACCGAAACCCTTGCCCTCGCGCAGGAGATGGACTTCTCCTTGCTTGCGCTGTTCTGGCGCGCCTCCTTCATCGTCCAGCTGGTGATGATCATGCTGACCGTGGCCAGCTTCTGGTCGTGGTCGATCATCGTTCAGAAGTTCATCTCCTTCCGCCAGGCGCGGCAGGAGGCGGCGGTTTTCGACCGCGCCTTCTGGTCGGGCGAGCCTCTGGACGAGCTTTTCGAGAAGATCGGCTCGCAGCCCGACGGGGCGTCCGAGAAGATCTTCGCCTCCGGTATGGTCGAGTGGCGCCGCTCGCACCGGCAGGACGGTGAACTGATCGCCGGCGCCCAGGCGCGGATCGACCGATCGATGGATGTCGCCATCGTCAAGGCGACCGAGAACCTGACGCGCGGCCTGCCGTTCCTCGCTACCGTCGGCTCCACCGCGCCATTCGTCGGCCTCTTCGGCACCGTCTGGGGCATCAAGGTCGCCTTCGAGCAGATCGCGATCAGTCAGAACACCTCGCTCGCGGTCGTCGCGCCGGGGATCGCGGAGGCGCTCGTCGCCACCGCGCTCGGCCTCGTCGCGGCTATCCCGGCGGTGATCTTCTACAACAAGCTCTCGACCGACAGCGACCGGATCATCTCGGGCTACGAGGCCTTCGCCGACGAATTCGCCACGATCCTCTCGCGCCAGCTGGACGGCTGATCCGATGGGCGCGGGGGTGATGAAATCGGGCGGTGGCGGCGGCAGGCACCGCCGCCGCGGCGGGCGCGGCAAGGCCGGCGTGATGAGCGAGATCAACGTCACGCCCTTCGTGGACGTGATGCTGGTGCTCTTGATCATCTTCATGGTCGCGGCGCCGCTGCTGACCGTGGGCGTCCCCTTGGAACTGCCGAAGACCGCCGCGCAGGCGGTGGCGACCGAGCAGGAGGAGCCGCTCACGATCTCGGTCCAGGACGACGGCACGATCTCGATCCAGAACGAGCCGATCGCCGAGGACCAGCTCATCGGCAAGCTCCAGGCGATCTCGGCCGAGCGGACCGACGACAAGCTCTATCTGCGCGCCGACGGCAAGATCCCCTACGAGCGGGTCGTGCAGGTCATGGGCGCGCTGAACTCGGGCGGCTTCGCCAAATTCGTGCTCGTCACCGATGCCGGGGGGCCGAGCTTCGACGGCCAGGCGTCGGGCGGGCAGGCGGGGAACTAGGGCGCTGCCCATGGAGAGGTCCGAACGCACAGGCATGATCGTCTCAGGGGGCGCGCATCTTGGCGCGATCCTGTGGCTCATCCTGGGCGGCATCTTCTTTTCCCACGACCTGCCGCCGCCGGTGCAGACTTCGGAAGTGACGCTGATGTCCTCGGCCGAGTTCGCCGCCCTGCAGGCCGCCGCGCCGACAGCCGCGACCGAAGCACCGCCACAGCCGTCGTTGCCCGAGCCCGCCGAGGCGACCCCGCCGCCGCCGAAGCCCGAGCCGAAGCCCGAGCCGCAGCCCGAGCCCGCGCCCGAACCGCAGCCCGAGCCCGATCCGGCGCCGGACGTGACCGAGATCACGCCGCCCGAGACGGTGGTCGAGGACACGCCGCCGACGCCGCCCGCGCCGCCGACCGAGATCCCGGCGGAGACCCAGCTCTCCGATATCCAGCCCGATCCCAAGGCCGCCCCGCGCGTCGCGCCCGACCCGACCGAGGCGCCGGCCGAGAATGTCGACACCGCCCCCGAGGCGGTGACGGAAACCTCGCCCGAGCCGGCCGAGGAGGCTGTCCCCGAGGAGCCCGTCGAGGCTGCCGCCCCGCCGGAAGCCGGCGAGGTGCTGGAGACCGAGGCCAACAAGGACCAGACCGAGCTCGCCTCGGCCGCGCCGGCGTCCTCCGTCCGGCCCCGCACCAAGCCCGAGAAACCGGCGCCCGCGCCGGAGCCCGAACCGGCGGCGGAACCCGCGCCCGAGCCTGAGCCGACCCCGACCGAAACCGCTGCGGCCGAGGCTCCCGAACCGGAGGCCCCCTCGCAGGACGCTGTCGCCGACGCGCTGGCCGAGGCGCTGGCGGGCGAGGCGTCCGAGGAACCGGCACCGGGCACCGGCACCGCGCCCTCAGGTCCGCCCATGACCGGGGGCGAGAAGGACGCGCTGGTGATCGCCGTGAAGCAATGCTGGAACGTCGGCGCGCTTTCGACGGACGCGTTGCGCACCGTCGTGACCGTCGGCGTCACCATGGAGCAGTCTGGCAAGCCCGTGACCGGATCGATCCGCATGATCGGCTTCGAAGGCGGCACCGAGGCCTCCGCGCAGCAGGCCTACGAGGCGGGCCGGCGCGCGATCATCCGTTGCGGCCAGAACGGCTTCCCGTTGCCGGCCGAGAAATACGAACAGTGGCAAGAGGTCGAGATCGTCTTCAATCCCGAAAAGATGAGGATGAAGTGACCCCGCGCCGCGACACCATGAATCCGACCCTAGCAAAAGGGAAAGCCATGACCTTCATCCGGACCCTCTGCGTCTCTCTCGCATTCGCCGGCATCGCCGCGCCGATGGTGGCGGCCGAACCGCTCAGGATCGTCATCGACGAGGGCATGATCGAGCCCTTGCCCTTCGCCGCGCCGAGCTTCGTGGCCGAGAACCCCGGCGCGGCCGAGGTCGCGGCGGCGATGACAGAGGTCATCGTGGCGGACCTCGCCGGCACCGGGCTCTTCCGAGAGATCCCCTCGTCGGCCTTCATCAGCCAGGTGACGAGCTTCGATGCGCCGGTCTCCTATGCCGACTGGAAGGCGATCAACGCCCAGGCGCTGGTCACCGGTGCGGTCGCGGCGACGTCGGACGGGCGCATCAACGTCAAGTTCCGGCTCTATGACGTCTTCTCCGACGCGCCGCTTGGCGACGGGTTGCAGTTCGGCGGCGGTCAGGGCGACTGGCGGCGCATCGCCCACAAGGTCGCGGACCAGATCTACGCCCGCATCACCGGCGAAAGCGCCTATTTCGACAGCCGTGTCGTCTATGTCTCGGAAAGCGGTCCGAAGGACCAGCGTCTGAAGCGGCTGGCGATCATGGATTACGACGGCGCCAACGTGCAGTACCTGACGGACTCGTCCACCATCGTGCTCGCGCCGCGTTTCTCTCCCGCCGGCGACCGGGTGCTCTACACCTCGTTCGAGACGGGCTTCCCGCGCATCAAGCTGATGGACATCGCCACCGTCTCCTCGCGTGCGCTCGCGGAACTCTCCGGCAACATGACCTTCGCGCCGCGCTTCTCTCCGGACGGCGGCACCGTGGTCTTTTCGCTGGAGCAGGGCGGCAATACCGACCTCTATTCGATGCAGCTCTCCTCGGGCCAGGTCAGCCAGCTCACGAATGCGCCCTCGATCGAGACCGCGCCCTCGTTCTCGCCCGACGGCAGCCAGATCGTGTTCGAAAGCGACCGGTCCGGGAACCAGCAGCTCTACGTCATGTCCGCGGGCGGCGGCGAGCCGACGCGGATCAGCTTCGGCGAGGGCCGCTACGGCACGCCGGTCTGGTCGCCGCGCGGCGACCTCGTGGCCTTCACCAAGCAGCACGCCGGGCGTTTCCACATCGGCGTTATGCGGACCGACGGCAGCGAGGAGCGGCTTCTCACGGCCTCGTTCCTCGACGAGGGCCCGACCTGGGCACCGAACGGGCGGGTGATCATGTTCACCCGCGAGACCTCTGGCGCGGGCGGCGCCGCGCAGCTTTATTCGGTGGACATCTCTGGGCGGAACCTGCGCAAGGTGCCGATGGAAGGGGCGGCTTCGGACCCGGCTTGGTCTCCGCTCCTGCCGTGAGAACGGCGGATTCCCAAGTTCAAGACACAGTGTTATGGTAGCGGCCATCGAGCCAAGAACAAAGGCGGTAAACCCGATGTACAAAGTCTCCTCCCTCCTTCTCCTCGTTGGCGCGCTGGCGCTGTCGGCCTGTAACAACCCCGACCGCTACGGCGCCGGCGCTGGTGGCGCGGGCGGTGCGGGCGGCGCCGGCGGCTACGGCGCGGGCGGCATCACCGCGGGCGGCCTCGGCGACCCGAACGACCCGAACTCGCTGGCCTATTTCCAGCAGCGGATCGGCGACCGGGTGCTCTTCGCGGTCGACCAGTCGACGCTGACGCCGGAGGCGCAGGCGACGCTGTCGAGCCAGGCCACGTGGCTGAACCAGCACGCGACCGCGACCGCCATCATCGAGGGCCATGCCGACGAGCAGGGTACGCGCGAATACAACCTAGCGCTCGGCGCGCGCCGCGCCTCGGCGGTGCAACAGTACCTGATCGCGCAGGGCGTCGCCGCCAACCGGCTCCAGACCGTGTCCTATGGCAAGGAACGCCCGCTCGCCGTCTGCTCGGACGAGGCCTGCTACTCGCAGAACCGCCGCGCCGTCACGGTGATCGGCGCCGGCGCGGGCGCCTGAGGCTGCGCGCATGATCCGGTCGTTCGTGACTTCCCTGGCGGCGGCGGCGGTTCTCGCCGCCCCCGCCTTCGCCCAGGACCGGGCGCAGACGCTCGCCGACATCCGGGCCGAACTCTCGGCGCTCGCGGGGCAAATCCAGGCGCTCCGGGGCGAACTCGTCTCGGGCGGGGCCGCCGCGATGCAGGCCGCGGGCGGCGCCTCGGCGCTCGACCGGATGAACGCGATGGAGGCGGAGCTGTCGCGGCTCACCTCCCAGACCGAAGCCCTGCAGAACCAGGTCAACCGCGTGGTCGCCGACGGCTCGAACCGGATCGGCGACCTCGAGTTCCGGATCTGCGAGCTCGAGGAAGGCTGCGACCCGGCCAACCTGCCCATCACCCAGAGCCTCGGAGGCGCGCCCGCCGGCGCCGTCGCGGCGGCCCCGGCCACGCCCGTCACCCCGCTGCCCGTTCCGGGCACCGGCGGTTCGGCGGAGCTTGCGGTCAGCGAACAGGCGGATTTCGATCGAGCGAAGGCGGCGCTCGATTCCGGTGACTTTCAAGGCGCCGCTCAGCAGTTTGCGACCTTTACCGAAGCCTATACGGGCGGCCCCCTGACCGGCGAGGCGCACTACCTGCGCGGCGAGGCGCTGCGCCAGTCCGGCGATACGTCGAACGCGGCGCGGGCCTATCTGCAGGCCTTCTCCGGCCAGCCCGACGGGCCTCGGGCGCCCGCGGCGCTCCTGAAGCTCGGCGCCTCGCTTGGCCTCCTTGGCCAGACCCAGGAGGCCTGCGTGACGCTTGGCGAGGTCGGCGTGCGCTTCCCGACCGCGCCCGAGGCGGTCGAGGCGACGACCGCGATGCAGGCGCTCGGCTGCCAGTGACGGCGGGCGACCTCCAGAACTTCCTTGAAAAGGCATTCACGCCGGGCCCGCCAGACGGGCTCGGCGTCGCCGTTTCCGGGGGCGGCGATTCGATGGCGCTCCTCCATCTCGCGGTGGACTGGGCGCGCGAGGGCGGTCCCAAAGTCGCGGCGGTGACGGTCGATCACCGGCTGAGGCCCGAGGCCGCCGAGGAGGCGCGGTTCGTGGCCGAGACCTGCACGCGGCTTGGCGTCGCCCATGACACGCTGGTATGGGATCACGGCGACATCGACGGCAACTTGCAGGATCAGGCGCGGCGCGCGCGCTACCGGCTCATCGGCGACTGGGCGCGGGGGCGGGGGCTCTCGCATGTCGCGCTCGGCCATACCGCCGACGATCAGGCCGAGACCTTCCTCATGGAACTGGCGCGCAAGGCCGGGCTCGACGGGCTTTCCGGCATGCGCGGCAGCTGGATCGAGGGCGGCATCCGCTGGACACGGCCGCTCCTTGCCGTCTCGCGCCGGGACCTGCGCGCTGTCCTTACCGCGCGCGGCGCCTCCTGGGTCGAGGACCCGTCGAATCGTGACGATCGCTTCACCCGCGTGAAGGCGCGCCGCGTTCTCGAGGCGCTGGCGCCGCTCGGGATCACCGCTGATACGCTCTGCACGGTTGCCGAGCGGCTGGGGCAGGCGCGGGCGGCGCTGGTGCAGGTGACGGCCGAGGCGGCCGCGGCCCATGCCCGGACCGCGGCGGGCGCCGTTCGCATCCCCCGCGAGGTTTTTCTTCGCGGCCTTTCCCCCGAGGTCGCGCGGCGTTTTCTGGTCGGCGCGCTGCTCTGGGTGGCGCGGGCCGACTATCCGCCACGGTCAGAAGCGGTCGACCGCGTTCTCTGCGCGATTCGCGACCTGAACGCTGTAACGCTTGGTGGGTGCAGCATCCGGGTCACCGAGGACGAGATCGCCGTCACCCGCGAACCGAGAGCGATCGCCGGGCTCGAGTCGGGAACCGACGGGCTCTGGGATGGCCGCTGGCGGATGCGGGGGCCGCACGAATCCGGTCTGACCGTGCGGGCACTTGGCGCCGAAGGGCTCGCGCAATGCCCGGATTGGCGCGAAACCGGGCATTCGCGCGCGGCGCTCGTGGTCACGCCGGCGATCTGGCGCGGCGACACGCTCGTCGCGGCGCCGCTGGCCGGGCGCGCTGAGGGCTGGACGGCGGAAATCGTCATAAGCTTCGGCTCTTTCCTCATCGCGCATTGAACCCGGCCCGCATATCTCTATTTTAGAAGCAAGTCCGCGCCGCCCGCCGTCGCGGTCGGAATTCGTTTGGAGGATCTCCCCTTGGGTAACGCGAGAAACATCGCCTTCTGGGTCGTGCTGTTTTTGTTGATCCTGGCGCTGTTCAACCTGTTCGGTAACGGCCAGACCACGATGAACTCGCGCACGCTGAGCTATTCGGACTTCATCCAGAAGGTCGATTCCGGCGAGGTCGGTGCCGTCGTCATCGATGGCGAGCAGGTGCAGGTGCAGACCCGCGACGGTCAGAACTGGGTGACGATCAAGCCCGAGGGCGAGGTCCTGAACGAGACCCTGATCGACACGCTGATCGCCAAGGGCGTGAGCGTGAAGGCCGAGCGCCAGCAGCAGTCGGGTTTCTTCTCGGTGCTGTCGCTGTGGCTACCGTTCCTCGTCCTCATCGGCATCTGGATCTTCTTCATGAACCGGATGCAGGGCGGTGGTCGCGGCGGTGCGATGGGTTTCGGCAAGTCGCGCGCCAAGCTCCTGACCGAAAAGCACGGCCGCGTGACCTTCGACGACGTCGCCGGCATCGACGAGGCCAAGGAGGAGCTCGAGGAGATCGTCGAGTTCCTGCGCAACCCGCAAAAGTTCTCGCGCCTCGGCGGCAAGATTCCGAAAGGCGCGCTGCTGGTCGGCCCTCCGGGCACCGGTAAGACGCTGCTGGCCCGCGCCATCGCGGGTGAGGCGGGCGTGCCCTTCTTCACCATCTCGGGGTCCGACTTTGTCGAGATGTTCGTGGGCGTCGGCGCGAGCCGCGTGCGCGACATGTTCGAACAGGCCAAGAAGAACGCGCCCTGCATCGTCTTCATCGACGAGATCGACGCCGTGGGCCGCAGCCGTGGCGTCGGTTATGGCGGCGGTAACGACGAACGCGAGCAGACGCTGAACCAGCTGCTGGTCGAGATGGACGGGTTCGAGGCCAATGAAGGCATCATCATCGTCGCGGCCACCAACCGGCCCGACGTTCTCGATCCCGCACTTCTGCGTCCGGGCCGCTTCGACCGTCAGGTTCAGGTGCCGAACCCCGACATCAAGGGCCGCGAGAAGATCCTTGGCGTCCATGCCCGAAAGGTGCCGCTGGGCCCCGATGTCGACCTGCGCATCATCGCGCGCGGCACGCCCGGCTTCTCGGGCGCGGACCTCGCCAACCTCGTGAACGAGGCGGCACTCCTGGCCGCCCGGATTGGCAAGCGCTTCGTGACGCTCGACGATTTCGAGAAGGCCAAGGACAAGGTCATGATGGGCCCCGAGCGGCGGTCCATGGTCATGACCGAAGACGAGAAGAAGCTGACCGCCTATCACGAGGCTGGCCACGCGATCGTCGGCATCCATGTGCCGCAGCATGATCCGGTTCACAAGGTGACGATCATCCCGCGCGGCCGCGCGCTCGGCGTGACCTTCTACCTGCCGGAGCGCGACAAGCTCTCGCTGACGCGCGAGGCGGCGCTGTCGAAGCTCGCCTCGGCGATGGGCGGCAAGGCGGCGGAGGAACTGGTCTTCGGTCCCGAGAACGTCACCAACGGCGCCTATTCGGACATCCAGCACGTCACCAACCTCGCCACCGCGATGGTCAGCCAGTGGGGCATGTCCGACAAGCTCGGCAACATCAATTACACCTCGACCCAGGAGAGCTTCCTCGGCAGCCAGTCGCATTTCAACGCCTCCGAGGAGAGCCGCGAGATCATCGATCAGGAGGTTCGGCGGCTGGTGGACGAGGCCTATGACCGGGCCAAGACGATCCTCAAGGACAACTGGCAGGAGATGGAAAACCTCGCCCAGGGGCTTCTGGAATACGAGACGCTGACCGGTGAGGACATGATGCGGGTGATCCGCGGCGATGCGCCGAAGACCGGCGACGACGACGATGACAGTTCCGACAAGGGCAGCGCGGTGCCGTCCCTGACGGCGATTCCGAAGACGAAGAAGCCGAAGGAGCCGAAAGGCGGACTTGAGCCGGAACCCTCGGCCTGAGGCGACGGGAGCGGCGCGCGCGGAGGAGGCCACCATGCCAGGGCGCAGCGACTGGAACCCGGAAGCCTACGCGCAGTTCGGTGACCTGCGCCTGAGGCCCGCGCTCGACCTTCTGGCGCAGGTCCGCGATCTGCCCGCGGGCGACATCGTCGATCTCGGCTGCGGCAGCGGCGCCGCCGGCGCGGCGCTGGCCGCGCGCTTCGGTGACCGCCGGCGTATCCACGGTGTCGACGCCTCGCCGGCGATGCTCAAGGCGGCGCGGGGCGCGGGCTGCTACGACCGGCTGATCGAGGTCGACGCGGCCGTGTGGTCGCCGGAGACGCCGCCGGCGCTGATCTTCTCGAACGCCGCGCTGCACTGGCTGCCGGGTCACGATGCGCTCATGCCGCGCCTCGCGGCCTGCCTCGCGCCGAGGGGCATGCTCGCTGTCCAGATGCCACGCCAGTACGGCGCGCCGTCGCACCGATTCCTGCGCGACTTCGCCGCCGAGATGTTTCCCGACCGCTTCGACCTCGCCTCCTGGAAGGCGCCGGTGGGGCCGCCGGTCGAGTATCACCGCATGCTCTCGGAACTCGGCCGGGTCGATGTCTGGGAAACCGATTATGTCCAGCGCCTCGATCCCGCGCCGGAGGGCCATCCCGTCCGCCGCTTCACACAGGCGACCGCGATGCGGCCCTATCTCGAGGCGCTGAGTGCCACCGAGGCCGAGAATTTCATCCGCCGCTACGACCAGGGGCTTGCCGCCGCCTATCCGGTCGAGTCCGACGGCTCGGTCCTGTTCCCGTTCCGTCGGCTTTTCTTCACGCTGACGCGCTGAGCCGGCTGCGGCGCCACCGCGCAAAGTGTCCCATTGCATGCCGAAGTTTCCGATGAGAAACAGACGCGGGCCGGCGCTGGCGATTCCGGCGGAGGATTGGTCGCAATCGGTCCGTTTCGTATCGGCCCTCGCCGCTATAGCCGGGGCGACGTCCCGACCCGGGCCCGAAGGAGAGACAGAGAAGATGGCGTTCAAGACGGATATTGAGATTGCGCGCGAGGCGCAGAAGCGTCCGATCATGGAGATTGGAGAGAAGCTGGGGATCCCGGCGGAGCATCTTCTGCCGTA